>NZ_JCBDHL010000015.1:0-210014 GCF_059833805.1 Vibrio sp. R10-SF1-ISO8 | reverse complement strand
GACTTGAACCACCGACCTCTCGCTTATCAGGCGAACGCTCTAACCACCTGAGCTACAGACCCAGTATCGTCTCTTAACGTGTATAAACATATCAATCTGTGTGAACACTCATCGCAATAATCATCGTATAAGGAGGTGATCCAGCCCCAGGTTCCCCTAGGGCTACCTTGTTACGACTTCACCCCAGTCATGAACCACAAAGTGGTGAGCGTCCTCCCGAAGGTTAAACTACCCACTTCTTTTGCAGCCCACTCCCATGGTGTGACGGGCGGTGTGTACAAGGCCCGGGAACGTATTCACCGTGGCATTCTGATCCACGATTACTAGCGATTCCGACTTCACGGAGTCGAGTTGCAGACTCCGATCCGGACTACGACGCACTTTTTGGGATTCGCTCACTTTCGCAAGTTGGCCGCCCTCTGTATGCGCCATTGTAGCACGTGTGTAGCCCTACTCGTAAGGGCCATGATGACTTGACGTCGTCCCCACCTTCCTCCGGTTTATCACCGGCAGTCTCCCTGGAGTTCCCGACATTACTCGCTGGCAAACAAGGATAAGGGTTGCGCTCGTTGCGGGACTTAACCCAACATTTCACAACACGAGCTGACGACAGCCATGCAGCACCTGTCTCAGAGTTCCCGAAGGCACCAATCCATCTCTGGAAAGTTCTCTGGATGTCAAGAGTAGGTAAGGTTCTTCGCGTTGCATCGAATTAAACCACATGCTCCACCGCTTGTGCGGGCCCCCGTCAATTCATTTGAGTTTTAATCTTGCGACCGTACTCCCCAGGCGGTCTACTTAACGCGTTAGCTCCGAAAGCCACGGCTCAAGGCCACAACCTCCAAGTAGACATCGTTTACGGCGTGGACTACCAGGGTATCTAATCCTGTTTGCTCCCCACGCTTTCGCATCTGAGTGTCAGTATCTGTCCAGGGGGCCGCCTTCGCCACCGGTATTCCTTCAGATCTCTACGCATTTCACCGCTACACCTGAAATTCTACCCCCCTCTACAGTACTCTAGTCTGCCAGTTTCAAATGCAATTCCGAGGTTGAGCCCCGGGCTTTCACATCTGACTTAACAAACCACCTGCATGCGCTTTACGCCCAGTAATTCCGATTAACGCTCGCACCCTCCGTATTACCGCGGCTGCTGGCACGGAGTTAGCCGGTGCTTCTTCTGCAGCTAACGTCAAATGATGCCGCTATTAACGACACCACCTTCCTCACTGCTGAAAGTACTTTACAACCCGAAGGCCTTCTTCATACACGCGGCATGGCTGCATCAGGCTTGCGCCCATTGTGCAATATTCCCCACTGCTGCCTCCCGTAGGAGTCTGGACCGTGTCTCAGTTCCAGTGTGGCTGATCATCCTCTCAGACCAGCTAGGGATCGTCGCCTTGGTGAGCCCTTACCCCACCAACTAGCTAATCCCACCTGGGCATATCCTGACGCGAGAGGCCCGAAGGTCCCCCTCTTTGAGCCGAAGCTATTATGCGGTATTAGCCATCGTTTCCAATGGTTATCCCCCACATCAGGGCAATTTCCCAGGCATTACTCACCCGTCCGCCGCTCGACGCCGTTAACGTTCCCCGAAGGTTCAGTTAACTCGTTTCCGCTCGACTTGCATGTGTTAGGCCTGCCGCCAGCGTTCAATCTGAGCCATGATCAAACTCTTCAATTTAAGATTTTGTCGGCTCAATGAATACTGAACATTACATAAAGTAATGTTTGAATTGACTGTGCTGAGTCTTTCGACTCGTTGGTCACTTCGTATCATTGAAACCTAAATTGATACCGAAGTATCTATTTGGATTATCATCAACGAGTGCCCACACAGATTGATAGGTTTATATTGTTAAAGAGCTTTGCTTTGTGAGAAACTTTCTCTCAAAGCGGAGGTGCATTCTAGCGAGTTAATTTGAAGAGTCAAACACTTTTTCAAATTTATTTCTCAGAAGCTTTTTACCTCTCTGACACTTGCTGAAGCCTTGTGGCGTCTGCCGTGTCAGTGGAAGCGCATTATAGGGAGTTCCGTTTTGAAGGCAAGTAAAAAAACACGTTTTTTTCATAAAAAAAGCCTGACTGAACACTTATCAATCAGACCTTAAATTACACCCACTTTACACTCAATTTAATCAGAACTTACTCACAAGATCCTGTGTATAACTACTCATCAGAGTCGAAGAAATAGGAAATTCGTGAGCGTGGGTTTAGATACTCTCTCACTTTATCCGGCAACTTGGTCGGTAGTATGGCATTAACTATCTTTATATCTTTCTCTGCCAAGTCAATAATCGGGGCTTGCGTTCTAGGTACCGACGGATCATAAATCAGCACATTAGGGTGAAGGATGTTTTGCGCATTTACCGAAATCACTAAACCGACCATATCATTCGATAGCTGCACTACCGTTCCTGGCGGGTAGATTCCCATAAACTTAATTAAGAGGCTCAAGTTCTCATTATTATACTGATGCTTACAGTTCTTATATAAGTGGGAAAGCGCAACATACGGAATTTTTTGTTCCGAGGGGATATTGCTATGGCACAAGTTGTCATACGCATTTGCTACAGAGACTATCTGAGTAAGTTCATCAATTTGACCTTCTTTCAAGCCTTCAGGGTAACCGGAGCCATCGTTCAGCTCATGGTGCTGAGCAATCACTGTTCTAGCACTTTCGGGAAAGCTATCCATATTGGCTGCGATTTCCAAACCATACTTGGTATGCAATTTAAGATAGTTTTTTTCAGGTTCAGTTAAACGCGTCGGTTTTCGTAATATTGCGGTCGGTACTTTTACTTTGCCCATATCATGGAAAAGCGAAGCAAACGCCACCTCTTTTATCTGATCTGCACTTAACTGCTTTGCCTTCGCGATCATCATTGCAACGACAGATACATTGAGAGAATGGAAATAGATATCTTCAAACTCGCTTTTGCCATTCATAAGATGAAGTGTGACATTGTCATCGCTCAACAACTTGTCGACGATATCATTTACTAATTGGCTTGCTTCATCGACGGCTTGTTCTGGACGGTTACGAATCTTGTTCATCACCGCTCTCATTCTTGATAGAGAACGTTCAAACTCTTTTTCACAATTAATGACACGTCGACGGTAAGCACTTAACTTTTCGATTCTATCTTGCTTTTCTTTCCAAAGTTTTTGCGCCTCTAGATCGATTTCTTCATGCAAAACTTGTTCTACCCCCTCACTCGCTTTTTCTTCGGCCACAGGTAAAGGCTGAGTATCACTCTGAGAGGTGTTAATAAAGACGTGTTTAATCCCCAAATGGCGAATCATGCGGATCTGGTCTTCGTCTTTTATCTTAAAACTATTAAATAAGAAGGGGTGCTCATTCCATTTGACCGGAAGTCGAATATGCAACCCTGGCTGTAGTCTATCTACTGTTATCTTGATGCTGGCCACGATCTATATACAACTTATCTTTTACTAACCAATTTATAATTTTAGATGATTGAAAAACTGAATTCATCACGAGTGAATGTTAATGAGAGCTCACTAACACGTCAGATTGTATGCTTTTGTTATCTGACTAAATCACAGTTAAGTATCCAACGCACTCCGAACTTATCTTCTACTTTGCCAAAACGGGCTCCCCACGGTGCATCGGCAAGTGGCATCATGATATGTCCACCGTGAGACAGCTTGTCAAACACACGCGCCTGCTCATCAAGATCGGTCAGCACAATCGCTAGAGCAATGTTATTACCACTGCGTTCTTGAGCCAAAATTCCGTCAGAGAGCATCAACTTCATGCCAAACGCTTCGAATTCCGCATGCATTACCCAGTTAGGATCCGCCCCTTCTATTTGCTGGGGTGCATCTTTAAAAAGCTGTTTTGTTAGAACAACGCCAGCAAAACATTTGTGGTAAAAATCAAGCGCCTCTTCACAACGGCCAGCAAAAAATAAGTAAGGGGTAAGTTGATACATTTTCTATCTCCATGTTGTTATTTTAAAGATAGACAACCTTTTTCTAACTAGCAGAAAATTTTAGCTTTTTCAGTAAAAACTGTTACTCAACGCCAAGAACTCAAATCCCGAACCTTTTAGCCACAAACGTAAAAAAGACCGTGCATTGACGGTCTTCATTAGAGATTTACTGGGCTTAGCTTATTTACCCAACCATAAATCTAACTATTGCAGTTTAAACTGACGAACGATTGCTGATAACTGATGATTACTTTGTGCTAAATCGACAGTACTTGCCATCGTTTGAGAACTATTTGACGTCAGTTCATCAACCATCCCTTGGATTGTGGTCATATTTCGACTAACTTCTTCAGTGACAGAATTTTGCTGTTCGGCAGCTGTTGCGATCTCTAAGCCTAAATCATTGATACGTACAATTGAGCTCACCATCAGGTCAAGGCTTTCATTCACGTTTTCTGTGGTTTCAGCAGTTTTGTGGCATCGTTGCTTGGTTTCATCCATCGCTTGAACAACCGTTCTAGTCCCTTCATTAAGGTTGGCAAGCATGTTATTGATCTCAGAAGTGCTTTGCTGAGTTCTGGCCGCCAGTGCTCTTACTTCATCAGCAACCACTGCAAATCCACGTCCTTGCTCACCTGCTCTTGCCGCTTCAATGGCCGCATTGAGCGCTAATAAGTTAGTCTGATCCGCGATTTCACCAATAACTGTAAGTACAGAGCCAATCTTCTGAGAATCTTCGTTCATTGATTGAATACTGTTAGCCATGGCCTCAACTTCTTCAATCAAATCCGCCACGCTGCGCACTGCACTTGCAACCACCAGCTTTGACTGCTCGGCTTCGTCGTTAGTCACTTTGGTAAATTCCGCTGTCTGAGAAGCACTTTGCGCCACGCTTTCCGCAGTAGAACTCATCTCGTTCATTGCAGTTACAACTTGAGTCGTTTCCATCGCATGGGAAGTCAGGACTTGATCATTACTTTCTGTCTGCGCATTCAGCAATTCAATATTGTCAGATATATGTTTAGAAGATTGAGACACTTCTATCATCATTGTTTGAAGGTTGCCTATGAAAGTATTCACAGCCTGAGCGATCTGACCCAAGTCATCTTGAGTATTCACATCTAAGCGACGAGTTAAATCTCCGTTGCCTTGTGAGAGATCTAATACGGTACTTTTCAGAGCGAGTATTGGTCTATATGCGTAGCTTAGGATGGCAAAGAAAATGACGAAAGAAATGACCAATAAAGTCAGAGCAGTATAAAGGGATGTTTTAAGTGCCTCATCAACTTCTGCATAAGCAATAGACTTGTTAACACCAACTAGTAGATGCCAGCTAACTCCATCATCTAGTGGTAGAGTCTGAAAGAAGGCAACTTTTTCGACGCCTCCTAAGCTGTAATCCATCATACCTGTACTTTGTGACAACAAAGCATCAGTTAAAGGATTGAGGTCAGAGAAATCATACAACTGAGTTTCACCTGGTACATCGACTTCACCATTAGATGCGATGGTAAGACTAGTCTGATCATACAATCCCATCATAGCCCCTGGGAATGGTGCCTTCCTTACTAGCTCATCAAGCAAACCTAATTCTATGTCAGCTAACAGCACTCCTTTCAATTGACCTTGTGAGTAAAAAGGTTCAGCAACGCTCACCATTAAGCTCTTCGTTAAGGCATCACTATATATATCGGTAACAATAGTCGAACCTTTCTGCTTGGCTTTTTTGTACCAGTCACGAACCCTTGGATCATATTTTGTGAGATCTCTTTTGCCACTGTTATTACCGTAGGAACGTCCATCTTCATAGCCAACCAGTATGTCAGATGCTGGAGATGTATTAGCAATCTGCCTAATCATCAACAGAATCTGGGCATCATTGTAATCGGGAACAAAATCAGGCGCGTTCGATACCAAGCCAGATTTAATGGTATCTATCCAAGTCAAAATTGTGTCACTGGTCGTGCTAATTTTTAGCATCGAGTACTCATTCACTCGTTCATGGATAGACGAAGAGATTTGTCGATAAGAGAGGAAGCTGGATACTGTCAAAGACACCGTCAGTAATAGTATAACGACGGCAATGATTCTTCCTTTAAAGCTATGCAGAACATTCATATCATTTACCACTGTTTTATAAATGAGACGAATGTAACACCATGATTAAGTAATGCTCGCTATTTGCATTCAACTTTTAATATTGATCACACTATTAACAAACCTAACAACATACTGATAAGTCATTGTAAATATTGATTATTAATCATTAGATAGTGTGGGAGTTTGAATTTTTGGCCCCGTAGAATGCAATGAGCCATCAATAATGGAAATGTCTCCCCTATGTTTGAGAGACCAGCAAAGCGGTAAAAAGCTTGGTTTGTTTCGGTATTTAGTTAGTTGGACTAGAGTTAAATAGGCTAGCCCTTTGGAGTTAGCTAGTTTGCGAAAGAGCCGAAGAAAATTATAGAGAGCTCTCAAGAAATCGGGCGAAGGAAAGTAGATTCAGCAACGATAGTTCAACAAGGGTGCTTGAAAAATGCGCCTGAGTAGATATAAGCCCCGAAACGACGAAAGGCCGCTATAAAAGCGACCTTTCTATGTATGGTACCGGTGGGCGGACTTGAACCGCCACGCCCGAAGGCAACGGATTTTGAATCCGTCGTGTATACCAATTTCACCACACCGGCATCTTAGGACTTTGTCCTTTGATGCTTCGCATTATACGTATGCATTTTAGCTCTGCAAGGAGAAAAACCTTAGATAACCGTTGTTTGCTGATAAATTAGCCACGTTTCTGAAATTTTTGTCTTGTTCGTTACGTTAGTAGGTGTTTTAGCAGCTCCGCTTAAGGCATCGGTATGGCTGTAGGTAGGTGTTATTGCGCACCTGTAAAGGGTGAAAAGCTTTATCACTTTAAGTATGACTCTCACAATAGGCGTAACTCATGAGATTGTTGAATACTCACTTAATTGCTTTTTGTTTGTTCTACTCTTCTATTGCTTTCGCTACCACGATAACCCTTGCGTATTCGGATATTGAGTCTTACCCGTATCAACTTGGTAACGACAACAATACTCCAGAGCCTCCTGGCTTATCTTTAGATATCCTTAATCAAGTCGCCGTGCAATTAAACATAGAAATTGAATACTTTAGATTACCCGGAAAAAGAGTACTTGATTACATCGAGAGTGGTGACGTCGATGGCGGATTTATATTTTCGTACAATTCTACTAGAGCCCAATACGCACAGTACCCAATGAAAGACACAAATCCAGATAGCGAAAAGCGTATCGCAACACTTGGGTACTACTTCTATAAACTCAAAGAGCAACCTCTAGAATGGGACGGTTCTAACTTCTCAAAACTTGAAAACAACTTCATCGCGGCACATCTTGGATTTTCAATCACAAACAAACTCAGGCAAAACAAAATCAAAGTACACGAGGCTAAAAACACCGAGCAGCTTTTTGCTATGCTGAGATCACGTCGAATAGAGGCAATTGCGATCCAAAACACCATCGCTCAAGAATACCTTAGAGATAAGCCATGGTCTGATGAAATCGAACAAGTTCTTCCCGCGATTACGACGAAAGATTACTTCCTTATTTTTAACCAGAATTTTGCTAATTCTAATCCGAACTTAGTGAATCAAATATGGCTAGTCATCAGTGAAATCAGAGATAAAGTGGTATCAGAGAAAAATGACAAATACTGATCTTATGATGGCTATCCATTGCTCTCACTTCACGAATTGAAAAGTCTGTGGGGAAACTCTCTTTTCAGGACATTGGTGACACTATATTCTGTCGACTTATTTTGTTCTAAGTAAGTGAGTGTTATGTCTGCAACAGAGGCATTGCCACCAGCAGGGCTTTTTCGCCGCCTTGGTGCGCTGTTATATGATGGATTAATTATCATTGCCGTAGAAATGATGGCGGCGGGTGTTGTCGTCGCAATTTTACATGCATTGATGGCAATGGGACTATTTGGTCTTGGTGGGTATGAGGATGTAAGTGATTTCCTAACTAATCATCCAATTTGGAGCCCTGTTTATACTGCTTACTTAGCCTTTGTTTGGATCTACTTCTTTGTCTTTTTCTGGACTCGCGCAGGCCAAACATTGGGGATGCGAGCATGGAAATTGCACATGCGCAGTAATGATGGCTCTCCGGTGACAGTGACTCAGGCGTTGATTCGCATAGGTACTTCAGGTTTTGGCCTAGCGAATTTGACTGTACCAATCGACCCTAAAAAACGAGGTTTTCACGATATTTGGGCAAAGACCCAAGTCGTCGTCCTACCAAAAGCTAACTAGCGTCTGGTTAAGTACATACAAAAAAGGGAAAGCGAAATGCTTTCCCTTTCGCTTTTATGCGATAGCTAGTCTATTTTAAGCTCTTTTAGCATCTCTTCTGGCAGCGCTAACTCATCATTTTTGTTAACCGAAACTCCGGCAGCAAGAATAGCTTCAGCAATCTGTTTCGCTTCATCTAGCGAGTGCATAGCCGCCGTACCACATTGGTACTCATTCAGCTCTGGGATTTTGTTTTGGCTTTCTACTTTTAACACGTCTTGCATTGCAGATAGCCAAGCATCGGCAACTTGCTGCTCTTGCGGCGTACCAATCAGGCTCATGTAAAAGCCCGTACGACAGCCCATTGGAGAGATATCGATAATCTCCACAGCATCGCCATTCAAGTGATTACGCATAAAGCCCGCGTAAAGATGCTCTAAAGTATGAATCCCTTTCTCTGACAAGATATCTTTATTTGGTGCGGTAAAGCGTAGGTCAAATACCGTAATGGTGTCACCTTTAGGTGTCGTCATGGTTTTCGCTACACGGACGGCAGGTGCATTCATTCTTGTGTGGTCTACGGTAAAACTATCTAATAACGGCATTGTACTTCTCCATGTTTACTGCTCTTAAAAGAACCAGCTTCTGTTGTCTTCTAATTCTTGTCGGCACTGCTTGAGTTGCCAACCATAATCCTTTGCTTGTTGCTCCACTTTACGAGCGACTTTCACCAATGAGGGCTTACTTTGGTAGCTTTTTCTTTTAAAACCTCCGCGTCCTTCATGATAGGCAAGATATTGATTGTAGGCATCCCATTTAGAAACGCCCAGCTGCTTCTGCGTGGCATCAGTATACCAACCCACAAACATTATTGCGTCTGAAAAATCGGTTCTCGAACCACCATGATTGGTCGCCTTCTGGAAATCTTCCCATGCAGGGTCTTGAGCTTGTGCATAACCATAAGCACTGCTCACTCGTCCCCAAGGAATGACACCTAAAATATAGTCTTTCGGTGGTCTAGCATCATGGCGAAAGCTGCTTTCTTGCTTGATAAATGCCATTGCGACCTGAATAGGGGTTCCCCACTCTTCTTGCATGTCTAGCGCATCATCATACCAATCTGGCTTTTCACGAAATATTTCGCACAGGTTGGTCTGATTTTTTGGTGGTGCAGTGGCACAACCACCTAACACCACCAAGCTAAGGATGACAACTAACGTCCTTATCACTTTGCTACCTTAAGCTTTTAAGTAAGCGAAGTACTCTTCAAGGAATTGATCAAAGCTCTGTGTGTCTGCTGCTTCTGCTTCTGTCTGAGCAACACGAGAACGCTCTACTTCGTGCTCCATCTCAGACTCACTATAGAAACGATAGTGATGACCAAGGTGCTGTTGACGGTACTCTTTACCAAATTCACAGCCAACTTTACCTAAACCACCAAAGCGCTTGGTATCTTCAAGTAACTGACCAGAAATGGTTTGCTCTGGGTTATCAATCCACGAAAGCAGTTTGTAGCAAACCGCCTGATATTCGTTAACGCCATTCGCCGCATCCATTTTCTCAGCGATTTGGGTCAACTCAACAAACACGCGCTTTGCCCAATCTTGTAGCGTTAGAATCTCACCTTTACAACCGATTTGCAGCTCTAAACCGTGTTTACGGCCTTCTACGATAACTTTATTCCAGTTCTCGCGCCAACAAGCCTGTTCGCAGTGATCCATCGGCTCTGATTCTGTTAACGCTGCCCATGTCAAAAATAGGTCTAAGAAGCGAACTTGATCCTCATTGATACCAATTGCGCTATATGGGTTTACATCAAGAGAACGAACTTCGATATATTCCACGCCACCACGAGCTAACGCTTCTGATGGTTTTTCGCCTGCCTTAGCCACACGCTTAGGACGAATTGGCGCATAAAGCTCATTTTCGATCTGGAGTACATTACTATTCAGCTGACGATACTCACCTTCAACCTTAACGCCTATTTCCGCAAACTCTGGCGACGGGGTACGAATCGCTTTGTTCAACCCTTCCAAATACTCGTCGAGGCTGTTGAAGCCAATCTTCAGAGCACTTTGCGCACTGTTGGTGTAACCAAGATCGCTCAAGCGTAATGAAGTTGCGTGAGGTAGATACAGCGTGCCGCCAATACTTTCAAATGGTAGATTGGTTTCGCGCCCTTGAATAAATGAACCACATAAAGCCGGTGAAGCGCCAAAGAAATAAGGAATTAACCAACCAAAACGGTAGTAGTTTCGGATCAGACCGAAATAAGCTTCAGACTTGCTATCTTGTCTGTCTTCATCACTCTGCTCACCAAATAACTGCTCCCAAAAAGACTCAGGGAATGAAAAATTAAAATGAACACCAGAGATAATTTGCATCAAGCTGCCGTAGCGATGCTTGAGGCCTTCTCGATACAGCGTTTTCATTTTTCCAGAGTTAGATGAACCGTACTGCGCCAGATTGATGTCATCTTCGCTACCTACATAACAAGGCATAGAAAGTGGCCACATTTTCTCTTCACCCAGCTTAGTTTGAGTAAAGTGATGAATATCCTCTAACTGAGCAGTTAAGGTGGAGATGTTACTTGATACAGGCGTAATAAACTCCAGCAGCGACTCAGAAAAGTCAGTGGTTATCCAATTATTAGCGTAAGCCGAGCCTAGCTCAACCGGATGAGGGGTTGTTGCGAGATGTCCATCTTGGTGGTATCGCAGCGTCTCACGCTCCACACCACGTCCAAAACTCTTAAATACTTCTTGGTTTTGTGCAACTCGCTCCAGTCGCGCAGCAAATTCAGTCAAAATGAGGTTCGCTTATATCTGTAGTTTGGTTGTGATACCAAACTGGCTAAACAAATTATAAAGGGTGACCAAAGTCACCCTTTAGCTATGCACTATGTTATGTGTACTCTAGCGGATGATTTCAAGCTCTTCTATCGGAATCTGTAAACTTTCTAGCTGAGGCTTTAACGTTTTCGCATCACCTACCACAATAATCTGGTACTCATCAGGAGCAAACCATTTGCTTGCTAGCCCATCTAAGGTCTTCTTACTAACGGTTTCTACGATCTCATTTCTCTGCTTGAGGTAATCTTCATCCAAGCTATATGCCAGAATACTATTAAGTAGTCCTGTTTTCTGTGAAGGCGTTTCATACTTTAACGCATCTTGTTGACCGACCGCTAAGCGCAAAAATTTCATTTCATCATCGGTCATGCCATTTTTGCTGTAATCCTCGAGCTCTTTTTGCATCTCGACAATTGATGGCACCGTAGAGTCTGCACGAACTTGCGCTGAGAAAATTATCGCGCCGACTTCTCGATTTGCCGCGAGATAACCGCTTGCACCATAAGTGTAGCCTTTATCTTCACGCAAATTTTGGTTAACACGACTATTGAAGTTACCCGCTAAGTTAAAGTTAGCTAACTGCGTTAAATACACTTCTCCTGTCGCATCAAACGGTAACCCTTGACGAACCATGCGTACCACACTTTGCGGAGCACCCGGTTTATCTATCAGGTAGATCTTCTGCTGTTCGAGTGGTTTCACCAATTGCGGCCTTAACAAAGGAGCAAACTCACCTTGCCAGTTGTCAATAAAGGCCAGTTCTTTTTTCACTTGGCGTTTGTTAATGTCGCCGACCACCACAATTTGCGCACCTTGTGGCGTGTAATGCTGTTTATAGAAGTCTTTAACGTCATCTAAGGTTAAGCTAGATACAGAGGCTTCTGTACCATCATTGGAGCGTTGATAAATCGAGCCAGCAAAAAGAACTTGTCGCGTCGCCTGAGAAGCCATCCAACTTGGCTTTTGATGCTGATAAACCAAACCTTCTAACATCTGTTTCTTCAAGCGATCGAAGTCCTCTTGACGGAAAGCCGGTTTGAATAACACTTCCTCAACGATCTTCAGCGTTTCGGTAAGGTTCTTTTCCAAACTGGAGACGGAAATACCCGTGGTATAGTTACCCGCATCAATAGAAACCGTACTACCTAAGGTATCTAACCTAGCTTGCAGCTCTTCCAAGCTAGAGTCGAGTGTCGCCTCTTGCATCATCGCAGCAGTTAAGTTGGCTAGCCCCTCTTTACCTTTCACTACATAGCGTTCTCCGGCAGGGAAACTGATATTCAGTTGAACGGTTGGCGTTTCAGAACTGACCGTGCCAAGTAATTCAGCACCATTGTCGAAGTAGAGGTGATACAACTGTGGCATTTGAGCTTTCACCCCCTGAGCGACTTCAGGCATCGCAGAGCGATCAAAGGTATCTGTCGCACGACGATAAGCTAGCTGATCTTCGGTCACTTTTTGATACTCTGGCAGAGTTCTCGGTGGCGTAACAAAGGTAGCCGGTTTAGCCGCTAGTTCAGTTTTTCCACGCGGAACGACACTGAGTGCCACTTTATGGTGACCGTTTACATAGGTTTTGTATGCCGCCATTACTGACTCTGGCGTGACCGCTCGAATTTGCTCTAGTTGGGTTTGAATCCGATCAGGCGTATCGAAGAAGGTTTCGTTGGAAGCAAGTTGAGTTACCTTGCCACGAACACTTTGCAACGCAAATACCGCATTAGCTTCTGCCATTCCAGTGATCTGCTCTAGTCGCGCCTCATCGACACCTTTCGCCTCAAATTCATCCAGAGTTTGCATCAACTCCTGATACAGAGGTTTAAGTGCGCCTTTTTCTCCAGATGGTGCCATTGCGTACACATAGAAGGTACAGGCAAGCTCTGCGCAATCTTGGAAAGCCCCGGCATCTACCGCCTTCTGGGTCTTCACTAGCTTTTGATAAAGCAGACTGTTTGCCCCGCTGCCTAACACGTTAGCCAGCGCATTGATCGACGCCTGCTCTTCAGCCCCGTTGTATTTCGTCGGCCAGCCAATCATCAGCATCGGTTGCTGAATACGATCTTCTAGTGTGATGTAACGATCTTCTGTCAGTTTTGCTGGTTGCTTAGGTGCCCGCTGAACTTCAGGCCCAGCAGGAATAGAACCAAAATATTTGCTTACCCACTCTAAAGTCTGCTCAACGTCAATGTCACCACCTATTGTCAGCACCGCGTTGTTTGGACCGTACCAACGAAGAAAGAAGGCTTTAAGGTCATTCACATCGACCCTATCTAGATCTTCAACATACCCGATAGTTTGCCAAGAGTAAGGGTGGCCTTCAGGATACATAGCTTCACCCATTCGCTCCCACATCAATCCATAAGGGCGATTGTCATAGTTCTGCGCACGTTCGTTTTTAACCGTATCGCGCTGAATTTCAAACTTACGTTGTGAGACAGCATCTAGCAAAAAGCCCATTCGATCAGACTCAAGCCAGAGCATTTTCTCTAGCTGATTCGATGGCACAGTTTCAAAATAGTTGGTGCGATCTCGGTTCGTCGTCCCATTAAGCGTTCCGCCTGCTTCGGTAATGATCTTAAAGTGCTGTTGGTCACCAACATTCTCACTACCTTGAAACATCATGTGCTCAAAAAAGTGAGCAAAGCCTGATTTACCAATCTCTTCACGCGCCGAGCCAACATGATAAGTCACGTCAAGGTGAACCAGTGGATCGGAGTTATCTGGTGATAGGATCACCGTCAGACCATTATCTAGCTGATATTTTGAGTATGGGATTGTTGCCTTACCAGGTTGAACTGGAACTTCTTCAACGAGAGTAACGCCTTGTGGCAGTGAAGATAAAAATGAAACAGAAGAGAGGTTGTTGGAACTACAACCGTAAAGTGCGACAAGAGAAATAGCACCAAGCCATATCTTTCTCATGACATCCCCTTAGAAAAATCCGTAAAAAATTGCTGCCAGTAATGAGTATCGAAGCGCTTTACCAATCAATATAAGCCAGAAACATGGCCAAAAGCGCATTCGAAGCCAACCTGCGGCTAAACATAAAGGGTCACCGATTATCGGTAACCAACTAAAAAGAAGCGACCAATAGCCGTATTTATTGAGCCATAATAAAGCTTTATGACCATGTTTTTCATTTTGAGTTCGGTTTGGTAACCATAAACCTAACCAAAAGTTGGTCAAGCCACCGAGCGTATTACCCAAAGTGGCGACAAGAATGATTAGGGGAGTTGAAAACTGATTGAGACTTAATGTGGCAATCAAGCCAGCTTCTGAACCACCAGGCAATAAAGTGGCACTGAGAAAGCCGCTTAGAAACAGAACCCACAGTGCCGAGTCAGAAAACCATAGTGCAAAAGATTCAAAAGCGCTATTAAACGCTTCTAGCACTGCATATCAAGCAAAACCTTGCCTCTCGTGTGACCGGTTTCAATCTGTTTATGTGCTTCGACCACTTCAGTCATTGGATAAACCTGTTGGATCTCTGTTTTCACCAAGCCAACGCTGACCATATACAATAAGGCATCGAGCTGTTCTGGGTTAGGATCAACCAGCATACCTGTTGCTTCAAAGCCAAGTAGTTTGGCTTTCTCACAGATAAGCTCAGCGGTAAGTGTTGGAACTGTCACGACTTTAGCACCGTCTTTTAGACATTTCAGTGCATCAAGCGCTGCGTCACCACCAACCAGATCGATCAATACATCGGCTTCCTCTACACGCTCTGAAACAGGTGCAAATTGGTAGTTGACGGCATGGGCACCTAATGTCGCCATATAATCTAAGTTAGCTTCACTGCAGGTGGTAAACACCTCCGCTTTTGCTGCCACAGCAACTTGAATCGCAATATGACCAACGCCACCTGCCCCAGCTAAAATCAGTACTCGATCACCCTCATGTACACCTGCCTTATCCAAGGCTTGAACCGCTGTTTGACCAGCTAAAGGTAAAGCTGCCGCAGCTTCTAAAGTGACAGAATCTGGCACTAGGCTAAGTGCGCTTTCTGGCACACAAATATATTGGCTATAACCACCACCAGTAAGAGGAAAGCCAACAAAGCCCGCTACGTTATCACCCACGGAGAATCGCTCACTGTTTTCGCCCAAAGAGGCGACTTGACCAGAGACGTCGTAACCTGGTACCCAAGGCAAGTTGTCTTTGTTTTCAGACGCGGCCCAGCCTAGCCCTGCTCGTGTTTTCACATCGATAGGGTTTACGCCAGAAAAATGTACTTTGACCAGTACTTCACCTGCTTGTGGCTGTGGTATCGGTGAGGTCTGAGTAACAAGAACGTCTGGGTCACCAAATTGAGAGATTGCGATTTGTTTGTTTTCCATTTCTTCATTTCCCTATCGGTACAAAAAAGGGATGCTAAAGCATCCCTTTGAATATATACCATTTATTGGCAGCAAGTTAACCACTTGCTCTCAAATTAACCAATTACTAACGCTAAAGGCGATTAACCAACCAGTGCCAGCAGAATACCCGCGGCGACAGCAGAACCAAGTACACCAGCTACGTTAGGGCCCATTGCGTGCATCAGTAGGAAGTTTTGAGGGTTGGAATCCAAGCCGACTTTATTCACCACTCGCGCCGCCATTGGTACCGCTGAAACCCCAGCCGCACCAATAAGAGGGTTAATATCTTCTTTAGAGAACTTGTTCAGTAGTTTAGCCATAAGCACACCGCCAGCAGTACCAATACTGAAGGCTACCGCACCTAAAGCCAAAATACCTAACGTCTCAACGTTAAGGAACTCTTCTGCTTGAAGTTTAGAACCAACACCAAGGCCAAGGAAGATGGTTACGATATTGATCAACTCATTCTGCGCTGTTTTGGATAAACGATCGACCACACCAGCTTCACGCATCAAGTTACCAAGACAGAACATACCAACCAGAGGGGTTGCTGCAGGCAGGAACAGAATCGTCATCAGCAGTACCGCGAGTGGGAACAGAATCTTTTCAGCTTTACCCACGTGACGTAACTGCGCCATCTGAATCTTGCGCTCTTCTGGCGATGTTAACGCCTTCATAATTGGTGGCTGAATAATCGGAACCAATGCCATGTAGCTGTATGCGGCAACGGCTATCGCACCCAAAAGATCTGGTGACAACTGGCTCGCCAAGAAGATCGCTGTTGGTCCGTCTGCACCACCAATAATGGCGATTGAAGCCGCATCTGGCATGCTAAATTCCATGCCCGGTACATAGTTAAGCAAGATCGCACCAAATAGAGTGGCGAAAATACCAAACTGCGCTGCGGCACCTAACCAAAGCGTTTTGGGGTTAGCGATCAAAGCACCGAAATCGGTCATTGCACCAACCCCCATGAAGATCAATAGTGGGAAAATCCCTGACTCAATCCCCACGTAGTAGACGTAGTAAAGCAAGCCACCTTCATCGGTAAAACCCGCATTGGGAATATTGGCTAAAATAGCGCCAAAACCAATGGGCAGTAGAAGTAATGGCTCGAAGCCTTTACGAATAGCCAAAAACAGCAGAGCACAACCAACCAAGATCATACAGATCTGGCCAAACTCAAAGTTAGCGATCCCTGTTTCTGACCATAAGATCATTAATCCTTCCATGGTACTCCCTTACGCTAAGCTCAGTAGCGGAGCGCCAACTGTCACAGAGTCACCCTCTTTGACGTGAAGATCTTGAATGATACCACCACGCGCTGCGCGCACTTCCGTTTCCATCTTCATCGCTTCAAGGATCAGTAACACGTCACCTTCAGCCACTTGCGCACCACTTTGGACATGGACCTTAAAGATGTTACCGGCAAGAGGAGCTGGAACCGTTTCCGAATTACCCGTTGGTGCAGCTGCAGGCGCTGCCGCTTGTTGCGGAGCTGCAGCTGAAGGAGCAACTGAGGTTAACTGACCTTGTGGGCCAACTTCAACATCGTAGACCTGACCATCAACTTTAACGCTGTAAGTTTCGATGCCACCTTGAGCAGGCTGAGCTTGAGGAGCAGCAGGCGCTTCTTCTAGCCATGGTGCTGGCTCAAAGGCTTCTGGGTTACGGCGGTTCTTAAGGAACTTCAGACCTACTTGTGGGAATAGCGCGTAGGTCAGCACGTCATCAACCGTATCTTCTGCGAGAGAAATGCCATCTTGTTTCGCTTTAGTCAGCAGTTCTTCAGTCAGCGAGTTCATCTCTGACTCAAGCAAGTCAGCCGGACGACAAGTAATCGGCTCCGCGCCTTCCAGTACTTTGGCTTGCAGCTCTGCATTCACTTCTGCTGGCGCTGCACCGTACTCACCTTTCAGCAAACCCGCCGTTTCTTTGGTAATGCTCTTATAGCGTTCTCCAGTCAATACGTTGATTACCGCTTGGGTACCGACGATTTGAGAGGTTGGAGTCACGAGCGGAATGTAGCCAAGATCCTGACGTACGCGTGGGATCTCTTCGAGAACTTCATCGAGCTTATCAGCTGCGCCCTGCTCTTTGAGCTGACCTTCCATATTGGTCAACATGCCTCCTGGCACTTGAGCAATCAGGATACGAGAGTCAACACCCTTAAGTTGACCTTCAAACTTGGCATACTTCTTACGAACATCACGGAAGTAAGCGGCAATCGGCTCAATTTGATCTAGTTTAAGGTTGGTGTCACGCTCGGTGCCTTGCAGCATAGCGACCACTGTCTCTGTTGGTGTATGACCATAAGTACAGCTCATTGATGAGATAGCGGTATCAAGGATATCTACTCCAGCTTCTACCGCTTTTACAGCAGTCGCTGTTGATAGACCCGTTGTTGCATGACAGTGAAGCGCTAAAGGAATATCAGTAGAAGATTTGATGCGAGTAATTAACTCTTCCGCTTCATATGGCTTAAGCAACCCAGACATATCTTTGATACACAATGAGTGACAGCCAAGGTCTTCAAGACGTTTAGCAAGATCCACCCAAGTATCTGTATTGTGTACTGGGCTAGTAGTATAAGAAAGCGTACCTTGAGCATGCGCGCCGACATTGACCGCTGCTTTTACTGCCTTCTCAAAGTTGCGCACGTCGTTCATCGCATCGAAGATACGGAAGACATCCATACCATTGGCATGGGCGCGTTCAACAAATTTTTCGACCACATCATCTGCGTAGTGGCGGTAACCCAGTAAGTTCTGGCCGCGCAGCAGCATTTGCATTGGTGTATTTGGCATCGCTTTTTTCAATGCACGCAAACGCTCCCAAGGATCTTCCCCTAAGAATCGAATACAGGCATCAAACGTCGCACCGCCCCATGTTTCTAGAGACCAGTAACCGACTTTATCCAGTTCCTCTGCGATAGGTAACATATCCTCTAGACGCATACGAGTCGCAAACAGCGATTGATGGGCGTCACGAAGGACCACGTCCGTTAAAGCTAGTGGTTTAGACATGCTCATTAACTCCTTTTAATCCTGTCAAATGCTACTTAGCGGTAGAGGTACGATACTGATGTACCGCTGCGGAGATTGCCGCAACTACCTTCGGGCTAACAGCAGAAGATGGTGATTGAACTTTGTTATTTTGAATAGGGGTCGCGATCGGCTCAGGTACTTCTTGTGGTACCAGTTTTGACATCAACCGAACGAGATAGACGAGAATAGTGAGGAATATAAATACTACAGCCATCCCTGTAAGCATCAGGGTTGCAGCATCTACTAGCAGGCTTCCAATATTATCCATTTTTGCATCCTTTCTTTGTCATCCTGACAACAGCATTAGGTATATCGCTAAAAACATCGTGTTTTATCATCGCTCAACGCTAAATTTAGCCAGCATCTTGCTAGCACTCTTGTTGCCAGAACATGCAGTAAAATCCTGACAAGAGGTCTAGGATTATCTCGATTGGTTAAACTTTGTCAATTTTGTTTAAGGTGCTATTGAGGATATTGCACAAATCTAGGGAATTATTCGTCACACAAATCACATAAATCTGCAATACATCTTCATATAAGCATAAATAACTGCGTGTTTTATGACGTTATGCCAAAACATGGTGCATTACTGCGATAGGCTTAAAAGAAACAGGAAAAGAGTCTAAGAAACAATAGCTTGTAAACTCATTGTTTCAATAATGTTGCTAGAGTGTTAATAAAAAAGCCCTGCTATTTCTAGCAGGGCTTTAAAATAAGTGGCGCGTCCTGGAGGATTCGAACCTCCGACCGCCTGGTTCGTAGCCAGGTACTCTATCCAGCTGAGCTAAGGACGCACGGTTTTGATATCGACTCTAGATCAATATCAGGATGACTTTGATAAAAAGAAACCCTAAAGAGTGGCGCGTCCTGGAGGATTCGAACCTCCGACCGCCTGGTTCGTAGCCAGGTACTCTATCCAGCTGAGCTAAGGACGCGCAGTTTTGATATCGACTCTAGATCAATATCAGGATTGCTTTGGTAAAAAGAAACCCTAAAGAGTGGCGCGTCCTGGAGGATTCGAACCTCCGACCGCCTGGTTCGTAGCCAGGTACTCTATCCAGCTGAGCTAAGGACGCGCAGTTTTGATATCGACTCTAGGTCAATATCAGGATTGCTTTGATAAAAAGAAACCCTAAAGAGTGGCGCGTCCTGGAGGATTCGAACCTCCGACCGCCTGGTTCGTAGCCAGGTACTCTATCCAGCTGAGCTAAGGACGCGCAGTTTTGATATCGACTCTAGGTCAATATCAGGATTGCTTTGATAAAAAGAAACCCTAAAGAGTGGCGCGTCCTGGAGGATTCGAACCTCCGACCGCCTGGTTCGTAGCCAGGTACTCTATCCAGCTGAGCTAAGGACGCGCAATGTTCTCTAAAACAAGAGATGTGAAGTATATCACACTAGTTCTTTGAAACAACAGGGCTTTAAAACAAAAAAATTGGCCATAAGCCAATTAATGGCGGTGAGGGAGGGATTCGAACCCTCGATACGGCTACAAACCGTATACTCCCTTAGCAGGGGAGCGCCTTCAGCCTCTCGGCCACCTCACCGTTTTATTCCCTGGTAAGGAAATTATGGCGCGTCCTGGAGGATTCGAACCTCCGACCGCCTGGTTCGTAGCCAGGTACTCTATCCAGCTGAGCTAAGGACGCGCTATGCTTTCTTGCGAAAGAAAGTTGTTTTAAAGCTGTTCCGAAGAACAATTCTTCCGAGGAAGATGCAAGAATGGCGGTGAGGGAGGGATTCGAACCCTCGATACGGCTACAAACCGTATACTCCCTTAGCAGGGGAGCGCCTTCAGCCTCTCGGCCACCTCACCGTCTTGCGGAGGCACATATTACGATTTACCAAAAATATGTCAAACATTTTCTTGGCAAAAATAGCAAAAAGTCATTCAACCGTTGGCTATTTAATCAAAGCGATGTTAATTCGCTCTTTTTCCTATGTTTAGTTGCCTTTGTCGCACAAAAAAGGCTGACAAAATGTCAGCCTCTTCGTGTAATTAGTAGTTGCCTGATGCAACGTTACCATTACCTTTTTCTGCCTGAATGCGCATGTAGATTTCTTCACGGTGAACAGACACTTCTTTCGGTGCATTTACGCCGATACGTACTTGGTTACCTTTAACACCTAGTACAGTTACTGTTACTTCATCACCGATCATGAGAGTTTCGCCAACGCGGCGAGTTAAAATTAGCATTCTGTGCTCCTTGAGTAATCTCTGATTTATCTTGCTACGCGGCTATTATCCAACAAAAGTTATATTTTCGTAAACTCTATTGTGGCTCGAATCTAGCCTAAAAAGGCATGTTTTTGTCGGCAGTCGACTGCCTCCGCAGAAGTTATGTAAGCATCATGCAGTATGTTAGCCGCTTTGTCGACACATTCTGGTAACAGGACAAGCATCAAAGATTGTGGATTGACTGCGTAGTGCTCAACCTCAATACCCTGCTCCGTCAACAACGCGTAAGATCTTTCAACCAGTCCTTCGACATGTAGACCAACTGCTGTTAGCAAGCTTACTAACTCACTATTACGGATTTTGTCACCGAAAACCAGTTCCAGTTTTGCATAAGCGTCGTGTTTTATCACTACACCTATCCATTCTGCATGCTCGATCACATTCCAAATTGTGACGCCCAGCATCTGACACTGTTTTCTCAGACTGGCTAAGGCATCTTTTTCAATTCTGATCAAACACATATCGCGTTGAATGGCAACGCCACACACTGCAGACTGGCACTCCTCACCTTTGACCAAACTGCCAGCATTTACATCGAATGTAGATAATACCCGCAAAGGTACATTGTGTTTCCATGCATACTGGACTGAAGGCAAGTGCAACACTTTAGCCCCTTTACGAGCCATCTCTTCCATCGAAGGGAAATCGATGACATCTAATTTTTGTGCATTGGCGACCACGCGCGGATCGCAAGTATAAATACCGTCAACATCAGTAAAAATCTGGCACTCATCCGCTTCAAGCGCTCCAGCAAGTGTTACCGCACTGGTATCTGAGCCACCTCGACCAAGAGTTGTGATATCCCCGTTATCATTCACACCTTGAAAACCGGCGACGATTACAACTTGATCCTGTTCAAGGAGTTGAGTTATCGCGGTCGTATCAATTTGTTTAATCGTTGCGTCATTATGCTGATTGTCAGTCACAATACACGCCTGTGCTCCGGTAAGTGAACGTGCTGCATAGCCTAGTTTATTTAGAGCCATTGCAAGCAGTGCCATCGACACCTGTTCACCAGCAGAGAGCAAAACATCAAGTTCTCTGGCGGTAGGCACTCTGTCTACCTGTTTAGCCAAGTCCATCAATCTGTTTGTTTCACCAGACATTGCCGACACGACTACGACAACTTGATTACCATCATTTTTCGCCTTTATGATGTGTTCAGCAACCTTATGGATTCTTTCTATTGAACCCACAGAAGTTCCGCCAAACTTTTGCACGATAAGGGGCTTTTTCACCAGTCTTCACCTTCCCAAGACCAAAGTCTCATTCGAACCACATTCAATATGTTGAATATTGCTTGCAGTAGTTATAATAAAAACCAAGTGACTTACTTGATGTTCATTGTGAGCATCAATTAAAGCACTTGGTTGTCAGAAAAAAATTACGCTCAATCAAATAACTGATTGAGCGTAAGAATCGTTTAATTTTTAATTAAAGACGTTCTTCTAGCCATGGCTGAACTGTCTTCATTGCTTCAGGTAGAACAGCAACGTCAGTACCACCCGCTTGAGCCATATCAGGACGACCGCCACCCTTACCGCCAACTTGCTCAGCAACCATCTTCACTAGGTCACCGGCTTTTACTTTGCCGATAAGATCCTTAGTCACACCCGCGATTAAGCCAATCTTGTCACCGTTAACATTGGCAATCATTACAACGCCGCTGCCCATTTGGTTCTTAGCATTGTCGACCATAGTACGAAGGTTCTTAGGATCCGCCCCTTCCATACCTGCGATAAGTACTTTAACGCCATTGATCTCTTGAGCTTTCGCCATGATGTTGGCGCTTTCAGCTGCCGCCATCTTGTCTTTTAGCTTCTGAATTTCTTTCTCTAGCGATTTTGCTTTCGACGCTGATTCTGCAAGCTTCTCTTCGAACTTCGCTTGTTGAGCTTCGATTGCATCTAGTGCCGCTTCACCTGTTACAGCTTCGATACGACGGATACCTGCTGCAATACCACCTTCAGAAGTGATCTTGAATAGGCCAATATCACCCGTGTTTGATGCGTGGATACCACCACAAAGCTCGGTAGAGAACTCACCCATTGAGAGAACGCGAACCTCATCATCATACTTTTCGCCGAATAGTGCCATTGCACCTTTCTGCTTCGCTGATTCGATGTCCATTACGTTAGTTTCAATAACGTGGTTACGACGAACTTGAGCATTCACTAGACGCTCAACTTCTTTTAGCTCTGCTGGCGTTACCGCTTCTAGGTGTGAGAAGTCAAAACGTAGGTTTTCAGGTTTAACAAGCGAGCCTTTCTGCGTAACGTGTTCACCAAGTACTGAACGTAGCGCTGCGTGTAATAAGTGAGTCGCAGAGTGGTTAAGAGAAATCGATGCACGACGCTCAGCATCAACGGTCGCTTGTACTTCATCACCCTTCGCTAGAACGCCTTCCGCAAGAACACCGTGGTGCGCAATTGCGTTACCTAACTTCTGAGTATCTTCTACTTTAAACAGACCAGATTCAGTCTTCAGAACACCAGCGTCACCACATTGACCGCCAGACTCAGCATAGAATGGCGTTTCACCAAGGATGATGATCGCTTTGTCGCCTGCCGATAGAGCCTCTACTACTTCACCATCAACGAAAATTTCAGCAACATTACTCTTACCTTCGGTACCTGTGTAGCCACAGAACTCAGACTCAGCTTCCGTTTTGATCGTTGCGTTGTAGTCAGTACCAAACTGGCCTGCTTCGCGAGCACGTTGGCGCTGCTCTTCCATCGCTTTCTCAAAGCCAGCTTCGTCAATTGTAAAGTCACGCTCACGAGCCACATCGTTAGTTAAGTCAGCAGGGAAACCGTAAGTGTCGTAAAGTTTGAAGACTGTTTCACCGTCTAGCTCTTTGCCTTCAAGTGCATCAAGCGCTTCATTAAGAATAACCATGCCGCGCTCTAGTGTGCGACCAAAGTTCTCTTCCTCGATGCGAAGTACTTTCTCAACAAGCTCTTGCTGTTTCTTAAGTTCTTCTGCAGCGCTGCCCATCACTTCAGCAAGTACACCAACAAGTTTGTGGAAAAATACGCCTTGCGCACCCAACTTGTTACCGTGACGAACGGCACGACGAATAATACGGCGTAGGACGTAACCACGACCTTCGTTTGAAGGCATAACGCCATCAGCGATTAGGAATGAACAAGAACGGATGTGGTCAGCAATAACGCGTAGAGACTGGTTTGACAGATCATCGTGACCTACAACCTCAGCTGTCGCTTTGATCAGCTTTTGAAATACATCAATTTCGTAGTTTGAGTGAACGCCTTGCATGATTGCAGAAATACGCTCAATACCCATACCTGTATCAACAGCAGGCTTAGGTAGTGGCTCCATCGTGCCATCTGCATGACGGTTAAACTGCATGAATACGTTGTTCCAGATCTCGATGAAACGGTCACCGTCTTCTTCTGGAGTACCAGGACGACCGCCCCAGATATGCTCACCGTGATCGTAGAAGATTTCTGTACATGGACCACAAGGACCTGTATCGCCCATCGTCCAGAAGTTGTCAGACTCGAACTTCTTGCCACCTTCTTTGTCGCCTATGCGAACGATCTTGTCAGCAGGCACGCCTACTTTCTTGTTCCAGATCTCGAATGCTTCGTCATCTGTTTCGTATACCGTAACCAGTAACTTTTCTTCTGGTAGACCAAGAGTCTTAGTCAGGAACTCCCAAGCAAACGCGATTGCGTCTTCTTTGAAGTAATCACCAAAGCTGAAGTTACCGAGCATTTCGAAGAAAGTGTGGTGACGAGCTGTGAAACCAACGTTCTCTAAGTCGTTGTGTTTACCACCCGCACGTACACAACGCTGAGCCGTAGTTGCTCGTGTGTAGGCACGCTTTTCGGCGCCTAAGAAGCAATCTTTAAATTGGTTCATACCTGCGTTTGTAAATAGCAGGGTTGGATCGTTATGCGGAACCAACGATGAACTGTCTACGATTTGGTGTCCTTTGCTTTCAAAGAACTTAAGGAACGCGTTACGAACCTCATCAGTGCTCATGTACATGCAGCTCTTCCTGAAAATAGTCGAGTTAGAATTTTGCGCTATTGTAGATCATGGTTAACGCTACGACTAGTTTTCTCGCAGAAAAGAGCAGATTGATGTGTTAATTCATCGCAAATCTTTAAATTGATGAGTTATTTGACTTCAGTCCTCATCATTAGCGCTAAGCGCATAACTAATTTGTTCAAAGCTATAGCCACGATATTGAAGAAAACGCACCTGTTTGGCGTACTCTTTTTGGTCTTTCGCTTTAATCCCTTTAAATTTCTTCTCTGCGGCTTGTTTTGCTAACTCGAACCAATCTTGCGGCTCTTCTTCCATTGCTTTATCGACCACTGAGTCCGCGACTCTTTTCTGCTGCAATTCTTGTCGGATGCGCCTCTCTCCATGGCCTTTGTAGACATGTTGGCGAATTTGGCTTTTGGCATATCGCAGATCATCCAGGTAGTTATGATCGATACAAAAGTTCACGGCCTCTTGAATAGCGTCTTGTTCATAACCTTTCAGGCTCAATTTCTGGTATAGCTCGTATTCACCATGATCTCGGCGACTTAGCAATTGAATAGCGGCTTCTTTGCTCGATAATGTCGGTGGCTTTCTTTGAAACATCTGAAATAAATTTCTAAATTCTAAATACAACAAAGCCCCGCACATAGGCAGGGCTTAAACAATGAGTAGTGAGCTAGCTTATAACTCTTGCTCTGGCATCTCACCTAGCTCAGCATCATCTGGCTGAACTTCAGCTGGTGACAGTAGCATTTCACGTAGCTTAGCATCGATCGCTTGTGCAGCTTGCGGGTTCTCGCGTAGGAACTTACCAGCGTTCGCTTTACCTTGACCGATCTTATCACCATTGTAGCTGTACCAAGCACCCGCTTTTTCAACTAGCTTGTGCTTAACGCCTAGGTCGATTAGCTCACCTTCACGGTTAAAGCCTGCGCCGTATAGGATTTGCGTTTCAGCTTGCTTAAATGGTGCCGCAATCTTGTTCTTAACAACTTTGATGCGAGTTTCGTTACCAACCACTTCGTCGCCTTCTTTGATAGAACCAGTACGACGAATATCAAGACGAACAGATGCGTAGAACTTAAGCGCGTTACCACCTGTGGTCGTTTCTGGGTTGCCAAACATGACACCAATCTTCATACGAATTTGGTTAATGAAGATACACATACAGTTAGACTGCTTCAGGTTACCTGTTAGCTTACGCATTGCTTGAGAAAGCATACGCGCTTGAAGACCCATGTGGCTGTCGCCCATTTCACCTTCGATTTCAGCTTTAGGAGTTAATGCTGCAACTGAGTCAACAACCATTACGTCGATAGCGCCTGAACGTGCTAGCGCGTCACAGATTTCTAGAGCTTGTTCACCTGTATCTGGCTGAGAAACCAATAGCGCGTCAATATCAACACCTAGCTTCTTAGCATAAACTGGATCAAGAGCGTGCTCAGCATCGATAAAGGCACAAGTTTTACCTTGCTTTTGCGCGGCTGCAATACACTCAAGTGTTAGCGTCGTTTTACCTGAAGATTCTGGACCGTAGATTTCTACGATACGACCCATAGGTAGACCACCAGCACCTAAAGCGATATCCAAAGAAAGTGAACCTGTAGAGATAGTTTCTACGTCCATTGCGCGGTTGTCACCAAGGCGCATGATTGAACCTTTACCGAATTGCTTTTCAATCTGACCTAGCGCAGCGGCGAGCGCTTTCTGTTTGTTCTCGTCCATCACTTTCTCCAAATGATTCATCTATTTCGTGCTGATGATTATCAATCTAATTCTTCCGTTCAGCTCAGTGACTGAACAATCAATGCAAGCCATTATACTGTTGATTCATACAGTGTCTATACCTGTATGGTTTTTTTTTAGCTTTTGGTGATATCCACCTAATTTTAAAAGCATTTAAATTACAGGGTAGCTCATTTATTTCTTGCCGATAGTTCCACGTACAGTACTTTTAGCGCGTGTTCGACAGCCTGTAGGCGAACTTGCGCACGGTCGCCTGAGAAGCACACTGTTTCTACTTTTTTCCAATTTCTAGAGTCAGCCCAAGCAAAACAAACGGTTCCTACCGGTTTTAGCTCAGTGCCACCTTCTGGGCCCGCGATACCGCTGATTGAAACGCCAATATTGGCTTTTGAGTTCTGTATCGCCCCCTTAACCATCTCCACCACAGTTTGCTCACTCACCGCACCAAACTGTTCGAGTGTCGCCGCTGACACCCCGAGCATCTCCATCTTGGCTTCATTGCTATAGGTGATAAACGCACGATCAAACCAAGCTGAGCTGCCAGCAATATCGGTAACTGCCGCTGAAACACCGCCACCAGTGCAAGACTCGGCAGTGGTCATGACTAATTTATGATGATTTAGCAGCTCACCTAACTGTTGAGAGAGATTTTGCTGTGATTCCATATCTAAAACCCTTTATTACACCTTTTCGCTCTTAGGCTATTCACGTATCCTAAGCCGCAATAGGAATAAACAAAAGATCTATACCGTGAAAGCGTTACCTGAAAAAGAAAAGCAAAAACACACGCCTATGATGCAGCAATATCTCAAGCTCAAAGCTGAGAACCCAGATATCTTGCTGTTTTATCGGATGGGAGATTTCTATGAGCTTTTCTACGATGATGCGAAGCGAGCATCTCAATTGCTCGATATTTCTCTGACTAAGAGAGGCGCTTCTGCCGGCGAACCTATACCAATGGCGGGTGTGCCATTTCATGCCGTGGAAGGCTATCTGGCAAAACTGGTTCAACTTGGTGAGTCTGTCGCTATTTGTGAACAGATTGGCGATCCTGCAACCAGTAAAGGGCCAGTTGAGCGCGCTGTTGTTCGCATTGTTACACCGGGTACCGTCACCGACGAGGCACTGCTCTCGGAACGACTAGATAACCTGATTGCTGCCATCTATTACCACGATGGCAAATTCGGCTATGCGACTTTGGATGTCACGTCAGGTCGATTCCAATTAATGGAACCTGAAAGCGAAGAAGCGATGGCGGCAGAGTTGCAACGCACTTCGCCACGTGAACTGCTTTTCCCGGAAGATTTTGAACCTGTTCACCTGATGTCTTCGCGCAACGGTAATCGTCGTCGCCCTGTTTGGGAGTTTGAACTTGATACCGCTAAGCAGCAGTTAAACCAGCAATTTGGTACACGTGACTTAGTGGGCTTCGGAGTGGAGCACGCGAAGCTCGGACTCTGCGCAGCAGGTTGTTTGATTCAATATGTCAAAGATACTCAGCGCACGGCACTACCACACATTCGCTCGTTGACCTTTGACAGACAAGATCACTCTGTCATTTTGGATGCCGCGACACGACGCAACCTAGAAATTACTCACAATCTAGCTGGCGGCACAGATAACACCTTAGCTGAGGTGCTAGATCATACTGCGACAGCTATGGGTAGCCGTATGCTCAAACGTTGGCTACATCAGCCGATGCGCGACATCGACACGCTGAATCATCGTTTAGATGCCATTTCTGAATTAAAAGAAGTGTCACTATTTGCTGACCTTCACCCTGTGCTAAAGCAAATCGGGGATATCGAACGTATTCTTGCTCGCTTAGCTCTACGCAGTGCAAGGCCTCGTGATATGGCTCGCCTTCGTTTTGCCATGCAGCAATTACCTGAGCTAGCAGAGTCGATGAGTTCATTGGCTCACCCATACTTATCCAAACTGGCTCAATACGCTGCGCCAATGGACGAAGTATGTGGGCTACTAGAGCGCGCAATCAAAGATAACCCACCTGTGGTAATTCGTGATGGTGGTGTGATTGCTGAAGGCTATAACGCTGAACTCGACGAATGGCGTAAGCTAGCGGATGGGGCAACAGAATACCTTGAGCAAATGGAGCAGGATGAACGCGAACGTCACGGTATCGATAGCCTAAAAGTGGGCTACAACAACGTGCATGGTTTCTTTATCCAAGTCAGCCGTGGTCAAAGCCATTTAGTTCCTCCGCATTATGTCCGCCGTCAGACATTAAAAAATGCTGAGCGTTACATTATCCCAGAGCTCAAAGAGCATGAAGATAAAGTGCTTAACTCTAAGTCGAAAGCACTCGCTCTGGAGAAGCAGCTTTGGGAAGAGCTATTTGATCTCTTATTGCCACATTTGGAACAGATGCAAAACGTCGCTTCAGCGGTGTCGCAGATCGATGTATTGCAAAACTTAGCTGAGCGCGCAGACAGCCTAGATTACTGTCGTCCTACTTTGACTAAAGAAGTGGGCATTCATATTCAAGCAGGCCGTCACCCAGTGGTTGAACAAGTAATGGACGACCCATTTATTGCCAACCCTATTGAGCTAAACCCACAGCGTAAAATGTTGATTATTACTGGTCCGAATATGGGTGGTAAATCGACTTACATGCGCCAAACCGCATTGATTGCGCTGATGGCCCACATTGGTTCTTATGTACCTGCAGAGTCCGCTCAAATTGGTTCTGTTGATCGCATTTTTACCCGTATTGGCGCTTCTGACGATCTGGCCTCTGGTCGCTCGACCTTTATGGTTGAGATGACGGAGACAGCAAATATCCTCCACAACGCCACAGCCAATAGTTTAGTTTTGATGGATGAAATCGGTCGCGGTACCAGTACCTATGACGGGCTGTCTCTTGCTTGGGCTAGTGCCGAGTGGCTAGCTAAAGAGCTAGGCTCAATGACCCTGTTTGCGACTCATTATTTCGAGTTAACTGAGCTGCCAAATCAGATCCCACACTTAGCTAATGTCCACCTAGATGCAGTGGAACATGGCGACAGTATTGCCTTTATGCACGCGGTCCAAGAAGGGGCTGCAAGTAAGTCTTATGGTCTAGCGGTAGCGGGCTTGGCTGGTGTACCTAAGAGTGTGATTAAAAACGCGCGAGCTAAGCTGACACAGCTAGAACAGTTAGGCCAAGAAGGTGAAGGAGCACCCCGTTCAAGCGCAGTAGATATCGCCAACCAACTTAGCCTGATTCCAGAGCCAAGTGAGGTTGAAGAGGCACTGTCTGCGATTGACCCTGATGACTTAACGCCAAGGCAAGCATTAGAAGAACTTTATCGACTGAAAAAGTTGATGTGATAACTAAGGTCTGTTGACCTAATACCATAGAAAACAAAAACGGCAGCCAATTGGATTGGCTGCCGTTTCTTTATTACGAAAACACTTAGCTTAGAGCTTCCTACGCAGTAGCAACAAAGCGACCGTTAAGAACACAATACTTGGCATCACCGCGCCAAATACTGGCGGGATGTTATAAACCAAACTGAGCGGGCCAAAGAATTCACTCGATATATAGAAAGTAAATCCGGCAATCACACCCGATAGAATACGCGCACCCATTGTCACACTGCGCAAAGGGCCAAAGATAAATGACAGAGCCATCAACATCATCACCGCAATGGAAAATGGCTGAGTCACTTTACGCCAGAAGGCCAATTCATAACGCGATGGATCTTGCTCAGACGCTTTCAAATAAGTGACATAATCATACAGACCACCTAGAGATAACTCTTCTGGTTTGACCGTTACTACCGCTAGCTTGTCCGGTGCCAGAGAAGTCGTCCAGCTATACTCAGCGAGACTTTGCTTGGAGATTTCTACCTCGTCCACCATTTCGGTTAGCTGAACGTCTTTCATCGTCCAAGTGTTATCTGATACATACTCTACTTCCGCGGCATAAACGACGCTTTCCAAACGCTTGTCATCGTCGTAGCGCCACATGTTCATGCCATAAATTTTGCTGTCCTCAACCTTACCGATAAAAATAAAGTCATTGGCGTCGCGTGCCCAAACCCCGGTTCGTACTGACATTAGCGCGCCACCTGAAGTGGCAAAGGCACGCAAATCACGCGCCGCTTTTTGCGCTTGAGGCGCACCCCATTGACCAAGCAAAGTAACCATTATCATCAGGGGCACAGCGGTTTTCAGCACCGATAAGCCAATGTCGAGTTTCGAAAAACCCGCCGCCTGCATAACCACTAGCTCAGAACTTGAGGCCAACATACCAAGACCAATCAGAGCACCAAGCAATGCCGCCATTGGAAAGAACATTTCAATATCACGTGGAATACTGAGCAAAACATACAGCAAGGCTTGCAAAAGGTCGTATGTCCCCTCACCAACTTTACGCAACTGCTCTACATATTTGATGATCGCAGAAAGGCCGACAAAGGTTGCCAATACCAAAGATGAAGTGGCAATAATGGTTCTACCTATGTAGAGATCGAGAATCTTAAACACGACTTACGCTGCCTTTTTTCTTTGTCTTAATTTGTCTTTGAAGCGGCGAACAGGAATGCTGTCCATCGAGTTAATACCAATCGCGGTCAAGAGTAGCGCAGCATTTATTGGCCACATACCAACGAAAGTAGGAATAGAACCATCTTCAATCGCTGACTTAGTGGCACTAATCGCCAAGAAGTAAGCCAGATAGATTAAAATAGCCGGTCCCATTTTAGCAAAGCGCCCCTGACGTGGGTTAACCGCAGAAAGAGGGACAACCAACATAGTCAGTAGTGGAATACAAACAACCAATGAGATACGCCATTGAACTTCTGCTTGTGCGCGAGGATCTGGATTCTTCATCAATTCAAGAGTAGGAATCGCTTCCCAGTCACGACCTTGAGGCTTAACGTCACGCTGACCAATCAGACCTTCATACTGATCGAAATCCGTCACCATGTAATCAACGCGTGTAGGAACACCCTCGTAACGGACACCATCGTACATACGAATAACTTGTCGCCCGTCACTGAGCTCTTTCACTTCTCCTGATTGAGAAAAAGAGACGCTCGGAAGAATGGAGTCACGCGGACGCATCTGGGCAACAAACACGTGCTTGAGTTTCTTGCCATCAATATCATCAATGAAAACCACTGAAGAGCCATCTGGCGTGCCTTGGAAGTGGCCTTTCTTCAGCAAATCGACACTGTTTTCTGCCGCCGTTTCTTCTTGCAGCTTAACCAGCTGGTCTTGGCTATATGGGGCGAAAACAAAAGAGTTAAAACCCGCAATCGCACCGGTAATAACGGCTAAGTATAAAGCTGCGCGGATCAAGAACTTATTACCAATCCCCGTCGCATTCATCACGGTAATTTCACTTTCTGCGTATAAACGGCCAAAAGTGAGCAAGATCCCTAAGAAAAGACTCAACGGCAACATCAAAAGTCCCATTGAAGGCATGCTTAAAGCAACATAGTGCATGACCAAGCTGGCGGGAATATCACCATCCGACGCATCGGCCAAAACTTTGATCAATTTTTGGCTAAGGAACACTAAAAACAGGATAAAAAATATCGCTAATTGGCTTTTGAGTGTCTCGCGGATCAAATATCTAACAATAATCACGCTGAAATTACCTATACAAAACTTGTTTTTTTAATTGAATCACTATAATTTCCCGTTGAACCTTTTATTTTTAAATTTTTGGCTAACTGTTAATGCGCTTATTTAAGAATAGTTCCGAGTAAGGAATCAACAAGTAAGACGGCATTATCTAACATTTAGTTCTATTTGTCTTCAGGATGTAGGAGTACGCATGGAGTTCAGTGTAAAAAGTGGCAGTCCAGAGAAACAACGCAGCGCATGTATCGTTGTGGGCGTGTTCGAGCCACGTCGCCTTTCTCCAGTTGCCGAGCAGCTAGATAAGATCAGCGATGGCTATATTAGTTCACTACTTCGCCGTGGTGACCTAGAAGGAAAACCGGGGCAGATGCTACTGCTTCATCAAGTACCAGGTGTACTGTCTGAGCGCGTTTTACTGGTTGGTTGTGGTAAAGAGCGTGAACTGGGTGAGCGTCAATACAAAGAGATCATCCAAAAGACCATCAACACACTTAACGAAACAGGTTCAATGGAAGCGGTATGTTTCCTAACAGAACTTCACGTTAAAGGCCGCGATACATACTGGAAAGTTCGTCAAGCGGTTGAAGCAACAAAAGATGGTCTATACACCTTCGATCAGTTCAAGAGCCAAAAGCCAGAAACTCGTCGACCACTACGTAAACTGGTATTTAACGTACCTACACGTCGTGAGCTAAATCTAGGTGAGAAAGCGATCGCACACGGTCTTGCTATCTCTTCTGGCGTTAAAGCATCAAAAGATCTTGGCAACATGCCACCAAACATCGCTAACCCTGCTTACCTTGCTTCTCAAGCACGTCGCCTAGCTGACGACTACGAGACAGTCACAACCAAGATCATTGGTGAGCAAGAGATGGAAAAACTGGGCATGACTTCATACCTAGCGGTAGGTCGTGGCTCTAAGAATGAATCTATGATGTCTATCATGGAGTACAAGGGCAACCCAGATCCAGAAGCGAAACCAATTGTCCTTGTTGGTAAAGGTCTTACTTTCGATTCAGGCGGCATCTCACTAAAACCTGGTGAAGGTATGGATGAGATGAAGTACGACATGTGTGGTGCGGCATCAGTATTCGGTACAATGAAAGCACTGGCAAAACTGAACCTACCAATCAATGTGGTTGCTGTTCTTGCTGGCTGTGAAAACATGCCGGGTAGCAACGCTTACCGTCCAGGTGACATTCTAACTACGATGTCAGGCCAAACCGTTGAAGTACTCAACACTGATGCTGAAGGTCGCCTAGTATTGTGTGACGCGCTGACTTACGTAGAACGCTACGAGCCAGAGTGTGTTGTAGACGTTGCAACGCTAACGGGTGCTTGTGTTATCGCACTAGGTCACCATATCAGTGGTGTTATCTCTAACCACAACCCACTGTCTCACGAGCTAGTGAACGCTTCTGAGCAAGCAAGTGACCGCGCATGGCGTCTACCTATGGCAGACGAGTACCACGAGCAACTTAAGAGCCCATTTGCTGATATGGCAAACATTGGTGGTCGTCCTGGCGGTACTATCACTGCGGGTTGCTTCCTATCTAAGTTTGCGAAGAAATACCACTGGGCGCACGTTGATATCGCAGGTACTGCGTGGAAATCAGGTGCAGCGAAAGGCTCAACAGGCCGTCCAGTCTCAATGCTTGTCCAATTCCTGCTTAACCGCAGTGGCCAAGAGACAGAGGAATAATCCTCAAAATCTTAAAAGGGCCGCAAGGCCCTTTTTTGTATCTTCTAGTCCTGTTGTTTCGACTAAAGGCGAACTGCTATGGCAAATGCAACCTTTTACATTATCAATCCAGACTCTCCTCAGGCCGAAGCTCAGGGGTTTGGTTTATATGTATTGTTTCTTGCACATCATTTCGCCAAGCAAGGTGCTAAGGTTCATCTCAATTGCAACGATAAATCTCACGCTGAACAAATCGCTGAATTTTTCTGGCAAGTCGATGCCAAACAATTTGTTGCCCATAATCTAGTCGGTGAAGGGCCAAGATACGGCACCAACATCGAGATTGGCTACCAAGGGGTTAAACCTTCTTGGAACCGACAACTGGTAATAAATTTGGCGGAAAATGAGACAACCTTTGCGAACAAGTTTGCTGAGGTGGTAGACTTCGTCCCTTGCGAAGAAAAAGCCAAGCAACTGGCGCGAGAAAGATATAAAATCTACCGCCAAGCGGGCTATCAGCTACAAACGATCGAGATCGCACACAGCTAGCAGCAACAAAATATGCAACCGGTCAATCTTTATAGTTAAGCTCTCCACTTAGAGAGTTCACTTATAATGATTGACTACGATTACCATCAACGTATCCAGTAAATGAGTACTATGGAAAAGACATACAACCCAACTTCAATTGAACAAGCTTTATACCAAGCTTGGGAAGAGAAAGGCTACTTTAAGCCACACGGTGACACGACGAAAGAATCATACAGCATCATGATCCCGCCACCGAACGTCACTGGTAGCCTACACATGGGCCACGCGTTCCAAGACACCATCATGGATACTCTGATCCGTGCTGAACGTATGAAGGGCAAAAACACCCTTTGGCAAGTAGGTACTGACCACGCTGGTATCGCAACTCAGATGGTTGTTGAGCGTAAGATCGCGGCTGAAGAAGGCAAGACTAAACACGATTACGGTCGTGATGCTTTCATCGACAAAATCTGGGAATGGAAGAACGAATCTGGTGGCACAATCACTAAGCAGCTTCGTCGCCTAGGCGCATCTGTAGACTGGGACCGCGAGCGTTTCACTATGGATGATGGCCTATCAAACGCTGTTCAAGAAGTATTTGTTCGCCTGTACGAAGAAGACTTAATCTATCGTGGTAAGCGTCTAGTAAACTGGGATCCTAAACTGCACACAGCGATTTCTGATCTTGAAGTTGAAAACAAAGACAAAAAAGGTCACATGTGGCACTTCCGCTACCCACTAGCAAATGGTGTGAAAACAGCGGAAGGTAAAGACTACATTGTTGTTGCGACAACACGTCCTGAAACCATGCTTGGTGATACTGGTGTCGCTGTTAACCCAGAAGACCCACGTTACAAAGATCTTATCGGTAAAGAGATCCTACTTCCTGTCGTTAACCGTCTGATCCCTATCGTAGGCGATGAGCACGCAGACATGGAAAAAGGCACAGGTTGTGTGAAGATCACGCCTGCGCACGACTTCAATGACTACGAAGTTGGTAAGCGCCACCAGCTACCAATGATCAACATCCTAACTTTCAACGCAGACATCCGTGATGCGGCTGAAGTCTTCACTACTAATGGTGAAGCTAGCGATGTTTACTCTACAGAACTGCCTGCGAAGTACCACGGCATGGAGCGCTTTGCTGCACGTAAAGCGATCGTTGCGGAATTTGAAGAGCTTGGTCTACTAGACGAGATCAAAGATCACGATCTAACAGTTCCTTACGGCGACCGTGGTGGCGTTGTTATCGAGCCAATGCTAACTGACCAGTGGTACGTACGCGCTGCACCTCTTGCAGAGCCTGCAGTTAAAGCAGTTGAAGATGGTGAAATCCAATTCGTTCCTAAGCAGTACGAAAACATGTACTTCTCTTGGATGCGTGACATTCAAGACTGGTGTATTTCTCGTCAGCTTTGGTGGGGTCACCGTATCCCTGCATGGTATGACAACGATGGCAATGTATACGTAGGCCGTACTGAAGAAGAAGTACGTGCAAACAACAACCTTGCACCGGTTGTAGTTCTACGCCAAGACGACGACGTACTCGATACATGGTTCTCTTCTGCTCTTTGGACTTTCGGTACTCAAGGCTGGCCTGAGCAAACTGAAGACCTGAAGACATTCCACCCTTCAGACGTTCTAGTAACGGGCTTCGACATCATCTTCTTCTGGGTTGCACGTATGATCATGATGACCATGCACTTCAACAAAGATGAAAACGGTAAGTCGCAAGTACCATTTAAGACTGTTTACGTAACGGGTCTAATCCGTGACGAAAACGGCGACAAGATGTCTAAATCGAAAGGTAACGTTCTTGACCCGATCGACATGATCGATGGTATCGACCTTGAGTCTCTAGTAGAGAAGCGTTGTGGCAACATGATGCAGCCTCAGCTAGCGAAGAAGATCGAGAAGAACACTCGTAAGACTTTCGAGAACGGTATCGAACCATACGGTACTGACGCACTGCGTTTTACTCTTGCTGCTATGGCTTCTACTGGCCGTGACATTAACTGGGATATGAAGCGTCTTGAAGGTTACCGTAACTTCTGTAACAAGCTATGGAACGCAAGCCGTTACGTACTAATGAATACAGAAGAGCACGATTGTGGCATGTCACTATCAGCTGAAGACCGTGCAAACATGGAATTCTCTCTAGCGGACAAATGGATCGAGTCTCAGTTTGAACTAGCAGCGAAAGAGTTTAACGCTCACCTAGACAATTACCGTCTAGACATGGCAGCGAACACGCTTTACGAATTCATCTGGAACCAATTCTGTGACTGGTACCTAGAGCTAACTAAACCCGTTCTTTGGAAAGGTACAGAAGCTCAGCAACAAGCGACTCGCTACATGCTGATCACTGTGCTAGAGAAGACGCTACGTCTTGCTCACCCAGTGCTACCTTACATCACTGAATCTATCTGGCAGAGCGTTAAGCCGCTAGTAGACGGTGTTGAAGGCGACACTATCATGACTCAAGCGCTTCCTCAGTTTAATGAAGAGAACTTCAACGCTGAGATCGTAGAAGACATCGAGTGGGTTAAGACTTTCATCACGGCTATCCGTAACCTACGTGCAGAGTACGACATTGCACCTAGCAAAGGTCTAGAAGTAATGATCAAGGTTGCGAACGAGAAAGACGCTGCACGTATCGAAGCAAACAAAGTTGTTCTGAACTCTCTTGCTAAGCTAGATAGCCTAACAGTGCTAGCTCAAGATGCTGAAACTCCTGCGTGTGCGACTAAGCTAGTGGGTCAATCTGAACTGATGATCCCTATGGCAGGTCTTATCGACAAAGATGCAGAACTTGCTCGTCTTGATAAAGAAGTGCAAAAAACGCACGGCGAAATCAAGCGTATCGAAGGTAAACTAGGTAACGAAGGTTTCGTTGCTAAAGCACCTGAAGCGGTTATCGCGAAAGAGCGTGAAAAACTAGTGGGTTACCAAGAAACACTAGCCAAGCTTGAAGAGCAGAAAGCGACAATTGCTGCGCTTTAAGATAAGCAAATAAACGCTTAAAAGATACAAAGGCCAGTCATCATGACTGGCCTTTTTTGTTTCCTTAAGAGTCGGGATGTTTTTGAACCTTGGCTTGGTCACTGGTAAATTATCTTCTAACTTTAATAGAGGACGAATAAAGCAGGAGCCTATATGCCGTACTACTTGCTATTATCAAGCGCTCTGCTTCTGTTGCTCTCTCCCTTTTCGTTTGCAAATGAACCTCCTAAAGTCATCAAAATTGCGGCTGGTAACTGGGCTCCCTTTATCGGCGAGAAGCTTGAAAACTACGGTTATGTTGGTGAAACCATCCAGCAAGTTTTTGCCAATAAGGGCTACCAGGTTGAGTTCCACTTTTACCCTTGGAAAAGAGCTTACAAAAAGGCGAGCGAAGGTGAGTACGTCGCGACTGCAGTTTGGATGTATGCCGAAGAGCGTACCGAATTTTTCATGTACAGCGATCCTGTAGCCCAAGAGCAGTTTGTCTTTTTTCATCTGCGCGAAAAGCCTTTCGATTGGCAAACTTTGGCTGACTTAGAAGGAAAGCTGCTTGGAGGCGGACTGGGCTACAGTTATGGCGCTGAGCTCGATCAGTTGCTAGAGAGCCAATCCATCAAAATGAATCGAGTTGAAAGCCCAACCAAAGCCTTTCAACTGCTTAAATATCGTCGAGTTGAACTTGTCCCAGAAGAGAAACATATTGGCATGTTCTCACTAAGTAAACTGCCGATAGAAACACAGCAGTTGATCACCTATAACCCAAAACCTTTCCTGACCAATGACAGCTATTTAATGTTTTCCAAAGCTCACCCCGAAGCGATGGCATTAATGGAGATATTTAATCAGGGCTTAACAGAGTTAAAAGCCGCTAAGGGAGAACTAGAGAACTAGAGAACTAGAGAACTAGACTACGCGGTTTTGCTCTCTGCCCTCAATAAAGGCAACAATATTATCAATCAGAATATCGGCAAGCTTTTGAATCGATGAGTCACTACCCCACGCAACATGCGGGGTAAGAAGTAAATTCGGTAGATGCATGTTAGCAATCAAAGAGTTGGACTCATCCGCAGGCTCATCGGTAAACACATCAAACCCTGCGCCTCTTATCACGCCATGCTTAAGTGCATCAATTAGAGCTTCTTCATCGACCAAGCCACCACGTCCGGTATTGATGACAATACTTGAAGGTTTCATTGAGGATAGTTCTTGGCGACCAATAAGGTGTTTTGTCTGCTCGTTCAATGGACAGTGCAATGTCAGGACATCAGAAACAGCTAACACCTGCTCGAAAGGTAAATAGCCCTCACGACACGCCTTCGCTCCTTTATGCTCAGCAAACAATACATACATGCCCAAAGCCTTAGCTAAGGCTGCTGTTGCTTGGCCTAACTCACCGCCGCCAATTACACCCATAGTCGAGCCCACCGTATCGCTGATTGGGTGAGTAAAAAAGCAAAACTGCTTGTTGCGCTGCCACTCTCCGGCAGCGATATCGTTGTGATAGCCTTTTAAGTTGCGCTTTAACGCGAACATCATTGCGATGACATGCTCTGGAACGGATTGTGTCGCATAACCTTGAACATTAGTCACCGCGATCCCGCGCTCTTTACAGCAAAGCGTATCAACATTGTTGAAACCTGTAGCCGAGATAGCGACAAGCTTTAGGTTAGGTAACTGAACTAAGACATCTCGATCCAAAACGACTTTATTAGTAATGACGATCTGGGCATCTTTGGCTCTCTCGACAACTAATTCTGGTGCAGTGAAATCATACTCGATCCACTGATGATCGAAAGGTAGGTGAGGCAATTCAATTTGAGTTGGGATCGTAGCACGATCCAGAAAAACAACAGTAGGCAGCGACATAAGATCTCCTTGCGCTGCCGAATCTATCCTTGAATTATTATGGGCGTGGCAGCAATTTATAGTCTGGTAATTCTCGCACAAGTGAAAAATAGTTAAAGATCATCGCTTCTGCTTCAAGATAGAAATCACACGGTACAAAGCGAGTTTGCAATAACTCAGTTTCAGGATGATAAAAACTAAGTTCAGCGGCATGAAGTTCTAAGCGCGAAGAAAACTTAAAGGCCTCTCCTTGTGAGTAAAACTCATCACCGACGATCGGGTAGCCCAACGCCTGCATATGTACCCGAAGTTGATGAGATCGACCCGTAATCGGTAGCAGCCTAACAATCGTAGTTTTCTCTTCGTGTTTGACCACCTGATATAAAGTTTTTGAAGGCTTGCCGTGTTCAAAGCAAACTTTCTGCCTTGGGCGGTTTTCCCAGTCGCAGATCAAAGGCAGGTCAACCTCTCCCTCAGGCTGCTCAACATGACCCCAGACACGCGCGTAGTACACTTTATGCGTCAAGCGATATTGAAACTGCTTCTTAAGCGAGCGTTCCGCTTGTTTATGTTTAGCCAACAACATCAAACCCGATGTATCCATATCGAGGCGATGTACCACTTGGATCTCAGGGTAGAGTTCAACTAAGCGCGACCACAAACTATCGTAATGCTCTGCTAAACGACCCGGCACAGACAAAAGCCCCGATGGTTTATTAGCCACCAAGATATGCTCATCTTCAAATACCACATCAACCCAAGGCTCTTGAGGTGGGTTGTATTCAGTCATTGACATAATATCTATCCAATAAAAACCCAGCTGAATGCTGGGTTTAATACATGCTTACTGTCTAATCACTAATTATGACTAACAACTATCATACGTAACGAATCCAACTGATACTGAGCTTGGCCGATGTAGCCCGTAAGCTCTTTGATTTGCCCATCAATCGCTTCTATCTCTTCGTCACGAATGTTTGGGTTAACCGCTTTCAAAGCTTGTAGACGTTCTAGCTCACTGTTCAAGCTCGCTTGCATCTCTTGCTGAGCCTGATTACGGATCGCATCAACTTTTTCAACAATCAGCTTTTCGCCAGCTTCAACCAATTGGTGGACCTGTGCCTGAACCGAAGCGACTAGCTTAGTTGCGATATGACGACCCACTGGGCTTAGCTGACGGTTGAAGCTCTCGAACTCAACCTGTGAGGATAAGTCATTACCTTTACCATCAAGCATAATGCGGATAGGTGTTGTCGGTAAGAAACGACTAATACCACTGCGCTTAGGCGCCTGAGCATCGACTTTGTAGACAAGCTCTAACAACATGGTACCAACAGGCAGTGCTTTATTCTTAAGTAAAGAAACCGCCGTCGTGCCCACACCTTCACTCATCAGTAAGTCGATGCCACCCTGAATCATCGGGTGCTCCCAGCTGATGAAGTTCATATCTTCACGCGATAGTGCTGTTTCGCGGTCAAAGGTAATGGTTGCACCTTCGTACGGTAAGCCAGGGTAGCTTGGCACTAGCATATGCTCAGATGGCGTTACAACGAGCGCGTTCTCACCTTTGTCATCTTGGTCTAAGCCAATCGTATCAAACAGGCTTAAAGCAAAAGTAACTAGGTTAGTATCACCATCCGTCGCTGCAATCTTATTGACAATCGCTTGCGCTTTTTCGCCGCCATTCGAGTGCATCTCAAGCAGACGGTCACGACCTTGCTCAAGTTGCGCTTTAAGTTCTTTATTCAGCGCCGCAGATTCTGCAATAACTTCATTAAGATCACTGGTATCACCGGATGCCAGCATCTCAATTAAACGCTCAGAGTACTTGTCGTAAACGGTACGTCCCGTCGGGCATGTTTCCGCAAACGCATTGAGCCCCTCTTCGAACCAACGCGCCAAAATAGCCTGCGACGTCCCTTCTAAGTAAGGCACATGGATATCAATATCGCGGTTCTGACCAATACGGTCTAGACGACCAATACGTTGCTCAAGCAAGTCAGGGTTAAAAGGTAAATCGAACATCACCAGTTGGTTAGCAAACTGGAAGTTACGACCTTCTGAACCGATTTCACTACAGATAAGAACCTGTGCACCACCTTCTTCTTGTGCGAAGTAAGCCGCGGCTTTATCGCGCTCAAGAATCGACATCCCTTCGTGGAAAACTGTCGCTCGAATACCTTCACGTTCACGTAATGCTTGTTCAAGCTGCAACGCGGTACTTGCGCGAGAAGCGATCACCAAGATTTTTTCGCTACGCTTCTCTTTAATCTTCTCTAGCAGCCAGTTCACACGACTATCAAACTGCCACCAGCTTGCATCATCGCCTTCGAACTCTTGGAAGATCTCCTCTGGGTAGAGATTCTTCAACGCGCGAGCTTCAGGACTAATCTTGCCACCAATCATACCAGATACACGCATAGAGGTGGTGTACTGCTGTGGGATTGGCATTGGAAGTAGATGAACGTTACGCTGCGGGAACCCTTTGATTGCCGCACGTGTGTTCCTAAACAGAACACGACCTGTGCCGTGACGATCCATCAGATTGTCGATCAATTCCTGACGCGCGGCCGCTTTAGCTTCTTCATCTGAGTCGCTTTCGATGATGCGAAACAGTGGCTCGACATCCTGTTCTGAAAGCAATTCTGTAATTTGGTTCTTTGCTTCATTCTCTAGTGATTGGCCTGAGAACAAGGCGCTCACTGAATCGGCAACTGGTGCGTATTGCTCTTCTTCTTTGACAAACTCTTGATAATCAAAGAAACGATCTGAGTCTAATAGACGCAAACGGGCAAAGTGACTTTCACGGCCTAGCTGCTCTGGTGTTGCGGTTAGCAGTAAAACTCCTGGAGTACGCTCAGCTAATCCTTCAACCACTTGGTATTCACGACTAGGCTGTTCCGGGCTCCATTCAAGGTGATGAGCTTCATCTACGACAAGGAGATCCCACTCACCTTCTAAAGCTTGCTCAAAACGCTTGCGGCTCTTACGTAAGAAATCAAGGGAACACAGCACATATTGCTGAGTATCAAAAGGGTTGTCAGAGTCGGCAAATGCTTCGATACAGCGTTCTTCATCAAAGATAGAGAAATGCAGATTAAAACGACGCATCATCTCTACCAACCACTGGTGCTGTAGTGTTTCTGGTACCACAATTAGGATACGCTCGGCACGACCTGCCAGCACTTGCTGGTGAATGATCATCCCCGCTTCGATGGTTTTACCTAGACCTACTTCGTCGGCTAGTAGGACGCGAGGTGCATGGCGGCGACCGACTTCATGAGCAATATAAAGCTGATGAGGAATTAAGCCAGCACGCATACCACACAAGCCACGCATTGGGCTTCTGTGCTGTTCATATTGGTTCATCAATGCACGATAACGAAGCACAAAGTTATCCATACGGTCGATCTGACCTGCATACAACTTATCTTGTGGCTTGTTAAAACGAATCTGGTTACTCAGCATAATTTCACGCAGAATTACACCTTCTTCAGCGCTGTCTTCGCGTACACCAACATAGCTAAATAGCCCTTGGTCTTCGACCACTTGCTCAACTTTAAGAGACCATCCTTCCTGGCTATCAATTACATCGCCAACATTAAAGGTTACTCTGGTTACGGGCGCCTCATTTCGAGCGTAAACTCGGTTCTCTTCAGAAGCTGCAAACATTAGTGTCACAGTACGAGCATCCAATGCTACAACGGTTCCCAAACCTAGGTCGCTTTCCGTATCGCTGATCCAGCGCTGGCCCAAAGCAAATGTCATGAATCGACTACCTCATCTATTAATTCAAAAATGGGTCTATTTATTTTAGTAACTCTTACGCAACTTGAAAGGCAACTGACGAGGAAACAAAGGTGTCAGCCGTTGCGTGGAAAAAGGTCGCTAATCTTACTCGAAGCTGTGACATTGGTCACGTACAAAGGCCTCAAAAACCAACAATTTTTTGTCCAACATGAGGATGACATCAAAGTGTAAGAAATCAGTGGCACTTCTAAACAAGAGTGTTGAAAAACGTGCTTATACTTATTGATGAAAGTGCATCATTTAGCGTCAAGTTTCTGGCTGGCACGAGTGATGCATTTGATAGGATGACGATCAACACGGGTTTGCAGTTTTTGTAGTCAAACCATCAGCGTACTCTGATTGCCAGGCTACATTACTGCAAGCAACCGCAGGTAGACCACTTCATGCACATGCATGAGGGGTAAGCAAGCCGCAGCGCGGCAAGGAGACGCTTATGGGTGACACAGACCGGAAGCTTTTTGTCCTAGACACCAATATTCTGCTACACGAACCACTAGCCATCTACTCATTTCAAGAACACGATGTAGTCATCCCGATGACTGTCCTCGAAGAGCTCGACAGGATTAAAGACAGTAAACGCGACGTTGCTCGTGATGCCCGAGTGGCAATACGAGCACTCGAAGCCATGTTTAAAGACGCCACGCCAGACGAGATTTCGGAAGGCATTCCTATCAACAAAGATAAAGAGGCCACAGGTCATATCGCGATTTTGGCTGACTTTGAACTGCAAGAAACCGTTAAAGCCTTTGCGGATAAAGCCGGTGACAATCGCATTCTTAACGGAGTGCTATACCTACAAAATAAACGCGCTCCCCGTGAAGTCATTTTGGTCACCAAAGACATCAATATGCGCCTGCGCGCCAAAGGAGCAGGGGTTCGTTTTGTTGAAGATTATCGTACCGACCAATTGATTGATGATGTTCAGTATCTCACCAAGGGCTTTCAACAGATCGAAGGTGAGTTCTGGAGCAACATTCAGAATGTAGAGAGCAAGAATCTGGCAGGCCGAACTTATCACACCTTAGATAGAGACCCGTTCGAGCCCACTTATATCAATCAATATGTCATAGATGAAGAGAGTGATTTTGCCGGACGGGTTGAAGAGATCGAAGCGGATAAAATCACCATCAAGGATCTTAGCCGTGAGCGTATGATGCATCGCCGTGCTTGGGATATCACACCAAAAAATATCTACCAAGGTATGGCTCTGGATGCTCTGCTCGATCCCGATATCGACCTGGTGATATTAACTGGCGCCGCTGGTAGTGGTAAGACCCTACTGGCTATGGCTTCTGCCCTAGAGCAAACCATAGAGAAAGGCGTCTTTGATAAGATCATTGTTACCCGCAACACGCCAGATATTGGTGAAGCGATAGGTTTCTTACCCGGCAGTGAAGAGGAAAAAATGATGCCTTGGTTGGCGGCGGTGACCGATACCTTAGAGGCGCTACATAAGAATGATCATTGTACTGAAGGCTCACTTAAATATATTTGCGATAAAGCCAATATTCAGTTTAAGTCGATCAACTTTATGCGCGGGCGCTCGATCCAAAATGCCTTTGTTCTGCTCGATGAATGTCAAAACCTGACTGCATCACAGATCAAAACCATCATCACTCGCTGTGGTGAAGGCACCAAGATCGTCTGTTCAGGTAACTTGGCTCAGATAGATTCACATTACCTAACCCCTGTGACATCGGGTCTGACTTACATGGTCGAACGCTTCAAAAACTTTGAAGGCAGTGCCAACATTCACCTTAACGGTGTAGTTCGCAGTCGCTTAGCAGAGTTTGCCGAAGAGAATTTATAGTCACATTTGCCGAGATATAATTCATATCTCGGCACTTTATTAAAATAATTATTCACAAACAGTGGTTAAATATGATTAACTAAAGCCATTATAATGAATGAACATTCAAGGACTGGAGCATGGCCTTTAATCTACGTAACCGAAACTTCCTTAAGCTACTCGATTTCTCCCCTAAAGAGATCCAGTTTTTACTCGATCTATCGGCTGACTTAAAAAAGGCCAAATACGCTGGGACTGAGCAAAAAAAACTGGTCGGCAAAAACATCGCTTTGATCTTCGAGAAAGCCTCTACACGTACGCGCTGTGCTTTTGAGGTCGCGGCATTTGATCAAGGAGCACAGGTCTCTTATATCGGCCCATCGGGTTCTCAGATCGGACATAAAGAGTCAATGAAAGATACTGCGCGTGTTTTAGGTCGTATGTACGATGGAATAGAGTATCGCGGCTTCGGCCAGCCAATCGTTGAAGAACTTGGCGCTCATGCAGGCGTACCCGTATGGAATGGCCTCACCGACGAATTCCACCCAACCCAGATCCTAGCGGACTTCCTCACTATGCTGGAACACGGTCGTGGCAAGCAACTGCATGAGATTAAATTCGCCTACTTAGGTGATGCGCGCAATAACATGGGTAATTCCTTGTTAGTCGGTGCAGCTAAGATGGGAATGGACATTCGCCTAGTCGCACCAAAAGATTTTTGGCCAGAACAAGAATTGGTTACCACCTGTCAACAGATTGCACAGCACACTGGCGCCAAAATCACCCTTACTGAAAATGTCGAAGAAGGCGTCAAAGGTTGTGATTACCTCTATACCGATGTTTGGGTCTCAATGGGCGAAGCGCCGGAAGCCTGGGATGAACGTGTCGCCAAAATGACACCGTATCAGGTCAACATGGATGTGATTGCAAAGACAGGTAACCCACAGGTTAAGTTCATGCATTGCTTACCAGCCTTCCACAATGACGAGACCGTAATAGGTAAACAAGTCGCGGATAAATATGGCATGAATGGCTTAGAAGTTAGCGAAGAGGTATTTGAGTCAGAACACTCCATTGTTTTCGACGAGGCAGAGAATCGCATGCATACGATTAAAGCTGTGATGGTTGCCACACTTGGTGCTTAAGAGGCGGGACTAAACGACACTAAAACCCTCGATGTAATCGCTTGCGTTAACAAATCTTCAGCGTATAATGCTCGGCAATTTGTCTGGAGGTAGTAAAAACAATGCCACGTAATTCGTGCTCTACAAAGCGTCTTACATTGGGTAAGCCAACGTGCTTATCTGGACTGTTGTTTTCTATTTCCACCGATTTCTAAAGCCTCCCGTAATGGGGGGCTTTTTTGTGCCTAAAATTCATGACTGGGAAGATGATTATGACAAACACGCTTTATAACAAGCATATTATCTCAATTCCTGAGCTTTCTCGTGAAGAGCTGGAATTGATTGTCAAAACGGCGGGAGAATTAAAAGCAAATCCGCAGCCAGAGCTGATTAAAAACAAAGTCGTTGCAAGCTGCTTTTTTGAGCCATCTACCCGCACCCGTTTATCTTTCGAAACCGCTATTCAGCGAATCGGTGGTGATGTGATTGGCTTTGATAACGGCGGCAACACTTCTCTGGCTAAGAAAGGAGAAACGCTTGCAGACTCAGTACAAGTAATCTCTTCTTATGTTGATGCATTTGTAATGCGCCACCCTCAAGAAGGTGCTGCGCGATTGGCTTCTGAGTTCTCTAATGGTGTTCCAGTAATCAATGGTGGCGATGGCGCTAACCAGCATCCAACCCAAACGCTACTCGACTTGTTCTCTATCGCTGAAACGCAAGGTCGTCTTGATAACCTCAATGTTGCTTTCGTTGGTGACCTGAAATATGGCCGCACCGTTCACTCTCTGACTCAGGCACTGGCGAAATTTAGTAATGTTCGCTTTTTCTTTATCGCGCCAGAAGCACTCGCAATGCCAGATTACATCTGCGAAGAGCTAGATGAGTCAGGTATCGAATACAGCCTGCACACGGACATGGAGAGTGTGATTCCACAACTAGATGTGCTGTATATGACTCGCGTCCAGAAAGAGCGCTTCGACGAATCTGAGTATGCGCATATTAAGTCTGCGTACATTCTAAATGCAGCTCTACTGAAAGATGCGCGTGAGAACTTGAAAGTCCTTCACCCGCTACCACGTGTTGATGAAATTACGGTTGATGTCGATAAAACACCACACGCTTACTACTTTGAACAAGCAGAGAATGGGGTTTACGCCCGTCAAGCTCTACTCGCCCTTGTCTTAAACGAAACACTGTAATGAGGTAATCACCATGGCTAAAGAAACTCAATTGCAGGTTGAAGCAATTAAAAACGGTACTGTTATCGACCACATCCCTGCACAGATTGGTATCAAGGTGCTTAAGCTGTTTTCAATGCATAAGTCGCAGCAGCGTGTCACTGTTGGTTTGAACCTGCCTTCATCAGCACTGGGGCACAAAGATCTACTTAAGATTGAAAACGTGTTTATTAGCGAAGAGCAAGCAAGCAAACTAGCCTTGTATGCCCCGCATGCAACAGTCAATCAGATCGAAGACTACCAAGTGGTAAAGAAACTGCCTCTTGAGTTACCAGAGCAAGTCAACAACGTGTTTGAATGCCCAAACACTAACTGTATTACTCACGGTGAGCCGGTAGAAAGCAGCTTTAAAGTGTTTGAGAAGAAAGAAGATATTCGTTTGAAATGTAAATACTGCGAGAAAGTCTTCTCACGTGAAATCGTCACTGAGCGTTAAACCGACTCGGGTTACTCAATAAGCATAAATTAATTCTCCTCGCTCGATTTGGGCGAGGATTTTTACTTTACCCAACCGCTATTTCGCGGCACACTGAATCCCCTAAATTCTGTTCACCCCTTAATAGATGGAACATAATAATGACTAAAGTACTTCACACAGAATCAGCTCCAGCAGCAATCGGCCCATACGTACAAGGTGTTGACCTAGGCAACATGGTTCTGACTTCTGGCCAAATCCCAGTAAACCCAGCTACTGGTGAAGTATCTGCAGATATCGCAGAGCAAGCACGTCAATCTCTAGACAACGTGAAAGCAGTCGTAGAAGCGTCTGGCCTGTCTGTTACAGATATCGTAAAAATGACGGTTTTCGTTAAAGACCTAAACGACTTCGGTACCGTAAACGAAGTTTACGGCAAGTTCTTTGATGAGCACAATGTAGCAAACTACCCAGCACGTTCATGTGTTGAAGTCGCTCGTCTACCTAAAGATGTGGGTATCGAAATCGAAGCGATTGCAGTACGCAAATAATCTTTCGCTAAAGATTGAAAAAGCGAGCTGATTAGCTCGCTTTTTTGTTGGTGCTTTCGACACTAGTAGTACTTGTCGCACCCTTGATGAAGTTGAGGGTCTTCCATCAAATCCTTGATATCTACCTCGAATTTTTGGTGAGAATTACGCTCTTCAATCACCACGGCTCCATGTTCCTGATCGACTTCAAGAACAGTTCCAATCCCTTGCTGACACTCAACCAGCATGCCTTTCTCGATTTGACTTATCTCCATTGTGCACTCCTTGGCTAGAATCTATTGCCTCTCATTAAGTGTACATCTCGATGGGCAAAAAGGATCAAAAAAGCCGACTTAGAAAAGTCGGCTCTCAAATTCAGCTTAGGTTTGATTACTTAACGAAATCAACACCTGTTTGGATATCACCATTCAGTGTTTCTAGCATGCCATCTAGTGCAGACTTTTCAAAGTCACTTAGTTCACCGTAGCTTAGTACTTCTTCAACACCTTCTTTACCTAGCTTCACTGGCTGAGCGAAGAATGGTGCGTGCTCACCGTCGCCTTCAACGTAAGCGTACTCAATCACGTCTTCACCTTGAAGTGCTTTAACAAGAGCAAGACCGAAACGACAAGCTGCTTGGCCCATAGATAGTGTTGCACTACCACCGCCAGCTTTCGCTTCAACAACTTCAGTGCCCGCGTTTTGAATACGCTTAGTCAGTGCTGCAACTTCTTCATCAGTGAACTCAACACCTTCAACTTGAGAAAGTAGAGGTAGGATAGTTACGCCCGAGTGGCCACCGATAACAGGAACGCGAACGTCACCTGGATCTTTGTCTTTTAGGTCAGCAACGAAAGTTTCAGAGCGGATAACGTCTAGAGTGGTTACACCAAATAGACGACGCTTGTCATAAACACCCGCTTGCTTAAGAACTTCAGCAGCAATTGGCACAGTCGTGTTTACAGGGTTAGTGATGATTCCCACGAGCGCTTTAGGACATACATCGGCAATTCTTTGCGCAAGAGATTTAACGATACCCGCATTTACGTTGAACAGATCAGCACGATCCATACCTGGTTTACGAGCAACACCCGCAGAGATAAGCACAACGTCAGCACCTTCTAGTGCCGGTGTTGGATCTTCACCTGCGTAACCTTTGATTGATACTGGCGTTGGGATATGGCTTAGATCAGCAGCGACACCTGGTGTAACAGGTGCGATGTCATACAGTGCTAGATCTGAACCAGCTGGAAGACGGTTTTTTAGTAAAAGGGCTAGGGCTTGACCGATGCCACCAGCGGCACCAATAACGGCTACTTTCATCGTAGTTCTCCTTGAGACGATTCTCTTATATATGTTTTGTAGAGCGATTTGTAATCAACTAGGTCAAACTATAGTAATCACAACCTGATTACAATCAATTAACGTCAGCTTTGCGACCTTGCGCAATCCGACAAAAACGTGCCACACACAAGGGCGCCATTATGTTCTCCTTCACCTGTAATGACAAAGGTTTAAGCAAGTTTTCTGTCAATAATTTCTGCCAGATTTACAGTGATAGACTAGACAGAAATCAGGCTTCACATTGGCACTATTTGCATAGCTATGCGAGAATATTCACTTGCTTTTTATAAAAACCAACATAGAAAGAGAACCATGCGCCATTCTGAAAAACAAGATAACCTCGTTCGTGCTTTCAAAGCCCTGCTAAAAGAAGAACGTTTTGGCTCCCAAGGCGACATTGTGGAAGCTCTTAAAAACGAAGGGTTTGAGAACATCAACCAATCGAAAGTATCACGTATGCTGACCAAGTTCGGTGCAGTACGTACTCGCAACGCAAAAATGGAGATGGTTTACTGTCTTCCTGCTGAGCTAGGCGTACCAACTGTTTCGAGCTCACTTCGTGAACTTGTTTTAGACATCGACCACAACAAAGCATTAGTCGTGATTCATACCGGCCCGGGTGCCGCGCAGTTAATTGCACGCCTACTTGACTCATTGGGTAAAGCCGAAGGTATTCTAGGTGTGGTTGCCGGTGACGATACCATCTTCATCACCCCAACTCTGTCGATCACCACCGAGCAGCTATTTGCCTCAGTTTGTGACCTATTTGAGTACACAGGTTAGTTTCATATAAAACGGCAGAATACAAATCACGCCGCCAAATTCGCGGCGTGATTGAGATCACATCTTAAAAAAATCATACCTTAGTTAACCACTCAATATAAGCCAATGATTTTAAAGAACTTTAACCTGGAAATATTCCAGATACATCAGGTTAATATTCAGGCATATTGTCTATATTCTTTAACATCCGTGTAATTATGTGCCAATTTTTTGCTATTATTCAGCCACTTTTTCAACATACGGATTGAAAAAGATGCCGTTTCCAGTAATAGGAAACGCCCAAAGCAACTACACTTGCTAGGGGTTAATAATGAATAAGGAAGGGAAATTCATGGCATTGAACAAACTTATTAAAGTTGGTGCGATTGCAGCTGCTGTAATGGGCGCTGGCGCAGTTAACGCTCAAGAATTCATCACTATTGGTACTGGTTCTGTAACTGGTGTTTACTACCCAACTGGTGGTGCAATTTGTAAGCTAGTTAACAAAGGCCGTAAAGAACACAATATTCGTTGTTCTGTAGAGTCGACTGGTGGTTCGATCTACAACGTGAACACTATCCGTGCAGGTGAACTAGACTTCGGTATCGTTCAGTCTGACTGGCAGTACCACGGTTACAACGGTACAAGTAAGTTTGCTGAGCAAGGCCCGTACAAAGAGCTACGTGCAATGTTCTCTCTACACACAGAACCGTTCAACATCATCGCGCGCAGCGACGCTGGTATTGAAAACGTTTCTGACCTAAAAGGTAAACGTGTAAACATCGGCAACCCAGGTTCTGGTGACCGCGCAACAATGGGCGTTGTGATGGAAGCTATGGGTTGGACGAACGACGACTTCAAACTGGCTTCTGAGCTGAAAGGTTCTGAGCGTTCACAAGCACTTTGTGACAACAAGATTGATGCGTTTGTTTACGTAGTTGGCCATCCGAATGGATCTATCAAAGAAGCAACAACTTCATGTGACGCTAAACTAGTTTCAGCAACTGGTGCGAAGATCGATGAAATCGTTGCAAACAACCCTTACTACGCATACAGCACAGTACCTGCGGGCATGTACCGTGGTACAGACAAAGACGTAAACAGCTTTGGTGTTGCTGCAACTATGGTAACAACGACAGACGTATCTGATGAAGTTGCTTACAACGTTGCTAAATCTGTATTTGAAAACTTCGATACGTTCAAGCGCCTACACCCAGCGTTTGCAAACTTGAAGAAAGAAGACATGGTGAAAGCTGGTCTTTCTATCCCTCTACACCCAGGTGCAGAGAAGTACTACAAAGAGATCGGTCTACTTAAGTAAACTCTCTTTACCAAGGAGGCGATAGCCTCCTTGGTTCGTAGTTGCAGCGACTAAGCCGTTGCGTTCAAATTTTGAGTTTCACACTCTTGAAACTCACCCTCGTTTTATACCTAAGAAAATCACACAACTGAGCAATATTTCATCTTTTCACTACACTGAAAGATGCTAAATAAAGGTTCTCATAATCATAAATATACGGACCATTTATAATAAGGATTAAGTACATGTCGAAGACAACAGCTCCGTCTCAAGATGTGCAAGAAATGGTAGCTCAATCCGATACAGGTGCACGTGCCCCGCAAGGGCTTTCTGGTCGCATCTTATGGTTTGTGCCGCTATGTTGGTCACTGTTCCAACTTTGGTACGCATCCCCTCTGCCGTTCATTTTTAATTTTGGCGTACTCAACGATACTGAAGCGCGTTCAATTCACCTGATGTTTGCGGTATTCCTAGCGTTTACAGCTTACCCAGCGATGAAAAACTCTCCACGAGATCGCATTCCAGCTATAGATTGGTTGCTTGCCTTGGCAGGTAGTTTTTCTGCTGCTTATATCTATATTTTCTATACCGAGCTAGCGGGTCGTTCTGGCGCCCCAACGACGCTCGATATTGTTGTTGCCGTGATAGGCATGGTGTTACTCCTTGAAGCGACACGTCGTGCGCTCGGTCCACCGCTAATGGTAGTCGCAGCGGTCTTCTTGCTGTACACCTTTGGCGGCCCATACATGCCAGACGTTATTGCTCACAAAGGCGCGAGCCTTAACAAAGCAATGTCTCACCTATGGCTAACTACCGAAGGTGTCTTCGGTGTTGCGCTAGGTGTATCCACTTCATTTGTTTTCTTATTTGTTTTGTTCGGCGCTATGCTAGAGCGTGCTGGTGCGGGTGCTTATTTTATTAAAGTCGCTTTCTCGTTACTTGGTCATATGAAAGGCGGCCCTGCCAAAGCTGCCGTTGTCGCTTCTGGTCTATCAGGGTTAGTGTCTGGCTCTTCAATCGCTAACGTTGTGACGACGGGTACTTTCACTATTCCCCTAATGAAACGAGTTGGTTTCCCAGGAACGAAAGCAGGTGCAGTAGAAGTTGCCGCTTCAACCAACGGTCAGCTAACGCCACCTATCATGGGCGCGGCTGCTTTCCTAATGGTGGAATATGTCGGTATCTCGTATGTAGAGGTAATTAAGGCTGCGATTCTTCCAGCTCTAATCTCGTACATCGCTCTGATCTACATTGTCCACTTGGAAGCGTGTAAAGCGGGTATGACTGGTCTTCCTCGTCGTCATAACCCAACCCTGCTTGCTAGCTTACTTTCATTTACCGGCACTATTCTTGGCTTGTGTGTGATCAGTGCCGTGGTTTACTACGGTGTCGGCTGGACTAAAGACGTATTCGGTGACGCAGCTACTCCAATTGTGACTGTCGCCTTGCTGTTAGCTTATGTTGGCCTAGTCAATATCTCTGCTAGGTACGCCAAAGAGGGCGCAATTGAAATTGATGCAGAATTGACTGAAGTGCCAGATCCAGGTCCAACGATTAAGTCGGGTTTACACTACCTACTGCCAATTGTGGTTCTCGTTTGGTGTTTGACAGTAGAGCGTTTCTCTCCTGGCCTATCTGCTTTCTGGGCAACGGTATTCATGATCTTTATCTTGATCACTCAACGCCCTCTAATGGCAGTAATGTCAAAGCAAGGCTCTATTGCCGAGCAAACCAAAGAAGGCTTTGTTGATCTGCTAGAAAGCCTTGTCTCAGGCGCACGCAACATGATCGGTATCGGTGTCGCGACAGCGGCTGCAGGTACGGTTGTGGGTGTCGTGACACTAACGGGTATTGGCTTGGTGATGACGGACTTCGTCGAGTTCATCTCCGGCGGTAACATCATTCTAATGCTTCTGTTTACAGCCGTGATCAGCCTAATTTTGGGCATGGGTCTACCTACGACAGCGAACTATATTGTTGTATCGACTCTGATGGCTCCGGTTATTGTCACCTTAGGCGCGCAAAGTGGTTTGATCATCCCGCTCATTGCCGTCCACCTATTCGTGTTCTACTTCGGTATCCTAGCTGATGACACGCCGCCGGTAGGTCTTGCTGCCTTTGCCGCTGCAGCAATTGCTAAGTCAGATCCGATCAGAACTGGTATTCAAGGTTTCACCTACGATATTCGAACCGCGATCTTGCCATTCATGTTCATCTTCAATACTCAGCTATTGTTGATGGGTATCGATTCATGGTGGCATTTGTTGCTCACGATCATATCTTCCGTGATTGCAATGCTGATATTCTCTGCTGCAACGCAAGGTTGGTGGTTTACCAAGAACAAATGGTGGGAAACAGTTCTACTGCTTGCGTTGACCTTTACCTTCTTCCGTCCAGGGTTCTGGTGGGATCAAATCTACCCTGCCAAAGTACTTTACCCGGGAACCGAGATCGCACAGATCACAGAAGGACTCAAAGTTGGTGAAGAGATTGAGCTGCTTGTTGCCGGTGAAAACCTAGAAGGTGACTACATCTCTAAAACGGTTCGTCTGCCGTTTGAAGATAAAGCAACAACAGCCGAAGAGCGTATTTCTTCGATGGGTCTAATGCTCAACAATGCCAATGGCCGTATGTTGGTCGACATGGTTGAGTTTGGTAGCCCTGCCGAGTCAGCAGGTGTTGATTTTGACTGGGAAATTCGCTCAGTAGTTGTAGAAGCGGATCGACCAATGAAAGAGTGGGTATTTGTCCCGGCTCTACTCATCTTAATTGGCCTTGGTCTCAACCAGAAACGACGAGCTCGAAAGGAACAGATGAGCGCGTAACTTAGTCAGCCCCGCATGGTATGTGGGGCTACACTTAAACTAAGGATGCATTAACATCGCCTGTTGTCAGTAGTAACAGGTGACGAAATAGAGAAATTACAATGTATAAGCAAATTCTTGTTCCAGTCGACCTCAATGACAAAGGTTTCTCAGATAAAGCGGTCGAGTTAGCCGTTTGGCATGCTAAGCACTCCAATGCTGAAGTACACTTACTTAATGTGCTGCCTGGCATTCATATGTCGATGGTCGCAACCTATTTCCCAAAAGACGCGGCGCTAAAAATGAAAGCCGATGTCGAAAGTCAATTGAAAGACTTTGCGGTTAAGCATATCGATGAAGATGTAGTGTATAAAGTCCATGTAGCGGAAGGTAAACCTTACTCGACCATTTTAGACTTCGCTGAAAAGCTGGGGGCAGATCTGATTGTGATGCCTAGCCATAAGCGTTCTAAGATTGATAAAGTCGTACTTGGTTCGGTTGCCAGTAAAGTGGTACAGAATTCACCGATTAATGTCTTAGTCGTCAAGCCACAAGGCTCATAAAATAAATACTTAGTAAAAAGGCGCTCGATGAGCGCCTTTTTAATAGGTATTGACTATTAATTGTATTGAAACAAGCCATTTCACTTATTAAGAATAATTCTCAATAATAACCCTATCGCAAGACATTACACGGGTTATCAAGATGAAGAAAACAATCACATTCGCAGCCATTCATTTTACGATTGCATTTACAGTCGCCTACCTACTGACTGGTGATATTCTGATTGGTAGCCTTATCGCTATGATTGAACCATCAGTCAACACGGTCGCGTTCTACATTCATGAGCGCGTCTGGTCAAAGAGCAAGTTACTGTCCAATTTATCTCGCTCTGCAAAAATCAAAACCACTAGCTTTGCCGTTGTTCACTTCAGCGTTGCATTTGGGGTGGTTTATATGATGACTGGCGATGCATTTGTTGGTGGCATCATGGCAGCCATCGAGCCTTCAATTAATACCGTTGCCTACTATTTTCACGAAAAGGTTTGGCTACGCAGTCAGCAGGATACTCAGCACTGGGGCTGTGCTCACGCTTAAAGCGGATAGTGAGATACACACATGTCTTTACTCAACCCAATGTGAAAACGTTGGGTTTGCCCATCGAGAGTCACCTCAAGTAAGTACAAATCTTCGAGCTTAGGGTTTTCGTTATCGGCATAGATAGGTGCTTCAATCTGAAACAGTGCACTCGTATGGTTATCCCGAACATCAATGGGTAGATGATAGGTCATTCCATTAAACTTAACCGATGCGGAAACCAAGCCAGGAGAGTAAGTCTTGTAGTGCAAATCAACCAAGAACTCACAACCACCGCCGTGATGCCAAATTTGCTCAGTGGTCACGTGCTCAAGGCGAACATTGCGAATAAACTGAAGTCGTGGAGTATGCCAGATACCCAGTCTTTCATCATGCTTGCGATATTCAGGCGTGCCTAGCTGACAAAGTTCTTGGCTCTCTTCTTCACCGAGTAACCAATCTTCATCTTCCTGCAGAAAGAGAACTTCAAAACGATTTCGCCCCATCTGCAGATATGGGCGGATATCTTTCTTATATTCAGATTGAGTCTGATCGCAATCGAATACCGCAACACCGTTAATACGAACTTCAGCATGATAATCGACACCAGACATGATCAGATCAACGGATGGAAAAGCCAGCATGGCTTCATCAACCTCAATGTCATGCATTAGATGCCATTCTTGTGCAACAATTTCAGATTCAGATAAGGAATCAGGCAGTACCTGACTTAAAGGGGCAGGAAAAGTAATATCATCTTGAGGGATAGATAAATCGGTCAAAGGTGACACTTGCCAAAGGCCTGCGAGAGAGAGTTCCATAGAGCTAAATCTTGTCCTAGATCAAAGTTGCCTGATTATAATGCTAACTCGATAGGAAAAGATATAAGTCGCATGAGACTAAACAAAAATACCAGCCGATTGGCTGGTATTTAGAAATTCGCTTTAAGAAGAAGCTTACTTACTCTTCATCATCTTCTTCTGGGTATAGGGCGTCTTCACCTTCATAGTATGTACCCCAGCCGTCATAAATAATGTCGAACTTTTCCGCAAGGTGAACAAGCTTTTCTACTTGAGCATCGATTGCTTCAGGGTTTAATGCAGACTCCATCGTTGCATCACAGCAAAGCAGCTTCTTGCCATCTTCATCTTCTGTCTCTTCTGCTTCAAGTACTTCGAAGCCCATCTTGAATGCTTCAACAACAGCTTTCTCTAGCGTGTTGAAGTCTTCAGCGAACAGATGGTGCTCAATTTCGTATAGCGCATCTGGATCACTGCCGTCTTCTAATAAGGCTTGGATGATTTCGCGAGTCTCTTCCTTTTGAATCTCAATTAACTCTTCAACAGACAGATATTCATCTTCGTGAGACATATTTTGTGCTCCAGATAGTGACAAAGTTGATCATAATTTACCGCGACGAAATATCGCATGGATCCAGAGAAATTACTACCCAGAATATGTCTTGAACCTGATCTTTCTGCATCACTTCAACCGTGATCAAATAAGATCCATCTCACAACAAGAGAAATTAACAAATTTTTATCATAACGAGGATTCAGAGTTTTCTCTCAGTTCTTAATACCACCACAAAAGTACAATTCACTGCGTTTTTATATCAGCCCACTGCATAGACTCGATGATAGGTGAAATGCATAAATAGGTAGCAATAATCCTTATCAACTCCCAATTGTGCATAGCTATGCTCTGGTTCACAAAAAACGAGCACTCTTTTTAGCCATTAAGAATCGCATAGCAACGCATATCATTGAACCGAACAGTTAAGTTATAAAATAGCACCAAAACTCAAAATTTAGGGGTATTTCACTACAATAACACATAAAAGCAGCAAACCAATCTGTATTAGCCGCTTGCATCTTTATAACAAACTTGTCATAAATACGCTCTGGAACTAATTGTAAGGATACAAAATGAGTAAGTTGTATGTAGGCTCAGAAGTTGGTCAACTTAGACGTGTACTATTAAATCGTCCAGAGCGAGCACTCACCCACTTAACCCCATCGAACTGTCATGAACTTTTGTTTGACGATGTGTTAGCGGTTGAAGCTGCGGGTGAAGAGCACGACAAGTTTGCCGAAACCTTACGTAGCCAAGACGTCGAAGTTCTGTTACTTCACGACCTACTTGTTGAAACTCTTGCTGTTGATGAAGCAAAGACTTGGCTCCTTAACACCCAGATTTCAGATTTCCGTTACGGCCCGACCTTTGCCAAAGACCTACGCCATTATCTGTCTGAAATGGACAACGAGCATCTAGCAACCGTATTGCTTGGCGGTTTGGCGTATTCAGAGCTGCCGATTCAATCATCGTCAATGCTGCCACGTATGCATCGTCCATTAGATTTCGTGATTGAACCTCTTCCTAACCACCTCTTTACCCGCGACACGTCTTGTTGGGTATATGGTGGTGTGTCACTCAACCCAATGATGAAACCTGCACGTCAACGTGAAACTAATCACTTACGCGCTATCTACCGTTGGCACCCAGTATTTGCAGGCCAAGATTTCATTAAGTACTTCGGTGATGAAGACCTGCACTACGACAACGCCAATATTGAGGGCGGTGACGTACTAGTTATCGGTAAAGGAGCTGTTCTTGTCGGTATGTCAGAGCGTACCACTGCGCAAGGGGTTGAGAACCTAGCAGCTAGTCTGTTTAAACATGGTCAAGCTAAGCAAGTGATCGCTATTGAACTGCCTAAGCACCGTTCATGCATGCACTTGGACACCGTTATGACCCATATGGATATTGATACCTTCTCCGTCTATCCAGAGATCATGCGTAAAGACCTCAACACTTGGCGCCTGACTCCGAAGGACGATGGTGATATGAAAGTTGAGAAAGTGCCAAGCTTCATCCATGCGATAGAAGAAGCATTGGGCTTGGATTACCTTAAGATCATTACCACAGGTGGCGACAGCTACGAAGCTGAGCGTGAACAATGGAATGACGCCAACAATGTATTAACCGTGAAACCAGGCGTTGTGATTGGTTATGAACGTAATGTCTACACCAATGAAAAGTATGATCAAGCAGGCATCAAGGTCCTTACCATTCCAGGTAATGAACTAGGCCGCGGCCGCGGTGGCGCTCGTTGTATGAGTTGTCCGATTGAAAGAGATGGGATTTAAGCGAGAAGCGAGAAGCGAGAAGCGAGAAGCGAGAAGCGAGAAGCGAGAAGCGAGAAAAATTAAAGGGTTGGCGCATGGCGTCAACCCTTCTTTTTATGGCCAATTAAGCTTTCCAGCAACTTTCGACCACTCATCCACAAAGACTTCTCGAAGGACAGAGTCCGTTCTCGGAGCGAAAGCGTTCCCTTCCTCTCCTACTCCGTACCACCTACAGTGATGGAGTCGAGCTTGAGCGTTGGCTGACCAACACCGACAGGGACACTTTGGCCTGCTTTACCACACACGCCGACACCGCGGTCGATGCTAAGGTCATTACCGACCATAGAGACTTGCTGCATTGCTTCTATACCAGAACCAATCAGTGTCGCACCTTTTACTGGGCGAGTGATCTTACCGTCTTCAATTAAATAAGCTTCAGAGGCTGAGAACACAAACTTACCTGAAGTAATATCAACCTGACCACCACCAAAGTTAGGCGCATACAGGCCTTTCTTAACCGTTGAGATAATCTCTTCTGGTGTATGCTGACCTGGCAACATGTAGGTGTTAGTCATACGAGGCATAGGTAAATGTGCGTAAGACTCACGGCGACCATTACCCGTTGGGTTGACACCCATTAAACGGGCATTGAGCTTGTCCTGCATGTAACCTTTGAGTACACCATTTTCAATCAAGGTGTTGTATTGACCATTGACGCCTTCATCATCAACGTTTAACGAACCACGCAGATCTTTCAATGTACCATCATCAACAATAGTACAGAGCTCAGACGTTACTTTCTCGCCGACCTTTCCACTAAATACCGAAGACTCTTTACGGTTAAAGTCACCTTCAAGACCGTGACCGACGGCTTCATGCAGTAATACTCCCGGCCAACCAGAGCCGAGAACCACTGGCATCATGCCAGCAGGTGCAGCATCCGCTTCCAAATTGACTAGTGCCATACGGATCGCTTCGTCTGCGTAGTGATAAGCGACCTTGGCACCCTCTTCTTCAGTGAGGAAGAAGTCGTAACCAAATCGACCACCGCCACCAGAACTACCACGTTCACGGCGGTCACCTTTTTGAGCAAGCACGCTAATCGACAAGCGCACAAGTGGGCGCACATCGCCAGCATAAGTGCCATCAGTTGCCGCGACAAGCATTTGCTCATGCACACCACTTAAGCTGATGGAGACTTCTTTAATCAATGGTTCTTTGGTACGAATATACGCATCAAGCTCTTTAAGCAGTTTTGTCTTCTGCTCTTTTTCCCAACTCTCTAGTGGGTTAGCCGCAGCATAGTAGCTTTGATTGTCGCTACGCTTAAACGCCTGTACTTGACCGTTTTGACCTTGTTGAGCAATACCGCGAGCGGCAACAGCGCTTTGGGTCAAACCTTCAAGTTGGATTTGGTCTGAATAGGCAAAACCGGTTTTCTCTCCAGTGACAGCACGAACGCCCACACCGCGATCAATGTTGAAAGAGCCATCTTTGATAATGCTATCTTCTAGCACGAGAGATTCATGCCAGCTCGACTGAAAGTAGATATCTGCGTAATCAATTTGGCGAGTTGCAATACTCGCTAGCGTATCAGCAATATCTTGTTCACTAAGTCCGGCTGGCTTTAGCAACGCATCTTCTACATGATTTATTGTCATACTTTGCTCTTAATTTTGTAACTGGTTGCTGAATCGAGCATGCTGACCCACTGGCATCGCAGCTCTCAATTCTTGTACTTGGCTGAGGTCGATTTCGACCAATAAATTACTTGCTTGATCGGCAAGACTCGCGATCACTTCTCCCCATGGAGAAATAACCATAGAATGCCCCCACGTTTCTCTGCCGCAGGGATGAGTCCCGACTTGGTTAACGGCTATCAGCCAAGATTGAGTTTCAATCGCACGGGCCCGGAGTAAGGTTTCCCAATGTGCCTTGCCCGTCACCGCTGTAAAAGCGGCAGGTACGAGAATCACGTTTGCCCCTAAGCGAGCTAACTCACTATACAAACTTGGAAAACGTACATCATAGCAGATACTCAAGCCAATATGGGCGAATGGTGCAGGATAAGAAACCACGCTCGAGCCCGGAGTAAAGGTTTCTGACTCTCGATAGCGTTTGTGACTATCAGCTACATCAACATCAAACATATGCAGCTTGTCATACTCAGCCACTAACTTGCCTTCGGGCGAATAAAGCAAGCTGGTTGTCGTAACGCCTTGTTCTCGTTGAATAGGCATACTGCCAATGACCAACCAAACCGTATTCTCTCGCGCAATCTCAGATAGTGCAGCTTGCAAATCACCGTCACCTATCGGCTCAGCATTTTGGTGATAGTCCTGACGATTGCCGAACACTAAAGCGTTTTCAGGCGTAACAACAAACTTTGCTCCCTGCTTAGCCAAGCTTGCCACTTGTTGACGAATATAGGCCAAATTCTCACTCGGATTTGGCCCAGAGGTCATTTGAATTATTCCCACTCGTTCCATGAGCCTTATTCCTTACTTAGTCGATTCGCGTAAAGATTCCGGGAGTTTAAACTCCCCTTTACTGCGTGAGAGTTCTTTAACCACAGGTGAATCAAGCGGCCCTTTCACTTCATAATTAACCTGAGTAAAGACTTCAACCACTGGAGAGATCACGGTAGTAATCGCTAAGACATACAGCGCAGTTTGCGGGGTAACCGCAAAGGCGGTTAATACCGGAATACCCGAGGTAATATCTGGTGTAAACTTCACTTCCGCATCCACGGTGCGAGAGTTAAGGTTAGCTAGCCCTTTGATATTCATCTCACCAGCAACCGCATCCATCTTGATATCGTTAGTTAAGAAAATACCATTACGGATTGAGCCACTACCTGTAATTGAATTGAACGCCATCCCTTTATCAAATACGTCACTGAAATCGAGCTGCATCTTACGGATAATCGAATCTAGGCTAAATATCCCAAGCAAACGCGCAGCACCGCTGACATCAGAAATCATCCCCTTACCTAGCTTAGTCGACACTTCACCATTAAGCGTATCTACCTTGCCAGACCATGGAGATCCATCCCATTCAAGCTGAGTACTGATTTCAAACGGCGCACGCTGAATACCTGATGTAATACCGAAGCGTTCCATTACATCACTGTTATTTTCACCGGACATTTCAACATCGAATTTGGTGTGGCTTTCGGTTTCACTCATCCGCCACCAGCCTTTTATATCGACTTTGTTTGCACCGCTCTCAAATGTCAGTTTCTTCCATTCCAACTTCTCGCCCTGACGTTGTAAATCAAGATGAGTTTTGCCGACTTTGTATCCTTGTAGCCAAAAGTCATTGATCGCTAAAGTGATATTTGGAATCTGCTCATGGAAAGTCCGTTCAAAATGACTGATCAGAGGCGCGTCGTTGTTTTCTGGCTCAAACATGCCCTTGTCTTTGTATTCCTTATCTAATGCAGGAATGTAGACGTGTAAACGTTCTAAAGAGACCGAGAGATCATACGGCTCAATATAGCTGGCTTCACCTTTTGCTTCTTGACTATCTAAGTTCATGTACCAGCCAAGCCCCTTCCGCTTGGCACTAAAATCGACATCGTTCCAGTCAATTGTACCTAGCGTGAGCTCTTTAGCATCAAGGTCAACTCGGGTTGGCAATGGAATCTGTGGCGTGTTCATCTGCGCAACAAGGGCTTCAGAAGGTCCTTCTTCAACGGCGAAACGCTCGAGCCACTTATCCAAATCGAGCTCATCGACCACCACTTTAGCTTGATGACCGGCTACTGGGCTGATCTTAAAGCTACCTTTACCTAACAATAGGTAAGTATCGGTTAGAACAGGCACATCAGGTCGAATATCTATTTCGGTTTGATATTTAAAGTTCGGCAGCTGTACTCGAGCAGTAATACTTTCCTGGTTACCGGATGCTTCAAGGCGAGCCTTACCAGAGACTCCAGCAGCTTTATTTAGTGGTGCAGGAAAATCACTCGCAAGAAACTTAAGATCCGCTTCAGTATTGATCTGATAGGTGAACCCAACATCGTTGAGCTGAATATCCACATCCATACTCCAAGGAGCGTGGCCATTCAAAGGTTCAAGCCACTGCTTACCTAAATATGGAATCAAAGGTTCAACTTCCCAATCGCCAACAACATCAATCGCGACACCATAACCTTGATTGATATTTTCGCCTTGGAAGTCAATCGATACCGGCTGGTTAAGCAGTCCAGCGGACAAACCCGCGGCACTGACAACGTCATTGTCAAATTCCACTCGACCCGAGACTTTCTCTAGTGTCATTGGCGGAGCATCAATAGTGACATGGTTGTCTTTCAGATCCGCGTACCCCCAAGCTCTCGCTTCCTTATCTTCGCTAAATGGAATATTAAGCTGGAAGCTAGACTCTACTCGCCCGTCGACTTGCACTGCCGTCAGAGCAGCACCAACAGAATCAACCAAAGGAGAGGCTGTCATGTAGTCACGTACCGCATTACCTTGTGCGACTGCCTGCGCTTCAATTTCAATATGCCCGCCTTCCGCTAACTCTGGAATTCGACCAGTAATGCGCTTAGCTTTAACATCCATTAAGGTAGCACTGCGTGAGTCGAGGTGCATGGCATCATTCTGGAACAGCAGGTCTAGCTGCAGATCGGTAATAGGTGGCCAAGCTGTATCAAAGCTAAACTTGGCTTGCTTTAAGCCCACCCACGCTTGGAACATACCGTCGTTATTGTGGTAAGGAAAATCGCCTAACTCGCCATACCAAAGCAGTTTGGCCGTATTCACCTTACCACCTTGAATAGCAGTACTTAGGTAGTCGGTTAGATCACGGCCGAGCGCCAAAGTTGGTAAGTAACGCCAAGTTTCAGCGGCATTATATAAATCGGCTTCTGCGTAAAAGGATAAAAATGGGCTTTGGTCTTTAGGGAAGTCTAACTTAAAAGCGCCCAAGACTTGCAAGTCGGGAGTCGCTGCGGTGACTTTATCTGCCCACAAGCTCCAACCTGATTCACTATTTTGCCAAACAATATCTACTTGGCCTTGCTTGATATTGAGTGGCGCTTGGAAGACATCACCATAAGGAAGCACGTCGTCAATTAAAGTGACTTTAGCTTTCGCTTGTTGCAGATCACCAGACACAGACGCCGATAAATGATTTAGACCCGGTAGAAGTTCCCATTGAGTCATAGAGGCATGGGAAAGCTCTGCCGAGTATTGCAAGCTATCTAACTCAGAGCCCATAGACACTCTGATATCTTCAATCAAACCACCGATAGATAGCGATTTAAGGAAGTCAGTCGTTTCCTTGGAATTTGGGGCCAGCTTTACTAAAGGCGTAATCGCTGCAATGTCGAGTTGTGAGACATTCAAACGCCACTCATCAGGTTGCCAGTCAAAGGCGATATCGAGTGCTGGCCATTTAGTCTCATCCGTTGTGAAGCTTAGTGAGTGAGCATTTACTTGCCAGCCATCGTTATAAGGCTCTAACTCAACAACCCCCGAATCTAACCACAACTCGTGCTGTTGTCCTTCCTGCCAACTTAGCTCTGAAGAATCAAACTCCAAGTAGGCGCTGGTAGGTTGGCTATGCTTTAACGTTAACCAGCTACTGAAGCTGATTTGGCCTTTATCGATACCCGATTCAGTTTTTATAAATTTGGTCAGCCACGGCGTAATCAGAACGTTTTGCACCGAGAGATAAAACTCACCGCTCACTTCTTTCAACGAGCCGTGATCAATGAAATTCGCTTTTACTTGCGCCGAATTCAAGTTGCTATGGGCAAGACTGACTTCACCATCTGCAAGGTGATGACGACCATTGTTTTGCCAACGTAACTTTTTAATATCGAGTTCGCGGTTAGTGCCATCAATACCTAAGAAATGTATTCTCGACTCTGCTAAAGAGAAACCATCAAGCTGACGCAGTAACAGTTGGTCAAGCTGCTGCATTACATCCTTCTGTTCGCCCTGAGGCTGCAACTTAGGGGTTTCATCACTGCCAGTATTTATCCACTCAACCGACGAGATATCTAGATTGAGTTGATAGATATTGAGATCTGCTACGACGGGCTGTTGTTGCAGTAAAGATTGAATAAGGTCGAGTTCAACTTCAACTTTATCGGCCGAAAAATGAATACCACTGCTTGCAGGCGTCTTGGCTTTTACCTGTTGCAGTGACAGTGAGGGGTGTGTATTGCGCCAAAAGCCCTTAATTTCAGCAACCTCAAATTCAAGCCCTGTACCTTGGTTTATCCAGCTTTGGATTTGAGGCTGAAAGTGGTTGAGTTGAGGTAGCGCAATACGCATCGCCGTTACCGCTATGGCCAGAATGACCAAAGCTGTAACGGTAAGCCAAAGTAGTAATCGAATAAGCCGAGTCGCTGTTGAAATCACAAACAACCTTTACATCATCACAACGTCAAATTGCTCTTGAATATAGAGTGGCTCAGCTTGGATTTTCACCTGCTTGCCAATAAACACTTCAAGTTCAGCGAGGGCATGAGATTCGTCCCCTTGTAGCGTCTCTGCGACTGCAGGAGATGCATAGACAACGAACTTATCAGCGTCATAGGCGCGATTAACACGCGTAATCTCACGCAAGATCTCGTAGCAAACTGATTCCACCGTTTTGACACTGCCTCGCCCTTCACAAGTTGGACAAGTCGAACAAAGAATATGTTCAATGCTTTCACGGGTACGCTTACGTGTCATCTCGACTAAACCAAGTTGAGTAAAGCCATTGATATTGGTTTTAACTCTATCTTTGTCCAAGGCAGCTGCTAATGAAGTAAGTACACGCTCACGGTGCTCATCAGAAGCCATATCGATAAAGTCGATGATGATAATACCGCCAAGGTTACGTAGCCTTAATTGGCGAGCAATCGCTTGAGTCGCTTCAATGTTGGTATTGAAGATGGTCTCTTCTAGGTTACGTCTGCCAACAAATGCTCCGGTGTTAATATCGACAGTCGTCATTGCTTCGGTTTGGTCGATGATCAAATACCCACCAGATTTAAGCTCTACTTTACGCTCTAGAGAACGTTGTATTTCGTTCTCAGTGTCGTACATATCGAAGATAGGTTTATCACCTTCATAAAGCTCAAGCTTTTCTGTTAGTTCAGGAACATATTCAGAGGTGAACTCTTTGAGGTTTTCAAATTCGGTACGTGAGTCAACAAGGATCTTGTTTAGCTCGGTGCCGACAAAGTCACGTAGGATACGTTGCGACAAACCTAGCTCACCATACAGAGTAGCGCGGGTTTTGTATTTACTGCGGCGTTCAATCACCTTTGACCACAAACGTTTTAAGAAAGCGGCATCTTGTGACAATTCTTTCTCGTCTGCACCTTCAGCAGCGGTACGAATAATGAAACCACCATTTTCGTCACAATACTCACCCACCACCTTTTTAAGACGGTTACGCTCTTGCTCACTTTCAATTCGTTGCGAAACGCCGACATGGCTCGCACCAGGCATAAACACAAGGTAACGAGAAGGTAGAGTGATATCGGTTGTCAGGCGTGCGCCTTTTGTGCCAAGTGGATCTTTAACCACCTGAACGACAATATCTTGCCCCTGACGAACGAGCTCAGAAATATCGCGCACCTGAAACTGCTGCTTTTCATTTTCAGCCACACACTCAGTATGAGGAACGATATCTGACGCATGAAGAAACGCTGCTTTTTCTAGTCCGATATCGACAAAAGCAGCCTGCATACCCGGTAAGACTCGACTGACCTTACCCTTATAAATATTCCCGACAATTCCGCGTTTTGCTTCACGTTCAACATGGATCTCTTGTAGGGTTCCCCCTTCAATCATGGCCACGCGAGTTTCACTCGGGGTCACGTTGATAATCAACTCTGCACTCATAAGAGTACCTCAAATTTTAATTATAAGAATTTGTGCAAGAGCTGGTCAGTTTCATACAGAGGTAAGCCAACGACTGCGTAGTAACTGCCTTCAATGCGAGTTACAAATCGTCCGCCCAATCCTTGAATTCCATAACTACCAGCCTTATCGCAAGGTTCGCCCGTGTGCCAGTATTGTTCTATTTCTTGCTCTGACAGGGTCTTGAACCATACGTCTGTAGATACCACTACAGTTTCTTGAATTTCTTTTGTGGCGACAGTCACTGCTGTCATCACTTGATGCGCTCTGCCCGAGAGCGCCATTAGCATTTGTTTAGCATGCGCTAAATCATCTGGCTTTTCCAATACCTGTTGATCGCAAACCACAATGGTATCAGACCCGATTACCACTGAATTTGGCTCAAGCTCGACTACTGCCATCGCTTTGTCTTTAGCTAGGCGAGAAACATAGTCAAATGCGTTCTCACCAGATTGGCGACACTCTTCAACATCGGTTTTCACCACCGAAAAGGTATAGCCAAGTTGAGAAAGCAGCTCTTTACGTCTTGGTGAGCCTGAAGCCAAAATCAATGGTTTAGTCATTTTTATCGTATATGCCAGTGACGTCTTACACGACGCATTAATAGGAACATCCAAGGCCATAGAATGCAGTTAATCAAACCACTCCACAGCGAGACCGGATTAAAGGTCACATCTTGGATTAGATACTCCCCACAGAAGATAAGCACGTCGAGTAACATCGACATCGCACCAATCAAAATGGCTTGTTGCCACAAGGCCATGTTGCGGATCACGAGGAAGTTGAGCGCAACGAGGTAAATCACTATCGACATCATCATGCCGCGGATACCCAGTGTCGAGCCAAGCAGTAGATCCCATAGCAAGCCCAAGATCAATGCCGAACCAACGTTCACTCGGTGCGGCAATGCAAGCACCCAGTAACAGGTCACTAATAGCAGCCATGACGGACGCAACAAATCAAGCATTCCCGGCCAAGGTATTGTTTGTAAAGTCAAAGCGATTAAGAACGAACAAGCAATGACAAACTTTCCTTTTAGTACACTATTTGCCATCTCTATTGTTCCTCTAGACTCTCTGGTGTCACTTGCTGGATTTTCTCCTGACGAGAATCATTCGGCCAGATAAGTAGTAGATATCGTAAGCGTTCAAAGTCGACCACAGGTTCTGCCTCTATAACGGCAAATTCTCGTGCGGTATCACGCTCTACTTCTGAAACGTGTGCAACTGGGAAGCCTTCAGGATAGATACCACCGAGACCGGAAGTCACCAGTAGATCACCTTCTTCGATATCTAAACTGATCGGGATATGATCAAGGTTGATTCGATCTGATTTACCTGTACCGGAAGCGATGATTCGAATATCGTTGCGGATCACTTGTACCGGGATGGCACTTAAGCTATCGGTAAGCAGCAGCACTCGACTATTGTGCGCCGAAACAAAGGTCACTTGACCAACAATACCCTTCTCGTTTGCAACAGGTTGACCAACATAAACGCCATCAATCTGACCTTTATCGATCACCACTTGATGGCGATAAGGTGACGTATCTACCGCCATCACTTCGGTTACGACTTTGCGCTCATCGCGAATAAATGAAGAGCCGAGCAACTTACGCAATCTTTGGTTTTCTTCGCGATATTGATCAAGCAGTAGCAGGTCGTTTTTAAGACGCAGCACTTCACGTTTAAGTTTGCGAGTGCTTTCCATATAGTCTTGACGAATATTGAAACGCTCATAAGCGCCATCAAACATCACGCGAGGGACATCCGCCAAATACTGAATAGGTGCCACCATACTGTTAAGTAGGTAACGAACTTGAGCAAACGCACCTAAACGACTATCAGCCAGCATAAGGCTGGCTGATAGAATAACGGCAAAAAACAGGCGTAACTGTAGTGAAGGTCCTCGGCCAAAAATAGGCTTCATGGAATATGAGATCCTTATCTTGCCAATCTTGGCACTAGGCCAAGATCATTCAAATTACTCTTCGCTAAATAGATCGCCGCCATGCATGTCGATCATCTCTAACGCTTTACCACCACCACGAGCAACACACGTGAGTGGATCTTCAGCAATAACGACAGGAATACCTGTTTCTTCTGTTAGTAGACGATCAAGATCTTTAAGTAGAGCACCACCACCTGTCAGTACCATACCATTTTCTGAAATATCCGACGCTAGCTCTGGTGGACATTGCTCTAATGCAACCATTACCGCAGATACGATACCTGTTAGTGGCTCTTGCAACGCTTCTAGGATTTCGTTTGAGTTTAGGCTAAAGCTACGCGGCACACCTTCTGCTAGGTTACGACCACGCACTTCGATCTCTTCTACTTCATCACCTGGATAAGCAGAACCAATCTCGTGTTTGATCTTTTCAGCTGTCGCTTCACCAATCAAGCTGCCGTAGTTACGACGAACGTAGTTGATGATCGCTTCATCAAAGCGGTCACCGCCGATACGAACTGAAGAGGAGTAAACAACGCCGTTTAGTGAGATAACTGCAACTTCAGTAGTACCACCACCGATATCGACTACCATAGAACCAGTAGGCTCTGATACGCGTAAACCTGCACCAATTGCTGCCGCCATAGGCTCATCAATTAGGTAAACTTCACGCGCGCCTGCGCCTAGTGCAGATTCACGAATTGCGCGGCGCTCAACTTGAGTAGAACCACAAGGAACACAAACCAATACGCGAGGGCTTGGTTTTAGCACGCTGTTGTCGTGTACTTGCTTGATGAAATGCTGCAGCATTTTTTCAGTCACGTAGAAGTCAGCGATAACGCCATCTTTCATTGGACGGATAGCAGAGATGTTCCCCGGTGTACGACCCAACATTTGTTTAGCAGCATGACCAACAGCGGCTACGCTTTTACCTGCGCGGTTACGGTCTTGGCGGATGGCTACTACTGAAGGCTCGTCAAGAACGATACCCTGTCCTTTAACGTAGATAAGTGTGTTGGCAGTACCTAAATCGATTGATAGGTCATTAGAAAATATGCCACGAAGTTTTTTGAACATATTCTTCGCTCGTCCTGAAAGAATTAGAAGATAGAAAATTGCACTAAATGTACCAATGCCTTGCCGTCACAGCAAGGCATTGAAGTGTAAACATGGGCTGAAACACGCAATTTCTAACAGATTCCTAACGATAGGCAAAAAAATGACAAAAATTACTGGCCGGTTAATCCAGATTCACCGCGGAAAATCACTCGATCATTGCCGCGGAAAATACCAAAAGTAACTACGGTAGAGGGATTCTCCTCATCGGTGCCATTTTGGTTCCAATCATACATCATCCAAGTCTGACCATTATTAGTTCCACTGCAATTTGCGGAAGGGCTACTGTTGTCTAATCGAAGCCATAATTGCACTTGCTCTCTTGCCGATGTTGTTTGACGAGCAACAAGGGTTCGTGAATCCCCAGAACTTAATGTACCGTTTTCATTTAAGGTGACATTGCCATTGGTCGCTCCCACACTAGGCCAGATGACATTGCTGCAATGGTGTGTACCATCAAAAGTCGAAAAACTATCATTAACATTGGTCTGGAAACTACTACCATTCCAATACTGAGCTTGCAAAGGTACAGTGATTGACTCACCTTGCACACCACCGACATCGGCAAGGTTATATCGTCCAAACAATAAGCGAGGTTGCTCATCAGGTAGGACTTGAGTTGACGAAGGATTAGTATCAGAAGCAGATAGCTTGAACCTTACAGGATCATTTACCGTAGAAGGTGAAACTTCTAGGTTTACATTAAGCGTACTGCCTGAAAGATAGTTATATGGTCCATCTGGTGTGAAGTCAGCATTTTTGCTCCAAGCAATTTGATCACTACTTAAAACCCACTGGCTCGATTGATATGAAGATTTCGTCGCTAAGGAAGCGGTATCAGCATTGGTCAGCCTATCTCGATTATCAAACTGAAAGACTGCCTGGAGAGAGCTCGAGAACGCTCCATAATTTGTAGTCGCTGTACCTTGAACATTGTACGCTCCGACCTTAGCTGTCACGCTGCTAAAGGCTTGGTTCATATATGTAAAGGCTTGTTTTTGCGGCCCCCCACCTACTAGCGGATCATTCCACGCGTTCTCGTCTATTTTAAAGAAATCAGGATAGAAACGCCCAACTTTGCGAAGGCCTGCGATGATGCTGCCGCTATAGCCTGAGCTACTAGTATTGGCTATCAAGCTGATGCTACCGACCTCACTCCATTTTAATTTCGTTAATTCATGCTTCAGTTCAGGGTTTACCACAGTGTTAGTTCTTTGCAGGCTATCATCACTTGTAATAACTCCGAGGCTTCCTCCAATAGGGCTATCAAGCTCATGACTTAAAGAAACCGTATAACTAGGTGAATTAGAAATAGAAGGGTTGGAAAGTGGGGGGACTGAACAAACTACATCATCACTAACTAAACGACCACTACTATCAATAGTAACTCCAGATTGATAACCTATAGGGTAAACCTGAACATCAAACTCCCCACCAGCCGCAACAAAAGCAGGGCCAGATGAGGATGTCCCGGAAGTCTCCGCTGAAGTACATACAGCAAAAGCCCAAGGACGACTCTGTATAGTAAAAGTACCAACGATATCTTGACTGCCTCCTGAAGGACACCCCTGTAATCCTCCCCCTAGGTCATCACAGCTGATATTGTCGCTAAATTCTCCAGTGAGGGTACCAGTTTCATCAAACCGCATTGTCGCTGCTGCTTCTCCATTAGTGATTGGAGCACTAAAGCTAAGCTTTCCAATATAAGTACCTGATGCGGGAGAAAATGAAGAAACGTTGATGTCTGACTCAGTAAAAGTTTTATTGTAGTTAATCGAAATTGGCTTCCCAGCACTGTCACAAGCTAATGTTTTCACGGATATATTAGTATCTTGCAACCCAGCAACTAGAGAAATAGCGTTTCCGTTATTCACTTCAAACTTAAAAGGGACATACATTAAATCACTTGTAGCAGACACACTATTATCGGAATCGAGTGAGGCTTTAATTCTGATAGCTTCATATTGATTGTCTGACTTATCCCCCAAAGTAAACTCATATCTCCCTTCACTAGCATTAAAACCATTGCTCGTTACAGTGAGCTTGTTTGTAGATACTTCTGAAAGGGTTACGTTTTCTCCATCTACGTCAAAAAGGCGATTGCCATTGCTGTCATATGGTACAACGTATAATTGAGTATTGTCTTGACAGGTTAAATGGAAATTATTCGGTTCAACTACCAGAGAAGCAACGGGGCTATTAGAGGAATCACAAGAAAAGCCACTAAAATGGGAGAAGGTATTATTGTTGCCTGATACCTCAATATTGTATGCCGTTATGCCACCTGTAAAACTATTGTTGTTACTTAGTACACCAAAGCCACCCTCACTGGTTGCTTCATGACTGATGTAGAAATATGCTTTAATCGTGGCACTGTTTTTTTCAACTTTGACAAAAGAGTCTTCGCCATGACCAATAAATAAAACCTGATTCGCAGGATTATTGCTGTTAACAACTATTCCATTCTGCTTAAAAAAGATTTTATTGAAGTGAATTTCAACCGGACCAGTAACTTCTAACTTGGCTCCATTAGCGTCAAAGTTCAGCTCATTAAAATAGTACACTCCAGAGTTAAGCGTTAAAGTTGCATTGTTTTTTGTTATCTTGACGTCTTTATATGTCCCTGAAGATAAAGAACAGTTTGTACTCTTACACTCGAAATCACTCCCTGATGCAGGAAAAGCGGGAACATTGAAAGGGAAACCAGGGTAAGTAATCGTATTGTCAATCAAACAAGTTTGCTTAGGGTCTGTTGGATAGTCGCACTGAAAGTTACCGCTATTACTATCAAATGAAAGCTTTTGTCCATCTTTGGGCACTTGAATAACATTCTGAGCATTTCCAGAAAGTACAAGTCTACCGTTGTAAACTCCCCCATTATTATAGCTGTTAGTCTGTGCAACGGAGGGAACATACTGACAGATTTTTGTATTCAGCTCTTGCTGCGTTAGTGCATAAGAAGGCACAGAGAAAAGAGCCAATAGAATAAAACAAAATTTTGTTGGTAGCCCCATACCTACTCCCGAATCCATACTTCTTGGTTGCGCTGCATTTGGATAATACCGATACCACATATCGCCGTTGAACTGATTACGTACATCTGACTTCCATCAGACAATTGCCCACCGCGCGACTCACAGCTTACCTGCACATCTTGGCAATTTACCGTGGTATCAAACGTACTAATATTCGTCCCATTGATAGCAGGACACTGCGTACTGACTGGGTTAGTACTCGTAATGCCATAAATTTGTTCGAGTGCCCATTCATTACCAGAGTGCGCTAATAACGCCGCTTGAGTACCAACAACATCTTTGGCATGACTGTCACTGTTCGACCAACTAATCTGGCTCAATGTGGTGGCAAGGAAACCCATCACTACCAATACAAAGATAATGACTATGTATAAACTACCCTGCTGTTTATTACGGGACATTTAACACCTGTATCTCTTGTATAAAGTTAGTTGATTCATCACCAGCCGCATTGTTGAAGGTCATATTTACCTGAACGATGCCATTGTTTTGCACAGTTGCAGGCGTGTAAGTTAGCGTTCCAGTAACACCAGAATCCGATAGTGGCAGCGCATTCGCCCCACTCACACTGCGTCGAAGCTGACCCGCTACCAAACAATAGTTGACCATTCCATTGGGGTTGTAGATATAGTGGCGATTTGATACTGAGCCTCCAGCGATAGAAGCTGCTGCATCTGGCAATATAAAAGTATTACTCGCACTGCTGACATTGGCTAACGGAAATACATTGGTAGTTGGGTTTGCTTGGGTTGGATTAATTACCATGTTGAGTGTATTAATGTTAGCGACAGTCACCCCATTGCGTCCTACTACAAAGTTGATATCTGCCCCTGATATGGCATAAAAACCTGACTCGACAATAGGAAAGAAGGAAATACAACTGTTTGCCTGAGGAATAGCCAAGTCACTATTGAGCATATTGGGCACTGCATGGCGTACTTCACGAGACATCTTCTCAAGAATAAACTTGGCTTGGGTCTGCAGCCGCTGCCTATCAACCGTATCGCTATAACCGCGAGCACCTAGCTCAACAAATCCAGCAATACCAAGTACTAAGATCGCCCCGACAATCAAGGTCACCACCATTTCGATTAAAGTAAAGCCTTTCACTTTCATCAGTAGTTACCTCGATAAGCATTAAGCACGATCGGAGTTTGATCAGAGGCACTCACAGTAAGGCGGATTCGTTTAAGCTGATTCGTTATCGCATATGTGACATCAATATCGACTCGAAAGTTAAGATAACTACTCCCTCCAACTAGCAAGTTTAGATCACGACAACCATTGGTTGCTAAAGGCTCCCAGCAGCCATGGAAATCATCAACATCGTTATAAGCATCAGGGTTGTTGTCAGTCTCGCCTGTATCGATTCCAAAGTTACCTAGGGCGGTACAAGCGGTAGACCCAGCATCTGTTGATGAACAGCGCGGTATACCACCTTGATCGCCACTATTTTGATCAAACTTACGCGCCAATATCTGAGTCATCACACTCTGCCCTAAAGCAGCAGTTCGCGTTTGGTAATGTGGGTCAGCACTACGCGATACTTGGGGGACTAAAAAGCTAGTAATAGTAAGCATAGCAATACCCATGACAACAATGACTATCACGCTTTCAACCAATGTAAAACCGCGCATACGCTCCATTAACAACTCCCCGGTGAAACATAGCCCACTGCATTGATTTGTACAGCGACACAAGTGCCGTCCGTCGAGGTCATTTGTATATTAATGGGAGTTGCGACGCTATCAGGATTGCCTAGCAAATCAAAATTAACCAGTGCGCCAACATTGGAAGTAAAAGAAACATCATTGAGCGAGACCCAATCGCTGCGCCCATCGTCGCGTGCGACACAGGCAGCCTGAGAGCCAATGCAGTTGCTGAGTAAACTAAGCGTAAAGTTGGTATTGCCAGTGATTGCGTCCATATCAACATTAGACTGCATGCGATTAACCTGAACTTGGCGAATAACCGAAATAATGCGTTCTTGGGCAGCGTAAGGAGAGAAACCAGAACGACCCGAATAACGGCTGGCAGCATAGACTGAAACAATCGACACCAATAAAATAACGACGATAAGTTCGACTAATGTAAAACCAGAGACTTTTGACCGAGCCATAACCAGTGACCGTGGGACGTATACTTAAGTTGAGTATATACCAGATGGGACTAGAGCTGTTGTTTATTAAGGATTTTTGATAGGTTACAGGGTTGAATAATCGGTTATAAAAAAGGTCAGCGTGTGCTGACCTTTAAGTAATTAGTTGCTACACCCTGTAGTGACGACACTCGCCGAAGCAGCACTCGTGGTACTTGTACCAGAGGCTTGTGTATATACGACAGCACAATTGGCATCTGTAGTACCTTCAAAACTGTAAGTAATGCTTGTTCCAGAACTAGCGACTATATCCCAGTCCGTACCTAATCCAACAACCGCTTCACCTATCCCTGCAGCAGTAGCAGTTGGATAACCGTATATAGTGCTAATACCTGATACGTTTACTGCAGAGCTAGATGTCTCCTTACCATCTATTGCGGCCTTACCATAGACAATACCCGCAGCTCCATCAATTGCCCCCTTTAGTCCTTGGAGTGAGGCTTGACGGGCATCATTTTGCAAATTTAGAAATCTTGGTGCTGCAGTCACTGCAAGAATACCAAGAATCACAATTACCACCACTAGTTCAATTAGGGTGAAACCGCCTTGTCTTTTCATAGTAAAAATCTCTCTATGTTGTGGGCTGCAGAGTTACTGCAAAGTTACGGTCACACGACCAGTTTCAATTTCATAAACAAACTGATGCTGGCTATTGCCTTCTCGCTGAATATAAGTGCAAGTTGACGCAGCATTATCAGCCTGTGCTGAATACTTAATATTAGAATCCGCTTGAGCCTCAGTTACTGTCCCTACTTTTGGTGGGTTTTGCAGTAAATTGGTCATCAGCTCAACACAAATTGTGTTAGTTAACTCGGTAGGAAAGTTAGCATCATTGGTGTTGATGGCAAAAGGGTAACCATCTCTAAAGTCACCACCAGATTGACTGGTACTGGTCAGCCAAAATTTAACGCCGTCATAATTTACTGTATTTCGCACAACCGAGTTGACTGTCACTGAAGGTCTCGCTTCCGCTTCCCATTGCGCTCTAGCTGACAAAACCCCAGTCGCATAACCACCAGCAACACCCTCAACGCTGGCTTTTTTCGCTTCATCGGTTACATCCAAGAAGCGCGGTAAGGCAGCAACAGCGAGTAGGCCAACCACCACGATAACCACAACGAGCTCAACTAGTGAGAAACCAGACTGTTTGTTTGACATATACTTATCACCTACCGTTATGTACCGTGCATTATACGGAAATTGCATTAATTCGCCATATTGAGAGTCTCAATAACTCTACTCCGCCAAGAAACCGGTCTTAGCTATAAACCTATTATCTATCAAAGTAATGGAGATTAATCTGTTGTTGCTATATAGATAATTACAATGATAGCCGTTATCTATAATTTGATTTTCAATCTGGCTAGGTCGATTACCTAAAACCTCATGCTGTGGGTATAAGATATCTAGCCAATACGAGCAATTCACCTGCTGCCTATCACCCAAAGGTTTAATCCACCCCATACTAGTATAGTTCAACGTAAGACCATCAATAGTTATCTCATTTTGCTGCCCAGATAACAACCACTGCTGTTTGTAGTAGTTTGCTCGCTCAACGATTCTTTGACTCGCGAGCAAAAAAGCCGATTGATTGGCTTCTTTAACCACGTTTTGCCACACCAACATAAAGCTCATGATCAAACAGACAATTACCAGTAACCAAATTGCTAGCCGTAATCGCTCTATGTAGCTGATTAAATTAGCCTTTAATGGCATCTAACATTCCCCACATTGGTAGGAAGATACCTAGAGCCAGAATCAAAACCATACCTGCCACAATGACAAGCAAGATAGGTTCGATCCGTGCGGTTAGCGTCTTTAAATCATAATCGACTTCACGGTCGTAAAAATCGGCTACTTCTAATAGCAACTCATCGATACGACCCGTTTCTTCACCGACACTGATCATTTGAATAACCAGTGGGGTAAACACACCACTATTTATTGCTGTTGCAGAGATAGTTCCCCCCGCTTCAATAGAGGACTTCATCTCAATGAGTCTGTTCTCTAAAAACTTATTGCCGAGGGCTTCTGCTGAGAGCGCCAAAGACTGGTTCAACGGCACTCCCGCTTTAAGCATCAGAGCAAATGTACGCGAAAAACGCGACAGCTGGGCGCGATTAATCAACTCACCTACTACAGGCATTCGTAAACGAAACTTATCCCACTTTTCTCTTCCACTGGCGGTATTTAGCCAAGCTCTAAAACCAAACAAAACCGCTACTATTCCTGCTACCATCATGATCCAGTAGTTGACAAAAAACTCTGACGTCGCAATTAAAATGCGAGTCGGTAGAGGAAGATCCACGCCAAAGCGAGAGAACATACTGGAAAACTGAGGGATCACTTTGACGTTAAGAATAAACAGAGCAATAACAATAAAGCTGATAACAAACGTTGGATAACGCATCGCAGTTTTGATTCGTTTGCGTGTCTCTACTTCTTGTTCGTAATAATTAGCAAGCTGCAACAGAGCTTGATCGAGTCGACCAGTATTCTCACCGACGTGGATCATAGAAACAAACAACGGGCTAAATACCTTAGGGAATAACTGCATAGAGGCAGACAAACTGCGACCATTTGTGAGTTCTTGCGTCACATCTTCGAGCGCAGCTTGCAGCTGTTTGTTGGCGCTATTTTGGCTCAGCCCTTTCATAGAGCGAAGCAGAGGGACCCCTGCTTTGGTTAAGCTATAAAGCTGACGGCAGAAAATAACCAACACCTCTAAAGGAATCGCAGGGGTAAACAGCGCCTTAAGGTCAAGATTCAACGGGCTCTTACCACTATGAACTGAGATATTAATTGGAATAATACCTTTGCCCATAAGCTGCTCTGCTGCGGCTTCTTGAGTTGATGCTTCTAGCTGCCCTGAAACCGCACTGCCATCAAGATTTCGTCCTTGGTATCGAAAGCTCTTCATCGTTTACCTTAGATATAAATCGCTTGCTGGAAACCAGATGAATCGCCTTCACCTAGGCTCATCACTTCACTTAAACTTACTGTCCCCTGCAAGGCTAACTCCATCGCTGATGCCAACAAAGGTTTATAATTTGCTGACTGCCGCGCTACTTTAGAAAACCCAACCGCATCATTGGCGCGCAGCATGTCCATCATCTCTTGCTCGAGCTCAAGCATCTCAAACACACCTATCCGGCCTCGATAGCCTGTGAGGTTACAGTTCTGGCAACCTCGCCCCTTCACAAAACTCGCCCCAACTTGATTAGGGAAACGCTGAGCAAGCCACTGCACTCTTGCATCGTCAAGCTGCTCCTCGGTTTTACAATCAGGGCAAACTTTACGTACCAGTCTCTGCGCAACCACAGCACGAACCGCACTCGCGACCAAATAACCTGGCGCCCCCATATCCATCATTCGCAGCGCGCTATCTATCGCGTCATTAGTGTGCAAAGTACTCAATACCAAGTGACCAGTAAGCGCCGCTCGTAAACCAATCTCGACCGTCTCTTGGTCACGCATCTCACCGACAAGTATAATATCCGGATCCTGACGGAGGAAAGTTCTCAGTACCGTCGAGAAATCAAGGTCGATCTTGGGGTTAACTTGTACCTGATTGACACGTGGTAGTCGGTACTCGACAGGATCCTCAGCGGTGATAATCTTTTTGCCCGGCTCATTAAGCTCACTCAACGCACCATACAAGGTAGTGGTTTTACCTGAACCCGTTGGTCCGGTTACCAAAATCATGCCGTGTGGGCGACGGAGTTGACGCCTTAACTTATCGAGGAGATGAGAAGGAATACCCGACTCTTCTAACTTACGCACACCCGAGGACTGATTAAGCAGACGCATTACCACCGACTCACCGTACTGAACGGGCATAGTCGACATACGAATATCAACCGACTGACCTTTCGAACGGATATTGAAGCGTCCATCTTGCGGCAAGCGCTTTTCGGAAATATCCAGATTAGCCATCAACTTCAAGCGCAAGACTAGAGCAGAGGCAATATTAACCTCGTTAAGTAGTGTCTCGTGTAAGACACCATCAATACGTTGACGCAAGCGCAATACATTCGAGTCCGGTTCGATGTGGATATCTGATGCCCCAACTTGAATCGCATCTTCAAACAGCGAGTTGATCAACTTAACAACCGTCACTTCTTCGCTATCATCACCTTCAATACTGAAATCAAAGGCTTCGGTCACTTGGTGCTCAGCCTGTAACTGCTCAGCAAAAGAGGCAATTTCCTTAGTGCGGCGATAATAACGATCGAACCCCTCCACCAATTGATTTTCTGGTGCGATCACAAACTCGATACCATATTGAGCGAGTTGACCTAGCAATGCTTCTTGAGCAAAGAGGTCGGCAGGATCACTCATCGCAACGCGTAAAGTATCCATGTGGCGACCGATCACTAACGCTCTCAGTCGTCTAGCATGTACTTCTGGAAGAAGTTGCACAGCCTCGACATCGACATCAGCTCGACTGAGATCAATTAGAGGAATATCAAGTTGTTGTGATAAGAATGACAACATCTGATGCTCGGTCAAAGCCCCAAGCTCTATCAGTGTTGCACCTAATTTTCGGCCTGTTGATTTTTGCGCACTCAGTGCTTGTTCTACTTGCTGCTCGGTAATAATACCTTCTTCAACCAGTAAGTCGCCGAGACGTTTTCTTAGCTTAATTTTCACTCGGCTGCTCCTCTAAACTTTCAATCAAGGAAATTCGGTCACGTATAAACTGTTGCGATTGGCTAGAGAGACCCAGCTTCGTCAAGGCTTGTGAGTAAGATGACTTGGCATCCGCTAACTGAAATGCGCGCTCTTGTTGAATACCTAACCCCATCCACCAGCGACCACTTTCCGGCTCTCGTTGAACGAGCTGTTGGTAACTTTGTAATGCAAGTTGATCTTGTTTCTCTTTTTGGGCTAATGCTGCGCGGAGAGAAAGGTATTCAACAGGAACTGATGCTGGGAGCGTACTTAACACAGTGAGTGCTACCGCATTTTGCTGCTCTTTCATCAACATTTTTGCCAAGGAGAGGCGTAAGGCAGAGTCATTGCTGTCTAATGCAATTCCCTTTTGCAGGATATCTGCTGCCTTACGTACTTCACCCTTGCCATAGTAAAGGGCAGCGAGGCGTTTTCTTACCTGTTTATTCGTTGGCGTATAACGCAATGATTCGGCGTAGTGATTTAGCGCATCAGTGAGGTTATTGCTGTCGAGCGCCTTTTTCGCTCGCTCTTGAGCTTTGGCTGAAAGCTGCTCTGGTGTCAGCTCCACTTGCTCTATCACCACTTCACCTTGAGTGGGAGCAGGATTTGAAGCCGAAGCCGGCGTACTTGTGGCCGCTTTAGCAATCACAACAGGTTTGGTTGGTTGCTTAGCTTGAGGTTGAACCGATGAGGCGGGTTTCGAGCGAGGGGAAACATCCTCTTCTACTAATGTTTGATAAACAGGTTGGTCGACAACAGCTACCTTTGTCGTAGGAGACTCCACAGTTTGTTGCTGGCTGTCAGTAGTCGTGATAGAGCTAACAACCACCTCTGATGGCGATTGTTGCGAGAGCGCCCAGCCACCAACTGCCAAGCTTAGCGTGAAGCTCCCAACCACCCATGGCAATACGGCTCTTTGCTTTACTGGCTGCACATTCGCTTTGCAGATACCCTTGGCCAAAGTGGACTTGTCATTGGCTAGTTGGGACAGCGCATTATTAATCGCACTCATTGTTTAACTCCACCCCCATAACAGCGGGCTCTTGAATTTTGGTTTACTACTGTCGTAAGTGTCATGAATCGCATCGAACAAATGACCATTCGCCACCTGTTCTTGTTTGTCGCTACTCGCCAGTAGCAGAGCTTTATGGCAAATCTGGTTAATCAGACGTGGATAGCCCTTGCTTGCCCGCCAGATTGCCTTTTTGTGCGCGAGCAAAAAAAGATTCTCGCTGCCGCCCGCTTTCTTCAAGCGACTCTCGATATAAGCGACACACTCATCTAAAGTTAGCCCCCGCAGTTTGGCACTGAAGGTAATACGCTGACGAAACTGCCTTAGGTGATGACTGGCTAAACGCTCATCGAGTTCAGGTTGACCAAGCAAGATGATCTGCAAGAGCTTTTCTTGCTCTGTTTCTAGGTTGCCAAACAATCTAAGAACTTCTAACGCGTCATCACTCAATGCCTGCGCTTCATCGACTAAAACCACCACCTGCTTTTGCTTTTTTTTGAGTTCTATCAGGCGCTTTTGAATCTCATCAACAATTGTCGCTTCATTGTCAGTACTCAGACCCAACTCACTTGCAACTGCTAAGCGTAACTGGCTTCCATTTAAGGCAGGATTTGGCACAAAAACCAATTGAACACTCGATTTAAAGTACTTAACCAGTACACGACAAATCATAGTTTTGCCAGTACCGACCTCTCCAGTCACTTTGATCATCCCTTCACCCATTTCTAGTGCCGAATTGACCATTTGAATCGCCTCATAATGTGGCGCTAGCCCCAGAAACATCTCCGTATCTGGGGTGAGATGAAAGGGTAAACTCTCAAAACCAAAGTGCTCAAGATACATTGTGACTATTGCTCGTCAGGGAACCATTCTTGTAAAAGATCCCGCGAGCGCTCCAATTCTTTTTGCCACGTATTAACACCGACTACCGAAGGCTTAAGCAAAATAACCAATTCCGTTTTCTGAGTTAACTTGGTTGTATTGCGGAATAAATGCCCTAACGCAGGTACATCACCTAAAAATGGCACTTTCGATACTTGATCAAAGGTGTTGGACTTCATCAAGCCGCCAATCACGACCACATCACCATCTTGTGCACGAATTACAGAATCAGATTCACGAATCGAACTGGTTGCCAGTGGCAGCGTTAAGCTGTTGTTGTTTCCGTAATCTATCGTTTTGCGCTCTTCTTTGACTTCGAGAACCGCCGGATGAACATGCAATAGAACATTGCCCTGATCATCTATCTGTGGCGTTACATCTAACGAGATACCCGAGAAGAAGGGAGTCAATTCGACATCGGTCGTCGTGTTGTCATTGTTGGTGTTGCTACTGGTGCTGGTATTCGAGGAAAAGTCGGTCACGTAGTAGCTATCTGTACCAACTTTAATCACTGCCTTTTGGTTATTTGAGGCCGTAACACGTGGACTAGAAAGTACGTTTAGGTCACCTTGGGTTGCCATAAAGCTCAGTACCGCTTCAAAGCTGCCACTCGAAATAACCAAGTTTGATTGCCCGCCGAGCAGAGTGCCGATTGAGTCTAATCCCGGTAACGCAGCAGGAACGATAGCCCCCGCAGCATCCTTGACAATTGAGCCCTGACCTAAGGAATAGTTGGTTCCATTAGAAGAGAATGCTTTTGACCAGTTGATCCCTTGCTGATAACCATCACTCAAAGTGACTTCCAGTATTTTCGCTTCCAAAATCACTTGGCGATGCATGCGCTGCTGAGACACACCTAAGAAGTTACGCACTTCTCTGATTTCATCAGGGAAAGCTCGTACTGTAATCACACTGGCTTGTGGCGTAACCACAACACTTTGGCCATCACCAGAGCCTATCAACTGTGCGACAGCCGTTTCTAATTGAGGCCAAAAATCACTTTCGCTGGTTGTTTCTATCTCCGTTCCACCTTTAACGCTGTTACTACTGTTGTTCGAGCTAGAGTTAGAAGAAGTCGTAGAGCTGGTTGAACTCGAAGATGAGTTATTGTCAGTGTTAGTGATCGTCCCTGTCGAGATAGAAGTTAAGGAGCGCCCCGCGCGTTTAAACTGCAGATAGTCAACAGGAATAGTCACTGTCCTAAGACCTGCAGGATAAATCTGAATGACATTGCCCACTTTATCGATGTCATAGCCATACATATCTTGCACAACTGACAATACTTCATCTAAAGAAACATCATTTAAATTAACAGTAATATTACCAGTAACATTGGGGTGGATAGCCGCACTGTACTGCGTGCCTTTAACCAAGCTAGCAAAAAAGGCTTTCGCATCAACACCATTGGCTTTAATCCTGAAACGCTTAATGGCCTTAGAAACCGCTGCCTCATCACCGCTAAGTTCAGGCATTAGATCAGCTTCAACCGAAGGTGGCAGTGTCTCTAAGGTACGACTATTATTTTCGTTAATCGCTTGATTAATTGTACTTTTAGCCTCTACAGGATCTCTATGTCCCATCGCACAACCGGCTAATAAGCTTGTAATCGTGATTGCTATCGCGAGTTTACGCATACGTTTCCACTGACCTTACTGTTTCACTTCCAGAGAGAAGAGATTTAATTTCCACTGCTTGCCACCTCTAACTAAGGTCACAACTTCTGGTTTTATTTGACTCACTTTGTAGCCGTTCACTTGCTCCCCAGCAAGTACAACCTGACCATTGATAATGGCGCTACATCCCCCCACTTCCTCGCAGACGATACTTTGTAGCTTAGGCACTGGCTTACGCTTTACAATTGCTGCCTTACTCTGCTGAGGACTTTGCCACCCGAGTGGTGCAGTTGGGTCTTGAGATGCCATGACGTTAAGAGAAACCCCAACCGAAAGCAGTGTAAGTATCGTTCTAACCACCTATAAACTCCTGCCTTGTTCCTAAGGTATACACCTCTAGCACTAAACGCGCTGTTGGGTACTCCTCAACCGAGTAGTGAAAGCTGCGCCAATAATATTTTACCGGTAGTGCTTCCAATGCCTCTAAGTAATCGACAATGGCAAAATACTTGCCAGTCAGCTCCAATCTCACTGGGTGCACATAGTAACTGGCCAAATCGGAATTGCTTTCATTGCTGACAATTGGCTCTGCCGTCTGTGACTCTAAAGAAACTAAATGCAAACCTTTAGAATCTGCGAGTACTTGTTCCAACAACTGAGCCATTTGACTCGGTGCGATAAGGTTTTCGACAATCGCAGCCAATTGCGTTGACAGCTCTTGGCTTTCTACCATCAGCTGTTTGTACTCTTGATTCAGCACTTGATCCGGATCTTTTTGCAACTTTGCGGTCATCAACAAAATATCGGCTTCTAAGCGCTGTACATTAAGCTTAGTCGACGCAATGCGCTGCGAGGTTGCCCTGTTTTGCTCATAGGCTGGCTCAATCAATAGTGTCAGCAGGCCAAGGATAATGACCACAAAACCACAGACAGTGATCAACACCTTTTCTCTCACGCTTAGTTGGATAAATCGATCACACCACGACTGCCAGTACTGCTGCATTATTTACTCTCCTGCTCAGTCTTAAGCTCAAAGGTAATGATGTTCTGCTCATTGCGGCTTATTTTAAGTTTTTCAAACGTTCGCCCAACGAGGTTCAACTCGGTTTTAAACTGATTGATCCAATTTGGTATGGCTTTCGCCTCACGCGCTAATCCATGCAAGTCCAACTGGGTCGCATTGATGGTGATTGAGTTTAATGAAATATCGTTACGACCAAGTTGAGCTAAAGAGCGCATCACTCCGGAGTAACCCAGTTGTAGTGAATTATCGAACTCACCAACGGCTTGTAGTGAATTACGCTTAGCCTCTATCTCTAACTTAAGTCTAGCGACTGCCGCGACTTTTGCAGGTGTTGGTTTATGCTGAGCGACACGTTGGGTTAAGCTCTCGGCTTGCTGCTTAAACTCGACTTCTTGCGACAAGTAGGTTTTCAGCTCAGAGTCCATTTGGCTGTGTTGGTATTTTAATCCGACATAACCTAGGCCTAACAAAAGCGCCGTGACAAACCAGCCCAACGCAACGTAGGGCATAGTGAAGTACTCTTTGCTCGGTTTTAAATCATCAGGAAATAAGTTGATTTCCACCTGCTCTAGCTTAAGGGCGCTCTCAGCTAGCACCGTGCCAGACTCTTGCTCCATATCAGCAAGAGCGGCGACTTTTACACTCAGGCTATCAGCTAAATTTTGTATGAGTTCTTGCTGCTGCTCTTCATCACAACAAACTTGTAACTGATGCAATGAAGCCCCGCGCATCTGGGAAGAGAGGTAATCAATCGAGCGTTGTAACTCTAGAGCGAGACTATCAAGTTGTAGCGCGCTCGCCACCATACCTGTTAATGGTGCGACAACACCACGAATCGTCCTTTGAAAAGCACATTGGGATTCGACAAAGGCACTAATCCGGAATGCCCCTTGCTTACTTCTTTGCAACAGCAAGAAGGTCGTCATATCGCCAGCGGAATGCCCCCATACTTCGTCTTCAACCAACACTCCTGACAACTCAATTTTGAGCTCTTTTAAAGACTCATATAGCCCAACAACCACAGCGCGTTGCAGCACGTAAACCTGAAGCTTGTTGTTGACAGCAATAGGGGCTGAATCAGCAACAATCTCAGTAATTTTCTCACTAATCAAATCTTTAACTAAGAACGGCAATGCACTTTTCAGTTCTTCAGGCGGAATGTTGGGTTTATCAACCTGGAAGGTTTGATAAATATTGGCGTGCAAAACGACTTTTAGTGAGATATTAGTAACATGAGCGTCACGTAAGGTGTTAAGTAGCGCCTCTTGCCATGAGATACCTTCAATTGCCACTTGGGTCGGCAAGGAGAGGTCTGCCGGAGCAGAGAAAAAAAGTGCACTGGGTTGCACCACGACGCAAACACCTGCCGTAGCCTGATTGCTGCTTTTAAACTTTCCTATTAAAGATTGAATCTTCATCTTTATATCTACGCTTTGCGCCAACGGTTGCGGCGGCCAATTTGTACTTTGTTCTGCTTAACCTGCATAGGTTCTTTGCGCTCAGCCACTTTTGGCTTAGGCAACATCTGCTGTTCCGCTGCCAAAAATCGCCCTTGAATACCGTGAACGCCTAGGTCAAGCATAGTCCTGTGCTCTTGTTTATTATCGACACCTACAGCGATAACCTGAGTTTTTAGTCCTGCACATGCCCCGAGCAAACTACGTACAAACAATTGGTTTTCATGACGTTGGTCGATTTTCTTAATTAAACTTCGGTGTAACTTCAGGTAGCTAACCGGAAACTCTTTCAGGTAGTGAGTACTAACAATGGAGCGCCCAGCTTGACCAACAACAACACGACAACCTAGGCCTGTAATCATTTTGGCAACTGGTCGAATGTAATCTAAATGCTTAACCAAGCGAGCTTCAGCAAACTCAAAAGATAGTCTAGCTCTCTGCTCGCTAGTCAGTTGCAGCAACTCATCACGAAACCATTTAAAGAAACTCCGTTCGGCAAAAGGTACCACATGCAGGTTAATAGAGTAACTGTTTGAATCATTTGAATGTCTTATATGGCGAATTATTGTTTTCACCACAGCTTTATCTAGTGTTGCTTCATAGCCGATAGACTCTACCGCTGAGTTAAATCGAGAGGCCTTTATGACCCCTTTTTCAGGATCATTAATGCGAGCAAACAACTCAAAATGTTCGACTGACGGCTCATTTTGCTTATCTAACAAGTAACACGGTTGGGAAAATATATAGAGTTGATCAGGTTGTAGCGCGACATCCAATAGCGTACGCCAACGAACACTACCACGTTCTTCATCTTGACTGACGTGTTTTTGAAATCGGCTCCAAGTATTGATTCTTTGCAACTGGGCACTCTTTAATGCAGTCTCAGCTTCATCAAGAATACGACCTTGGCTTTCACCTTCTCGGTACATACTGACCCCAATGTGTACCCAATTATCATTTTCTAAAGGTGAAGGAGGCGCTAGTTTAGTAAGTTGTTTGAGACATTGAGCAGCCACATTGGAGACTTCTTTGCTCGAAAGGTTTGGCGCGAAAATCGCAAAGTCAGAGCTGTAGTAGCGCGACAAGATCACATCCGGGTAACGCTGTATTACGTTGCTCAGTCCTTCTCCGACGCTAATGAGGAAATCATTCGCGACTTGCTTATCATGGTCTTCTTCGATTTGCTCCCAATCATCTACACGTAGGATCAGTATCCCGCCACGCGAACCGTGTTCAGATAGCGCTGCTTCCAACTTGCTATCAAACAGCACTCGGTTTGCCGCCCCAGTTAACTGATCTAGAAACGTCTGACTACGAATAAAGGTATCAAAACGACTGCGCTCCTGGCGTGCATCTTGCAACTCTTCAATAAGTCGGTCTAATGCTTGGCTCGCGGTAAACGGCCACTCTCTTTCATCCCCGACCGAGTGCTCTTCAACCCTTCCTGCAAGAATCATTCTGCCGCGTTCTTCGAGTAGCTCAGAACCATATAGCTGCTCTTTTAGCCATTTCAGTCCCCTCACCAAACAAAATACAATAAACGCTACCGCTAAAGTGATCGACCACAAGGCTTGGATTGAATAGCCATAGCCGATATAAGGTGGCACTGCTTTGAAATGTATCCGATAACCTTGATTGCGCTCCAATGTATACTCGGTTTCATAAAGCAATGCAGTCTCGACTTTCGATGAGGTATCTTTAAAGCGGTAAATCACGCCAAACTCAGACAACAACTCCATTTCAACAATGTTGGAGGCTTGGAGCATTTTAGGCATCCACCTTTGCAGCGAGTAGGCGGCATCAGGGTCTTCCATTTCTTTATCAAGCACTTCCACAATCCCTTTGAGAGATTGATCGAGATATTCTTGCCCAAGACGTTTAAACGATAGGGTGCCACCTAAGAAAAGGATAAACATCGCACTGATAACGATCATGGTGACAAAAGCAACCAGCCGAGTACTGAGCTTTAAGGTAGGGGTATACCTCATGAATCGAGAATTCCTTTTCTAAATAGACAATCGGTTTATTTATGCTGGAGAGGCTAAAAATCAACATGGTAAGGAACGGATGTTGATGACGACAATAATTTTAGCCCTCTATTTACTATATAAAAAAGCCGCGACTTGCGCGGCTTTTTTTCAATAACAGGCACTTAGAATGGGATGTCGTCATCAAAATCCATTGGCGGCTCATTGTACTGTGGCTGAGCTTGCTGTGGTTGCGACTGCGGTTGTTGAGCAGGTTGATGCTGCATTGCAGGCTGTTGAGGCTGTCCCCACCCACCTTGCTGAGGTTGCTGCTGTTGGCCCATACCTTGACCTGGAGCACCACCTTGAGCACGACCACCAAGCATTTGCATTACGCCGTTAAAGCCTTGAACTACAACTTCTGTTGTGTAGCGGTCTTGACCACTTTGATCTTGCCACTTACGAGTTTGAAGTTGGCCTTCAACGTAAACTTGAGAGCCCTTACGTAGATACTCACCAGCAACTTCAGCTAATTTGCCGAATAGTGCAACACGGTGCCATTCCGTTTTTTCACGCTGTTCACCAGTGGCTTTATCACGCCACGATTCAGACGTTGCGATAGTAATATTGGCTACAGCACCGCCACTTGGCATGTAACGTACTTCTGGGTCAGAACCCAGATTACCGACTAAAATAACTTTGTTAACTCCACGGCTAGCCATGTTTCGCTCCGTCTAACTTTGGTATTGATTAAGAAATAGCGCAATAGGATAACACGCTTTGCGCTCGGTACAAATCTCTGTCACCACAATGTCTAGAATCTAGAGATAGCTATATCTTGCGCGGTGTAATTTTAGAGAAAACTCAAAACTTATCGAGATTGAGAAATCAGTTAATTACCGAATGGCATGAAATAAAACGCAAAGCCTGCACCTCAATTCGCACATATTTCCCCTTTAAGTCACTCTAAATGGAAACGTAATCAATGTCAGTAACGAGGGGCTTATGGCTAAAAACATCTACGCACGAACCATTTACTTTCTCACAGAAAACAAGTCTGTAAATCCAATCATTCAACACCTAGAGCGACGGATGGAGATTTCTATTCCAACGATGACACCCAAGGATTTGTTACTGGCCTTACAACAGTATAAACATCGCATCCTCATTATTGATTACCAAGAATACACCCAACTCAAAAACGTGATTAGTGAACTACCACTGGCAGACAAATCATTTGAAACCATCATTTTTAATGTCTCTCATCGTTTGACCACCGACGAGCTATTGGCATTTGGTCATTTGAAAGCAGTTTTCTATCAAGATCTAGACATAGAGCAGCTAGTCAAAGGGTATGAAGGTGTTATCAATGGTGAAACCTGGTTACCAAGAAAAGTAACGGCTCAGTTGCTGTTCCACTACCGTAATGTTGTTGATACCCATACCACTCCCGCTACCGTGGACTTAACCACTAGAGAAATGCAGATCCTACGCTGTTTAATGTCAGGGGCTTCCAACACTCAAATCGCTGACGATATGTTTATTAGTGAGTTCACCGTCAAATCCCACTTGCAGAAAGTGTTCAAGAAATTAAGCGTCAAAAATCGCGTACAGGCTGCAGCTTGGGCGAAACAACATATGAGACCACTGTCTTAAATCTAAAACCAAATTATATTTGGTTGTTTTTCTCGCTGCTCATTCATCAACAATTCACTTTCCTTGTGGTATTGTTGCGCCAGTTTGAGAATAAGTATCTATAGCAAGGGATGAATCATGATTAAAAAATGCCTGTTTCCGGCAGCGGGTTACGGTACGCGCTTCCTACCAGCCACCAAATCAATGCCAAAAGAGATGATGCCAGTGGTGAACAAGCCACTTATTGAATACGGTGTCGAGGAGGCGATTCAAGCAGGTATGGACGGGATGTGCATCGTGACAGGCCGCGGTAAACACTCGATCATGGATCACTTTGACAAAAACTATGAATTGGAGCACCAGATCAGTGGTACCAACAAAGAAGAACTGCTGGTCGATATTCGCGATATTATCGAGAGTGCTAACTTCACATACATTCGTCAACGCGAAATGAAAGGCTTAGGTCATGCAATCCTTACAGGTAAAGAGCTGATCGGTGATGAGCCTTTTGCTGTCGTACTCGCAGACGATTTATGTGTGAACGAGCAAGAAGGTGTTTTGGCGCAAATGGTAGCACTTTTCAAGCAGTTCCGTTGCTCCATTGTCGCGGTGCAAGAAGTACCTGAAGATGAAACCCATAAATACGGCGTTATCTCTGGGGAAATGATCAAAGACGATATCTTCCGCGTCGATGACATGGTCGAAAAACCAGAACCTGGCACAGCACCAAGCAACTTAGCGATCATTGGCCGCTATATCCTTACTCCAGATATTTTTGAACTGATTGAAAAAACCGAGCCAGGTAAAGGTGGTGAAATTCAAATCACTGATGCGTTGCTTAAGCAAGCCAAAGCAGGCTGCGTATTAGCATACAAATTCAAAGGCAAACGCTTTGACTGCGGCAGCGTAGAAGGCTATATCGAAGCAACGAATTACTGTTTTGAAAATCTTTACTTAAAAGACGCACATAAATCTGAGTTAGGTAAGCAAAAGACAACCAAAGAAAACGCTTAATTCACTCCGATATAGTTATCTCTTCTTAAGGCAGCCTCATCGCTGCCTTTTTACTGTTTTTTTATCCAGTATTTTCTTTGCACAATTCTCACACTATGTAATACTTAGCCAACTTATTGTTACCTAGAGTGTTGAGAATGGATCAGATAGAAGTCCGTGGTGCCCGCACCCATAACCTGAAAAATATTAACGTAACCATACCTCGTGATAAGTTGATCGTGATTACAGGTCTATCTGGTTCAGGTAAGTCATCACTCGCTTTTGATACCTTGTATGCTGAAGGACAACGTCGCTACGTCGAATCGTTATCCGCTTACGCTCGTCAGTTTCTCTCTTTGATGGAAAAGCCTGATGTTGACCATATTGAAGGCCTGTCCCCAGCGATCTCAATTGAGCAGAAATCAACCTCGCATAACCCACGTTCAACCGTCGGTACCATTACCGAAGTCTACGACTATCTAAGACTGCTCTATGCTCGTGTTGGTGAGCCACGCTGTCCTGACCATAAGGTTCCACTAGCAGCACAAACTGTGTCCCAGATGGTGGATAAAGTGCTTGAGTTACCCGAAGGTTCGAAGATGATGCTGCTAGCTCCTATCGTTAAGGAGCGTAAAGGTGAGCACGTAAAAACCTTAGAAAACCTCGCAGCTCAAGGTTTCATTCGCGCACGAATTGACGGTGAAACCTGTGATCTTTCCGATCCCCCGACGCTAGAGCTGCATAAAAAGCACACCATTGAAGTGGTTGTCGACCGCTTTAAGGTACGTGGCGATCTTCAACAACGTCTTGCTGAATCGTTTGAGACCGCGCTGGAGCTCTCTGGCGGTATTGCTGTTGTTGCTGCTATGGACGGTGACGGAGAAGAAATCGTCTTCTCTGCTAACTTCGCTTGCCCACACTGTGGTTATAGCATGCAAGAACTAGAACCTCGCCTATTTTCCTTCAACAACCCTGCCGGAGCTTGTCACACTTGTGATGGTCTTGGTGTTCAGCAGTACTTTGATCCTGCGCGAGTGATCGTCGACGATTCACTGAGCCTAGCCGAAGGGGCGATCCGAGGTTGGGATCAGAAAAACTATTACTACTTCCAGATGCTCTCTTCTCTGGCCGAGCATTATGATTTCGATCTGAAAGCGCCATTTAACTCACTACCAAAGAAAATTCGTGATGTCATTCTGACTGGCTCTGGACGCACTGAAGTTGAGTTTAAATACATTAATGACCGTGGTGATATTCGCGTTAAGCGTCATCCATTTGAAGGGATATTAAATACCCTCGAACGCCGCTATCGTGATACTGAATCCAATGCTGTGCGTGAAGATTTGGCTAAATATATCTCGACCAAAACCTGTTCTAGCTGTGATGGAAGTCGCCTACGTCTAGAAGCGCGTAATGTATTTATCGGTGATACAACACTGCCAGAAATTGTTGAGCTCAGCATTGCTGACGCATTAGGTTTCTTTGCTTCTTTGCACCTTGAAGGACAGCGCGCTCAGATCGCAGAGAAAGTGATGAAAGAGATCAATGATCGCCTGCAGTTTCTGGTTAATGTCGGCTTGAACTACCTTAATCTCTCTCGCAGTGCAGAGACCTTATCCGGTGGTGAAGCTCAGCGTATCCGTCTTGCGAGCCAAATTGGTGCAGGGCTGGTTGGTGTGATGTATGTTCTCGATGAGCCTTCAATCGGCCTACATCAGCGTGATAACGAACGCCTACTTAAAACTCTGACTCACCTACGTGACCTAGGCAATACGGTGTTAGTGGTTGAGCACGATGAAGATGCGATTCGTATCGCTGATCACGTGATTGATATTGGCCCAGGCGCTGGCGTCCACGGTGGTAACGTGGTTGCAGAAGGGACAATGGATGAGATTATTGCCAACCCGAATTCAGTAACCGGACAGTACCTCAGTGGTAAGAGAGAAATTTCTATCCCAAGCAATCGCACGCCTAAAGATAGCAAGAAGGTTGTTGAGCTTATCGGCGCTTCAGGCAATAACTTAAAAGATGTCACTTTAGAGATTCCAGTCGGTCTATTTAGCTGTATCACTGGCGTGTCTGGCTCGGGTAAATCAACCCTTATCAACGACACTTTCTTTAAGATTGCCCACACCCAACTTAATGGTGCGACTACAGCTATGCCTGCGCCATATAAGAAGATTAAAGGGTTGGAGCATTTTGATAAAGTAATCGATATTGACCAGAGCCCGATTGGTCGTACGCCTCGTTCAAACCCAGCTACCTACACAGGTATTTTCACCCCAATTCGTGAATTATTTGCCGGAACTCAAGAGTCTCGTTCTCGTGGCTATAAACCGGGTCGCTTTAGTTTCAACGTACGCGGCGGTCGTTGTGAAGCTTGCCAAGGCGATGGTGTGATTAAAGTCGAAATGCACTTCCTGCCAGACGTCTATGTGCCATGTGATGTGTGTAAGGGCAAGCGTTACAATCGCGAAACCTTAGAAGTTCGCTACAAAGGCAAGACAATCGATGAAGTGCTGGAAATGACAGTCGAAGATGCTCGTAAATTCTTCGATCCAGTGCCCGTGATTGCTCGCAAGTTGCAAACCCTGATGGATGTAGGCCTCTCCTACATTCGCTTAGGCCAAGCTGCGACTACCCTATCCGGTGGTGAAGCGCAGCGCGTCAAACTAGCTCGTGAGTTATCTAAGCGAGATACCGGCAAAACATTATATATTCTCGACGAGCCGACTACAGGTCTGCACTTCCACGATATACAACAATTGCTGACGGTACTGCATCGCCTGCGTGATCACGGCAATACCGTTGTCGTGATCGAACACAACCTAGATGTGATCAAAACCGCGGATTGGATTGTTGATTTAGGACCAGAAGGTGGCCAAGGAGGCGGTGAAATTATCGCTCAAGGCACGCCGGAAGATGTATCACTCATCGAAGGCTCTCATACTGCCCGATTCCTCAAGCCTATGTTAAAATAGCAATTAATAGTAAAATTTACAGGCCAGTGAGTATTTCGCTGGTCTGTTTGTTTGAGGTATCAAGATTTATGGCGACCACACATTTAGCAGGGACAGAGCTTGAAATAAAGGCGCCAAAGATCCCTTTAACTAGACCTTTCTTGGTCACCATCGGGATACTCTTCCTGTTGGCGATGCACTTTTTTATGCCCAACCCTGGTGGCGTAGGCCTCGCACTTGCCTTTAACCCCACAACTTGGCTTGTGGTGAGTTTCTCTATTGCGATAGGTTTATACCAACTCGGTAGCTACGGCAGCCTAAGATACAACAAGCTCACTATAGGTTTGTTTGTTTGCTGCATTATGCTCACGCTGCCCGCGCTCTATTCAGGTTCGAATCTTGAGCTATCACTAGGGAAACTCACTGGCCTTTGGGCAGGTTATATTCTGTTTGTTGTCTTGCAGCAATTTCGCTTCAGCAACAAACGAAAGCAGCGTCTACTCTGGTTTATCACCATTGCGGTCTTTATCGAAGCTATTTTCGGCTGGGTACAGTATTTGGTATTAGAGCCTGGTAATTTATTTGGCTACAACACTGAATCAAACCGCCCTTACGGCATCTTTCAACAACCCAATGTGATGGCGAGTTTCCTCGCTACTGGATTAGCGCTATCTGGCTACTTGCTCACCCGTCATCCAACCAAGTACCAACGTAAAATCAGTGAAGTCGCCTTACTGTATTTAATGCCAACAATAACTATCCCACTGTTAGTATTTTTGGCTTCTCGTACAGGCTGGTTAGCAGCATTACTCTCCACGTCGTTCCTGCTGCCTTATATCTATAAGTTCGCAACTAAGAAACGTTTTTTCGGTTGGCTGATTTCCATTTTTGCAGGTATATCTGTTGCTCTTGCGGTGACAAATTTTTACCCAGCCAACAACGAGCTCATTGAAGAAAAGCTAAGAACTGAAGACGTACGGCAAAAGATCTATTCCCAATCATTAGACATGCTGATCGAAAAGCCGTTTACAGGCTATGGCTATGGTCGATTTGAGCCAGAGTACATGGTGTACACGGCGAGACAACACCAGCTAAATCAGAGCTATAAACCAGGTTTAGCGGCGATGGACCATCCGCACAATGAATTGCTCTATTGGGGAGTAGAAGGAGGCTTACTGCCCCTACTCGCGATCATACTCGCGGCGCTGTTTGTTCTCGCTCGACTCTATCAAGCCAAGAAAGGTACACGCTTGGCAATGTTTGCCCTGTTTGTGCCCATCGTACTGCACAGTCAGCTTGAGTATCCGTTTTATCACTCAGCGATTCACTGGATAACCTTTGTCATTCTGCTCTACTGGGTTGATCAAAGGGCGAGCAGTTATCGCCAAGCACCATTTAGTATTATCTCCAAGACAGCGCTACGGGTGTCTAGTTTAGTTATACCGATTGTGACAAGCTTCTATATGCTGACCACTTTGCATACCAATTATGTGCTTACCCAGTTTGAGCGCTCACAGCCTAAAGATCCTGAAATACTCAACCAAGTCAGCAATCCAGTGGTTTGGAAAGACAGATACGATTGGGATATCTATAGCACCTATCTCAATATTGGCTTATACAAGCAAGATCCTCAGTTTATCAAGCCATACATAGATTGGTCACTGAAGATTATTAAAGATAAACCTCGTCCTGCTTTCTATAACAATTTGATCTTGGCCTATCAAGGGCTGGGAGACAGTGTGAAAGCGGAGCAAATTCGTAGCGAAGCTCAGTTCCTATTTCCTGAACGGGATTTCTCTGAGGTGCAGTACATCCCACCGAATATCGATGCCTTAAAGGCGGACAGTGAAAAAGAGACTAACTAGAGTCTGTTGAAAATAATTAAGGCGACCACCTGGTCGCCTTATTAATTGATATGTTATTGAGACTGCTATTGCGTCAATGCCTCTTCGAGCGCTCGTAAGCACAACGCGACATTCTCGGCGCGGGCACCGTAACCCATCAAGCCAATACGCCACGCTTTACCTGCTAACGCGCCTAAGCCAGCACCAATTTCTAGGTTGTAAGTCTCTAGTAGGTGAGTTCTCACTTTAGCTTCATCAATACCTTGCGGAACAAAAATAGCGTTGAGCTGAGGTAAGCGCGAGTCTTGCTCGACAACGAACTCAAAGCCTAGCTTCTCTAAGCCTTGTTTAAGTTTTTCATGCATGTCTCGATGTCGCTGCCATGCATTTTCTAACCCTTCATTCTTAAGAATCAACAAAGACTCATGCAGAGCATATAAGCTGTTCACAGGCGCAGTATGGTGATAACTACGCTTTCCTTCACCGCTCCAATAGCCAAGCACTAAACTCTGATCTAGAAACCAACTTTGAACTGGCGTGATACGCGCTTGAATTTTCTCAATCGCAGCTGGAGAAAAGGTCACCGGAGAAAGACCCGGAACACAAGAAAGACACTTCTGACTGCCTGAATAAACCGCATCTAGTTGCCATTCATCGACCTTAAGCGGTACGCCACCAAGCGAGGTCACAGCATCTACAATGGTCAGCAAGCCATATTGCTTAGCCAACTTACCCAAGGCCTCTGCGTCACTGCACGCACCAGTCGACGTTTCAGCGTGAACAAAAGCTAGGATTTTCGCGTCAGGGTTATCTTTTAACGCTTGCTCGACTTTATCGACAGAGACGGGTGCACCCCACTCATCATCGACAACTTCAGCTACGCCCCCTGCACGTACAACATTTTCACGCATACGCTCGCCAAACACGCCATTGCGACAAACGATCACCTTTTCACCCGGCTCAATCAGGTTGACGAAACAAGTCTCCATCCCTGCACTCCCTGGCGCAGAAACGGCAATGGTAAACTCATTGTCAGTTTGGAAAGCGTACTTGAGCAGCGATTTAAGCTCATCCATCATGCCAACAAATAATGGATCTAAGTGACCAACCGTCGGGCGACTCAAAGCTTGCAACACTTGAGGAGATATATCTGAAGGCCCAGGTCCCATAAGAATACGATGAGGGGGGATAAAACTTTGAATCGTCATTGGCAGCTCCTTTTTAATATCAATATAATTTTTGTTCTATCTTTACTTCCTTAAACCCACCTTAATTCAATTCTTTGTTGGCAGCAATTAGCCCAAAGTATTGAGGTCAAACCAGTGTCACAAGTTTGTTAATTATAAAAAGGCATAAAGTTACAAATTCTCATTGACATAGTTCACAGAAAAACGTTCAATGCGGATATGTGGCGAATATTTATGCCACATAGCAAATTATTTTGCAGAAGAGGAGCACTGCCCAGGTAGACGTGTTGTGGAGCCACAAATCCGATACAACACATTGAGGGGGAGTAGTGCCGAGGTAGATCCGAAGTGTCGGTTTGGATCTGTCGGTTGCTAGGGTTGAATCCCTACAACTGTCATCAGCCCAGTCTGATGATGAGCTTCTGAGGAAAGTCATACATATAAAAGACCCCCTCTCTTTCGCTCAACTCTCTTCATCAAAGCAAAACACTGGATGTTGGTATAGCTACCAAAAGTTTTTATTTTAGGAAGTCGTGGGAGAAATGCTGTGAGCAGTTTTAATGTAGCTAAATTTGGTGGAACAAGCGTTGCTAACTTTGAGGCAATGAGCCGTTGTGCTGCAATTATTGAAAGTAATCCAAATACAAAACTCGTTGTGAGTAGCGCTTGCTCAGGTGTCACTAACCTTCTGGTCGAGCTCGCTAATGGCGTACAAGATCAAGTTCGTCGTAGTGAGATTCTGACTAAACTGGCGCAAATTCATGATGCGGTACTCGAACAGCTTGAAGATGGAACCCAAGCAGCGAACGATGTTTACGAGATTCTCGACACAGTGACTAGCCTTGCGGAAGCGGCATCGATCCAAGCAAGCCACAAACTGACAGACCACTTAGTCGCGTGTGGTGAGTTGATGTCGACTCACCTACTTACCCAATTGATGAAAGAGCGCGGTATCAATGCAGTGCGTTTTGATATTCGTGACATTCTACGCACCGATAGCAATTTCGGTAAAGCAGAGCCACAACTAGACCAGATCAGCGAGCTTGCTCAGCAATCACTGGTGCCACTCTGCCAAGATGCAGTAGTGATTACTCAAGGCTTTATCGGTTCTGACGCCAAAGGCAACACCACTACTTTAGGTCGTGGTGGTAGTGATTACAGTGCAGCCCTAATCGCCGAAGCCGTTGAAGCTTCTGGACTTGAGATTTGGACAGACGTTCCTGGTATTTACACCACTGATCCACGCATTGCGCCTAAAGCTTCTCCAATTCCTGAAATTAGTTTTAGTGAAGCGTCTGAAATGGCGAACTTTGGCGCTAAAATTCTCCACCCATCGACGCTTCTTCCTGCACTACGCCACGATATTCCTGTGTTTGTCGGCTCATCGAAAGAACCACAGAAGGGCGGAACTTGGATTCGCCATCAGGTAGAAAGCTCACCGCTATTCCGTGCTCTGGCTCTGCGTTGTAACCAAACCATGGTTACACTGCGCAGCGCCAACATGTTCCATGCCTATGGTTTCCTAGCTAAAGTGTTTGAGATCCTTGCTAAACACAAAATCTCGGTCGACTTGATTACCACTTCAGAGATCAGTGTATCTCTCACTTTAGACCAAACAGATACTGCTGGCGGTGCACCACAACTTCCAGAAGCCGCACGTGTTGAGCTAGAAGAGTTATGTACGGTCGAGGTAGAACACAACCTATGCTTGGTTGCTCTGATTGGTAACAATATGAGTGAGAGTAAAGGCTATGCAAAGCAAGTATTCAGCACTTTAGAAGATTTCAACCTGCGTATGATCTGCTACGGCGCGAGCCCACACAACCTTTGTTTCTTAGTTGATGAGTCAGTCTCAAAACAAGCGATTCAGAAACTGCATACAGAGTTGTTTGAGGAATAAAAGGGATTCGGGATTCGGGATTCGGCTGATATTTTAAAGGGTTGGCATTTTTGCCAACCCTTTCGTTTTGGAGAGCTGGAGAGCTGGAGAGCTGGAGAGCTAAAGCTTCAAGACATTGATAAATGAGTCAAGTCTAGTTCTCCAGCAGCGAAGCGGTCTAGCTATCCTTAGGACGTAGTCCGCTCCTTGTTTACTCCCCCGCAACCTTCATTGATTCAAGCAGGATTGAGCCTGTTTGGATCTGCGAGCGAGTCTCTACATCGTTGCCTACTGCAACAATCTGATTAAACATATCTTTGAGGTTACTTGCGATGGTAATTTCAGACACTGGGAACTGAATTTCACCGTTCTCTACCCAAAAACCTGCAGCACCACGAGAGTAATCGCCAGTCACGACATTAACGCCTTGGCCCATCACTTCTGTCACAAGCAAGCCAGTACCTAGCTCTTTCAGCATTTGCTCAAAGTTCTGACCTGTCGATTTCACAAACCAGTTATGAATACCACCCGCGTGACCTGTTGGCGTCATATCCATTTTACGCGCCGCGTAGCTAGTAAGCAGGTAAGTAGCAAGAACACCATCAGTAATGATCTCGCGATCTTGGGTAAAGACCCCTTCACTATCAAATGGGCTTGATGCAAGACCACGCAACACATGCGGGCGTTCAGAGACGTTAAACCACTCAGGCAGCACTTGCTTACCTAAGTGATCAAGCAAGAAAGAAGATTTACGGTAAAGGTTACCACCACTGATCGCCATCACTAGGTGACCAAGTAGGCCAGTTGCTACATCAGCAGCAAACATCACTGGATATTGACCTGTTTTTAGCTTTTGCGCATCAAGACGGCAAACGGTCTTCTCAGCAGCTTTCTGACCGACAGTTTCTTGCGTCCAAAGTTCATCTTTATGGCGCGCTACTGTGTAGCTGTAATCACGCTCCATTTCACCATTGTTGCCCTGGCCAATCACACAGCAACTCGTGCTATGGCGGCTAGAAGCATAGCTAGCGAGCAATCCATGGCTATTGCCATAGACTTTCAAACCATAGTGGCTATCGTAGCTCGCGCCATCACTTTGTTTGATCTTATCGCTGTAAGAAAGGGCCTGTTGCTCGGCTGCAATCGCTACTTTCGCGGCATAATCTGGATCTGGCGTATCAGGGTGGAATAGGTCGAGATCAGGCACCTCTTGCACCATTAGCTCTTTTGGAGCAGGACCAGCATAAGGATCTTCAGAGGTGTATTGCGCAATATCGAGTGCCGCAAGAACAGTTTGTTGGATCGCTTTATCACTCAGATCGGAAGTGGATGCACTGCCTTTACGCTGATTACGGTAAACGGTAATCCCAAGCGCGCCATCACTGTTAAATTCAACGTTCTCCACTTCGCACATACGAGTCGAAACGCTCAGGCCCGTGGTCTTGCTGATCGCGACTTCGGCGGCATCTGACTTCTCTGCTGCCATCTCTAGAGCTTTAGCTACTGCTGCTTCTAACTCAACTCGCTGTTGAGCAACTTGCTGTCTTACGTCCATATTTTCTTTATTTCTTAAGATCAATTGCCTTTAGAATAACAAGAATTTCGCTTTCTCCCCACGATTCTTGTTAAAATAGAGAAATAGATGTTCAAATTAAGGCAGAAAAATGGCACGTAAGAATCAAAAAGCGCCATGGGAAGAGGAAGAAGAGATCATTTGGGTCAGTAAGACCGAATTGAAACGCGACATGGAAGAGCTACAAAAGCTAGGTGAAGAACTCGCGAGCTTGAAGCCGTCCGTGCTAGAAAAATTTCCCTTAAGCGAAGACCTTGCAGAGGCAATTAAAGACGCGCAACGCTTCAAGAACGAAGCTCGTCGCCGTCAACTTCAGTACATCGGCAAGCTAATGCGTTTTGAAGATCCTGAGCCACTACAAGCAGCTCTGGATAAAGTGCGTAACAAACACTCACAAGCTACTGCCGAACTTCATAAGCTTGAGCAGCTTCGTGACCGAGTGGTAGAAGAAGGCGATAGCGCAATCGGTGATGTTATGGAACTTTACCCAGCTGCCGATCGTCAACGCTTACGCCAGCTCGCTCGTCAGGCAGCAAAAGAGAAAAAAGCAGGCAAGCCTGCAAAAGCCTTCCGCGAAATCTTCCAAGTGCTGAAAGAGCTAAACGAAGAAGAGATTTAAGCGAGAAGCGAGAAGCGAGAAGCGAGAAGCGAGAAGCGAGAAGCGAGAAGCGAGAAGCGAGAAAACTTTGAAGGGTTGGTACAATGTATCAACCCTTTCCTTTTATATTCAGGTAATTAACTCCAAAAAGAAATACCACTACCTGCGACTTTCTAGTTACTGACCACGAATACCTCTCGAAGGGCGAAGCCCGATCTCGACTCTCTAGCGCAGCGTTCCCGAGGACAAAGTCCGTTCCCTCTCCTACTCCCCCGCGCGAACAAAGTCACTTAGCGCTTGATTAGCGTGGCTCGATGACAGCTGTTCAATGTTATCTGAGACTTCGACTCGGCCATTGGCGACAAAGATAAAATCAGAGGCAATTGCCTTGGCATCACTGATATGGTGCGTCACCATAACCACTGTAATGTTTCTCTCTTCAGCTAACTTGCTTACCAAGTTAAGCATCTCTTCACGCAAAATAGGATCAAGGGCAGAGAAAGGTTCATCGAGCAGCCATATCTTATGCGGTTGGACAAAACAGCGTGCTAACGCAACACGTTGACGCTGACCACCGGAAAGTTGCTCTGGTAATCGATCAAGATAAGCTTCAACCCCGACTTGCTGCGCGGCTTGCTCTACTAGCGCCTGCTGATCGGAAGTGAGCTTTAAGCCAGGGTGCAAGCCAAGTCCAATATTCTGACGCACGGTTAAATGAGAAAATAGGTTATGCTCTTGAAACAGCATAGCGAATGGGCGTTGATGTGGCTCTTTACCAACAATATTGCGGCCTTCAACCTCAATGGTTCCCTCGGTCGGTTCAATAAAGCCCGCGACTAAAGCCAACAGGGTCGATTTACCCGCGCCGCTTGGCCCCATCAAAGCAACAATCGACTGTGGAGAGATCGAGGCATCAAAGTGAAACAGTTCATTGTGATAGTAGTAATCGACATTACTTAAGGTCAGCATGATTCACCTTCGAGTTGGCTTTTAATGAGGTTTCAATGAGCGTGAAACAGCCGACGCTCAAGAGTAATAGAGTCACAGATACTACTGCAGCAGATTCCATTTGATAGCTACCAAGCAGCTGGAATAGGTATAGTGGCAAGGTGCGAAATTCTTGGCTACCAAACAAAGCAATCGCACTTAAATCGCCAATCGCAAACATAAAGCTGATCGCAAAGGCATGAGCCATCGGTTTTTTCAGCGCTTTCCACTCAACCACTTTAAAACGATTCCAACCTTTCATTCCTAAACTGGCACAAACATATTGATATTGCTGCTCGACATGCAGCATTGGCTGAGACAGCGTTTTAATCACATATGGCAGACCCATTAAGGCATTCACGGCTACGACAACCACTAGAGCTAAGCTAAATACATCAGTAAATGAGCGCAGCAATAGAAACAGTCCGGTGGAAATCACAAGGCCGGGTGTGACAAGAATAATGGTGCCAATCAACTCAATATGATCCGCACTCTTCTCGCGATAGTTAAGGCGTAATCTTCGGCTGGTTAACAAGATGGCAATGCCAGCAATCACCGCAATCACACTTGCCATGGTTGCCACTTTCACAGACGCCCATAGTGCCTGCCAAAAACGTGCGTCGGTGAAAACATCCAGCGCATGACTGTTAAGACCACTGAGCAGCACCATCAGTAACGGAGGTAGCACCAGCAGCATTGAAAAGGCTATCCACCCCCAATCCCAACACTTAGAAACAAACGAGTCTTTAGACAAGTAAATAGTCTGACTCTGCGAGCCTGAGGTGACTGAGATCGGTTTCGCTAATCGCTGAATAGTCAACGCCATAACACCGCAAAGCATCATTTGCCAAATAGCCAATAGCGCGCCAGCTTGGAGATCGAAATCAAACTTAATAGCTTGATAGATTGCCAGCTCGATCGTGGTTGACTTAGGCCCACCACCGAGTGCCATTACGGTAGCAAAACTGGTGAAACAGAGCATAAACACCAAGCCGCTGACATGAGGTAATTGCTGACGTAGCCGCGGCCATTCTATCCAACGAAACTTATCCCAGTGTCCCATGCCGAGATGGGCGCATAGTTTATGCTGCTCTATTGGGATAGAGTCGAGCGCCTGCAACAATAACCGGGTCGCATAAGGAAGATTAAAAAACACGTGCGCCAATAAAATGCCATTGAGCCCATATATTGAGAACGGCAACTTGCTGTCTAAACTTTTGAACAGATCGGAAATCAAGCCGCTATTGCCATAAATGGCGAGCAGACCAAACACCCCGACTAAGACAGGCAACACCAGTGTGGTAGCAAACAGTTTGAGTAACAGGGATTTACCAGCAAACTGACGGCGAGATAATGCGTGCGCGACTGGGATGGCAAGGCCAACACTGAGCAAAGTAGAGAGAAAAGACTGATAGAAACTAAATTTGGTGACATGTCGATAGTATGGATCACTCCATACCTGACTGATATCTAACGATGGCGCGTTAACCAGTAAAGCACCGAGAGCAGAAACGACAAAGGTCGCGATGAATATCGCGACCCATAAGCCAATTTTTGGGGTATTACGCAAAAGAGCCTCTTAGAATGTCAGCGCACTTTGCCATTCGCGAATCCAAGATTTACGATTTTCGGCCACTTCGTCGGCGCTAAAGGTCAGAGCTTTGCTTGGTAGAGTCAGGCTTTCAAAACCTTCAGGCAGTGCAACGTCAGTGACTGGGTACATCCAGTTGCCTGTTGGCATTGCTGATTGGAACTCATCACTTAGAATAAAGTTCATGAACTCATCTGCTAGCTTTTGATTTTTAGACGCTTTTACTTTCGCAGCCACTTCCACTTGCGTGTAGTGACCTTCGGCAAAATCAGCGGCGGCATACTTGTTGTCACTTTCGGCAATCAAGTGATAAGCAGGAGATGTGGTGTAAGAGAGAACCAGATCAGACTCACCTTCAAGGAACATTGAATACGCTTCAGACCAACCTTTAGTGACGGTTACGGTTTTCTTGGCAAGATTTTGCCAAGCCTGAGTCACGTCATCACCGTAAACAGACTTCATCCACAGCATCAGACCTTGCCCTGGCGTTGAAGTGCGTGGGTCTTGATAGATCACTTTCAGATCATCTCGTGATTCCACCAGCTCTTTCAAGCTTTTGGGTGGGTTAGCTAGCTTCTCTTTGTTGTAAACAAAAGCAAAGTAACCGAAATCATAAGGGACGAAAGTTTTGTCCGCCCAGCCATTTGGCAATGCAACCTTGCTGGTGTCTACGCTATGTTCAGCCAACAAACCTGTTTTTTTCGCTTCCGCCATCAGGTTGTTGTCTAAGCCTAAAATAATATCCGCTTTGCTGTTATCGCCTTCTAAACGCAGACGATTAAGGATAGAGACACCATCATCCAATGCGACAAAATTAACATCACAACCACAATGCGCTTCAAACGCTTTTTCTACAACAGGACCAGGGCCCCAATCGGCAGCAAAAGAGTCGTAGGTATAGACAGTTAAACTGTTTTCTGCGGCTGTCGCTGGAACTGTCGCTAGCACTGCTAACGCAAGGGAACTTATTGAAATGGTGCTTAGAGTGTTTTTCACTGCTCGCTCTCTCCTTGTTTGAGCGGCACAGGTTTGAGAAGCGGAGTTCAAATCCAAACTCAATTCCTACGCCAGCATTATCTGGTTCAGGTACACGGGTCCCAAGCGATGGCTCGATCTCAGCTGACGCTAACATAAGTTAGGCCAATAGCTCCCCGATGAGTAACGGTCGAATTGTAATAGTTATGTGGCTCAATAGCTAGCGCCGTTCACATATCAGCTCTGACGGGAGTCATAGCCCCAGCGAGGAACCAATCCTTGATCTACTCCTAGGTGGTCGAGAATACGCGCGACCATAAAATCAACCAGATCATCAATCGATTTCGGTTGATGATAAAAACCTGGTGCAGCAGGCATGATGGTCACGCCCATTTGTGACAGCTTGTGCATGTTCTCAAGATGCAGGGTAGAGAATGGCGTCTCGCGAACCACCAACAGTAGTTGACCACGCTCTTTCATCACCACGTCTGCGGCACGTTCAATCAGGTTGTCAGACATACCGTGCGCAATCGCCGCAACGCTGCCAGCTGAGCAAGGACAGACGACCATCTGTTTCGGCGCAGCAGAGCCAGATGCAACCGGAGAGAACCAGTCATCTTTACCGCATACAATCAGCTTGTCTGGGTCGCAATTGAGATGCTCAACCAAAGTTTGCTTAGCCGAATCAGGATTGGCTGGCAGTTTAAGGTCATGTTCAGTTGCAAGCACCACTCTCGCAGCAGATGAAACAAGCAGATAAACTTGATAATCAGCAGCCAGAAGGCGCTCTAATAGGCGTAAACCATAAGGAGCACCAGAGGCACCGGTAAAGGCTAAGGTGATGGCTTTTTGTTGTTTAGTCATATTAAAAAACTACACTATTGCTCTAGCTTTGCCAGAAGCTTGTTGTGAATACCTTCGAACCCGCCATTGCTCATTACCAGAATCTGATCACCTGAGCTAGCACTAGCAACAATTTGCTCCACTAGCTCATCGACATTATCTGAGGTTTGCGCAGGTTGTTCACATTGAGCTGCAATATCTTCCACCGACCAATCAATCGAGTCGGGTTGATATAAAAACACCTGATCGGCTTTTTGTAACGAAGCGGCCAAAGTATCCTTGTGAACACCTCGCTTCATCGTAGCGCTGCGTGGTTCGAGTACCGCGATAATTTTGCTATCGCCGACCTTGTTACGTAGTCCACCGAGCGTCAGTTCAATCGCGGTCGGATGATGGGCAAAATCGTCGTAAACCGTGATGCCATTGACCTCACCTTTGAGCTCCAAGCGGCGTTTGGTATTGATAAATTTGGCTAAAGATTCACAGGCTAAGTCTGGGGTGACGCCAACATGGCGCGCAGCAGCTATCGCCATCAAAGCGTTATCTACATTGTGATCACCAACTAGACTCCAGTTCACGCGACCTACTTGCTCGCCTTGGAACAATACGTTGAACTGCGAGCCATCAATATTTATTTTCTCCGCCTGCCAGTCACCTTGCTCACCACTAAACTCAGTTTCGCTCCAACAGCCGCGCTCAAGCACATCTTGTAGTGCACTATCTTGTTTCGGTGCAAAAATACGCCCATTGCCCGGCACCGTGCGAACAAGATGATGAAACTGACGTTTTATCGCTTCAAGATCGTCAAAGATGTCGGCATGATCAAACTCTAGGTTGTTCATAACTAAGGTGCGTGGATGATAGTGCACAAACTTAGAACGCTTATCGAAAAAAGCACTATCATATTCGTCGGCTTCAACAACAAAAAACATGCTTTCACCAAGACGAGCTGAAATTCCGAAGTTACCCAAAACACCACCAACCAAGAAACCCGGCTTATAGCCACAGTCTTCTAAGATCCACGCCAACATACTAGACGTTGTGGTTTTTCCATGAGTACCAGATACCGCTAATACCCAACGGTCATGAAGTAAGAACTCTTGCAGCCACTGAGGACCAGAGGTGTAACGCAAGTTATGATTCAGCACATACTCGACACATGGATTGCCGCGGCTCATCGCATTACCAATCACCACTAAATCAGGTGCTGGTTCGAGTTGCGACGGGTCAAAGCCTTCTATAATTTCAATACCTTGAGATTCCAGTAGAGTACTCATTGGTGGATAAACATTGGCATCACACCCTGTGACTTTATGCCCCAATTGACGTGCTAATACAGCTGCACCACCCATAAAAGTGCCACAGATCCCCAGGATATGAATATGCATAGAAAAGCCTTGTTCTAAGCGGAAAATATTGTCCTCATTATGGCGACAATATGGCAAAAAGCGAACTACTTTAGCCACCTTAATAAAGAGAATTGACTCACTGATTACGCTTTGCTCACTAACTCATCTCTCATCGCTGTGAAAACTGTTGAAAGTTTACTAAAAAATTTGAGATCTAAGACAGTTAGTTCATTACCAATAAAAAGATCTAACTTTTACACTTATCTCGGGTAGTCATAAAAGCTCCGTTAGAGAACGAGACATCCCATTCCCCCTATCTATGAGCGACTTTTAAAGGAAAAACCATGTCTGGAATGCGCACCCTTGGCGAGTTCATTGTTGAAAAACAAGCGGACTTCCCCCACGCTAGCGGTGATCTATCATCCCTACTCTCTTCAATTCGCCTTGCTGCAAAAATTGTTAACCGTGAAATTAACGCAGCTGGTTTAGGTGATATTACTGGTGCAGTTGGTACTGCAAACGTTCAGGGCGAAGATCAGCAAAAGCTTGATGTCTACGCGAACGACAAATTTAAGGCCGCTCTTGAAGCCCGAGATCAAGTGTGTGGTGTTGCCAGTGAAGAAGAAGACGAGGCGGTAGCGTTTAATAAAGAATTGAACAAGAACGCAAAATACGTTGTGTTAATGGATCCATTGGATGGGTCATCGAATATCGATGTTAACGTTTCTGTTGGTACAATTTTCTCCATCTATCGCCGTGTATCACCAATCGGTACCCCTCCAACAGAAGAAGATTTTCTTCAACCTGGTCATAAGCAAGTTGCAGCGGGCTATGTCATTTACGGCTCATCAACCATGTTGGTATACACAACAGGTAATGGTGTTAACGGCTTCACTTACGACCCTTCACTAGGCACTTTCTGCTTGTCACATGAAAACATGATGATTCCAGAAGACGGTAGCATCTACTCGATCAACGAAGGCAACTACATTCGTTTCCCTATGGGTGTTAAGAAGTACATCAAGTACTGTCAGGAAAATGCACCGAGTGAAAACCGCCCTTACACTTCGCGTTACATTGGCTCTTTGGTCGCAGACTTTCACCGCAACCTATTGAAAGGTGGTATCTATCTCTACCCGAGCACGCAAAGCCATCCAAATGGTAAACTGCGCCTACTTTACGAGTGTAACCCTATGGCTTATATCATCGAACAAGCAGGTGGAGTAGCATCTGACGGTGTTCAGCGTATTATGGACATTAAGCCAACAGAGCTACACCAACGCGTGCCATTCTTTGTAGGTTCGAAAAACATGGTTAAGCAAGTCGAAGAGTTTTTAGAGCTAAATCGCGAAGAAAACTAATCTTCAAACGCTAAAAACAAAAGAGTCGCTTAATCGCGACTCTTTTAGGTTTAAAACGCTGACCCCGCAGTTGAGTGACGTCCAGAGATATAATCTTGCTTGAAAAATGGGTCAATCCGATCACAGATTCCAGCATAAGGTTTCCCTACTACCCCTAACATATATGCACTCTGTGAGCAGTACTCTAACCTACCTTGTTCGTAGCCATTGGAGTAAGCGAGATATAACTCTTGGCTGAAGACGCCACCTTGATCTAGTTTGGCGAGTTTAACTTCTGACTGTTTCAAAAAGCCTTGCTCGGCACGTTGTTTGCCATATTCTGACCAATCACTTTCCACATTGCTTAGTGGGGGTGGCTGTGTGGCACATCCTGCCAACAATAATACCACTAGAACAAATTGTACTTTCATCGTTCTCTCCTTAGTCAAATCACCCACTCGGTATAGGAAAGTATTACACCTTTTGGCACCAGTCACCGGAGGAAATCAACGTTTCCAATTGATCACCTTGCTGGTAGAAATAGATCCAAGCTAAACCAAATTGGGTTTCTATCTGCTCTCTACGATAAGTAACTGGTACATCTTCTAACAGGTCTAACTGTTGCAACGTCTTATCATCAACGCGATAAACCTCACCATAGAGAACACTATGCCCTTCTGTTACGGCCGGATAGGCGCCAAGATCATAAAGGCTGTATATTGGTGGGGTCGCATAATTTCCAAGCCATTCAGATTGTGCTAACAAGTGATGGTTATTTTGCCCTTGGCGCAGTGTGCCGTACACAAATACTAGCTGTTGCATTTCATCGACTCCTTTCAATGGTGTTACCAACTAATTAAACTCAAACTGATACAGAAGGTCGACCGCGTTCGTTGCACCAGATAATGCCTCAACATAGAGATCTTGCATCAAACGATAACGCACGGTGAACTCACCCACCGACTCAAATATACCGACCCCATATTGCACTTTGAGACCTGGTAGAATATATCCGCCCACCGTCACTTGAGACTCTTTCCCAGATCCTGCAGTATCGACCTGAAGATCTTGCACCCCGAAGGCTTCGCCAATTTCACCGACAACCTGGCCACTTTTCGCTAGGCTTAAACCAATTAATGTTGTCGTCATGGCATTACCACCTGATTCACCATCAATGTCTTGACCACGTAATAGATAGGAAAGCGCATTGGCTTGTGCCATCGCTGGGTTAGAGAAAATAGTCACAGTAGGCTCACTGACTGGGCCAGTTACTTTAACCCCAGCCGTCACATCATCTTTAGTGTTATCTGGGTTGCGAATCGCGGTAATTTGTAGATAAGGCAGATCCACAGGGCCATTCATCAGCACCTTACCTTCTTCAATTAGCAAGTCTTGGCCGAACGAACGGTATGAGCCATCAATGATATTGACTTCGCCAGTAACGAAAGGTCCTTTGTCTCGCTGTGCGACATTGAGATTACCAACTAACTCCCCCTCTAGGCCAAATGCAGAGAGCTTAAAGTCATCGCCAATCTTAATATTGATATTGGATTGCACCGTAAAAGGTACCGAGCTTTGCTCATCAACGGGCTCAAGCTGGTCATTAAGGATGACCTGATCTTTTGACACCCCTATCGCACTTGGCGGTAACTCTTCAACCACAATACGTCCCCATGGCAAAGCGATAGTCCCGTCAATTCGAGCAGACTTTGGTGACGCAGAGATTGTCATATCCGGTTGAACTTTAATCTTGACCATAGGCGGTACATTAACCAGCAACTCTTCAGCAAAGACGCGTACGTTGGTGTTCCAATCCTGCAAGTTATGCCAATCGGCAGCCCCAGCTAGCTCGAGTTTTCCGTCAGGAGTATGAATAGCCGCAGCCAGTGTCGCATCATAGCCTGTGAAGTTAATGGTTAAACGACCTGAGTCGACTTCAACAGGAGATATATCCCCCTGCAACAAAATATCATCGACAACAAACTGCCCATTCAATTTGGGCTGCATAGCCGGACCACTAATTGCGAGATCAGTAGTAATGTTTGATTTAAGCTTACTGAAATCCCCAACTACAGGTGCTAAAAAGTCTAAGTTAAACGTAGTGAGCTTCAAACGACCATCGATTTGTTTGTCTTCACTTAGCACATCCGGAATAGTGGCGCTGCCAGAAACATCACCATTATCAGTTACGTCGAGTAACCACTCTGCGCTAAGCTTATTGTCTGCAAGTTGCGCCTTCAGTGTCACACTCTCCCAACCCAACTCTAGAGGTTGTTCAAGCTTTTGAACCACCTCACCCTTAGCCAGTTCAATTTTAGCCTTTAGCTGAGGAGGTTGGTTGTCACCCCACTTTGCCCATACTTTAGCGTCAGCTTGCCCTTGCAACTGCGTTGTCTTGGGAAGAAAAGATATTATCTGCTCGAAATTAAACTGGCTTAATGCGAGCGCAGCTTCGCCACTTTGTCCAACCTTGATATCCTTCTCCAAGCAGAGTGATGAGTCAGCTTGCAACCAACAGTGGGCCGCGACAGAAACCTGCTCCGTCGCCATTTCAAAGCCTAGTGCCGTTGGCTGACTCAGTCGCCATTCACCTTGCGCTGAAGAAAGCAGCATACGCTTAAGCTTACCTTGCCAAACAAGTTCTGGCTTATCAGTCAGTGAGCCTGTCAGGGCTAAGCTCGTCGACACAATATTTGAGTTTACATCGAGGTTAAGTTGGTGCTCTTGCTGGGAACCCGCGAAGTTCAAGCTCACGTTTTCGATCACTTTGTCTTGATACTTAGTTTGATTGACCTTGAGCGCTAATTGACCACTTGGCGTTGGAAGCGGGGTGACATTACCCTTCAGACTTAACTGAGAAATCTGGGCCTGCTTCTGCCAATCAATACCTTTAGCGACTAGGTCTAAACCCACATCAGGAGTTTGTATGTCGCCACGCAGAGCAACATCACCGAAAACACGCCCGTTTAAATCTGGCACTGTTGTGTTTAAGTCAGGCAAATTGAGCGCCAGATCCATGCGCCACTGTTTATCTAGCTCCCCACTAGCTTTAATAGTGTTTGGGCCATGAGAAAGCACTAGCTGCGGCGTTTTAACACTGAGCGCATTTTTACCTGTTATGTCCGACGCAGTCACACTACCAACGATATTCAGAGGGTATTCACGCAGTACACCATCAATATCAAGCTTCGGTACATCGACTTGCCATCCACCTTGCTCTGTTAGACTTCCGGTTGTTGACACTTGCCCACTGATATTGCCTTCAGCTTCAGGCCATTGTAGACCGGGCTGAATGTGAGCCAGTGTCAAGTTTGCCGCCCAGTTAATCGGCGCTTGCCAATCCGCCATCACGTCACCGGAGATCGTTCCTCCTAGCGTGGCAATGTCCACTTGGCTCAACTTGATTTGGGAGAGATCACCTTTGCCTTGCAGCACGAGTGATACATCTGGAAGCTGTGAGCCTTTAAAGTCTGCATCTAGATCGAGGCTATAACCATTAAGAGAACCGTGAGCTTCGAGGTTATCTATCGAAGCAAAGTAGTCCCCTTTCCCTTGTAACGGCCACTGAAGATCAGCTTGGGTTAAGGAAAAATCAAAAGGTAGTTCAGATTTGAGTGGCTGCAGCTCGCCGGAAAGTGAAGCTTTAGCTAACCCAGCCAGTTGCGCTGACGCTTCTAATCTCGCCACACTGCCACTCGCTTTGAGGGACAAGGTTTGCCCTGCTGCTATCTCTTCTTTAACCGTTGCATCCAGCTGCAAGTCGAGTGGGTAGTCACCTTGCAGCTCAATATCCGTTTTGAGTTTTGCAGTCGCCTGCGGCATATCCAACTCAAGTGTTTTAACCACCACTCGAGAGTCTTTTGCATTGGCCTCTAAGCCTAAATGGTCGACGATAACCGGCGTTGTTTGATCAAGCTTAAAGTTGTAAATATCGAGGCGTACAAAATCTATTTGCAGCGGTAAAACGATATTAGGCAGGGCAATCTCTGCAGGCGTTGACGCTTGATTCACTGACGTAGCAGCCTGCTCGTTGTCAGCGCTACTTTCCGCTAACTTAACCCAAGGTGATTTAAGTTCGGTTGCATTGATACGTAGGCGATTACCTTGAAATGACGCCCCAGAGGTAAATGAGTCCCATGTAATCTGATTACCTAAAATATCCAGCTTAATATCGCTTAGCGCCAATCGACTTAACTTGATAGGAATTGGAGAGGTAATTTTAGCTGATGATGACGCCTCAGCTTGCTCTTGAGTGGCTGGCGAGCTTTCTGGTAACTCAGGCATAGCGAATGACAAACCATCAATCGCAAGTTCATCGATACAAACACCCGGCTCAGTAAAGCATGTCACATTGACTGCAAGCGTTAGTGACCTTACCTGAGTATCGACCTGCAAGTTGTCATCTTTAAATACAACATTGCTGAGGGTAAATCGAGGAAAAATCGCGCCTTGACTCGACTCAACTTTAAGCTGAGGAACAAACTTCTCGGCCCCCCACAATACAAGGTTCAAGCCCGGATTGGTAAACAGTAATCCGCCTAGCGCAACCAAAACGCTGAGGAGTAAAATGAGTAAAGTGAGTGAAAGCCATTTTGACCACTTAATCACAACACGGGTCATAGCTCTGGTCCTAAAGTAAAGTGGAGCTTAAATTCTTTGCCTTTACTAGCGTCTAGCCCCCAAGCGAAATCTAGGCGAATAGGTCCAACTGGCGATGCCCAGCGCACACCTACCCCTGTGCCTCGCTTGATATCTGGTGATTCATTAAATGCATCACCGACATCGTAGAAAGCGGCGCCCCACCAATCGCCATAAACGCGATATTGATACTCGATTGAACTGGTCAGCATATATTTGGCACCGGTTAATTTGTCATTGGAGTCTTTAGGGGAAATCGACTCATAACCATACCCACGAAGATTGTTGTCACCACCAGCAAAAAAGCGTAGCGATGGCGAGAGCTTGTTGAAATCTTCTACAAAGTTTGCACCACCATTCAGTTTGAAGATGGCCCGGTGGTTTTGACCAGCACTGCGAATCCAAGTCGTCGCACCAATCAATCGAGTCACTCTGGTTTCTGATAAAGCATTCGGATCGCCATATTCAAGTGTCACACTTTGGCGGTCTCCCCAAGTTGGCATTGCCCCCCCACGGACACGGCTGCGCGAAAAAGTAACCCCTGGTAATAGAAACTGAGCATTGTCATCTTGTTTACCTTGGGTATAGTTCTCTAGCAAGTAACGGACATAAAACGTTCGATGCCAGCCACTACCAAGCACCCAATGCCTTTCTAAGGCCAGGTTAGACTCAAGACTTTCCGTATCACGCTGGTTGACGTTTTTCATCCCGTATTGGATGCGATAATACTCATTCAACGCGTCTTCGAGTGGAATTTGATAACCGGCAGTGATCGTTTGTTCAGGCTTTGAAATTGAGAGACTGCTGTCGAAGCTATGTCCACGACTGTTTACCCAAGGTTTTTTCCACTTTAGTGAGCCTCGAACCCTAACATCCGTTGCGTAGCCAATACCCGTTTCGAGTTTGTTTCTAGCCTGAGGAGCAAGCGATACCTTCATCGGCAACTCTCGCCCTTGGCCTAATTGACTCAAATCGGGCTCAACAAAGACTGATGAAAACCAATCGGTATTGGATAGGTTTTGGTTATATTCCCCTACTTTGGTTGCCTGATAAGGGTCATTTGTTTGATAAGGGGATAATGACTCAACCCTATCTTGATCTATTTGACTGCCAGTAATCGTATTGGCACCAAAGTGATAACGCATTCCACTGTCATAGTGAAGGTGAACAAAAGCTTGATTGAGATCGGGAGCAACTTCTAAGCGATTGGCAGTAAAGTCGCCCTCAAAATAACCTTTTTGCAAAGCCAGATTTCGAATCGAAGATTTCAAACTGTCATACAAACTATGATTGAGTATCTCACCCTGTTTCAGACCACTGTTTTCAATAAGTGCCGTAAACTGAGGATCATGTTTAGCCTCACCTTCTATTTTAATGTCGACCTGCTGCAAGATAACCGCGGGCCCTGAAGTCACATTGACGATCAACTCTGACTCATCTTCTACGACAGTGAAGTCAATCTCTGGGTGGTAGTAACCCAACGCATTGAGCGCTTCTGTGATGCTCTTCTCTAGACGGGCTTGAAAGCGTAAGCTTGTTTTATAGTCGGCTTCAGGAATGGATGATAAATAGGCTTCAACATTATCATTTAGCTCACCCTCTAATCCTTCTATCGACAGTTCCACGTTTTGCGCCCATAGCGGTGGGGCAAAAGAAACAAGAGCGATTAGAACTGGTAAAGGTTTGCTGATCATGCTTAATTATCTGTCTACATCATGTAAGGGAATAATACCGCCACTAAAAAAATAAGTCTGTACGAAAACAGTGAATTAGGCGGTCTATATGAAAAATACTCTAACAAGGAAATCACGATGCTCGACAAACAAACCATGATTACCGCCCAGCAAGCACTCCCTGGACGAGAGACTCCACTTGCTCTCGATGACATTCATTTCGTCAATCAAACCCGTTTGACTGCAGAACCAGCAGAAGGTTGCGAGAAAATTCTACTGGGAATGGGCTGCTTTTGGGGTGCCGAGCGCCTGTTCTGGCAACTTGATGGCGTGGTAAGTACCTCAGTTGGCTACGCAGGAGGTTATACGCCTAACCCAACCTATGAAGAGGTATGCAGCGGACAAACTGGCCATACAGAGATTGTACGTGTCGTTTTCGACCCAAGTATCATCAGCCTAAAACAGCTATTGCAAACTTTCTGGGAGAAGCATGACCCAACTCAAGGAATGAGACAAGGCAATGACCGTGGTACCCAATACCGTTCTGCGATCTATGTATATAGTGACGAACAGTACCAAGCAGCGCTAGCATCTAAGCAGGCCTATCAAGCTCTACTCGGTGACGACAGTAGTGAGATCACCACAGAGATTTTACCCGCAGGTAAATACTACTACGCTGAAAATTACCACCAGCAATACCTAGCTAAAAACCCGAACGGCTACTGTGGTTTGGGGGGAACTGGAGTGTGTTTTCCACCTAGTTGATCATGCCAAGAATAACTCTCACGGCTAAACAACATAAGCAAAATAATGTTGATTTTGCTTCTCTAACCCTATTAAACGTTGCAGCATCTCATCAGTGAGCATGCTGCCCCGCTTGATCAACACCTGACCATTGGTCAAACGTACATCTCGTTTAAGTTCGTCTCCGACTTTAAGCTCGCGCAACGGAACAGAATATTCCATCGTATTGTCATTATTTTGCAGCTTTGTCGAAACCATTTTTAAGTAGGCTTTCACAATTGCAGCGTCATAGTGAACATCAGATAACTCTTGCAGTTTAAGAGCGGCTTGTGCTGGGGAGCAGCGATTTTTAGGCTGATGATGAGTCACCGTTAGAAAGTCATAATCCTTCACTACACGAACAATTTTGGCGATAAGCGGAATATCAGCTTGCGTGAGATGCTGTGGGTAACCCGTCCCATTGACATTCTCATCTTGATGCTTGATTCCCATAACCACCTCTTTTAAGTGCGAGCTGTCACTTAACACTTCATAAGCTATCGAGCCAAAACAGCATGGTGCTAGATGATGATTAGCGAAATTGGCAGGCACTTCACTCAAAGATGAGAACAACAAGCCAATCGGATGTAGTTGAGCACAACGATAAACCAGATTGACGATCTTAGGTGGCAAACACATGGAAAGCGCTAATTGCTTGGCATGTAAAGCGACGCGTTGCAAATCACACTCCTCATACCAAGAGTGAGCCACAGCTCCTGCTATTAGCACCCTCTGAGAGTCTTGGCTAATGCTCTGATAACGTGATAGAAGTTGATCATATCGCTGTTTTAGCTCAACTAACTGCATCTGAGTTTCGGTGGATGAGGTTAGCAACTGACTATTTTCTTCACTAAAAGTACGGTTTTCATGATCCAAATGTTGCGCATGCTGCTTTAGGCCTATATTCATCTGGTACTGAGTGGCCATTTTGCCCAGCAGCTCTTTGAGCTCATCGGTGTCCCAAGGCTTAGCAAGAACATGATGAATTTGTCCTTCATTAATTGCACTGACTAAGGTCCGATAGTCGACCCCACCAGAGAACGCTATACGTATCGCATGAGGTTGGATCAATACGGATTCGCTTAAAAAGCGGGCTCCTCCCATCCCAGGCATGCGCATGTCAGACATAATAATCGCAACTTCATTTTCACCAAGGTAAACCAAAGCTTCGAGAGGATTGTTAAAGGCGATAACTTGATACTCTTTTCTCAGTAAGCGGCTAAGAGATTTAGTAATATGAACCTCATCATCCACCACCAGTAGCTTCGTCAGTCCCTTATCAGCCATACGCCTCTCCTTTATCACTCATCAAGTGGCATTGGTAAGCGCAAGGTCACTTTGGTTCCTTTTGCCTGTTTACTCAATAAACTTAACGAGCCACCGTGATTGGTGGCGATTCCATAACAAATCGATAGTCCTAGCCCTGCATGACCTTGACTACCAAACGTTGTGAAAAATGGCTCAAACACCTTAGTTTGGTATTCTTCCTTAATGCCCACACCACTGTCGATAATCGACACAACCACATGATTACCTTCGTTGCTAGTGGTGACTTTTATTGCGCCACGATCTTCACCGATGGCCTGAATAGAATTCAAGAGAACGTTACTGCACAACTGCTCAATTTGATATGGGCTACAAGAGACCATAGGCAATTTTGCCTCATAAGACTCAAGCAATTTACAGCTCAGTGGCAAAGTAGCAGCGACTTTTTCCACCGCAGCAGAAACCAGAACATTGATGTCTTTAAGCTCAAATTTCTCATCTCCGAACTCTGAGAATGTGCGCACATTCGACAGGATCTTCTCTATTTTACTCGCCCCCTCAGATGTGGCATCGATTAGCTCTTCACTATCTTCGAGGACAAACTCTAAATCTTCCTCTTCGCATATTTTATCAATCCGTTGCAGCACTTCATTAGCCACCACAGGGTGTTGAGAAACGGTGGCAGCAAACGCTTTGTATTCAGTAACCAGCAACCTAAAAAATTTATTGTAGTCTTTAAGTGTTTTGATGTTACTCAACACATAACCAATCGGTTCGTTTATCTCCCGCACTAATCCCGAGCTTATCTGACCGAGGCTTGAAAGCTTTTCACTTTTTTGTACTCGTGATTCCATCGATTTAAGTCTTTGGTTAGTTTGCAATAATGCACTGTGTTTTTGGGTTGCTTTGACCAAAGCAGTTTCAAAACGAGAAAGAACTCGATTGTATTGGCGGGCAATCATGCCAATCTCTGACGTTGGGTCATAATCGACACGTTGGCTGAAATCACCGCTCTCTTCTTGATTTTGCATCACAGTAACCAAGTCATAGAGGTCGCTGCTGGCTTGGTGAGATGAAATATTCAGCCCGACGATCTCCTCTTCTTGTCCAACGCGAAGAGGAAGTACCTTGTTTATCAGAGAGAAAACAAGGTAACAGAGAGGAAATACAGAAGCCGCCACGACACTGACACCAAATACCTGGCTCCATAGCAACTCCATTCTATCGCTCATCAGCAAGGTATCTGTAATCAACGACTTAGGAACAAACAGCGCTAAGGCGATAGTGCCCCAGATGCCACTTGCTAGATGGACAGGCACTGCATCAACCACATCATCAATCTTTTTCATCACTAACAATCGACCAACCGAAAGTGAAATCAAAGCTCCAAGTGAGCCAATAAGTACCGATGAGAGGCCATCAACAAAATTACAGCTTGCGGTAATGGAGACTAACCCTGATAAGATGCCGTTGTAGAAGTTAGGAATGTGTACTCTATTGGTTTTATGTAAAGAGTACATTGCTGACATAAGACCACCAGCAGCCCCCGCTAGAATGGTATTGAGGACAATATTGAACACGTTAGCGTCAAAATGCAGCGAGCTACCCGCATTAAAGCCAAGCCAACCTATCCATAGAAAAACCACCCCTGCGACACTTTGTACTAAACTGCTGTGGTTAAAATTATGTCCTTCGACAAACCGATTCAGCCTAGGTCCAATAATCATGATCGCCGCTAACGCCGCCCAACCACCGACAGAATGGACCACTGTCGAACCAGCAAAATCAACGAAGCCTCGTTGTGCAAGCCATCCATTGTCACTCCACACCCAATGCCCAATAACAGGATAAACAACAGCGGCGACAAAAATGGATAAGGCAATGTAACCCTTTAAACTTCCTCTTTCGGCAATTGCCCCAGAAATGATCGTCACCGAAGTTGCACAAAACACCATTTGAAAGACAAAGAATGCTCCGTCATCTAAACCTTCAAAATGCCCAAGTAAAAAATGGCTAGTCCCTAGATAACCGTCCATCGATTCACCAAACATAACACCGTAGCCAACGAGCCAATAAAGGATCAGGACCACCGCCAAATCGATAAGGTTTTTGGCAGCCACATTAGCAGTGTTTTTTTTACGTACCGTGCCTGCCTCTAGAAACAGAAAACCAACCTGCATCAAGAGGACAAGTAGCGTACATAACAGAATAAAAAGAGGGTCCATAGCCACTAGTCACGTTTGATTGTCGTTTGTTGTTAATAAGCACAATGTTGCTTATTAACAATATAGCCGCAAATTCAACCTGTTGGCGTGAAAGTTTTACTCATTGAAGTAAAGAAGCGGCAAGTTAGAGGAAGGAAGGGTTGGCAATGTCATACCGGCTATAAACGACAAAAGCCGCCAATGAGGCGACTTTTCAATAATTCGTAATTTGGAAGAGAACCAAAACTTAGACTGGCAATAAAGCAATCGCCTGATTGATCTCTTTATAGGTAGTTAACTTTTGTGGATCTTTCACGTCTGGCAGTAAAACTTTTCCATTGTCGAAAGTAAACATTCCAACTCCAGAGATAACAAACTGTCCTTTAAACAAAGTCTTAACAAAACGAGCAACTTGACGAGGACGATAAATAGTAAATTCACGCAGCATAACGACTCCAATATCCTTTTGTGATGCAATTCGAACTGATTGCTTGGTTCTATTCCTTAGAACTCGTAGGTATTATACCGGATGCGTATTTAATGTATAGCATTTTGTTAACAATGTGACATCAGACCAGTGTTATCTGAGAGAGTTTTCTCCGCACCTTAAATTTGGGTATATACTTTTTGCGCACATTCAAAAGGAAATAACATAATGAAAAATAAAACCCTTCTTACTCTGGCAATCGCGTGCTCTCCAGCTTTCGCTTTTGCTCACAACATCACTGTCGGGCAAGCCGTGCCTGAAGTGGCGGTAGCAAGCCATGGTGAAATCGTTCTGCAAGGAGATAAAACCGCTTTCCAAGCTTGGGCGACGACCGATATGCAAGGCAAAGTTCGTGTCATTCAAGCTATTGCAGGGCGCAGCAGCTCGAAAGAACTCAATGCTCCGTTAATGGCGGCAATTACTGCGGCTAAATTCCCGGAGCAAAGCTACCAGACCACATCGATCATTAACCAAGATGATTCGATTTGGGGTACGGGATCATTTGTAAAATCTTCGGCGGAAGACAGCAAAAAAGAGTTCCCTTGGTCTTCAATGGTACTTGATGAGGACGGTACGGTAGCCAGCGCTTGGCAACTGGCTGAAGAGTCGTCTGCGATCATAGTGCAAGATAAACAAGGTAAAGTACTGTTTGTAAAAGAAGGCGCGCTAGATGAAAGCGAGATTCAACAAGTACTTACACTAGTCAAACAAAACCTTTAAACAAAGTTTAGTTTACTTCCCCCTTTGAAGTGGAGTTGTTATAGTATAACAACTCCACTTTCTGTATCGTGCTTTCATCGTGCTTCAAAATCGCTTTCTTCTCCAACGCATTTCAGCGCTTGCATTTTTAGCAATCGTCCTTGTGCTATGGCTCAACTTTGCGTTTATTGATCATCAGTACGATCTCTCTTCAGCACACCACAAAGAGCATCACTGCCAGCTGTTTGCCAGCGGACTACATGGTGCAGCTCCCGCATCCCTTATCATCACTGCACCGACAGTCAGTGAGTACTTTTCTCCATTTACGGCATATCACTACAATGAGGCAGTGAGTTTTGCTTACTTGCCACGTTCACCGCCACTGTCCTGATATTGATTCATCATTTGCAATAAATCGTATTCACATTAGGTGGATAGCACAACATTACTCAAATTTATAATCAGGACTTAAAATGAAAAACGTAACTCCAATCGCTCTAGGAATCACACTAGCAATTAGCTCAATGGCGCATGCAGAAGAAGGCTACCGTCAACACGGTGCGCATGTGCACGGTCAAGTGGAAATTAATATTGCCCAAGATGGCAATGAGCTGCTTATGGAGATCACTGCTCCAGGCGCCGATGTGGTTGGTTTTGAGCACGCTCCAAAAACGGATGAGCAAAAACATCAGCTTGAAGATGCTGTAGCAAAATTGGAGCAAGCTTCTAACATTTTCACGCTTGCTAAAGCAGCAGGTTGTAAAGTTGAACACCAATCGGTTAGCCATACACTAGGTGGTGATGACCATGACGATCACAAAGGTCACGATCATCATGACGACCACGACCACGACCACGACCACGACCACGACCACGACCACCATGATGAACATGCTCATGATAAAGACAAGCATGAAGATGGCCATAATCACGAAGGTCACGATCATGACCACGATAACCATAAAGACCATGACCACCACGAAGACCACGATCATGAGCACGGCGGCCATGGGGAGTTCACAATTGAATACCACTTCGATTGCAGCGACGTGACGAAACTAAGCAGCATTGAAACTCAGTGGTTCTCACAGTTCCCAAGTACAGAGTCATTAAAAATCAACGTGCTAACTGATACCAAACAAGCTGCTCTTGAGCTTGGCAAAGGCGAGACTAAGATTTCTCTTTAATAGACAAAGCGGCTTAGCCATGCTGAGCCGCTCCTCTCTCACGATTGGAAACAAATAATGGATACTAAATGCCATCGACCTGTGGTTGAGCTCAATCAAGTCCAATTTACTTGGCCAGGTAATGAGTCTGCCACACTAGAGATCCCCTCTCTAACGATTCAACAGGGCGAACACCTATTCATTAAAGGACCTAGTGGATGTGGTAAGTCAACGCTGCTTGGCTTACTAACAGGGATAAACACGGCTACTTCCGGACAAGTGGCTGTATTAGGCGAAAACCTGACGCAAATGTCAGGTAGCCGACGAGACAAATTTCGCGCCAACCATATCGGTTATATTTTTCAACAGTTTAACTTGCTGCCATATTTAAGCGTGATTGAAAACGTCACCTTACCTTGTCAGTTTTCTACCTTACGCCGTCAGCAAGTCGACGGAGATTTGCTCTCTAATGCTAAGCAATTGCTCGAAAAACTGCGTTTACCCTCTGAGCTGCTCGATAAACCTGTCGTTGAACTCAGTATTGGACAACAACAAAGAGTCGCGGCAGCGCGCGCCCTGATCGGTAAACCCAAAGTGATCATCGCAGACGAGCCAACGTCATCACTCGATTATGACAACCGTACCGCCTTTATCGAGCTGTTACTTGACCAAGTGAACCAAGCTGAGTCAACGCTACTATTTGTAAGCCATGACCCGACATTAGAACCGCTATTTGATCGCACCATTAATCTTCAACAGTTAAACCAAGCAGGAGGTCACCAATGACACCGACGCTTACCCTAGCTTGGAAAAGTGTGCGCAACCGTAAAGTCACCGCCATTCTTACTATCCTAACGGTGGCGATTTCGGTCATTTTATTACTTGGGGTCGAACGTATTCGCACACAAGCAAAAGACAGTTTTGCCAATACGATTTCTGGCACTGACTTGATTGTTGGTGGTCGTTCTGGTCAAGTGAATCTGTTGCTTTATTCAGTGTTTCGCATCGGTAATGCAACCAACAATATTGATTGGAAGAGTTATCAGGAATTTAGCCAACATCGCGCGGTAAAGTGGGCAATTCCAATTTCACTTGGCGACTCCCACAAAGGCTTTCGAGTCATGGGGACCAACCATAGCTACTTTGAGCATTATCGTTATGGTCAGAAGCAGAACCTCGCGTTTATCCAAGGCAAACCATTTGAAGGACTTTTTGACGCCGTGATTGGTGCCGAGGTCGCGCGTTCCTTGGACTACACCATCGGCAGCGAAATGATCATTGCCCATGGCATCAGCGATGTGGGCTTTAGTCGTCATGACAATACCCCATTTAGAGTGGTTGGAATCTTGGCTCCTACGGGGACACCAGTCGATAAAACCGTGCACGTTTCATTGGAAGCCATCGAAGCTATTCATGTGGGCTGGGAGTCAGGCGCAAACTTAGGTAACAACCCAAGCGCAGAACAATTGGAAGCAATGAACTTCCAACCAAAGCAGATCACCGCTATGTTGCTTGGTTTAAAATCTAAGATACAAACTTTCGCCTTGCAGAGACAAATCAATACTTATCCCAAAGAACCGCTCAGCGCGATTCTTCCAGGCGTTGCTCTACATGAATTGTGGGGCATGATGTCGGTGGCTGAACAAGCGTTAATGGCAGTATCGATATTTGTCGTTGTCGCAGGTTTACTCGGTATGTTGTCGAGCCTGCTCACTAGCTTGCAAGAGCGTCGTCGAGAAATGGCCATCCTACGCGCTATGGGGGCAAGACCAAGGCATGTATTTAGCCTGTTGATTTTGGAAGCGAGTGTCCTAACGTTTATAGGCTTACTGGTTGGGATTATCGGTCTATACGCCATGCTCACGGTTGCTGGGCCAATAATTCAACAAAGTTATGGCATTAACCTGCAGATGAGCGCTTTATCTCACTATGAATGGATGTTGTTGGCGGCAGTGCAACTGGCAGGTACTATTATCGGCTTTATTCCCGCATTTAGAGCATATCGCCAATCGCTCAGCGACGGTATGACAATAAGAGTTTAGATTATGAAAAGACTACTCATGATACTGATGACCTTGATGACCTTAGGTCTAGCAAGCTTCAGTACTCAAGCAGAAGACACACTTACCTTAGAATGGATTGATCTCATCCCAGAAAGTGAGCGCAACCAGTTTGATTCTTATGGAATGCCAGCTATCGATCACTCTGGCGGGAGTATGGAACAATCTATGGTCGGCAGTGTAAGGCAAGAGCTGAACGGCAGTAAGGTAAAGATCCCAGGCTTTGTAATCCCTCTTGAAGGGGATGCAAATATGGTGACAGAGTTTCTGCTCGTGCCATATTTTGGAGCATGCATCCACGTGCCACCACCGCCGCCAAACCAAATTATCTACGTAAACTTCCCTAAAGGCGCGCCAGTACAGCAGCTTTGGGACGTCATTTATGTAATAGGAACGCTAAAAACAGAAACAGTTAGCCATGAATTAGCACAAACAGGTTACGTCATACAAGGCACAGAAATCGCCGAGTACGATGACTACTAATTGTTAATAAAAATAAGCAGCCTGTTAATTGCCAATCTTAGGACAAATAGCTAGAAAGATAGCTCAGTACACCTAGGTAAACTAGTAACAGTAGGGCAATTGACAGGTGCTTTTTCAGTTTATTCTCATTGAAATACTTCATAAGCCCCTCAAAATTAATGATAACAATTTTAACAACTTGTTATCATTTATGATAGCGATATTTTTATAAACTGGCTCACAGTCTTTTTCTGGCAGGCTTACGCGTTCCGAGGTACAGTTTATACTTAACGTTAAGCATCTGATGGCTAAGGAAATAGCATGTCTGAGACGAGCAAGCCGGTAATCATTGATCACCAATCGGAACAATCTAACCGACACGAAAAAAAGTCGAGTTATATCAAAGACAGCGCCAGCCGCGTGCTTAACATTGCTCAAACCTATGGCTTAGATGCACTACTACAGAGTGAAAAACCTGAAAAAAGCATGCTTGAGCGGGCTTTGGTTCGTGAACGCAAGCGTAAAGAGCTAAGACAGAAAAATCTCGAGCAAATTCTTAAGCTTGCTCATATCTCTTGTAAAGATGAAACCGCAGGTGATCCTGACCAAGATTGGTTGTATCGCTTTTTCGATATGGCGCAAGAAGTCCACAATCACTCCATGCAGCGCCTATGGGCTCAGGTCTTAAAACGCGAAGTGACCAATCCTGGTTCAACCTCAATGAAAGCGTTGAAAGTCCTGCAAGACATGACACCAAAAGAAGCGCAAATTCTCCAACGCGCCGCCGCACTTGCCTGTAGTTTTGGTGGTGATAACAGCCGCAAGTTACTAGTCGGTTATCGAGCCCAAGGTGGTATCTTCAGTTTCGGTAAGCGCAACATCACCGGTAATATCAACGTCGGCAACTTTCAACTGCCCTACTCTAGCCTGCTAGTGTTATTTGAACTCGGTTTAATGCATGGAACAGAATTAGAATCGGGGGAAATTGAGCTCGATTCTCCACTTCCGTTAACCTACCAAGGTAAAAAGCTTTCACTTCAAGCCCACGGCAAAGGTGTACGCTTGCTTTACTATCGTTTCAGCCCAACTGGCAATGAGCTATGTAAATTGCTTGGTAACAAACCCAACATGCAATATTACGATCAAATGGTTGCCCTATTAAGCCAGAAATTTACCGCCAGCACAGACGCTCAGCCGAGTGTAGATACGACGGTTTAGGGGAAGCTGGAGAGCTGGAGAGCTATCATCGCTTGAGGTTAGCAGGATATCAACTCTCGTTTTCTAGCAGGACGAAGTCCGAACCAGTTATCCAGAAGCGCAGCGTTCCCGCTTTCCAAAACAAAAACGCCAACCCTAAGGTTGGCGTCATAAGATTTGGATAGCCTAAATAATTGGAGTGGCAGCTAGGCGACAAGTAAGTTCAGCCCAATGAGCATAGGGGCTCTATTCGATTTGGGTGAACTTACGCAGTCAACAACGCTGCCGCTTCAAGTATGACGGCTATTAGGCTTTGAACGCTTTAAATGCGTTAATCAGACCATTAGTCGAGCTATCGTGTGAGCTGATTGCCGACTCATCTGCAAGCTCAGGTAGGATTTGGTTAGCTAGCTGTTTACCTAGCTCAACCCCCCACTGGTCAAAACTGAAGATATTCCAGATAACGCCTTGAGCAAAAATCTTGTGCTCGTACATCGCAATCAAGTTACCTAGCGTACGCGGAGTAATTTGCTTCACTAGGATTGAGTTAGTTGGGCGATTACCTTCAAATACTTTGAACGGTGTTAGTGTCGCCGCTTCTTCTTCACTCTTACCTGCTTTGGCAAATTCAGCTTTCACTGTTGCTTCATCTTTACCAAATGCTAGTGCTTCTGTTTGAGCAAAGAAGTTAGACATTAGCTTCTGGTGGTGATCGCCCGCAGGGTTGTGGCTTAGAGCAGGAGCAATGAAGTCACATGGGATCAGCTTAGTGCCTTGGTGAATTAGTTGGTAGAACGCGTGCTGACCATTAGTACCTGGTTCACCCCAGATGATTGGGCCAGTTTGGTAAGTCACTGCGTTACCGTCACGGTCCACATACTTACCGTTAGATTCCATGTTGCCTTGCTGGAAGTAAGCAGCAAAACGGTGCATATACTGATCGTATGGCAAGATTGCTTCAGACTCAGCGCCGTGGAAGTTGTTATACCATAGACCAACTAGAGCAAGGATAACTGGAATGTTACTTTCTAGCTCAGTCGACGCAAAGTGGTTATCCATTTCATGAGCGCCATCAAGTAGCTCAATAAAGTTGTCGTAACCAACGGCTAGTGCAATCGAAAGGCCGATCGCTGACCATAGCGAGTAACGACCACCAACCCAGTCCCAGAACTCAAACATGTTGTCAGTGTCGATACCAAACTCAGAAACTGCTGGAGCATTCGTTGATAGTGCAGCAAAGTGCTTAGCTACGTGCGCTTCATCGCCTGCCGACTCAAGGAACCAGTCACGAGCACTGTGCGCGTTGGTCATGGTTTCTTGCGTAGTAAACGTCTTAGATGCAACCAAGAATAGCGTCGTTTCTGGGTTTACTTTCTTCAGTGTCTCAACGATGTGAGTACCATCAACGTTAGAAACGAAGTGTAGGTTTAGATGATTTGTGTATGGTGCAAGCGCTTCCGTCACCATGTAAGGACCAAGGTCAGAGCCACCGATACCGATGTTCACAACGTCAGTAATCGCTTTGCCTGTGTAGCCTTTCCACTCACCGCCGATAACACGATCAGTGAATGATTTCATTTTTTCGAGCACTGCATTGACTGCTGGCATCACATCTTCGCCACCAACCATCACTGGCTTGTTGCTACGGTTACGTAGTGCAGTATGAAGTACTGCACGACCTTCTGTTTGGTTGATCGCTTCACCACTGAACATCGCTTCGATTGCAGCTTTAAGTTCAGTCTCATTTGCTAATGCGAATAGGTGCTTCATGGTTTCTTCATTGATTAGGTTTTTAGAGTAATCAACTAGAATGTCATTGCCGAAACGCGTAGAGAATTTATCAAAACGTGCTGCATCTTGTGCAAACAGATCTTTTAGATCCATATCTTGTGCAGATTCGAAGTGCGCAGTTAGCGCGTTCCAAGCTTGTGTTTGCGTTGGATTGATATTTTTCAACATGGTTACTATCCCGATGTTACAGTAGGTTTTATTCCATACAGCCTAGCGAAAACTGGTGGAATCCCCGATTAAGCAAAATAATAATATTAGGTATGTTAGGGCAAAATGCCACAAAACAAGACTTTGTAATTTTTTTTCAAGCGAACATTATGACGTAGGCAACTCTCACTCACATTGAGTTAGGTCACGTTCCCTGCTTCAAAACTAAACAAACGTCATATGAGCGTTTAGGATTGTATCACTAACCTAGAGCAAGCTTAACGATAGCTCAAGTTCAATTTGTAAGCAGACATCCATATGTGGACTCAAAAAATCATTCAACTCCAAGCCAAGCAACGCGGATTTCATCTAATCACCGATGAAATTGAACAACAATTACCTCAAATATCTGGCTATTCTGTCGGTTTATTACAGCTATTTATTCAGCATACATCGGCAAGCTTAACCATCAATGAAAACGCTGACCCAACCGTGAGACACGATATGGAAAAGCACTTCAATCACTCTGTTCCAGAGCGTGCACCGTATTACAAACACACCTACGAAGGGGATGATGATATGCCAGCTCATATTAAAGCCTCGACATTAGGCTGTAGTGTGATGATTCCGATTAGTCAGGGCAGACTGGCACTCGGGACATGGCAGGGTGTCTATTTGGGAGAGCATCGCGATTACGGCGGCAGCCGGACAATTATCGCAACCTTACAAGGCGAGCAGTACTAAGCATATAAAAAACGGAGCCATCGGCTCCGTTTGATTAGTTGTCCTAAAAAGGCTGGTTGATCATCACCCTGAAAGTGCCTTCATCAGCGCCTTGTGCGTACTCTGCGCGTACAACGATCCCTTCTACTTGAAAGCGCACTGCTCCACCTAAATTCCATTTCATGTCTTTATGCAGCGTCTTAAGATCGTATTGATCAGCAACTCGACCCGCTTCGGCAAAAAATACCCATTGCCACCACGGTAAGTCATAATAATTGATCAGTGGAATCTCATCGAGAGGCTGCCATTCAGGGAGCACTCGATACTCTGCAGAATAATGCACAGCACTGCGCCCATGGAATCGCCCACTGGTATAACCGCGTAATCGATACAACCCACCTAAACTAACCTGTTCTTGCTCCGGGGGGCGTTCATTGTTCCAGTTGGGAGTATCAGCCGTATAAAAATCAAATGCGAGGACTTGTTGATCAAATAGGTCACCCAATGGACCTAACGCATAGTACTGGCTATTTTGAAACTCAACCTTGGTCCAGCGGTCTTCACTTTGCCAGCTTTGTGCCCCAACCGTCGTCGTCAGCGCCGTGTGTGAGCCTTTGGTTGGGTTACGTACACTATCGCGATTGTCCCAATCAAGAATCAGTTCAAATCCAGTCGATTTCTCGGTGGTATTGTTGATGTCTAGTCGGCGCGAGGAGTAAAAAGGAGTCAGGCTAATGGAGCTCACCCCGGACTCAAGTGGTGAGGCAAAGCTAACATCGCGAATAGGCTGAAAGACACCAAGTAGACCATTTTGTGCAACATTACCCCAGGGTAATAGGTACTTAAACTCTACTTCGTAGTTCTGCTCTAAGCCATTAGTGATCGTCTTATCACTCGCTACTGAATCGTTGTTGCCTTGATCACCTATGTAGTAGGGATTTTGATTAAATTGCGCTTTATATAGCTGAGAGCTAACTAATAGCTGATCAGTCAGTGCATAGTTGAAAGCGGAAAGAAACGTCACATAGCTTTGTTTGTCTGTGTACAAAGCCGCACCAAACAAGGCCGCTTGCGGTTGCCCTACCCCCTTTGCAACCCCTGCAATACCAACGGTATTACCTAGAGTTTCAGTACTGAAGTAAAATGGTAAAAAAGCCGAATCTTTCTCTTCACTAAACGCAGGGCTTGAAACAAAAAGGCTGGCACTTAAGGCCAGCACTGTCGTGATTTTTTGATACATAATCAGTTGGAGTATTCCATATCAACACGTGATGTTAGCTTGGTCACCAGTTCGTAAGCAATGGTACCTATATGGCGAGCTACCTCTTCTGCGGGGAGATCTTTACCCCATAGAATGGCCTCATCGCCAACTTTATCTTGTGCATCAACCCCCAAATCAACGGTGAGCATATCCATCGAGACTCGACCTGCAATCGGCACTTTACGTCCATTAACCAGTACAGGTGTACCATTTGGTGCGGTTCTTGGATAACCATCACCGTAGCCAATCGCAATCACACCAACTTTGGTATCGCGCTGGCTAGTCCAAATTCCGCCATAACCGACGCTTTCACCGGCTTTAACATCACGTACCGCTATGAGATGCGATTTCAGTGTCATCACTGGTTGATAGCCCATCTGCTCAGCAGTTTTATCATTAAACGGAGAAACGCCGTACATGATTATCCCAGGGCGAACCCAGTCTAGCTGGCTATCAGGCCAAGCAAGCAGTCCAGCTGATGCAGCCAATGAACGCTCCCCTTCACACCCTTCAGTCAAAGTCAGGAACAGCTCGGTTTGCTCATTGGTGGTCGCTTTATCTAACTCATCAGCACAACCAAAATGGCTCATATAGCGCAGTGGCTTAGCCACATTGCGGCATGCTTTTAAGCGAGTGACAAACTCTGTGTACTGCTCTGGTCTGACACCCAGACGATGCATTCCGCTATCAGTTTTGAGCCAAACAACCACTGGCGTCTCAAGCTCAGCTTGTTCAAGCGCTTGTAACTGCTCTTCGCAGTGAACCACGGTTTGAATATTGTTGGTAACCAGAACAGGCAGGTCGCCTTGAGAGTAAAAACCCTCAAGCAATAAAATGGGCTTAACCACACCGCACGCTCTTAGCTGAAGTGCTTCTTCAATACGGGCAACGCCAAAAGCATCAGCACCTTTGGCATTCTTAGCAATGTGGCGCAGGCCATGACCATAGCTATTAGCCTTCACAACCGCCATTACTTTGCTGTTTGGGGCTTGCTGTTTAATCTGTTTTAGATTGTGCTCTAACGCTTCGAGATTAATAAACGCCGTCGCTGCTTTCATGTAGCTCATGCGTTATTCGTCATCCATATCAAACGCAGGGCCTGCGTAGTTATCAAAGCGTGACCATTGACCTTGGAAGGTTAAGCGAACCGAACCGATAGGACCGTTACGTTGCTTACCAAGAATAATCTCTGCCGTGCCTTTCATTGAACTGTCTGGGTTATATACTTCGTCACGATAGATAAACATGATCAAGTCGGCATCCTGCTCGATAGAGCCTGATTCACGGAGGTCCGAGTTGACCGGGCGTTTATCAGCACGTTGCTCTAGGGAACGGTTCAACTGCGAAAGTGCCACTACAGGGACATTCAATTCTTTTGCTAGCGCTTTAAGTGAGCGAGAAATCTCGGCGATTTCCAAGGTACGGTTATCAGACAGCGCAGGTACACGCATTAACTGAAGGTAGTCGACCATGATCATTGATAGGCCACCGTGGTCACGTGCAATACGGCGAGCACGAGAACGTACTTCCGTCGGAGTTAGACCTGAACTGTCATCGATGTACATGTTCTTCTTCTCCATTAGGATACCCATAGTAGAAGAGATACGCGCCCAATCCTCGTCATCAAGTTGACCGGTACGAATCTTGGTTTGGTCGACACGAGAAAGCGACGCTAACATACGCATCATGATCTGTTCCGCAGGCATCTCTAGCGAGAAAATCAGCACCGGTTTTTCTTGCACCATAGCTGCGTTTTCACACAAGTTCATCGCAAAAGTGGTTTTACCCATAGATGGACGCGCGGCAACAATCACTAAGTCAGAGCCTTGCAGACCAGCAGTCTTCTTATTGAGGTCGGTAAAGCCGGTATCAACACCGGTTACACCATCTTGTGGCGTTTTGTATAGCAGTTCGATACGTTCGAGGGTTTTCTCAAGGATGTTATCGACGTTTTGCGGACCTTCGTTCTCGTTGGTTCTAGACTCAGCAATGGCAAAAACTTTACTTTCAGCAAGATCGAGCAAGTCTTCAGAACCACGCCCTTGAGGGTCATAACCAGCATCCGCAATTTCGTTGGCCACACCAATCAGGTCGCGAACCAAAGCTCGTTCAGCAACAATCTCGGCATAAGCATTAATATTGGCCGCACTCGGTGTGTTCTTAACTAAGTCAGCAAGATAAGCAAAACCACCTACATCTTCGAGCTGCTCACGCAGTTCGAGAAACTCAGACAGAGTGATGAGGTCGAGCGGTTTATTGTCTTCAAGGATAGCTTTAACGCCCTCAAAGATAAGTCGATGCGGACGACTATAGAAATCTTTAGCAACGACACGTTCTGCGACGGTGTCCCAGCGTTCATTATCAAGAAGTAGACCACCGATGACAGATTGCTCTGCCTCTAACGAATGGGGAGGAACTTTTATCGCATCAACTTGTGCATCGTTAAACTTTTTGTTTCGATTATCTACTTTCGCTTCGGCCATGGGTTTGCTCAACAACTTGCTATAGATCGCTAATTATAACGAGAATGCAGCGCTTGTCTTTACTAATGCGTTACTTTGTAGAGTTCTAATGTAGAATTAACCTATTGCTGACGGTATTCAGTCAATTTAAATCTACTATTGCGCCATTCGTTTCATCAATATAGAGGTAGTGAGTGTCTAAATTTTGGCTAATGAGTGCAGGTCTTATGAGCTCTATGCTCGCCCATGCCGATGATGAAGGACATAGCAAAACGGATATTGAACTTCCTTCCCCTTGGAGCTCAGAAGTTGAGTTTGGCTACCAGTCACACAGCGGAAACTCCGACTCCCGCTCACTGAACTCTCGACTCAGTGCTGAGTATGTTAAAGGCCGCCACCGTACTAACGGTGAGTGGAAGTACTACCTTTTGTACAAAGATGGTGAAGAAGATAAACGTCAATCAAGCTACAGCGCCCAGAGCGACTATAAGTTAGGCCCTAAGTCCTATCTTTATGGAAGTTTCAATGGTGTTGACTCACGTTACAGCGCTTACTTTAAAGATTACACCTTGTCAGGCGGTCTGGGTTATCAATTTGCCAACACAGAAACCTTCTTACTGGAGTTCGAGTTTGGCCCCGGTTTTCGCTATCAGGAGCCCAATAAAGATGAAATCGATGATGACGACATCATCTTTCCTGATACTGTTCAAGAAGGGATATTTCGTGGCAATCTCAACACAAAATGGCAAGCGCTAGAAAATCTTTCAGTGACTGCCTCTGTGACTGTCGTCTCGGGGCGAAGTAACACCCGAACAGATACCGACTTAAGCGTATCCAATAATATTACAGAAACGATCGCACTAAAGCTGGCTTACTCTCGCCAATACCACGATAAAGTACCAGAAGGACTGTTTAAAGCAGACAGCATGTTTTCGGTCAATCTACTATTTGCCTTCTAGTCTCAAAGACCCTGATTTTCCTATCCTACAGATATAAAAAAAGCACCTCTTAGAGGTGCTTTTAAAATACGTCTTGATACTGAATTATTCAGCAGCAACAACTTGTAGGTTAACTGACGCGAAAACTTCAGAGTGAAGTTGAACGCTGATCTCGAACTCACCGATGTTACGTAGTGCGCCTTCTGGAAGACGAACTTCGCTCTTAACCACTTCAACGCCAGCTGCAGTGATTGCATCAGCGATGTCGCGAGTACCGATAGAACCGAATAGTTTACCTTCGTCACCAGCTTTAGACGCTAGAACAACAGCTTCAAGAGCGTTGATCTTTTCAGCGCGTGCTTCTGCAGCAGCTAGTTGCTCAGCAGCTTTAGCTTCTAGTTCAGCACGACGTGCTTCGAACATTTCAACGTTAGCTTTAGTTGCCATAACTGCTTTACCTTGAGGGATAAGGAAGTTACGAGCGTAGCCAGATTTAACGTTTACAGTTTCGCCTAGAGCACCTAGTTTACCGATTTTATCAAGTAGAATAACTTGCATTGTTTAATTCCTCTTTATAAAACGAACCGATTACTGATGCTTGTCAGTGTACGGAAGTAGAGCTAGGTAGCGTGAACGCTTGATAGCGCGAGCTAGTTGACGTTGGTACTTAGCGCTTGTACCAGTGATACGGCTAGGTACGATTTTACCAGCTTCAGTGATGTAGTTTTTAAGAGTTGCTACGTCTTTGTAATCAATCTCTTGTACGCCTTCTGCAGTGAAACGGCAGAATTTACGACGACGGAAGAAACGAGCCATGGGCTATCTCCTGATCTTAAATTTGAGTAATGTTGTCGGCATGAAGCACTAATTTACCAACGCCATTTCGGCCGGTTTGATAAGTGACAAAGCCACCTACCTTAATGCTACTGCCTTGTACTAAATTCTGAGTTAATGCTTGTGACCTTTGCCCGCTAACAACAACCGGCATACGACAATAAACTTGTCTCGGTAAGTCAGCTTCGATAACAGTAGAGCGATGCTCTAACCAAAATCGACAGTGTTCTATGCCACTAGGGCTTTTACTACGAATGGGCGGTTTGGCAATGGTGCCAGAGAGCTCCATTCGATTGGTCATAAGATTTATTACTCAGCAGCTGCTTCTGGCTTAGCTTCAGCACGCTCTTCGCGACGAGGAGCACGCTCTTCTTTCTGCTTAAGCATGATAGATTGCTCAGTGATAGCCGCTTTAGTACGCATGATCATGTTACGTAGAACTGCATCGTTGAAACGGAAAGCAGTTTCTAGCTCATCAATTACAGCTTGGTCAGCTTCAACGTTCATTAGAACGTAGTGAGCTTTGTGAAGCTTGTTGATTGGGTAAGCCAGTTGACGGCGGCCCCAGTCTTCTAGACGGTGGATAGTACCGCCAGCTTCAGTGATTGAACCAGTGTAACGCTCGATCATGCCAGCAACTTGCTCGCTTTGATCTGGGTGCACCATGAATACGATTTCGTAATGACGCATTGGTTGCTCCTTACGGATTATTCAGCTTCCACAAATGGCCCGGTCGTCCAGAGGAAGCAAGGAACTAAAGAAAATTGACCGAGTTTTAAGGAGCACGAATAGTACAGAAAGAAAGCAGTTTAAGCAAGAGAAAAAGAAGCTCGCAAGTTTAACTCACCAATCTAAATCACCTTAGCCTGACTTCCTCATGGCAAATTAACGCCACTAGCGTTGAAATCACTCAATCTGACAGATATTTAGATAAAGCACCTATTTATGAGAAAGCATTCTTGATGACTCTAAATACTAACCATTTAGCAAAAATTTAACTTCAAACCATCTTCACTTTTTATCATTAATATGGATAATGGCGGCACATTTCATTTAGTACGACATCATACCTACTGGTGATAATAATGAAGATACGCATGAACAGCGTTACCTACACTCTGGTAATCGCACTATTTTTTACTCTATTCCAAAACATAGCGCTTTGGGAAAGAGTCAATTCAATCTTTGACACTATGCCTGACGCCTCATGGGGACTGAAGTTCACACTGCCAATTGTTGTCTTGGCGATCATGAATGTCCTCTTTACGTTGCTGACCTGGCCTTTCATCCATCGCATTGTTGTTAGCGTCATTATACTTATCTCCGCCGCTGCCACTTATGCGATGCATCAGTACGGAATCGTACTCAGCTATGGGATGATCGTTAGTGTTATAGAAACGGACACTCACGAAGCAACCAGTTATCTTTCTATGTCAGCCTTCATTTGGTACTTCGCTCTCGCGATATTACCGCTACTGCTGCTTAGCCGAGTTGAGGTTGAATTCCGTCACCTAGGTAAAGAGCTACTGTTAAAGCTCGCTAGCCTAGTGGTATCTATTCTAGTGGTAGCTTGCATTGCTTCGGTCTACTTTAAAGATTATGCATCCCTCCTACGTAACAACAGCGAGCTTGGCTCCGCGTTAAACCCAACTAACTATATAACGGCCACAACACGTGTGATAAACAAGCGCTGGTACGAAGCCAATCTACCTTATGTTCAAATAGGGACTGACGCTGTAAACCGTAACCAAGATAATCCGCGTAAAAATCTCGTCGTGTTGGTGATCGGAGAGACCGCCCGCGCCGAAAACTCCTCTTTTAATGGCTATGAAAAACAAACCAATGCCTTCTTAGCCAAGCAAGAGAGAGTGATCAATTACCCTAACGTCACCTCTTGCGGTACCTGCACTGCTGTATCTGTGCCATGCATGTTCTCCAATATGACTAAATCCTCTTACAACGCTTCAAAAGCACGCAGACAAGATAGCGTCGTGGATATCCTCGATCATGCGGGTGTCGATGTATTGTGGAAGAACAACAATAGTGGCTGTAAAGGGGCGTGTGACCGTATTACCTATGTTGATGGCCACGAACAAGTGAAAGTACAAGAGAAATATTGCCAGTGGGGAACTTGCTTTGATGGGGTTCTGCTTGAAGGGCTCGATGAGCACATTAACTCACTGGATACCGACGGAGTTATTGTCCTGCACTTGCTTGGTAGTCACGGCCCTACCTACTATAAGCGCTATCCTGAAGAGTTTAGAAAGTTTGCCCCAACCTGTGATACGGCAGACATCCAAAATTGTAGTCGCGAAGAGTTAATGAATACTTACGACAATTCACTGCTCTACACCGATTACCTACTAAGCCAGCTCATCGACAAGCTCAAATCACATGACGACAAGTTCAACACCGCCATGTTGTATGTCTCTGATCACGGTGAGTCTTTGGGTGAGAATGGTGTCTACCTCCACGGCATGCCCGCCTCTATTGCACCCAAACATCAGACTCATGTGCCCATGGTTACCTGGATGTCAGACAAATTTGTCACTAAACATCAGCTTGATGAACAATGTATGCAGAAAGTATCGAATGAAAAGCTATCTCATGATAACTTCTTCCACTCTGTGCTGGGATTGATGGATATCGATACCAGCGAGTACAACGCAGAACTTGATATATTTGCCACTTGTTTAACCCAAGGAGAAAACCAATGAAGCCAGGTGCAACCGGTATCAAACGAATTATTGACGCTACTGGTTACTCAATTAAAGGGTTAACGGCAGCATGGCGTTACGAAGCCGCATTTCGCCAAGAGGTGGTATTGCTGATCATTATGGCGACAGCGACCTTTTTCCTCCCAGTGACAAAACTTGAACAAGTGGTCATGATAGCGACGCTGTTCATTGTGGTTTTGGTTGAACTACTCAACTCAGCAATCGAGGCGGTTGTCGACCGCGTGGGCTCCGAGTATCACGAGCTGAGCGGACGTGCGAAAGATATCGGCTCTGCCGCTGTCTTTGTCGCTCTATCTCTTGTGGTGGTCAGTTGGGGGCTAATCTTATTTGGCTAACCAAAGTAAAAAATCCCTGACTGGTTCAGGGATTTTTTAATCACTTCAGGATGTAACTAATCGTCATCCTCATCCACGTACTGCGCTTGTAGGTAGTTTTGAATACCTGTCATGTCAATCAAGCCAAGCTGTGTCTCAAGCCAATCAACATGCTCTTCTTCGTCTTCTAGGATATCTTGGAACAGATCGCGGGATACGTAGTCGTGAATATCTTCCGCATAGGCAATAGCGTTTTTCAAATCTGGAATAGCGGCCATCTCAAGCTTTAAGTCGCATTCGAGCATTTCTTTGGCATCTTCACCGATCATCAGCTTACCAAGATCTTGCAGATTAGGTAGCCCTTCTAGAAATAGGATTCGCTCGATCAAATGATCCGCATGCTTCATTTCATCAATAGATTCGTGATATTCCTTTTCTGCTAAATGCTTAAGACCCCAGTCTTTATACATTCTTGCGTGCAGGAAATATTGATTGATAGCGATAAGCTCATTACCGAGCACTTTATTGAGATGTTGGATTATGATTGGATCGCCTTTCATGACATAAGCCCTCCTCTTTGGCTCTTTTAAATCTAGTTCCAAATAAGAAGGTGTCAAAAAGGCTCAGCGATAAATCAGCTGGCTTGTTTCACTTGTAAGTACTCTGTTTCAGCTAAAATTTCTTTGGTCATCTTAATGCACTTACCACATTGGCTACCCAGCGCGGTGCATTTCTTGATTCCTTTAATATCAGTTACGCCTTCATCAATCGCTAACTTCCTAATTTTCTTGTCTGAAATCCCATGACAAAGACATACGAACATAAAAAATACTTCCACTTACCACTTGCGAGAACAAATATAAACAAGAATTGTTATCGTTACTAGTTGTATTGAGAGAATCATCAGAACATTTTGTTATATCTGTCTAGCGAGAGGTGAAGAGTATCAAGGACTTAAACAGCAGAGAAATGAGCATAAAAAAATGATAAAGCCTTTTCAGTAAGTTAGAGGAGTTAAAGCACACCAATCCTTATAACCAAAAACGAAAAAGGGAAGCCGAAGCTTCCCTTTTCTAATGCGCGTTCTTCAAAAAAGAAGAAGTGTGCAAGATTTCAATTAATTCCGAAGAATTAGTCGAAGATCTTAGCAACAACACCAGCACCAACTGTACGGCCACCTTCGCGGATTGCGAAACGTAGACCTTCGTCCATCGCGATTGGAGCGATTAGTTCAACAGTCATCTTGATGTTATCGCCTGGCATTACCATTTCTACGCCTTCTGGTAGCTCGATGTTACCAGTTACGTCAGTTGTACGGAAGTAGAACTGTGGACGGTAGCCTTTGAAGAATGGAGTGTGACGACCACCTTCATCTTTAGACAGTACGTATACTTCTGATTCGAACTTAGTGTGTGGGTTGATTGACTTAGGAGCCGCTAGTACTTGACCACGCTCTACTTCGTCACGCTTAGTACCACGTAGAAGTGCACCAACGTTCTCACCCGCACGACCTTCGTCTAGAAGCTTACGGAACATTTCAACACCAGTACATGTTGTTACTGTTGTTTCTTTGATACCAACGATTTCTACTTCGTCACCTACAGTTAGGATACCGCGCTCGATACGACCAGTAACTACTGTACCACGACCTTGGATAGAGAATACGTCTTCGATAGGCATTAGGAATGGCTGATCGATTGCACGCTCTGGCTCTGGGATGTAAGAATCTAGTGCTTCTGCAAGCTCAACGATTTTCGCTTCCCACTGCTCTTCGCCGTTTAGTGCGCCTAGTGCAGAACCTTGGATAACTGGTAGGTCATCACCTGGGAAATCGTACTCAGATAGAAGTTCACGAACTTCCATTTCTACTAGTTCTAGTAGCTCTTCATCGTCAACCATGTCACATTTGTTCATGAATACGATGATGTATGGGATACCAACCTGACGGCCTAGTAGGATGTGCTCACGAGTTTGTGGCATTGGGCCATCTGTCGCAGCAACAACTAGGATACCACCGTCCATCTGTGCAGCACCTGTGATCATGTTTTTAACATAATCCGCGTGTCCTGGACAGTCTACGTGTGCGTAGTGACGAGTTGGAGTGTCGTACTCAACGTGAGAAGTTGCGATTGTGATACCGCGCTCACGCTCTTCTGGAGCGTTATCGATAGATGCGAAGTCTTTCGCTTCACCGCCGTACACTTTTGAAAGAGTAGTACAGATTGCAGCAGTTAGAGTTGTTTTACCGTGGTCAACGTGGCCGATAGTACCAACGTTAACGTGCGGTTTAGTACGTTCAAATTTTTCTTTAGACATGAGTTGTCCCTCTAGGTACGGATTTAGGTGGCTTGAATGACCACGCAACCAAAAAGTCTTGGTGATAAACTTCTCTCAATCACTAAACGTAGTTTAGTAAAGAGAAAGTATCAAAAGGAAACATTGCTTAGAGCTGGTGCTGATAGGCAGACTCGAACTGCCGACCTCATCCTTACCAAGGATGCGCTCTACCACCTGAGCTATATCAGCACTCAAATTAGAGTGGAGCGGGCAGCGGGAATCGAACCCGCATCATCAGCTTGGAAGGCTGAGGTAATAGCCATTATACGATGCCCGCAACACGTAACTCTGTGAGCTATTTCCTTAAGAATATGGTGGAGGGGGACGGATTCGAACCATCGAAGGCAGTGCCAGCAGATTTACAGTCTGATCCCTTTGGCCACTCGGGAACCCCTCCAAATTTTCAATCCATTTCTCTCATAAAGGAAAAATGGTGCCGACTACCGGAATCGAACTGGTGACCTACTGATTACAAGTCAGTTGCTCTACCTACTGAGCTAAGTCGGCATAAGTGGTGCGCATTCTATTGAATGATTTTCTGCCTTGCAATAGTAAATTTAAAAAAAAACTTCTTTTTCTACTGATTGGGCTTATTTGTTGAAATTTCGCGCAATTTATCGGCAAAAAATACGCGAATGTCGACGATGTCGTTTGCAATCTTGTTCGGTTGTTGTATTTTCGCTGCTCTATCGTGAAACCAAGTTAGGATGACTATGACTCCATATCTCTCATTTAATCGTCAACAATGGGCTGAATTACGCAATTCAGTACCGATGACATTATCCGAGACCGATCTGGTTGAACTTCAGGGTGTGAATGAAAGCCTCACGATGGAAGAAGTAGAAGAGATCTACTTACCTTTAGCGCGTCTGCTTAACTTATATGTTGCTGCAAGACAGAGCCGTAATTCCGTGCTCAATAACTTCCTCGGTAATCAAGGCACAGCGCCACCTTTTATCATTGGTATTGCCGGTAGTGTCGCGGTAGGTAAAAGCACCACGGCTCGTTTGCTTAAAGCCTTACTGTCACGCTGGGATAACCACCCTAAAGTTGAGCTCGTGACTACTGACGGGTTTCTTTACCCAAAAAAGGTACTCGATGAACGCGGTATTCTTCATCGCAAAGGCTTCCCTGAATCTTATGATATTAAGCGTTTAGTCGAGTTCGTTTCTGACGTTAAGGCCGGAAAACCACACCTCGAAGTACCTGTTTACTCGCACATCACCTATGACATTACCGAAGAGCTGAAAACCGTCGACCGACCTGATGTGCTGATCATCGAAGGATTAAACGTCTTGCAAAGCGGGATGGATTACCCCCACGACCCACATCGCGTCTTTGTTTCAGATTTCTTGGATTTTTCGCTTTATGTCGACGCAGAAAGTGAAGTGATAGAGCAGTGGTATGTCGAACGCTTCTTAAAGTTCCGCCAAGGCGCCTTTACCAAGCCAGGCTCTTACTTCAGTCACTACACGCAGTTGACCGAACCAAAAGCGATCGAGAAAGCACACAGTATTTGGCAGTCGATCAATGGGGTTAACCTAGATGCCAATATCCTGCCAACCAAAGGCCGCGCCCACTTAATCTTGAAGAAAGGTCAGGATCATCAAGTGGAAGAAGTTTTTCTGAGGAAGTAGCGTAGCGAGAAGCGAGAAGCGAGAAGCGAGAAGCGAGAAGCGAGAAGCGAGAAGCGAGAAGCGAGAAGCGAGAAGCGAGATAAATTAGGGGGTTGGCACTATGTGTCAACCCTTTGCTTTTACATCCAAACAATTACATCCTAAGAAAATATCACTGCCTGCAATTTTTGACTCACTTGCCACGAGCACCTCTCGAAGGCCGCAGCCCGTTCTCGCATCTCGGCGCGAAGCATTCCCGAGGACGTAGTCCGTTCATAACGCGAAGCGTTCTATCTCCCTTCCGGCCCATATTGATTTTCGCTATCCGTGCCTTTTAAGAAACCACATTCAACTAAAATCCATAGACCACAGACTAGAGCAGCAAATGACGTCGCAGCCTGCAACATAGACGGTTGACCGGCTAGTGAAGGATCACCGACTGGCACTGTCATACGTCCAATAACAAGTGGGATGTTAAGCAGCAGCCACCAGCTTGATTTACCACGGTCATGCCAACGTTTAGCGGTAATCGCTAGATCAGGAACCAGAATGACGATCAGAAACACAGGTAGAATCAGATGTGCGATCGAGGGAGCGAGTACATTCATCCCCATCGCAAAGCCGACAATCATCAAATAGTAAACCACGTTCCAAATCCAATAGGTTTTACGCCCTATTCGACCTTGAAACGAAAACAGTAAATCTTTCATCGACATCATCTATACCTAAAAAATAAAAAGTTAGAGCCTGTTTGCTCCAAAAATACTAGTTAATTACTTTCTGAAAACACGCTTTATCCATATCTCGAATGTTAACCGTTAAGCTATGAACATGACTCGCCTGATCTTGCAATACGGTCATCAACTGACGAGATAACTCTCTTTTCTGCTCTTCGGTTCTGCCATCAAGCAATTCAAAGCTGATATGAATAAAGTCAACGCTATCTCCCGCTTCACCGACCAGCCAATTATGGCAACGTAAAGAGCGGGATTTTACCGAATCCACATCGAACAACCCGCAAGTTAACGCGACATGATGTAAGTCTTCAAGTAAGCCTTGAACATTAACGCGTTCGTCAACAGAGTTGGAGTATTCCATTACTAGGTTCGGCATAGTATTCCTCAAATGTAAGAGAGTTTCACAATAAACAAAAAGTGCACAACACTATTACCAATTTCTATGCTGAATTCCGAGTGGGTTTCCACCAATCTGTTCAATGGATCACTGATAGAAAGCAGATTAAGGTGAGATATGAGCGATCACAGCTCCAACCAATGAGTGATATCCAATAAGACATGACGGTAATCATGATCTCCCCTATTTTATCTGTTATATTCTTACGAAGATTTTTTACATTAATTGATTAAATACGGAGATATTCCTATGCGTCGTCCTGTAGTGATGGGTAACTGGAAGCTTAACGGCAGCAAAGCAATGGTGAAAGAGCTGCTAACTGGTCTTAACGCTGAACTTGAAGGCGTTGAAGGTGTTGACGTAGCTGTCGCTCCACCAGCACTTTACCTAGATCTAGCTGAACAGCTAATCGCAAAAGGCGGTAACAAGATCATCCTAGGTGCTCAAAACACTGACCTAAACAACAGCGGTGCATTCACTGGTGATATGTCTCCAGAGATGCTAAAAGATTTCGGTGCTACTCACATCATCATCGGTCACTCTGAGCGTCGTGAATACCACAACGAATCTGACGAGTTCATCGCTAAGAAATTCAACTTCCTAAAAGAAAACGGTCTAAAACCTGTTTTCTGTATCGGTGAGTCTGAAGCTCAAAACGAAGCAGGCGAAACTGAAGCAGTATGTGCACGTCAAATCAACGCAGTAATCGACACTTATGGTGTTGAAGCGCTAAACGGTGCAATCATCGCATACGAACCAATCTGGGCTATCGGTACTGGTAAAGCAGCAACAGCTGAAGATGCACAACGCATCCACGCTTCTATCCGTGCACTAATCGCAGAGAAAGACGCAGCAGTTGCTGAGCAAGTAATCATCCAATACGGTGGTTCTGTTAAGCCTGAGAACGCAGAAGCTTACTTCTCACAACCAGACATCGACGGTGCTCTAGTTGGTGGCGCATCTCTAGATGCTAAGAGCTTCGCAGCAATTGCTAAAGCAGCGGCAGCAGCTAAAGCATAATTTTTCTTCTTATTTGAAAAATTCTCATTGAGGTCAGCGCAAGCTGGCCTTTTTTGTGTCTGGCACATCAATCAAGTATCCTACGCTTTTCCACACTAACGATAGTTGTACCGAATGCAGGATAAGCATGGCCTTCTAACAGGTTCGATTCCCCTAGTACTTAGACAGATGACCGTTCCGATGACCTTTGGCATGGTGGCGATCTTGATGTTTAACTTGGTGGATACGTTTTTTATCTCGCTGCTAGGTACCGAAGCTCTCGCTGCGATTAGCTATACCTTTCCCGTCACCTTTGCGGTCAACTGCATCACCATGGGTATAGGCATGGGGCTCTCGACCAATATCGGCCGCTTGCTCGGACAAGGTCAATCGATCGTCGCTGCGCGCTTTTCTTCTCATGGCTTACTGTTAGCCGTATTGCTGGTCGCACTCGCCTCTACACTTGGTCTGTTTACCATTGAGCCACTGTTTCTATTTCTTGGTGCAGAGCAATCGCTACTGCCACTTATTCATCAATACATGGATATTTGGTACCTAACGATTCCGCTATTAGTCGTCCCTATGGCTGGCAACAGTGCCATTCGCGCGACGGGGGATACCAAAACACCTGCCAAAATCATGATGCTTGCCGGGCTTATCAATGGGGTACTCGATCCGCTATTGATTTTTGGCTTCGGGCCTTTCCCAGAATTGGGCATTCAAGGGGCGGCCATTGCCAGTGCAATGAGTTGGTTCGGCGCCTTAATTGGCTCGCTTTACGTGCTGATTAAAAGAGAGAAATTACTTGCCCTACCTTGCTTTAAAACCCTCTGGCTCGACTGGCAACAAATCCTAAAAATCGGAACACCTGCTGCTCTGTCTAATGCTCTCACCCCCTTATCGGGGGCGATTTTGATGATGATGCTCTCGACTCATGGCACTGCAGCCGTCGCCGCTTATGGTGCGGCGCAGCGAGTCGAATCGATTCTTATCTTGGTTTTGATGTCTTTAACTTCAGCCCTAACACCATTTATTGCCCAAAACATGGGCGCCAATAACCCTGCACGTAGCTTTGCCGGGTTGTTTTTAAGCATGCGTTTCTCGATGGTGTTTCAGGCCGGCATTTTTATCATGATGGTGCCACTGAGCATTCCACTCGCAGCTTTGTTTTCACAGGAACAAGCGGTAAAAGATCTGCTTTGGCACTATTTGTTAGTCGTGCCTTTTAGCTATGGTTTCCAAGGCGTGATGATGATGTTGGTCTCTGGCTTAAACGCCCTGCATGAACCGCTTAAGGCATTCCAATGGAGCTTTATGCGTCTGTTTCTCTTTACCCTGCCTTGCGCTTGGATGGGTGGTCAGCTGTATGATATTGAAGGGCTATTCATTGGTATTGCGGTAGGCAACATTATTGGTGGCACAAGTGGTTACTTATATGCGTTAAAACTCCGGGCTCAACACCTTTCCCCGGCGGCATAAAACAAAACACCGACTCTTGGAGTCGGTGCAGTCTATCTTGAAAGGTAGAGATTAATCGACAATGGCTATCTCTTCTTCCACTTCTAAATCGACATCTAATGGCTCTTGAGAAAGAATCACACCGGTATTGTCAGCGTAGAGGTAATCTTCAGGAAGGAAGGTCACGCCACCAAAGTTGACTGGCACATCCACTTCCCCAATGCCTTGTGAGATAGCGCCGACAGGAATAGAAGCGATCGCTTGGATACCGATACTCATGTCTTCCAGCTCATCGACTTCACGAACACAGCCGTAAACAACAATACCTTCCCATTCGTTTTCTTCCGCAAGCGATGCGAGCTCGGCATCAATCAATGCGCGACGCAATGAACCGCCACCATCAATAAGCAGCACACGGCCTAAACCGTCTTGCTCTAGGATTTCACGAATCAAGCCATTATCTTCAAAACACTTTACTGTCGTGATTTGCCCCGCGAACGATGCACAACCACCAAAGTTACTGAACATAGGCTCTACAACATCTACTTGCTCTAAATAAATGTCGCACAAGGCAGAGGTATTGTATTCCATAGTATTCCTTCCCATACCGTTCGTTATCTCCATCGAGTATATAAGGTCATTAAGTCATTGCAATGACATGTATCATTTAACTGACCAGAGTTTGAGCTATAACCACTCCAGCAAACAATAAGTTAGTCACCATAGAGCACTTAACTATCACCGGCATCATTGGGGCGATTTGCGCTGGCTTTTCCGCCTGCCACACCGCTTTACCGTGTTTAAAGGTAACAAGCAGGCTAAGAAGAAATGGTAAGCTAATCCAAATGGGGCTCGGTTGATGGATTAAGTAAGCGGCAAAAGCCACGACAGCGCCGCTAAGCAGAGCAAAGTGATATTGCTTAGCGCGCTTTTGCCCGAGGCGGACAGCAACCGTTCTTTTGCCACACACCTCATCGTTCTCAATATCACGCATATTGTTGATATTAAGTACAGCGACAGCCAATAGCCCACAACCAACCGCAGGCAAGATAAGCAGAGGAGCGACAATGCCGGTATGAAGGAAATAAGTACCCGCTACGCCCAATAAACCAAAGAAGATAAACACGGAAATATCGCCTAAGCCAACGTAACCATAAGGTTTGTTACCCACGGTATATGCGATCGCTGCGACAATCGCTAAGACTCCTAACCCGATGAAAGCTAAAATGCTCTGTAGACTCTCTAGCGCATACATCACCAAGGTGAGACCCGCGATCACAGTCAAGACCACATTAATGATCATTGCCTGCTTCATGTCCTTTTGAGTCACGGCTCCAGACTGGATAGCACGCATAGGCCCGAGACGATTTTCGTTATCGGTACCTTTAACAGCATCGCCATAGTCGTTGGCTAAGTTAGAAAGGATTTGCAGCAGCGTTGCGGTCAGAAAAGCCAGCAAAGCAACCACAGGTGAAAACTGATGCGTGGAGTACGCCAATACACTACCCGTTAAGATAGAGACCAAAGCCAAAGGCAAGGTTTTAGGTCGAGCGGCGTCAAGCCATATTGTTAGAGACTGTTTCATGGATACCAGTTTAGCCACAGTTACTTGAACTAGAATTGTGGCACATCAATCCTATCGGTGAAAAACAAAAAAAGGTCACCGAAGTGACCTTTTTCCAAAACTTGACCTAAGTTAGGCTTATTTTACGCGACCTACGTACTCACCAGAGCGAGTATCAACTTTGATCACTTCGCCAATCGCGATAAATAGAGGAACGCGAACAACAGCACCTGTTGATAGTGTTGCTGGCTTACCACCTGTACCTTGAGTATCACCTTTCAGACCTGGATCAGTGTCTGTTACTTCAAGCTCAACGAAGTTTGGTGGCGTTACTACGATTGGGTTACCATTCCAAAGTGTTAGCATACAAGTGTTGTTTTCTACCAACCACTTAGCGTTTTCGCCAACCGCTTTTACATCCGCAGCGATCTGCTCAAATGTTTCGTTGTTCATAAAGTGGTAGAATTCGCCGTCGTTATATAGATAATCTAGGTCGATATCCATTACGTCTGCAACTTCACAAGTTTCACCAGACTTAAAGGTTTTCTCTAGCACTTTACCAGAAAGAAGCTTACGAATTTTTACACGGTTGAACGCTTGACCTTTACCCGGCTTAACGTATTCGTTTTCCAAGATAACGCAAGGCTCGTTATCAAGCATTAGTTTCAAGCCGCCTTTAAATTCATTGGTGCTAACAGTAGCCATTTTTTCCTCTTACATTCTTAGAGCTAAATTCAATGCCGCACATCATAACCCGAAAAGTTGTTTCTGTTGAGCAAAACTGGCTCAAACAGCTAGCGAATGGGATCTCTGATCCTGCAAAACTGCTTGAGCAGCTCGAAATAGATCCTAAGCCATGGCAAGACGGATTTGCTGCTCGCAAGCTTTTTGCGCAGCGTGTTCCGCAAAGTTTTATTGATAGAATGGAAAAAGGCAATCCTTACGACCCGCTTTTACGCCAAGTTTTACCGCTCAGCGAAGAGTTTGAAGTCCACCCTGGTTACTCCAATGATCCACTGGAAGAGCAAAACAATGCTATACCAGGTTTATTGCACAAATACCGCAACCGCGCGTTAATGATCGTCAAAGGTGGCTGCGCGATTAACTGTCGTTACTGTTTTCGCCGTCATTTCCCCTATGACGAAAATAAGGGTTCTAAATCGGCTTGGCAGCAAAGTTTAGAGTATGTAGCCCAACACTCAGAGATCAATGAAATCATCCTTTCTGGCGGTGACCCGCTAATGGCAAAGGATGAGGAGCTGTTGTGGCTTATTGATCATATTGCCGATATCAAACACATCAAGCGCCTGCGCATTCATTCCCGCTTACCTGTAGTCATTCCGGAGCGTATCACTCAAGCGCTGATTCAGATGCTAAACGAAACACGCCTGCAAGTGGTGTTAGTCACGCATATCAACCACGCTCAAGAGATAAATCAAGAACTGAGAGATAGATTAAGCCACCTTAAGCAAGCAGGTGTTACTCTTTTAAACCAAGGTGTTATGCTTAAAGGCGTCAATGACAGCATTGAGTCTCAGGTAGACCTTAGTGACGCTTTATTTGATGCTGGCATTTTACCTTACTACATTCACGTGCTAGATAAAGTACAAGGCGCTGCACACTTTTATATCTCCGACCAAGAGGCCAAAGCGATCATGGCAGGGCTAATGGAGCGAGTCTCAGGTTACCTAGTACCTAAGTTAACTCGTGAGATAGGTGGGCGCACAAGTAAAACCCCACTCGACCTACATTTAGAGTAATGATGAAAAATACACGCGGCTTTACGCTAATAGAACTAGTCATTGTAATCGTTGTACTCGGTATTCTTGCTGTTACAGCCCTGCCTCGCTTACTTGACCTACAAAGCGACGCCCGAACTTCTGCCTTGCAAGGTTTAAAAGGGGCAATGCAAGGCGCTAACGACCAGTTAATTGGCGTTTCTGCTATCGCAGGGCTCGACACCGCTGCCAGCGGCTCTGTCACTGTAGAGGGGGAAAGCGTCAGTATTGTTTATGGTTATGCTAAAGCAGACAACGCCAATGCTTGGTCTAAGATTCTTGATGCGAATATAGATGACGCAACATGGGGAGCGGATGGAGCGGATTGGTATTTCAGTAATACCAACGCCAATGATGGAATTATCTTGTACATGCCAGGAAGCCGCCGTCAATCTTCTCTTAACTGTTACCTGCAATATACCGAAGCAACCTCAAACGCCTCACCCAGTATTAACTTGACCACCACTGGTTGTTAATTTTGTCCTTAAGATAAAAATCTTTTGTTCGATAGGCAGGTCTAATCTATGCATACTCCGACGTTTTGGAGGTCACTATGCAACCAGACATGCAATCCACTATCGAACAATTCCTCGACCTAGGTCCATTCAGTTGGTGGGCCCTACTCTGTTGTGCCGTTAACGGCATTCTTATTGGTGTTGAACGGCAAACACGTGGTAAGCCTGTTGGAATTCGCACCTCGATTTTGGTGATTTCTGGCACCTACTTGTTTATGTCAATGGCAGTTTCGCTCTCACCCAATACGTTAGATCAAGCGCGAGTACTCGGTCAGATCATTACTGGGGTAGGATTTCTTGGTGCTGGGGTAATGATGACCCTTGATGGCAAAATCCATGGTGTCACCTCTGCTGCTGTCATATGGGTATTGGCTGCCATTGGCATGATAATTGGACTGGGTTACATGCAACAATCGGTGATACTCACGCTACTTGCGCTCACAGTGCTACTTGGCGTCGATAAAGCGGAAAATCGAATCAAAGCTCTACGCCGTGGTGTCCACCAGAAAATCCAAAAACGTAGAGACAACAAATTGAACTCGTGATCTCTACGGGCAAACCAACACAAAGCCTTTGTTTAAAGTGCAATTTTTGATTCGAAACAAGGAATAGCTCGATAGTCAATTGCTCTAGCAAGAGAAGCAAATAGGGTCACGTTTCCACCTACCACTTTTGGGTAGCATAGCTCTATGTTTATACCAATGTAGGGTTTGATTATGTTTTACGTGCATATGCTCCTGCTTCTGACGGTTATATTTATCGGTATCCGCCATGGAGGCATAGCTTTCGGTTTGCTCGGGGGCTTAGGTGTTTCGGTTCTCGCGTTTGTATTTGGTGTCGCACCGGGTTCGCCACCGATCAGTGTTATGCTGATTATTCTCGCTGTGGTCGCAGCCTCTGCGACTCTGGAAGCAACGGGTGGCCTCAAGCTGTTAGTGAAGTTTGCTGAGCGATTATTGCGTAAGCATCCAAGTCAAATCGTGTTTCTTGGTCCACTTTGTACCTATTCGTTGACGGTATTAGTCGGCACGGGTCACTCTGTCTACCCACTTCTGCCTGTTATCTACGATGTGGCCTACAAGAAAGGCATTCGCCCTGAGCGCCCGATGGCGATGGCAACCGTCGCTTCACAAATGGGGATTACGGCTAGCCCGATAGCCGCTGCCGCTGCGGTAGTAATGGCAACAGCAGCCGATAACCACTTGGATATCAGTCTGGTTAACGTGTTACTGGTCACCATACCTGCGACTTTAATTGGTGTGTTGGTTGGCTGTTTGTGGAGCCTGAAGCGCGGTAAAGAATTGGATCAAGATCCAGCCTTTATCGAGCGTTGCCAAGATCCCGAGTTTAAAGCTCAACTGATTGATGAAGTCCAGCAAGATGAAAGTGAGCCTGCCAGTCAGCAAGTGGCGAAACGCGGTTTAGGCATCTTCTTAGCAGGTATCGCTACAGTTATCTTTGTCGCCATGTTTGGTAAAGACCTCGGCTTGCTACCAGACGGTGTTAAAATGTCGGTCGCGATTCAGTTCTTGATGTTGTCCGTCGGTGCTTTGATCCTACTGACAACTAAGGTTGAGCCGAAGAAGATCGTCCATAGTAATGTGTTTATCGCCGGTATGACCGCGGTGATCATTATCTTCGGTATCGCGTGGATGAGTGACACTATTATCGGTTTCCACAAGCCTTACTTGATCAGCCTAGTGAGCGACATCGTTGCTGCACACCCTTGGACGTTTGCTATTGCCATGTTCGTGGTGTCGGTATTCTTGAAGAGCCAAGCAGCAGTACTGACCATCATGCTACCTCTTGGTTTTGCGATGGGCATTCCAGCACCTGTGCTAATCGGTGTGCTTCCTGCTTGTTATGCGTATTTCTTCTTCCCATTCTACCCAAGTGACCTTGCGGCAATTACCTTTGACCGCTCAGGCACCACTGAGATTGGTAAGTACGTGCTCAACCACAGCTTCTTGCTACCCGGCTTTATTGGCGTGATTACCGCAACAACAGTGGGTTACGTGCTATCGACCATGCTAGTCAACTAGCCTTATTCCAATAAACAAAAAGCCAGTTGGTCTCCCAACTGGCTTTTTTAGTTCAATATGAAGCTGGCTTAGAATAGCTCTTCAGCAACCTTGAATAGGTCTTCACGTACAGGACGTTTCATGTTCTCGATAGCGTCGATGATATCGTGGTGAACAAGTTGCTCTTTTTGAATACCCACACAACGACCACCTTGACCTTCCATCAATAGGTGTACTGCGTAGTTACCCATACGAGATGCAAGAACGCGGTCAAATGCAGTAGGACGACCACCACGTTGGATATGACCAAGAACGGTAGCGCGAGTTTCACGACCCGTCGCCGTTTCAATCTCTTTCGCTAGCTCGTTAGCATCCATCATTAGCTCAGTGAGAGCAATGATCGCGTGCTTCTTACCTTTAGCGATACCATCTTGGATATTGCCAATCAGCTTTTCTTTATCCAAGCCTGTTTCAGGAGTGATGATGTATTCACAACCACCAGCGATTGCAGACATTAGCGTCAGATCACCACAGTGACGACCCATGATCTCAACGATCGAGATACGCTGGTGAGAAGATGAAGTATCACGTAGACGGTCAATCGCGTCGATAACAGTGTTCAGTGCCGTTAGGTAACCAATCGTGTAATCCGTACCTGCAATATCGTTATCGATAGTGCCCGGCAGACCGATACATGGGTAACCCATTTCAGTTAGCTTTTTCGCGCCCATGTAAGAGCCGTCACCACCAACAACGACTAAAGCTTCGATACCATGCTTCTGCAGGTTTTCGATCGCTTTTTGACGCACTTCCACTTCTTTGAACTCAGGGAAACGCGCAGAGCCTAGGAACGTGCCGCCTTTGTTGATTACATCAGAAACGCTTGAACGATCTAGCTTTTCGATACGATCTTCGTAAAGACCTAAGTAACCATCGAATACACCGTAAACTTCTAGTCCTTCAGATAACGCCGTGCGAACCACGCCGCGAACTGCCGCGTTCATACCTGGTGCGTCACCGCCACTCGTCAAGACACCGATCTTCTTAATCATGCTCACCCTCGATTTTTGGGAATCTTATTTCAATTTTTACGTCAGTCGCTTTCAACAAGCCACCCACTTAATTCCTTTAACTGCGCAATATGTTACCTTTCCTAATTAGGATTACTACATTTATTTGCGTCAAATTATGTAACTTTTCTACTTATGTAAGAGTATTACAGCTTTGCTCATTGACATCATTGATACATATCAGGATCACAGTTAAAACTAGCATCGCTGAAAAGATAGCCAATAAGTGGCACTTTTGCGTTACCAATCTTGCGACTTCTGTCCTTTTTCTACCCCTAATACCACAGAATAAGGATCCTGATGGATCAGTACATCTGAATGTGGATAAAGCTCAAGCAGTTTATCTTCCACTTCGTCAGAGATTCGATGCGCTTCAATTAATCGAATATTGTCTTCCAGCTCTAAGTGTAACTGAATAAAACGTGTTGGCCCGGACATTCGGGTTCTCAATTGATGGACCCCCAAAACCCCTTCCACCTTCACGCAACATTCTCGAATTGCTTTCAGCTCTTCGTCAGGCAGTTTGCGGTCGAGTAAGGTTTGAATCGCCTCTTGCACCATTTTGAATGCGCTATAGAGGATGTAGACACCAATTGCAACGGCAAAAATTGAGTCTGCTTGGGTAATCCCAAACCAGCTCAAACCTAGCGCGAGCATAATGGCGGCATTCATATAAAGGTCAGATTGATAGTGCAGAGAATCTGCAGCTATGGCTTGGCTACCCGTTTTCTTCACGACATGTTTTTGGAAACGAACCAAGGCAAAGGTGACTAAGATGGCAAACAAGCTGACGTAAACACCGTATTCAGGGGACTGTAACTCGTGTGGTCTAAAGAAGCGCTCAATACCATTTAAGATCAGGAATACAGCGGAGCCAGAAATAAACATCGCCTGTGCCAACGCTGCTAGTGATTCGGCTTTACCGTGGCCAAAGGTATGCTCTCGGTCAGCAGGCTGAAGGGAGTAACGCACCACAACGAGATTAACCAGAGATGCCGCGATATCGAGCATTGAGTCAATCAAAGAGGCAAGTAAGCTGACTGAACCAGTCACCCACCAAGCCCCTACTTTAACCACCAATAGCAGCGTCGCTACAATGGTAGCTGTCCATGCGGCCATGGTGACTAAACGAGCATATTCTTGTTTCATAGTGCTTTGATTATTAAACAAACATCTTCTAAGTATAACCTTACAATTGTTGAATAAAAATGGCATAAAAAAGGCGGCTATCAAGCCGCCTTAATTCAATACTATCTCTAGCGAGTAAAACGCTCTTGCATTTTCTCTTGGCATTTTGCTGAACGCTCTTGTTGCAGCTCAACAAATTTTGTTTTCTGCTCAGGAGTTAAAATGCTCAACATTTGATGCTGTTTCTCTAGCATTTTCACTTTACGTTCCGTTTGCTTTTCAACCATTGACTTAGCAAGCTCGTTTGCCGCCGCTTGGTCAAAGTTATCCGCTAGAACCAATGCCTGAACTTTCTCTTTTTGTGCTTGCATCTCTGCATGGCGCGCTTCAAAGTTCTCTTTAAAGGCCGCTTTCATTTCCTGTTTGCTTGCCTCACGCATCTCTTTCATCTGGTCTTTTTGCGCATCAGTTAAGTCAAGTTGACGCATGATTCCGCGGTCAAAGCCACCACCACACTCGCCGTGACCACCTTTCTTACCATCTTTGCCACCGAAAGCGAACGCACTCGCTGTGCCAAGTGCTAGAGGAAGAACAACTGCCGCTACTACTAGTTTCTTTGTCATTTTCATAATCGTACCTTTCACTTTGTCTATTGGATTGAGCTGTTCTCACAGCGCTTGAGTGTAGAATACGACTTGCTGCGTAAAGCAACGTATTGAGAGAGTAAAGAATCGTAAAGAGCGATAATGACCCTAAATCAATTGGTCATTTAACAGTAATATATAGATATCCAACTTATGTAGAGACCTTGTTATGCCAAATATCTTATTGATTGACGACGATACCGAGCTAACCAGCTTACTTAAAGAAGTCCTATCCTTTGAAGGCTTTGATGTGTCTGAGGCAAATAATGGCGAAGAAGGACTGGCACTGCTCAATGACAAGATTGACCTTATCTTACTCGATGTCATGATGCCTAAGCTCAACGGAATGGAAACCCTCAAAAGACTGCGAGAAAATTGGGAAACGCCAGTGTTAATGCTGACGGCTAAAGGTGAAGAGATAGACCGAGTCATTGGCTTAGAGCTGGGCGCAGATGATTATCTGCCAAAACCCTTTAGCGACAGAGAGCTACTAGCTCGCATTCGCGCAATCCTACGTCGTACGCAAAGCACTGGTGCAAGCAAAAGCTCGAAAAACTCTGACTGCATTGAATATCAAGACATCCAAGTGTATCCCGGTAAACAGGAAGCTTACTGTCAGGGAGAGCAAATGGAGCTCACTACCACAGAATTTGCTCTGTTGAGTCACTTTATCCAAAATCCTGGACAAACCCTAACCAAAGAAGCGCTGAGTTTGGATGTTTTAGGTAAGCGTCTCGCCGCTTTCGATCGTGCTATCGATATGCATGTCTCCAACCTGCGTAAGAAACTGCCCGAACGAGAAGATGGCAAATCACGCATCAAAACCTTACGTGGACGCGGCTACTTACTGGTTGAGGAGGACTAATGCGCCTACCAAAGATCACTAGCTTGTATGGGCGTATCTTCGCCATATTCTGGTTTACCATGTTTTTGGTGCTGATGGCGGTACTGTCACTGCCACATCTCGATCCACGCAAAGCGCGAGATATTCCGGTTGAACACTACGATCGCATGATCGAGATGAAGCAGAATATCGAGAAGCGCTATGCCAAAGATACCAACCTTGCCCGCATTCTGTTTAAGCTCGAAGGTGGAAAACGCTCTTCAAGAGATCCTCGTCCGCGCTTCTTTGTTACTGACCTAGAAGGCAACTTGCTCACAACCCAAAACCACAAAGACTTTAAGTATCGCGCGCTACAAAACTTTATCACTAGCGTCGAAGTCGATAGCGAACCCAAGCAAAAACTTTATGGTCACTACATGCTTGCCGGTCCACTGCCTGTCACGTTAGCCAAGCAAGACTTGCTGCTCTACATCGGTGTGAAATGGAATCAACCACCGCCCTTCTTACTGCGCATGTTTGATAGACCATTCCAGTTGTTGTTTGCAGTAATGCTGGTCAGCACTCCTCTGCTACTGTGGCTTGCATGGGCACTCAGCCAACCAGCACGTAAACTGGAACGTGCAGCCAAACGTGTCGCCAAAGGGGAATTCGTGGTTGACCCTGAACTTGAAAAAGGCACCAGTGAATTCCGTCAAGCGGGGACCAGCTTTAACCAGATGGTGGAAGCGGTTAATCAAATGATCTCAGGCCAACAGCGCTTATTGTCGGATATTTCCCATGAGCTGCGCTCTCCACTGACTCGACTGCGGATGGCAAATGCCCTTGCAACTCGCAAACAGGGAGAGAGCCCTGAACTGGTTCGTATAGATACCGAAGCTCAGCGCTTAGAGCAGATGATTGGCGAGCTACTTGAGTTGTCTCGTATGCAGGTCGACAGCCATCTAACCCGAGAACCTCAGCCGATGGGTAGTTTGTGGGAAGCAATCCTTAGTGATGCTCAATTTGAAGCAGAACAAATGGATAAAACCCTTTCCTTCAATGAGATTCCAGAGCGCATCATTTCAGGTAATCCAAAGCTCTTGATGAGCGCCTTAGACAATATTGTTCGCAATGCTATCTATTATGGTACAGACCGCATCGAAGTTACTTTCACTGAATCTAGTCAGCAAATCATGATTGCGGTTGATGACAACGGCGAAGGCGTACCGGAGCAGGAACTCGATGCGATATTCAGACCGTTTTATCGCGTCTCAACAGCGCGCGATAGACACAGTGGCGGAACAGGTTTAGGCCTGACAATCACCGAAAGTGCAATACGCCAGCATAGCGGAACCATCGAAGCGAAGCGGAGTACACTCGGCGGTTTAAGAGTTGAAATCACTCTCCCACTCGGTGCGGAGCAATAACCCTACAAAAGAGACAGTTGATAATAGATCTCATTATCACTTAAAGTAAATCCTTCAATTATGGAGGATTTACTATGTCTCACACTTTCCCTGAACTTCCTTACGCTTACGACTCACTTGAGCCATACATCGATGCAAAGACGATGGAAGTGCATTACAGCAAGCACCATCGCACCTATTTTGATAAATTTATCGCCGCAGTTTCCGGTACCGAGTTAGAGTCCACCACACTCAAAGATATCTTTGCCAACATTTCTCAGCAGCCACCAGCGGTGCGCAATAATGGCGGAGGTTACTACAATCACATCCTCTACTGGAACTGCATGAAACCAAATGGTGGCGGTGTTCCTCAAGGAAAGCTCGGCGAGGATATTGTGTCTACCTTTGGTAGCTTTGAAGCATTCCAACAGCAATTTACAGATGCAGCGATTAATACTTTCGGCTCTGGTTTTGCTTGGCTGATCGTCAAAGGCGGACAACTTGTCATTACGTCAACCAGCAATCAAGACAACCCACTAATGGACGTGGCAGGAGCTCAAGGTGAGCCTATTTTGGCGCTCGATGTTTGGGAGCACGCCTACTACATCAGCTACCAAAACCGACGCCCTGACTACATTGAGGCTTGGTGGAATGTCGTAAACTGGGATGCCGTGAGCGATAACTACGCAGCAGCTTTGGCCTAGTCGCCTCAAAGCACAATACAAAACTAACAACGTCAGACTTGGCGGCTTTCAAGAGTCGCCTTATACTTTCTAGCCTTTGAACAATCAGCGTTAAGAGTTAGTCATGTTTGATATCGCCCTCTACGAACCAGAAATTGCCCCGAATACTGGTAACATTATTCGTTTATGTGCCAACTGCGGTGCCAACCTTCACCTTATCGAGCCGCTTGGTTTTGATCTGGAAGAGAAGAAAGTTCGTCGAGCGGGATTGGATTACCACGACCTAGCGCGCGTCACTCGCCATAAAGACTACCAAGCTTTTGTTGAGTACCTAGAGAAAGAACGCGGTGAGTACCGAATTTTTGCCTGTACAACCAAAACAACAGGTCATCACGTCGATGCTAACTTCCAGAAAGGTGACGTATTACTGTTCGGCCCAGAAACCCGCGGCTTGCCTGCTGAACTCATCGAAAGCATGCCAATGGAGCAGCGTATTCGTATTCCAATGATGCCAGACGCACGCAGCCTCAACCTTTCTAATGCTGTCGCCATTATCGCTTTTGAAGCTTGGCGCCAAATGGGCTTTGAAGGGGCGCAGTAGCGAGAAGCGAGAAGCGAGAAGCGAGAAGCGAGAAAAAATTAAAGGGTTGGCACAATGTGTCAACCCTTTCTCTTTCTGCGTAAACATCTAAGTCTTAACAAAAACTACCAACGTTTCTATCTCGAAGGGCAAAGCCCGTTCTCGATTCTCGGAGTGAAACGTTCTAGCATCTCGCTGTCCACTCTACCCTAAGGGCGTGCAACGAAACCTACTGCTTCATATGCTTTCTTCAGTGTCTCAGCAGCGCGAGCTGATGCCTTCTCTGCACCTTGCTTCATCACCTGATCCATATAAGCACGGTCAGCGCGGATACGGTGGTATTCCGCTTGAATAGGCTCAAGCATTGCAACGAGTGCTTCACCAACATCTTTCTTGAATGGGCCGTACATCTCTACGCCTTGGTACTTAGCTTCGATCTCTTCAAAGCTCATACCTGTCGCGGCCGAGTAAAGGCCCATTAGGTTTGAAATACCTGCTTTGTTGTCCCAGTCATGAGCAATGCGAGGTGGCGTTTCTGCATCCGTTTGAGCTTTGTTAATCTTCTTGATGATTGACTTAGGCTCTTCAAGCAAAGTGATCACATTCTTACGGTTATCGTCCGACTTAGACATCTTCTTGGTTGCATCTTGCAGGCTCATCACACGTGCATTCACTGTTGGAATGTACGGCTCTGGCACTTGGAAGATAGGCTGCTCTGGCGAGTAGATGTTGTTGAAGCGGTTAGCGATATCACGTGCTAGCTCAAGGTGCTGCTTCTGGTCACTACCTACAGGCACTTGGTGCGCGCCGTAGAGAAGGATATCTGCTGCCATCAATACTGGGTAGTCGAACAAGCCAACGTTCACATCACCAAATTGGCTAGATGCGTCTTTCGAGTAACGTGCCGACTTGTCTTTAAACTGAGTCATTCGGCCCAGTTCACCCATCTGGGTGTAACAGTTAAGAAGCCAACCAAGTTGAGCATGCTCTGGTACATGTGACTGAACAAATAGCGTGCTCTTTTGCGGATCAACACCAACTGCAAGACAGATTGCTAGTGCGTCTAGAGTCGCTTCGCGCAACGCTTTCGGATCTTGACGAACCGTAATTGCGTGAAGGTCGACAACACAGTATTGGCAATCGTAATCATCTTGCATCTGCTGCCATTGACGTAGAGCACCCAAGTAGTTACCGATACTTAGTTCACCTGATGGTTGAACACCACTCAATACGATGGGTTTGCTCATGGGAATAATTCCTTTGACTTCTTATGCTAAATAATGAAAAAAACCGCGTGGTTTCTATCCACACGGTTTACTCAGTGTACTCATTAACGAGTATTTTAAAAGATCTTTTGTCGCTATTAAGCTGAAACCGTTAAGAGTTCTGCTAAATCTGCGATGGTATCTGCGACATAATCCGGTTGAGAGGCAGAAATAGGCTCACCGTGGTTGTAACCATAGGTCAAACCAAACGAGTGACAGCCTGCGTTTTTCGCCGCTTTGATATCGTTACTTGAATCACCCACCATTAGCATTTCTTGTGGCTGACAGCCATGTTTCTCAAGCAGCCAATTTAGTGCCATTGGGTTAGGTTTTTTCTCTGGGAACGTATCACCACCGATCACATCAACAAAGTACTTATCAATGCCGTGCTTCGCCAGAACCTCAGGGACAAACTTCGATGGCTTGTTGGTCACTAGCGCCATTGTAAAGCCCGCTTCGTGCAGTTCTGCCAAGGTTTCCTTTACCGCTGGGTAGAGGTGGCTGAGCTTGTGTCCGCTTTGCTCGTAGTAGTCATCAAACAGAATACGCGCTTTGGCATGCAGTTCTGGATCTAAATCTGGTGAGACCGTTAGGCTGCGACTCAGCGAACGGCCAATAAGAACATCAGCGCCGTTACCTACATAGTCACGCACTTGCTCTTCTGTCACTGCTGGGTAGCCTAATGCTTGTACTGCTTGATCAGCAGCTACCGCCAAATCAGGCACGCTATCAAGTAGCGTCCCGTCTAAATCGAATGCGATTAACTTAATGTTGCTCATTGAATTAGTTAACCTTAGCCAGTTCTGCGCGCATTTCATCGATCACTTGTTTGTAATCTGGCTGGTTGAAGATAGCCGAACCTGCGACGAACATATCCGCGCCCGCTTCTGCGATCTCTTTGATGTTTTCAACCTTCACACCACCATCAATTTCCAAGCGAATATCGCGACCAGAGTCATCAATCATTTTGCGAACTGCGCGTAGCTTATCGAGTGTTTTAGGAATGAAAGATTGACCACCAAAGCCAGGGTTTACTGACATCAGAAGAATCATGTCGACTTTATCAATGATGTACTCAAGGTGAGACAGCGGTGTCGCTGGGTTGAGTACCACACCCGCTTTACAGCCATGCTCTTTGATAAGCTGAAGTGTGCGATCAACGTGCTCAGAGGCTTCAATATGGAAAGTGATCATAGACGCCCCTGCTTTAGCGAAGTCAGGAATAATGCGATCCACTGGCTTCACCATTAGGTGTACATCGATTGGTGCAGTAATACCGTAGTCACGCAGTGCCTGACAGATAGGCGCACCAAAGGTTAGGTTAGGTACGTAGTGATTATCCATCACATCAAAATGAACCACATCTGCCCCTGCTGCGAGTACTTTTTCTACGTCTTCGCCTAAGCGAGCCATATCCGCAGACAGAATTGATGGAGCGATAAGGAAATCTTTCATACCTGACCTCTAGTATTGATTGGGCATCATTGCACACTGAAGAAACTTTGCGCGCAATTCTACCTAAGCTAGAGGTGAGATGATAGAGAAGTGTGATGAAATGTGATTATTTGCTTTCAACAGGTTTAAATAGCGCAAGAAGTTCATCAACTTTGTTACGCCCTGCACCATTGCGGCTAATAGTACGTTTCACCTTGACGACATTGAGCTCAGCGCCATGATAAAGGCGGCGAGTCAAAGTGGTATCGTGGTTAGAAATCAGCACTGGAATTCCACGCTCAACCGCTGCTCTCTCAGCCACGTCGGCCAAAGCAGCTTGGTCATCAAGAGTGAAGCCATTACCTGCATACGAGGTGAAATTAGCTGTCGTCGAGAGCGGCGCATACGGAGGGTCACAGTAGACAACACTGCCTTTGCGCGCGCGCTTAAATGTCTCGTGGTAGCCTTCACAGACAAATGTCGCTTTCTTCGCTTTTTCAGCAAAAAACTCTAATTCGGCTTCCGGGAAGTAAGGCTTTTTATATGAACCAAACGGGACGTTAAAGCCGCCTTTTTTGTTGTAACGGCACAAGCCATTAAAGCCAAAGCGGTTCATATACAGGAACGCTAAAGAGCGATACATCACATCATCTGTGGCATTGAATTGGCTGCGAATATCGAGATAAGCCTCTTTGCGATTATTCCCAGGGCAGAACCAACGCTTCGCCTCAGTAATGTACTCTTGCGGATTTTCTTTAAGAAGGTTGTACAGGTTAATCAGATCTGGGTTGATGTCGGCGAGCAAATACTGATCATAATCAGTATTAAGAAATACAGACCCAGCACCTACGAACGGTTCTACCAGCTTACGAGCTTCTGGCAAGTGACGCTGAATATCTTCGACAAGTCCGTATTTTCCACCTGCCCATTTCAGGAAGGCTCGCTGCTTCTTCATCTACTGCTCTATCTATCAACCACAAATTAAGGCTGCGGAATGTAACATATTTTGTAATTAATCTCAGACAATTTTCAGGATTACACCCAGTTTCTAATTATCTTGATTGCCGCGATCAATCTCTCGTTGCACTTGGCTAAGAGACTTAGCCCAAGGCTCCAAGTTTTGCAGCTCAGTAGATAGCCCTTGTACCGCATCACGCGCCACTTGAATGGTTGGATAGTTTTGGTACGTCACTATGTACCAATCTACCCCGTTACGCTGAGTTGGATAGATAAATACCTGATTAGCGAGCTGGTGACGATCAATAAAATTCTGCACTTCCTCAAGTGAGTTCACCGCCGCTAACTGGAGAGTGTAACTACGTGGAGAAAAGCTTTTCAGCTCATCTTTAGTGAAAGAGAACTTAATCACGGTAGGACTTGGCGCCGCTTCCTCTTCAGCCGGGCTTTGTGCCACTGTCTCAGAATCTGAAGTCACTGTCGCTTGAGGCTCGGCAACCTGCTCAGTTTTCGATTGCTCGACAACTTGTTCGATTTTGCTAGTATCCGCCTGCTCAGGTTTGCCTTCCATCAGAGCATCAACCACATCAGAGGTAATCACTACGCGCTGATGATCCTCATCGGTATTGCCAACACTCGATATTTGCTCAGTCACATCCGGTGGTAGCGAGAGCGAGTCATCTTCAGCATTCGCCATGGTTGGATCAACCACGGGTTCAGGTTCAATTGTCGCTGCGGTACTTTCTTCGTCAGCGCTCTCTTCCGATAGTGTTGGTATTGCCGTCTGTTCGATAGATTCAGTGATTTGCTGAGCTTTGTCATCTGGCGACGGCTGCGACATCATCCACCAGTAACCGCCTCCGATTAACACCAGTAGCGTGATAACCAACAGTGCAATATTGATTGGTGAACCCACAATTGAGCGGATAATGATCCTTTTTTCCACTTTTTGATCCCCTAAAGCCATGATTTCGCCAGGACGACGAGCAACTGTTCGATACGCGTTTCGAACGCGCTTTTCCATGTCATCTTCGACAAACCGAATCACCAATTGTTCAAAGAATCGATCCGCTTCTTCTTGACTAAGTGGTTCAATTTCAAGATCAATTGGCTTGTGTTCTTGACCATAACCCAAACGAGTCAGCAATGCATCTAGACTGTTCGATTGAGCGAACAACAACACATTCACCGTCCAACCTGGGTTAACCTGAGCTTCAAGTACCAACATCCACAGTTCAGAAACAAAGGATTCAGTCAGTAAGTGCGCATCATCGATCGCAATCACGACATCACAGGTCTCGCCCTGCATGATGCGTGTGAAAGATTCGACGAGAGAATCAGCTGGATTAAAAAGAGGTTCGGAAATAAGTTGAGTGAGGATAGTTGAGCGACGTTGAGATTCATCTTGGTTAGGGTAACACATCAATAACGACTGGTTTTTATCTTGCGCCCAAGCTTCTAGATAATATTGTGCCAGCCAAGTCTTACCCGCACCTGATGCACCACCAAGTGTGACCAAATTCGAGCCAAAATTAGTCAACAGTTGCAAGCGTTCTAGCAGTTCTGTTTGTGAATCTAACTCCAACACACGTGGATCATGCGCCAAGCTCATTACGTTATCCCAATGAAAATACGAGTAATACCAAGCCAACGCTTTAACCTCGTGAGGGCAAAGGTCAGATTGGTACTACAAAACAAAAAGATTTAAACAGTGCGCGCGAAGTCGATAGCTTGTTCAATGATCGATTCTGGTACACCTTTAACTACTTCAGCAGTCCCTATACTGGTAGGGAGTACAAGGCGAAGCTCACCAGAGAGTACTTTCTTATCACGCATCATATGCTTCATGAAATCAGCAAATGACATCGTTTCTGGAGTATGTACTGGTAGCTGGGCTCTTTTCAGTATAGAGATAATTCGCTCAACTTGCTGCTCATTGATAAGGCCTTGAAGTTGAGCGGTTTTTGCAGCCATCACTGTGCCTGCCGAAACAGCTTCACCATGTAGCCAATTACCATAACCTAACTCAGCTTCGATCGCATGACCAAATGTATGACCTAGGTTCAGCAACGCGCGAATTCCTGACTCTTTTTCGTCCTGAGCAACCACTTCAGCTTTAATCTCACAGCAGCGAGCAATAGCGTAAGTGAGAGCTTGCTCATCAAGTTGATACAGTTTATCGAGGTTTTCTTCTAACCAGACAAAGAAATCTTGATCGTAGATGATGCCGTACTTGATGACTTCAGAAATACCGGCAGCAAACTCTCTTTGCGGTAAGGTTTTTAGACAATCAGTATCGATAACCACTGCTTTAGGTTGGTAGAAGGCACCAATCATGTTCTTGCCGAGTTTGTGGTTAACCGCCGTTTTACCACCCACAGATGAGTCGACTTGAGACAATAGCGTCGTCGGGATCTGGATAAAGTCGACACCGCGCTGGTAACAAGCAGCAGCAAAACCCACTAAATCACCAATCACACCACCACCGAGCGCAACCACCACTACATCACGGGCGTAACTACCTTCGAGTAGGAAGCTCATGATGGTATTAAAGGTGTCTAATGATTTGTACTGTTCGCCATCAGGCAGCTCAAGAACTGTCGCTTCACAGCCTTGTTGCTCGATAAGAGAGAGGATTTTATCCGCATACAGTGGTGCTACAGTGACATTAGAAATCACCACCACTTTCTGTTTTGCCGATAAGAAAGAAAGGTGGGCCGGATCATTAAATAATCCGGCACCAATTGAGATTGGATAGCTACGCTCATCTAAGCTGACCGTAATCCGTTCCATGGGTATTCTCCAGTTGCTAAAAAAAGTCTTAACGTTCTTCTAGCATTTTTACGATCTGGTTGGCTACCACTTTTGCACTTTGATCGTCTGTACGTACTGTGTAATCCGCAATTTCTTCGTAAAGTGGGTTGCGCTCGCCAGCTAGCGATTCAAGCACGTCACGTGGATTATCAGTCTGTAATAATGGTCGCTTCTTGTCGCGGTTAGTGCGCGCAAGCTGCTTTTCAATCGTTGTTTCAAGGTAAACAACAATACCGCGTGCAGAAAGACGATTGCGGTTTTCTTTGCTCTTGATTGAACCACCACCGGTCGCAAGTACGATACCTTGCTCTTCCGTTAGGTCGTTAATCACTTTTTCCTCGCGATCGCGGAAGCCTTCTTCACCTTCTACGTCAAATACCCAAGCGATATCTGCGCCAGTACGTTCTTCAATAACGGTATCAGAATCAACAAACTCCATATGAAGCTGTTGAGCTAGGTGTCTACCAATTGTGCTTTTGCCGGCCCCCATAGGGCCAACAAGGAAAATATTGCGTTTCTCAGCCATGTTTAGCAGTAATTTACAACGTTAATTCAATGACATCGCCACAAGAAAAGCCAGTGTGATACTAGCGATGGAGATGCTTGTGGCACCGATTCCTCACAGATAATTCGTGATAAGACCCGAAATTATCTAGATAAGGTGCCATTAATGCAAATTTATTTTCGTCCCTAACCAAAATCTTACTCAATCACTACCCTTGGGGTGACGAAAATTAACAGTTCGCTTTTGCCCATTTGTTGGTAAGAACGACGAAATAGCGCCCCTAGCAGAGGCAAATCACCAAAGAAAGGCACCTTGTCGACCGCATCTGTCACGCTATGTTGAAAGATGCCCCCGAGTACCACGGTTTCTCCATTCTCCACCAGCACTTGGGTACCGATTCTTTGGGTGTTAATCGCCACCGCTTCCCCGGTACCGGTTTTCACCACATCACCTGGCCTATCTTGGGTCACGCTCAAATCCAGAATTAGCCGATTATCTGGGGTGATCTGCGGCGTGACTTTTAAACTGAGCACTGCCTTCTTAAACGAGACGCTGGTTGCCCCGCTTGAAGATGACTCTAGATAAGGGATCTCGCTGCCCTGCTCAATATAGGCTGGCTTTTTATTAGTGGTGATCAAACGTGGGCTTGAGATGACTTCTGCTTTCGACTCTCTTTGTAATGCCGATAATTCAAGGTCAAGCAACATGTCGGAGCCAAGCTTGGCGACTTGAAATGCGATGGTCGAAGCATTGGCACTAGTTGCGCCTAGATTCACATTAAGCATGTCATCGATTGGCACCACATCGAATACGTTATCTTCAATACTGGCGCCAATAGAAGTACTGCCATTGGTGTTACTAAATCCCCAACGTACCCCAAGCTCTTCCAAGTTGCCTTCATGAACCGTGACAATCCTCGCCTCGATTTGCACCTGCTTAACGGGGATATCGAGTGATTCGACAATAGAACGAATAACATCGACATTTTGCTCTAAATCTCGAATCAATAGGGCGTTGGTGCGCTCGTCCACACTCAAAGAACCCCGAGAGGAGAGCATACTAAACTCACCACCACCATCGATTAAGTCAGCAATATCGGCCGCCTTGGCAAACTTAACTTGGATAATTTCCGACGACAGTTTCCCTAGCTGCTCCTTTAAACGCGCTTTCTCCAGCTTCTGGTGCTCACGAGCATCCAGTTCCGCTTTTGGCGCGACCAAAACAATGCTTCCTTCAACACGTTTATCTAACCCTTTGACCTGCAAGATGATGTCGAGCACCTTCTGCCATGATACCTCTTCAAGGCGTAAGGTCAGATTGCCAGTCACTGAATCGGAAACAACCAAGTTGAAATCATTGTAATCGGCGATCAGTTGCAACACATTTCTAACCGGAATATCTTGAAAATTAAGTGATAGCTTTTTGCCTGACTTATCGAGAAGACTCGTTTTATCTACCAGTTGTTCGGCACTACTACTGCTCTCCACAGTGACTTGCAGTCGCGTCCCTTCAAGTTGATCGTGATAACGAAAGTCCCCATCAATTGCCGCTATCAGCTCGACCTTGTCAGGATGGCGAAAAACTTCAATGTCACGCACTACCGTACCAAACTCGGTCACGTCAAATACCTTGATTAACGCTTCTATCACTTGAGTTTGAGGCAGAGTAATGCTTAACCCCTGCTCCACTTTTTGTATATCGACCACCGCACGTGAGTCGGACAAGGTTAGGATAATTTGCGCGTTGCGCTGCTCATCGAGTTTGAAATCCAAGCCTTGCAGCAGATTGTCATTTTGCTCTTGGGCATAAACAACACTATGGAAGAGGACCACAAACAAGCTGCTCCATTGCAAATAGCCTCTAGCAAAAGCCAGCATACCTTTTATCCTATTCATCTCTATCCGTTCTCTACTTAAGCGCTAATTTGGTTTCACGTAACTGCCAGCATCCGAGGCCGTCTGCTATGGCTTCTTGCACAAATAAATAGTCATCCGCGACCTTGGTGACTTTGCCATGATTCAGCCCCAGATTACTGCCCGAGTTAACCTGTACTAAGCGGCCGGTTGGAGCCTCAATAAGTGCTGATTTTCTCCCATCTCGGCTCATCACACCTTTTAGTTGTAATTGGCTTAACGGAAAAGTCGCCAACTGACTCGTGTTGCGTTTAGGTTGCCAACAATCTTTTGTTAACGCTTGCTGATTTATAGACAAGGCCGCTTGAGGTAGCTCGAATGGCTGCCTAACTTGGTGGGCAGTATATTTGGAGCTTTGAACATCAATGAGCGGGGCAAGTTCATACACCTCCACTTCAGCATCACGCTTAAGTTGCACTAGGTATTCCTCAAGCGGAGCTTGATTTGCCTTGCAGCCAGAAACCAAAGCAATCAAAGGCAATAGCCGATTAATTTTCATCTTTGACCTCACTTTTAAGCTGATAGGTGTAGGCTCGAGCGCGTAAATGCAGCGTGCTGCTTTCTAAACTGACACGATGCCAATAGACATCATCAAAATTTATAATTCGCGCTAGCGAGGCAATCGCCGCAGAAAAGTCACCGATATCGTGATAGTCACCGGTCAATTCAATGTTAAGTGGAAGCTTGTACAGAAACGTTTGATCGTGCTTTTGTCCCCAATCAATTCGAGTAAAGGTCAGGGAGTTTTGTAAGCCGACCTGATTAACTGACGCCAACATAGAAGCGAGCTCTTTTTGCGCGGGTAATTGTCGCGATAGATAGTCATAGCGCTGTGACAGTTCATCAAGCTGAGCCTTCATTCTAGGTAACAACACCACTTTTTTCGTTTTCAATGCTATTGAGGTTTTGTGCTGCTGCTCGTGCTGTTTAAGAACATCGAGTTGTTCAAACTCAGGCTGAACCAAAAGCCAATAACCGCCTGCCTGTAACATCGCCATCAACACCGCTATCACGACTAGTTGATAAGTAAGTGGCCACTCGCCTATCTCTTCAATATCAAGGTTTAAGCGATTCACTCTGACCTCCTAAAAGAGAAAAAGAGACGCGATATGATTGGTACTTACTGGCAAATCGAGCAGTACCATGAACAATGGAATGCATCTCAACGTTAGTTACAGCAGGTGATTTTTCTAGGTTATCTAGCATGGTGGCAAGATGAGAAGTTGAATCGCTGATCCCAGCAAGCTCAACCTGTAGACCATTCATCTTTAACTTGTCGATGTAAACACCAGGCGGGATCAGCTCGGGCAATAAATTCATAAAGTCTGTGGTTTTATTGCGCTCTTTCTGCAACCCCTCAATAACCGACAATCGGGTCAAGAGGGCTTGATGTTCTTGTTCAACGATTTTCAGCTGGTTAAGCTGTTGGTCCAATTGTGTGCCATAACGCACAAGATATTCATTACGTTCAGATTGCCGATCCTGTTGCTGCTCTATGTGTATGCCGATGCCCCACTGGATAACTACAGCAATGATTAGCGTAAGCATCATCAGCAGTCCAAAACGCTTGTGGCGATAATCTCGCAGCTCTTCACGCCACGGCAGCAAATTGATGCTATGCAGCATGACGACTCTCCAACCAAGTGAGCGCGCGTAGAGCAATCCCAGCCGCCGATGCGAACCTATGCCCATTGGTCAACAGATTTTCGGACGCCTGTTGGCTCGTTGTTGCAAAAAGAGTCAGTGGATTGAGAAGCTCACACTCAATGGCAAAGCGCGTGCTGATTTCATTCGCAAGAGCAGGCATGGTAGCCCCTACACCTGACAGCCAAATCCCTTTAACACTCTTGCCGTGCATTGAAGCAATAAGCTGTAAATTGCGTTGGATTTTATCTAGTAACTCAGCGGTGAACTCTCCACGGCTTTGCGCCAGACTTAAGCAAAGGTTTGAATCCACCTCTTTTTCATGGATTGCCAAAACGATGTCTTTGCAAAAAGGCGCTTTATCAGCAAGGTCCATACACAACGAAGCGTGATCAAAACCAACATCAATCATAAGCCAGTCGGCTTTAACCTGTTGTCGTGCAGCAAGCTGCCAAATATGCACTAAAGCATGGGCACGTAAATCAACCACTACGGGTTGAAAGGCAGCGCTTTTGAACACTTCTACTCTAGGGTCAACCAGCTCTTTTTTCGTCGCGTATACTTGGTAGTGAGTTTGCGATGACTGTCTATCCGCGGTCAGCGGGACATAATCTAAGTAGAGTTCATCAATTGAAAACGGAGTTTGATGGGAAAATGCGTCAGAAATAGCATACTCAATTTCATTGTCGCTAAGCCCGCTATCTATCTGTAATACCTTACTTATTACCGCATTATCTGGTATCGCCAATGCAACTTTCGTACTAAATCGCGGCAAACTCTTCCTTAGTTCTTTGAGTTTCTTTACAATTTTCTGATAATTTGACATATGGTTATCAGAGAAAATGCCCGCTTCGATTGGCAATTCTCGATAGTCGACAAGAGCAAATGTGCCCTTGTTTGGCTTGAGAACTACCGCTTTAATACTGTGGTGTCCAATTTCAATGCCTGTAACTAATGATTTACCCATGCAGCTTAGCTCCGTACTTTTTGCTTAGCTCATTTGCTTAAATTGATGGTTAAATAAGCACATAGACAAAATGAGCTAGATTTTTAGCTTAAAGTACAAGGGTTTACATTTAGTGAACCCAATCAATCAGGGAATCTCCGGTGAAGTTCATAAAGCGACTACTTATATTCACATTGATTTGCATAATTCTTGGGGTCGGTACGATATTCGGCTTCTACTTGTATGTGAAGCCAGAGCTACCAGACGTAGCAACATTGAAAGACGTAAAACTGCAAACTCCAATGCAGGTGTTTAGCCAAGACGGTAAACTGATCTCCCAGTTTGGTGAGAAACGTCGTATCCCCGTTGCTTATGACGATATTCCACAGCATCTGATCGAGGCGCTAATTGCAACAGAAGATAGCCGCTTTTACGATCACCCAGGTATCGACCCGATCGGTATCACTCGTGCGGCCGTAGTGGTTGCTCTTTCAGGCTCGGCCAAGCAAGGTGCAAGTACCATTACTCAGCAGCTAGCTCGTAACTTCTTCCTTTCCAATGAAAAGAAGATCATGCGAAAAATCAAAGAGATCTTTATTGCTATCCATATAGAACAACTTCTTAGTAAAGAAGAGATCATGGAGTTATACGTCAATAAGATCTTCTTAGGCTATCGCTCTTATGGCTTTGGTGCCGCAGCGCAAACCTATTTTGGTAAAGAGCTTCAAAACCTCACACTAAGTGAAATCGCGACGCTTGCCGGCATGCCAAAAGCGCCTTCAACCATGAACCCTATTTACTCACTCGAACGTGCGACGAACCGTCGTAATGTCGTGCTACTGCGTATGCTTGACGAGAAATACATAACTCAGGCGGAGTATGATGAGGCTCGTGGTGAAGAGATCGTTGCTCGCTATCATGGTGCAGAAATTGAGTTAAGTGCTCCATACGTTGCAGAGCTAGCGCGAGCTTGGATGGTTGCTCGCTATGGTCAGGAAGAAGCGTACACTTCAGGCATGAACATCTACACCACGGTAGATTCAAAGCTTCAAGCAGCCGCAAACAAATCAGCAATCAACAACTTGCTGGCTTACGATGAGCGTCACGGCTATCGCGGTGCAGAAAAGGTTCTTTGGCAGCCAGGTAAACCTGCGCTTGATGAACAGCAGATAGATAAGACGCTCGATAACGTTCCAACCTATGGTCAGCTCGTTCCTGCTGTTGTCACTGCGGTTGATAACAAGCAAGCAACCATTTGGGTTAAGGACCAAGGGATCAACACGTTAGAGTGGGATGGCATCAAGTGGGCACGTAAATTCCTGACTGATGATCGCCAAGGCCCACCACCAAGCAGTGCCAAAGATGTCTTAACTGAAGGTGAGCAAATTTGGGTGCGTGAAGTTGAAAGCACAGTTGAAGGCCAAGAGCCAAGCATCGCTTGGCACCTAAGCCAAGTACCGAATGCGAACACCGCATTTGTTGCTATGAACCCCGAAAACGGCGCAGTACTCTCGTTGGTTGGTGGTTTTAACTTTGTTCATAACAAGTTTAACCGTGCCACTCAGTCGGTACGCCAAGTTGGTTCAAGTATTAAACCCTTTATTTATGCCGCTGCAATCGATAAGGGGCTAACACTTGCGACCCTGATCAATGACGCTCCGATTAACCAATGGGATAAGAGTCAAGGTACAGCTTGGCGACCAAAGAACTCGCCACCAACTTACATTGGCCCTACTCGCTTACGTATTGGTTTAGCACAATCGAAGAACGTGATGGCTGTGCGCGTGTTACGTGAAGTCGGCCTTGATGAAACGCGCCAATACTTAACACGCTTTGGTTTCGATATAGACCAAGTGCCGCGTTCAGAAACCATTGCTCTTGGTGCGGGTAGCTTAACACCAATGAAAATGGCTCAAGGCTACTCAGTGTTCGCGAATGGTGGTTACTATGTAGAACCCTTCTATATCAGCCGAGTAGAGGGCCCATTTGGTGACCTAGAATTCGAAGCATCACCAAAAGTCGTCTGTCATCAAGACTGTACTCAAGCTATCACGAGTGACAATGAATTTGCCGAGCAAGATGTGACAACTGAAGTCACTGAAGAGCCTCAATATGCTCCACAAGTGATCTCAGAGCAAACTGCATTCTTGATGCGCGAAATGATGTACAGCAATGTCTGGGGTGGCGGTAACTGGCGTGATGGTACAGGTTGGAACGGTACCGGTTGGCGCGCTCAGAAGCTACAACGTCGCGACATTGGTGGTAAAACCGGTACTACTAACGACTCTAAAGATGCTTGGTATAACGGTTATGGCCCAGGAATGGTCGCTATCGCTTGGGTCGGTTTCGATGATCACACGCGTAAGCTAGGTCGAACCAAAACGAACAGTAATCTAGGCAAAGATCAGATTACTGGCGCTGAAGCAGGGGCAAAAACAGCCCAGCCAGCCTGGGTCGACTTTATGCGTACAGCACTTGCGGGTGTTCCTCAGCAAAGCAAAACGATTCCACAAAATATCGTACGAGTTCGAATTGATCGAGACTCAGGTCTCTTGACCAATAAGTTCGACTCTAGCTCTATGTTTGAATACTTCTTAGAAGGTACTGAACCTACCGAGTACGTCACCAGTGAGATTACGGACAGTATCTACACTTCTGATGGCGGCGAAGAGCTGTTCTAACGTATTACAGCACGAAAAGAAAAGAGGTTGATGCTTTCACATCAACCTCTTTTTTTACCTGTAACTTATCAGTTGTCTTCAAGCTGAGTTTTAATAGCTTGAGCTAACTGTTCAAAGCGAGATCTTAGCGGAGAGCCTGGTCGATATGCCAAGACGATACTGCGTGAAGGGACCGGATTGGTAGCTGGGACATAACATACCCCATCTTTCTCTTTTTCTTTCGGTAACGACAACTCTGGCAACAAAGTAATACCCGCGCCTGCGGCCACCATATTACGCAGGGTTTCTAAGCTAGTCGCTTTAAAGCGTTCATCGTCTTGCGCGCCAGCAGCAAAACAGAAGCCTAATGCTTGATCGCGTAAACAGTGCCCATCGCCAAGCGCTAGTACTGTTTTACCATTGAGCTCGAGCATATCAACTTGGTCTAGCTTAGCCCATTCATGGTCACAAGGCACTGCAATGCTCAGTGGCTCATTGTAAACTTCAATCTCTCTGAACTGCGTGGTTTCCGCAACCGACGCCAACACCAAACAATCTAACTTACCATCTTCTAACTGGCGCACCAGTTGATGAGTTTGCGCTTCATGCAAAAACAGCTCTAGATCAGGGAAAGCTTCTTTAAGCATAGGAATGATTTTCGGCAGTAGATAAGGGCCGACGGTCGGAATAAAGCCGATATGCATAGGACCAACCATTTCACCTGCTTGACCGCTTGCCATATCCTTGAAGGTTTTCACTTCTGACAGAATACGTTTAGCTTGATCAACCAGCTGTAAACCCGCATCGGTGAACAGTACTCGGCGACTACTACGCTCTAAAAGTGCCGTGCCTAGTTCATCTTCCAATTTACGAATTTGACCACTTAGTGTTGGCTGGCTGACAAAGCAGGCTTCTGCTGCTTTACGAAAATGTTTGTGCTCAGCAAGCGCGACCAAATACTCAAAATCACGAATGTTCATTACCTCTACTCCCCACCATTAAGATAGAAATCATCTATCAAAACCATAACATTAAACGATTAGAGCTATCAAAGAATTTCTTCAATAATACACCCATCGAGACAGAGCACAGTCACTACACTGATAAGACTCCATAATAAAATTACAATAATCCGCTATTAAGGAAACCAATATGTTTGCATCTAAAGAAGGTCAAAACGTACCACAAGTTACATTCCCTATTCGTCAAGGTGACGCATGGGTTAACGTCACCAGTGACGAGCTATTTAAAGATAAAACCGTGATTGTGTTTAGCTTACCGGGCGCTTTCACTCCGACTTGTTCATCTAGCCATCTGCCACGTTACAACGAGTTGTTCTCAGTTTTTAAAGACCACGGCATTGATGAAATCATCTGTATGTCTGTTAACGATACTTTCGTAATGAATGCTTGGAAGTCAGACCAAGAAGCAGAAAACATCACTTTTATTCCGGATGGTAATGGCGAATTCACTGACGGCATGGGTATGTTGGTTGACAAGAATGACCTAGGCTTTGGCAAACGATCATGGCGTTACAGCATGCTAGTTAAAAATGGCGTGGTAGAGAAGATGTTCATTGAACCAAACGAGCCGGGCGACCCGTTCAAAGTGTCTGATGCGGATACAATGCTTAAACACGTAGCACCAGAATTCAAAACTCAAGAATCGATTACCGTATTTAGTAAGCCGGGCTGTCCGTTCTGCGTCAAAGCTAAACAAGCACTGATTGACAACGACCTTCAATATGAAGAGATCATTCTAGGTAAAGACGCGACAACAGTAAGTTTGCGCGCTATTTCTGGCCGCACAACAGTGCCGCAAGTATTTATCGGTGGTAAGCATATTGGTGGCAGTGAAGAGCTAGATGCTTACTTGGCTCAATAGTAGCTGAGCAATAAATATTCAAGAAAAAACGAGCTGAGTAGCTCGTTTTTTTTCGTCGTTCTTGGGTTACTTTTCTGCAGCAATCACTGAGATTTCAACTAATAAAGCTTCACGTGCCATATCTGCCGTTACACATGCGCGAGCAGGTGCATGACCTTCCGGAACCCAAGCATCCCAAACAGCATTCATTTCTTGGAAATCTTTCATATCCTTGATGTAGATAGTCGCTGAAAGCATATGCTCTTTATCACTGCCCGCTTCTAGCAGTAACCCTTCAACCTTATCTAGCATTGTTTGAGTCTGTTCAGTAATGCCTTTCGTTGCGTCTGCGCAAACTTGGCCACAAAGGTAGATAGTTCCATTGTGCTTTACAATACGGCTCATTCGTTGTTTGGTTTGTTGACGTTCGATCATGTTTATCACTTTGAGGTTAATTGAGATATGCTAAGACCTCGTATGTTACCCAATTAACCGCAATCATGACATGTAAATACTGCAAAAATAGTGACTGGTTCTGGAAGAAAATAGGCCGATGCCAACGCTGCATGGATCAGCTCACTGTCTTATCCGTGTTATGTTGGATCGTCTGGTGGTTCGCTTTTCGTGACAACCCTCAGAGCATCGAGTCTATCGCGCTCATTATGGCAGGCTTTGCTTTCAACGGTTTGCTGTTCCTTCATCTCTGGATGCGATTTGTCATCTTGCCTTGGCGAAAGCGTAAAAAAAGAAACAATAGTTAAAACGGACTTGCTCAAAATAATCGGTGTCAGGGCAAGGAGGATAAAAAAACGAATCCTATGAGCATAGCTTGCCTATTCGATTAGGTGAGTTTTTTTTGACAACGAAGCTATGGCATCGATTATGAAGAGCAAGAAAGAAAAAAGCCCCAAAACCAATATCTGGTTTGGGGCCTTCTTAGATTCTTCTAAGAAAAAGCAGTGGTACTTTAATAGACCGGGCTTTTTCTTAATAGTTCCCAAAAACTTCGATCTTTTTTGATCTTTTATTTGGATCTTTCTGAATCAGTTACTTAGGCAACGTTTACCCGTGCTATTGCTTGCTCCGCAAGGTTCACTTCCAGAGCCACCTCATCACATGCGTGTTGTCTTGGGCACTGATCACAATCTTTAAGCACTTTCTCAGGTAACAAGGACTTCGATGTTGGCAAGAAGGATTGCTTCATAAAGAACTCAGGAGTACGAGTCAAAACGAATACTTTCTTAATCGCCATCTGACGCGCCTTCTCAACCAGATACTGAACAATTGCACTGCCCTGTCCTTGCCCTTGCCAGCCTGCTTCAACACCTAGCGAGCGAACTTCTGCTAACCCTGAATCATAGACATACAAAGAGGCGCAACCAGTAATTTCTCCGTTGTGTTCTGCCACGGCAAAAGATCCGATATCACGCACTAACTCACTACGTGAACGTGGTAGGTTTTCACCCATGTTCGCCCAATAAGCGACCATACCTTCTAATGATTCGATATCGGTTAAACGAGCCGGACGTACATTCACTGCTGAAGCGTCGCGCTTAATCAGTCGGCCTTCGGCCTGTTCTACTGCGTAAGCAACCTGTTTTGGCGATACGCCACCAAGCGCACTACGTTTCTCTAAGCAAGACTCAATGGTTAATATGTCGTAGACATCCTCTTCAATCACTGGCGAGAACTCTTTTAGCTCAGCAATCGAAAGTTCTTCTAGTGCACAACCTTTAGCTATCGCACCAACAACCGCTACACCCACAATATGGTGCGCTTCGCGGAACGGAATCTTTTTCGCGACTAGGTAATCTGCAAGTTCAGTAGCATTAGCATAGCCTTGCTTAGCCGCTTCTAGAGTACGCTCGCCGTTGACCTTGATACCATCGAAACATAACGCTGCCATTTCCATACAGTCGTTCCAAGTATCTAGGGCATCAAACAGGCCTTCTTTGTCTTCTTGCATATCTTTGTTATATGCAAGCGGCAAAGCCTTCACTGTCATCATCATGCCAGCTAGAGAGCCATAAACGCGTCCTGTTTTACCACGGATAAGCTCAAGAGCATCTGGGTTTTTCTTCTGTGGCATCAGTGAAGAGCCCGATGTTACTGTATCGGCTAGCTCAATAAAGTTGGATTCACCCGAATTGTAGAAGATCATATCTTCAGCAAGACGAGATAAATGCAACATCGAGATTGACGCCACTGACATCAGCTCCATCACATGATCACGATCTGACACTGAATCCAGCGAGTTACGAGTCGCACGACGGAAGCCAAGGTTATGGGCTACTTTTTCACGGTCGATTGGATACGCAGTACCCGCCAAGGCTCCGGAACCTAAAGGACACGTATCAAGACGAGTAATGGCATCTTCTAAACGTGAGTAGTCACGCTCAAACATTTCTACATAGGCGAGACACCAATGGGCAAATGTAACCGGCTGAGCACGCTGCAAGTGGGTATAGCCCGGTAAAACCGTGTCTTGATGCACTTTCGCTACAGAGACCATTTGTGCTTGAAGACGATCAAGCGCCATCAATAACTGCTGACCTTGTTGACGACACCAGAGTTTTAGGTCGGTTGCCACCTGATCATTACGTGAACGCCCAGTATGAAGCTTTTTACCAAGATCGCCCACTTTGCCAATTAACTGCTGCTCGACCCAAGAATGGATATCTTCGGCATCAGAACGCAGTATTTGGTGCGGGTCTTCCATCACTTCAAGCTTAAGCTCATTTAGAGCAAGCTCTAGTTTCTGCTGTTCTTGTTCCGTTAAAACATCAACAGAGAGTAAAGCCTTTGACCAAGCGATTGAACCCACGATATCTTGTTCAGCTAATCGGTAATCGAAGCGCAATGAGTCGTTAAAATCTTTGAATCTCGTATCTGCTGCTTGGGTAAATCTTCCGCCCCATAATGCCATCGCGTTTCTCCTGATTACCTGTGCTCACTAGTCGTGCTGGTTAGTAAAATTGCTTTCGTTAACTCTGAATTAGATTCAGTATTGTTTGATGGTTCAAAGTTACGGCAAATGAGAACAAAAATAAAGTATTAATTCACTTTTTTAACATATTTATTCAAATCATTATTTATTAGCCTAACACCACTCAAAAAGCAAAAAGCCCACTTGGCTAACCAAGTGGGCTCTAGATTTCTAACCGTCAGTGGTTATTTCTTCTGACTATTCAGAGCACGAATACGGCTTGATAGCGAGTAAAGGCGGATAAAGCCTTCAGCGTGGCTTTGGTCATAAACTTCATCTTCACCAAAGGTCGCAAACTCTTCGCAGTAAAGGCTGTTGTCTGAACGCTTCTGAGTCACTGTCGCTTGGCCTTTGTATAGCTTAACCACGACTTCACCATTCACGTCTTGAGCAAGCTCTTCTGATGCCGCCAGAATTGACTTACATAGCGGAGTAAACCAACGACCGTCATAAACTAGGTGAGAGGCTTTTACACCAAGCTCTTCACGGAACTCAAATGCAGTTTTATCTAGCACAAGTTGCTCTACTGCGCGAAGCGCTTCCATCATGATAGTGCCTCCCGGAGTTTCGTAACAACCACGAGACTTCATCCCTACTAGGCGGTTTTCAACGATATCGATACGTCCAACACCATGCTTCACACCTTTGTCATTCAAGTACACAAGTGCGTTATACGGTGTCATGTTTTCACCATCAACACCTACTACTTCGCCTTTTTCAACTTTTAGCGTTACGTATTCAGCTTCATTAGGCGCTTGCTCTGGATCGACTGTCCATGCCCAGCAATCGTCATTTGGTGCATTCCAAGTGTCTTCTAACACACCACCTTCTGTCGAGATGTGCCAAGCGTTCGCATCACGTGAATAAATTTTCGTTAGAGAGGCTGTACAAGGGATATTACGCTCAGCTAGGTAATCAAGACACTCTTCACGGCTGACAAGATCCCATTCACGCCAAGGGGCAATCACATGCAGGTCCGGTGCGAGTGCCGCAAATGCACCTTCAAAACGAACTTGGTCATTACCTTTACCAGTACAGCCATGACAAAGCGCATCCGCACCAACTTTACGTGCCACTTCCACTTGCGCTTTAGCTATGATTGGACGAGCCATTGAAGTGCCTAGTAAGTACTTACCTTCGTAGTAGGCACCTGTTTTTAGAGTTGGGTAGATGTAGTCTGCCACCATCTCTTCTTTCAGGTCAGCAATGTAGCACTCCGATGCACCAGAGGCTTTGGCTTTTTCTTCAATGCCTTCTAGCTCTTCCGCGCCTTGACCGACATCGGCAACGAAAGCAACCACTTCACAATCGTAATTCTCTTTTAGCCATGGAATGATCACTGATGTATCCAGACCGCCAGAATATGCGACAACTACTTTATTTACTTGAACTTTGCTCATTTTTCTTTCTCCAAATCCCGGCGCTGCGCGTGGCGGTCAGTGCTGCGGGTTACTTCCTGTTTAATCTGTTTTTATCACTCAATGCGCTATGCATTCAGCTCTAATTCTTTACTACCAACTACTGTGGTAAAAACTGGGTTCCAATGCTCTGTCCGGCAAATAGCTCGGCGAGCTTTTCTGGATAACGCCATGTTGCAACTTCAATTGGTCGACCCAAATCATTAGCTGCTTCGAGTGCAGCGTTCACTTTGACGATCATGCCGTCAGTAATCACATGACCATTGATGAGGTTCTGCGCTTCTTTCTCATCAAGGCTTTTAATCAGATGACCTTTGCCATCCAGTACACCGCTAACATCTGACAGTAGAACCAATTCAGCATCTAAGGCTCCAGCCACAGCTACCGCAGCTTGGTCTGCATTAACATTCATCATCTGGCCTTGCTCTGTTAGGCCAATAGAGCTGATGATAGGCAGCGCGCCCGTTTGTAAAATCGCTTGCAGCACGGTTGAGTCTCCCGGTGTCGCCTTACCTACCGCGCCCAGCTCTGGGTCAAGCTCTTTGACATGACATAAGCCGCCATCCGCTAAACTCAAACCAACTGCATTAAGACCATCTTTGATCGCTTGACCTTGCAACATCTTGTTGGCTGTTCCAGCTAGAGCGCCAGCAATGACTGGGATTTGCTCATAAGGGGTTACGCGAAGACCTTCTTTCTTGATTGTCTCAAGTTGCAGTTTCGCCATTAGATCGTCCACCAGATAACCTCCACCGTGAACGATCACAATTCGTCGCTGAGCTTGCTTTTGGTATTGGGCTATCGCACCAAATACCTGGCTTAATGTCTCAGTACACGACAGTGCAGCACCGCCTAATTTGATCACTAATGGAGTAAGTTTGTTATCTGTCATTACTTTTCCTTCCCTGCTCAATTAAACAAGAGCAGTCAGCTCTGGAAATCCGTAGTGGATGTTTAAACATTGCATCGCTTGACTTGATGCACCTTTCAGCAAGTTGTCTATCGCTGAAACAACGATGACGTGCTCGCCTTGAACCTTCCAACCTAAATCGCAGAAAGGTGTATTTTCTACATTTTGAATGTTCGGCAACGCTGACTCTAAAAGACGCACTGCCGATTTATTTTCATAAGCCGCGCTAAACGCAGCGTTAACCTGTTGTTCAGATGTGCCAGCCACCAGCTTGAGCGTAATAGTGGCGAGAATGCCACGCTTAAAATTGCCAAGATGCGGGGTAAAAATCACATCTGTGCCTAAGTGGCTGGCGATTTCGGGCTGATGACGATGATTAAAGACACCGTATGGCTGTAAGCTGACCTCACAAAAGCTATTGGTCATCGATGCTTTTCTGCCTGCACCGGAAACACCGCTAGTGGCATTAATCACAGGCCATTGAGCCGTATCCACCAAACCCGCTTCGAGTAAAGGCTTAACCGCTAACTGTGAAGCTGTTGGGTAGCAGCCTGGCACCGCTATAAGCTGACTCTGTTTAATCGCTTGTGCATTCCATTCAGCCAATCCGTAGGCTGAGTTGTCTAACCAAGCATCATGCTGGTGTTCAAAACCATAAAACTCGCTGTAGAAGCCTTCTTTCTTAACGCGGAAGGCGCCAGACAAATCAAAGACCTGGCAACCTTGCGCCAAAAACAGCGGCGCTAGGTCATGGCTCACTTCATGTGCAGTGGCAAGAAAAACCACATCCGTTTGATTAGCCACAGCTTCAACATCTTTGAGAGGAAGTACAGGTTGACTAATAATTCCAGCCAGCTTGCCGTGAAGCTGTGCGATGTCTTTACCTGCATCAAGGCTATTGGCGGAAACATATAAACCTGATAGCGTAAGTTCAGGGTGTTTATGTACCATCAAAGCAAGCTCTGCTCCGGTATAACCGCTTGCGCCTATGATTGTGGTTTTGAGCATCTCAGACATCCATTTTGAGTAAAAAACGTCATTTCGATAATGACTATAAATTTAAATTATTCAGCTTTTATTGGTTTTTTATTCAATAAAAGTGATTTAATATGTGTTTTACCTTCTTAGCCGAACTCTGTCAACAGGGAATGTAAACTAAATATGCAATTACCAAGTTTTATTGAGGTCTACAGCGGCCTGATTTCTACCTCTTCTATAAGCTCAACGGACTCCAGTTGGGATGAAGGCAATGCAAAAGTGATTGAAAAGTTAGCGACTTGGCTGAAAGACATAGGCTTTGAAGTCAACTTAACTGAAGTAGAAGCGGGCAAATTTAACCTAATCGCCAAAAAAGGCTCTGGTGAAGGCGGACTGCTTTTGGCAGGGCACAGTGATACCGTGCCGTTCGATGAAGGGCGTTGGAATTTCGAGCCACATGCGTTGACGGAAGCGAACAACCGATTTTATGGCTTGGGTACAGCGGATATGAAAGGCTTTTTTGCCTTTATTATAGAAGCGGTTAAAAAAGTTGATTGGAGCACACAGACCAAACCTCTCTATGTGCTCGCAACATGTGATGAAGAGACAACTATGCTCGGCGCACGCCACTTCACTGAAACCGCCCCATTTAAACCGGATTACTGCATCATCGGCGAACCAACTAGCCTAGTACCTATTCGAGGTCATAAAGGTCATGTTGCCAATGCGGTGCGAGTGACCGGTAAATCGGGCCACTCATCTGATCCTGCTTTAGGGGTTAATGCTATCGAAATCATGCATGAGGTTTTATTTGCCTTAATGCAGCTACGTGACAAGCTGATTAAAGAGTATCACCATCCAGGATTTGCCATTCCTAGCCCGACGTTAAATCTAGGCCACATTCATGGTGGTGACAGTGCTAACCGTATCTGCGGCTGCTGTGAACTGCATTACGATGTTCGTCCTTTGCCGGGCATCAGCCTAGATGGACTAGATAACATGCTGCGCGGCGCACTCAAAGAAATCGAAGCCAAGTGGCCGGGCAGAATCTCGATCACGCCACTTCACGAGCCGATCCCCGGCTACGAATGTCAGCATGACCATCCATTTATCGGTGGCGTTGAAGAGATCTGTGGCACCAGCTCTGAGACTGTAAACTACTGTACTGAAGCCCCATTCTTGCAGCAGCTATGCCCGACACTGGTTCTAGGCCCTGGCTCCATTGACCAAGCCCACCAGCCAGACGAGTTCCTCGCCTTTGAATTTATCGAACCGACCATCGATGTATTGTCGAAAGCGATGCATAAGTATTGTTTTTGAATACAGAGCGAGAACGCTTTGCTGCGGGATAAAGGAAGCGGGATAAAGGAAGCGGGAACGGGCTACGCCCTATGGATAGCTGGAAAACGGGAAAACGGGAAAACGGGAAAACGGGAAAACGGGAAAACGGGAAAACGGGAAAACGGGAAAACGGGAAAACGGGAAAACTAAAGTTGCTCCACTATGGTTAAAAATCAAGTCTAGTTTTCCACAAGGGCGAAGCCCGCTCCAGTTATCCAGTAGCGCAGCGTTCTATAGGGCGCAGCCCGTTCTCGTTTTCCACAGGACGAAGTCCGTTCCTATAGGCGAAGCCTCTCTCATTCTGTAAGAAAGTTTCAACATAATTAGTCAATCGGATAGCTCGCAAAGCGTTACATTCATTTGCATAATATTTGCAAACTTAGCCTACAGTATTTGACTCGAAGCGATATTTTTCGCTAGATTGTCTATCTAACAAGGAACATTGGATGTAATTTTTTTACAAGGCAGGATGACAATGAACGAGAAATACTCTGCGCTCAGAAGCAATGTGAGCATGCTAGGACACTTGCTCGGTAACACCATCAAGGATGCACATGGTGACGTACTTCTAGAGAAAGTAGAAACCATTCGTAAACTTTCTAAGTCCGCCCTCGCAGGCAATCAACAAGACAGAGATAGCTTGATTGATGAGATTAAAAGCCTGCCAAATGAGCAATTAACCCCTGTTGCTCACGCATTCAACCAATTTCTAAACCTGACTAACATGGCAGAGCAGTACCATACCATCTCTCGCCACTGTGATGCTCATGTTTGCGAACCAGACGCAATTAACTCCCTATTCTCTAAACTTGCTCAAAATGACATTAGCAAGTTAGATACAGCGCAAGCAGTGCGCGATCTTAATATTGAACTAGTACTGACAGCGCACCCGACCGAAATTACTCGTCGAACCATGATCCACAAGCTCGTGAAGATCAATAAGTGCTTATCTAAGTTAGAGCTTGGTGACCTTTCAGCGAAAGAGCGTCAGAAAACAGAACGCCGCCTAGAGCAATTGATTGCCCAAAGCTGGCACTCAGACACCATTCGTAAGCAACGACCAACGCCGCTTGATGAAGCGAAATGGGGCTTTGCTGTCGTCGAGAACTCACTTTGGGAAGCGGTACCTGACTTTTTGCGCGAACTTGATCAGCGCCTTGAAGGTTACCTTGGCGAAGGTCTGCCGATTGACGCGCGACCAGTGCATTTTTCTTCTTGGATGGGCGGTGACCGCGATGGCAACCCATTCGTAACGCACACCATTACTCGTGAGGTTCTGCTCCTTTCGCGTTGGAAGGCGGCTGACCTTTACCTAAATGACATCAACGAGCTAGTTAGCGAACTGTCGATGACTCAGTGTAATACTGCTGTGCGTGCTCTGGCTGGTGAAAATGAACATGAACCTTACCGCGCTGTACTGAAAGAACTACGCGCCCTGCTCAATGAAACCAAAGAGATCCTTGATGCGAAGATCCACGGTCAGAAGTTAGCGGTAAAAGCACCACTGCAACGCGTCGAGCAGCTTTGGGAACCACTATACGCATGTTACCAATCACTGCACGAGTGTGGCATGGGCATTATTGCTGACGGCTCACTGCTGGATACATTACGCCGTATTAAAGCGTTTGGTGTCCACCTAGTTCGTCTCGATGTTCGCCAAGAAAGTACTCGTCATTCAGATGTCCTATCTGAGCTGACTCGCTACCTCGGCATTGGCGATTACGATCAGTGGAGTGAGCAAGACAAAGTTGCTTTCTTAACTAATGAATTGGCATCGAAGCGCCCGCTACTACCTAGAGACTGGCAACCGTCAGAAGCGGTTAAAGAAGTGCTCGATACTTGTAAAATCGTTGCTGCTCAGCCACGTGAAGCGTTTGGTGCTTATGTTATCTCAATGGCCCGTACAGCTTCTGATGTCCTTGCTGTTCACCTGCTATTGCAAGAATCAGGCTGCCCTTACCGCATGGACGTATGTCCACTATTCGAAACACTCGATGACTTGAACAATGCTGAGTCCGTTATCAAACAGCTGATGGGCATCGACCTATACCGTGGCTTTATCCAAAACCACCAAATGGTCATGATCGGCTACTCTGATTCAGCCAAAGATGCTGGTGTTATGTCGGCAGGTTGGGCTCAGTACCACGCAATGGAATCACTGGTCAAAGTGGCAGAAGAGGAAGGCGTTGAACTGACTCTATTCCACGGCCGTGGCGGTACCATCGGTCGTGGTGGTGCTCCTGCACACGCGGCACTGCTATCTCAGCCACCGAAAAGCTTGAAAGGTGGTCTACGAGTGACTGAACAAGGTGAGATGATACGCTTTAAGCTTGGCCTTCCTGAAGTGGCGGTCAACAGCTTTAGCTTGTATGCAAGTGCGATCCTTGAAGCGAACCTGCTACCACCACCAGAGCCAAAACAAGAATGGCGTGACTTGATGAACGTATTATCAGAAGTCAGCTGTGAAGCTTATCGCAATGTGGTCCGTGGTGAAGCAGACTTTGTTCCTTATTTCCGCCAAGCGACACCAGAGCTAGAACTGGGCAAACTGCCGTTAGGTTCAAGACCTGCAAAACGTAACCCGAAAGGCGGCGTAGAAAGCTTACGTGCAATCCCTTGGATCTTCTCATGGAGCCAAAACCGACTGGTGCTTCCTGCTTGGCTTGGTGCCGGTGAAGCCATCCAATATTCAGTAGATAAAGGCCATCAAGCGCTACTAGAGGAGATGTGTCGTGAGTGGCCATTCTTCTCGACTCGCCTAGGTATGCTCGAAATGGTTTACACCAAATGTAATCTAGAGATTTCTCGTTACTACGATGAGCGCTTGGTCGACAGCAACTTACTGCCTCTGGGTGACCGCCTGCGCGGACAGCTGCAAAAAGATATCAAGTCTGTGCTGAACGTAGAAAACAACGAAAACTTGATGCAAAGCGACCCATGGGGCCAAGAGTCTATTCGTCTGCGTAACATCTATGTTGAGCCATTGAACATGCTTCAAGCTGAACTGCTCTATCGTACGCGCCAAGATGAGCAGGCAGCGCCAGAGTTAGAAGAAGCCTTAATGGTAACCATTGCCGGCATTGCGGCGGGTATGCGTAATACAGGCTAATTTCCCGTAAAATGTAAAGAAGGTTGGTGTGAACTCACCAACCTTTTTTTATGTCTTCCAGAGCATTTCTTATAGAAAGTCGAACCACAGGTGCGACATTTATACTCAAATTACAAAATATTTCTCTGAATGTGGCGCACTATTGAGATTTTTGTCAGTTTTTTGGGATATTTTGTCCTTCTATTCTACTTTATGCTTATTATTTAGATATACTACTTCACCGCTGTGGCGACTTATATAAAATCAACATGCTGCAGCTCTTCGATATCTTAACTATCGATCCTAGGTGATAAACGGCTTTTTTAGGTGACATGACCAACATTGTTGGTGCCACTTTTTCTACTGATGATCAGTGCCATTAAGAAGCACGACAGAAATTAAGTGGTTGTATTTAGTAGTTTATTGACCATTTGGATTGAAGACATGTCATTACCACACGTTATCTTAACCGTTCTAAGCACACGCGATGCGACTGGATACGATATCACTAAAGAATTTTCAGCCACTATCGGCTATTTCTGGAAAGCGAGCCACCAGCAAGTTTATCGCGAGTTAAACAAGATGGCTCAAAACAACCTAGTAACCTGTGTACTAGAGCCTCAAGAAGGCAAACCAGACCGTAAAGTATATTCAATTACTGATTCTGGTCGTACTGCACTAGGTGAATGGTTTGACCAACCAACCTCTCACCCAACCGTCCGTGACGAGTTTTCAGCTAAGCTTATGGCTTGTGCCGTTCAGCCATCTGCGCCATACCGCGCTCAATTGGCCGAGCTAGTTGAAGAGTCGCGAAAACTGGTTGCTCACTACCAAGAAATCGAAAACGCGTATTACTCAACAACTGCGACTTTAGATAAGCAGCAACGTTTAGAGCGCCTAACGCTACGTAGAAACCTGCTTATCCGCCAAGCGTGGATCGAATGGGCTGAAGAAGTTCTTACTGAACTTGATGCTCTAGGTTAAGCGAGAAGCGAGAAGCGAGAAGCGAGAAGCGAGAAGCGAGAAGCGAGAAGCGAGAAGCGAGAAGCGAGAAAAATTAAAGGATTGACACCAAGTGTCAATCCTTTTTATTTAGGAGCAGTTCTCCATGGATTCGGGATGTGCTAGCGAAAAACTCTCGAAGGACGAAGTCCGGTCTCGACTCTCGAAACGCAGTGTTCTCGGAAGACGAAGTCCGTTCTAGTTCTTAAATCCCATCCCCACCAATAAAGCTTTGTGAACGACCATTAAATTGTTGGTCCATATCCAAAGATGGCTTATCGGTCTTAGGTCTACCAACAATCTTAGCCGGAACCCCTGCGACTGTGGTATGAGCGGGAACAGCTTGAAGTACTACTGAACAAGAGCCAATCTTAGCCCCTTCTCCAACTTCAATATTACCGAGAATCTTAGCACCAGCACCTATCATCACACCTTCACGAATTTTCGGGTGACGATCGCCGCACTCTTTACCAGTACCACCTAATGTCACGTCCTGTAGGATAGATACATCATTCTCTACAATGGCCGTTTCACCAATCACGATACCCGTGGCGTGGTCTAGCATGATACCGCGACCAATTTTAGCCGCCGGGTGAATATCCACCTGACACGCGACTGAGATTTGGTTTTGTAGGTAAGTAGCGAGCGCAATACGTCCCTGCTTCCACAGCCAGTTTGCTACTCGATAACCTTGCAAGGCGTGATAACCTTTTAGGTACAGCAGCGGCATTGAATACATTGCAACAGCAGGGTCTCGGTTTACCGTGGCACATATGTCACAAGCGGCAGCAGCGCTGATACTTGGGTCTGAGTTTAGGGCTTCTTCAACCACTTCCCTGACCGCCATCGCCGGCATTGACGCTGTATTAAGCTTATTCGCTAAAATATAGCTTAACGCCGCGCTCAAACTATCATGCTTAATAATAGTGGCATGATAGAAGCTTGCTAACATTGGCTCTTGTTCAGAAAGCTCTCTTGCTTCCTTAACAATGGTTTGCCAAACCTTCTGTTTCTCACAATGTTTCATGAATTTTCCTAGTACTGAATCCCTAGTATCTAGATACAAAGTCCAGTGTTGCTATTGTTCTTTATGCTTCCGCTTTCTTATCGCGAGCGAGCAAATCTTTCGCCGCTAAGTTTGCATCCTTCCCTTGATACAATACTTGATATATTTGGTCAACAATTGGCATCTCGACACCCATACGCTCAGCTAACAGGTAGACCTCTTTAGTGTTGCGATAACCTTCGACAACTTGACCAATTTCATCTTGGGCGGTATCGACATCTTTACCCTGACCTAGTGCTAAGCCAAAGCGGCGGTTACGAGATTGGTTATCGGTACAAGTTAATACCAAATCACCCAATCCTGCCATGCCCATAAAGGTTTCTGGCTGTGCACCTAGCGCAGCACCCAATCGGGTCATTTCTGCTAAACCGCGAGTGATCAAAGCCGTACGCGCATTGGCACCAAACCCAATGCCATCAGACATACCTGCGCCAATCGCAATCACGTTCTTAACTGCACCGCCTAATTGCATACCAATGAAGTCACTGTTTGCGTAAACACGGAAAGTTTTGCTGCAATGGATTTTTTCTTGTAGATCAGCCACAAAGTCGTTGTCTGGTGACGCAACAGAAATCGCTGTCGGCATTCCCATTGCAAGCTCTTTCGCAAACGTAGGTCCAGATAAAACCGCCAGAGAGTAGCCTTCACCTAGCGCTTCATTGGCGACTTCTTTCAATAGGCGGCCAGTTTCTGGCTCTAGCCCTTTGGTTGCCCAACATATACGCGAGTCGTCTCTCAAGTGCGGTTTAACATTGTTTAGCACAATGCCAAACACATGACTTGGCACAACCACCAGCAGATCACGACTTGCTTGCACTGCCTTCTCAAGATCAGATTCAACAATCAATGATTGAGGAAACTCAATTCCAGGTAGAAACTCGTGGTTGGCACGATCTGCTTCCAGACGAGCCATATGCTCAGGTTCATGGCCCCAAATTACTACGTTGGCACCATTTCGTGCTAAAGAGATGGCAAGCGAAGTACCGTAGGAACCGGCACCAAGTACGGTCATTGCAATTTCTTTCCCGTAGGCATTGTTGGTCTTATCTTTCATTATTCCGCCTGATTGTCATTAGGGTGACTAGAATCTTGCCGCTAACTATTAGTATTGCTACTAAATATCAGTGGCAAGAATCCAATCCTATAAACAAAAAATGCACATCGCATCAAATAGAGACGCTCTGTGCATTTTATACCGCACCTCTGTCACACAGAGGAATCAGTCATTACGCTTCAGCTTCACCTTCTTGCTGAGCTTGCTGCTGTAGGTAGTTCATAAACAGAGCATCAAAGTTAACTGGTGCAAGGTTTAGTTGTGGGAACGTACCTTTAACCACTAGGCTTGAGATAGTTTCGCGAGCGTAAGGGAATAGGATGTTCGGGCAGAATGCACCTAGACAATGCGCTAGTTGGCCAGCTTCCATCTTATCTGCAGTAAAGATACCACCTTGTTGCACTTCACATAGGAACGCAGTCTCTTCAGCGTTCTTAACCGTTACTGTCAGACGTAGAACAACTTCGTATACGCCTTCACCTAGCTCACGGCTTTGAGTGTCAAGATCTAGCTTAACATCTGGATTCCACTCTTTTTGGAACATGTCTGGTGAGTTTGGAGCTTCGAAAGATACGTCTTTAAGGAAGATACGTTGAATTGCGAAGTTTTGTGCTTCTTGTTGTGGTGCTGCTTCAGCCATTTTAAAAATCCTTTAATCCTGCGATAAATAGTCTGATTGGAGACTAACTGAGAGAGCTTGCTATGACTAGGGTTCCAATGAATTTCGTGGAACTCTTCACATCTCTCTAAAACAAACGCCGATTTTTCAATCAGCGTTTAAGGCATTCGGTGTTTGAATTACTTCTTACCTTTCACTAAAGGCATGTTTGCTTCACTCCAAGCAATCAAACCATTTTTAAGCAGACTTACATTTTCGAAGCCCGCTTTAGCAAGAAGGTTAGCGCTCTCTTGAGCCGTTTGACCTGTCTTACACACTACAATGATTGGGTCTGATTTGTGGTTTTCAAGGCTTCCGAAGTTACCTGCTTTGATATCAGACGGCAAAATGTGAAGTGCATCGGTAATGTGTCCTTTACGGAACTCATCTTTACTGCGGATATCAACGACTACACCACTTTGATGGTTCATTAGCTGAGTAGTCTGTGCTGCGGTGATTTCTTTGTATGCAGCTGTCGTTGATTTAACGATATTCATGATAAGGGCGACTAGTAGACCAACCCATACCAGAGATAGAATCATGTTCTCTTGAAAAAATGCGATGTACTCTTGCATGTCCTGTGCTCTTTGATGATAGAGCTGCCACTTCAACAATGAAGGGAATAGCAGCTCTAGACTAAAAATTCAGATTGGAAGTATAGCGAGGTTAAGATGCCTACGCGAGTCAATTACACTCAGAATAAGAATCTGTTGCACATTTCCTTACGCTATCGGAAACGGAAACGCCGTGACCTGATCAATATGATCGCAACCGATCGCGAGCATGATTAAGCGATCAACCCCTAGTGCCACTCCGGCACATTCAGGTAAACCTGACTTGAGTGCTGCTATCAAATGATGATCGATAGGCTGAGCTGACAACCCCATCTCAATGCGCTTGGCGTTATCTTGTTCAAATCGCTTTAGCTGTTCTTGTGGATCATCAAGCTCATGGAAACCGTTCGCGAGTTCTATACCTTTAAAGTAAACCTCAAAGCGATCAGCAACACGTGAGTCTTGCTTATTGATCTTCGCCAGTGCCGCTTGGGAAGCCGGGAAGTCGTAAACAAAAGCCGGGGCACTTTGGCCTATCTTACCTTCGACACCAATACTAAACAGTAGCTGAAGCAAGGTATCACGGTCTTCCTCTGGCTGCGCAATATCACTTAAACCTAGCTTCTCGGCTGCTAGCTTTAGCTCTGCCATTGTGCCTTCTAATGGGCAGACGCCAAGTACATCAATAAAAGCTTGTTGGTAGGTCATTCGCTCCGCTTGACCACATTCAAGAACGACTTGCAGTAAAGCGTCCATTTCATCCATCAGTTTATGGTGATCAAAGCCGACTCGGTACCATTCAAGCATGGTGAACTCTGGGTTATGGAAACGGCCGTTCTCTTCGTTGCGAAACGCTTTGTTAATCTGATAGATACAACCACTGCCCGCTGCCAGCAATCGCTTCATATGAAATTCAGGGCTAGTCATTAAATAGAGTTTGCTGCCATCCGCATATCCCGGACCTACAAACTCTGTCTGAAAAGTATGTAGGTGAATATCCGTCACTGTCGCATGGCTCATTGCCGGAGTATCGACCTCCAACACCTTTCGCTCAGCAAAGAATTGCCGTATCTGCGCAAGCACGTTCGCGCGCTGTCTAAGTTGCTTTATCGACGCTGTGGGTTGCCACTGATCACTCATAACTCAAATCTCACTGCTTTATCTGGCTGAGAAAATATCAAGTTTCCTGCTATTTTCCTAGCAAATTACCACCGCTCAACAAGCTTACATGTGAAGCAAGATTTCAACGTATTACAGAACAAAAATTCGCCTAGCCTGTATTAGATATTGCCCAAGCTAATGTCATGTAACAGCGCCTTAACAAACCTCTACTATCTACTGCTCTGTCAATCATTTCTTGCCGTGATTGCAATCACATAACCTATATTTTTTATGCTCTTGAATGCATTACCGGAGCAAAAACCTAAATACATCAATTTTTCTGCAAACTAGCTCTTCTACACTAACCCTACCACTTTTGGGGAATTACCCCATTTAACTATAACAAGCGGATTACTCCGCAAATTCACACTGGAGGATAACTGTGCAAACTATCACCACAGATATCGCAGTCATCGGCGCAGGCGGCGCTGGTCTTCGCACTGCTATTGCAGCAGCTGAAGCAAACCCTGATTTAGAAGTCGCACTCATTTCTAAAGTTTATCCAATGCGTTCTCACACGGTCGCAGCGGAGGGTGGCTCGGCAGCAGTTATCAAGGATGAAGATAGTCTAGACAACCACTTCAACGACACTGTTGGCGGTGGTGACTGGCTATGTGAACAGGACGTTGTTGAATATTTTGTAGAAAACGCGACTCGCGAAATGATCCAAATGGAGCAATGGGGCTGCCCATGGAGTCGTAAAGAAAACGGTGAAGTCAACGTACGCCGATTTGGTGGTATGAAAGTTGAGCGTACATGGTTCGCGGCTGATAAAACTGGCTTCCACATGCTTCACACCCTATTCCAGACATCAATGAAGTACGACAACATCAAGCGTTTTGATGAGTACTTTGTGGTGGATCTGCTTGTCGATGAAGGCGAAGTGCAAGGCCTTATCGCTATCCACATGTCAGAAGGTGAACTCGTTACGATTAAAGCCAAGTCTGTTGTTTTAGCAACAGGTGGCGCAGGTCGTGTTTATCACTGTAATACTAACGGCGGTATCGTAACCGGTGATGGTATGGCAATGGCTTACCGCCATGGCGTACCTCTACGTGATATGGAATTCGTTCAGTACCACCCAACAGGTCTTCCAGGTACAGGTATCCTGATGACCGAAGGCTGTCGTGGTGAAGGTGGTATCATCGTTAACAAGAATGGCTACCGTTACCTACAAGACTACGGCATGGGCCCTGAAACTCCAGTTGGCCAGCCAAAGAACAAATACATGGAACTAGGTCCTCGCGACAAGGTTTCACAGGCTTTCTGGCACGAACAGCAGAAAGGCAACACCATTAAACATCCTCTAGGTGATGTGGTTCATCTAGACCTTCGCCACCTTGGTGAAGAGTACCTGCAAGAGCGTCTACCGTTTATCTGTGAGCTAGCGAAAGCATACGTTAACGTTGACCCTGCGAAAGAGCCGATTCCAATTCGTCCAACGGTGCACTACACCATGGGTGGTATTGAAACTAACGGCGAATGTGAAACGCGCATTAAAGGTCTATTCGCAGTAGGCGAATGTGCTTCTGTTGGTCTTCACGGCGCTAACCGTCTAGGTTCTAACTCACTGGCTGAGTTTGTGGTATTCGGCCGTGTTGCTGGTGAACAAGCAGTGAAGCGTGCAGCGGAATTCAAGGGCTGGAACGAAGAGTCTATTGCAGCTCAAGTCAAAGATGTTGAGCAGCGTATCGCAGCATTAATGAACCAAGAAGGCGATGAAAACTGGGCAGATATCCGTACTGAAATGGGTCATACCATGGAAGCGGGCTGTGGTATCTACCGCCAAGAAGATTTGATGCAAGCGACCATTGATAAAATCACTGAGTTGAAAGAGCGTTACAAGCGCATCAGCATCAAAGACAAAGGCAAAGTGTTCAACACTGACCTTCTGTACGCTATCGAAGTCGGTTACGGCCTAGAAGTCGCAGAAGCTATGGTTCACTCTGCGATCCTACGTAAAGAGTCTCGTGGTGCCCACCAGCGTCTAGATGATGGTTGTACTGAGCGTGATGACGTAGAGTTCCTCAAACACTCGCTGGCTTTCTTCCAGCCAGATGCTGCGCCAACTATCGACTACAGCAAGGTGACTATCACTAAGTCACAGCCTAAAGCTCGTCTATACGGTGAAGCCGCAGAGAAAGCAGCCGCTGAAGAAGCAGCAAAAGCGGCACAGAAGAACGCAGAGGAGCAAGCATAATGTCAGCAAATCGCATCCAAAAAGTAGAGATTCTGCGTTATGACCCAGAGAAAGACGCAGAACCGCACTTCCAGACCTTTGAAGTGCCATTCGATGAAACTATGTCGACCCTTGATGCACTTGGCTACATCAAAGATAACCTAGATAAAGACCTATCTTACCGTTGGTCTTGTCGTATGGCGATCTGTGGTTCATGCGGCATCATGGTTAACGGCGTGCCGAAACTAGCGTGTAAAAGCTTCCTGCGCGATTACCCAAACGGCGTGAAGATCGAGCCACTGGCAAACTTCCCAATCGAGAAAGACTTGATTGTCGACATGACGCCATTCATTGAACGCCTTGAAGCTATCAAGCCTTACATCATCGGTAATGATCGTAAACCTGAAGATGGTACTAACCTGCAAACGCCAGAGCAAATGGCCAAGTACAAGCAGTTCGCAGGTTGTATCAACTGTGGTCTATGTTACGCAGCATGTCCGCAGTTTGGTCTAAACCCTGAGTTTATCGGCCCTGCTGCACTGACTCTTGCCCATCGTTACAACCTCGACAGTCGTGACAATGGTAAAGCAGAGCGTATGGCGATGATCAATGGTGAAAACGGCGCTTGGGGCTGTACCTTCGTGGGCTACTGCTCTGAAGTATGTCCGAAGAACGTCGATCCGGCGGCTGCAGTAAACCAAGGTAAAGTCGAGTCTTCTATGGACTTCGTGATTGCTATGCTGAAGCCTGACGGCACACCAGCAAAGGAGGCATAAGAATGAGTAACCGTAAACCTTATGTTCGTGAAGTAAAACGTACTTGGTGGAAAGATCATCCTTTTTACCGCTTCTACATGCTTCGCGAAGCGACTGTACTGCCTCTGATCCTATTTACTGTCTTCCTGACTTTCGGTTTAGGTTCACTAGTGAAAGGTCCTGAAGCTTGGCAAGGCTGGCTTGAGTTTATGGCCAACCCAGTGGTCATAGCGATTAACATCGTTGCGCTAGCGGGCAGCCTACTGCATGCTCAAACGTTCTTCAGCATGATGCCTCAGGTAATGCCGATTCGCTTAAAAGGTAAGCCAGTGGATAAGAAAATCATTGTGCTTACTCAATGGGCAGCCGTGGCATTTATTTCTCTGATCGTGCTGGTAATCGTTTAAGGAGCTATGACTATGAAACCTAACTTTTCTGTAGATAGAGCCCCTAAGCGTTCTGATGAGCCAATTTGGTGGGGGTTATTTGGCGCTGGCGGTACTTGGTTTGCCATGATTACCCCTGTGACTATTCTGGTTCTAGGTGTACTTGCTCCATTGGGCATTATCAATGCGGAAGCCCTAAGCTACGAGCGAGTGGTTGATTTTGCAACAAGCATCATTGGCGCTCTATTTATCATTGGTACGCTAGCGCTACCGATGTGGCATGCAATGCACCGTGTCCATCATGGTATGCATGACCTTAAGTTCCATACTGGTTTGGTTGGCAAAATCGCCTGTTATGCATTTGCAGGCTTGATCTCTGCCCTCGCAGTGATCTTTATCTTTATGCTTTAATCTAGCTAGCACTAATGATAAATCCCTCGCCTAAGCGAGGGATTTTTTTATCGTACCAATCGGGATAAATCTCTGCTTGGTATCAAACTAATTTCTGTTGCTTGGCCATCTCATGCGCTAACTGCGGTGCCGCCCACAGTGAGGGCAAGATAATAAACGAAGCAGGCACAGCGGTAATGACGATAAAAGATTGCAGTGCAGAGATACCACCTTCCCCCATAGAGATCAGCACTATCGCAATCACCCCCATGACCAGCCCCCAAAATGAGCGAATTAACGCATTCGGTTGACTGTCACCCGTCATGACCATGCTAATGGTATACGTCATTGAATCGCCAGTGGTGACGATAAAGGTAGTGGTCAAAATCAAAAATAGAATGGAAATCAGCGTAGAAAAAGGCAATTGCTGAGTCATGGCTAGCAATGCGCCAGGAAGATTAAAACCGTCAAAGCCTGCTTTCATACTGCCCGGGTTAGCCAATTCAAATGCTAAACCACTGCCACCGACAATGCTAAACCAGAAGCAAGTAATCAAAGGTGCAGCAACGCTGATCGCTAAAATCAATTGGCGAATGGTACGGCCACGGGAAATTCGCGCGATAAAGATCGCCATCATAGGCGCATAACCGATGAACCACCCCCAGAAAAACACCGTCCACCAGCTCAGCCAGTTTGTATCACCGCGATAGAGCGCCATGGCGACAAAGTTGTCTGCCAGATTACCCACACCTTGAATATAGCCATCGATGATAAAGCTAGTTGGCCCGGCAAGCAGGATAAAGACGACTAATGCCAATGAAAGGATGATGTTGTAACGGCTGACTATCTGAATACCTTTGCTCAAACCGCTTAGCGCTGACAAGGTATAGGTGGCCATTGCCAACAATACAACTAAGGTTTGCGTCATCAGACCATCGGGAATACCAAACAGTGCATTAACTGCATAGCTGATTTGTAAGCCTAGAAAGCCAATAGGACCGATGGTTCCCGCGGCAACCGCGATGATACTCAAAGCATCCACTATATTGCCCAGCTTGCCATCAATCACTCGCTGGCCAAAGATCGGATAGAGCAAGGTGCGCGGTTTGAGCGGTAGCCCTTTGTCATAATGAAGGTGCATCAATACGATTGAAGAGAGCGAGCCTAAGATCGCCCAAGCAAGAAAGCCCCAATGCATAAAAGACTGTGATAAGGCATTGATCGCCATATCACGAGGTTGAGATTGGCCAAAAATTGGCGGCGCCGAGACAAAATGCGCAATTGGCTCAGCTGCAGCCCAAAACACACCACCGCCAGCTAATAAAGTACAGAGCAAAATCGACAACCATTTAAAAGTACCGACCTCAGGTGCTGGCAATCCACCAAGACGAACATAGCCTGTTTGACCAAGCGCGAGATAAAGCCCAATCGCAAAGTTGGCCAGCATCAACATTTGCCAGTAGCCACCAAAGTACTGGGTCGCGTAGCCAAAACCACTGTTCACTAGCGAGGTGAGCAGTTGGGCGTCCAGCAGCGCGAGCAAGACAAACAATGTAAGAAAACCACCGCTGAGCCATAACACTGGATTTGAAAGCTCAAGCTGAGCGGCAATTTTGGATTTATTCGATAGAGAATATGAAGAGGTCGAATCATCGACATTAGATGTGCAGGGGTCGCCTGCTGCCAAACTGGCTCTAGACATGTAAGTCTCGCTTTTGCTGCCCGAATAACTCGGGTAGACGAATTTACCTCAACAGTTGCATTAGAATGTGAGGACGGTCATAAAAGCGCGCCATCATACAGACAATAAAACTAAATTGACACCTCAAGTCGATGCTTTTATATACAAGCCCGGGGTAGATGCAGCAGCTTATACGCTCAAACCTCGAACAGCGATAAGAGAGAATACTCATTCAAACATAGAGTTAGATATAAAAAAGCCCGCTCGTATTGAGCGGGCTAAACAAGCTATTGGTGATCTAAAGAATAAAGCGGCTTAGATCTTCATCTTCAATAGTATCGCCTAGTTTACCTTTCACGTACGCAGCATCAATGGTCAACTTAGAACCAGACTTGTCTGTGGCTTCGAATGAAATCTCATCCATCAGGCGCTCCATTACTGTGTGTAAGCGGCGAGCACCAATGTTTTCTGTTGTCTCATTCACTGTCCAAGCCGCTTCTGCGATTTGAGTGATACCATCTTCAGTAAACTCAACATCGACATCTTCTGTCTTCATTAGCGCAACGTATTGCTCTGTCAGTGATGCTTTAGGCTCAGTCAGGATACGTTTGAAATCATGACTTGAAAGCGCTTCTAGTTCGACACGGATCGGTAGTCGACCTTGCAGCTCAGGGATAAGATCCGATGGCTTAGCCACTTGGAATGCCCCTGACGCAACAAATAGAATGTGGTCTGTTTTCACCATGCCGTGCTTAGTTGAAACTGTGCTACCTTCAATCAGTGGTAGTAGGTCACGTTGCACACCTTCACGAGAGACATCAGGGCCAGAACTTTCGCCACGCTTACAAATCTTATCGATCTCATCGATAAACACGATACCGTTATTCTCAACGTTAAAGATCGCCTGCTCTTTCAGCTCTTCTTGGTTCACAAGCTTAGCTGCTTCTTCTTCGGTCAATGCTTTGAAGGCATCTTTGATCTTCAGTTTACGCTTCTTCTTAGTATCGCCCGCTAGGTTTTGGAACATACCTTGAAGTTGGTTAGTCATCTCTTCCATGCCCGGAGGAGCCATGATCTCGACACCCATTTGCGGAGCCGCAACATCGATTTCGATCTCTTTGTCGTCTAACTTGCCTTCACGAAGCTTCTTGCGGAAGATTTGACGTGTATTAGAAGCGCTATCATCTTGCTGCTCGTTTTGACCCCAAGCATCGCGAGCTGGCGGTAGCAGAGCATCAAGAATACGTTCTTCAGCTTGCTCTTCAGCACGGAACTTTACTTTTTCCATCGCTTGTTGATGAGTCATCTTAATTGCAACATCAGTAAGGTCACGGATAATCGTTTCCACTTCCTTACCAACATAACCGACCTCAGTAAACTTAGTCGCTTCAACCTTGATAAACGGTGCATTCGCCAGTTTCGCTAGGCGGCGAGCAATTTCAGTTTTACCGACACCAGTAGGACCAATCATTAGAATGTTTTTTGGTGTCACTTCAACACGCAAGCTCTCTTCAAGCTGCATACGGCGCCAACGGTTACGCAGCGCAATCGCCACTGAGCGCTTTGCGTTCTCTTGGCCGATAATATGGCGGTTCAGTTCATGGACAATTTCGCGGGGAGTCATTTCAGACATAGTCAGTTTCCTTAAATTCTTATAGCCACTATCTTTGCTTGTTCAGCCGTTTACTCAGCTTGAGCGGCTGGGATTTCTAGTTCTTCGATAGTGTGGTGATGGTTGGTGAACACACAGATATCACCCGCGATTTTGAGTGATTTTTCTGCAACTTCACGTGCATCTAATTCGGTATTTTCTAATAGTGCAGTAGCCGCAGCTTGGGCAAAGTTACCGCCAGATCCAATGGCAATCAGATCGTTTTCAGGCTGTACCACATCACCGTTACCAGTAATGATCAATGATGCAGTTTCATCAGCGACTGCCAACAGTGCTTCTAACTTACGTAAAGCACGGTCACTACGCCAGTCTTTAGCTAACTCTACTGCCGCCTTAGTCAGGTGACCTTGGTGCATTTGCAGTTTACTTTCAAACTTTTCAAACAGCGTGAAGGCATCTGCCGTACCACCAGCAAAGCCAGCGAGCACCTTATTGTTATACAGGCGACGCACTTTACGAGCATTACCCTTCATTACTGTGTTACCCAGAGATACTTGTCCATCACCAGCGATGACGACTTTGTTGTTACGACGTACAGATACAATGGTAGTCACGAGTAGGGCCTCATAGTTGTTTTAATCTTAGTGTTAAGGATTATATGAGGTTATAGCGAGAGGAATTCAAGGGGTAATGGAGCTAGAGAGCTAGAGAGCTAGAGAGCTAGAGAGCTAGAGAATCTTGAAGGACTGACGTATTGCTTCAATCCTTTTTCATTTTGGATAACTGGATAACTGGATAACTGGATAACTGGATAACTGGATAACTGGATAACTGGATAACTGGATAACTGGATAACTAACGTTGAGCCGCACTTCAATAAGGAGTCAACCTAACTATCTAGAAGGGCGAAGCCCGCTCCAGCTATCCACACAAAAAAAACGAACCCATCAGGGTTCGCTTTTAATATCTTTATTGCGCTTCTTTCCAGATTGCACAAGGCTCGATTTTGGCGCGCTGAAGTTTATGCTTATCGCGTTCAGCATCACGCTTAAACTTGTATGGACCTAGAACGACACGGTACCAACTGCTGCCTTCCTTTTTACGAATTTTGCTGTTGATACCTTGGAATGCGATATCCAGTTTACGTGTTTCAGCTTGCTGAGCGGTTTTGTAAGCGCCACACTGCATAATGTATGGGATTTCCGAAACGACCTGTTCTTTCGCTTTTACCTCAACTTCACGGCTTGGCAAGGTATCGACGTAATCCCACTTCTCTTCTGGAGGAGGTGGCAGCTTCGCTTGTGGCTTTGGTTTAGGCTTAGATTTTACCGGCTCTGCAACAGGTGCAGGCGGCTCTGGATCGTTACTTAGAACATACAACCCATAGCCAAATACACTCGCCAATAAAATGGCAAGTAAACCACTTCGCCATGGTTTGCGTCGCGGGGCAGACTTTTTCTTTGCAGGCTTACGGCTACTTCCGCCACGGCCTCTTTTTACGTAATCTCGATTCGCCACTAGTAAACATCAATACCATCAATTACCACTGCCGATATGTTAAATCAGATTGCTCAGTTATGACAGAGTAGAAATGGAAGCGGCGCATCAAAAATGCGCCGCTTACAAAGGTTAGAATCTAGAGCACTCTTGGTGGCGCAGCGCTTTCACGTACCACGAGTTTGGTTTCAAGCAACCTCGAACCAGCGCGAACATCATGCCCACGTAGCAGTTCAAGCATCATAAGCATTGCTTGACGACCGATCTCATAACGAGGCTGAGAAATGGTCGTTAACGGCGGATCGCAGTATTGAGCAAAGTGAATATCATCAAACCCTACAATAGAAAGGTCTTGAGGAACACGTAAGCCTAGCTTCTTCGCCTCTTGGATCGCACCAATGGCCATCGCATCGTTATGACAGAACACTGCCGTTGGAGCATCTGGCAATGACAATAGTTGACGGATCGCTTTTGCTCCAGCCTCAAAGGTGAAATCACCGGTAGTACAGTAATTCGGGTTCATGGTGATCCCAGCGCGTCGCAGCGCTTGTTGATAACCTTGATGACGGAATTGACATAGAACCGCTGTTTCAGGGCCAGAGATTTGTGCAATTCGCTTGTGGCCCATTTGCGTTAAGTAGTTCACCGCTTCAAAGGCAGAGGTCAAGTTGTCGATATGTACTGTGGGTAGTTCTAACTCTGGTGCAAACTCACAAGCCATTACCATAGGCGGTAAGTTCTTTTGTTCAGGTTTACTAACGTCAAATGGAAGATCTGTACCAAGCAGCAACATACCATCCGCTTGCTTAGTAAATACTAGGTTTACAAATGAGCTTTCACGCTTCTTCTGTTGCCCACTATCACCAAGTAAAACGATGTATCCGTGCTCCATTGCCGCATCTTCAATTCCGCGAATGATCTCGGTGTAGTAAGGATCACAAATATCAGGAATGATTGCGATGATTGTTTTTGATTCGTTACGACGCAAGTTACGCGCTAACGAGTTTGGTGAATAACCAGCTTCTAAAACAGCATCTTCGACTCTTTTCCTTGTCGCTGACGATACCTTTTCTGGATTCATTAGCGCTCTAGACACTGTCGCTGTTGAAACTCCCGCAAGCTGGGCAACATCCTTCATTGTCGCCATATATAATTAACCCTCTTCATTTCCAAATTGGCAGCTCAAGCGCCACCTAAGCCTCTAGTTGAAATGCATCTCATCGGTTGAACGGCCAAATTGATGTCGACTTGTAGGCTAAAATACCTATCTTCTCATTTATTTGCACTGAGCAAACGTTTAACTCACACACAATGACCTGAGAGCAACATATTGCACAAGACCTAGTTTATTCATTTCAAAACACAAAGTTACGGGAGATTTAACAAAATCGGCAGTCAATAGGCGATCTGAATCACAAATAAATGAAAAAGGTGTGAATGTGAAGAAACTCAATAGCCTCCAATGGCACGAAGTATCAAAAACTAGGGTAGGTTTTCACACCGTTAACTCAGATCCTGAGGCTCAATGTCTAAGCTCCAACGCACTTTCTTCGCATTCGGCAACATTTGGATTGCAGGCTTAGCGCTTGCAAGTAGCTTTTGCATTACGGGGCGACTTTGTGTTTGCAGTAGAAGCTGCCAACGATACTTACCAGCGCGTTTTGCTAGCGGTGCTGGCGTCGGTCCAAGTACTTGGCAATGATCATCAAACAGAGGATGCGCCTCTAGCGTATGACGGACCTGGCGTAAAAACTCCTCGACTGGCTGAGAATGATTCGCTTCAGCCTTAAACAGAGTCAGAAACGAATACGGTGGTAACTGCGCTAGCTTTCTCTCTTGTAACGCTGTTTCTGCAAAGTGGCGATAACTCTTAGTTAATAACGCTTGCAGTAGGCTATGTTCTGGGTGGTGGGTTTGCAGCACCACCTCTCCCGGCTTGCTTGCGCGTCCTGCTCGTCCCGCTACCTGTATAAACAGTTGTGCTAGACGCTCGGACGCTCGGAAATCACTGCTATAAAGAGAACCATCCACATCTAATAGTGCCACTAGAGTCACGTCTGGGAAGTGATGACCTTTGGCCAACATTTGCGTACCAATCAAAATTTGATACTCACCATTACGAATCGCCCCTAACGCAGTCTCTAGGCTGCCTTTTCGACGCGTGCTGTCTCGATCAATACGGATGGTTTTAAACTCTGGAAAAAGCTCAGCAAGCTGTTTTTCTAACTGCTCAGTTCCAACACCTACTGTTACCAAGTGCGTTGAACCACAACCCTGACATTGATGAATAATCGGTTGTTGGGAGCCGCAATGGTGGCAGCGAATTTCATTGCTGTTCTGGTGATAGGTATAATAAGCATCACAACGTTTACATTCCGCAATCCAGCCGCATTCATGACACATCAATGCCGGAGAAAAACCGCGTCGGTTTAAAAACAGCATCACTTGGTTGCCTGCCTTTAAATGGCGACGCATTTCGGCGATGAGTGGCGCAGAAAGACCACTCTCTAGGTATAGCCCTTTAACATCTAGCACTTTGTTGGTTGTTGGCGTCGCCGCTCCCGCACGAGAAGAAAGCACTAGATGATGGTACTTGCCACTTAAGGCGTTATGTAGAGTTTCTAAAGCTGGCGTGGCTGAGCCAAGCACAATTGGGATCTGCTCTTTGTTAGCACGCATCACCGCCACATCACGCGCATGGTAGCGCAGACTATCCTGCTGCTTGTACGAAGCATCATGCTCTTCATCAACGATAATAATGCCAAGATTGGCAAAAGGCGTGAGCAGTGCAGAGCGAGTACCAATCACAATGCCAGCGGCGTTATCACGCGCACTAAGCCAAGCATTAAGTCGCTCTGTATCATTTAAACCCGAGTGCACTACCTCAACCGGAACATTAAAGCGTTTCCTAAATCGGTTAATGGTTTGCGGCGTTAAACCTATTTCAGGCACAAGAACTAACGCTTGTTTGCCTTGCTCAAGCGCAGGTTTAATCAGGTTGAGGTACACTTCCGTTTTACCAGAACCCGTTACCCCTTCTAGCAGGTAACAAGCGAAACCTTCATTGCTATTAACCGTCGCAATCGCCACTGCCTGCTCAGAGTTTAGCTTTGGCTTATCGACATCAGCTTCAACGTCGTGTTTCCACTCACGAATCACTGGTCTTTTCTCTATCGATTCAATCCAGCCTTTTTCTGCCAAGGTCTTTAGTACAGATGAACTGATCTCTTCATCGACAAAACGTTGATGCGAAATCGAGCCTGACTCCAGCATATGCATCACTTTGGCTTGTTTAACCGCGCGGCCGAAACCTATCATCAGTTGGTCTCGACCACTTGCGGTGAGCTGCCATTCCACCAGCGTCGCGAAATCGGCGTCTTTACCTTTTCTCAGCGCACTCGGCATGGCATTAAACAAAGTGTCACCAAGCGGATACTGATAAAACTGACTGCACCAAAATAGCAAGGAGTAGAGCTTTTCTGGCCACACAGGCTGGCTATCCAACACGAGCTTGATCGGCTTAAGCTTATCTAGGCTGAACTCTGACTCATTCACCAGCGCAGTGACAATGCCAACCAGAGTTTGACGACCAAAAGGGACAGAGACACGCCCACCAATGATAGGAAATAGGTGGTTGGGAATCTGATAATCAAACTGTTTATCGAGAGGCACAGGCAATGCCACGCGCGCAATTGTTGGTCGCATAATAGGCTATACAGCTAAATGAAAGGTTACGTGAGTTAGTCTAAGGGAAAAGCCTAGCAGTGGAAAGAGAGCGCAATTCAAGCCTGAAGAATAACTTAGGCTAAAAAAGTAGCGATTTCGGATCTAAACTGGTTGATCCTAAGTCAGGTATTCATTACTATATCGCGCCTTAGTGATATGGCTAGCTTTACAGCAGCGGTATCCGAAAAGGTTTTTTATTAACTACGTGTGGTGTCCGGCTTAGAATCGGATAGCGACACGGCCTATATTTAGAGGTTCTCCCATGAAAGCTGGTATCCACCCAGAATACAAAGCAGTAAAAGCGACTTGTTCTTGCGGTAACTCTTTTGAGTTCAACTCAACTCTAGCTAAAGAGTCTATCCACCTAGACGTATGTGACAAATGTCACCCATTCTACACTGGTAAGCAACGTATCGTTGATACAGGCGGCCGTGTTGATCGCTTCAACAAGCGTTTCGGTGCTCTATCAAGCAAGAAGTAATTTCTTCTTAGCCGAATCTAAAAAGGACGCTCAGGCGTCCTTTTTTGTTATCTGTCACTCACGCAATATCCATTTTGCAGAGTAATCTATTATTAATTTTAATATTCGCTAGCCATATCTCTGTTCATCTGGTCTTATCTCCAGTCATTTACTACTTTTTATTGCTTCGGCTCGCATTCTGACCTAGGCAGCTTGACTTAGTTACTCTAGAATGGATTTCCCCATTCCATATAATTATTAATGAGTACCTACACCTATGTCAGACGACAATCGCCAAGAAGTATCCCCAGAAGAACAGTTTCGTCAGCAAGCTTTGGATTATCATGCTTACCCAACTCCAGGTAAAATTGCAGTCGCACTGACCACACCAGCAGAAACGGCAAAAGATCTTGCTCTAGCCTATAGTCCTGGTGTGGCAGAGCCTGTACGTGAAATCGCACAAAACGCTGACAACGTCTACAAGTACACATCAAAAGGCAACATGGTTGCTGTTATCTCAAATGGTACGGCGATTCTTGGTCTTGGCAACTTAGGTCCTCTTGCATCTAAACCTGTAATGGAAGGTAAATCACTGCTTTTCAAACGCTTTGCGGGTTTAGATTCAATTGATATTGAAGTAAAGCACCGTACTATCGAAGAGTTTGTCGATACCGTTGCTAACATCGCCGATACTTTTGGTGGTATTAACTTAGAAGACATCAAAGCGCCAGACTGTTTCGAAATCGAAAAGCAGTTGATTGAGCGTTGTGATGTACCTGTTTTCCACGATGACCAGCACGGTACGGCGATTGTTACCGCAGCAGGTATGCTTAATGCCATTGAACTTCAAGGGAAGAAGTTAGAAGACACAACGATTGTGTGTCTCGGTGCAGGTGCAGCAGCAGTAGCATGTATGGAGCTACTGATTAAGTGTGGCGCGATGCGTGAGAAAATCTACATGCTTGACCGTAAAGGTGTTATCCACACTCGTCGTGACGATCTTAACGAATACAAACAACTATTCGCCAACAACACAGATAAGCGCACACTAGAAGACGTTATCGAAGGTGCTGACCTGTTCCTTGGTGTATCAGGCCCTAACCTACTCTCACCAGAAGCTCTTCAGTTGATGGCAGACAAACCTGTGGTCTTTGCGTGTTCTAACCCAGATCCAGAGATCAAACCTGAACTTGCTCACGAAGTACGTAACGATCTGATCATGGGTACTGGTCGTAGTGATTACCCTAACCAAGTAAACAACGTGCTGTGTTTCCCATTCATCTTCCGCGGTGCATTAGACGTACGCGCAAGTGAAATCAACGATGAGATGAAACTGGCAGCGGTAGACGCTATTCGCCAACTAGCGAAAGAAGAAGTACCAGCCGAAGTCCTAGCAGCTGCTGGCGTTGATGCACTGTCATTTGGTCCTGGTTACATCATTCCAAAACCAATGGATCCACGACTATTGCCTCGTGTTGCTAAAGCCGTTGCTCAGGCCGCTGTTGACTCAGGTGTTGCTCGCATTGAAATGCCAGAAAATTATATGGCCGAGTAAATTGGCTAAATAGTCTCTTCGAGAACGAAAAAACCGCTGTTAAGACAGCGGTTTTTTTAATTCAATTTCGTCAGCGTGCGAAAATTAGGTGCGACTATTTTTATTATTCGTCGAAAGATTCGAACTCAATTCCCATCTCTGTCATCAGTTTTTTCACTTCAGCAGGGAGATCGTCTGGGCGGTCTTTACGTAAATCTTCATCAGTCGGCAGTGGCTGCCCGGTATATGCATGCAAAAAAGCTTCACACAATAGCTCGCTGTTTGTTGCGTGGCGCAGGTTATTAATCTGGCGGCGAGTACGCTCATCAGTCAAAACCTTTAATACTTTCAATGGAATAGAAACTGTAATCTTCTTTACTTGTTCGCTTTTCTTTCCATGCTCAGCATATGGGCTAATGTATTCGCCATTCCAATCTGCCATTGCGCACCTTTCGTTATTTATTATGGTTGAAAATAGAATCCCTAATTTTAGCGGTATTTATAGCCACAAGCAAAGACATATAGACGTCTAGAAGTGTTGACGTCCACAAAAATGATAAGTAAAGTGGAAAGGCATGGGATTGGAATAACATATATCTAACAAGATAAAGGTATAGCGTATTCCCAAATAGAAGTCACTAAAGTTCGAAAGGAAACACTTATGAGCACCCGCAAACCAGCCACAATCGCGGTACGTACTGGTATCGAGTCCGACACTCAACATCACGCAGTTGTTCCACCTATTTACCTCTCGACGAATTATGGCTTCCCAGCCTTTGGTGATGTACCAAAGTACGATTACACCCGCTCAGGCAACCCAAACCGCGGGCTACTCGAAACTGCTCTATTTGAACTTGAGTCAGGTAAAGGCGCGGTCGTGACCAATTGTGGTACTTCAGCGCTGAATCTATGGGTATCCGCTTTCCTTGGCCCAGATGACCTTATCATCGCACCTCACGATTGCTACGGTGGTACTTACCGTCTATTCAATACCCGTGCAAATAAAGGTGATTTCAAAGTTCTATTTGTTGATCAATCTAACGAGCAAGCCTTTGCTGAAGCCCTAGCTAAAAAGCCTAAACTGATCCTATTGGAAACACCATCTAACCCGCTAGTTCGTGTCGTCGACATCGCAGACGTATGTGAGAAAGCCAAACAAGTTGGCGCTCTAGTGGCTGTCGACAATACCTTTTTGACACCCGTGTTCCAAAAGCCTTTAGACCTTGGCGCCGACTTTGTTATTCACTCAACCACTAAGTATATCAATGGTCACTCTGATGTTATTGGTGGTGTTGTCATTACCAAAACAGAAGAACACGCGGAAGAGCTCGCTTGGTGGGGTAACTGTATTGGTGCGACAGGCACACCATTTGATAGCTATATGACATTACGCGGCATCCGAACTCTGGGGGCGCGAATGAAGGTACATGAAGAAAGCTCTCGACAAATTTTAGGCTTCTTACAGACCCAAGATTTAGTCGGTAATATCTATCACCCTAGCCTACCTGAACACCCAGGCCATGAGATTGCTAAAAAGCAGCAAACTGGCTTTGGGTCTATGCTCAGCTTTGAATTCGCAGGTAGCTTTGAACAACTTAAATTCTTTGTTGGTGAACTAGAACTGTTTTCCCTTGCAGAATCTCTTGGCGGTGTAGAGAGCCTAATCTGTCACCCAGCGTCAATGACGCACCGAGCAATGGGAGAAGAAGCACTTGCAGAGGCTGGCGTTTCTCAACAACTGCTGCGCCTGTCGGTTGGGCTTGAAGATGCAGAAGATTTAATTGCTGACCTTGAACAAGCTTTCGCAAAAGCTAAGGAAGCCTTCTAATGTCTACTCAACCTCAACTCCATAAGTTTGGCGGAAGCAGCCTAGCCGATCCTGAATGCTACCGCCGCGTCGTCGGTATCTTAAAAGAATATTCACAATCAGAAGATCTGATTGTTGTTTCAGCCGCAGGTAAAACGACCAACCGTTTGATTGCATTTCTCGAAGCCCTCAATAAAGATGGCCGTATTGCTCATAAAGAACTCCAAGCACTACGCCAGTTTCAAACCGAGCTGATTGAAACGCTTATTGAGGGAGAAGTAAAACAGCAGCTACTCGCTACTTTAAATGATGAGTTCAGCACCTTGGGCGAGTTGACTTATCCACTCAACGAAGCAGAGAAAGCAGCTGTTTTAGGTCATGGCGAAGTTTGGTCTTCACGCCTATTGGCAGCGCTGCTCAATCAACACTCCCTACCTGCTGTGGCTCAGGATGCTCGCGCATTTTTACGTGCTGAAGCGGGTACTCAGCCTGAAGTCGACTTTGGTGCTTCTTACCCGCTAACTAAAGAAGTATTGGTACAACACGCTCACCATAGAGTGGTGATCACTGGCTTTATGGCTCAAGATAGCCAAGGGCATACCGTGTTACTAGGGCGTAATGGTTCTGACTATTCAGCAACCGTTATCGGCGCGCTGGCAGAAGCGAAACGCGTAACCATCTGGAGTGACGTAGCAGGTGTATACAGTGCAGACCCAAGATTAGTATCCGATGCCTGTCTTCTACCGTTGTTACGCTTAGATGAAGCCAGTGAGCTTGCAAGACTTGCTGCCCCTGTACTGCATAGCCGTACGTTACAACCCGTCGCTCAAAGTGCGATGGATCTACATCTTCGTTGCAGCTACCAACCAGAATCTGGTTCTACACGCATAGAACGTGTGCTTGCCTCTGGTCGCGGTGCAAAAATCATCTCATCACTAGATGAAGTGCTATTAATTCAACTCAATTTCACCTCTGGTCATGATTTCCAACGAGTCGAAAATGAGGTACTTGCAAGCCTCAAGCGAGCGCAGCTTGAACCACTGACTTATGAAGCTCAAGCAGACCAACATTGCTTACGTCTCGCTTATACAAGTGAAATAGTGGGTGGCGCTTTAGAGTATCTACAAGACGCAGCAATTGAAGCGGAGATTAAGCTTAAAGAAGGTTATTCGATGGTAGCCGCGGTAGGTGCTGGCGTAACCAAGAATGCCAACCACTGCTATGGTTTCTACCAGCAACTGAAATCTTCACCTGTCGAGTTTATTTCAGAATCATTGTCCGGGCTTAGCTTAGTTGCCGTTTTACGCACAACCGATACAAAACCCTTAGTTAAAGCTATTCATAGCCAATTGTTCCAAGCCCAGAAACGTGTCGCTATTGCCCTGTGTGGTAAAGGCAATATCGGCTCAAGCTGGTTAGAACTGTTCACCGAGCAAAAGAGCGAACTTGAAAAGCGTCATGGTATGAACTTTGAGTTAGTGGCTGTGATTGATAGCCAAACTTATTGGTTCGACCCGAAAGGAATTGATGCAAGCCAAGTTGGTGTTCATTTCGATGACGAAGCGATTAGCCACGAAGGAAACGACTGGATTGAAAAACTCGGTGCTATTCAAGGCTATGATGATCTTGTTGTGTTGGATGTGACTGCCAGTCAAACCTTAGCCCAACGCTACTTAGAAATTGCGGAGCAAGGCATGCACTTGATCTCGGCAAATAAAGTCGCGGGGTCAGCTTCTAGCCAATACTACCATCAGGTTCAAGACGCCTTCGCAAAGATCAATCGTCACTGGCTTTACAACGCTACCGTTGGTGCAGGGCTGCCAATTAACCACACAGTTCGAGACCTACGAGAAAGCGGCGATGACATTATCGCATTATCAGGTATTTTCTCAGGCACCCTCTCGTGGCTATTCCAGCAATACGATGGCAGTGTTCCTTTCGCCGAGCTGGTAGACCTAGCGTGGCAACAAGGTTTAACTGAACCCGACCCGCGCAGTGACTTAGACGGTTCAGACGTTATGCGTAAACTCGTCATCCTCGCGCGCGAGTCAGGCCTTGCATTGGAGCCAGAAGCGGTAAAAGTTGAAAGTTTGGTGCCTACAGAGCTCGCAGAGCTATCTCTAGATGAATTTCTTGATAGGAGTGCACTATTAAGCGAACTGCTCGCAGAACGCCTTGAGAAAGCTCAGCGCGAAGATAAAGTGCTTCGCTATGTCGCAAGATTAGAGAAAAATGGCACCGCAACGGTAGGTGTTGAAGCTCTAAGCAAAGAACATGCTTTAGCGAACTTGCTGCCATGTGACAATATATTCGCTATCGAGAGTAAGTGGTATAAAGATAACCCGCTTGTTATTAGAGGCCCAGGCGCAGGCAAAGAAGTCACCGCAGGTGCGATTCAATCTGATTTGAACCTCCTCTCAAGTTTAATCTAACTCACAAAGGCGCTGATCTCCTCAGCGCCTTTTTACTCTATTCTCTTTCAAGCCTGCATCAATTTAATTCAACTAAACTTGAAGTCAGCTCATGGTTAAGTTGAAAAATATTCATAATCACATTATTGACATTAAATCGTATTCATTACATTCTGTAGACATATAGACGTCTAAACGTCGATTTGAAATTTTAGAGTTTTATGGCACGGAGTGGCCACAGGGAGAGTAAGATGGGATACACGCACGCGAGTCATATCGACGCCTTAAATCAAAATATCGCTGAACTATCTGACAATATCAACGTGTCATTCGAGTTTTTTCCACCTAGTAGCGAAAGGATGGAAGAAACACTTTGGAACTCTGTGCACCGCCTTAAGACTCTACAACCAAAATTTGTTTCGGTTACCTATGGTGCTAACTCCGGTGAGCGAGATAGAACACACTCGATTATCAAAGAGATCAAAGATCAAACAGGTCTGGTTGCCGCACCGCACTTAACCTGTATAGATGCCTCACGCGAAGAGCTTATCCAAATCGCCGATGACTACTGGGCAAATGGTATTCAAAGTATTGTCGCGCTGCGTGGTGATATTCCCCCAGGTGGTGGTAAGCCTGAAATGTATGCTTCTGATCTCGTCACGCTACTAAAAGAGCGTCATGACTTCGATATCTCAGTGGCGGCTTTCCCTGAAGTTCACCCAGAAGCAAAAAGCGCTCAAGCTGACCTACTTAACCTAAAACGTAAGGTAGATGCAGGTGCGAACCGAGCTATCACTCAGTTCTTCTTTGACGTAGAGAGTTACTTGCGATTCCGTGACCGCTGCGTGGCGGCAGGAATTGATGTTGAAATTGTTCCTGGTATTTTACCTGTTTCGAATTTCAAGCAAGCTTCTCGCTTTGCAGCGCAGAACAACGTTAAAGTTCCGGGATGGATGGCTAAGCAGTTTGAAGGTTTGGACGATGATCCAACGACAAGGCAGCTAGTTGGAGCAAGCCAAGCGATTGATATGGTGCGTACATTGAGTCGTGAAGGGGTTAAGGATTTCCATTTCTACACTCTAAACCGTGCGGAAATGACTTACGCCCTGTGCCACACTTTAGGCGTTCGCCCTAAAGCATAGGCAATATTCAAAAATGACCAATTATTGCTTGGTCATTTTTGTACATAGAAAGCAAAAAGGCTGAACCTGAGTTCAGCCTTTTTTATTCGAGTAGTGATTACTCTACTTCATCCATTTTGCCAAGTAGGCTACGGATGCGCTCTTGCCAAGCAGAGTGCTCTTGCTGCATTTGCTGAGCTTTTTGTTCTAGCTCTTCACGATTGCTACGTAGTTCGTTTGCTTCAGTTGCTAGCTTTTCTTTCTCTTCTTTCAGTTCTTCAACTTCCATTTGTAGAAGAGCAATTGTATCTACTGCAGTTTGGATTTTTGCTTCTAGTTGTTCTAATACTTCAAAAGACATCTTAGCCTACCTATCTATTATTCGGAGAAGGTTTCGGTCACCTATGTTCCAAAACCATTTGCAACCATTCTACTCAGCCGAGAGCGGATAAACACGCCCTATATTGTAGTTTTTTTGCCATTCGATTAAAAAAACAGCGTAAATTGACAACGGCCTTACATCCCTCAAGCGAGCGACATCTATTTGTTAATTTAACCTGTTAGATTGATCCAGTTCAATGGCTGTTCGAGCAAAAAGGCAAACGTTTCCTTTCTGATATGATAAGATCCTGCCGTTTTTGTTTTTCTCTCTTTCCTAACACTTTGGAGTCTTCATGAAACGCGATTTAGCAATGTCATTTTCTCGAGTTACCGAGGGTGCAGCTTTAGCAGGTTACAAGTGGCTTGGCCGCGGCGATAAGAACGCAGCAGATGGCGCTGCTGTTGAAGTCATGCGCAGCTTACTTAATAAAACCGAGATCAGTGGAGAGATCGTGATCGGTGAGGGCGAAATCGACGATGCGCCAATGCTGTACATTGGTGAAAACGTAGGTATTGGTGGAGACGAAGTAGACATCGCCGTCGATCCTATTGAAGGCACGCGTATGACTGCAATGGGTCAATCTAATGCTTTAGCAGTGCTAGCTGCCGGTGAAAAAGGCAGCTTCCTTAAAGCTCCAGACATGTACATGGAGAAGTTAGTTGTTGGCCCTGGTGCAAAAGGCTGTATTGACCTCAATAAACCCCTCAAAGAAAACCTAGAGAACATCGCGCAAGCGCTGAACAAGACTCTAGATACACTTGTGGTCATTACCTTAGCAAAGCCTCGTCACGATGAGGTTATCGCAGAAATGCAGGCAATGGGTGTTCGCGTCTTTGCTGTGCCAGATGGCGATGTTGCTGCGTCTATTCTAACTTGTATGCCTGATAGCGAAGTCGACGTCATGTACTGTATCGGTGGCGCTCCTGAAGGTGTTGTTTCAGCAGCTGTCATTCGCGCTTTAGACGGTGATATGCATGGTCAACTACTACCTCGCCATGAAGTGAAAGGTGATAGTGAAGAAAACCGCATCTATGGCGCTGCAGAGCTTAAACGCTGCGAAGAAATGGGCGTGAAAGCGAATGTCGTACTTAAGATGGAAGACATGGCACGTAGCGATAACGTTGTATTCTCTGCAACTGGCATTACTAAAGGAGACCTACTTGAAGGTATCTCTCGCCAAGGTAATATCGCTACGACTGAAACTCTGTTAATCCGTGGTCGATGCCGTACTATTCGTCGTATTAAATCGACTCACTACCTTGAGCGTAAAGATCCTGAAGTAAGAGATATCATTCTTTAATAGGTGAACATCAAAATCATAGAAGGTCAGCTGCTGCTGGCCTTTTTTGTTTGGTAAAGAGCAGGAGGCGGGAACGGACTTCGTCCTACGGAGAACTGGAGAACTGGAGAACTGGAGAACTGGAGAACTGGAGAACTGGAGAACTGGAGAACTGGAGAACTGGAGAACTGGAGAACTGGAGAACTGGAGAACTGGAGAACTGGAGAACTGGAGAACTGGAGAACTGGAGAACTGGAGAACTGGAGAACTGGAGAACTGGAGAACTGGAGAACTGGAGAACTGGAAAATTGTGTCTTTTAGGAGACGAGTGCTGTCAACACCTTCTAAATCATCGGCTCTACCAACTTAATTTCAACAGTTACCTCTCGTAGGGCGAAGCCTGTTCTCGCATCTATAGCGAAGCGTTCCCGAGGACGCAGTCCGTTCCATCTCTCCCATAAAAGCAAGAAGCCCGTTGCGATAGCAACGGGCTTCCAAAACGACGAAAGCCTAGTCGTAAGACTAGGCTTTCTTAATAAGTGGCGGGTCGGCCGGGCTTGCGGGCAAGCGGGACTCGTTGGTCGCAGACCAAAATAATCCCGTAGATACAAAAAGACCTCAGCATTGCTGCTGAGGTCTGGAATAAGTGGCGGAGCGGACGGGACTCGAACCCGCGACCCCCGGCGTGACAGGCCGGTATTCTAACCAACTGAACTACCGCTCCGCACTGGTTAGACCTAAAGTCTAAATTTAAAGCCTGGCGATGTCCTACTCTCACATGGGGAAGCCCCACACTACCATCGGCGCTAATTCGTTTCACTTCTGAGTTCGGCATGGAATCAGGTGGGTCCAAATCGCTATGGTCGCCAAGCAAATTCTTTAATTCGGAAAGCTGTTATTAAGTTCTGTAGTTACACATTCAAAGTTCTTGCTTTGAGTCCATCAAAACCCTTTGGGTGTTGTATGGTTAAGCCTCACGGGCAATTAGTACAGGTTAGCTCAACGCCTCACAACGCTTACACACCCTGCCTATCAACGTTCTAGTCTCGAACAACCCTTTAGGACCCTCAAGGGGTCAGGGAAGACTCATCTCAGGGCTCGCTTCCCGCTTAGATGCTTTCAGCGGTTATCGATTCCGAACTTAGCTACCGGGCAATGCGTCTGGCGACACAACCCGAACACCAGAGGTTCGTCCACTCCGGTCCTCTCGTACTAGGAGCAGCCCCCTTCAATCTTCCAACGCCCACGGCAGATAGGGACCGAACTGTCTCACGACGTTCTAAACCCAGCTCGCGTACCACTTTAAATGGCGAACAGCCATACCCTTGGGACCGACTTCAGCCCCAGGATGTGATGAGCCGACATCGAGGTGCCAAACACCGCCGTCGATATGAACTCTTGGGCGGTATCAGCCTGTTATCCCCGGAGTACCTTTTATCCGTTGAGCGATGGCCCTTCCATACAGAACCACCGGATCACTATGACCTGCTTTCGCACCTGCTCGAATTGTCATTCTCGCAGTCAAGCGGGCTTATGCCATTGCACTAACCTCACGATGTCCAACCGTGATTAGCCCACCTTCGTGCTCCTCCGTTACTCTTTGGGAGGAGACCGCCCCAGTCAAACTACCCACCAGGCACTGTCCTCAACCCGGATAACGGGTCTAAGTTAGAACATCAACACTACAAGGGTGGTATTTCAAGGACGGCTCCGCCGATACTGGCGTACCGGTTTCAAAGCCTCCCACCTATCCTACACATGTAGGGTCAATGTTCAGTGCCAAGCTGTAGTAAAGGTTCACGGGGTCTTTCCGTCTAGCCGCGGGTACACTGCATCTTCACAGCGATTTCAATTTCACTGAGTCTCGGGTGGAGACAGCGTGGCCATCATTACGCCATTCGTGCAGGTCGGAACTTACCCGACAAGGAATTTCGCTACCTTAGGACCGTTATAGTTACGGCCGCCGTT
>NZ_JCBDHL010000014.1:0-15276 GCF_059833805.1 Vibrio sp. R10-SF1-ISO8 | reverse complement strand
GTGCGCATTATGTATATGTGGTTAGAAAGGAAAATAAGCTTATATTAAAGGTCTAAAATCCTCTAACACCTTGACTACACGCCTATTTTTGATTTTGTTGGTGATAATCCCCCAAACCACATTTTGATCGGATTCACCAAGGAGATCAGCAATACGAAACGCAAGATCCCAATCTATTGAGTTTCGACCATTTCGCCAATTTCTGACGGTGGACTGGTCAACTCCCAACTTTTTCGCCAATTGATATTCAGAATCTAATCCAAACTTGGCTTTTACGCGATTGAGCAGTGCATTCTCATAAGTAAAGCGTTCCATTGAACGTCCCTCCTGATGCTCATTGTATGTACAAAAAACGGCAAAACGCTATACGGGGCATGCTTGCCAGTATCAAAAATCTTCTCGTAAAGTGATGTACATCCAAGGCTTGGCGGCATTGAGGAGGCGTGATGGTAGCGCGAAAAACTGAAATCGAGATTGCGCTTGATGAAGCAGAATCCAGTGCCAAAAGTGGTCACTTGGAATCGAGCCTTAGGCTCGTGATTGCCACATTGAGAAGGCTATATCAATTGCAGGAAGGAAGCCATGCCTGTTCGCAAGAATCAAAGGATCAAAATTCATCTTCTGATTAAACGTTATGCCCAGCGTGAGAAAAAACATGGTCAATTACGGCGAATAACAGAGCGGGTGATAAAGGAGAAAAAGCATGGAAGAGTACAAAATTGTTGAGGTGTGTATGGCGCATCTGACTGCAGCTATTAAAACTGGACGCGACATCGAAGCCGTGACTGGGGATCATCTTACCCAAGCAAACATTATCACGCCGATACTGATTCTGGGTTGTGATTTGCTGACACCATCCAAGCAGTTTAATGGCCTAGCTCGTGAGATGGCCAACTATGCGATGCAGTACAGTTATTCCATTGCCGAATCCCATGCAGGCAGTGTGAACAAGGTGTCACCACTGACGGACGAACTTGAGCGATTTGTCGGTTTGGTCATGGTTTCTAATGTGCGTGAGATGGCGAGCCCGACACTGCAATGAATGCTTCCACGTTTACCCGACGCGAACGACCGTTAGCGGCGCTGAATCGATCACGCTGGTCATTGTTGCTTCAAGATCCTTCACGCTATGCCTATTTATTGTCGGTGTCTGGCAAAGCCACGCAGCGCCAGTTCCTGCGCGATATCGCTTCCGTGATGGACTATCTCGTTAGTGAGCTTGAGTTGCGTACGCGTAAGGTTGGGGTAGCCACTCAACGTGGTTTCCTGCTGCGTACTTGGGCCAATGTGGCCGAAGGGACGGGATTACCCGTTTGGCGAGTCAAACAGTGTGTGTCGTTTGCTAAGCAGCGCGGTTGGCTAACGTCCACCCAGCCGCGACACAATGAAAACGGTGAGTGGTACGGCTTAGCGTCGATTAAGCGCATCACAGAGCGCTATTTTGCCGATCTGGGTCTGACCGACGCGATGCTTAAGGCGAGGGCGGCCGCCAGTGACTCCATCAAGCGCATGGCCTCACGCACCGGCGTCCATGTTCGTTACCTGCTGACGCCTATCACCTTGCTACGTAAGTTCGCCCGTCGTCACGACCAATCCCCACACAATCTTTGATCCACCAGCTTAGCCTCGATCCGTCTGTAACACGCTAAATCCCTGAAAAACCGACCTTAATTCGGTTTAATCGCGGCTTTTATGACCGTTTTATCACAGTCATCCACCGTTTCTGTGGATAACGCGGTGACTAAGCGGTGGTTTGTCATATTAACTGCTCCATGAAACTGGATCTTAACGGTTTGATCCATAGTCTACGACTAGTGATCTTTCTAAAGAAAGATAATAGTGATGATAAGTGTTACCCCGTTAAAAACGGGGATAACTATAAGGAAGCGGCGTATCTTGCTCGCCAGCGAGCTGACGCCTAGACCACGCGGTGACTGCGTTAGCACCGTGATAAGCCGTAGTGAACGACGATGCACCACCGCCGTGTGTGTCGCTGCGCGACGGTCTGGCAAGAAGGTGGAATTTAATTGGTACTAACTATTGAAAGTGGCTTATTAATCGTCATAATCAAAGAGCTAACGTCGTGAGACAGGGGCACCCATTCACCAACGTCGTGAGACAGAGGTCAGTATGACAATCAGACAACAAGAGTTTGCCGACTTAATGGCCAAACTCGATGACATCGAGCAGGCGCTGGCTCAATCTGCGCCAGACTGGTCAAGCATTCCTGCGTTTAAAAAACCGATGGTCGCCATTCAGGCCGCCGAGCAGGCCAAAAGCCACATCGACACCACCGTCACTACCATTAAAGCCATTACCTTGAACTTCCATCAGCGGCTCACTGAGCTTGAGGAGGCGCAGCATGGCCAGTAAGAATCCCATCAAAGGTTACATTGCCTGTCCGACGCAGGGTTGCGGCGAAGTGTGTACCGTGCATGCGGTCGGGGAACATCGCGTGCTCGAAGGCGGCGATCCACCCAAGAACAAGCGCCGACTGGGTCAGCTCTACACCATTTGCCCCAACTGCAAAGCCAATCAAAGCGCGGGCAAACCGTTTCAAGACTGGTTAACTAACCACATGAAACCGACTCGCGAAGAGGTTAATACTGGGTATAAAAACAGTACCCCGCAAAAACCGCACTCGGTAACCGATACTAAACCGCACGAACCCAATCACGACGGGGCTTGTGAGGTAAATCCGATAACCGAGCCGAAACCGACCAAGATAACCAAACGAACCGTCGCGGGCGCATTAGCCTTTGTTGGCGGCTGCGCGTTGCTGTTTGTCTTGCTGACGACGAAGAAGGAGCCGAGCCATGAGCCAAACCAATGAGCCAGAAGTCACGGCACCGGTCGATGAGCGCGATCTCACCGCGCAAGCGGCCATCGATGAGATGCAGCAAGAAGAGCACATGATTGAACAGGCCGAAAGCGACACCGACGAGCAGGAAGAAGCCAGCTTTGATCCGGAGACCTCGCGCCAAATGTTGGGTTATGGCTTAGGCATTGTCGAGTTCAGCGTCGGTGCGGCGTTTGATGTGCCGTTTGAAATTGATGAGAACGTCGGTAACAAGTGGCTCGATGCGGCCACGCCAATGCTGCAAAAGTACGGACCGGCCGGTTTTGCGTGGTTTGCTGAATATGAAAAAGAGCTGGTCTTTGCCATGGCGTCGTGCACCTTGGTCGGCGGTTGTACGCTTCAGGTGCGTCGACTGCGTCAAGAGAAAGCGTTGTTAGCAGCCAAAGTGGCGAAGGAAGCCAATCAAGCGCAAGGAGAGACGGATGAAGCTGCCGAGTCCGATCAACAAGAATAACGCCCTCAATGCGCAGCACGTGTGTTACATGGGCACCACAGGCAGCTGTAAAACCACGGCGATTCGCAAGCTCAAGCTGATCCCCAAGTCGGCTCAGGTGGTGATGTTTGATCCGTACGCGGAGCATTCAGAGCAGCGGCTCGAAGGGTTAAAAGTCGTGCCGTGTGCGTCGTTCTCTGAGTTCTATCAGCGCGCCTGGTATGGGCGAAAGCAGCGCAAGCCGTTTCGTTTGGCGCTTGTGAATCAGGAGCGTAGCCGCGATAACCTTGAGCGCTTTGCCCAGATGGTGTGGTCATTGGGCGATGGCCAACACGCGCACGAGTTGCACTGTGTGATTGAGGAGCTGGCCAAATGCACCAACAACACCGCCAAACTCGATGGCGTGGCGGGCGAGCTGTGGACCGGTGGCCGCGGCTTTGGTCTGGTGATGCACGCGACCTTTCAGCGCAGTCAGGAAGTGCCAAAAACCGTGCTCGATGAATCGAAGCACATCTACATTGGGGCGGTCAGTTCGAAACGTAACGCGCGCTATATCGCTGATTATTACGATGTGCCGTACGAGTCGATCCTCGCGCTGAAAGGCTGTCATGAGCGGGAGCATTTAGGGACAGGTAAGTACGCCGATTACATCCTCAAAAGCCCCGGTATCGGTAACCATCGTCAGGGCAAAATCTACCCTGCACGGTAAGGCTGAAACCTATTAGGTTAGAGTGTCTGCCTAATAGGTTTCACTCTCTATCCAATCCCTCATAGGCGCCCTAGGGTCAGAGCATCCATTTCAATGAGGATGTCACTATGCGATTGAATGCTCGTAACGTTGCCATCATTGCTGGCGTATCAGCTTTGACGACAGGGGCGATCATCTTGGCCGTCAACAATAAAGTTGGTGGACTAGATAAGCTTCTTGGCAAGTCCGGTTGGTTCTAAGGGGGCGCTATGTCAGTCAAACCAATCAAACTTAACTCCATGGTCGGCGCCGCTTGGGGACAAAAAGGCACACTGCCTATTCCCAATGGCCCGACGTATCACGAACTGGTGCTTGAAACCAACGCCGACGCGCAGGACATGACGCGAATTTCCATCACTTTGAACGCTGAGGAAATCTACGTGTTGACCGGTGAAGAGCTGTTGATGCTTGAGCGATACAAACGTCGTGATGCGACGTCGGGACACTTTATCATCCCGTTCAGCGATGTCGTGGCCAGAACCAAAAACGGGGTGCGCTACACCGGCTTAGTCACAGAGCTGGGTGACAACATTCACCTTGATATCCAGTTCCGTAACAAGCGCGCAGATGCGGATCCACTCACGATCCAAGTACATGCTTGGGTGAGTAACGCGCAAGCGATGCGCGTCGTGGTGCCGTTGGTCAAACGCGAAACTATGCCCGCCAATGCGGCAGGCGTCAACGAGTTCACCAACCTGATCGCCAGTCCACTCATCAGTATTCGCCGCATGCACTTTATGCACGACAAGATCACCAAGCTGGAGATTGAGCGCGACTTCGTCAAAGAGTTTGAAGCGAACAAGTTTATCGCTGAAGCCAACGCCAAGCGTAATGAACGCACACCGCAATCAGGCTATTTCCACTTCGATCCGATTGTGCGCGGTTTCTCGATTGATGAACTGTTTCCCACGCAGCACAGCTCGAATTTGAAGTTCTCGGTCACCACTGAAGATGTACCCGGTTCCATTCCTATTTTGGTCGAATCGGTACGCTTAGAGCGACCGGAGAAGCTGCAAGGTGGCGCGGCCTAAGGAGCGCCCATGAAAAGCTTTTTTGATGATTTATTGGAGTTTGGCGCGGGGGCACTCGATTCGGTGGGTGAACATGCCGATTGGCTGTTCGACACCAACGATCAAACCTCTAACCCAAACAAAACCCAGCAGCCCAACCACCCGCAGGTCGATAACGCCGGTAATGTGGTGACGCGTCCGATGGGCGCAAAATCCGGTATCGATCCGATGGTGTGGTATGTCGGCGGCGCATTAGCCGTAACGAGCGTGGTGCTGCTTGGTGTGATGGCGTTTAAGAAGTAGGAGACGCGGATGCCAATTCTATTTTGGGTCTTAGGCGGATTTGGCGCGGGCAGTGTATTAGGCCTGAGTGCCAGCAATGGTCTAAATAAGCTCCTGCTGTTGGTCGCGGTGATCGCCACCATCATCTTCTTTAAAGGAGGCTTGTGATGCTCGGTTCATTAACGTCGTTAACCGGTGGTGGAGGCTTACAAGGCGGTGCGTCAGGGCCTGCCATGTCGGGCACCTCGGGCAACACCACCAACAATATGGGTTTTACGGGCGGTGGGATCAATCTCGGTGGCACCAGCTCCCAATGGTGGCTGATCGTGATGTTGGTACTGCTTGTCCTGTATGTGGCGCTTAAGAAGTAGTCTTCAACGTGAACAATGGAGTCGAGTTAAAGACCAACTGAAGCCGGCACTGAAAGATTACTTCAAGGATGCTGAACGTGCAGTTCAACAAGGTAACGAACACGTCTTTCGCCTTGATAACACCGTGATGCTGTTAAGGGGGGAAGGACTCAAAGACGGCAGCAAAGAATTGGTTGTGGTGGCTTTAGTTGGTGATATGGCCGCAGGCACATTGGGCGCGCTCAATCATGCCAGGGCCCACGGGTTTGACTCGATACGGGCGCACTTCTTTCGCGCTGGCGCTGAGCGGTTTATTCGCCACAAATTGGGATTACCGGTTCAGGAGATTGAACGCCGAGACGATGAACGCGTTTTACGAATAAGGTTTGTAGATATGGGTGGCAGAAGCTCTTCACAAAGTCGACAAAGCACGGTCACAACGACCACTAATACCAGTGGTAGCGCGGCCGCAGGGCGCGACAACTACGGCATTATGGTCGCAGGGGTCAATGATTCCGATATCAATCTGACCATGACCGACCACGGTGCAATGGCCATTGCGGGCAATCTCGCCGAGGAAGCGCTCGACTTTGGCCAGCAAACCCTGCGTTCAAATGAAATCATCGTGACAGGGTCACTCGATACGGTCAATAACACCGTCGATGAGGCGTTTAACTTCGGCACCTCAGCGCTTGAAGAAACCTCCGAAGTCAGCCAGTACGCGATTGACTCGATCAAGTCGATGGCGGGCCAACAAACCGAAACCACTAAAGCGGCACTGGCGATGGCCAGCAGCGCCAAATCGCGCGAGCAAACCGGTGGCCTTGAGTCGGATAACAACTTACTGAAGAACATCTCGCTGATTGTCGGCATCGCCGGCACCATCATCACCGTGGCGGTGTTGTATAAAGGGAGCCGCTCATGAGACAAGTCCACACCCTCGAACCTCATCAAACCCTCAGCTTTAACGCCGGACAGGCTGGGAAGTTTCTTATTCTGCGTGAATCGACTCATACCTTGATGATACGCAGCGATGTACTGCGTCCAACCGAAATACAGCGAGGCGATACGGTCGACGTCAGCACCTTTGATGAATTGACACTGGAAAACCATCACGATGACGCCGCGACGTTTGAATACCAAATCAGTGATGTGCCGATTTTAACCCAAGCGCAGAAGGTTGACGTGTCGAATGCCGTGGTCGTGCACGAAGTGCAAAGACCGGTGAGTGTGGTCGAGATACAACGCGCCGTCAGAGCCCAAATTCAGAACGAATTACTTAACGTTCACGTCGATAACGAGACGCTGAGCGTGACGCCTAGCGTGACGTTATACACCTACGCGGCCATTGATGAAGGTGTGTTTGAGCTCGATGGCAGTGAGCAGACTATTGCCGGCAGCTCCGAGCGTAAAGCGTTGTTTCTACAGGTGCCGGATGACAATACCGAGTCGGTCCTGGTACAGGGTTTTATGGTCGTTAATCCCGGTGGTCATCTGCCACTTAGCACCAACCAAGCCATCACGGTCAAAGGCAAAGACGGGGAAACCGTCAGAGTCGGGGAGATGCGCTGATGTTGATGCTGTATAACCCACCGCCAAAAGCCAAACCTGATATTGAAATCGCCACCGAATCACAAGGCACGGTAGGCGATGCGGCGATATTTCACTTTACCGAACACGTCGAACTGGTCGATTTGTCGTTTAAACGCACGTCACTGAGCAATCGCCAAACGATTCCTGCGCAGTTGTGCAGTCTGACGTTGTCGTTTCTGAAAGGTGACCAGATTGTTGAGCGTCGTTATTTGTATCTGTCTTTCGCCGCCGGTGTCGATCATCACTATCCGATGACCCTCATTAAGCCCAAAGGGGCCGATGAGCTGCAAGTGGTGAGCAGTTTAGCGCTGGTCTCACGAATTGAAACGCGTTTGATCTTCAAACAGGAGGTGCCCGATGCGGTGGGCATTCCCCCTCTTATTAACGGTTAGCCTGGGAGTGTATCTGATGAACAAAAAACAGGTCGATAAAGCCGTCAGCGGTTTTGCGTTGTCGGTGCGCAGCGAAACGAAATTGATTGGTGTCCATCACGACTTAAAAAACGTGGTCAGGCGCGCGTTAGAGCTCAGTCCGTTTGATTTTGGGATTACATCGGGCAAACGAACGGCAGAAGAGCAGTTCCAGCTTTTTCAAAATAAGGCGAGTCAGCTCGATGGCTATTCACGTATCAGCCGCCACCAAACCGGTCACGCGATTGACTATGTGGTGTATGACGAGGACGGTAACGTCACGTGGGGTTTCAGCTATTACGAGCAAGTGAGCTGGGCATTCAAGCAAGCGGCCAGAGAACTCGGTGTGCCGATTGTCTGGGGTGGTGATTGGACCTCGTTTAAAGATGGTCCCCACATCGAACTCGATCGACAGGTGTACCCATGATTGGTGCGATTGTCAGTTTGTTCAATGGCGGACTTGAAACCTATAGGCAGTATAACCGCAATAAAGCGGAAGCCCTGAAGCGCAAAGACGAACTTGACCAGGAGAAACATCAGGCGAGGGTGCGCAGACTGCAAAAGGGCGAAGAGCAGGCCAGTAGCCTTGATGAAGTGAGCATCAAAGAACGCGGCTTCAAAGACGAGTTTATATTGTTAGTCGTCTTTATTCCCTTGATCCTTTCCTTTATTCCCGATTACGCCCCCTACGTCGAACAAGGCTTCCAGGCGCTGCAGAAGATCCCCGAACCGTACTGGTATGTCGTCGGCGCGGTCGTCATCGATACCCTCGGCATGCGTGCCATGGTTCGCTACCTGCTTGAATTCTTCTCGACTAAGTTCAGGGGCAAATGATGGGACTATTCGAAGCGATGCTCATCGCTCTAATCACTGGTGTCGTTTCAAGCGCAGGCACCATTGCAGCGCTCAAAACCGACATCCACTGGATTAAGAAGGTGCAGCAAGACCAGGAACAACGGATACGCAAACTGGAGGACTCTCATGGCTAAACGATGTTGTAAGTGCAAAGGTCGTAAACAAAACGGTCAACTCAAAAAAGGGTACACATTACGAGGTGGACGCGTAGTGAAAGCCACTGCCACGAGAAAGCGTCGAAAGACCCGACGCAGACGTTAAACAAAACCGCTCAAGATTGGGCGGTTTTTCTTGTTTTGGCTGCCTAAATGATTGAACTATGACGAATGTCATAGACTCGGTATTCTGCTAATTTTGGGAATAGAATTCATTATGTGTGTGGATTAATATGACTGCATTTCTGCCCACTTAATTTTTTAATTTGGGCTTCTTATTTCGCATTCAGGCAATCAGATGGGAATTGAATTTTTAACAACCAATTTAGAAAAAGTTAATTACTTGTGCGCTTTGTTAAAATCGAGAGCGACAGGGAAAGAGTCATCAAATAGTGAATACCAACAGTTGAGGATTGAATTGCTTAGTAACGCTAAACTGTTACCTTACTTTCCTAGCTGGTTAAAACAAGCACGAGACTTGGATGCGTTCTGGGACTTTATACAACCCAAATTAGGAACCTACGCTGAGCGCCGCTCTTTTCTAGATACCGAATTTTCAGGTTTACTAAGTCATTTGGAGTTTGGGGAACCACTACAAGCGAAGCCGAACTTAACACATCAAGCATCAATACAAACTAATGTTCAGACCATATCGCAAAATGTAGGTGTTTTTTCCAGTGCGCAACCCCCAAAGAAAAGTAAAGTTTTCATTGTTCATGGGCGCGATAACGCTGCAAAACAAGAGGTTGCTAGACATATAGAAACTATCGGTCTTGAAGCTGTAATACTGCATGAACAGGCTAGCAGTGGTATGACAATTATCGAAAAGATCGAGCATTACGCCGGAGAAGCTGACTTTGCAATTGTCATATATACCCCATGTGATAAGGGACGTGGAGCCTTCGAAACAAATGTACCTGCGCGTGACCGTGCTAGACAAAATGTCGTCTTCGAACATGGCTATTTAATGGCGAAACTCAGTCGTAAAAATGTGTGCGCTTTAGTTAAGGGACAAATAGAGACCCCTAACGATATTAGTGGTGTAGTTTATGTTCCTATGGATGACGCAGGAGCCTGGAAACAAGACGTAAACCTAGAGCTAAAAGCTTGTGGTTACAGTATCTAATCCATGTAATGCGTTGTGATTTAGTTTAGCTATTTCCCATAAAGTAGCCTTAGTTTTTTCTTCGAGGGTAGTATGCACGTATATCGGTATAGATCTCCTGGTTTACTAACAATTAAAGAGCTCATGTACGATGAGCTCTACTTCGCTTCTCAGCAAGAGCTCAATGATCCTGTTGATATGTTAGCCAACTTTATCTTCCCTAAAGATGAGCGTGAGATTTGGGTAAAGATTGTTTTCAAATTAACCGAAGATTTAAAAGTAGCTAAGGTTGCTGCAGAGTATTTGAATTCTATTTGCCCCATCAGCTATCAGGAATTATGGAGTTCATATGAAAAGTATGGACAAACATTGATTAGTTATATTTCATTGAACCTGAAAAGTGACATGAATCCAACATTGCTTGTTAATCTATATAACAACCTGCACAAACTGTTAGAGATTTACCGACCCAATACAGGTTATTCAGTTTCATTTGCTAAAGCTAATGATGAAATGCTTATGTGGTCTCACTATGCGGGGAGTCATAAAGGGTGTTGCTTTATATTTCGTCCCGTAGAAAACTCAATTCATCAATGCCACTTGCGTGCCAAAGACTCCATCAGTGTTACAAAGAACTTCAGTTGTTCTGTTCCAAAGAGTTTAGCTTTAAAAAATATCAACTACTCTGCAAGTATTGAGGCGATGAGTGGCTTTATGCTTATGCCTTCAGCATACACTGGTCTCGAGTTTGAAAATGAAGAACTAAGGCTTAAATTTCATTCTGACAAAGAGAAGCAGCTGTTAACGAAAAATCTATGTTGGGAATATGAGGAGGAAGTGCGTTTGTTACTTCATCAGCCTAGCCGTTGGATAGATGGGAAGTCAGATTTCTCACCTTTACAAAGAGTGTTTCACTACGATTCAAGCCAACTGGTAGGGGTCATTTTCGGCGCTAATATGTCAGCATTTGATAAGGCCAATATAAAAGAAGTTATTGATACAAAACTAGCTTCTCGGCGTTTATCTGAACGTAGCGGAAAGCAGTATCTATTTGATTTTCTCTATCAGCAGGCATCAATTTGCCCAAGTTCGCGTAAAGTTCAAATTAGTAACTTAGAGCTTGTTTCACATGGTGCTCGATACAAGCCAGACCACGATGAGTTTAATCGGTACTATATTCAGTGGCTGATAGGTTCAGGTATGACTTATATAGATGGAGACATGTCCTATAAGCGAATAGAGTGAATATTTTTATCTGAAAGATATATTCATTATGAATTGGAGGAAAGCTTGGAAACAAATAGCGGTTGCTTATATCAAGATCTAGTTAGTGATCTTGAACTAATTTGCGAGGAACTTATAAGTTCATATGGGCTTAAGTACACCAAAAAAGAGCAAAAGCTTGCTAACCCAATTATGCGTTGGATGGACTTTGTATCTCGTTACATAACAAATAGCCCTAGACAGTTGTTAGTGTCAAAGCAACTGCAAGAAAAAATTTCTAATAGTAACTTTCCAAAAAAAGTCATTCGTGACTTTAATTCTTTCGCTAATCGTGCGTTGTGTGGTTGCGATATAAACCCATTCCAGTCGAAGGGACTAATCGAACATAACGACACCAGTAGTAGTAAAAAGTCGAACAGGACTGACTTATTATTTGCTGATTGGGGAATACTTCACTTTCACCTTTCGGACGAAGTAAAAAGTCACGAGTACTTTGCTGTACGGTCTGATTGGTTGCTGTTTGCAGTAGTCTACAACGATACTATTTTTTGTATTGATGTTTTGCCTCATTCCAAGAAACAAGTTTTTTCACGCAAAGAGTTGTTAGAGATTTTGTATCGCAACTGGCCTTTTTTACTCGAACCATATGAGATGAAAGGTATCTCGTCGGGTTATAATTGGAGTGATTTAGAAGTGTCTGAGCTGCGTAAAGCAGGTGTAAGTACCACTTACACGATCGATGGAAAAGTGTTTATGCCAGCGGGCCTTGGTCTAACCACAGCAGCCATACCTTTGAAAAATATTGAGATGGTACAAAAGGTTATGTATGGCATCGAGTGCGTGGTAGATCTTGTCGCAGATCCTAACTCAAATATGACCCTATTGGATTTACCACAACCTAAGCTAGGTTTTTCTTTGGTGCCAAGTAAAGGATTAGTTCTATATGACTCTAATAACGATATTGCGTATGTTTTACCTAGAACTGAATCTCGAAAAGATGCTTTATCTCTGCTACACGAACTCATTGTTCCAACTTGGTTAGTATTAGAGGAAAAGCGAGAACAAACAAAAAGTAAGGATATGTAGTAACCATGAGCTTAGAAGAATTTTTTCAACTTGTTTTATCTAATGCAGAGGAAATGCTTCCAAACACATCGGATCATGTTTGGTATCGAGGCCACGGAAGTACTGAATATATGCTTTTACCTACGGTGTTTAGAAGAGCAATAGGTAACGAAGCAGCACTGTTTTATGAATATAAAGCTCATGCAGCAGCAATAAATGGCCAAAGTAAGGATGATTGGGATAGTTTATTAGACATGCAACATTATGGGTTGCCGACTAGACTATTAGATTGGACAACATCACTTGGTACAGCACTATATTTTGCATTGAAAGGCAATCCTGACTCGCCTTGTATTTGGTTGCTAGACCCATATAAATTAAGCTTCGAAAGTACTCAAGACACGATCATATATGACACAACTAGGTTGGCAAATGGTTCAAATAGCTATGACGTAAACTATGATATCGCCGATATCATTATGCAAAGATCAGAGATTGAAGTTCCGTTTTCGATCCAACCTCCTCACGGTAACCGGAGAATTGCAGCCCAAAGAGGACGGTTTACTGTCCATACAGCTAATGTAGAGCCGATCGAGGTGCAATGCCCTAACTGTGTCAGAAAAATTGATATCCCACTAGAATTGATTCAACCACTAAAAATGTCCCTCGCGATAATGGGAATAGACGATTATAGTCAGTTTCCAGATCAGTATGGCCTTAGTGAGTACTTAAATGGCCTTTATGTCGGGGAATAACTATTTTTCTTGCGAAACGATTTAGTTGGAGTTACTCCAACAAATCTAGTCTATCGCCAACTTTATATGAGTCGAATGGCTTCGAAAACTCCTGCTGAATTCGGAGCACTTCATCCCGGTCAAGATCCTTGATGTATTCTTGATAAGGCTTCTCTTCCAGTAAGAAACGTAAAGGCTCTTTTGCGGGGTCAGGGGCCGTCTCTGCAGCTTTGATTAAGTGGGCTTTTTCTTGTGCAGAACAACGGGCACTGTTGTCTAACGACAGATAAAGCACCACGTTTTTCTTGCTTTGAATATCAAGTCCAGAAAACCAATCAGTAACAGGAAAATCTGCGGTGTTAGACTTGGCTATGGCGCGGCATTCTTCAAGCTTATTGCCATAGTCAATCATTGCTTGTTGAAACGCGTCAGCGTGCACGCTAGTGCTGATGAGCAAAGCGCAGAGTAGGGAGCTACAACGTCGCACGGGATACACACCTCCAAAATTCACCTTCTTCTCCATGAGTTCGCCAGCTTAACGGCTCAGCAATACCGTAAATTCGGTTTTTAACGATGCTGTTCACTGAGGACAACACCTCAGAAAACTCGACCCAATCGTAGCCCGCAATGCTAATTAACGTCTCAGCCGGCTTTTGCTTACCGAGGAAGAGATCGAACAACGGCACGGCGCCAACCGAATACGCGAGCATGTTACCATCTTCCATGATGTCTTTTATCTCGGCAACAGCGTCAAGCGATTCCGACGACAGTTGCAGATTGTTGATTGAGCAGTAACCCAGTTCCGCCATCACTTCGGTCCTCAGTGTGTGGTCGTGAAGGGTTGGTATAGCATCAATGCAAACCGTTGACTATCTCATAGTGAGGATTAGGAATAAAGATCATGCTTGACGAAGAGTCATCACACAAGCGTCTCAAGGCAGTGTGATTGGCTAGGGCTTATTCACGGGTAAAGGCACCACATTGTTGTAATAGCGTGTTGGACCTTTGGGATCGTAGGTGAAGGCTTTGGGTAAACCGTCGTATAGCACGATGTAATGCTCATCCCAGATCCGAACGCCCACCAGGTACGAGTGGGTTTCAAGTTTGATCCAAGTTTGACCATCATCCGGGCTATAGCTCGTGAAACCAACCAGCTTGACCCGTTGGTAGTTGTCGCATTCATTCACATCAATGGAGCCGCGAAATAGGGCTTCTTTGGTCGTCCCGTCTCTAAGCAAGCAGGGCACTTGGATAGTGCGACCGCGGTGATCATGACCCTTATCATCGACACGTTGGCCAACGTGACTTTTCACATATCTAAACTGCATAATTAGAATAACTGTATGTATATACAGTTATTCTAATGTATAGATAGAGATTTGCAAGTTGACTGAAAGCGTAACGTATTTTGGTACATGTCTAGCCACAGCACGCGGTCAATATCACGGTGCATGCGCTCTAGAATCGATTCGACATAGCCATGATATTCGCAGCACATTACATGCACCACACAGTCTTGCGTAAGTGTTTGATTGTCCATAAGTTCGTAATGACGGCCATAGAGGGATTGAATGGCCGCCATCGGAGATTTGGCAGTAATGAGTGAATAGTCGCGCCAATTGGTGACACAATATAACGGCATTGTTTACTCCATGAATTCTTCTTACCGACACTGTATATAGAAAGCAAATATTCTTACAGAGTCGTGAGCGAGATATGAGTCGAGTGACAAAGCAAGAATCACTGCAAAATTTAGCCTGACGTGAGTCATTTAAATTTGCTGGGCACCCAAAGCCGCAGTTTACGTCGGTAGCCGCCACCCGAAAAAGGCCACTTATTTTCCTTCGGTGGATACTTCTTGGGATTATCAATGTGACCGTGTAACTCAACAAACTGACGATGTTCATCACGCCAGTAGCCAAACGCTAGCAATTCTTTGGGGCTAAACTCGCGGCGTTCGGGCGTAATGAGCGTGGCGCGTTCTTCATGGACGCGAAAACCGTCCCAACGTGTATCCAGCGGTAAATAGCCGCGAGCCTTAAGATGAAGCAATTTTTCAGCCATGGGATTAATCGATGAATAGCCATTGATCCAGCGCGTCACGGTATACGGTTGAACGTGAAAAAACGCGGCGGCTTCATTGAGGTCCATAAACTGAGCGTGCAGTAACTGACGAAATGAATAGGTGCTGTACATGTGATCTTCCTTCGAAATCCGTTGAGGAGGTTGATAGTTATTTTCTTTTTTTATTTCCAGACTCATCGGCAGCGCCAATCAACGCACATTTTGCACGCAGCGAGCGATAAGTAATGTTTTTAAACAACTAATCGAAATGCGAAAACGCAGCCTTTATTAATTGTATAAATTAGAGATTAACTGGAAGCAAAACAGCAACTTAAAAGAAATACAATGAGCGAATTACACAGTGAACGTGACATGGGATTCTCCTTAC
>NZ_JCBDHL010000013.1:0-24821 GCF_059833805.1 Vibrio sp. R10-SF1-ISO8 | reverse complement strand
CCGATTGCATTAGGTATTTTAGCGGCGTCGGAGCAGATTCCTGTTAATGAGCTAAATAATCAAGAGTTTATTGGCGAGCTTGCTTTATCTGGAGAGCTGAGAAGGGTGAAAGGTGTGTTACCCGCGGCATTGGCTGCCAATCGAGTTGAGCGCAGTTTAGTGGTTCCCCATAGCAATGGTGATCAGGCAGCTTTAGTTGGTGCTGAAAGACATAAATCGGCGCAAAGCTTACTTGAAGTGTGTGCCGACCTTTGTGGACAACAAAAGCTCTCACTACATCAAACCGCGCAAGTTTGTGCAGCACCGAGTAGCCTGAGAGATCTGCAAGATATAATCGGGCAGCAGCAAGGCAAGCGCGCTTTAGAGATTGCTGCCGCAGGCAATCACAACTTGTTGTTTCTTGGCCCGCCGGGGACAGGAAAAACCATGTTGGCTTCGCGTTTATGCGACTTGCTACCCGATATGTCAGATAGTGAGGCGCTTGAATCGGCTTCGGTAGCTTCACTGACCCAACAAGAAATCAATGCCCACAATTGGAAGCAGCGTCCTTTTCGCGCTCCGCATCATTCAAGCTCGATGGCGGCACTGGTGGGGGGAGGCTCTATCCCTAGGCCAGGAGAGATCTCTTTGGCGCACAATGGGCTGTTGTTTCTCGATGAGATGCCCGAGTTCGAACGCAAGGTACTTGATTCATTGCGTGAACCACTGGAATCTGGGGAGATTATTATCTCGCGAGCCCAAGGCAAGACCCGCTTTCCCGCGAGATTTCAGCTCGTTGGGGCACTCAACCCAAGCCCCACTGGATACTACGAAGGCAACCAGTCGCGAGCCAATCCGCAAACTATTCTGCGCTACTTAAGCCGTTTATCTGGTCCATTACTTGATCGCTTTGATATGTCTCTGGAAATCCCTGCTTTGCCAAAGGGGACGTTAGCGGAAGGGGGCGAAAGAGGCGAATCGACTCAGATTGTGCGAGATAGAGTATTGATAGCGCGTGAGAAAATGTTGTCGCGAGCGAGTAAGGTGAACGCCTTGCTAGGCAGCCGAGAAATTGAGCGCTACTGCCCTTTACACAAACAAGATGCCCAGTTCTTGGAAACCGCATTGCATCGACTGGGGCTTTCGATTCGCGCTTACCATCGTATTATCAAGGTCGCACGTACCATTGCTGACTTAGAAGGGGCAAACCATATTGAGCGTAATCATATTGCTGAAGCACTAGGCTACCGAGCGATGGATCGCTTGTTGCGACAGTTGACCGCGCAGGCGGTGTAAAAAAGCCCGCATTTGCGGGCTAGTGAATTCAGAACTGGTAGTTAACACCGACAGAGAAGATCATCTGGTCTTCATCGTAGAAATCGATGTTTGAATCGGTTTGGCCATAACCCGCAAAAGAGATCAAAGACCAATCTTGCCAACCCATAAACTGTTGATATTCATAGGCCGCAAAGAGACTTAACTCGTCATCGTCACGAACCTTGTTGTAGACAGGGTGTGACGCATCATAACCTTTGCTGGTGTAGCTCGCGGTAAGCGCGAACTGATGGCGATTGATGACTTTAAACAGCGAAAGCTCGCCGCCCCAAGAGGTGAGAGAGTTCGCATCACCGTCGGCATCCGTTTTAATGTAAGTCAGTGATGGCACTAAGAACATAGTACGGTCGACGGGAATGCGATAACTACCTTTTACATAGATCGATGTCGCGTCACGTCGCAGTAAATCGCTGTTGATATTAGGATCGGAATGACCAGATTGCTCATTCTCAATATCTTTGACTGCGTATGCGGTATCTAGACTAAAACCAGAGTTAGCAATATTGCTAAATTTAAGTCGGTACGCGTTACCTTTTTCATCGGTAACACTACGAGCAGCGTTAGTTTGGAAGGGATCGGCCCAAGTCTCGCCAGACATAATGGTCGGTAGGAAAGAGGCATCAATCACTGTTCCATTGGCCAATTGTTGCTTATAGCCTAATTCTAACGCTAAGGTACCGATGGCAATATCTTCACGAGATGTACCTGCATAGAACTGCTTGTCGAGTTGACTACCAAACGTATAAGCAATGCTACCTAGCGGCAGCGCTAAGACACTGCTATCACTTTGACCTTTCTGCGTATTGTCCGTAATGGTCGCGTTAGTGTCGGTATTAAAGTTAGAGGTTGAAGAGGTATAACCGGCACTGAGTGAGACTTCGCCGCTGATCCCCGCAGAATCGGAGAGCTGGGCCATTGCTGGTGCTGTGCTCAGTACAGCAAGCGCAATAAGGGTTGGTTTTGTGGTCATTACGGGTTCTCCATGGTGTAAACCTAGTGACTGATTGCCTTGAGGTCGAAGTGTGCTCTAACAACTCTGACCATAGTTAGATTAGTTTCAAACTTTCCAATGGCTTGTATAATTACACGCTGTTTTATTATTCATAAATGAATGTTTATAAATTTTTCATTAAATCTCACTTATTAAGCGTATGTTGGCACATTTACTCCTTGTTCTGAATGTTAGTTTGGTCATCTTGAACTCCGCAGTTTGCTCGATAGCGATCTGCGTTGTGGCCGTTTTTAAGTTTGTTTTGCCAAGTGCCGCACTTAAAGCAAAGGGCACTCAGCTTGCCAATAAGATCATGTGGCTTTGGGCAACAATAAACTCTGCCATTCTTAACGTTTCGAACCGAATTGAGTGGGATATTCAAGGCGGTGACGAACTGAAAAAAGATGGCTGGTACTTGATGATCAGTAACCACCTTAGCTGGACAGATATTGTTGTACTGTGCTGCGTGTTCAAAGATCGCATTCCGATGCCAAAATTTTTTCTTAAGCAGCAACTGCTCTATGTGCCTTTCATCGGTATGGCTTGTTGGGCTCTCGATATGCCATTCATGCGTCGCTATTCACGCGAATATCTGATTCGTCATCCGGAGAAGCGTGGGCAGGATTTGGCAACCACTCGTCGTTCATGTGCTAAGTTCAAGCACACCCCTACAACGGTTGTAAACTATGTGGAAGGGACACGCTTTACCCAAGACAAGCAGCGTAAAAGCAAAGCGGGTTATCAATATCTTCTGCAGCCTAAAACGGGTGGGATAGCCTATACGCTCGCAGCGATGGGCGATCAGTTTGAGAGCATTATTGATGTCACGTTAGCGTATCCTGACAATACACAAAAACCGTTTAAAGATGCTCTTATGGGCCGTATGACCAAGATCGTTGTTCGCACCAAAGTCTTGCCTGTGGATGAGCAAGTGCGAGGCGATTACTTTAATGACAAGCCATACAAGCGCCAATTTCAGCAGTGGTTAGGCGATGTTTGGCAACAGAAAGATGAATTGCTACAGCAAGTACACCAAGATAAGTGATTAAATTTAAAGAATAAAAAAGGGAGCGTTTGCTCCCTTTTTACTTGGTGACTATTTTAGCGTTAGTAAGTAATTGACTAAGGCAAAGTATTCATCCAGAGAGGTGATTGAGCCTGCTTCAACTAAGTACTTGTTGTTAACAATAACCGCTGGAACACCTGATAGACCGCTGTTTTTAAACTGTTTGTCGAAGCGACGAACCATTGAATCTACCGCAAAACCGTTAAATGCTGCGTCGAACTTCTTCGCGTCGACACCTTCATCCAAGAAGATCTGACGCAGTTCTTCATCATTCTTAGGTGCTTTGCGCATGTTGTGAATGCGGTTAAATAGCACGGGTGTCATCTTGTCTTCTACTTTCAGTACAATCATGGTCGCGTAAGCTTTGCTCATCGACTCACCCATGTTGCCGCCCATAAAAGAAACATGATTTTTCTGGAACTTGGCATCTTTAGGTAGCTTAGTTTTAAGCTGCTGAATGATAGGCTCGAACGAGTGACAGTGTGGGCAGTAGAAAGAGAAAAACTCCGTTACGGTCGGTTTCTTTGAGGCTTCTAAATCCAGCACCTTGTAGTGCTCACCTTGGTTGAACTGCGCAGCGTGAGCAGATAGGCTCAACATCAGTGTGGCAACTAGTGCAAACAGCTTTTTCATTCTTGACTCCATATTGTCGGTTTTCTTACCACTGTGGCATAAGTGAAAGTGGTGGCTCATCCAGTGCAGAAATCTGCTCTTTAAAAGCAAGCACCTGACTCTCCCAGTATTTTGGATCATTGAACCAAGGGAAAGCGAGAGGAAAAGCAGGATCTTGCCACCGTTTTGCTAACCATGCCATATAGTGCACCATACGTAGACCGCGCAGTGGCTCAATTAGTTTCAATTGATTGCTGTTGAAGTCGTTAAACTCCTGATACGCCTCTAGCAGAATCTCTAACTGCATCAGCTTGTCTGCTCGCTCACCGTTGAGCAGCATCCACAAGTCTTGAATAGCAGGACCGTTACGAGAATCATCTAGGTCAACAAACATCGGGCCATCGCGCCAAAGAATATTTCCTGGATGGCAGTCACCATGCAGACGAATCAGGCTGGTTGAGTCATCCCAGTGATTTTCTAGAGATTTGATCAGTAAATCGAGATCGTTAAAAAACGCATTTTCGAGATGCATCGGAATAAACTGAGTTTGCTCCAGTAACTTGCGCGGCTGATAGACGTATTCTTCGAGCCCTATGGTAGGGCGGTGTTGGAATACTTGCTTCGAGCCAACTTTATGAATGCGACCCAAAAAGCGTCCAACCCCTTCGAGTTGCTCTAGGTTATCGACTTCAAACTGGCGCCCGCCAACACTTGCAAATAGGGCGAACAGGTAGCCTTGATATTGGTGGAGAGTTTGACCGTTAATGACTGTAGGTGGAGCAACGGGTATCTCAGACTCGATCAGTTCAAGAGTAAAGTCATGTTCCTCTTGGATTTGTTCTAAACTCCAACGCTCTGGGCGGTAAAACTTAACCACATAACGTTGGCGCTCTTCATCGGTAAACTGATAGACGCGGTTTTCATAGCTGTTAAGAGCCAAAAATCCAGATTCCGCTCGAATACCAATGCTTTCGAGGGCATACCACATAAAATCAGGCGTTAACGCATCAAAGTTAAAGGCTTGCTGTGTCATAAAATAAAAGAGGCTCATTGCTGAGCCTCTTTCCATATCTGTGAGTAGAGCGCGCTTAGAGTTTCTTAATAAAGCGGCTTTCTACCTCAATAGTGAAGTCTTCGCTATCGGACAGTATAAACTGAATTGTTGAAACTGAAGAGCTGAGATTGTCAGGATTGACGCCTAAACTCATTGGTAGGTTAAGGACTTCACCCGGTTCAACTTGAATAGTTTGTTTGCCATACCAAGAGACATCACTTAGGCCTTCAACACTGAGTTTGTACTCTTGGTCTTGTTGAGTCTTATTAATGATTTTCAGGGTGTAGGTATTCTCTACCTCACCTAAGCCATTGACTCTGAACAACTGATTACGGTCACGAAGAACGCTCAATCCTGCTGGGTCGACACTGGCAACCTGAACAAAGAACAAGCCAATCATCACTAACAGTACCGCGCCATAACCGAGCAGTTTTGGACGCGCGACCTTAGTATGCTTGCCAGAGAGACGGTGCTCTGTGGTGTAGCTAATCAGGCCTTTTTCATAGCCCATGCGATCCATGGTTTTGTCACAGGCATCAATACAAGCACCACAGTTAATACATTCATACTGTAGGCCGTCACGGATATCGATACCGGTTGGGCAAACCTGAACACAAAGGTCACAGTCAATACAGTCACCTAAGCCCAGAGCTTTGTGATCGGCTTTTCGTGAACGAGGGCCTCGCGTTTCGCCACGTTTGCTATCGTAGCCGACGATAAAGGTATCTTTGTCGAACATAGCTGATTGGAAACGAGCGTAAGGACACATGTGAACACACATAATCGAGCGCATCCAACCTGCGTTGGCGTAAGTACAACCGGCGAAAAATAGAACCCAGAATACCGGCCAGAATTCGGCATTAAAGGTGAAGAAGCCAACTACTAGGTCTTTGATCGGTACAAAATAACCGGTAAAGGTGAAGCCGGTAGCAAGGGCAATTGCCCACCAAGCTAAGTGTTTTACGCCTTTGCGCATTGCTAGATTGGCAGTGAGTTTTCCTGAATCTTGCTTGCGACGTTTGTTGGCGCTGCCTTCTAGTTTTTCTTCGAACCAAATATACATAAAGGTCCACACTGTTTGCGGGCATAAGTAGCCACACCAAACTCGACCTAAGAAAGTGGTGAGGAAAAAGAGACCAAAGGCGGCAATCATAAATAGCAGTGCAAGCAGGGTTAAGTCTTGCGGATAAAGTGTGGTGCCGAAAAAGTTAAACTGTTGATTGCCAAAGTCGAGCAAGATAGCTTGGCGTTCGCCATAAGGTATCCAAGGAATAAGAGCAAAGAAAACCAGTAGGAACCAGCCGCCATAACGACGTAGCTGTTGAAAGGTGCCTTTACTCTCGCGAACATAGATTCGATTGCTGGGATTAAACCTGTCCCCTTTGTTTTTATGGGCCTTAGGGTTAAAGGTCTTGGGAGTCACATCTTTGATATCGATTTTATCCTGACTCATTGCGCTTCCTTCTTGAGCTAAACGGTGAGATTTCTATTGTTCTCACTCTATAAACCTAAACATTGCTATTTGATTATAATATTTTAGTAAATACTTATGGACGGCGATTATATACGCAATAACATTTTCATTTCTTTAAGGCTATCAACCTTTAACAACAAAGATCAGTACAGTTCTATAAATAAATGACCTAACAGTTTCTGTCTTTGTCACCAAATGGGTATAAAAAAAGTGACTCAAGGTCGCTTTCCATAAAATAGCTCGCTGCTAGTCAATAAGACCACGGGCACGCAGAATCGCCGTTTTAAAATCATCTTCTTGGTCTTTCTTTAGACCTGGAATCATTTCATCTTTATCACTGTTGCGCATTTTTAGATGGTAAATAAGAACATCGTCTGTCAGATCTTCTAGTTTGCCTTCATAGCCTGCTTCTTGAGCGAGCTTAACGATCATCTGTAGCAGGTTAAGTTCCTGATCTTTTTGCCATTCAGGTTCAAGTAGCTCTAGTAGCTCCTCAATACGGTGACACTTCATCGGCTTTCTCCACAATATTTATAATGATTTGCTGCTAAAGGTATCAAATAGATGAAATGAAGGTAAGAAAAAAGCGCAGTCAGCACTGCGCTTTTTAATTAGGCTGCCTTGATAACCTTAGTAGGAGCAGTTGCCATAACGGCAGTCTTCTCTACTAAAGTCATTGCTGGAGCTGATTTTTTTGCCACTGGAGCAGAAACGAATCCACTACGGCGGCGCATCGCACTACGATTTGTGTGCGAAAACCTGACTGTTGTTGGGCGCATTCAGTTACCTAACTGTCAGGCATATCCATTGCCAATGTAATGGCCTAATTAATTATGAGTTTGCTTCATTGCTGAAGTTTGGCTCTTCTGGCTCACGCCAATCCGAACAATTAATTAGGAATATTGATATGCACGCATATCAATAAATAGATTAGCATTATCAGTCAGATTGGTCGATATCTAATCGATTGCGATTCGCTACAATTATGTGAAGATGTCTGTAGTAGTGAGACAGTAAACCAGATTAGTATGAAAGTAATTTAATGGTTTCGTACGTGCCAAGGAGGTGTTGATGTCGTTATTTAAGAAAACCCTGGCCAGTTTTGGTATTGGATCTGCAAAGGTAGACTCTGTTTTGCAGCAAGAGGTTTTGTACCCGGGACAAAAAGTAAATATTACGATTCATGTTTATGGTGGGTCGACAGCACAAGAGATCGATAATATCGATCTCAAGCTCTATTGCCGCTATATCAAAGAGGTGCCAGCCAATCCAGATAAGGATAAGCACAATGCAGGGCGCATGCGTCGAGTCCCGACAAGTTATGCCTTGGCTAAGTGGTCACTGCCTTACGCTTTTACTATTAATCCGGGTGAAACGCGTGACTTTGAAATCGAGCTCGATGTGCCGTGGAATACGCCCGTCACCATTGGCGACTCTAAGGTGTGGTTGGAAACAGGCTTAGATATAGCGATGGCAAAAGATCCAACCGACAAAGACATTCTAACCGTCAGGCCTGATCCGCTACTTGATGGCATTTTTACCGCACTTGAAGAGCAAGGTTTGCGTATTCGTCAGGTAGAGTGTGAAGAAGTTGATGGTTTTGCGATGCCATTTGTCCAAGAGTTTGAATTTGTTCCGACCACAGGGCCTTTTCATGGCCGATGGCGAGAGCTTGAAGTAGTAGCGTATCGAACTGACGATAAGCTACAGATGTGGTTTGAGATCGATCGTCACCGTGAAGGCGCCAAGGGTATGCTTGCGAGCTTACTCGGGATTGGCGACTTGAAGCGTCAAATGGAAATTCCTCTCCATACATCTGCGCAAGAGGCGGGTGCACAAGTGATTGCCTATTTGGATGAGCATTCTTAACCAAAACTTAAAAACTTTCAGCTTACAAGTGTAAGCTTAATGTGCCATACTCTTGAGTAATTATTCCATATTTACTCAGAGTAGGGCACGCATGTCTGCTAATCCTCCCGCTGAATACAGCACGAAAGAAGAGTTCGCTAATACGCTGACCCATGCTCTAGGTATGGTGTTAAGTATTGTCGGCCTGGTTTTACTCTTACTCAAATCGACCGAAAACAATGCAGATACGCTAACGATCACCAGTATGAGTATCTATGGCAGCAGCATGATCGTGCTGTTTCTTGCCTCTACGCTCTACCATGCGATTCCTTATAAGCGAGCCAAACGAGCATTAAAAACCTTTGACCACTGCGCTATCTACTTATTGATCGCAGGTAGCTACACGCCATTTCTACTGGTGAGCCTACGTACACCGCTAGCGATAGGGCTAATGGTAGTGATCTGGAGCATCGCGCTGTTCGGCATCATTATGAAGCTTGCCTTTGTCTACCGTTTTAAGAAGCTTTCTTTAGTGACCTATCTAACCATGGGCTGGTTATCGCTGATTGTGATTTACCAATTGGCGATGAACTTATCGGTCGGTGGATTAACTCTGCTTGCCGTAGGGGGAGTGATTTACTCACTGGGAGTGATCTTCTACGTCGCAAAACGCATCCCTTACAATCATGCTATTTGGCACGGATTTGTTCTAGCAGGATGCGCTTGCCATTTCTTCGCTATTTATCTCTACGTTGATCCCGTTTAACGTCGCCAGAATGCAGGGAAAAACAGGACAAGCAAGGTCAAAATTTCCAGCCGTCCCATTAACATTCCTAGGCTTAGTAGCCACTTAGCGGCGTCTGGCAGTGGGGCAAAGTTACCCGTCGGGCCGATGATTGACCCCATACCCGGTCCAACATTGGCAACCGCAGTAATAGAGCCAGAGATACTGGTGATTGGGTCGAGTCCCATAGCGCTGAGGCCACCAGCAATCGCAATGATGGTGATAAAAAACGTCAAACCAAAGGCGACAACCGAACGGACGATATCATCGTTTACCGGGCGTTGGTTGTAACGCTGAACAAATACCCCAGAAGGATGGATCAGTTTCATCATCTGCTTGTTAAGCAATGTCAGGGCAATCTGAAAACGGAAGATTTTAATCCCGCCCGCAGTTGAACCTGAACAGGCTCCAGCCATCATTAAAAATGCAAACAAGGTGGTAGGAAGTGCGCCCCATGCGGTGAAGTCTTCCAAGCCAAAGCCTGTGGTGGTAACCACTGAGACAATGTTGAACATGGATACCCGAAGCGCATCTAAAACGGCATAGCCATCTCTGATTACTAACCAAGCCGCGATGATTAAGCTGCTAACCAAGAACAAGTAGCTAAATCCGCGCACTTGCGCATCTTTGACTAATTCATTGAGACGGCGCTTTCTTATCGCAGCAACAAACAGTAAGAACGGCAAGCCACCCAAAAACATAAACAGTGTCGCTACCCAATGCGCACCATTAGAGAAGTGATTCATCGAGCCATCTGATGTGGAATAGCCACCGGTGGATAAGGTGGTAAAGGCATGGTTGATCGCTTCAAACAGATTCATACCCGTTAGAAGGTAGCCAACTATGCATAAACCCGTCAGTGATAGGTAAACCGCGACAATGTTCTTTGCCACCGTTTTGGCTCGTGGGCTGCTTTTATCTGACCAATCGGAGGATTCGGTGTGGAAGAGTTTCATACCACCGACGTTAAGCATAGGCAGTACCGCAACCGCCATCACGATAAAGCCAATCCCACCTAACCATTGCAGTATCGAGCGCCACAATAAAATGCTTGGTGCCATGTTATCTAGGCCACTGAGTACGGTTGAGCCTGTGGTTGTGATGCCCGACATGGTCTCAAAGTAAGCATCGGTAAAGCTGATGTGATTGATAAACACAAAAGGTAGCGCTGCGAACGCACTGGCGATGGTCCACACCAAACTGGTGATAAGGAACATATCGCGCACACTGAGCTTAAATTGTTTGGTGCGACCAATCGTCAAACAGGCAAAAGCGGCAGTATGAGTAATGATAACAGCCTGGCCAAACTCTAAAAATCCAGACGTACCAGTGATGAAGGCGACCAATGTTGGTACGTACATGAACAGGGCTAGCTTAGATAACACTAGCCCGATAACAAACAGTACAGGACGGAAATTGACCATAACCCTTGCCTAAAGGAAGAACGGACTCGGTTGGAATAGGGCTTCTACGTCTGGGACGTATTTCTTGTCGACCAAGAACATCACCACATGATCATCTTGTTCGATAACAGTACGGTCGTGGGCAATCAGCACTTCTTCACCACGGACAATCGCACCAATGGTAGTACCTGGTGGTAGTTTGATATCACCAATCGCGCGACCAACAACTTTCGATGTGGTTTCATCACCGTGTGCAATGGCTTCGATTGCTTCTGCAGCCCCTCGGCGCAGTGAAGATACGTTAACAATATCGGCACGACGAACGTGGGTCAGTAATGCAGAAATCGTCGCTTGTTGTGGTGAAATCGCGACATCGATAGCGCCCCCTTGTACAAGATCGACATAAGCACCGCGCTGAATCAGTACCATCACTTTTTTGGCTCCCATGCGTTTCGCAAGCATGGCAGACATAATGTTGGTTTCATCTTCGTTGGTAAGAGCGATAAACACATCGACCTGATCGATGTTTTCTTCAGCAAGGAGTTCCTGATCTGCCGCATCACCACAGAATACGATGGTATTTTCTAGCTCTTCTGACAGCTTTTCCGCACGTTGGTAGCTATGTTCAATCAGTTTAACGCTGTAGAGCTGTTCTAAGCGACGAGCAAGGCTAGCACCTATGTTACCGCCACCAACAATCATAATACGGCGGTAAGGCTTCTCAAGACGTTGTAGCTCACTCATTACTGAGCGGATGTGATTACTTGCTGCAACGAAGAAGACTTCATCGTCAGCTTCAATGATGGTGGTGCCCTGTGGTCGAATTGGTCGGCCTTGGCGGAAAATCGCCGCAACGCGGGTGTCGATATGTGGCATGTGCTCACGTAGCGCAGACAGTGCATTACCAACCAGTGGTCCACCATAGTAGGCTTTTACGGCAACCAAGCTCACCTTCTGCTCAGCAAAACTCACAACTTGCAGTGCCCCCGGGTATTGAATCAAACGTTCAATGTAGCTAGTGACTAGCTCTTCTGGTGCAATTAAGTGATCGACGGGTACAGCGCCCGACTGAAACAAAGCTTCCTTCTCAGATAGATATTGAGGGGAGCGAATTCGCGCAATTCGGTTCGGAGTGTTAAACAGTGTAAAAGCCACCTGACAGGCAGCCATATTGGTTTCATCCATATTGGTGACAGCAACCAACATGTCAGCATCTTGAGCGCCGGCTTCACGCAACACGTCTGGGTGGCTAGCATAACCATTCACGACACGTAGGTCGTACTTATCTTGCAGCTCACGCAGGCGATCTGAGTTGCGGTCTACAATGGTGATGTCGTTGTTCTCGCCAACTAGGTTTTCCGCCAGTGTGCCGCCAACCTGACCTGCACCAAGGATGATGATTTTCATACACTAATCTCGTTTAACTACTGAAAAGGCGGCGACTATTGTCACCGCCTAACTGTATTACGCGTTTTTGATTAACACTGCGTAGTAGAAGCCGTCCATATCCTCTTCGCCAGGTAAGATTTGGCGTCCTGGATTGTTAATATCAGAACCCACTAAGGTTGCGTTATCAGTGCGCTCAAGGAAAGCTTTTACTTGTAGTACGTTTTCTTTTGGAGTGATTGAACAAGTGGCGTAAACCATAGTACCGCCCACTTTCAATTGGCTCCACATTGCATCCATAATTTCACTTTGTAGCTCAGCTAAGGCGTCAATGTCGTTTGCTCGACGTAACCACTTAATGTCTGGGTGACGTCGAATAACGCCCGTTGCTGAACAAGGAGCATCAAGTAGAATGCGGTCAAATTTTTCGCCTGTCCACCACTCTTGAGGGTAGCGAGCGTCACCACAAATCACATCGGCACGCAGTTGAAGACGTTCTAGGTTGTCATAGACGCGATCAAGACGTTTGGCGTCACAATCAATCGCAACCACTTCGGTATCTTCGGTATGCTCAAGAATATGCGCAGTTTTACCGCCTGGCGCAGCACAACAATCAAGAATCAGCTCGCCATTCTGTGGCTGCAGATAGTTTACTGACAACTGAGCCGCAGCGTCTTGTACCGATACCCAACCACGATCGAAACCTGGAAGAAGCGTCACGTCACAAGGAGAGGCCAATTTTATGGCATCAGCAGCTTCTGGGTGAATGCTGCATTCAATGTTTTCATCTTTCAGCAGTTCTAGATATTCATCACGAGTATGGTGCTGGCGATTTACACGCAGCCACATTGGCGCTTTGCTATTGTTCGCTTCGACTAATTGCTCCCACTGCTCTGGGTAGCTTTCACGTAGCATGTTAAGCAGCCAATTTGGGTGACCATATTTGCCAGCGTTGTGGCTAACTGCTTTTTCATCTAGCTCTTCTTGCTCACGAAGGTAGCTGCGCAGTACCGCATTGATTAGGCCGCGTAGGCTTGGGCCTTTCAACGTCTTAGTTCCTTCAACCGTTTCTGCGACGGCAGCATGTGCTGGAATACGCATGAAACTCAGTTGGTAAATTCCGACCAAAATAAGATGGTGGAAAACACGCTTTTTCCCTTTGAGTGGATTTTCCATTAGCTCGTTAGCAATAGACTCCAAACGTGGCAAGTAACGTAGCGCGCCATAACAGATCTCTTGCAATAGTGCATGGTCTCTTGGTCTGATGGTCTTTTGCGCCGCAGGTAATGCGTGTGAAAGAGATTGGCCTTTGTCGACCACTTGGAATAGGACGTTGGCTGCAGCAGCGCGAACATTCATGATGAATACCTTAAATTAAGGGAGGGTGTCTCCACCCTCAAAATGTACGTTTCCCGATAAGGGAGAATATGTTTAAACCAGCTGAGTACCGACTTCAAACCAGCTTGCACGAGAGTTCAAGATATCTTGAACAGACATCGCTTTCTTACCTGGAACTTGTAGTTGTTCTAAAATCAGTACGCCATTGCCAGTAGCAATGTAGATACCGCTTTTATCTGCTTGCAAGATAGTACCAGCAGGTTGAGTTGTTGACGGCTCATCGATCCGGCTTTGCCACACTTTGATGCTGTTCTCAGCAGCGATAAAGTGACTCATTGGCCAAGGATTGAAAGCACGAACGCAGCGCTCGATATGTGCAGCGTCGTCATTCCAGTCAATGCGGGCTTCTTCTTTGCTCAGTTTCTTAGCGTAGTTTGCCAGTGCATCGTCTTGCTTCTCTGGTAGCGCTTTACCTAGCGCAATATCTGCTAAGCATTCAACTAATGCTTGTGGGCCAAGTTCTGCCAGCTTTTCGTACATAGAAGTACTGGTATCGCTAGCTTCAATTGGCAAAGTTGCTACTTTGAGCATATCACCGGTATCTAAGCCGATATCCATTTGCATAATGGTCACGCCTGTTTCTGCGTCTCCCGCCCAAATAGAGCGTTGGATCGGCGCAGCACCACGCCAGCGTGGCAGAATTGAACCGTGAACGTTAATGCAGCCTAGCTTTGGCGTATCAAGCACCGCTTGAGGAAGTAGCATGCCGTAAGCTACCACCACCATGATGTCTGCGTTTAAATCTGCCAGCTCTTGTTTGGCTTCGTCAGACTTAAAGTTTTCTGGCTGATAAACGGGAATATTATGCTCAAGGGCTAATTGCTTAACAGGTGGCGCTGCCAGTTTCTTACCACGACCAGCAGGACGGTCAGGGTTAGTGTATACAGCAATGACATCGTGCTCCGAAGACAACAACGCCGCCAAGTGACGGGCGGCGAAATCCGGAGTACCAGCAAAAACAATTTTTAAAGGTTTGCTCAAGGTACCTTCCTTCTATTTAATTAGCGATTAGGCTTTGCTTGCATTCTTCTCGTTGAAGCGCTTGATCTTAGCTAGCTTGTCTTGAATACGCTTGCGCTTTAAAGGCGAAAGGTAGTCAACAAATAGTTTGCCTTCTAAGTGGTCAAGTTCATGCTGAACACAAATAGCTAATAGATCATCAGCTTCAAATGTGTACTCTTCACCATCACGGTTTAGTGCTTTTACCGTCACTTCCGCTGCGCGTGGCACTAATGCACGTGCGCCAGGGACAGACAGGCAGCCCTCTTCGATACCATCTTCGCCGCGTTTTTCTAAGATTTCTGGATTAATCAGAACCATAGGCTCATCACGTGTTTCAGAAATATCGATAACAACGATACGTTGGTGGAAATCAACCTGGGTTGCTGCCAGACCAATACCTTCTTCGTCGTACATGGTTTCAATCATGTCATCAACGAACTTTTGAATCTCAGGTGTCACTTCTTCTACCGGCTTAGCCACGGTGCGAAGACGATCATCTGGGAATGTTAATACTTGTAATACAGACATATACACTCGAAATGTTGAACTGTGCCGAATCAGGATAAACCTCGTTGGCTCAATTCTAGACATTTTATACCCCAAATGACAGCATCAATGCGCTTTTTGAGCCGCTTCTCTTTGTTGTTAACACTCAGTTGAACAGGGAATGCTGTAAGGATAGGTCGCTGATAGGGAGTCGAAACATGTTACGCATTTGGCGAGGTCTGTTTGTTGTCATGTTGGTAACTATCGTTAATGGTGTCAGTGCTCAAGAAGGGGCTCTATCGATTAACAAACAAGCACCGAAGACTTATACCGTCGTCAAAGGTGACACCTTGTGGGATATTTCAGCACTGTATCTCGAAAGCCCGTGGCAGTGGCCGCGCTTATGGCAATTGAATTCGAGCATAGTAAACCCGCATCTGATCTTTCCCGGAGATAAACTGACTCTTGTGTGGCGAGAAGGGCAACCAAAACTGATTTTAAAACCTGTGGTCAGTTTGACGCCCGCTATTCACCAACGAGCAAAACATCCTATCCCTGTCATCAAACCGCAGCATATCCTGTCTTTCATTGAACACGATCTGTTGTTGGAGGGGGAAGTAATTCATGAAATGAGTCGAGTGATTGGCAATAGCACCGGGAGTCAGTTGATGGATTCACAAAATGTCATCTATATTTCGTCTCACCAAGTCGCTCAAGAGTGGGGAATCTATCGTTTAATGAATGAGTTTAAACGAGCAGACAAAACCGCCAAAGTGATAAGAAAAATAGCGCATGGGCAGCTTATCGCCAGTGATGAGCACTACTCCTCGCTGCGTTTGACCAAGCAAAGCCATGAAGTAGTAGTGGGCGATATCGCTATGCCGATATTACAACCTTCAAACTCAACCACTACGCTAAGCTTAACCCCTGTCTCTGCAGAAATTGATAAGGTTGAGATTCTCGGAGCGGTTGAAGATACCCATTACGTTGGTAAAGACCAAGCGGTGGTGGTTAATCGTGGCGAGTTAGATGGTGTTAAACAAGGCAGCGTGTTTGAGCTGTTTAACTCGGGCGCTGGTGACTTTACTCATAGTACAAACAACTCATCAATCCTTTTCCCTGATAGGCGTATTGGCCACATGATGGTTATCCGTCCTTATCAGCACTTTAGTATCGCGATCATTGCCGACAGTTCCGAAGCGGTCAGTATCGAGACCAAGGTTCACTCCCCAAGGAGTCGGTAATTTGTGACCAATGAAGAGCTCGCGGCATGGCTGTCGCTCAACTTTACCCCTAGAGTCGGTCCGAAAACCTTTTCTCGCCTGCTCGCAATAGACTCACCAGTAAACATTGTTCAATCTGAACTTCCTGCGCTTTTAGCTCTTGGATTAAGCACACAACAGGTTAACTATCTAAAAAACCGTGCGGCGAAAGAGGTTGAGCAGTGCTTTGAGTGGCAACAACAATCTGCTCAACACAATATTATCACTAAGCAAGAGAGCAGTTACCCGGCGTTACTTGAACAGGCAATAGGCTCTCCTCCGATTTTATTCGTTCAAGGAGATTTGAGTTGTTTATCTGAACCTCAAATTGCGATGGTCGGTAGTCGCAATGCCAGTCCTGAAGGGCTCAATACCGCACGAAGCTTTGCTCGGGCCTTGGTTGAGCAAGGTCTGACAGTCACAAGTGGTTTGGCCCTTGGCGTGGATGGTTATGCTCATGATGGAGCGCTGCAAGGAGGAGGACATACACTCGCGGTTCTCGGCAGTGGTCTAGAAACTATTTACCCAGCTAGACATCGTGAGCTTGCGCTGAGAATCCTTGATTCTGGTGGTGCGCTGGTTTCGGAGTTTCATCCTCAAGCGAAGCCTAAAGCCGACCATTTTCCGCGCCGCAATCGAATTATCAGTGGCCTTTCTGTTGGAGTGCTAGTGGTTGAAGCCGCAGAGAAAAGTGGCTCTTTGATTACGGCGCGCTATGCCATAGAGCAAGGGCGTGACGTGTTTGCTATTCCGGGGTCTATCCACGATTCAAATGCACGCGGCTGTAACCTGTTGATTAAGCAAGGTGCGTGTTTGGTAATGCGAGTTCAGGACATAGTTGATGAAATAGAGACGCTTTTACGCTGGTCTAATTCCAGTAAGCCACCGATTCAAAATGAACTTTTCGAAGAAATAGATAGTAAAGAAGAATTGCCATTTCCTCTGCTGTTAGCTAACGTAGGAAGTAAGGCTATACCAGTTGATATTCTTGCAAACAGGACCAATATACCTGTGCAGGACGTCATGATGCAGCTCTTGGAGCTTGAGCTTTCAGGGCATGTTGTTGCAGTTTCCGGTGGCTATATTCGAAAGGGGAGGGGCTAGCTATGATGATGGATATCTTAATGTATCTATTCGAAACCTACATCCATAGCGATGCAGAGTTACAAGTCAATCAAGATGAGCTAGAAGAAGAGCTTCTTCGCGCAGGCTTTCATCAAAAAGACATTTACAAAGCCCTTGTCTGGCTAGAAGAGCTAGCAGCACTGCAGCAAAGTGAAACCCACTCTGCGATTTCGGTGTGCAGCACTTCGAACTCGACTCGTATCTATACAACTAAAGAGTGTGAGCGCTTAAGTCTAGAGTGCCGTGGCTTTTTGACCTTCTTAGAGCAAGTTAACGTCCTCACGACTGAAACTCGTGAGATGGTTATTGACCGCATTATGGGCCTAGAGACGGACGAGTTTGAGCTTGATGATCTGAAATGGATTGTGCTTATGGTGCTATTTAATGTACCAGGCAATGAGAATGCATACACACTTATGGAAGAGCTGCTGTATACCAAAGAACAAGGTATCCTTCACTAACCTTTCTGAGTTGATATGAGCAATAAAATTGATCATCAGCTGTTTTCAGCCCATGAACATGCGCTAGAGCACCAAGCTTGCCCTAAATGCCAAAGTGAACAGCGCGAAGGTGAACTTCACCTTCGCCATAGTAAGCATGGTCCTTTCTTGGGTTGCGATCAGTACCCTGTGTGTGACTTCATTAAACCTTTGCACCAGAACGACGGTCACATCGTTAAAGAGCTCGGTGTTGCTTGCCCTGAATGTGGCAATGAGCTTGTTCTCCGTCAGGGGCGCTATGGGATGTTTATTGGTTGTAGTCATTACCCGCAGTGCAACCACATCGAGTCTTTAGATCAACCTAAGCAAGAACAGCAGCAGCCGGAACACCATACATGTCCAGAGTGCAATAAAGGCCAGTTAGTGGAGCGTAAAACTCGCTTTGGTAAGGTTTTCTATGCCTGTGACAACTATCCGAAATGCAAGTTTGCTGTCAATCAGCCGCCGATTTCAGGTCAGTGTGAGAAATGTGGTTTTCCATTGTTAGTTGAGAAGAAGCTCGCCAGTGGAGTCAAAAGGCAGTGCGCTGACCGAAAGTGTCACCACACACAATCTGAATAATAAAAACGGCGCATCAAGCGCCGTTTTTGCTATCTATAAACTGAGTTATTGGGCGAAGTTTGCTGAAAACTCATGAACAGCAGGAAATGCTTGTTCATCCAACAGATCGGCAAGTGCACACAGTTTACGCTGCAGTTCACCGCTGTAATCACCACACACATTAATGTGACCCATCTTGCGGCCTGTACGTTTCTCTTTGCCATACCAATGAATGTGCACCCCATCCATCGCGAGTAATTCGCTTGGTAAGGTATCTTCACCCAAGATATTGATCATTGAAGTTTCACGAATCAGTTTAGTGCTGCCTAGTGGTAAGCCGCATACCGCTCTTAAGTGATTTTCAAACTGACAAGTTTCTGCGCCTTGTTGAGTCCAGTGTCCAGAGTTATGCACGCGTGGGGCAATCTCATTGACTAGCAAGGTGCCGTCGATATCGAAAAATTCAAGGGCTAATACACCAACGTAATTGAGCTTATTGGCGACAGCAGTAAACATCTGTTTTGCTTGTTGTTGCAGTTCAGTATCTGCGATGGCAGTAGACAGCGTCAGCACGCCGTTAGTGTGAACATTCTCAGCCAATGGATAAACAGCAACGCTACCGTCTTTGCCACGTGCACCTACTAGGGAAACTTCACGATTAAATGGCACGAACTCTTCAGCTACGATCGCTTGAGTTTCAGATGCAGCGATGCACTCGGCCATTTCTGTCCAAATGGACTCGATTTGAGCCGGATCTTTTAAACGCCACTGACCTTTACCATCGTATCCACCAAGCGCACTTTTTAGCACCATAGGGATGCCAACGTGGGCAATGGCTTGGTTAAAGTCTTCACGTGTATTGATGACAAAGTACTTCGCATTGCGTACATCTGCGTCATCAAGCAACTGTTTCTCGATACGGCGATCGCCACCTGCTTTTATCGCTTCAGTCGAAGGTAGGAACTTTCCACTTTGCTCGCAGATTGCCAGAATATCGAGAGGGATATGCTCAAACTCAGCGGTGATAACATCAGCTTGAGCGATGGCGTTTTCAAGTCCGTGGCCAATCACAGTCTGCGTGAGTGGATGAACGATATTTTTACTGCCAACGTCATACGCTGAGATATCAATATTAAGCGGTGCGCCAGCCAGTGACATCATGCGAGCTAATTGACCAGCACCTAGCACTAAAACATGCATGACTTAGTCCTCTGCAGGATTTGGGTTCGCTAAAACCGTTTCCGTCTGTTCAGCGCGGAAAGCTTCAACTTTCGCCATTACAGCTTCATCATGTGTACCAAGAATTTGCGCAGCTAGAATGCCTGCATTTGCCGCACCCGCTTCGCCGATAGCCAAAGTACCGACAGCAATACCTTTTGGCATTTGCACGATGGAGTATAGAGAGTCTAGACCACTAAGTGCGCGGGACTGAACTGGAACACCTAGAACTGGCAGTGAAGTGAAGGCTGCCGCCATGCCTGGTAAGTGCGCAGCACCGCCAGCACCAGCGATGATTACTTTTAAACCTCGCTCTTTAGCGCTGTTTGCATAGTCTGCAAGAAGTTGAGGGGTACGGTGTGCAGAAACCACTTTAGTTTCGTACTCAACCCCGAATCTATCGAGCATTTCTGCTGCTAGTTTCATGGTTGGCCAATCTGATTTAGAACCCATGATGATACCGACTTTCATCTCAAACTCCTTCAAAGCTGCATAGAATTGGTGAGCAAACATTTTGAGCGCATTATACGGAGATTTTATACTTAAGCAAACGTTTGCGTCATGGTGAAATACTTAGCTTGGGAATTTATTAATAAATAGCTTTAGTCTCGGATTGAGATTGTTTGTAGACTTAAGCTTGTAGAGAATAACTAAGGTGTGACTAAGTGGAAAACTTTAATCAAGCACTCAAGGCTTTGATGGATGGTGAAGTGATCGCTTATCCAACCGAAGGAGTCTTTGGTGTGGGTTGTGATCCCGATAATAGTGAAGCGGTGCGCAAGCTACTGGATCTTAAGCAGCGCCCGGCCGATAAAGGGCTCATTCTTATCGCGGCGAGTTACCAGCAGTTAATTCCGTATATTGATGAATCTCAGCTGACTCAAGAGCAGCTAATCAGGGTCAAGCAGAGTTGGCCAGGACCGATCACTTGGATAATGCCATCGAGTGATCGCGTATCTCGGTGGGTATCCGGTCAACATCAATCAATTGCAGTGCGAGTGACGGATCATCCTTTGGTACAAAAGATGTGTAATGCATTCGGAAAGCCGTTAACCTCTACCAGCGCAAACTTGTCCGGTCAGCCACCATGTAAGACAAGTGAAGAAGTTTATTTGCAGTTTGGCTATGACCAGATTGCGGTACTTGAAGGCCAAACAGGTGGCAGAGAAAAGCCCAGCGAAATTCGTGATGCTCAATCACTACAAGTATTAAGACAGGGATAACCCTGCAGTAAAGGAAGTCGTATGTCAGCCATAGATAAACAAACGGTAAAGCAATTTTTAATGGATCTTCAGGATTCAATTTGTCAGCAGCTTGAAGAAGCAGATGGACAAGCGGTATTTGTTGAAGATGCATGGCATCGCGAGCCTGGAGAGAAGCTAGGTGGTGGTGGCCGTACTCGTGTGATGAAAGACGGTGCTGTGTTTGAGCAAGGTGGAGTGAACTTTTCACATGTGCAAGGTAAAGAAATGCCAGCTTCCGCCACGGCGCATCGCCCTGAATTAGCGGGACGTCGCTTCGAAGCGATGGGTGTCTCTTTAGTCATGCATCCAAACAACCCTTATGTACCGACGTCGCATGCCAACGTTCGTTTCTTTATTGCAGAAAAAGAGGGTGAGGAGCCGATTTGGTGGTTTGGGGGCGGTTTCGATCTAACACCTTTCTACCCATTTGAAGAAGATGCTCAATATTGGCACAACACAGCGAAAGAAGTGTGTGCACCGTTTGGCGAAGGCGTTTACTCGGAGCATAAAGCTTGGTGTGACAAATACTTCTACTTACCTCACCGAGATGAAACTCGTGGGGTTGGTGGCTTATTCTTTGATGATCTCAATCATTGGCAGTTTGATAAGTGTTTTGACTATATTAAAGCGGTTGGTGAGGGCTATTGCCAGGCATACCTACCGATTGTTGAACGTCGTAAAGAGACTGAGTACGGTGAGCGTGAACGCCAGTTCCAGTTGTATCGTCGTGGGCGCTACGTGGAGTTCAACTTAGTCTTTGACCGTGGCACATTGTTTGGCTTACAAAGCGGAGGCCGCACTGAGTCTATTCTTATGTCTATGCCGCCACTCGCTCGATGGGAATACGCTTACCAAGTGGAGCCAAACTCTCCAGAGGCTGAGCTGTATGATCATTACCTTAAACCGAGAGAGTGGTAATACTTTCCTCCTTATATAGATAGTGATAGGGTCAATGTTCCGCATTGGCCCTTTTTGTTTCTGATAGGTAAGGATATGACTCAGCAAATAGACAACTACGTTGTTTTTGGTAACCCAATCGCCCAAAGTAAATCACCATTTATTCATACGCTATTTGCTCGTCAAACTAATCAGTCTTTGACCTATACCACTCAGAGTCCGGCAACCGATGCTTTTGTCCAAGCTGCGAGTGAGTTTTTTGCCGAGGGTGGCAAAGGGTGCAATGTCACTGTGCCATTTAAAGAAGACGCTTTCCGTTTTGCGAATCGTGTCACCGAGCGCGCGCAGCTAGCAGGTGCAGTTAATACGCTAAAAAAACTTGATGATGGTGAGATTCTAGGCGACAACACTGATGGCGAAGGGCTTGTCCAAGACTTGTTGCAATATCAGGTTATGCTAAAAGGGGCTCGTATTCTGCTGATTGGGGCTGGTGGTGCAGCGCGAGGTGTGATTAAACCATTACTCGATCAGCAACCAGCTGAAATTGTGGTCACCAATCGTACCTATGCTAAAGCGCAGCAGTTGGTAGAAATGTTTCAGCCTTATGGAAAGATTTCTGCCCAGCCAATGGATGCTGTGTCCGAGAGCTTTGATTTGATTATTAACTCAACATCGTCGAGCTTAAGTGGTGAGCTACCCGCTATCTCTAGCGCTATTTTCTCACCTCAAAGCACGGTCTACGACATGATGTATGGTGCAGGGAAAACGACCTTCAATCAGTGGGCAACAGATAATGGCGCAATCAAGATATATGATGGTCTAGGCATGCTGGTAGGGCAGGCAGCAGAAAGCTTTATGTTGTGGCGTGGACTAAGGCCTGGTACAAAGCAGATTTTGCGTGAACTGAGAAAAAACCTAGAGGGCATGTAATGAACCAATCTATTCTTTTTCCTGATATCCAATCATGGGATGAAGATAAGCAAGCGGTGTTGTTTTCTGCGCAGCAAGCTGGGGCGCTGATTCAGTGCCTAGTCAGTAAAACGGAACTAGAGAAGTTGTCAGGTCAAACGGTTGAGAATGAGCAGCAAGCTCTCGAAGTATTTTCTCAATACCGTTTTGACCTTGAAGAGCTTGCTGAAGAGTTAATAGAAGATGAAGAATTTAATTCACAAGGTTGGATAGAGGTCGTTAGCTAGGGTCTGTTGACCCTTTTGCGGTTAAATTTTGTTCGCGATAAAAGCGTTTTAATCGCGGCGAGAGGTTTGCCGCCTAGTCACTCTAAGCAAAATATCTCTCAACAAAGAGTAAAACGCTTTTAACCGAACCCTTCGGGCAGCATTTGTGGCTCCTTTCTGCTGCGTTATCGGCTTATCAGGTAGAGCAACTACAATTCAAAGCCTCTGCCTTGCATAAAGAACCCACAAGCTGCTGCAAAAATCAGCTCAAAAGGTCAACAGACCCTAATCTCTTCTACTTGGTGTAGGTAGTCTTCTTTATTCTGCACATAGTTATCTGCTGATTTTTGTAAGAACGCGCGTTCCTTTTGATTGAGTGGACGTGCTTGCTTAACAGGGCTACCTACGTACAAATAACCGCTTTCCAGAATTTTACCTGGGGGAACTAAACTCCCAGCACCTATCATTACCTCTTCTTCTATTACCACACCATCTAAGACAATCGCCCCCATTCCAACTAGCACTCGATCTTTGATCGTGCAGCCGTGTAGCATCACTTTGTGACCAATAGTGACATCATTACCAATGAGCAGAGGGTAGCCGTCAGGGTTTTCTTTATTCTTGTGGGTGACATGCAACACACTGCCATCTTGGATATTGGTGCGATTGCCGATATTAATATGGTTTACATCACCTCGCGCTGCAACGAGCGGCCAGACACTGGAGTCGTCTCCAATACGAATATCGCCAACTAATACTGAGCTGCTATCTATATAGACTCTTTCACCTAATTGCGGAGTAATACCTTTGTAACTGCGTAGAGAACTCATTTTTTCTCCTTATATAGAGGGAATCTTGCCATGGTAGGGGTAGAAAAGTGGCAAAAACAGGTCGTTTTGAATAGAAAATACTCAAACAATAAAAAAATCAAAAAAAACTGAAAAAAGGGCTTGCCAATGTGATGGCGATCTCTATAATGCCCCCTCGCTGACACGGGAACGCTTCGAAAGAAACGAGAGCCCAGTTAGCAAGGTCAATTAGCCAAGCGGAAACGCTTGAAAAAAGTTTGAAAAAAGTGGTTGACACTAAACTTTATCTCGCTAAAATGACCGCCTCTTCCGAAGTGATGTGAGTCACAAAGAAGAGGGCTCTTTAACAATATAAACCTATCAATCTGTGTGGGCACTCGTTGATGATAATCCAAATAGATACTTCGGTATCAATTTAGGTTTCAATGATACGAAGTGACCATTGAATCTTCGGATTCAGCACAGTCAATTCAAACATTACTTATGTAATGTTCAGTATTCATTGAGCCGACAAAATCTTAAATTGAAGAGTTTGATCATGGCTCAGATTGAACGCTGGCGGCAGGCCTAACACATGCAAGTCGAGCGGAAACGAGTTAACTGAACCTTCGGGGGACGTTAACGGCGTCGAGCGGCGGACGGGTGAGTAATGCCTGGGAAATTGCCCTGATGTGGGGGATAACCATTGGAAACGATGGCTAATACCGCATAATAGCTTCGGCTCAAAGAGGGGGACCTTCGGGCCTCTCGCGTCAGGATATGCCCAGGTGGGATTAGCTAGTTGGTGAGGTAAGGGCTCACCAAGGCGACGATCCCTAGCTGGTCTGAGAGGATGATCAGCCACACTGGAACTGAGACACGGTCCAGACTCCTACGGGAGGCAGCAGTGGGGAATATTGCACAATGGGCGCAAGCCTGATGCAGCCATGCCGCGTGTATGAAGAAGGCCTTCGGGTTGTAAAGTACTTTCAGCAGTGAGGAAGGTTCATACGTTAACAGCGTATGGATTTGACGTTAGCTGCAGAAGAAGCACCGGCTAACTCCGTGCCAGCAGCCGCGGTAATACGGAGGGTGCGAGCGTTAATCGGAATTACTGGGCGTAAAGCGCATGCAGGTGGTTTGTTAAGTCAGATGTGAAAGCCCGGGGCTCAACCTCGGAATTGCATTTGAAACTGGCAGACTAGAGTACTGTAGAGGGGGGTAGAATTTCAGGTGTAGCGGTGAAATGCGTAG
>NZ_JCBDHL010000012.1:0-279425 GCF_059833805.1 Vibrio sp. R10-SF1-ISO8 | reverse complement strand
AGCTTAGTGATTTCAGAGCGCATTTGTACACGAAGGGCGGCATCAAGGTTGGATAGCGGCTCATCAAGTAGGAACACATTTGGCTGTGAAACCAGCGTACGACCAATCGCAACACGCTGACGCTGACCACCTGATAGCGCTTTAGGTTGGCGCTCAAGAAGGTGGCTCAATTGTAGGATTTCAGCGGCATGTTCAACACGCTTACTGATTTCACCTTTGTCGGCTTTTGCCAGCTTAAGGCCAAAAGACATGTTGTCGTATAGGTTTAAGTGAGGGTAAAGAGCGTAAGATTGGAACACCATACCAACACCACGTTTGGATGGCTCAACATCATTCATGTGCTCATCACCAATGTAGAGATCACCTGATGTGATGTCTTCTAGGCCTGCAATACAACGTAATAGTGTTGATTTACCACAACCTGATGGACCAACAAAGACAACAAACTCACCTTCTTTGATTTCTAAATCAACATTCTTGGAAATTAGTACGTCACCGTAAGCTTTACATACATTTTTTAACGTGACACTCGCCATCTAGCTCGCCCTCGATCAATTTTTTATATTTTACTGCCTATCATTATATGAATTATGGAGCAGGCAATAATAGTAGGAATTTGGTAAGGAATGGATTCTATATAACAGAATGTAAGAAAATATGGGTGAAGGAGTTCCTCACATCACCCACCAAGCCAAATTCAGGTTTGCTTTCCCCCGTGTGACACAAGCTTCTCCCCCGAACGAATCAGTTTCCTGAATACCTACGTGACTTGTGCACTCATTTGCAAACCCTAGCGGCATTGTAACCAGTCACCATGAAACACGTGTTACTGGAAAGGGTTCTTACCATCCACTCTTGGATGGCTGTAGTTTGCTGTTTTCACCCCTCTACTACATCCTCCTAATCCGATTTTTTGTAGGGGTAGTAGGAGGGGAGGAGGTACCAAAGGGCGCAGAAGGCGTAGCGAGACGGAGTTCAAATATTTCCGTTTGATTACATTGAAATCGATCACACAAAGAGATTGTTTTGAGACTTTGGTCACCAACCTGTAACGATGATGATCACGAAAATAGTCCATAATAGCGAGGGCGTAGGGAGTAGGAGGATGAGCCTTTTGTCAGTTTGGCTGAAAATAAGTGCTGAAATACGGCGAAACCTCTGGTGGAGCCCTACAACACAAATATAAAAAGGATATGAACATGAAAAATGCCCTAAGCACAGTAGCACTAGGAACACTTGTTGCTCTTGGCTCTTTTGGTGCAAATGCTGCTATCGAAGAAGGTCAATTAACTATCTGGATCAACGGCGATAAAGGCTACAACGGACTTGCTGAAGTAGGTAAACAATTTGAAGAAGACACAGGTATTAAAGTGACAGTTGCTCACCCTGATGCGCTTCAAGACAAATTCCCTCAAACAGCAGCGACTGGTGACGGTCCTGATATTGTGTTCTGGGCTCACGACCGTTTTGGTGGTTACGCTGAAGCAGGTCTTCTAGCTGAGATCAAACCATCTGCAGAAATCAAAGAAGGCATTGTAGACTTCGCTTGGGACGCAGTTAAATACGATGGCAAAATTATCGGCTACCCAGTAGCAGTAGAATCTCTATCGCTAATCTACAACAAAGATCTAGTACCTAACCCACCTAAGAGCTGGGAAGAAGTTGCTGAGCTAGACGCACAACTTAAGAAAGACGGTAAATCTGCAATCATGTGGAACCTAAAAGAACCGTACTTCACTTGGCCGCTAATGGCAGCTGACGGTGGTTACGCGTTCAAATACGGCGCAGCAGGTTACGACGTGAAAGATGCAGGTATCGCAAACGACGGCGTTAAAGATGCAATGAACTTTGTGAAAGGTCTAGTTGATAAAGGCGTTATCTCTTCAGACATGGACTACTCAGTTTCTGAGTCTGCGTTCAACCAAGGTAAGACTGCGATGACAATCAACGGCCCTTGGGCATGGGGTAACATTGAGAAATCTGGTATCAACTACGGTGTAACAACTCTACCTAAGTTTAACGGTCAGTCTTCTAAGCCATTCGTTGGAGTACTAACGGCGGGTATCAGCACAGCTTCTCCAAACAAAGATCTAGCGGTTGAGTTCATCGAGAACTACCTACTGACTAACGACGGTCTACGCAAAGTTAACGATGACAAGCCACTAGGTGCAGTAGCGCTTAACTCTTTCCAACGTGAGCTAGATGCAGACAAGCGCATTGCAGCGACAATGGATAACGCGATGAACGGCGAAATCATGCCAAACATCCCTCAGATGAACGCATTCTGGGGCAGCGCGAAAAACGCAATCATCAACATCGTTGATGGTCGTCAAACTGTAGATGCAGCACTTGCAGATGCAGAAAAACAAATGACTAAATAATTAAGTTCTACCCTTTTAAGGAGGGGGTAACCCCTCCTTCATTTTCAAGTTTTATTATCGCTAGCAGGTTCTTTTATGCAGTCAGTTCAAGGTACAGATGCGATGGCGTCTACAACAACGAGCTTGCCATCAAGTAAAAGTGTATTCATTAAATGGGGCTTACTGGGCTCTGTGGGTATCATTAATGGATACGCCACAATTCTTATGTATTCTCGCGGTGAGATGGCCTTTGCCATTCTGACCCTAATCTTAACCGCACTCGCGTTATTTATTTTCGGTAGTAAAAAGACCTACGCACACCGTTACATCTACCCTGGTATTGCGGGCATGATTTTGTTCATCCTGTTCCCACTTGCGTATACCGTCGGTCTTGCCTTCACAAACTACAGTGCGAAAAACCAACTTTCCTTTGAACGTGCTCAGTCGGTTTTAATGGACCGTACTTTCCAAAGCGGCGATAGCTACCCATTTACTCTGTACAAAACAGATAATGGCCACCGCCTTGCTGTTAAGAAAGGCGATCAACTGCTAGCAACTGATACTTTCAACCTTGCCACCCTATCAGCGTCAGATATGGACTTAGCTCCAGTTGACTCAGTAGCGGGCGAGAAAGAAAAAATCAAAACCATCATCAAAAACAAAAATGCGCTAGGTGGTTTAGATCTGCACCTACCGTCGGGTGAAGACATTCGCATGAGCGGCCTACGTAAGTTCGCTGCGGTTGTGCCTCTATACACTCTTCAAGATGATGGTGAGACGATCTTTAACAATCGTACACAAGAATACTTGCGTCCTAATATGGAAGTAGGCTTCTATCAACCAGTCGACGAACAGGGTCAGTTTGTTGGCTCGACAGTTTCACCTGGCTTTATCGTTGATATCGGTACCCACAACTTTGAGCGTGTGTGGAAAGATGATGGTATCAAAGAACCATTCATCAGCATCTTTATCTGGACGGTATTATTCTCTGCATTAACCGTTGGTCTAACCGTGGTAATCGGTCTGGTACTTGCGAGTGTTGTGCAGTGGGAAGAGCTGAAAGGTCGTGCGATTTACCGCGTACTACTGATTCTTCCTTATGCGGTACCTGCGTTTATTTCGATTCTGATCTTCAAAGGTTTGTTTAACCAAAGCTTTGGTGAGATCAACATGATGCTAGAGGCACTATTTGGCATTAGCCCAGCTTGGTTCTCTGACCCAATCATGGCTAAGAGCATGGTGCTGATTGTCAACGTATGGCTAGGTTTCCCTTACATGATGATTCTGTGTATGGGTTTGCTAAAAGCGATTCCAGAAGATCTGTATGAAGCGTCTGCCATCGATGGTGCGAACTTCATCGACAACTTCCGCAAGATCACCATGCCTTTGATGATTAAGCCGCTTACTCCGCTGCTTATCGCAAGTTTCGCATTCAACTTTAACAACTTCGTATTGATTCAGCTTCTGACTCAAGGTGGTCCAAACATGATTGGTACTTCTGAGCCTGCGGGTTACACAGACCTACTTGTAAGCTACACCTACCGCATTGCGTTTGAAGGTGCTGGTGGCCAAGACTTCGGTCTAGCAAGTGCGATTGCAACGCTTATCTTCCTATTGGTTGGTGCGCTTGCCCTAATCAACCTACGTTTTACTAAGCTGTCTCAGGATTAAGGAGAGATTCCAATGGCAATGGTACAAGGTAAATCACTTAAATACCGTGTATGGGCAACGCATATTGCTATGTGGGTGTTCCTAGCGTCAATCATCTTCCCACTGTTGATGGTAATTGCAATTTCGTTCCGTGAAGGTAACTTCGCAACGGGTAGCATTATTCCTGATAATCCTTCATTAGAGCACTGGAAACTGGCGCTTGGATTTTCGGTGACGAATGCAGATGGCAGTGTAACGCCGCCGCCATTCCCTGTATTAACTTGGTTATGGAACTCAGTGAAAGTGGCAGGCATTAGCTCGATTCTTATCGTTGCGCTGTCTACGACTTCTGCATACGCGTTTGCTCGTATGCGCTTCAAAGGTAAAGACACCATCCTGAAAGCGATGATGATTTTCCAAATGTTCCCTGCGGTACTAGCGCTGGTAGCACTTTATGCCCTATTCGATAAGCTAGGTCAGTACATTCCATTCCTTGGTTTGAATACGCATGGCGGTCTGATTTTCTCTTACTTGGGTGGTATCGCTCTGCACGTATGGACGATTAAAGGCTACTTTGAAACGATTGACAACTCGCTAGAAGAGGCTGCAGCGTTAGATGGCGCGACGCCTTGGCAAGCATTCAGATTGGTACTACTACCACTGTCAGTGCCAATCCTTGCTGTCGTGTTCATTCTGTCGTTCATCGGTGTGGTGGGTGAAGTTCCAGTAGCATCTTTACTACTTTCTGATGTAAACTCATATACATTAGCGGTTGGTATGCAGCAGTATCTATACCCTCAGAACTATCTGTGGGGCGATTTTGCCGCAGCAGCAGTATTATCTGCATTACCAATAACTGTCGTATTCTTGCTTGCACAGCGCTGGTTGGTCGGAGGATTGACCGCTGGTGGTGTGAAAGGTTAATAAGAACGATAAGGGCGACCGCGAGGTCGCCCATTTTGTTTCTCAGCTTAACAATTTTGGTTTGGCCGCCGATCAGTTAAGTCGAGAGCAGAACTGGCGTTACGCATAGCTGGCTGTTAGCTAGATTCCTTACTATTTCACTACTAACAGTTTTTGTAACCATAACCCGGCTTTGTCCCGGGTTTTTTTATGTCTTACATCCTCAATCCTCTCGATTATAAGAACTTTTTCGTGTCTCAATAGATATCTAAATAAGGTATGCGAGGCATTGTACAAACACTTGTGCAATAAGGGGTTAAGTTACATTCCCGTGCGCGATTGCTCATTTTGTTACTGATTACCCCTTGAACCTAATAGCAGGGCACCGTCACATGTGTTTAGTTTTGAGGGAATGTGATGTTTTATAGAAAAAATATGACAAAGTTTTACATGTTTTAGCTATTAACCGTTGATTACTATCGTCTCGTTTCGAAAACCAATGAAAAGGAACACATTGGTTGCTTAAGGATGCGCGATTCAGACAATATAAATAGTAAATATAGGCAGTTAAATACATGTTTAATAGAACCATACTGGCAGCAACTTTACTAGTTGCATGCTCTGCAGCGAACGCAAACTCATACATCGGTGCTACAGCAGGTCAAGCTACATTTGATAATATCAATGGAAATGTCAATACTTCGATTTACTCGACGAGTGAACGAATTGAGGTTTCTGATGATGATAGCCCAGCTATCAAAATATTCGGTGGCTATGAGTTTAATCAGTATATAGCCGTTGAAGGTTCAATCGGTGGTTATGACGCACTAGATGGCCAGACGGTTTCTGTAGGTGACATGAAATTTGCGGCTGTTCAAGCGAAAGCAATGTTACCAGTAGGTGAGAAATTCAAAGTGTTTGCTAAAGGCGGTTTCGCGTACTTTGGAGCTGAGTTTAAAACAAGCTACTACACACTATCAGATGAAACAGTAACGGGTAAATTTGGTCTAGGTGCAGAATTTGAATTGTCTCCTAATGTTCACCTTCTAGCTGAGTGGGATTACATGAACCCTGAGCTGGATTTAATCAAAGTCGGCGCTAACACAGTAAGCATCGATGCTGAGATCAATGTGTTCTCTTTGGGTGTTAGCTATCACTTCTAAGTGCAAACGAACACAGGGACAAGAGCTAGCTCTTGTCCTTATGCTACCTTTGAATGTAAAGCAACTGTATTGGGTAGATTGTGAGTGATGTAAATATCAGGCATCTAGATCTATTGTTGAAACAGTATGAACTTCATCAAAGTTATTCTGTATCTCTAGATGAGCTTGAGTCAGTACTTTGTACATCGAGACGTAACGTATCAATCGTTATGAAAAAACTTGCCAAACTAGGCTGGATAGAGTGGGTCCCTGCTATTGGAAGGAGTAACGCCAGCAGCCTTAAAGTCACGACTTCACTTCATCAAGCTCTCACTGAGTTCCTAATTAGTGAACTTGGGAAAGGAAGACTGAGTTTGGTGGGGAAGCTTATAGAAATGTACGGTAAAGTCGCTATCAGAGCTCTTTCTGTTGCAACTGAAATCACGAGTCATGAAAATGAATCCACGAATTCAGTATTGATTTCATCTTACCCATGGGTCGATACAGTAGACCCCGCCAAAACTTTTCGTCATACAGAGCTCCATGTTGCTAAAAGTATCTACGATGTCTTGTTGAAACAAGATAGCAAAGGCAACCTTAAACCTTCATTAGCTCACGACTGGTCTGTTGAAGGTAGAACTGTTCATTTGTGGTTAAGACCTGAGGTCTACCGCCATGATGGGGAGTTGCTGCAGACTCAAGATGTTGCATGGAGCTTGAAACGTTTAATGGAAATTGATGGACCAGTTAAAGAGCTATGGAGCTGTGTTGATAGCATTGAAATTATCTCCCCTGAGTGTATCGAGATTACTCTGCACTACACTAACTACTTGTTCCCTTATATGCTTGCAATGCCGAATGCCTCAATTGTTTGTAGAGATAAGCGGTATTTTAGAGGCGGAACGTGTTACCACATTGGAACTGGCCCTTTTAAAATAGAAGACTGGTGCGATGAAAGCATAAAGCTGACGGCGCATAAAGAATACTTCGCTACTCGAGCGTTATTGGAGAAGTTGACACTTTCTTACTCAGAGTTTTCTGGTTTGAATTCACTTAGCTTTAATCTAGAGTCGGAAACAGTTGAAGAGCAAAGGATAAGTGCAATTTCATATTTGACGTACAAGAGTAGACGTAATTCTGAAATATCCACTGAACAATGGGCTACGCTGGCAGGCTATATTGACGAGCAAAAGAAACTGTTCGATTTACCTCGGGCGGTTGATAATGTTTGTCTTAAACAAGCATCTCCCTGTTTGAAGGTGCAAGAAATTCCGATACTGACTGGGAAAGTAGTTCTTGCTGAGCCCGTGTGGACAATTCCAATCCTAGCTCGTAATGCAGAATGGTTACATGAAGTTATTCGTTCAACGGGGCTGGAGTTAGAAGTTGTGACCGTACCAAACATTAGCGAGCCACAAAGCGTCTCTGATACGGCTGATCTTTTACTTATTGAAGACGTGATTGAAATGCCGATAGATTATGGAGTATATGAGTGGTTGTGTATTGCAACTGGCCTGCGATTTGGTTTCAATAAAGTGCAGATGAAGAAGCATCACGCTAGTATTCGCAGAGCGGTAGGCAGTAGGTTTCCATTTGGTGAATTGATGAAAATCGAGCAAAGCTTACGTTCTGGTTATGTCTATCTACCTCTCTTCTCAGGAGGAGAAACTGTAGTAAGGACAGAGCAAGTTCGTGGAGTGCAAGTTAGAAATACGGGTTATAGCGATTTTTATAGACTTTGGATCGGCAGATAAACACTGAGGTTGTCTACAGCTCTCGACTAGAAGGCGCACAGCCAAGATATTGCAGAAGCACGTAGATGCTTTCTTGAGAGAGGGCGACTTTTCGAAATAGATCCGCAAAGGTATCGTCGCCGCCAAAGCAGGTGCGGATATAGTGATTGATCTCATCTTCACCATAACCTTCAACATACATGGTACGAACCCACTGGTACTCAACAGCTTTCAAGTTTGACAATGTAGTTTCACTCAAAGTGGTTTCGTTGAGTTCCAAGAGACGTTCCTTCATACGCAATGTTTGATTTAGTCAGCGGATTTAATCAAATCAAGATGAAGGAAAAATGACAGAAATGTGGCGTTACGGTGACTAGTTCTTAAATGGAGGCACTTGGCCTCCAGTTTGGCAGAAAGCTCACTATTTTAGATACTTAACGTGCGCTTCCATTTCTTCTCCAATCTCTTTACGCATGTTCATTAGACGGATTGCTGAGTCGCGCAATTCAATATCTTCTGGCGTTTCTGGAATCCATTCTGGAACAGAGGTCGGGGTGCCGTTCTCATCGACCGCAACCATAATGACAATGCAGTGAGTTGTTAAGCGATTGTTCATCTCTTTTGGGTCACTTGCTTGAACGTCAATGGCGATATGCATTGAGCTCCTACCGGTATAGATGACCTTAGCGCTTACTTCGACAAGGTTTCCGACATGAATTGGGGCCACAAAACGAATCCCACCCGCATAGGCGGTAATACAGTATTTACCACTCCATGCCGCTGCGTTGGCGTAGGCTGCCAAGTCGATCCATTTCATCACGGCGCCGCCGTGGACTTTCCCCCCAAAGTTCACATCTCCCGGTTCTGCTAGAAAACGTAAAGTAATATCGCGTTGACCATTGCTCATCTGTCAATCCTTAGTTGTTATTGTTGTATGTGGTTTAATATTAAATAACAAACTGGTTAATTATCTGCAACAACTATTAGAGTTTAGTTCTTATTGTTTATTTTGAGCACGGTCAGAGAGCAAAAAGCCCGATTAAATCGGGCTTAAAGAGGTTATGAAGATGGAGTAGCCATTACTTTATCCATTATTTGCATACTTTGTTCAAAGTATGGGTTGTAAGTCAGTCTTGCATGGATTTTATTAGGCTCAGTGTATCCCCAAGCGGAGTACCACGTTGTATCGCCAGATAAGCAACGTGCTTCGTTGTCTTCTCCTTGTCCATTACTACAGATGGTGTTGCTACCGTTTACGCCGTAGTTGGGGTTGTCAGGGGAGAAAAGGAGTCCCATGTGTGAGCCGTTTGAAATGCGTTGCTCGGGTAAGTTCATGCTGAATCTGGTCGAGCGAGGCTCTGTTAGGTCATCTTCACCTTGCCAGACGATGTGCCCTTTAGGATTCGGCATCTTTTGGCTGAAAGTTTCGATGGCAAACTGAGTACTAACGACTTTATCGCCCTCACTCATCATCATAAATACTGGCTTCAGATACTCTTTAGTAGACAGTTGCTCGCGCACCTCAGAGGAGGTTTGGTAATAAACTGCAGCTGCGCTCATTGGCAGAGAGTTGTATCTGAGCGGGTTGTCCTCAGGATCTTGGTCTGCCCATGTAATGAAATAGCTCGCCAGTTCGGCATACTTAACGGAATCAGAGTAAGGTTGCAGCGCAGGGGAGAAAAGTAGCAAACCGTTGACAGTCTCATCGTTTAACGCTTCGGCAGTCACTAGATTAGCGCCCGTAGAATAACCTCCCAGCCATATTGAGCTGGTGTCTTTCTTTAGCAGTGCAATGTGATGGCTGACGACACCTTGCCAGTCTTCTAGTGTAGGGAGTTGAAGATCGCCAACTTTACTCGCATGTCCAGGAAGTAATATAGTTCTCACCAAGTAGCCTTGCTTAGCGAGATGAGTGGCGACGTCAGTGAAAGAGTAGGGAGAGTCACCTAAACCGTGTACCAGCAATACACCCTGACCGTTTGGGTTTTCTGGTCGGTACTCTTTTGGCAGCACCATGTTAAGTTCGGTGGATTTATCCTCTGTCATGAACAGACGGTTGTGTTCAAGCCACCGTTTCGTCTCTGCCACATACTGTTCAAAACTATTTTGAGAATAGCTAGGTAGGCGCTGAGCTTTATCAAACGCTGGGTCTTGAGTCTGGGTTGTACAGCCAACCATGACAGCTGTTGCAGCGGCTGCCAAGTAAAATGCTAAAGCCGTCTTTTTACGCATCATATATTCTAGTTTTTCCTTCTTATTTTGATACGTCTTCATATTCTCCCTCTAGTACCGAGCGATCATTTTTCTGCGAAGAAGCAGAGCGATTCATCTTAAGTGATTTCTCAATCTTTTTACCTGTGATGACCGCTGCAATGGTCAATGGAATTACCATGATCAAGCTAAACAGAAGGGTGAACACACCAATAAACAACGCCAGAATACCAGAAATGACTCTATTCATAATTATTACCTCTCAATTACATGGCTAGATTAACCTAGGGTAAATGAATCAAACATGAACAGGTACACTATTTAAGGTGAATACAAAAAAGCCACTTTCTAAAAGAAAGTGGCAACTACGGGGGATTATTATAGGTATTGTGTTGTGGAGTTTTGCCCCGGAAACTCCGGGGCGATATTCTGCTAATTAATCTGAGCTTACCCAGATTAATGAATCCCTGCGCTTATTTTGTTGGGTAAGTCTTGTAACGAACGCCCATCATTTGTTCCATACAGTGAACAACCTGACAGCTGTAACCAAACTCGTTGTCATACCAGATGTATAGCACGCAGCGGCTGTCTTGAGCGATAGTCGCCGCACCATCAACAACACCTGCAAAGCGAGAGCCCACTAAGTCAGTTGATACAATTTCAGTCGACTCTGTGTAATCAATTTGCGCAGACAGTTCAGACGTCAGTGCCATTTCGCGTAGGTAGTTATTTAGCTCTTCCTTATCTGTACCCTGTTTTAGGTTCAGATTAGCAATTGCCATTGATACGTTTGGCGTTGGTACACGGATCGCGTTACCTGTTAACTTGCCCGCTAGCTCTGGTAGGGCTTTAGCTACCGCTTTCGCCGCGCCAGTTTCAGTTAGAACCATGTTCAAAGAAGCACTACGACCACGACGCTCGCCTGAGTGGAAGTTATCGATCAGGTTTTGGTCATTAGTAAACGAGTGAACAGTTTCAATGTGACCAGATGTCACACCAAACTTATCGTTAATCGCTTTAAGGACTGGGGTAATAGCATTTGTCGTACAGCTTGCCGCAGAAATAATGCTGTCTTCGGCTTTGATAACGTTGTCGTTAACACCGAATACCACGTTCTTGATGTCACCTTTACCTGGTGCAGTTAGTAGTACTTTTTCAGCGCCTTTACACTCTAGATGTTGACCAAGACCTTCTGCATCACGCCATACGCCTGTGTTATCAACAACAAGAGCATTGTTGATGCCGTAGCTGGTGTAGTCGACTTCTTCCGGTTTATTCGCGTAGATAAACTGAATGTAGTTACCGTTAGCGATAATCGCCTTGCGCTCTTCATCAACGACGATACTACCGTTGAATTGACCATGAACAGAGTCACGACGTAGCAGGCTAGCGCGTTTTTCTAGGTCACCTTTCTTACCGCCACGTACAACAACCGCGCGCAGACGAAGTGGGTAGCCTGGGCCAGACTTTTCAACAAGTAGACGAGTTAATAGGCGTCCGATGCGACCGAATCCATACAATACTACGTCACGTGGCTCAGAGACTGTTTCGCCATTCATTGCACCTAGAAGAGAAGTGTGAAGGAAGTCTTTAACGCCATGAGAGTCGTCACGACCTTGCCAGAACTCATGAGCAAGTTGACCGATATCGATGCGGCATGGAGAAAGTTCCATTTCAGCAAGCGCTTTGATTAGTGGAAGAGTTTGCTCTGGAGTAAGAGCAGTACCTGTATAGCGACGAGCTAAGCGGTGAGTTTTAATGATGTCGATGGTCGCTGCATTAACCAGTGTTTTACCAAAGAGTAGAACTTCGACGCCTTTGTGACGGTAAAGTTGACCTAGAAGGGGAGAAATAGTTTCCGCAATCGTTTGGCTCGTTTGCCAATCTAAGAGGTGTTTCTCTGGACTCATTGTTTGTATGGACCTTTCACGTTTTTTGGGGACTGACTCTATTTCACCTGTAGGGGGAGTGAATAGAGGAAATGTATTAATTTTGTAATTTTTATGCGGCAGGATTGTAAGGCCTAACATCTTATTCTGCTAGTAAAATTAATTCAGGTCATTTGGGCTGTTATTGCACTCAGTTATGGCGGATATCACTGCAGATTGTAGGTAGTAGTGCCTATTGACATTTTTAAATAAGCAATCTTAATTTGTGATGAAAAATACCTGAAGCACATAAGTTATGTAATACGGTATGGGTGATGTCTTAGCAGATAGATCTTCGTCACTGTATCTACTCAAAAGGTAAACGATAAACCAATGGAGAAGAGATCGACTTTGGTACTAAAGGGCTGAGTCGGATCTTGCGGCATAGTGAACTGCCCGCTGATCACGTTTTCTCTACCGTAGAAGCGTTGCCATTCGATAGAAGTGTTTAATTGGGGGGTCCAATCGTAGCGAAAACCGAGCAAGTAGCTTTCTGTGTCCTTGGTCAGTCTTGCTTGTCCGTATTGAATATAGGGCGTGATCTTGCCTAATTGATAGTCAAAACTTATGTACCAATCAGAGCTTAGCTCGTGAGCGAGCATAGTCTCTGCTTGTACATGAAGTTGTCCAAAGTAATGACTTACGCCCAAAGCGTAAATATCAAGACTATAGAATTTAGGTGACGCAATCAGTCCAGTCATTGTAGCGTCCAAGTTGACGTAGGCAATACGGAGTAAATTGTCGTCATGGAACAGCTCCGAGCTAAAACCAAGCGCCCTCGAAATGTCCAGTGAAAAGGAAGAACCATATTGTTCAAAATGTTCTTCTCTGGGAATTGCTATATAGGGAGAAAAGACAACTTGGTTGCCATTCTCAAACTCATGCAAGAAATCCGCAGCAATTCCTTCATAGTAGGTGAGTCCAAGGTTATTGTCGTATACCTCTGGAGGCAAGCGCAAAGAAGGATAGGCGCTAGAGACATAGTAGTACTCAGACATAATAAACATAGGGGTTCTTAATCGCCCAATTTTGGCGCGAAACATCCCTGCATTGTATTCAACTAGTGCTCGTTCTAATTCAGGTGAAGAAAAATGGTCTTCTGGTCTTTTGACAACTTGAACCGTCGAGCGAAATTTTTGTGTGATCTGCCAATCAGCTTGAATACCTAAGGTGGTATCACAGTCAAAGCACCAATCATCGGTAATGTTTCGTCCAGCAAGTATCGGCAATGAATTATCGCTTCTAGAGGCAGAGAAAGTCCCAAACCCACTTATTTGAAAATCATCTGATAGAGCGATCTGTCCATTACTTATCGTTGGTAGTGCTGACGCAGTTACCATTGTCAAAAGTAAGCGGGTTCGTTTAATCCGAGAGCTGATAAATGACATAGGCGTCCTCAGGAAGCAGTTCTTCAGGAACATACGCAATGCCATTTGCGTTGTTCTCTAGCCAATGGAGAATGATTTCGAGAGACTCTTCCGGTACTTCAACAGGTGCGATTGCTTTACCAGAAAAGGACTGTCGCGCCCATAAAGCAGACATCTGAGTGGGAGATTTATTCAGTAGCTTGCGGTAGAAGCCTTCACGACTTTCGGAATCACGGGGTAGATCAAGGAGACGAACAGGCATGTCATTTATGTGGGACATGCGACCGCGATAAAGCAGTTTTACCTGATTTGAGCGCAGTGCCTTCATATCTGGATTAAGGGTAATAACAGCAAAGCTTGTAGCGTTTGCTTGAATAGCCATCCCAAGTAGAAGTGTAGTAAGAACTAGCCTGATCAAAACATCCTTTCTTGTCGACGTTGTTATTAATGTAACTTTCTGTTTTTGTTATATAAATAATAGTCTGGTAATTACCAATGGTGTAATTACTTACGCTTCTGGTTGAATAATCATCTAGACTTACATCTTGACACTCCAAAATCGATTCAAGGAATGAGTCCGGATGTTACTGACTAATATGTCTATTAAAAGTAGACTATTTATTCTGTGTCTGATACCTACGCTCGCTATTCTTGCCTTCAGTGCCAATTTAGCGAAGGACTTTCAGGGCAGGCTCCATAACTATCAACTGGTGGGTGAGAAGAATGACACCATCAGCTTGCTTACGGAGTTTTCCCATCACCTTTATGTTGCATTCAATCGACGTTTAAACGGCCAAAGCGCTAATTCTGCTGTGATGAGGGCGCAACAAACAATGTTGATTATCGCTCAGACCGCCCATACCTCTGAACATGTTCACCATGGAATTCAAACTTCGAACCATGCAAATAGCTACATTGAAGAGCTTCAATATCTTTTGCCAGAGCTCCTTTCTTCAGACAAAGCTTCTACTATCGAACTAGGGCAGTTGATCTACACCATTTACCATGATCTCCTTGTCGAAATTCATCGTCTTGAAAGTCATGAGGCTTCACCCCTGATTCATAGTCTGGATATTGTCTTATCTGATCTCAGTTGGCTTTACTTTTGGATGGAAAGAGAAGCATGGTTAACACAAGAAATTAAATGGTTAGAGTGGCAATATTCTGATTATGCAGAGGAATACTTTCGTATTCGAGAAAGGCAGCAGTTGTACCTAGATAAGTTTATTAATTTAGGTGCAAGTTCTAATCAAGTAGAGGCTTTGCTCGACATTTTTGCCAGTAGAGAATTTCAACGTGGTTCTGTGGTGAAAGAGGCGCTACTAAATCATTCTGGAGAACGTATACCACCCTCTGAGTTTGTTGAAATTATCCATACACGTAATAAAGCGGTCGAGAGCCAACTGATGGCTTTTTCAAACACATTAAGACAGGAGCTTAACCAGAGTATTCGTAGCGCCAAACAAGGTCTCTGGTTAATCGCCATTGCAGGGTGCTCTGTGTTTATCGTGATGTTTGCTTGGGGAACAAGCACGATATACCGGATCAATTCCAAATTGGCCAAGATCATCAGTGTTATGGGACAGCTAAAGGAGAAAGATGGTGCAGAGCAGATCCCAATAGATGGGAAAGATGAGTTTTCATCATTTGCTCACCAACTCAACCATATTATCGAACAGCAATCAGACTATAAAAAGAATTTAGTCAAAGCCAAAGAGAGTGCGGAAGCGGCAAACAAAGCAAAGAGTATTTTTCTTGCCAACATGTCCCATGAAATACGTACGCCACTTAATGGCATCATTGGCATGACAGAGATTCTCTCAGATAGTCACCTCACTACGGCGCAGAGAGAGATCCTCACTGATGTGGACACCTCATCTCATGCTCTATTGCTACTCATCAACGACATCTTAGACCTATCTAAAATCGAATCGGGTAATTTGGCGCTATCCATTCGTAGCGTTGATCTAAGAGATATGGTGTATGAAACGCTAAGTATGGTTTCTTCGAATGCGCTTAAACAGCAAGTAGAGTTGCAGGTTGTCTATTCACCTACGCTGCCCGCTTCTATCGATATTGATGATTTCCGCTTCAAACAAGTGGTTATGAACCTGCTCAGCAATGCAATCAAGTTTACTCATAATGGTGTTGTGACCATTGAGCTGGGCACCCATTTCGGCGAGCTACAATGTCATGTGATAGATAACGGGATCGGTATTTCAGAGGATAAGCTTGGCGATATATTTAAACCTTTCACCCAGGAGGATGGCAGTATTACCCGTCGCTTTGGAGGTACTGGCCTCGGATTAGCCATCTGTAGCCAACTTGTGGAGCTCATGGGGGGAAAGATAGAGGTCAAATCAACAATCGGGATAGGAAGCCGTTTTTCAATTACCTTGCCGTTGAATATTAGTGACGAACAAGCGTATAGGCTAGATTTATCAGCTCGCGGAGTTCTAATTGCCAATGACTCGCAATATTTACGGCTGATTGTTGCTGAAAGTATACGTATCGGAGTGGAGTTAGAGGTATACCACTCAGTTGAGGAAATGTCCTCAAACGGCAATGATGTTCCGTTCATTCTATATTGCACTGAACGCAGTCGAAGCGCGCGCAAAGATGTCGCTAAGATTAGAAGCTTATACCCTTCTGCCCAGATCATCGGTATGAACCATCATTTATACGCAAAACCAGAGTTAGACATACTTCTCGGAGCTTCAGTTACCCTGCCGCTATTGGGCCACCGATTTAGGTCTGTCTTAGAAGACGCGTTGAGTCGGAATCAGCTCAGTGACATGAGTGATAGTGAGTCCCCACAAGAGCTTTTTCCTCTTGATGTTAAAAAGGTGCTAATCGTCGAAGATAACTTAATGAACCAAAAAATCGCCTCTTTCTTCCTCAACAAAATCGGTATTGAGTATGTGATTGCGAGCAATGGATTAGACGCAGTCAATGCAGTGAAGACCGAAGAAAGGTTCTGTGCAATTTTAATGGACTGCATGATGCCAATTATGGATGGTTTAACCGCGACGCGAGAAATCCGCCAATGGGAACAGGAAAAAGGAAAGGAAAAAGTGCCAATTATTGCGTTAACCGCGAGTGTATTACCTGAAGAAATTCAAAGCTGTTTCGACGCAGGAATGGATGCTTATCTTCCGAAACCATATAAATCTCAACAGCTTTTCGATACTTTTGAACGTTTAAAAGTGACGCTTTAATTCGCCTGTTCGATTTCTTTTAAATCATCTAACGGAAGCCAGTTAACTTTAACGCCCGCCTGTAAGAACATTTCTTGACTGACTTTGATTTTGTCTCCCCAGCGAGATAAGAAATCAGGCGTTTGTTCAGGACAATGAACGGCAGAAATACCGGTTTGAATGATCTTTGCCGCACAGTTAGGGCAAGGAAAATGAGTCACCCAAATTTCACATCCATCCAGATCGCGCTTTGCAAATAAGATCGCATTCTCTTCAGCGTGAAGCGTTTTTAGATACTTCATTTCTCTATCATCGGTCATTGCACTGTCTGAAATGCCGTGAGGGTAACCATTAAAACCAACTGAAACGATGCGGTTTTGTTTTGTGATGACAGCGCCGACTTGAGTGGAGGGATCTTTACTCCAAGAGCCAACTAGTTCTGCCATTTGGTAAAAGCGTTGCGCCCATTTTGAAATCATTCAATCTTCCTCTAGGAGATGGTTAGCAATTAGACCGAGACTGGTGTAGTGCTAGAAATAAACGTTATGTGATGTGGATCTCCACATAATATCCTAGTTTAACGTCGTATAGTCCAGAAAAAACCGCTGGTAGGAGAAGTGAACAGTAAAATAGTGGCAGATTAGTGGGATTTTGGTCACCTTTTATTGATGGTGCTTTATGAGTTGAAATCGGAAATAGTCCCGTATCTTTGTGCGAGATCTCTTACAAAGCCGTGAGCATTATGAGAAACGAACGCTGAGAAATTTGGATGCTTGCGTTATAAGTGTATGAAATTAATGGTTATGTATGTTTCTTGAACGGTCGGGAAATTGCTGAAAAGCGAAAAATAGCGTTGTGAAAATAATGGTGAAGCCATAATCTTAAGTTGTCAGCAGGGAGCAGACACGGAACAGGAAAGACCCAAGGAACGGTCATCTTCAGGACGAAGATTCGATTATTCAGGATGAATAATTGGCATGGAAAGCGAAGGACATTGGCTGGACGCTAGTAACTAGGATGGTTACACAAGGATAGACAATGGACGCTTAACGGACTAAGGCAATTTCTATCAGGATGATAGAGTCAGGGACACCGCTTAAGGATAAAGCGATGAGAGTTAGCGAGGATAGCTAACGGGCTGGATTGCCAAGGACACCGCTAGGATGGCGATGATAAGGAAAGTGCTGAAGGATTCAGCGTACTATCAAGGAATAGATGCAGGGAGCACCTATTAGTAGCCGGATTGCTGCGAGTAAGAATAGAACCCCACTAGGCGAGAGCTTAGTGGGGTTTTCTTTTGTCTAGATAAAACATGACTTGTTCTAGAATAAAAAAGGGAAGCAGCCGCTTCCCTTTATGCATTTCACACTAATGTCCTTTTAGCGTTTGAACGTCACTTCTTCTTGGCTATCAAGATGGATTTGAGTCGTTGCTGGCTGTGTTTCAGCGATCACCTTACCGTTACGAACAGAGTAACGCACAGGTACTTGGCGACGTACTGCATCAAAGCCATTCTCTGCCGGTAGGATAAGTAAGCTACCTGGCTTGCCTTGCTCTATACCGTGTTTGTCTTGGATGTTTAACGTGCGCGCTGAATTAGTGCTGATTAAATCCAAACCATTGTTGATCTGATCGTAACCCATGACCTGAGTAACATGAAGACCCATATGCAATACTTGTAACATGTTTGCTGTACCTAATGGATACCAAGGGTCAAACACGTCGTCATGACCAAAGCAGACATTGATACCAGCGTTTAGCATCTCTTTCACACGAGTCACGCCACGGCGTTTCGGATAATCGTCAAAACGGCCTTGTAGGTGAATGTTCACTAACGGGTTAGCGACGAAGCTGATGCCTGACATCTTTAATAGTCGGAACAAGCGGGATGCATACGCGCCGTTGTATGACCCCATAGCGGTAGTGTGGCTCGCTGTCACTCGATCGCCCATTTGATATTTGTGTGCTAGGGCAGCCAGTGTCTCAACGAAGCGTGATTGCTCATCGTCAATTTCGTCACAGTGAACATCGATTAGGCGGTCGTACTTACGAGCGAGTTCGAATACATAGTGAAGTGACTCGACGCCGTACTCGCGAGTGAACTCAAAATGGGGAATCGCACCGATAACATCAGCGCCTAATTGCACCGCTTCTTCTAGCAGTTCTTTGCCATTTGGGTAAGAGAGAATACCTTCTTGCGGGAAAGCAACAATTTGAATGTCGACCCACTCTTTCATCTCTTCTTTAACCTCAAGCATTGCTTTTAACGCGATTAAGGTTGGATCAGATACGTCTACATGAGTACGAACATGTTGGATACCGTTAGCGATTTGCCACTTTAGGGTTTGTTTCGCGCGGCTTTTTACATCTTCAATTGAGAGGAGCTCTTTGCGCTCCGCCCAACGTTCGATACCTTCAAATAAGGTACCTGAGATATTCCAGCTAGGCTCACCTGCCGTTTGAGTGGTATCTAAGTGAATGTGCGGTTCACAGAAAGGTGCGACAGCTAAGCCGCCCTCGGCATCTAGAATATTACCGTCAAAAGCAAGGTCTGCATCGTTGTCGAGAATTTGCTTAAATTGACCGTCCTCAATAAGGATCTGTTTTAGACCTTGTTGATTGCGTAGCGTCGCGTTTTTGATCAATAGCGTTGTCATGATGCTTCCTTACGCTGTTTGTGTTTTCAGCGCGTGTTTGTTGAGAATTGGGTTTAGGATAGCGTAGCAAACTGCTCCACCAAGTACAGCATTTAGCGGTACTATTCCAGGAATGAACTTGCCTGCGGCTACGCCGACTGCAACAGCGATAATGCCAGCCCAGTTAAAGGTTTGGAACTGCGCGTTTGCAAAATCTTTGTAACGTTTACGGTTGATTAGGAAGTCTGCGATGATAACGCCACCAATCGGTGGAATTGCCGTCGAAAGAAACGTCAGCCAACCGACAAAGTTATTGTAAAGCCATAGCGCGAAGATGGTGCCAATGATGCCGTTCATTATCGACATAGTGGTACTAGAACGACCTGTAATGTTAGAGAATCCAAGGCCAGAGGCATACAGCGCGTTCTCATTCGTTGTCCAGATATTCAAGCCAAGCACAATGATAGCCGGGAGTAACAGGCCCTGAGCGATCATGACGTCAGAGATGTCCGCTTGACCAGTCGCTGCGGCACCTGCTGCGCCAAACATGAACATTAGCGAGTTACCGATAAAGAATGCCACCATAGTGACTAAGACCGCGCTAGCTGGTTTTTTACCGAATCGAACGAAGTCAGCGGTCAACGTACCTGCGCTAACAAATGAACCCACTACCATGGCAAGCGCAACAGAAAAATCCATTGGTGTTTCAGGCTGAATGAGTTGCAGCTGTTCGAAACCACCTACGCTATCTACTGCTATCGAAACCGAGTAGCTACCAAGAATGGCAATCGCAGGTACGGCAATCGCTGATAAGACCATTAGGGCTTTAATGCCGAAGTAAACCGTGGCTGTCATCAGTAAACCTGACACAACAATCAATGTATTGGTATCAATGCCAGTCGCCTTTTGTACTGGGATGGCAAACATTGCAACACCGACGCCAAACCAACCCACTTGAGTACCGCCTAAAAGAGCAGAAGGAAGCCATGAGCCTTTAGTACCAAAAGAGAAGCGAGCAAGAAGGTGAGTAGAGAGACCAGTAGAAGCGCCAATGTAACCAAGAAAAGAGGTGTAGATACCGAGAATAAGGTTACCAATGAGAACAGCGAGGAAGAAATCATTAAAGGAGAGGCCAGTACCAAGAGAACCACCGGTCCACATACTTGCGGAGAAGAAAGTGAGTCCAAGCATTACCATGGTAAGTGAAGCGACTCCTTTCCTTGCCGTTTCCGGCACGGGTCCAAGACTGTAGTTATTGTCCGCAGCCATTTATAACCTCCGCAAATAGATTATCAATACAAATTGTAGGTAAAAATTAGTTAAACGGCGCGTATTATGGTGATATAAATCACAGAGTCAATGCTTTATTGATAACTAAATCGATTGCGTGTAAGTCTGTTTTGATAATAATCATAATAACCAATAGGTTATGATTTTTATGACTTTCAAAAAATATCGGTATGAATGGATAGTTAGGGGGTAAGTTGTTTAATTTACTTCAATAAATGATGCTGATGGGTTGTAGTTGTTATAAATGACGTACTGTTTGAGTTGTGGCTAGTTTAAGAAGATAGACCGCTTGATCTTTGTTCGCTTTTTATAATCTAACGAGCTTTTTCCAATGTTAACACAAGATAAAGTGCAGGTTTTTAGACATTAACCTTGATATTGTAACCAAGTGGCTGTTTTATCAGTTCTCCAGTTCTCCAGTTCTCCAGTTCTCCAGTTCTCCAGTTCTCAAAAAACAAAAAGGCCAACCTCAAGAAGTGAGATTGGCCGCTATAAGTGTGAACAAAATGGGTTCACTAACAACGTCAGTTGGCTAGGTGACCCTCGGCTTAATTAAGGGTCGCTATTACTATTGCACTATATGTGCCAACTTTAATAGCACCAAATTGCTCTTAAATTAATCAATTTTAGGACATTTCTGTCATTCTAATTGCATATTGAAATTGCAAAATGCAAATAACCACAAAAGTGCTAATGACATAATGGTAACTTATCAAAAGTTATAACATCACTAAGCTTGCTGTTCCTAGGAAGGCAAAGAAGCCGACAACGTCGGTCACCGTCGTGAGAATGACAGACCCCGCAAGCGCAGGATCGAGTTTCAGCTTATCGAGGATAATAGGGATCAGAACACCAAACAGAGCCGCGGTGATAATATTGACCACAATAGCAAGTGCTATGGTGGCGCCAAGGATAGTTGATTGAAACCATAATCCTGCGAGACCGCCTATGATTAGCGCCCAAAGCAAGCCATTAATAGAGCCAATTCCAATTTCGTTTTTTAGCAGCGCCCAGCGGTTACCTGAAGTGATCTGATTAAGCGCCATGGCGCGAATCATCAAGGTCAGTGTTTGACTCCCCGCGATTCCTCCCATTGAAGCAACAATCGGCATCAGTACCGCCAATGCAACGACTTGCGCGATCACATCTTCAAACAAACCAATAGTCACAGACGCCAGAATCGCTGTCATTAAATTAATACCAAGCCAGACACCACGTTTTTGCGAACTCTTAAGTACTGGGGCGAATAGATCGTCCCCTTCATCCATACCAGTTCCCGCCATTAAGCGGGTTTCGTAGATCTCCCTTTGAGTCGTAAGAGCAAAGTGCCAATCAACTTCTCCGACCAAAACTTGCTTGTCGTCGGTCACTGGCATCGCCGATAAAGAGGAGTGCTCCAGAGCTTCAATGCTCTCAGCCAGCGTCAGCTTCGCATTGAGCGTAAGTACATTCTCAATTGAGGTGTTTTTGAGTCTTTCGTTAGGTTCTGCTCTAAGAAGATCGATGTAACTGACTAAACCACGAAACTGCTTGCGCTTATTGATCAGGTAAATGTGCTGAGGAGCGTCGTAGCTGTAGCGCTCCATAAGCCCCTTCGCTTTGTCCACGGAGATATTAAAGGGCAGAGTCACCACTTTTCTTTCTGCCCATCGTCCTAGTTGATCATCTTCGTATTCATTAGCCTGATCGTAAAGCTCTAGCTCATCTTTTTCGATAAGTTGCAGTGCTTCATTAATGATCTCATCAGGCAGAGAATCAGCCCACTCGATTAAAGAGAGGTTATCTAGCTTAGCTAAGGTGAGTTTAAGCTCCGTTTCAGACAGCTCATCAATGATAGAGTGACGCACTTCGGCACGAGCTTCCGTTAACACCTCGATGTGGAGTTCAAGTGGAAGCCCTCGCCATAGTTTTACCCTGTCTTCGATAGGAAAGGCCTCGAGGATCAGCGCGACGGAGCCAGTTTCCAATCCGACTTCGATTAGATCATTGAGAATGGAGACTTGATCGCTCTCTTCTGCTTGTGCGACTTGTTCAATTAAAACGGAGAGGTCTTGAAAATGGCTCACTGAGCACCTCGTAAACTTGATAATTGGCTTAACTGGTTATCAAAGTACTCTAAAGTAGCGGAAAAACAATACCTTGTTATGTAGCGTTATCTAGATAAGGCGTGACCAGCCGATGAATGTTGACTTTTGCACCAATTTTCACGGCTAACAGGTACATCCCACCTATTTTTCTATGTAAAAACAATGCATCAGCAGGTGGTGTATGCCAGTAATCTTGTTCTAGGCTCAAAATGGTTCCAGCTTCTCTCAGTTTTTGTGCTAAACCACTGGCTTTAAAATCATACTCTTCATCAAGCAGCATGGGTCCACAAGCCATTTTTACTAGGTTGAGCACGGCGTCTCGTTGCTCTGGCAGGATCGTTTGACTGAAGAAACCAATTTGGGTTAGTGCATCATTTAATCCTTCCTGATCTTGTGCCAGCACTGAGGCAAAGGCATGTAAGTAGCCTTTACTAAATTGCTCGCTGTATTCCCGAGTCGCACCAAAATCGAGTAAGCCAATTTGTTTCGTTTCTTGGAGATAAAGGTAATTAGCGAAGTTAGGATCTGTCTGAACCATCTTTAACTCGAACAGCTCTTTAAACAGTAAGTCGAGCAGGGCAGTCATAACGTCGTTTTTAGTTTGTTGGTCGAACTCCTCTAGTGACTCGATGCTTTGCCCTTCGATAAATGACATTGTGAGAACGGAATCAGAGCTACTATTTGAGTGGATCTTAGGTACAACAAACTTTTGTGAGCCTTTAAGCGCCATGTGGTAACGCTCCATAAATTCACCTTCACGCTGGTAGTTCGCTTCGTCATGCAGTTGTTTCTTTGCTTCTTCTAGCAATCCTTTGTAATCGACAGACTCTGGAATCAATCCAACGATTTTTAGTAAAATCCCTACGTTGTCTACATCACTGTCGATGCTCTTTTTAATTCCTGGGTATTGAACCTTTACGGCAAGCTTTTCCCCCTCATCGCTATAGGCTTGATGTACCTGACCAATAGAGGCGCTAGCTATTGGTTTAAAATTGAACGCCAAAAACTCACTTTTCCACTCTTTTCCTAAAGAGTCGACAAGAGCCGCATTTAATTGTTTTGAAGGCATTGGGTCGGCATCTGAGCGTAATCTTGATAAAATTTCGGCTAGTTCTGGCTCCAAGATATCACCCGCATCCATTGATAGCATTTGGCCTAGTTTCATCGCAGCGCCGCGTAAATGTGCTAACTGATTCGTAAGGCGAGTGATGTTTTGCGGAGTAAGAATGAGATCTCTTGCTTTCGGCCTATTTCCTTGCGCGACCTGTTTCGTACCTTCTGCGAGGACATTCCCTGCTACACGAGTCGCCAGTGAAGCAAACTTGCCGAGTCGAGATATACGATGAGTTGGAAGGTTTTTTTCCTTATCGGACATAGACATCTCCTGTATGAGTAGAACATTTATACGTCAAATTCAGCAGAGGAGATACAGTCAGAAAACAAAAAGACCGCTATTGCTAGCGGTCTTAACATCTTAAATGGAATAGAAGAAGTAGAGCTGGGACTTCATACGAATGATGATGCCGCGAATTGCATCTAGAAATGCCATAAAGCCAATGGGTTTATCGCCACTGATCCAAGCTAAGCCAACAGAGCCAACAGGAATGTCATAGTCGTCAGTTTCTTCGATTTTCAATCTAACAAAGTGATGCTTGTTTTGTAGGTTTTGACCCGTCGTTGTACGCACTGGTTGATCAAATCCAAGTAAGTTACCCTGAGATTCACCGGTCGCCTCAACGATGCCTTCAACCTGAGCAGAGAAGATCTTGCCCGGGTAAACAGAAGAAGCAAACTCTGCGGCATGGCCCGGCTTAACATTTCTTATTGCCTGATGATTCACACGCATAAGTACATATTTTTCATCGGTATACATTTGAAGTCTAGGCATCATAGAGACACGTTGCCCTTCACGAAGAATAAAGTTTGTAACGAAACCGTCAGCCGGAGCGTATACCTTGGTGCTGTCTAAGTCCCATTGTGCTTTAGCGAGCTTCTCACGAGCTGTCTTCCAATCGGCCTGTTTACTTTTTACGGTCAACTTGGCCTTAGTTATCGCGAGCTTAGCTTTATCGGCATCCACTATTCTGGTATTTAGTTCGGACTCGATGGTTGAAATATTGTGTTGTGCTTTCTCGACAGCTGTCTCTTGTTTGTCGATATCACTCGCGGTGATGGTATTTTCCACGACACGGTTTTGCTCTTGATAACGCTTAAGCATTTTAACTTGCAGTTTGTGATCGACTTTGGCTGCTGCTAAACGGCTTTCTGTGGTCTTCACCTCTTGTTGCATAGATTGATATGTTGCTTGAGCAATCGCGATATCTTCTTTTGCTACTTGGTAAGCCACGTCTGCTGATTCTTCAGCAACTTGCGCTTGATTGAGCGAAATCTGGTATTGGGTAGGATCGATTTCGTAGATGAGCTGACCTTTTGAAACTTGTTGGTTTGGCTCAATATAGATTTTGTCCACTTTACCTGTCACATTTGGCGAGTCAGGACGCAGCTGTATGTGCGGTGATTGAACTACAGAACCACCAGAGAGATCCATTGGCGTAAAGTTGATCAGTCCAACCCAAACAAACATTAGCCAAGAGGCGCCACCTAGATAAGCGAACGACTTAGTCGCTTTGTTCCAAGGCATACCAACAAGGCGAAGCAAATAGATAAACAGTGCCCAGACGGCTAAACCTTCTAACATTACGCTTCTCCTTCTGTGTTGTTACTTTTTGGGGCATGACGCCAGGTATCGCGCAGGTTGATGATGGCTTTTTCCATATCAACGAAGGCGAGTATAACGGCGACAACCCAAACCCAGTGCCAGATGAAACCAATCCATGTGAGTGCCGTTATCAATCCAATTTGATGATGATCTTTGCTATGGGCTTTATTGATTGGTAGTTCGTGGAATTTCCAAAACCCAAATAATGCAGCGCCGACGGTGGCGACAAGGACAACAGTTGCGACAACGTGCAATATGGTATCGGCATTTGTTCCCACGAACGGGACACTTAGTAAACTCATTCAAGGCTCCAAAGTAATAACAGAGCTTGATTGTGATCTAGAATTGAAAAAGTCGATGGGTTGTGACAGATTAAATCACATGATGCGAGATATTGAATTGATCTGTAAATGGATAAAGTGAGATTTATGCGAGCTATAGGTATTTACAACATGCACCTAGAAGCTCACAAGCGCTATGACTTGATTGAGGGCTCCCTTGGGATCCCCGATGAGGTTTTTCACAACCCGATGACGCTTATTCCCCTTTCAGAAGTAAATCAATGGTTTGCCAAGCTTGAACAAATGACGGGCAATCCAGACATTGTGCTAGAACTCACGCGTGACAACAATATTGCGCGAGTGGGGGCGATCAGTCACTGGCTACTGTCTGGAGTTGACTTTGCTTCAACGATACGACGCATGAATTATGGGCTTAATAGTTTGCAAAATGGTGCTTTTTTATCTGCCGCTTTAAGTGGCTCCATCATTAAATGGACTTACCGCAATCCCCATGTCAGTCCGCAGGTCAAAGTCCATGATAGTGTTCGTATGGCAGTCGTGTTGGTAAAAGTGATGAGGCTCTATCTTGGTCCTGATTTTAGTCCGTTGAGAGTACGCTTATCAGGAACTCGTAGCAACATAGAGAAATATCGAGCGTTCTTTGGTTGCGACATTGACTGGAGCCATTCATGCACTGAGATTTGGTTTCACTCCGAGGTTCGTTTGGCTACCAAGCAACAGTCCAGTATCCGCAAGGGACGACTTGCGATGAATTTCTCAGATCTGGATGAACTGCTCAATATGCCGGATCCCGAAGATGAAGTTAAAGTGATTTATGAAGTGCTCAACTACAGTCGTTTTCACGGTTTACCGACACTTGAGCACGTCAGCAGTTTATTGGGAATGTCCACACAGCAGTTTCAGCGTGCATTACGCAAGCTAGGAATGAACTTCTCTACCGTCTGCGGATATGTTCTGAGTAACATTGCTGTCTCTATGCTGACCAAAGGTGTCGCTATTGACGAGATAGCACGTCGGCTTGGCTATCAGAATATCGCCAGTTTCAATCGGATGTTTAAGAAAAATAGAGGACTAACGCCCATCCAATATGTTCAGCATTACTGCTTAGATGAGCGTTAAGCATGATGTCACTTGCCTTGTTGATCATACCAGCGTGAACCATAGGCTTGGCTGTAGTCTGGCGTTTGGCTGTGTTTGGAATCTGGCATTGCCTTCAGAGGGCCAACAACGGTTCGATACGGAAGGAAACCAGCAAAAGCAGTGAGCCCCATATCGCCTAGGTCATCATTGACGTCTCCTTTGCTGACTTTTACCGACGCTTCGGTTAGAGGAATGGCGAGCAACATTGTGCTGTTTAGCTCTCGTTCGCTGCTGAGTCTGACGTCATTGGTTCTTCCGGGAGCGATTTGCTCAACAAAATGATTCAGCAATCGATCTTTTTCGTGCATATCTGCTATCTCGGTAAACTGACCAAGTACAACTGCACTTCGATAATGAGCGCTATGATGGAACGCGCTCCTTGCCAAAACCCAGCCATCGAACAAAGTGAACGTTAAACAAGTAGTGATTCCACTTTTTAAATTGCGCATTAGTCGACTGTTGTTTGCACCGTGAATATAGACGATATTTTCTACTCGCCATGCCAGCATTGGGATGACATAGGGTTGCTCACTGTCCGAGATGGCTATGTGAGCCACTAATGACTCGTCGATAATGTCGTACAACGCTTGTTGCTCGGTAACCGCTTTATGAGCCCCTTTCTTAAGTTCAGTTCTTTTGGTTGCTGATAACATTGCTTTGCCTCCTGCAAATATTTGATTTACAGAAAATGTACCTTTAAATTGGTACTAAATTTAGAGCCACTTCTATTTGATAGATGGATCCACTTATGGCATTGATCGATATTGGCGATCTTCAATTAAGTACTGAGATTTGCACCAAGCAAGATGCGCTGTTCAACGCTGTTAGGGATAAAATCGTAGGTCAGTTATGGGGAAAGGGGCTAAAACTTCCGTCAACACGCAAATTGGCAGAGGAGCTTAACCTAAGCCGAAATACGGTGATCCATGCGTATGAACAGTTGCATGCTGAAGGTTATTTGGAGAGTCGAGCTGGCTCTGGCTACTTTGTTGCGCTTGAACTGCCAGACCAGTTCGTGACAACGGCTTATCAGTCCATTGAACCAAGCCGCCCGGTTAAAGCTGCTGATTACAGTCGCGCGTTTTCGCCCGGTGTTCCGGACCTCGGCGAATTTCCAACCCAGAAATGGCAAAGATTGCTGTCCCGCCATATCAGCCGAGTAACCCTACTGGGGGGGCAAAATATTCAAGGTGACGGCAGCCTTCGACAAGCACTTGCAAGTTACTTGGCGACGAGCCGTTCAGTGGTCTGCGATCCGGATCGAGTAGTCATTACGTCGGGAGCACAGCAAGCATTGACGATAGCGGCTTTACTGACCTTGAAAGAGGATAACAGCATATTGATGGAGCAGCCGGGCTATGCGCAGATGGCTAAAGTTCTCAACTTGCTTAATTGTGATTGGAGCCCTGCGGTCGTTGCCCCTAAATCAGGTTTGGATTTAAACCTAGTTGAAAGCAGCAGTAGCAAGGTGATTTACGTAACCCCAAGTAACCAATATCCGCTTGGCACGACCTTAGACATTAATCAGCGTTTAAGGCTAATCGAATGGGTGAAAAACCGTAATGGCTGGATCATTGAGGATGATTACGACAGTGAATTTCAGTTTGCTCACCGCCCATATCCAAGTCTTCAAGGCTTAGCGGCTAAAACAGGTCATGACCAACACGTCATTTACGTAGGTTCACTAAGTAAAGTGATGTTCAATGGCTTACGACTAGGTTATCTGGTTTTACCCAAATCCATGGTTGAACAAGCGCTAAGTATAAAAGATGCGCTAAGTGGCGACTCTCCAAGTCATACTCAAGCTGCTTTAGCGGATTTTATTGCTGAAGGCGACTTGGTTCGTCATATTAGAAAGATGCGTCGTTTGTACAAACAAAAACATCAAATGATGCTGACTATGATCGAACGATACTTCCAAGGGAGTTTGGAGGTCATCAGCCAAGCGGCAGGGCTGCATGTCACGGTAAGGTGGCGAGGACATATTTCTGAAACCGACTGGGCTGCACGTGCGACCTCTCGTGGCGTTGTGATTCGCCCTTTTTCTTATTACGAGCAGCATGAAGGCGGTATGCAACGTGATTGGTCTGGTGCAGTCTTAGGCTTTGGTAATGTCGGTCTAGATGAAATAGAGCCAAATATTCGCATCCTTGCCGAAATCTTCAATTCGTGATGTTATTGATTAAGGTGTAATTAGAGGGAGGAAGGATTCGTATGTGTCGATGGTTAGCCTATCAAGGAGAGTCAATTTATCTCGATGAGTTGGTTTACGAACCTGAACATTCATTGGTTCATCAGAGTTTAGAGGCGCGCAAGGCGGTCACAAGAGTGAATGCTGATGGATTTGGGTTAGGGTGGTACACAGAGCGAGATACACCAGGGCAATTTCACGAGGTCCTTCCTGCATGGGGAGATGAAAACCTTCGCTCTCTCACTCATCATATTCGTTCTCATCGTTTTATGGCGCATGTTCGTTCATCAACGGGTACACAAGTCTCACGGTCTAATTGCCATCCCTTTATCAGTGAAAACTGGATGTTTCTCCACAATGGTCAGATTGGAGGTTTTGAGCAGGTTAAATTTGAGTTGGAACGTCAACTGTGTGAGTCGCTGTTTCTGAAACGTATGGGTACGACAGACAGCGAGTTAATCTTTCTGCTTATGTTGCAAAATGGCTTAAAGCAGAGCCCTGTTGAAGCGATTAGAAACACTTTATCAATGATCAGTGATCTCATGACTGACAAGCAAATTGAGGAGCCGTTAAAAGCTTCAATTTGTATTTCGGATGGAAACCAGTTTTGGGCAGTTCGTTATAGCTCAGATCAAGAAGCTCCCACCGTTTTTATCAAACAAGATGGCGCGAATATTGTCTTAGCTTCAGAGCCGTTAGAAAAGAGTCCTGAATGGAAAAAAGTGAGCCCTCAGACGATTCTAAATATCTGCTTAGACAAAGTGGATTCATACGCTATTTAAACAGCTGGCAATGTTCAGTTTCTGCCCAATGAATCTGAGAATTGAGAGAAACACAGAACGGTCTAGCCAATTTAAGCCAAAACGGCCTTGAGCTAATTGTTAGCAGACCAATTTACCATGCTCTACTATTGATAGAGTAGATACCTAATCAGTGAGATCAGTTGGTTAGGTATTTTGTCAGGTAGGGAGCGATGTATGGTACGAAGGTTATTGGCTTTGTCTTTGTGTATGTTGAGTTTTTTTTCCTACGGAAAAGAGACGCTTAGAATTGTCTATTATGACTCGTTTCCTCCATATTCATATACCAATGCAGCTGGCGAGATGGAAGGGATATTGGTAGACATAGCAAAAGAGGTTCTGGAAAAGCAAATGAACCTTGATGTGTCACACGAAGGATATCCTTGGAGTCGAGCACAAAGAATGGTGTTCAATGGGCAAGCTGATGCGTTTATAACGGTACCAACACCTGAAAGGCTTAAATACGTCAATGCAGCGAAAGAGCCTGTATTTAACACGCCGATTAACTTGTTTACCTACAAAAATCACCTGCATCTGAACAAGCTAGAACAAGTGTCTAGCATAGAAGACCTTAAAGAGTTCGTCATTCTAGATTATGTAGGAAACGGTTGGGGAAACGAAAATTTCCCCCAAGAGTCTTACACTAGGATTATCGAGTCTGATCTCTCTATCGCATTGCAAATGCTTGCCAAGAAAAAAGGAGATGTTGTAGCCGTTGACAAAGTCGTCGCCGAGTTTCTCTTATCTAAGCATGATCGACGCAACTTGATCACTGAGCTTCCCGTTACTTTAACTGTTGTCCCTTTTGCGCTGTGTATTTCTAAAGCATCTGAGTTCGCTACGATACTAGAGGAGTTTTCCGAACAAGTGCTGGCATTTCGTCAACAAGGTGGAGAAAGAGAAATACTGGCCAAGTATAAGTAACGTCATACACTATTTGATCCGCTGGCTGCGCGTGACTTTTTCCATGGTAGGCTGAGTAATGCAAAGACGGTGACAGCATAGAGCATCGACCAACCAAGGCACACAAATACAGCCGAGCATAGAATCAACGAAACAGCAGCAAGGTATCGACTCAAGCCCGTGAGTAGCTTGTAGGCGGCAAGCATCGCTAGAAGGTAAACCAATACAAAAATGCCATTGGCGAGTTTGAGGAAGAATTCCAAATCCAATCCTGACAACTCTCCCGCGACACAAGAAAGCAGAGCAACACCGCCAACAGCAAAGGTAGCATTAGCAGGTACACCTTTAATCGATAGCCTAGCTAACGCGCTGTTTGGACTATACTCCTTGGCCTGTGCCCATACCATACGAGATAAGCTTTGAGTGTAGAGATTGACACTAGCAAAGCATGCCCCAAAACCCACGATACTGATTAAGGCTTTGAACTCTGGACCAAACAGATTTTCAGAGATCCAAGGAATCGATGTGCTATCAAATACAGGTGAACCGTAAGCGCCCATCTTTAACACTATGATTGAACATATCCAGTACGTTGCTCCTGCGATAAAACAGCCAATGACAATCGCAATAGGAAAGTCTCTTTGAGGGTTCTTAAACTCTTCTCCCATATGGGCGAAAGCTTCTATACCGACGAAACACCAAAACATGACTCCTAGTGCCAGGCCGACAGACCAGAGGCTATCGCCGTTGAGTGGCGGCAGGATCAAATCCTGAGAACTAAAGCCGCCTTTCCACCAGAATGCAGCGACAAGAGCAAAAATAGATAAGGCAATAACGGTCTGTAATCTGCCTGAAGATTTTGCGCCAGCGAGATTCACTCCGACAAGCAAAGCCACGGTCAGCACCTGGGCAAACAGAGGAGAGTTGATACTTTCGGGCATTAGCTGCTGCAAAAATCCAGCCGCTAACGCAATGGCGGCCGGTACACCGACTGGAACGACACTAAGAAATAACCACGCGACGCTTTTCTCAAGCTTAGAGTTAAATGCCTTACGGACAAAGTAAGCGGTACCTCCAGCACTCGGGTAGCGTTTACCAAGTTGGGCGAAAGTGAGCGCAATAGGGCAGATTGCAACAAATAGGATTAACCATGCCCAAAGGGATGCATGCCCCGCGATACCTGCTACTATTGCTGGCACCATGAACAGCCCAGTCCCCAATAGTGTTGTCGATAATTGGCCGATGCCTGATAGCAATGTTATCTCTTTTTTTAGCTCACTCATTATGCTCTCCCTGCATCATGTTCGGATTTAAAACAAGGTTATCTTAAGCGGCTTAGGTATGCATTAGTCAATTCGTCACCGATAGCGGTCACATTGTCAGTTTGTGGTTTTAGAACTGTCAATTTGACTGCTTTCATCTCTTGCAATTTTGTGTCACATTGCAATCAACCAACAGGATAAGTTGGCGTAAATGGGAAGTAGAACATGGACAAATTTGACCGGAAAATCATAAACATCCTAAAACTTAACGCTAGGGAGAGTGTGAGTGATATCGCTAGGAAGGTGAATCTCTCACGCACGGCAGTAACGGCGAGAATTCAAAAGCTCGAACATGAAAAAGTGATCCTTGGCTATCATGCAGATGTGGCGAAAACTGAGAGCAAAGAGCTTATCAAAGCCTATTTGGCCCTTAAGTTTGATATGTCGAGCTCGACTCAGTATTGCGAAACCTATGCCGATCTGATTTATCAGATTGATGGCGTAAAATGGTGTCATGCGATTAGCGGAGAAACTGACATGATGCTGTACGTCGAAGTTGATTCAATGACTCGGCTGAATGCCATTCGGGATGAATTGCAAAAGATTCCGGAGTTGCGTCATTTGATGACTCACACTGTACTCAATGAATTTTTTAATACGCTAGGTCAACAGACCTCAAACACATAGCGCTCAATACAATGCTGAACAATCTTAATCTCAATTTGCTGCGCTCTTTGCATGTCTTGCTCGAAGAGTGCCATGTTAGTCGAGCGGCAGAGCGTCTGCATATTACCCAGTCTGCCATGAGCCGGCAGTTATCACAGCTACGTGAAATATGTGGCGATCCATTATTGGTTCGAGATGGGAACCAGTTGATACCTACACCCCGTGCGCTTGAGATGAAAGATAAACTGTGTGAGCTACTTGGCGAGTTTGACGCCTTGCTTGCCGATAAGCCATTTGATCCTCAAGTTTGGCAACAGGAGTTTGTCTTGTCGTCCAGTGACTATGTCGCTCAATACATAGTGCCTGATGTCGTTTCTGTGGTTGTCGACCAAGCGCCTAAAGTCAATATTGCCTATCGATTATGGCAGCCCAATTTTTTAAGTCAGTTCGAGTCAACGGGTATTCATTTAGCTTCAACCATGTTGGCAGAGAAGCCAGAAAACCTGAGCAGTGTGAAGATAGGGCGAGATAGGTCAGTATGTTTGATGAGAACAGATCATCCTTTTAGTAATGCAGCGAGTATTTCTTGTGAAGAGTTAGTCTCTTACCCTCATTTGAAAGTAACAGGGGGAGGAGACAAAGACTCCAATGTAGATATTGCTTTGAACAAGCTTGGCTTTCGCCGTCGGATTGCACTTAAAGTGCCGTTTTTTTCAGCAGCGGTCAATGCATTACGCAGCAGTGATTATCTCATGGTAGTGCCAGAACATATCGCGCGGAATCTAGCCAAAGAAGCGCAACTCGTATACAAGCCTTTGCCTTTTGATACCGAAGACCACCACTATTGGCTAATGTGGCACCCTAAATATGATCAGGATAAGGCGCATCAATGGATGCGAGAAAAAGTGCTTCATGCGATGCAAACGTCACCATACTCTATTGGTATGATTTGAAATCATGATTGTCATGACTAACTTTGATTTCAGTTCATTGCTCGCATGTTTTAACGTGGCTGTTATTCAATAGTAATGAAACATATGATTTAAAGGATTCTGGTATGACGTTCACGGTATGGTTGTCTTTATTCACGATTTGTATTCTCGGAGCCATGTCTCCAGGGCCGAGTCTTGCGATGGTTGCAAAACATAGCCTCGCAGGAGGGCGATTGAATGGTTTAGCCGCAGCTTGGGCACATGCAATTGGCATTGGCATTTATGCGTTCATCACCTTAATCGGATTGGCGGTGGTGCTTCAGCAATCTCCTTTATTGTTTAAAACCATTAGTTATGCCGGTGCCGCTTATTTGGCTTATCTTGGTTACAATGCTTTACGCTCGAAAGGTGGCGTAGCAGCAAGGCTTGAATCTGGTGAGCAGACGAGTATCTGGCAGTCTGCCAAAGAAGGCTTTTTGATTTCTTTGCTTAGCCCAAAGATCGCGCTTTTCTTTATTGCGTTGTTTAGTCAGTTTGTAGCCGTGGGTGATAGTGTTGCTGCTAAAGGCTTGATTGTCTTGACCCCGCTAGTCGTAGATGGTTTATGGTACACCCTGATTACATTTTTACTTTCTAGTCCGAGATTAATTGATAAAATCCGCTCAAAAGCTTTGCTAATAGACCGACTGTCAGGCGCTGTTTTAATTTTGCTTGCTGTGCGCGTAATCCTGACGGTTTAATTACCAGCACAAAAGGTCAACAGACCCTAGTGCTTCGAAATTTCAACTCGATTTGATGGGTCTAGATTGGGTATTCATGTTAGCAAAGTGTCGTAAAAGGAGAATTAAGAATGATCAGACTGGCTATCATTGGTACTAACTGGATTACCGACCAATTTGTCGAAGCTGCTTTAAAAACAGGCGAATACCAATTAAGTGCGGTGTATTCACGTTCGTTAGAGAGTGCAGAGCGATTTGCGGAAAAGTACGCTTCGCCTGCTTTGTTTGATGATTTAGATCTACTCGCCGAATCGCCACTGTTTGATGCGGTTTATATTGCGAGCCCTAACATCTTGCATGGGCCGCAAGCGCTGCAAATGATGAAAGCGGGAAAACATGTGATTGTCGAAAAGCCAATGGCATCGAATCTCGCTTTGGCGAAACAAATGTTTAAAGTGGCTGAAGAGAACAATGTGTTGTTATTCGAAGCCTTCATGTCTGCGCATATTCCTAACTTCAAACGCTTGAAGGATGAGCTGTCGTCGATTGGTCAGATCCGCAAGGGCTTTATCACTTACTGCCAATACTCTTCGCGCTATCCAAAGTACTTGGCGGGAGAAAACCCAAATACGTTTAATCCAGAATTTGCCAACGGCTCAATTATGGATATTGGCTTTTACTGTTTAAGCTCAGCGGTTGAACTGTTTGGTGAGCCGAAATCCGTTAAAGCTGCCGCTCAGCTTCTTGATTCTGGCGTCGATGGCAGTGGTAGCGTTGTTCTCGAATACGATGGGTTTGAAGTTGTGCTTCAGCACTCGAAAACCAGTGACTCTTATTTACCAAGTGAGATTCAAGGTGAAGAAGGGGTATTGTTGATGGAGATGATATCAACCGCGAAGAAGTTGACTAAGTTTACACGTGGCAGTGATATTGGTATTGATCTTAGCGTTAAGCAAGAGCTCAACCCAATGTATTACGAAGCACTTGAATTTGCTTCCCAATTCAAGCAACAATCAATGAATTCAAGCTGCACTCAACGTTCGTTAACTGTAGCCAAACTGCTCGAGGAAATTCGTCGCCAAACGGGCGTGGTGTTTCCAACAGATAAAAAGAACTTTGCGAAAAAGAAATAGAGAGAGTCAGATGCAAGCGGAAGTAAAGTGGATTGAAGAATTTAAGTTTCTAGGACAATCGCAGTCAGGGCATTCTATCGTGATGGATGGCAATGGCGGTGCTACTGCTCCTAGCCCGATGGAAATGGTTTTGATGGCAGCGGGTGGCTGTAGTTCAGTTGATGTTGTCGATGGCCTAAAAGAAGCGGGTCAAGCAGTGACAGCCTGCAACGCAAAGCTGACCACAGAGCGACGTGAAACTGCGCCGCGCATCTTCACACAAGTGAATATTCATTTTGAAGTGTCTGGTGACAACCTTTCTCCAGAAGTGGTCGCAAAGGTTGCTGCTGACTCTTTAGAGAAATATTGCTCTGTGTGTTTAATGCTAGGTAAAGGCATTGAAATGACGCACAGTTGGGAAATTATCTAACCCGCATTTAGCTGCTTAAGCCGAGCGCTAAGCTCGGCTTTTTTGTTTGAGAAAATCAAAATGATCAACAGTTCTCATAAATTCACCATCGCAGGTGTTATCGCCATTATTCTATGGAGTAGCGTAATGGGCTTTGCTCGAGCGGTGACTGAAATGCTAGGCCCAATTGGCGGAGCGGCATCGATCTACACGGTGGCATCGATATTTCTCATCATGGTAATGGGCGTACCGAAAGTACGTAACTACTCTTTACGCTACGTGATGATTGGTGGTGGATTGTTTGTTGCCTATGAGATTTGTCTTGCGTTAGCACTGGCAATGGCGAACTCGCGTCAGCAAGCCATTGAAATGTTGGTGATTAATTATTTATGGCCTGCGCTGACAGTACTACTGGCCGTAATAACAAGTGGTAAGAAAACCAGTGTTTGGGTGTACCCAAGTATTGCTCTGGCTTTTTTTGGCGTTGCTTGGAGCATAACCGGCGAACAAGGCCTCTCAATGGCCCAAATTGCTGCAAATGTAGCGACTAACCCAACAACCTACACCATGGCTTTTGTTGGCGCTTTTTTATGGGCTATCTATTGCAATTTAACTAAGCGTATTTCTAATGGGCAGAACGCCATTACTCTCTTTTTCATTATGACGGCAATAACGCTGTGGATTAAGTATGCGCTAAGTAGTGAAACGGGAATGACGCTTAATCTTGAATCAGGTGGGTTGCTGCTGATTTCAGGAATTGCCATGGGCAGTGGTTATGCTCTTTGGAATTATGCCATCATTGGTGGCAATATGGTGCTACTTGCGACGCTCTCCTATTTCACTCCGGTTCTCTCGACGGTGATCTCTTCCTTTATTCTCGGGTTGGTACTTACTCAGAGCTTCCTACAAGGTGTGGTGATGGTTACAATTGGCTCTCTGATGTGCTGGTGGGTGACTAGGGAAAAAGCTCAGCGCGCAGAGTAGGTTTACCAAGAAATCTCTATGGGTGTGCCAGGGGTGACTAGTTTCAGCAGTTCGTCCATTTCTTGATTGCTAATTGCAATACACCCATCTGTCCAGTCAAAGCTTTGCACATAGTTGGCTGGACGAGTTTCTCCATTTTTTAAACCATGAATCTTAATGTTGCCACCTGGGTCTAAGCTCAACGAGCTCGCATAGGCGATATCTCTCGCATTTGGATAACTGATATGGATAGAGCGGTGAAACTCGGAGTCTTCGATAATGAAGTCCAGGTAGTATCGACCTTCAGGTGTGCGTTGATCACCTTCATGAATTTTGTGCCCTTTAGGACGCTTGCCAAGAGCAATACGAAACTCTTTAACGACTTGGCCATTATCGATCAAGTACATGCGCCTCTTTGACTTATCAACCTTCACGAGGTCAACGTCAGCAAATGCTGGAAAACACAGGCTTGCGCCTAGTATGTAAAGCCACTTCCTCAAAAGAACAGTCCTTTCCTCTCTACTTTTACCAGTGTAAAACACTTGGTAGGGGCTTGGCATCAGTAGATTTCAAACTATCACCGAAAAGTTGAGCTGCAACGAAAATGAAATTTATGGAAACAAGATCATACAAAATGCAGTAGGTATCATATATGGATAACTTGGTTGGAGCTAATTGCGAGTCACTTAACAACCGCCTGCAAATATAATTGATTGCATACCCCTAGCTGATACGTTTTATCCGTATAGCAATAATAATATATTCAGGCTAGGGTTATGCTTCCACGAGTGCTTCTCAAAGATATTTTGTCCGCCAGAAATCAACGGTTTCTGGCTAACTCCTTGTTTCAATATTTGGACGAGTTGGTCGAGCCTGAAAGCATTGGTGTGTTTGCAGAGCGAACGAGTGAATGCGGTCAAAAATTCCTATTTAAACGTGGCTTACCAACGACAATTGCCTTTTATCCGGAAACATTCTGGGCATGGGTATCTCAGTTTGATACTTCAGATGGTCTGATTCCTTTAGCCATGAACACTTGTCATTGGGAATATACCGAGATAATGGACAAAGACAGCTATGTCTTTATGCTCGATAACCATCCAGAAATGCGTACTTATCTAATCATTGAAGGCCTAAAAGTCGAGAGGCTCAATGAACTTAACCAAACGCTTCATTTAGATTCCTTACAAGTCATCGCATCACGTTGGCAATGTGTACGTGCAGAGGCTGAAGCAGCGAGAGAGTTTAAGCAACGTGATATCAAAGAAGCGAAGTATTTAGATGTGATTAAGCAGCGAGAGTTGTTTATCGACAATATGAAGCTTGTACAAGAGGTGGCGGTAGAGATTTCTAATCCAGCTAATTTAGATGAGCTGTATCGTTTAGCGGTAGAAGTCATCCGGGATAAGCTAGGATTCGAACGAGCGGTGTTTATGCTGCTCGACATCAAAAAACGTTGTTTTAGTGGTACTTATGGGACGGACGAAGAAGGAAAAACGGTTAGTGAGCACCACACCCAGTATGATCTTCATCAGCTTGAAGAGACCTATATTGATGCTCTATTTGAAGGGAAAGAGAACCTAGTCATCGTCGAGGAAGCACCTTTATATACTGCGGGAAACGTCGTTGGGCAGGGATGGAATGGGATGTTGATTTTGCGCGATGGCGACGAAATCATAGGTTGGATTGCGATGGACAACTATATTAATCGGACGCCCATTACTTCTTATCAGCGCCAAATGCTAGAGTCGTTTGGCTCCTTACTCTCACAAATATACATTCGTAAGCGTCAAGAGCAAAACGTGCGTATGCTTCACGCCAGCATGGTTGAACTCTCGCGTTGTATGACTGTCAGTGAAGTCTGTAAATCTGCAGTTACGTTTGCCATTAATCGTTTAGGAATCGATCGCTTTGCCGTGTTTCTCACAGACAAAGATTGCACTTATATGCAAGGTACTTGGGGAACGGATATTCGCGGTAATATCGTTGATGAATCTTACTACCGATCTGAAACCGTAGATCGGTCTATTGTCCGAGCAGCGCAAACTAACCCCAATGAAGTGGTATTTGAGGAATCGGTACCTATTTACCACGACTTTCATATTGTTGGCTTTGGTTGGACAGCGATGACGATGTTGGTAAGTAATAGTGGTGAACCTATAGCGTTTATAGCGGCAGATAATCTGATTAAACGCTCTCCTTTAACCCATCAATTGCGTGAAGTGATACGCATGTTCTCTTCCAATCTAACCGAAGTCTTGTTACGTACTCGTGCGCAACAGGCCATCCACGAGTTAAATGAGAATCTCGAAAAAGAGGTGAAAGCGCGAACGAGAGAGCTGCAAAAAGCCAATGAACAGTTAGAGACCATGGCTAAACTCGATCCATTAACTCGACTAGGCAATCGCCGAATGCTTGAATCCCTGCTGGAAGAGATTTGCTTTGAATGCGATGAAACACCAAATTGCTACGGTTTGATTCTAGTCGACATCGACCACTTTGGTTTGTACAACAACCACTATGGGCATATGCAAGGTGATATCGCTCTCATGCGCATTGGCAGTATTTTACAAAACTATACCCAATCTGAACGCGAAGTCTTTTGTCGTATCGGTGGAGAAGAGTTTGCACTGCTGATCTCTAGCCAAGAACCTGACAAGGTGCATCATTTATCTGAAAGCATTCGAGATAGAATTGAGAAAGAGAACATAACGCATGAGCAAAGCACGATTCATGAATCTCTGACCGTATCTATTGGGTTCTCGGTAATGGAGCTGAATCAAAATGAGTTTAGTTTTGACAAATTATACAGCTCAGCTGATAAGTCACTTTATGTAGCAAAAAACAAAGGACGCAATCAGGTTATGGGTACCGTATCTTTGCTCGCTAGTGCTTAAGAGCGCACATTCTAAGCTCACATACCATTTGGGTAAAGGTGCGGCGTGGTACGTTTGTTGCTGAGATTTTCTGAAAGCAATATCTCTTTGACTTAATATCATTAATTGGAATGCTATTCTCAATAATGATATTAAGTTTTCCTATACCGTTTTTTCTTTCTATTCCTACTACTTAAAAGTCCTAGTGCTCTCCATTTAAATAGCCTTCCTTTACCTGATAACCCCTTTTTTAAACTGGCTTTAACAGTCATTTTGAAAATAAAAAACACCATTCATTAACTGTGTTTATTGGTGCGTGAAGTTGTTTTTATTTTTAATGAAACACTGTTTTTTCTTTGACAAAGGGAAAATAATCCTTATAGTGCGACGTCGAACTACGGCGAGGGAACGCTAGCTATTGATAATTTTATTTAATACTTAGAAGGTAATAAAAAATGAAAAAGGTTCTTTCTGTAGCAGCAGTAGCACTAGCTCTTTCAGCAACAGCAGTACAAGCTCACGAAGGTTTTTACGCGGGTACTAGCTACCAAGCGGCGAAATTCAAACCGAAAGCGGAAGGCGCGCAAAAAATCAAAGCACATACGCTCAACATTGTTGCTGGTTATGACTTCAACCAGTACCTAGCGGTTGAAGGTCGCGTGGGTGTTCCAGTATCAAAGCAAACTATCGGAGTAGTTGACTTTAAACCTGGTACGTCATACGCACTATTTGGTAAGGGTACTTTGCCAATCAATGATATGTTTAGCGTATATGGCCTTGCTGGTTATGGCAAATCACCGATGGAAGCTAAAGCTTTTGATCAGAAATTTAAAGCTAACAAGGGTAGCCTACAGTACGCTGCGGGTGTTGAAGTTAACTTTACTCAGAACATTGCGATGACTGCTGAGTACGGCGTGTATGGTTATGGCAAAGAAAAAGTGGGTACTGAAGACGTTAAATACGATACAAAAGGCTTCAACTTAGGTATCAAATACAAGTTCTAATCTGAATCTGTCTTAAAATATTGTTGTATTAGAAAGCCGCTTAGTTAAGCGGCTTTTTTATACAAGAAGCAATTACAGAGGAGGGAGCTGGTCTTTGCGTCGAACCGAACCTGATTGTTTCTCTGCTTGTTTGATTAGCTGGATAAGTTCGTTTGCTTGCCAAGTTTTGCTTGAACTTGAATATTGGCTTTGGTTCATTTCAGCGACTTGTTTATCGATCTTTTGTTTGAGTTCTGGGCTACTGCAAGAGTGCTCATCTAACCAAGTTTTCACTAAAAAGCTGGCTTTGACTTTGTCATCTTCTTTTAGAGCTTTGACAAGCTTGTCTGCTGTAGTGCTCGTTTTCTGCACTTGAGCGTTAACTTGCGGTGATCTTTGACGGTTTCTAAATAAAAGCAGTAAAGTTGCAAACCACAACGTAGCGAACAGCGCAGTTAAATAAGGCCAATAACCGGCATCATAGAGCGTCACGGTTTTAGTTGTTGGTTGAGACGTAACAGGTGAACTGATTGGCTCATTGTTAAGTACAGAAGCTGGGGCAACATCAAGACTTAACCCGCTCAAAACGGACTCTTGGGCTGAACTGTCACTGCTGTTCCACCAGTTTAGCTTGATGTCGTTAAGCTTAACTTCACCTTGTTGCTCGGCGATAATGACTTGCTTAATGGTCATGCGTGTAACGCCATTGGCCAATTCGCTGAACTTTGGTTTCTCTTGATACACTCTAACAGAGTTCGGGTAACTAACTTTGATTTCAGGAAAACGCTCACTGGCTAGACCTTGAATATCAAGGTTTATCTCACGAGTGATGGATTCTCCGACGCGTGTAGAGTGTTTGGCAGAAGCATCAATTTGCTCGCCATTTGAATCTTGCCATTGCTGCGACACTGAAAGTGATGCAGCAGGAAGCCATTTCCCTTTGTAATCAGCGGGGATGGGCTTTACCTTAACTGTGAACTGTTTGGCAGGAGTATTAGCGGATACCAGTTTAGTGGTCCCAGTGCGATCATCGCCGTAAACGACGCTGCCTTTAAACCCTATTCCACTCAACGTGAACTCTCCGGCAGCATCGGCAGTGACGCGATAACTTTGATCCAATACCGTCACTTCAACGCCGTCTAACACACTTTGGTATTGTTTTGGCTCACCTAGCGCAACAAGCGAAATCCCTTGTGCCTTTGGCGGAATAACATTTGGATTCTGTAGACGACGTGGATCCGCTTTAACGATTAATCTCGTTGTCAGTATCGCACTTTCATTTGGGTAGAGCTGAGACTTGCTCAACTGACTTTGTACCTCAATCAAGTCGCTAATTGTTGGCTCGTTGCTATCTACAGATACTTGGATGTCAATTGGCTTTGAAGATGCGCCATCTAGAGTAAAGGCGGGAATAGTTGCAACACCCAAACGTTGAGGAGCGAGGGTAATGTTCCATTCACTTCGAGTAGAACGATCGCCGTTAATGATATTAACTGAACTACCAAAACTCGGGCGTCCTAGATAAAAATCTTGCTCAAGTGAGCTAAAATCTAGCGCGTCCGATGACACTTTTTTGTCCACTACAATGCGAAGTTGAAACACTTCGTTCTTGACCACTTTGTTTTTACTCACTGTTACCAACACGTTAGTTGCCAAAGCCAGTGGGCTGACTAAAGTGGCTAGCAGAGTAAATAGGGCAACAGTCAGTCTATTTTGCTTATTCATTACCATTTCTTACCTGTATCTTGTGGAGGCTGTTTTTGTTGAGCTTGAAGAATCATTTGAGCGCGCAATAGGCGACTAGGATCGCGAGCGCTTTCTACTTGCTGGAGCTTTCTAAGCTCTGGTTCAATGGATTGCTGATTATCGTCATTTGATAATGAAGCGGATGATTCAGGCTGTTGCGATTGTTGCTCATTAGTTGGCTGCTCTTTCAGACTAGATGAGTCGCTCTTATGTTCTGATTTCTGCTCAGAGCCTTTAGACTGCTCATCTGAATCTTGCTTAGAGGATTGATTTTGCTCGGATTCGTTTGCCTTATTGGACTGCTGACTTGCCTCAGATTGCGCATTATCCGAACCATCATCACCTGATTGAGCGTTTTCTTGATTGGAAGATTGTGACTGCTGAGAGTCATTTTTTTGTTGACTCTGATTGTCGCTCGAATCACCTTGTTGCTGTTGCTGTTGCTGTTGCTGTTGCTGTTGCTGTTGCTGTTGCTGTTGCTGTTGCTGTTGCTGTTGCTGCGCTTGGCGCACGACATCCAGATTGTGCTTAGCGTCTTGGTTGTTCGGGTCTTGTTCAAGAATCGATTGGTAGAGTTCAACGGCTTTCTCAAACTGGCGGTTTTGTGCATAGGCATTTGCTAAGTTATAGCGTCCTTCCGCACTTGCTGTCCCTTTTAAAGATTCAATAGCACCTGCAAAATCTTGTGCTTGGTACTTTGCTATCCCTTTCCACTCTGGTTGACTAAATAGCTCCGCAGCCTTGTCATACTCTTCGCTTTTAAAATACTGCATGGCTTGTTGGTCATCATTAAGCCAAGGGTTTGCCATAACAGGTTTAGGAGACAGAAGTGGTATCAACACTAAAGCTGCGCTAAAGAATAGCCCTTTGCGGAACATCAATAGAGCGGGAACAATCAGCAGAGGTAAAAGCCAGTACCCTTGGTTGATTTGGTCAGTAATCGTTTGTTCTTTGCTTACGCTGCCTGTTGAGTCGATGTGCGATGTGATTTGCGAGACTTGCTCAACATCTTGATTGGTTATTTGAACTGGAACGAAATAACCATTGTTAGAGCTAACGAGCGCTCTCATATTGTCAAAGTTAGACTTTGCCACTACCGGCTGACCATTGTCTTTCGTCATCAAAGTACCATCGTCAAGCTTGATCGGAGCGCCCGCGCGCGAACCAATACCTAGAACAACCAAGCGCCAAGAAGAACCTTGAAGTAGGTTTTCCACTTCGCTGAGCTCATTGTCATCAATGTCATCGGCAACGAGAACAATATCGCCTTTGGCTAGGCCAATATTGGTCATCATCTCAATCGCTAGTTTTACTCCCGATGCCGCATTCGCTCCGGGGTAGGGCATAAGTTCTGGTGCAAGGTTCGGGATCAGGTTTGCAATAGTTTGTGAGTCGCTAGTCATAGGGCTAATGCGATAAGCGTCACCTGCATAGGCGACCAATCCAGTGCTGCCTTCCTGCCAGCTGGCAAGTAAGTCAGATACTTTATATCGCGCTTGGGTTAGTCGATTTGGCTTAATGTCTGTTGCATACATCGACATTGACATATCCATCACGACAACACGGGCCGTCGTGTTAGCAAAACTTGGTTGTTCTCGCTTACTAAAACTGGGGCCTGCGAGTGCAACAATGGCAATAAATCCACTGATGGCGACAGTGTTTAGCGTCAGTCTGCTTACATGTTTAGTTTGTACGCCTATCGCCTTGGCTAAATGCGGAGCAATAAGAGTTTGCGAACGATTTCGTTTGAACAGCCAAACAATAATGCTCATCCAAGGCACTAGGGCGAGCAACCACATAGGGTAGAGGAAAAGAAAGCTAGACATGATTCCTCCTGATGATGAGTAGTAGAGAAAAAGCAAGCAGGGCTATGGTCAGTGGCAGACCAAACCACTCTGTTTGCGGTCGCCAGGTTTGAGTTGCAGTAGTGACTGGTTCTAGGCGGTTGATCGTGTCGTAGATGGTTGCCAATTCTTCTGCATTGCGGGCTCGGAAGTACTGACCTCCGGTGATATTGGCAATTTCCTTGAGGGTTTTCTCATCGAGGTCTTGGGCTGTGTTTACTTTACGAGTCATAAAGAACTCTTTGACCAGCATCTCTCCAGCACCCACGCCTATGGTGTAGATAGTCGCGTTATATTTTTTAGCAATTTGGGCGGCTTCGATAGGATCAATTACACCCGATGTGTTGCTACCATCGCTGAGCAAAACCATCACTCTTTGCGGCGCATCGCTGTCGATAAATGTTTTTGTTGCTAACCCGATACCTTCGCCAATCGCGGTTTTGTCGCCGATCAGTCTCAATACCAACGAGTTTACCTGCTCAGAAATGGTATTACGGTCAAGCGTTAAAGGGGTTTGAAGGTAGGCATGGTCAGCAAAGAGCACCACGCCAAGTCGGTCTCCCTTACGTTGTTTGGCGAACTCACTCACGACGTGTTTAACAGCGCTTAGGCGGTCAATATATTCGCCTTGAGCATCTTTCATATCCTTTTGACTCATAGAGTATGAAAGATCGAGTACTAGCATAAGGTCTCTGTGCTTTGGCGATGTCGTAACGGGTTCACCGTACCAAACAGGTCGTGCGAATGCCGTGATAAGAGTAAGCCATACCAAACAAGTGAGCAGCTTGGGCAAGCGATTGTTTGGGATAGTATCGCTTGCCGACGTTGGTAGGTAGGGCAGTTGAATTGGTGCCGTTGATTTCGTCGCGGGCACTAAAAAGTAAATCAATAGTGGTAATGGCACGAGCAAAAATGCCCACCACCAGACGAAGCTAATATTAGCCACGTGAGTGACCCCTTCTTTTCTTTGGTGGTAATGCTTGGCTGACCCATTCACTGCAATCCAGTATCAACTCTGCAGAATTTGCAATAGGCTGCTTGCTGTACAATGCTTGCTGCCAGGCTTCGTAGTTGTCGCTGAAACGCGGAGTGGTTAATTGGCTGTCGAGAAACAGATACCAATCTTTCCCTGTTAGCTGAGCAATCTCTTCCCGAGGGAAGTAACACAGTGCGGCTTGTCTAACCAACTCAATCGCTTCAGACGGTTTTTGATCTTGCGCGAGCAAACGTAAGGCTGTCTTCTTAGGCGCTAGGCGTTTTTTGTTCCATTTCATTATTAACCAAGTTGCTAAGGTTAGCGTTAGCAAGCCACCAATCAGAGCCCACCACCCCCAAGCGAGTGGTAACCACGCCGGTGGCTCCGGTAAATGCATCGGGTTTAGGGGCAAAAGTGATGTTTGAGTCTCAGAGCTCATAGTTAAAATCCATGTAATTGTTGAGTCAAAGCAGCATCGCTAGAGAGCGAAGAGAAACTGATGCCCATCCTTAGGGCCATGTGTTGTAGTTGAGTCTGCTGCTGTTCGAACGCCTTTTCTATGCCGAGGCGTGTCTTGTTAGAAGAAAAATCAAGCCAGCGAGTTTGTTGCTTATTGGATACTTGCTCTGTGCCACGATAAGCGGTTTGCCCTCGTTCTAGCGGGTCATAAATCTGAATCATTCGAACGCGATTGTGCTGGCTTAGGCGGCTAAGTTTGGACTCATGAGTTTGGGTGAATCGAGAAAAATCGCTCAAGAGTATGATCTCGCTGCCTTTAGGGCAAACACGCGCGAGCGATTGCAAGGCATAACTCACATCATAATCTGACTCTTTTTTTACAGATACCAGTTGTTGATGCAAATTCACCAGAGACTGAGTTAAAGCCAGCGCCCCTTTATTTCGCGACGTTGGTTTGAGCTCAATGAGTTGGTGCCCCGTATCGATCACCGCACCAATCCTGTCTTGCTGAGCGACACTAAACCAAGCGATCAAACTTGCCATATGAGCCATCTGCACAGACTTCAGCATTAAGGTAGAACCAAATAACATAGAGGCGGATAAGTCGAGATAGAGCATGATTGGCTTTTCACGCTCTTCAGAAAACAGCTTAGTATGCGGTTTTCCGGTACGAGCAGTGACGCGCCAATCGATAGCACGAATATCGTCGCCTGCTTGATATTGACGCACCTCGCTAAAATCCATACCGCGGCCTAGCTGTCTGCTTTGGTGTTGACCAAGCATCTGTGACCATAAACACTTGGCAGGTGGCAGCCATTTAACACATTGCTGCTTGTAGTAAAGCAACTCATCCAGTGTCAGGTTTACGCCATCGCTATATGGAGGCAAAGCATTTTGCATATCCACGAGCCTAAGCACTACCAACGAGCGAGAGTAACTTATTGATGACTTGATTCGGGTGAATACCTTCCGCTTGCGCTTGATAGCTGAGTAACAGCCTATGACGCAAAACGGGGAACGACATGGCTTGTACATCTTCAGGTGAGACAAAGTCTCGACCGTTTAACCAAGCGTGAGCACGAGCGCAGCGGTCGAGAGCAATCGTTGCTCGTGGGCTGACACCCATCTCAAGCCACTGATTCAATGAATCATCGTACTGGCTCGGGTTTCGGGTTGCCATAACCAAACGAATGATATATTGCTCGATCGATTCTGCCATATGAATGTCTAGCACCGATTGGCGGGCTGCAAAGATGTCGGCTTGAGAAAGGGTTGGAGGTGTAATGCCCAAATCGCCTTTCGCTTCACCTCTATTCAGGCGCAGAATCTCTAACTCACTCTCGGCGTCAGGGTAGCTTACATCTAGGTGGATTAAGAATCTGTCTAATTGAGCTTCTGGTAGAGGGTAAGTCCCTTCCTGCTCTATTGGGTTTTGCGTCGCCATCACCAAAAACAGCTCAGGAAGCTTGTAGGTATTGCGACCGGCCGTAATTTGTTTCTCAGCCATGGCTTCAAGCATAGCCGCTTGAACTTTTGCAGGAGCACGGTTGATCTCATCAGCTAAGATCAGTGAGTTAAAAATAGGCCCGGATTGAAAGGTAAACTCGCCAGTTTCTGGACGAAAGATGTCAGTCCCGGTCAGATCTGCTGGAAGTAGGTCGGGTGTAAACTGGATTCGATGGAAATCGCCTTCGATGCAATCTGCTAAGGATTTAACCGCGCGCGTTTTTGCTAATCCAGGAGGACCTTCGACTAAAATATGACCGTCAGCGAGCAATGCAACAAGCAGTTGGTTCACCAGTTCGCTCTGACCAATGATTTGGCTATTTAGGTATTCGCGCAATTGTTGTAGAGCGTGTGAATTCATGATCTTGTTTCTCCTCATTTTTTCACTTAGTAGCTCGCGAGATTAAAAAGTTCCACTGGAGATAAAGGTAATTTATCTGGTTGATGAAAATGCCATCAGCGTAGTTTGATTGAACTTAAACAAATTCCTTAATTTCAGTTAGTTAAAATATGGGGACGAAATTCTCAAATCCAACTTTCCAATATTGAAATCTTACCTCGCATGAACTGTTTTTAGAGGATGAATAAAAACTATTCATCTGGTGATTAATTCGTAAAGAAAATTGTCAATTAGCCGATATACTAAGCTAATTGGAGTCATAGCTCTTTTCGTAAGCGCTTTGCCAATCTATCAATAAACAATTGCTTTTTAAGGCAGGTATAATGAAATTGAACTCAATTAGCATAAAACAGAAAGTGGTCGCAGGGATCACCTTCGCTGTTTTAGCATCGACCATTATTGTTGGAGTGATGGCTCAGCGCCAAGCTCGCGAAGTACTTGAGCACCGACTGATTGATATTGAGCTGCCTTCAATGCTCGAACAGATCAGTAGCCAGATAGATAACGAGGTTAGCCAACTATTACTGGCCGCTAAGCAACTTGCCAACAATGAGTTTATTAAAGAAGCGATAAACACCACAAATATCGCTCCTGAAGACGAAGCTCGTTTGATTAAGCAACTGAACAATGTGCGTTCCCAATATGACTTAAACGACGCATCGGTCGCCAATAGAGATACTGCTTACTATTGGAACCAGAATGGATTCTTACGTCAGTTGAATCAACAGCAAGATGGTTGGTTCTTTGGCTTTAAGCAATCAGGCAATGAGACTTCGGTCAGTATTTTCCAAGAGGCAAATGGTGATGTGAAAATGTTCACGAACTACCAAGTGCTAAATGGGATGTCGATGTCTGGTTTGTCTAAGTCTATGGACGACATGGTTGCACTCTTGAACGGCTTTAAAATTGAAGATACTGGATTTGTATTTCTATCTGACGCTCAAGGAACTGTGCAGATTCATCGTGACAGTAGTAAATCAAAATCGACGTTAGCAAAACTTTTTGGTGGTGAATCATCAACGCTATTGGGTAAATCAAGCTTTAACCTGATTAGTACCGACTATGAGGGGCAAAACGTGTTTGTTGCTAGTACCTATGTCCCTTCTATGGATTGGTTTGTGGTTGGCGTTGTCCCAGTCGATGAGGTCTTTGCTGATCTGAATGCTGTTGCAAAGCAAATGATGTTTACCACCATCATTGTTGCCGGTCTTTTCATCTTCATGGGTATCTTCCTCGCAAATAGCATTGCACGCCCTATCCGAGAGATCGCATCACGATTTGCAGACTTAGGTAAGGGTGATGGCGATTTGTCGCAACGTATCGAGATAAAAGGTACAGACGAAATCGGTCAACTTTCAGAAGGCTTCAATGGATTTATTGAGAAGATTCATGATTCGATGAAAGAAGTCGCCTCAACGAGTCACGCCCTTCAATCGGCAGCAGATGGCGTATCAAGTAAAGCGAATACTACCCATGACAACAGCCAAATTCAGCGTGATCAAACTATTCAAGTGGTCACCGCAATCAATGAGATGGGTGCGACCATAAGTGAAATTGCGGGTAACGCGGCGACGGCGGCGGAAACGGCGAATCATGCATCCGATAACACTGAAGTGGGTCAGAATGTTGTGAACCAAGCAAAAGATGCGATTAGCCGCCTTGCGCTTGATATCGAGAATACCGGCCAAGTTGTCGAGCAGCTCGCATCAACGACGCAAGAGATTGGGTCGATTTTGGATGTTATTCGTGATATCTCAGAGCAAACTAACTTACTAGCACTGAATGCTGCGATTGAGGCAGCGCGAGCGGGTGAGCAAGGCCGTGGATTTGCCGTGGTAGCGGATGAAGTTCGTAATCTGGCGAGTCGTACTGCAGACTCGACGGAAGAGATTCAGAAGATGATCAATCAGCTGCAAAGCGATGCGAAAGATGCAGTAACCGCGATGGAAGCGGGTAAGAGTGTCACGAGCGAAGGTGTTTCAGCTTCAGATGAGGCAGTTGAGGTTCTGGTAAATATCTCAGAGCGCATTCATGATATCTCAGATCGTAATACTCAAGTTGCCACCGCAACGGAAGAGCAGTCTACCGTGGTTCACACCATCAATCAGAACATCGAAGAGATCAATGCGATTAATGAAGTCACTACGGGCACTGCAGAAGAGTTGGCAGCAGCGAGTGCGGAGCTTAAAGAACTTTCTGCTCGTCTTGATACTATGGTAGGTAGCTTCAAGCTATAGCCTCTTCAGCGACTGGCATTACTGGGTCTAAGTCGGTAAACTTAGACCCAGTTTTTATTTATAGGGTAAGTGAAGTCATGAGTGATTTCGAAAAAGAGCTAGAGCAGATGTCTCAAGAGATGGGCAGCGAGCCTGAAGTGGCACTACCATCTTTAGACGAGCAAAAAGCCATTGCTGCGGAGCTGAAAAAGCTTGAAGCAGAAGGCAAGCTAACACCAGAAGTTCTTGAAGAGTACTTTGGTAAGTTTTACGCAAAAACAGATACGCCAATTCACTAAGACGAAATGTCTTAAGCGTATTTAGTCTAATTCCTAAGTCGCCTCAGGCGGCTTTTTTATTGTTTACCGCAAAAAGGGTTAATCATGTTCATATTCGTTCGTTTGCTAAAGCTCGCTATCATCTGTGTGGTGTTTTTTACTATCTATGATGTTATCGCATTTGGTGAAATTGCATGGGTCGAACGTTTACTTGGCACTCTTGGCCTCTAATGGACAACGCGGTTTACTCGTTAGGAAAAACTAAGGGTACGTTTGACCCTTATATGAGGTTAAGTTGTCGCTAGAATTGACGCGGTGCGAACTCTGTTTTAGTTTGAGATTCTTGCTGGGCTTGCATCTCTCTTTTTGCGGCAATAACACGGTTTTTACCCATTATAACCTTAATTTGATACCAAGTTTCAAGGCACAGCGCCCATCCAGGATTAGACCACCAGGTCTTGTGATACAGTTTCTTAGTTGCTGCGATCGCATCCGGAGAGCGATTCGCGCATTCTAATGCGAGCTTGTAGGCCTCATCATAAGGCTGATCAGATATTTTCGTGACTAGGCCATACTGCTGAGCCGTTTCCGCATCGATTTCTTTGGCTGTCATAGCTAATTCCAATGTATGGTCTTGGCGCATCAACTCACGAAATGCGAGAGCACCTCCCATATCGGGAATCAGTCCCCATTTACCTTCGAGAATTGAAAACTTTGTCTCTGGGTGTGCAATCCTAAAATCTCCACCGCTTGCCAATTGTAAGCCGCCACCCCAACAGCGTCCGTGGAGGGCAAAGATAACGGGGCAGGGGATGTCTCGCCACCCGACAGAAAAATACTGGGCATCATTTGCTCGAGTTGGCCACCACTTAAACAGTAGTTTGATGGCGCCTTTTTTATTGTGCATCAGTGATTTAACATCAAGGCCCGAGCAAAAATCACTGCCATTGGCTTTTACGATGACGGCCCTAATGCCTCTATTGTGCTTGAGCTGTTTAATGGTGTGCTTTACAGCGTTAAACATCTCCATATCAATCGCATTCATCTTATCGCTACGGTTGAGTGTTACTGTTGCAATCTTATTGTTATCTATGTCGCAAATAACTCTTGGCTGGTCTAGCATTGAACTCTCTCCTTTTCTGGTCTTACCAGCAATGTAACTAGATTGTTAATTGGATAAAATCGAATGGGGTCGGTTTTGAGCTTCAGATTAGGTTTTTATGTATGTTAGGAGTGGTTTTCACTCGTACCTAGTCGCACTAGAAATCGGAACTGAGTTTCACTATTCACTTAACTTGCTCGGGTCATAGTTCCTAAAGTCTAACTTTAATTCTTGCTATGGTTTAGACTAAAGCATTGGTTGTATTAATAAAGGTGCAGGAATGGATTTAGCGAGTAGATTGAACCTTCTGTTGGAAATCTCGAGAACAGGCTCATTCGCTAAAGCAGCTGAAAGACTCAATGTTGATCGCTCGGTGTTATCAAAGCAAGTCAAACAGCTTGAAGAGCACTTAGGCGTGAAACTGATAAACCGTACTACGCGTTCTATGTCGCTCACAAGCGTTGGTAAAAGGGTGGTTGAGCAAGCAGAAAAAGTCAGCCAAGTTTTGGAAGAAACCGTAGACATAGCCCATTCATACCACAGTGAGCCATCTGGGCATTTGCGGGTTTCAAGTTCTGTTTTGTTTGGTCGAGCCTATTTACAAAAAGTCGTCGAGTGTTTTCTACAACGATTCCCTAAAGCAACCGTTGAGCTGTTGCTTAGTGATGAGCTGGTGGATGTGGTCAGTGAAGGGTTCGATCTTGTTTTTAGAATTGGTCCAATGAGAGACTCGTCGATGATTGCGCGTCATCTCACCGAGAATAAGTCTGCAATCATTGCGTCGAAAGAGTTTGTTGAAAAATACGGGATGCCTGAAACGCCTGAAGAGCTGGCGGAACTGCCTGGCGTCATTTATGCGAACAAGCACTTTGTTGTCGATAAACTACAGTTTGTAGATCGTGAGTCGGGGCAAACGTCTGTTTATCCGATCAAGTATAGTTATCGGGTCAATGAGGCGGATTTAATACTTGCCAGCGTTAAAGCATCAATAGGATATGCTCAAATCGCTCAATTTATGCTGGCTGAAGACATGGAAAAGCAAGGTATCGTTCAATTGCTCCCCGATTATACTTTGGCTTCGTTTGGTGATATTCACGCGATTTATACGCACAGGAAACAGTCAATATTGGCGACATCATTCATTGAAATTGCGCGAGAGGTGATGGGTACGCCACCTGTGTGGGAGCGTAATTTTAAATCTTGATTCGAATGAAGCAGAAGCAAAAGCCCGATTGAGCGTCGGGCTTTTTGACATCCATGTAATTCTGTTTAGAACGATGTTAAGTAACGTTGTTCACGTACTGTGACACCATTCTCGTCTTCAATCTCGAATGTGAATGAACGGCCGTGGTCAAGTAAGTTTGCTGCCATAAACGTACCTTTCTCACCTGTGGTGAAGTATTGGGTACCGTTGCCTTTCACTTTCACTTTTACATCGCTAACTGGAGCGCCATTTTCTAGAACAGTCACTACTGCTTGGTTTTGGAATGTCTTGATTCGGATCGACTGATCTTTTGCTGGCATTGCTGAAGCCATTGTAGATGTTAATGCCGCAATAATTAGAGTTGTGATAGCTGTTTTCATAATCTTATTCCTCTGAATGCTTTTATTAAGAACCGCAGTTCTTGGTGCGGGAGAGATTATGCTTAAATTTATAAGTGTGATAAATATCACAATTGTCATTTCACTATTGCCAAAATGTCTATAATGATTGGGCTAACGAAAAGCCCCCGAACTCTGTCGAGGGATTTTAATTTTCTAATTTATGCAGGGTGAGGTGAGGGGCATCAGTAAAGTTGCACTTAGAAATTAGTTTCTCGCATCATAAGCTTTGCGGGCGCTTTCGATCTCTTGTCTGTGATCATCGGCCCAAGAAACTAACTGATACAGGGGCTTAACTAGCTCTCGCCCAATACTTGTTAAGCTATATTCTACTTTTACCGGAACTTCAGGATAGACCGTTCTATTCACGTAACCCTCGCGCTCTAAATCTCTTAGCGTTTGAGTTAGCATCCTTTGGGATATGCCCTCAATCCTTGATTTCAATGAGTTGAACCTATCTTCTCCATCTACTAGGGCAAATAGGATGAGTAGTGACCATTTGTCACCAATTTGCGACACCACGTTACGAACAGCACATTCCTCATTGTTGTAGAAAATTCTTCTTTCTGGCTTAGCTTTAAGTGACATCTTGCTGCTCCTTTTTATTCCCAGAACTTGTCATAGGTTACCAAAATGTGCCTAGGGTAGCTTTTGGTACCTCCTTGTTATGTAGGTTACTATTAATTACTATGGTTATCAATGTATACCTATTTGAGATAACATCAACAGGAGTGAACTATGTTAAAGGCAATGACAACAACGATTCTTTTGCTATTAAGTACAACCGTTTATGCACAATCAACAGATAAGATAACGATCGATTTACAAAAACTGCAAAAGCCAAACTGGACAGCACAAGAGCGCGCAAATGCTGAGCTGATTACTGATTTTGTGCAAAATTTAATGAACAACCATAATTTTGATTATGTTCTTGAACATTATAACGATAGCGCTTACGTACAACACAATCGCAACCTGCCTGACAAAGTGACAGGGCTGGTGGGTTTCTTACAAGAGTTTGTAGAAGAGTATCCAGACTATACGTATGACGTTAAGCACATCTATGTCGATGGCGATTATGTCATCTTCCATTCGCATGCCACACTTGACAAAGAAGATCGAGGTAACGACCAGAAAGGAATGAACATCATTGATAAATGGCGTGTTGAAGATGGCCGAATTGTAGAGCACTGGGACTCCATTCAAGCTCTGGATTTTTCAATGAGAGTGTACTCATTGATTAGTGGTGGGGATATCCAAAACTCAAATGGTGTTTTTTAATTAAGTAATCAAAGTAAACCAATAGGGGCATTGTTGGCCCCTTTTGTTTACGTCTATCATATCGTCTTTTAACCAAAGTCGAGTGTCATTATAAATCGAGGTTTATCTGCATCAATGGTAGGAGAGCGGTGGACTAACGCTTTATCTTCATTACCTTCCCAGCGACCGCCTTTAAGCAATGCGACATCACCGCAATGCAATTGCTGAACATCCGATTCGTGTTTATAGAGGCCGGAAAGAGAGTCGGGTTGGCCATTGCTACCACGACCCAGTTTTGAACGATCTAAAGTTGGGTTAGCTAGCCACTCTGTTGCCGTACCATGATAGGTGGTCACAAGGCGACATGGCACCTGATCAACATGGAATCGCGGACACATGGCTCCGCTTAATGTGGCAAATCGCAATCCTACTTCATCCAACTCAAACAAGTAGCAGAACATATCAACCAGCTGAGCCATATCTTCGAGAAGAGCTTTTGGCGCTTCACCATCAGTCGCATAGTCAAGAACCTCAAATGCATTTGCAGGGGAAACAGTCAAAGATTTACTAACGGTTGGATTCGCGGCCATATATTGGCTGACGGCGTTGGCAAAGTCTTGGTCGAAACGTCGTTGCCAGACGGCAATATTGACCCCGTCTTGGTAGATATCACTCAGTACAGTGGCTTGCTTGCCTAAGCTAACGCATGGAGTTTCAAATTCCGTTGTGTCTCTTAAGGTAGGCTTAGCTATAACCGCATCCATTGAAAAATACTCCCGATATTATTGATAGCGCTGCGATTAGGAATCACAGCAAGTAGAACAACTGATTATTTATTGAATGTTATAACATAACAATTGCTAGGGTTAAACTTAATAGCGCCGAATAGGGGAGTGATATTAATCGCGCATGGCTTTGTCACGTCAGTTTTAAGTGCTCTTGTTTGAGATGAGCTTCCATCATGGGATTTGATTATGAATTTTTCTCATAATGTATTTGAAGTAAAACCATTGTTCTTAAAATGCGAATCAACGTTATAAAGGAACCTACTCTTATATCTAGACGGAATTAAGCCTTTTAATAGCTGGGTTGTTGAAGACCAAAGCTAACGGCTGACTAGAAAAATCAAAAATAAAATGAAGAGAGTAGGGAATAAATCAGCTTTCATCTAAGGAAATAGGATACAGAACGTTATGAGCAAAGAATTCACATTTAGCATCAAGAGCCTCAGCCTTGATGAGAACTACAGCCCGTCAGACAGCACACGTATTACGACTAACTTCGCTAACCTAGCGAGAGGCGAGAGTCGTCAACAGAACCTGCGTAATGCGCTTAATATGATTGATAATAATTTCAATGCCCTCGCGCACTGGGATAACCCTAACGGCGACCGCTACTCCGTTGAGCTTGAAATCGTTTCGGTAGATATGGATATTGAAGCTGGCGCTGAGAGCTTTCCTTCGATTGAAGTTTTAAAAACGTACATTGTCGATCATAAAGCGAATGAGCGTATTGAAGGCATAGTCGGTAACAACTTTTCTTCCTATGTTCGTGATTACGACTTTAGCGTTCTGCTCCTTGACCATAACAAGGATAAGCCGCAATTCACCATCCCAGAAGGTTTTGGTGATCTACATGGCAAACTGTTTAAGCATTTTGTCAATTCACCGACTTACAAGCAGAACTTCAAAAAGCGCCCAGTCATCTGCTTAAGCGTATCGGATAACAAGACTTATCATCGCACTGAAAACCAGCACCCAGTGCTAGGTTATGAGTATGAGCCAAATGAGTCTTCACTAACGGAGCAGTACTTCCAGAAAATGGGTCTACAAGTCCGTTACTTTATGCCGCCAAATAGTGTTGCTCCTTTTGCGTTCTACTTCTTTGGCGATCTACTCAATGATTACACCAACTTAGAGTTGATCAGTACGATCAGTACTATGGAAACGTTCCAAAAGATCTATCGTCCGGAGATTTACAACGCGAATGCAGTTGCGGGTAAATCTTACCAACCAAGCTTGAAAAACAGCGATCACTCTTTAACACAAATTGTGTATGACCGCGAAGAACGTAGCCGATTGGCAATAGAGCAAGGTAAGTTTGCTCAAGAGCACTTCATCAAGCCTTACCAAACTGTGTTAGAGCAATGGTCTGCTAACTACGCTTAATAATAATGAGAAGAAATAAAAGCATGAAAACACTATTACCGACTTCTACGGCAGGAAGCCTGCCAAAACCTTCTTGGTTAGCACAGCCAGAAACGCTTTGGTCACCTTGGAAACTGCAAGGTGAAGAATTAACAGATGGCAAACAAGATGCGCTTCGTTTGTCTTTGCAAGAACAGCAACATGCGGGCGTTGATATAGTCAGCGATGGTGAACAAACTCGCCAACACTTCGTTACGACATTCATCGAGCATTTAAGTGGCGTTGACTTTGAAAATCGCCAAACGGTAAAGATTCGTGACCGCTACGATGCCAGCGTACCAACAGTCGTGGGGCCTGTGAGTCGTCAAAAGCCTGTATTCGTTGAAGATGCTAAGTTTTTGCGTCAGCAAACAGATAAACCGATCAAGTGGGCGTTACCAGGCCCAATGACGATGATCGATACGCTTTACGATGACCATTACAAGAGTCGTGAAAAGCTCGCGTGGGAATTTGCCAAAATACTCAACCAAGAAGCGAAAGAGTTAGAGGCTGCTGGTGTCGATATCATCCAATTTGATGAGCCAGCATTTAACGTATTCTTTGATGATGTGAATGATTGGGGCATTGCGTGTCTAGAACGAGCCATTGAAGGGCTAAAATGTGAAACGGCGGTTCACATCTGTTACGGCTATGGCATTAAAGCAAATACAGATTGGAAGAAGACGCTAGGTAACGAGTGGCGACAATATGAAGAAGTGTTTCCAAAGCTGCAGAAGTCTAACATTGATATCATTTCGTTAGAATGTCATAACTCTCGCGTGCCGATTGAGCTGCTAGAGCTTATTCGCGGTAAAAAAGTGATGGTTGGGGCGATTGATGTCGCAACTGATAGCATTGAAACAGCTGAAGAAGTCGCAGAGACATTGCGTGAAGCTCTAAAGTATGTTGATGCAGATAAGCTTTATCCGTGTACCAACTGCGGTATGGCGCCACTATCTCGTGATGTTGCTCGCGGTAAATTGAATGCTTTAAGCGCGGGAGCAGAGCTCGTAAGAAGAGAGCTGTCAGCCTAGTTTAAAGGTGATGGCTAAATAAACATTCAAGTGTCGTTAAGATTTCAATTTATGGCTTAACGGCACTTGGGCATCACACGAATTATCACTGACAACGACTTTATTACGCCCCTGATTCTTAGCATCGTACAGTGCTTTGTCGGCACGTTCTATTAATCCTTCCCAATGCTCGTTTGCTAATAACTCACTGACCCCAAAGCTTGCGGTACAAAATTCTCTGTTACTGGGTAACATTGTTGTTCGCTCGATAACGTTTCGTAGTTTTTCTGCGACGGTTTTCGCTTGGCTTTTGTTGGTTTCTGGGAGTAAGACTAAAAACTCCTCCCCTCCATAGCGAAATGAAAAATCGTTTTTTCGCGTTTCGATGCGAAGCAGTCTGCCTATCGTCCTTAGCACATGGTCCCCCGCTTGGTGACCATACACGTCATTGATCTGTTTGAATCTATCTATATCGATCAGTAAGACAGAAAGAGAATGTTCAAAGCGCTGCGCTCGCGCGACTTCTTTAGGAGCAAACTCTTCAAGAGCCCTACGGTTATAGAGTCGTGTGAGCTCATCTTTAAGTGATGAATTGTAGATAGTTGCTACTAATCTTCCTGTTAACATCCAAGTAATCGCAAAGCCGATAAAAATGATCATTGCTATTATGGTGAGGAAAGCGAGTTGCTGAACCCAGTTAGCGACCATAAAGTCATCTACCTTGTCTTCAAAAGGAAGCATACCAAGGCGGAACAAGCCATATGCGGCGTAGATTAGCATCCCTAAAGACAATAAACGTTTTGAAGGGGCGATGTCTTCCTTAGCACCATGTTGGTTTGCGTATATTGTCAGAAAGCTAAGTACAGAAGTGTATCCGGCCATAATGGCGATACGGGCGTCAGTTGAAGAGGAAAAGAAGGTACAATAAGTAAGTAGGACAATCACCACAGGAAGGGAATAGTAGCCATAATTGGCGAGTGACGCAGAGTATCCCCTTAATAGGCAAACACCATGCAAAATAAGAATAAAACTTATGGATATAATGGAGTTAGCTAGGATCTTGGAAATCCATAATGACACAGTATTGCCAAAGCTCATCAGCATAAAACCCAAGCCAAGCAGCATCAAGGCTAATGCAATTAAGTTGATTCCACGTATACGTGGCTGAAGAGTTTGAATCAAGGCGAGCCCAACACAATACGTCAGCGACAGTATGACGCAGACGACAGATAGCGTGGGAATATCTAACTCAATCAGCATAGTGACCTCAAAATGAACACTACATTGAGTTTAGGTTATATTGATGGAATGCTAAATAAAAACCCCAGTAACTATTACCTAGTTACTGGGGTTAGTTAATAGGATTAGATTAGGTGTTTACTTAACCGTCCACTTAACCTCTTCACCTGCGCGAATAGGCACAACGACATCACCACCAAATGGCATCGTTTCAGCTACAGGCCAAGCTTCTTTGGTTAGTGTTACTGTATCTTGGTTACGAGGTACACCATAAAAATCCGGACCGTTGTGGCTTGCAAATGCTTCTAGATTTTCTAGCTTACCTTCTAGCTCAAACACTTCTGTGTAAAGCTCTAGCGCAGCGTGCGCAGTGTAAGAACCCGCACAGCCACAAGCGGCTTCTTTCATGCCTTTAGTGTGTGGAGCTGAGTCAGTTCCTAGGAAAAACTTCTTACTGCCGCTCGTTGCCGCTTCAATCAGCGCTTGCTGGTGGGTGTTGCGTTTAAGAATGGGTAGACAGTAGAAGTGGGGTTTGATGCCGCCAACCAGCATGTGATTGCGGTTGTAGAGTAAGTGATGAGCGGTAATCGTCGCAGCAACATTGTCGTTGGCGTTTTTAACAAAGCTCGCTGCATCAGCAGTAGTAATATGTTCTAGAACAATCTTTAGATTCGGGAAGTCGTTGACGATTGGCGCAAGAACGGTATCTAAAAACTCTTTTTCACGGTCAAAAATATCGACATCGTGATGCGTCACCTCACCGTGAACCAGCAGTAACATTCCTACTTCTTGCATTACTTCAAGAACGTGGTAGATATTCTTCGCGTTGGTGACACCGGAATCTGAGTTGGTAGTCGCACCTGCTGGATAAAGCTTAGCGGCTACTACAGCGCCGGATTCTTTTGCTTTACGGATTTCATCTGGAGTCGTGTTATCCGTTAGGTAAAGCGCCATTAGAGGTTCAAAATGCTCGCTTGGCTTCTTAGCCATAATGCGTTCGCGGTAAGCCAGTGCCATTTCGGTATTGGTAACAGGTGGGATGGTATTCGGCATGATTAGCGCGCGTCCATTGTAGCGGCTAATATCTCGCACAGTATCCTTTAGAACTTCACCATCGCGTAGATGAACATGCCAGTCGTCAGGACGTGTGATCGTAAGTGTTGTCATTATTGCTCCCACCATAATAAAGGTTGTCTGATTGGAGCCTAAACGGGGCGAAAACTGTGAAGGCAAACGCTTACGCTTAGGCGACAGGATGATAGAGCAAACCGCTATGTATTTCATCCTCTTTTTTTGATGAAAGCCTTATTTGTCGTATATCTGTGCGTAATTAGACGCTTAGCGGACGGTTAACCATAGAGCATGAATAGAGCCCGGGATAAAAAAGAAAAATGTAAGAATTAAATTAATCAGAAAATCTTTGTTCAATCCCTTGTCTATGAAAACGGCAACAGGGGGAAGGAAGATACAAAGAAGAATCATAATAAGCTTGTTCATAATTAGAATCCTTAGAGTGCATGAATTGAGTATAGGGTGTGTGACGCATTATCTTAATAGGAGCCAGTATGTCTATTAGTCGAAGGTTTATCTATCAACATTAAGTGGAATCTGACGTGTAGAGACCTAGATTATCAAAACTGAGAACAACTCAATGGGATAACGTTTTGTAGAAGAAATTCAATCAAATCAAGTATAATGGCTGCACAATAATTCTAGCTTAGGATAAGCAATGTCAGCTCCAACTCTTTCTCAAATCAATGTCTATCCGGTCAAATCTGTGGGTGGATTGTCTCTCTCAACGGCTTGGGTTGAAAAGCAAGGTCTGATGTTTGACCGTCGATTTATGCTTGCACTCTCTGATGGGTCTATGGTCACGGCTCGAAAGTATCCACAGATGGTCAAAGTGCGTTCAAGTTTGCTACCTGATGGAGTGATCTTTACCGCTCAAGGTCAGTCGCCGCTGAGAGTTCGCTATGCGGACTTCAAAATGCAGGAAGCGCCAGCTCAAGTGTGGAAAGATCACTTCACGGCTTATACCACAACGGATGATGCTGATGATTGGTTCAGCCAAGTGTTAGGTCAACGTGTTGAGCTACTATTTAGTGGCGAGCAATCTAACCGGGTCCGAGAGAAGTTAGGCCACAATGTCAGTTTTGCAGATGGTTATCCAGTGTTAGTGATCAGTGAAGCTTCATTGGCAGAGCTAAACCGTCGTAGTCCAGAAGCTCACTCAATGGAGCAGTTTCGTACTAATCTTGTCGTTTCTGGCACGGAACCGTTTGGAGAAGATAGTTGGAAGCGCATTCGTATTGGAGAGGTGGAATTCGAAGCAGTAAAACCTTGTGAGCGCTGCATACTCACCACGGTAGATGTTGAAAGAGGTGAGTTGAGAACGAGCAAAGAGCCGCTGAATACTCTATCTCAGTTCCGCGCTAATGAGCTTGGTGGTGTTTTCTTTGGACAAAACTTAGTTGCAAAAAATGAAGGGATGATTCATCAAGGCGACAAAGTTGAAGTTTTGGAGTACAAAGAGAAAGAGTTCTACCCAGACAATACTCCTAAACAGTTACTAATGACGTGTGTTGAAAGAGAAGAAATTGCCCGTGACTTCGTCACTTTTTGGCTTGAACCTCAACACGGCGAACTACCTATCTATCAACCTGGTCAGCATTTACCTATCTCGATTGAGATTGATGGTGAGAATGTTGCTCGCCGATATACATTATCTTCAAGTCCTTCTCGTCCGGGGCGTTTAGCAATATCCGTTAAACGAATTGACGGCGGGCGCGTGTCAAATTGGCTCAGCGACAATCTTAATATTGGTGATACTCTGACGTGTGAACAGCCTGATGGTAGTTTCCATTTGGGTGAAAAACATGGACAGCCTATATTGTTACTTTCTGCGGGTAGCGGTGTTACACCTATGCTTTCTATGCTCCGTTACCTTTCGGATCACAATCAAGTCGATGACGTCGTCTTCTACCATCAATGCAGCAGCGTAGAAGATATTCCGTGTAAAGAAGAGTTGGATGAGTTAAGGCGTAAACACGATGGCTTAACGGTGCTGTTTTCCTTGTCTCAAGCCCCAACAGATTGGTTTGGCTTAAAAGGTCGCTTGACGCTCGCACACTTGAAGCAAATTCGCGATGTTGAACAGAGACAAGTCTTTGTCTGCGGGCCTGATGGTTTCATGCAAAAAGCAAAAAACTTGTTACTTAAGAAAGGTCTAGCAGAAGACAACTACCACCAAGAAGCATTTGGAGTCACTCAAACCTCTCAGCAGCCATTAAAAGAGCTTACCTTGAGTGTTAATGGTCATGTCTTCGTGGGTAATAACCAGAAAACGTTGCTTGAACAAGCTGAAGACGCAGGCGCACCGATCGCAAACAGTTGCCGAGCTGGGTTGTGTGGAGCATGTAAAGTGACTGTCGAGTCAGGGAAAGTGCATCAACCGGACGTACCAGCCTTGCAAGATCATGAGCGTAATATGGGTGTTGCACTGGCTTGTTGCTGCGTACCAGAAACCGATATCGAAGTCGTAAGTTAAGTTTCTATTTGAATTAAATCAGCCCCTGAATTAGGGGCCGACATTTTTACTCAATGACACTTCGATTTCTTCCTAGGTGTTTGGCTTTGTATAGGGCATCGTCAGCTCTACGGTACAAATCTAAAAACTCACTGTCGTTGGGAGAGAGCTGGGTAACACCACAGCTTAAAGAAAATGGAGATTCTAAAATATTGAGTTCTGATTCAAGAAATTGATGACGCAGCCGCTCCGCAACATCAAGGGCTTCTTTTCCTGTTGTATCGTTAAGCACTATCAAGAACTCTTCACCTCCGACTCGACCACAGTGATCGCTCTTTCTTAAGTTACTGTGAATGATGTTGGCAAGTTCCACTATCACATTGTCACCAAAATCGTGCCCAAACGAATCGTTGACGCGCTTAAAGTGGTCAATATCTATGATGATGCAAGATAGTGCAGAATCTTGTTGCCTTGCCTTTTCATAAGAAGATTCAAAACATTGCCAGATTTTACGGCGGTTATAGAGTCTGGTCAGTTCATCCGTGTAAGCTTGTTCTGCAAGTTTTTCCCTTAGCTCTACGATGTCGGTGATATCAGTAGAAACACCAATAAGACCGATGACCTGCTTTGTTTTAGAGTGAATGATCGGTTGTTTGATGGCTCGGTAAACACGGACTCTGCCATCTGTTACGGCTAAAGCGCGCTCCTCGTTGATCACCTTTTGACCAGTGTTAAAAACCATCTCATCGGTTTTGAGAATGTCGGCTAACATATGTGGTTCAAAAAACGCGTAGTCAGTTTTACCTTTGAGCTCATTTAACGTGGTATTAAACAGCTCTAAGGTCAGTTGATTAGCGTAAAGATATTCACCTTGGCGATTCTTAACGAATACGTAAGAGCCAATCTCATTCAGAACAACTTCATGCAACGTAAATTGGTCGTGATTATATATCTCTTCTATATGCTCCAATTCGATCATCTGACCTCCATCATGGTAATGAGGTCTAGCCAATGTCAGACGCAGTTATATTGTTATTGTGTATAGAGTTTGCTTTGTTGGTAAATGTCCAATATGCAAGCTGGATACTACAAACATATACCCATTCCCCCTCAAGTACCTATACCTGATTAACATTTTCTAATGATTTTCTACTTAAGTGCTTGAATTTTAGTTGTGAAAGAACTACGCCAGATACCACAAGTAAGCCGCCCATGACATGGTAGCTGTATACCGCCTCACCTAACATGGTCGCAGCTAAAGTTATAGCGACGACTGGCATTAAATTCATAAACATTGCACTCGAATCTGCGCCAATCAAATCAATCGCCTTAACCCACATCCAAGGAGCGGCAATTGAGGCTGCGAGACCAGCGTAAGCTATCAAAGGTATCGCGTCTTGGCTTGGCAACAACTGCTCGCTGGTCAACCATAGTGGCGTGAGCATGACAAGGGCAAGCAAACCCTGCATATACACCATCGTCCAGTTAGATAGAGGCATCTTCCAGCGCTTGAGAAGGACGCAATAAGCAGCGTAGCAAATGGAAGCGACGACCATAATGCCGTCACCAGGGGTAATGTCTTGATGTAAAAAGAATACCACGTCACCTTTGCCCAGCATAAATGCCAGTCCGGCTAACGCTATCACGCCACCAACGATACTGAGTGGGGAAATTGGCTTAGATAGAATCGGTACACTCATAAAAATCGCAATCAATGGCACCAACGAAGTAATTAGCGCCATATTCGAAGCTGTAGTTGTTAATCCTGCGTAATAGGAAAGCGACTGATTCAAAACCATACCTAGCATTGACAGAAAGGCAAGTTTTGCCAAGTAAGGGCGTATTACGTCCCAGCGTTGAATGACTTTTGGTAGGCAAAATGGTGTGAGTACGACAACCGCCAGAAACCAGCGATAAAAGCTCATTGCGCTGGGTTCAATGGTACTCGCCGCCATTTTGTTTACGATAGCGTTGCCGCCCCATATACATACGGTTAAAAAAGGAAGTAGGTAGACCATGTGAACACCATCGCATTATTTTTAGTGGAAGCCAGTCTGACAGGTCGATATAATTATATATATCTTTAAAAAGACATTGTGAGTCATAGGAAGACAAGTTTGAGAAAGTCTGCAAAACACCTTCATCCCTCGTTATCAATTGATAAGGCACCATCAGATGTATTTATGAATTTCGAGGCATTTCTCTCCAATACTGAAACTCGTATGCATAGCCACCCTTGGGGGCAGGTGCAGCTGATTAGTGGGGGGATTTTAGAAATGGAGGCAGAAGACACTCGATTTTTAGCGCCACCTCATTTAGCCATTTGGGTCCCGGCTGGGATAATGCATACCAGTTTTAACCGAAAGCCACTGTCGTACTGTTCGTTAAACATCGCTCAAGCTCATACAGAGAACTTTCCAGACTGTACCAGTCTTATTAAAGTCACACCGATAGTATCAGCCATTATTGATGACTTTCGTCAGCGCAGTATTAACGTTGCACAATCAGAGCGAGACAAGCGCTTGGTTCAAGTACTACTAGATCAACTCGCCACGCGAGACACTCAACATCATTTTCTACCATCTACAGACAATAAATACCTTGCCAAGATTCTCGCTGCGGTAGAAGAGAACCCGATTGATAACACTAGCTTGTCTGTTTGGGCAGAACGCGTGCATACCACTGAGCGGACGCTAGCAAGGCACTGCCAAGCTGAATTAGGAATGAGCTTTACCGAGTGGCGATTAAGAGTTCGCTACTTACATTCGATGGAGTTACTGCGCAAAGGCCACTCAGTGAAAGAGGTTGCGCTCACGCTAGGTTACAACCAAGCTAGCCCTTTTATTGCTATGTTTAAAAAATACTCCGGGCAGACCCCGGAGCAGTATAAGGGGCGGTTACTGTAGTTGTGCCACTACATAATCCAAGCCTCCGACAATGGCAGCGACTTGAGCGTCATTACACTCTTCGTCAGTCACTTTCGGGCTATCTGGGTAAACTTCCGTAGTGGTGCCATAGGTGCAGGTCGTTACACCGCCACATAGGCCGAGCTTAACCATTGGGTAGTTAATCACGCCGTGCTGAACCACAGCTGAACCAATGATTTCCCCTTTACCGTCTGCTGGAGCGATGTGAGTCACTTTACTTACTGATTCAATCACCGCAGCTTGGAACTCTGGCTGAGGGTTCTCAGTATCGCCTACGGTGTAAAAACCATCCGGAATCATACCTTCAATGTATTCGATACCATCGCGGGCGGCTAGGGCAGGGCGAAACTCGGTTTCGTCACTATCTGTGGTTTCGTGCAGGTCAATGTGAACCAGTACATCTTGGCCTAATGAAGCAACGAGCTTGATGAGGTTTGCAGATTCTTCGGCAGGCGAGTCTTGATAGAAAGAGCGGTTTGGATCAAGCGCTAATGGGTTCCAACGGTTGATCACTTCATAGCCCCATGGGCTCACACAAGGAGCAATCACAATGTTGAAATGCTCGCTGTACTTTTCCATCTCGTTGGCGGCAAACTTTAAAGCACCATGAACTCCGCTGGTTTCGTAGCCATGTACGCCACCTGTGACTAATACAATTGGCTTCTTATCATGCCAGTTTTTCGACTTTATACAGAAAAGCGGGTAACGCTCTTGGTCATAAGAGAGGGCGCCATATTGCTCAACATCAAACTGCGCTGAAAGTGCCTGAATCTTGGGAACGACTTCTTTTAGATATTCACGTTTAATCGTGGTTTGCTCACGCCAAGCGATTCGCTCAGCGTCACCCCATTTTTGCCCAGGGGTACCGATTGGATAAGTGTAAGAACTGCGCATTACCTTGCCTTTATCATTATGGTTGTAGAAAACGTCAAACAGCATAGTGTGCCCATTTAGGGCAGGCAAATATTATCTTGCAGAACGTGAAAGATTGACTTGGTTTTGACATCCTTTGTTGTGGCGATAATGCGGAGAAATGAGCGCTACTCTTGAGATTGGATAATCTGATTGATGGCCGATATTAGTAGTTCGGTCGTTTGCGCGCCGGAAATTAGGTGCTTTCGATTAATGATGATTGCAGGAACGGCATTGATACCCGCTTCAAGCCATTGTTGCTCTGTAGACGCAACGGCTTCAGCCCAACTTTCATCTTCTATGACGCTTGTGACGATATCTTGTTCTAGCCCTAACTCAGTGGCGTATTCAATCAGTACTTGAGAGTCGCTAATGTCTTTACCATCGGTAAAATAGGCTTGAAACAGAGCAAGCTCTAAGTCGAACTGTTTACCTTCGCTTTGTGCCCACATTAAAAGCTGGTGGGCTTTGCGCGTGTTATAGATTCGAGAGTCGTCATTGAAGTTGAACTCAAACCCTACTTCGTTACCTAGCTTGGTCAGAGTTTCGCGCGCAGAGATACTTGCTTCTGTTGTCGTGCCATACTTTTCAGCTAGGTGTTCTCGCAGATTTTGACCTTCGTCTCCCATTGCTGGGTTTAGCTCAAAAGGGTGCCACTGTATATCAGCTTCAACTTCATCCGCCAGAGCGGCAAGCGCGTGCTCTAGACGTTTGTAGCCAATAATGCACCATGGGCAAACGACATCAGAAACAATATCAATCCGAACTCTGTTCATATATCCATCCTTGTACCGCTCAGATGAAAGTATAGCGCTGTCCTCAATGAGATTTTACTAAATACCTCACTATTTCGGTAATCTACGCCTAAAAGCTACTACGTAAAAAAATAGACAAAGGGGGAAGAGCTTAGCGCGAATGCTTTGTTAGGATGGTAGTCAGTGTTCACTATAGATACTCAAGTGGCTTTGCCGTAAGAACTGAAAAGTAGAAATTAAGGGTATTTGGGTATCGTTATCGTGTTATGAATCTTGTAAAGGAAATCGTGATGAACTGTTCTCACGCAACTGATGTGATTTTGCACGCGTTTGATTGGCCATATGCAATGGTCGAACAACGAGCGCGACAGATCCATCAAGCGGGCTACAAGTACGTACTCGTTTCACCACCAATGAAATCATTAAAAAGGGAAACGGGGACCAAGTGGTGGCAACGCTATCAACCGCAAGATTATCGAGTGATCGATAATCAACTTGGCAATACAGAAACATTTAAAAGCATGTTGGAGACATTGTCGTCTTATGGCGTTGGTGTCTACGCCGATGTGGTGTTCAACCATATGGCGAACGAATCGTCGACAAGGACAGATCTAAAGTATCCAAACGCCTCAGACATGCTCGATTACCAACAATCTGCTGATTATTATCAGAATCAACGCATGTTTGGAGATTTAAGTGAGCCCATTTTCGATCATGACGACTTTGTCGAAGCGTTTGGAATTGAAGACTGGGAAGATCGCTGGCAAGTGCAAAATGGTCGTATCACTGGCGGTCCTACTGATCCAGGCTTACCAACATTAAGGGTTTGCTCACACGTTATTGAGCAACAGCAGGCTTATCTTAAAGCGCTTAAAGGTATGGGAGTCAAAGGGTTTCGCATTGATGCCGCTAAACACATGACTTTAGAACATCTAAAACAGGTTTGGACGGAAGAGATTTGCCAAGATATTCATATCTTCGGTGAAATTATTACCAGCGGTGGCGCAACGCAGCCAGAGTATGAGCTGTTCTTACAGCCCTATCTTGCTGAAACTCGATTGGGTGCCTATGACTTCCCGTTGTTTCAGACAATGTATGATGCGCTGCAAGTCGATGGCAGCTTAAAAAGCTTGGTCGACCCATATTGCTTCGGACAAGCGTTGTCTGAATCGCGGGCAATTACGTTTGCCATCACCCACGATATTCCTAACAACGATGTTTTCGCCAACTTGGTCATGAGCGAAAACCAAGAGTGGCTGGGGTATTGTTACTTGCTCGGGAGAGATGGCGGAGTACCACTGATATACACTGACCTCGATACGAGTGGGATCGTTAATTCAGACAAGCATCCACGCTGGGTCGATGCTTGGAAAGACGAAAAAATGATCGCAGCGATCGATTTTCACAATCGTATGCATGGCTCTCAAATGAAGATTGTTGAGGCTTCAGACGATCTATTGGTCTTTAGCCGGGGCAAAGAAGGTTTGGTTATTATTAACAAATCTAAACGCCCACAAACCATAGAATTCAAGGCTCAGTCAGATTGGATGGATTTGTTGTCGCTTGGCAGTTTTGCACCACAAAACGGTCAGTGTACCGCGGTGGTAGAACCTAATACGGCAATGATGTTAGTGGCAATTTGAAACAAAGTAGGCGCACTCAATTCGAGTGCGCCTCTTGGTTAGTGTGTTTGTCTAAACAGTAAATTTATTCAAAATCGAGTCTTGCTCTCGGATGTTTTCTGTTTGTGCTTGCATAGCAATATTGGCATTCTCAGCGGCATCCGCTACTTGAGTTGAAAGATCTTTGATCTTCACTGTATTGCCGTTAATTTCCTCGGCAACCAAGCTCTGTTCTTCTGCAGCGGAAGCGATTTGAATATTCATATCACTGATCTGCTGAATTGCATCACGGATGCTTTCCAGTGCGACATTCGCCTCTTGAGCTCGCTCAACCGCATTGGTGGCTGTGCTCTTGCTCATGTTCATCGCATTTGAGACAGAACTAGCACCGGCTTGAAGCTGTTCAATCATGTTGCGAATCTCAGTTGTTGACTCTTGAGTACGTTGTGCCAAGGTCCGAACCTCATCAGCAACCACAGCGAACCCTCGACCAGACTCGCCGGCGCGGGCTGCCTCAATTGCTGCGTTAAGGGCGAGTAGGTTAGTTTGATCAGCAATATCATTAATTACCTTCAAGATGGTTTCAATGTTATCTGTTGCTGATTCTAAGACTTTCACCTCTTCGACGGCTTCGTCGATTTTTTGTGATAAGTTGTCGATCGCGTGGGTTGTTTCACTGACTACCGCTGTACCTGTACTGGTGGCTTCATCGGCTTCACGTGCGGCGGCGGCTGCGCCTTGAGCATTATTGGCGACATCACCTGAGGTGGTGGCCATTTCATGCATGGCGGTAGCGAGCTGCTCTAACTCGTGCAATTGATCCTGCATTGCTGAAGCCGACTCTTGCAGCCCCATTGAGGTCATTTCAGAGCCCCGTAAAATCTCTTCCCCTATTGCTTTAGATTGCGTGATCAGTTGTTGCAAGGTTCCTGTGAACTCATTAAACCCTAAAGCCAGAGTAGAGAATTCTTGATCTGTGTTGGTATCGAGTCGTTTGGTTAAGTCACCTTGTCCTGTCGCGACATCCTGAATCGCATCTCCTAAGGTATCTAGTGGGCGCATCAAGGTCTTAATCAGAACAAGCAGAATCACAATACTGATAACCAAGGCTATGATGGTGTAGATAATTGAGCTGTTGCGAAGGTCTGCTAGTGACTGATAGGCCACTTCTTCATCAAGAACAACGCCAATGTACCAATCTTCACCAGGCACTTTTGAAAAGTCGAGTGTGTAAGCCTTGCCATCAATCATTGCCTGTTGCGGATCATCTTGGATAGGGGCATTGCCCAAGAAGTCTGACATAGGTTTACCGTTTAACTCAGTAGTGGGGTGGGCAATGGTTGTACCATCACCGGCGACAATAAACACATAGCCCGCATTGAACAATTGTACTTTGTTCACGACTTCAGCAAGTGCAGCAAGGCTCACATCATAAAAAATCGCTCCAATGAACTGACCGTTTTCTCGAACTGGTGTAGCAATTGAAACCAATATCTCGCCTGTGGCTGAGTCGGCGTAAGGGGCGGTAATTACAAGCTTTCCTGAGTTTTTTGCGTCAATGTACCAAGGTCGAACCCTAGGATCCCAAGTAGGCCCCGGATTCCATGAGGGGTCGTTGTTGATGTTTGAACCATCACTCTCAAAACCAAGGCCTGCCAAAAGAAAGGTATCTTTTACTATGGGGCGGGTAATGACAGCGGAGACAGCGTCGGGAGACAAGTCGACTTCGAGCATGCTGGTTGCGTACTCTGCGATAGCTTTACGTCCATTGATTTCTGCGGCGGTAGTGTTTCGAACGCCGTCTACGATTTCTGTAACGCTTGAGGTTACTTGCGTCTTAATTTCGTTTTTAACGGTGTAATATTGTTGCAAGGTTAGAAGGGTGACAGTCGCTAAAAGCAAGACAGACGAAGCGGCCACAATCTTATGGCTGAATTTCATTTCACAATCCTCTTCTATAAATAAAGCAGTTACTTATAGATTTATAGTTATGAAATGGGTATTCAGCCAGTAAAAGCGTGAACTTTTATGATATTTGCTGACCTAGAATGGTTTGCTCAAGGCTCGTCAGCAAAGCATCATTGCCATCAAACAAAGAATCAACAACTACAGGACGTTTCTTACCAGATTGCATCTGCTTGTTTGCTTCACGGACTCGCAATACCAACTTTAGTTCATTGGAGAGAGAGGACTCTTTATCGACTTGCCACTGATTAATCTGCTTTGTGTATCGAGTCTCTTTTAGCTCAGGCTTAAGCGTTGTAAGTTCGCTTTGTACGACTTTAAGCAGATCAACTTGACGTTCATGTTGACCATTGAGCCCTTCTAAACGGTTTATTAGTGCTGACAGGAGCTCCCCTGCCTGGATATAGCCACCCTGTTTAGGAAACGTTGCTCTAACTCGGCAAGAAACACTGACGGAGTGTGTAATGGTATTAGGCGTGTAAGTGAGCGAGGTAAGTGTGTCAAACGGTAGCCAGAACGACTGACCTGCTTCCACGGCATACTCCAACTTTCCAAGTTTGACTAACACCAAACCTTGCTTAACGCTGATAAGTTGATGTTTTAGCGACTTCTTACGTGGCGTACAAATGAGAAAGTCGTTCAGTTCAGATTGAAAAGATATAGCGTGGTGCATGGAATTTGTCTCTCGTTACGGGGCGCTAAGATTAACGTTTCTTGGAAAAAAAGCCAACTTTGTGCAAGTCATGGCGCAAATTCGAATAATTAGTCTGGTCTGACCTTAACGAATCTGAGAGAACTATAGCTGCCAAGAAACGTTTCTATGCGTAGAATAGTCCCGCTTTTTACCTAATGTATAAAATAATGACGACAAACACTGACCCATTTATTGAAATTCGTCCTTACAATGATGACGAGATTCCAGCGGCAATTGACCGCTTAGTTAACGATGAAGAATTCATCAGTGCTATTTTACAGCATCGCTTTTCTAACCATGCAGGCTGGTTCAAGACCTTAATGTCTCCAATGGTTAAGATTTACCTTAAGATGAAGTGGTCAAAACTGAACTCAGTTGAGACGATTCAGTTAGAGGTAAAGAAGTATCTTGATCAAACGCTTAAAACAACCACCAAAGGTGTCACATACAGCGGCCTAGAAAACCTAGATCCAGATCAAGCGTACCTTTTTGTTTCTAATCACCGTGATATCGCGATGGATCCTGCACTTGTTAACTATGGTTTGTTTCAAAGTGGTCATAAAACCGTGCGCATTGCGATTGGTGATAACCTACTGAAAAAGCCTTGTGCGACTGAGCTAATGAAGCTCAACAAAAGCTTTATTGTTAAGCGCTCGGCCAAGGGGCCGCGTGAGATGATGAAGGCATTGGGGACGTTGTCAGGCTACATCAAACACTCATTAGATACAGGTCACTCGATTTGGATTGCACAAAAAGAAGGTCGCGCAAAAGACGGCAACGACTTTACCGATCCTGCAATCCTAAAAATGTTTCACGTGGAAGGTCGTAAACAAAAGCTTTCGTTCCCAGAGTACATTAAATCTTTGAAGATTGTGCCAGTTGCGATCTCATACGAGAATGACCCTTGTGATATTGCCAAAGCGATTGAACTGCACGCTAAAGACTCTGTCGGAAGCTATGAAAAAGGTGAGTTCGAAGATATTGAAAGCATTATCCAAGGCATCGTGGGTGATAAAGGTCATGTGCATGTGGCGTTTGGTGACGTGATAGAGCAAGACTTCGAAACACCAGAGGCACTAGCCGAAGAGATTGATCGCCAAGTACATGCTAACTACAAACTGTTCCCTATCAATCAGCTCGCAGCAGGTAACGAAGACGTGAGTGATGATGTGAAAGCCACAATGGCTGACAAGCTCAATTTATTACCGCAAGACGCGCAGCCATTTTTAGTGGCTAGCTACGCGAATCCGGTTAAGAATCGCCCTTAGGCAAAAAGAATAGAAAATAGCCTCTCAATCGAGAGGCTATTTTGTTTTTACGTTAATCGTAAATGGTAGGTATTGGTTGACGCTTGTGCTGAGTCACTTTGTAAATCTGAATTAAGCGCTCGGTCACTTCCGCAGATACTGGCTTACCTTCTAGGAAATCATCAATCTGTTCGTAGGTAAGATTAAGCGCATCTTCGTCCGCTTTTTGTGGATCTAACTCTTCTAAGTCCGCCGTAGGAACTTTCTTAACCAACAACTCTGGCGCACCTAGTGTTGCGGCAACTTCACGTACTTGACGTTTACTAAGACCAAATAGAGGGGCAAGGTCACAAGCGCCGTCACCAAATTTGGTGTAGAAGCCAGTGATGTTTTCGGCAGAATGGTCAGTACCAATCACTAAACCACCGACATAACCTGCAATTTCGTATTGAGCGACCATTCGCGCACGGGCTTTAACGTTCCCTTTTACAAAATCTACTTTGGCTTTATCTTCAGGAAGTAACCCAGTCCCTTCAAGTGCGGTATGACTTGCCGCGTGAAGGCCGTCTACACCTGCTTTAATGTTAACGGAAACAGAGTGAGATGGCTGAATAAACTGAAGAGCGAGCTGCGCTTCATCTTCGTCTTTCTGCTCGCCGTAAGGCAGTCGAACTGCGATAAATTGGTAGCCGCCATTAGACTCTTCATTTAACTGCTCAACAGCTAGCTGCGCTAATCGACCACAGGTCGTTGAGTCAACACCACCACTGATACCAAGAACTAGAGATTTGCATCCGGCTTCTTGAAGTTTTCGCTTAATAAAGTCGACGCGACGTGTTATCTCAAAATGAGGGTCGATCGACGGCAGAACGCGCATTTCATCGCGAATCAACTGTTCCATTATGTTTCCTTCCTGCAAGCAATGTAGTTTAAAATTGGGTAGTAAAGTTGGTAGCCTTAACAGGTCTACCTCAGCAAGGCATATTTATGCTGAAGTGAACGTGTTAAAGTCACGTGCCTATATCATACCGCAATCAAGGAATTAGAAAACTGTGATCACGGTTTTCAATAAAGAGTAAATGAATAAAATGAGCAAAATTGCTGTATTTGGAAGCGCTTTTAACCCACCAAGTCTGGGCCACAAGAGCGTGATCGAGTCATTAACCCATTTTGACCGGGTTTTGCTACTGCCAAGCATTGCTCACGCTTGGGGTAAACAGATGTTGGAATACAGTGCTCGATGCGACCTGGTTGATGCTTTTATTGAAGACTTGCACGTGAATAACGTAGAGCGATCTACGATTGAAGAGTCTCTTTATTCACCAGAAAGTAGTGTAACGACTTATGCCGTACTTGAAGCTTTGCAAGTTCAATACCCAGACAGTGAATTAACCTTTGTTATGGGTCCAGATAACTTACTTAACTTTGCTAAGTTTCATAAAGCAGAAGAAATCGTCAATCGCTGGTCTCTTTTATGTTGCCCTGAAAAAGTAAAAGTGAGAAGTACCGATATTCGCAATGCCCTTAAACAGCACAAAGATATTTCACATCTTGTTACGCTAAAAGTATTACGCAAATTAATCGAAAAGGAGTATTATTAAATAGGATTGCGTTCTATATATTTGAGGTGTGAATGTTTAGGTGTGGAATGATATGGGTGATGTTATCGTTCTCTCCCCTTGTTGCGGCTTGCGAGCTTTATCAAGAGGATGTATCTGCACATTCGTTAATGCTTGAAGGCACTAAGCCATCGTGTACCACAATCTTCGATTTGGAGATAGATGATACTGTAGCAAACGAAGCCTTTATGGAACTGACCCTCGCAGAGAAAACCGATCACTCCTCTTATTGGTCTGATTGGTTGTTTGGTCATGAGACCAATCCACTGATTTCAAATAATGCCTCGTCCAATTACTTTGGTGTTGGAGTTTGGGTGCCTAATGAGTTGGAAGATAAACTCAAAGAGATGGACACCGAAAACTGGATCAGAAGCCATGGTGTACAGCTGAGCCTCGGCTTTGGCGATATGGATGCCGGAACACCACGCATGCGACTCGACTACCGTTGGCATGAACAGTATGACGGTGATTTTATGATGCAGGTTGAAGTACCTTTTTAAGCGAAAGCTTACCTTTCCTAATCAAAACCTATCCGTTAGACACTTGTTGTTGTTGGGTAATTCGTTCAAAGCTTTGACTAATAATGTTTTGCGGTTTATCAGGCTTTGAGAAGTAGTAACCCTGAATTTGACTACACCCCATGTCATAAAGCTTCTCTAGCGCTTCTTGATCCTCAACGCCCTCTGCGACCAACGAGAGATTCAATTGTTTGGCAAGTTGTACGATAAGCCATACCACACGTTCGGCGGTTTCATTGGTATGCATATTCCGGATAAAGGTAGCATCGATTTTAATGCAGTCGATTGGATAGCTATGGATATAGTTAAGGCTTGAATATCCAGTACCAAAGTCATCGAGTGCGACTTTAAAGCCAAGGAATCTCAGCTTGTTGAGGATCTTTTTCACTTCCTCGGTTTGTGATAGTAGCACCGTTTCCGTAAGCTCAATGGTGAACTCATCGGGTTTAAAGCCGTAGTGCTTTATGGTGTTGAGTAGGTGCTGTAAATAGCGATTCGAATTGTGCAGCTCGTGCGCGGAGCAATTAAGGCTCAGTCGAACGCTATGACCCAGTCCATTCTCCAGAGCCAGCTTCGCCTTACAGGCCAATTCTACGATGTGCTCACCCAACTCGACAATAAGCCCAGATTGCTCCGCGGCATCGATAAACTCTAGTGGTGAAATTGTCCCAAGAGCATGGCTTTGCCAACGGGCGAGAACTTCGAAGTAGTCCCAATTGTTATTGTCACGCTCAACAATGGGCTGCACTGCGACATATAGTTCGCTATCACTAATGGACTCTTTAGCGAGTTCTGTTCTGAGTGCGTCAATGATCAATGCTTTACGATAGTATTGAGCACTTAAGTGGGTATCGTAACATTGCACGTGAACGTGACGAGATTGCTTACAATCCTTCAGAGCGAGACTGGCATTGAGAATAATTTGGTCGGCGGACAGGCTTTGATTAATGTTTTTTGCTAAGCCAATACTCGCTGTGAACTTAATTTTGTGTGAAGGATCTTGGTAGCCTTTTTCTAGGTTTTTAATGATGGTGTAGCAGACTTTAAACGGATCGCTGGCTTGCGTGATAAAAGCAAACTCATCGCCGGCAATTCGAAATGCAAACTGCTCGTCTTTTATCGTTTCCTTGATGGTATTGGCAACAAACTTTATAAGCTGATCACCTATATAATTCCCATACAAGTCGTTAATTGACTTGAAATTATCAATGTCTAAATAGGCTAGCGTAAATGGAATGTTTTGCGTTTCGCTGAGTCTCTCAAGCTTATCTGAGAGATAGCTTCTGTTAAGTAGCCCCGTGAGGTTATCGTGAGAAACTTCATAACTGAGTTGATCAACGAGCATCTCTGAGCGTGCCGTTAGCCATTTTGACTTAAGGTTATGGGTGACGATATTGGCAAATAGCTTGTGGTTATATATCAGCTCCTCTCTGCTTTTAGGATCTAAAGCGCGAGTATAAGCAGACAATAGTATCCCTAAAACTTCGCCATTGCGGGTTTTAAGGGGAATTGCTAAGTACGATTCAATATCATGCTCAGAAATATATTGCTCATGAGGGTGGAGCTTTTTGGCATCAGCATCGCAGACGATATAGTCCTGATTAGACTTAATGACAAAGGTACACGTGCTGTGAGTCAGTGGCGCGAGATAATCATCCCGTTTCAACTTTACACCGCTAGAAGAGGCAAGAAGTGTTGATCGGTTGGTAAACTGATCAAGTTCAATAATGCATGTACAAAATGAGTTCGAGTATTGCTGAAGCTCCAACGTAGCTTTGTTGAGAAGATCTTGGCCATCGAGGCTGAGCGTATCGTTAATCGTCTCGACGCTTAACGAGTTCTGTACTGACGTTGTCCTAACCATATCGGTAACTCACTGTTATTGTGATTTGTATCACTTAATTATCAATCTAGTTACTCATTAAATATGGTACGTGTCGCATATTAATGCAAATGCCAAATATAGGTTTTTCGTTCGGTAGATAAAGATTACTGTTGGTTGGAAAGGCGCTCTTTTAAGTAGTCCAAAAACAGTTTAGTACGTGTATGCTGATAGTCGAGTTTTGGATAGTAGGCGTAAACTGTTGCTTCATCAGCAGTTATGTCCGGGAGAATACGCTTTAGCGCTCCGAGCTTAAGATCTTCTTTGATCATTACGTCGTTGGTGAGCAGCAGTCCCATTCCACTTTTTGCGGCATAAAAAAGAGCTTCAGGATTAGACGTAGCGAAGTTGCCATTGAGCAAAATCTTATGTCCATTGGTCAGGGAAATCTCACGTTGGGTTCTCTCTCCCCATACCAACATGTTGTGTTGAGTAAGCTCTTTAAAGCTTTGCGGCTCGCCAAACTGCTCAATATAACTTGGTGACGCATAGAAACCAGCTCGATGCTCAAAAAGGGGAGTGGCTTTAAAACTCAGCGAGTTGAGTTGTTCAATTTCACGGCTGATAAACAGATCCAAACTCAACGTTGGTAATTGACCGGGCGTGGTTGTGATCAGTTGAATGCGAATGTCAGGATACATCTGCAAAAAGTCGTTCAAGTACTGAACCAAAAACTTTGATCCTACCGCCAGAGTTGCGCCTATTTTAAGTAACCCTGCTGGCGTCTGAGATACCGAGCGTGTTTCGTCAACAATGGATTGCCAGCCATCAAGTTGGACTTTGGCACGCTCATAAAATAAAGCTCCCGCTTCAGTTTGCGTGACTGAACGAGTGGTACGTTTTAACAACTGAACGCCAATACGTTCTTCCAGCCAGTGGATACGTTTACTGATCGCTGAGCTGGTGGTGTTAAGGGTTCTTGCTGCGCCATTAAAACTGCCTTCATCAACGACACGAATATAACTCTGCACACTTTGAATCCAATCCATAACGCCACCTTATTGTTTCTTTTTGGGAACTAATCACTTTCCATAGCGGTATATTATCATTGAATAGTGGCTAATTTAAACTGACATTATTGTCGGTTTGTTAAGGAGCTACTATGAAGAAAACACCTATATTGTTAGCAATGATGATCATCGCAACTGGACAAGTTGGTGTCAGTATCTACCTTCCGTCATTGCCAATGATCAGTAACAGCCTGAATGTTGGGCAAGCCGACGTACAACTTTTGGTCACCGTTTTTCTCGTCGCTTTTGGCCTATCTCAACTCTTTTACGGCCCTTTGTCAGACGCCATTGGTCGACGCCCCGTATTTATACTCGGTCAGGGGATCTATTTAGTCGCAACTGTAATGTGCGTTACTTTCACCGATAACTTAACTGTGTTGATTATTGGGCGTTTTTTGCAGGGGTTAGGGGCTGGCAGTGCCTCAGTTCTTGGTCGAAGTGTGCTCCGAGATAGCTACGAAGGGGCGCAGTTAACTAAAGCGTTATCCTACATTTCTGTCACTGCTTCTGTTATGCCGATCATCGCGCCTGTTATGGGTGGTTGGATTGCTTTCTACTTGGGGTGGGAAGCGGTGTTTATGTTCGTCTTACTCTATCTAATCGCCATTTTTACTTTAGGTTACTTCGTTCTTCCAGAAACCATGACTTATGGAAAGACACAATTCAATTTGGTGAGTGTGATTAAAAACTATGGCGGCTTAATGACTAATAAGCAGGTTATTTCCAGTGCGAGCTATAACTGGGTGACTTACCTTGCGAGTGTTGTGTCGTTATCTGTTATGCCGTTTATATTGCAACATCAGCTTGGTCTGACGGCTGCAGAGTATGGCTCGGTCATGATCATACCGTCAGCTGGTTTAATGATGGGTAGCTTACTGCTTAATGTGGTGAACCGATATCTAGATACCAAGCAGATCCTTGCATTAGCCATTTCGACGATGATGCTCTCTGGTCTGTGGTTACTGGTTACGGAAGTTACTCTGTTTAATCTTGTGTCGGCGTTTACTTTGCTGACGATTGCACAAGGTCTTTCCACTCCTCTTTCTATCAGTATGTTGCTTGAGCCACATAAACGGCAGGCTGGTTCAGTGTCTGCATTGTCAGGAGCTGTACAAATGTGCTTGTCGGGAGCATTTGGTGGCTATTTGATTGAGCACTGGGTGCAAAGTCAAATGAGCATGGGAGTTTTCTATCTCATCTCGGCGACTACGATGGGTTTGGTTCTTATATCTTCGAAAAAGCTTATCATCGCTCAGCAAAAGTTTGCTTGATCACGCGTTGGGTATACAATGCCCGCAAATTTCTATGTTGAGACTGGATCAATGGAACTTAAAGATTTTGAAACGCTAGTCAAGTCACTATGCGATAAAGAGAACTTGCCGCAAGCACTCGAAGTACTGAAAGCAAGCGAAGACCAAGAAGTGGCGGAAGCCGCTGAGTCACTAACTGGGCAATTTGCGTTGGCAGAAGTCGATGGCGCTAAGCGTATCTATCACGTAACAGTACAGGCTAATGAGCAAGGTGAAGAACAAGAGTTTGTTGAGCATGTAATGGATGAAGGCGATGATGTGATCCGTTTTGTTGCTTGGTTCTTTGATGTCATGTTTGATGTGAAGCGCAAAGATACCTACCAAGTGGCTGGAAAAACCTATCAACAGCCAAAGCGTGCTTAGTTGTTAAATTTAATGTGATTTATATCTTGTTTTTAATCTAATTGTGATTAAAATCACACTCCTTACTTTGAGGAGATAATCATGAATCACGAATTAGGCAACGCATATCTAGGCCAGATGATCGCTAAGCAAGCCATGCAAGATGCTCTTTACGGCAAGCCTAAAGCGAAGAAGACATCTTTTATCAAACGTATGATGAAGAAAGTAATCAGCGCGTAGTTGAAAAGGATTTTATGAGTGAGGCGAGCGAAGCTGTCTGGCTCATTGAAACAAAGCCCCGCACAATCAGCGGGGCTTTGTCGTTTTTGCTTGGTGGAAAGCTTATACCAACCAGAATAAATATCTGGTCATTCTTGCTGGTCAAAATCGCTGATAGCTGCGTTATAGATTTTGTAGGTAGATCAACTAGCCAGCTGCAATCTATGCCTTGCTCTAAGCGATTTTTCCTGCGCAATTATCTGATCAGCTATTTATCCCGATTGGTATTACAGAGAAACCACGTTGTCTGGCACTGTGCTTAGCCCTTTCTCTTCAATCCAAGCGGAGAGGTTGTCGGCACCACCAATGTAATGACCATCCAGCCAGATTTGAGGAACGGTAACCGGCGTCTTCTCACCAATGATAGCTTTTACTTCAGGGATCATTCGATAAAGGGCTGCGCTGTCTTTAACGACATCGTAGTATTCGTATTCAATGCCCGCTTCATCTAAGATCTTTTTCGCTTTGACACAGTAAGGGCAAGTTGCCTTACCATAAACAATGTTGCCTTTTAGAGTATCGCGCTTAGTCCATTCTTGAATAATAGATTGCACGAGCACGCCACGGTTTAGCGCTTCCCCTTGGCTTACTACTTTGCCTTCGACCATCAGAATGGGCGCGTGCCATGAACCTACTTTCAAGGGTTCCCACCAGTGAGATAACCAATCTTTCACTTCAAGCTCGACTGGGATACCGGCAAGTTCATTTTCGAATGTGTCCTTAAGGATATCTTTGGTCAGAGTACACTCCCCGCAAGGAATGTTGACTTTGAATGGCCCCCAACTGCCAGCCCAGCGGTAAAGTGTTAATTTGATTGGTTGTGTCATAGAGGTTTCTCCGTTAAAAGCTATGACTAATTAGAACGGTCTAGCTTGAAATTTCTTTCAACTTTTTCGGCTTTTTTGCTTCCCATTGGGTAATGAAAGCCACTGAAGCGATAATGATCGCCGCGCCAAGCCAAAGCCGACCTGGTGGTACCCAGCCAAATACCATCCAACCCGCTAACACATTTAATGGCAGTTTCGCGTGATCAAAGGGTTGAACAAACGAAGCATCTGCCACGGAATATGCTTTAACAATAGCCCACTGCGCCAGTGCTGTCATAGCGCCTGCACCGATTAAGATTAGCCATAATGTTCCGCCTGATGGCAGTTGCCAGTCTGGTAGAGCGAGCAAAATGTTAAACGGTGTAATGAGTATGAGTAGGTATACAACCATGGTTGATGGAGAGTCTTGTGAAGAAAGCTTTTTCACCATCAGCGCGTAACAGGCCCAAAAGAACGCCGCGCCGACAGGAAGAAGCGTCGCCCAACTAAAATCGTCCGCCCAAGGTTCTAAAATGATCATGGCACCAATAAAGCCAGTGAGGGTAGCACCCCAACGAGCCGCGCCTACTTTCTCTTTAAGGATTAATCCGGATCCGATCGTCGCAAATAATGGCGAAGTCATCAGTAGGGCGATGCCTTGCCAAATCGGTACAGGGTAGGCAAGCGCCCATAGCCACAGTTGGATACCTATCACCGCTAAGAAGACGCGTAAAACATGCAACCCTAGATTCTGCGTGCGCAGTGACTGCCTAATACCTAGTGTTTTTAAGTAGGGTAGAATAACCACAAGTGCGATTGCATACTGAATCAGGGCAACCGTTGTCGAAGAAAGACCGTAATTGATACTCGCCACTTGAGCCAAGCTATTTACGATGGCAAAAGCCAGTCCTGCGCTTAGCATCCAACTAGCGCCTTGAAGAGGGTGGTGGTTTTGGGTGCTCATGATATAAGTGTCTGAAAAATAGATAAGCTGAATCATACGATGTTATTTAGCTCAGGTCACCTGACGAATTTGAGCGTATTGGACAAATGATTCGAATGATTCAGCAAAGTTTGGCGCGAGATTACTTCTTGTTTAAGGTGTAAACCGACACGACGACAAGCACAAGCCCCAGTGCATGCCAGATCGTAAACACTTCATCGAGTACCATTACCGCCATACCAGCGGTAATTCCTGGGCCTATATTACTTGTTAGGCTCAAGGTTGTTGGTGTAAGCCTTGCCATCGCGGCGGCGACCAAATACGAAGGCAACACGGTACAGAATATGCCAAGTAGTACACCGGTTACGATTAGCTCACGGTTCCAAGTTGCAATATCAGCGCCGCTCAACCCTAAGTGAACCAAAATAGCCAGTCCGGCGCTACCCATGCCGATACTGGTGAACAGTGAGCTGCCAAGGTGACCGATAAGTGGCTTGCTCCATACTAGATAAAACGCGAACACCAGTGCTGAACCAATAGCAAGCAAGCTGCCAAGAAGCACCGATTGCCCTAGGGTATTAAAGTCATGAACAACAATAAAACTGATCCCTAGGTAACCAATCAAGGCAGAAATAATGACGGTGCGACTCGGTTTTTGCTGATATAAAGCCCAACTGATCAGTACGACAAAAGTTGGAAACAAGAAGATCAACAATCGTTCTAGCTGGGCAGTAATAAATTCTAATGCAGCAATATCAAGGAAACTTGCCAAGTAGTAGCCCATCACACCAATAGTAGCGGCTTTAAAGCCATGTTGTTTTACTCTATTTCGTTTTTCAGGTTTTCTGCAAAGGTAAATGAGCATAAGTAGATAGAGTGGCAGAGAACTAAACGCACGCAGAGTCATAATTGAGGTTGCGTCGCCACCATATTGGTAGGCAACTTTGACCAAAACGGGTTTTATCGAAAAGAGAATGCAACCTGCCAGTGCAAGCAAGATCCCGACTTGAGAGATGGATGAGCTTGATGAGGGGGCGACGTGTGCTTCTTCAGTCATGTTTCTCGTATCCTTTATTTGAGAGTGGTGGCTACGAGAAAAGTGGTGTTCTGGCTACGTTTCTCGCAGCCAGACAGGAGGTTACCTACCGGCTAAGGGCATTAAGGAGAAGGAGCCAAAGGTAGGTAAACGTAAATTTCATAATTGTTCCTAAGTGATGAGCTTTTAGACTATCGACATATGCTTTAGATTGCAATCGACAAATTATGCAGATTGTAGCCTAGTTTCAATTTGGCCTAATGCTCTTTGGTACATAGACCAAGCACATATGCCCGCTAGGATATTGCCGCCGAACGCGCCCCAAAACAGACCTTGAATCCCTCCTAGCTGTGCACCTAACCACAAACAAGGTAGGAAAAAGGCAAATAGACGCAGTGCTGAGATAGTCAGCGCGGTATAGGATTTACCAAGTGCGTTTGAAATGGAAACCATTAACATGCAGATGCCCAAAGGCCCAAGGCTAAATGGCACGATCATCAGGTGGAAATTTAGGATGGTTTCTACTTCTTCTTCACTGGTCATTAGCGATGCCAGCCAATCAGAGGTGAGTAAAGTGATCGCCGCGATTACGACTTGAAAACCGATAACAAATTTACACGCGATCACCACAAGTTTGCGAATATCGGTTAGATTGTTACCACCTAGGAGCTTACCAACCATAGGCGGCATTGACATGGTAAGAGCAAGCACCGAGACGATCGCAAAGAATTCATAGCGAGAGCCGAGTGCCCATGCTGCAACCGCTGCTGTGCCGTAGCTAGCGAGGAGCTTTGTGGCTAACATTGACGATAGTGGCGGCAGCAATTGACTGATCATTGCTGGGCCCATGATGTTACCAATTGAACGCACGCTTTTAACCACATTCAAATCGCTCCAATCGAAACTCATCCAATGTTTGCGAGTCACCTTAGGGGCGACAATCAAAATGCCGATACCAAAGGCTAGAATGGTGGCAATAGCCGCTCCATTGATCCCCATATCTAGAGTGAAAATAAAGATAGGATCGAGTATTAAGTTGAGAAGACTAGTCACCATCATCATGGTGCCAGGCAACATGGTATTGCCATTGGCGCGACATACGCTGTAAAGGAAGTAGAGCACAGCACCCACCCAAGCACTGACTAGCCAGTAAATCCAATAGCTATCAATGATAGGAAGAACGCTATCCGGAGCACTAAGAAGAGACAGAATCGGTTCACGCAACAGGTAGATAATGACTGAAAACAGCGCGACACCAATACTCCCCATTGCAATCACAAGGCCACCGAGTTGTTTAGCATAGCGCTCTTGGTTCGCTCCAATGGCTTTGGCTATCACTGCTGTTGTTGCGATCCCCAGACCAACCTGAATACCGATGATCACCATCTGAATCGGTAGGGTAAATCCTTGTGCAGCAAGAGGTAGAATGCCCAACTGGCCGATGAACGCACTGTCTACCAGTTGGAAACTCATAATGGACAACACGCCAAATAGCATTGGCCAGGTCATTTTGAATAGCTGTTGCCCCAGCGAAGGGGATGTTTCTTGTGTCGTTACAGTCATATTTGAGCTCAGGTTGTTTAACCAGTTTCAAAGCAAGTCGAGGTAATGCGCTTTGGTTTGATTAGGGTTACTGTTACATCGTTGCTAAAACGTTAAAATTCAAGCCTAAAGCGTAAAATTCTATAGATTTACTCTTCTTTTAATTCATCGGCATATCCTTTTGGTGGAGGAGTCCAGCCTCGCTCTCCTCCCTCGTGGCGGTCGCTGCGGTCAGCTTGTATCGCCAGTTTGATTTGCTCTTCAAGGTGCATAAAGAGTTTACGGTAGTTATTATCGAAGCGTTCACCTTCAGAATCATCTTCCCAAGCGTGGTATAAGATGTCTGATTTCTTGTCTTCAACGCGCTTATACGCCGATTTTTGCTGCTCGACAGTAAATGGGTGGTAGTTCAAAGAACGCATCGCGTGCGCACCGAGTTCTAGAGCGGAGTGATAAGTTTCAAGCTCGACAATATCAGCCCCAGCTTGTCTCAGTAGATAGCCATGGCCGCGGTCAAAGGCGCGAACTAACACCCTCACTTTCGGATAGGTATGTTTCACGTACTTGGTCAGTTCAACGCTGGTGTCTGGATTGTCGATGGCGATAACGATCATTGCTGCCTCTTCAATTCCTGCGGTGTGGAGTAAGTCTGGTCTGCTAGCATCACCAAAATAGGCTTTAGTATTGATTTGTCGCATAACATCAACTTGCGCCGCTTGTTGATCAAGGACGACAGTTTTAATCCCGTTGGCAACCAATAGACGGTTAACAATCTGACCAAAGCGCCCAATCCCTGCAATAATCACAGTGCCTTGCTCTTCAATGGTATCTGCTTCTTGCTCATTCGACTGCTGTTCAAAGCGCGGTAAGATCACCTTATCGAACAGAATGAACAGTCCCGGAGTGAGGAACATAGATAGGGCAACAACGAGCGAAAGCGTTTGAGCGATATCTTGTGGAATAACATGGTTTTGCACGGTAAAACTAAGCAGCACAAATCCAAATTCACCCGCTTGAGCAAGGCTAAGAGTGAACAGCCAACGGTTACTATTCTTGATGCGGAAAATGAACGCCAAAGCATAGAAGACGAGTGCTTTGAGCAGCATGACACCAATCGTCAAACCAATGATAAGCGCAAAGTCATTGAATAAAATGCCAAAATTGATGCCTGCGCCAACGGTAATAAAGAACAGTCCGAGCAGAAGCCCTTTAAATGGATCGATATTAGACTCAAGCTCGTGGCGGAATTCACTGTTGGCAAGCACGACACCCGCTAAGAACGTGCCTAGTGCTGGAGAAAGCCCGACTAAGCTCATTAATGCGGCTATCCCTACTACTAACATCAGTGCTGTAGCGGTAAATATTTCTCGTAGACCTGAGCTGGCGACGAAGCGAAATAAAGGACGGCTTAAGAAGTGGCCGCTAACGACTAATCCCACTATAGAAGCGATGATGACTAAGCCATAGGTCCAGCCTGGAAGACCTGACACTAAACTTAACTCTTCATGGTGGTCTGCGGCGGTGCCAACGGCATTTTGCGCCTGCTCGACTAACTCCGGCAAAGCAAGTAGCGGAATAAACGCCAGCATCGGAATAACGGCGATATCTTGGAACAACAAAACAGAAAACGCGTTCTGTCCACCTTCTGTTTTCGTTAAGCCTTTTTCATTAAAGGTTTGTAAAACAATTGCTGTCGATGAAAGCGCAAAGATTAAGCCTATTGCTAACGCGATAGTCCACGGTTGTTCGAAGTAAAGAGCAATTGCCATAACAACTGCGGTGGTTCCACCGACTTGCAGGCCTCCAAGACCCAATAGACGGTTACGCATCGACCAGAGCATCTTGGGTTCTAGCTCAAGACCGACTAAGAATAGCATCATCACAACACCAAACTCAGCGAAGTGCTGAATGGTTGTGGTTTCTTCGCCTACTAGCCCAATAATCGGGCCGATAATGACGCCAGCGATGAGATAACCAAGAACCGAACCTAACCCTAATCGTTTGGCGATAGGCACAGCAATAACAGCCGCTACAAGGTAAATAAAGGCTTGGAGAAAGTAACCAGTCATGCTTAGTCCTCTTTCACTAATGTGGCGAGATAATGATTGAGTTTTTCCGGCTTACTCGCTTGTTCGAAATCTATCTCGTTGGCGACGAGTTTTTTGAGCAAGCTTGACCAGTTTTCAACATGCGATTTAACCCGTCCATCTTCTTGAGCTGTGCGAGCACCAAATAGAGCAAATGGGGCGAGGTATTGCATGCCTGTCAGTGTAGCCATTTGCTCCAACGGATGGAGCAACTCGCGAATCGTAAAGTGGTTGTAGCCATCGGTTTGGTAAGCATCGGCTTTACCACCTGCCGATAGAGAGCAGAGGAACTTTTTGCCATGCAGAGCAGTGCCGTCATGTCCGTAGGCAAAACCATATTCCAGTACAAGATCTTGCCACTCTTTTAAAATTGCAGGAGTGGAGTACCAGTAGAGGGGAAACTGAAAAATGATCACATCGTGGTCAATCAACCTTTGCTGCTCTTTATCTATGTTGATGTGATAGGTCGGGTACTCATGGTAAAGATCGACAACCGTAACGCCTTCAACCTTTTTCGCTGCTTTAAAGAGGTGTTGATTCACTTCGGAACGTTGAGGTGAAGGATGAGCGTAAAGCACAAGAACTTTGTTTTCAGACATAGACTATCTCGCTGATTGAAAGGCCGTTTCTCGAAATTGGGCACAGAAACTAATTGTTACATAGTGATTATATTTACGCCACTAATGCGAGCGTGAGCTATTTGTGAAATGGAGCAAAAGCTTGTTCTAAGTCGTGGAGGTGCTCAACAATCAAAGAGGCGTGAGCTGAGAAGTCAGTAGGCTTGCCATGAGTTAATAGACAAGAGGGCATGTCTGCATTAAAGGCGGCTTGTAAGTCATAGAGATAATCTCCGACATAAAGGATTTGATGACGTTCTAAGTTCCACTCGTCGGCGAGAGATACCAGCGAATCAGGAGCTGGTTTAGGTGGGAAATGCTCTCGGGTGATAATACGTGGGATTTTGAGTTCGTTGTGAGAGACTTTTTGTTCTGCGGCTTGGGCGCAATTTCGAGTAATAATCGCAGTTAAGAGTTGATTAGAATGGATAAACTCAATCAAAGATTGGCATCCGGGCATAGGGTGCGATGAATTAGCGTCGTCTAGCTCATGTTGGAGAATAAGCGCATTGGCTTGTTGAGAGGTTTGCTCACATTCCAATTGGTCAACAAAAGAGAGCAAGTCTCTATCGAGCGGGCAGCCGATTTGCTCTCTTAGCCAACGGAAGTCCATGTCAGAACTCACCAGAGTATTATCCAAATCAAAAACAATGGCTTTGATATCGCGAATATTCAATGGTACGTGTGACATAGACACTCCTTCTGTTTATGCGAACTCTTTCTCCAAGTACGCGACAATATCTGAAGACTCATACATCCATTGTACGTCCCCATCTTTTTCAATTCTTAGACAAGGGACTTTTACTTTACCACCACCCGCTTCGAGTTCTGAGCGGTGCGTCTGATCGTTCTTAGCATCACGAAGGTCAAATTTTACCGATTGACGTTTCATTGCTCGGCGCACTTTTACACAGAATGGACACGCTTCGAACTGATACAGTGCAAGAGACTGTGCTTTGCTATCTACCTCTTGCTGCGCTTCGTTCGAGCGCTTAACGCCTTTTGGTGAGAAAACAAAGTTGAGCAGTAGGATAACGCGTCCTAAAAACCAGCGGATAAACTTCATAACAATCCTATTTATATAATTCTAACTTCAGATGACATTTACGTTACGCATTGTAACCGAGATGTGATCATTCTTGAATCCTAAAAGCTCAGCTAACTTTTAACTGATGTTTCTTGGTAACCTCGATACCAAGGCGCTTAGCCAAGCGCGTCAGATTGGCGCGATCTGTCTTTAATGCTCGTGCCGCTTTGGCCCAATTAAACTCCGCCTCGGTTAAGGCCGAAACGATCATTTTGCGTTGATACTCTTCAGTGGCTTCGCGTAGCCCCAATGAGATGTCTAACTCTACGCTCGCATTAGGGGAGTCAAGCGCCGTATCGTTGCCCGAAACGATAGATTGTAGTTCACCGATATCTTCAATTGAGACCGTAATCAGTTTACCGTTTTTGCTGCGAGCTCGTGCTTTGAGTGCTGCACGATTGATGACGTGTTCAAGTTCACGAACATTACCCGGCCAGTTGTAGCGAGAAAGAAGAAGCTGCGCATCTTTACCTAGCTTGATCTGGACAATACCGAGCTTACGCCTTGCTTGTTCAAGAAAGTAGCCGGCGAGCAAAACAATATCGCCGTTTCTTTCACGAAGTGCTGGGACGGTGATCGGGTAGACGCTTAAGCGGTGGTAGAGATCTGAGCGGAAATGCCCTTCAGAGACTTCTTCTTTGAGATCTCGGTTAGTGGCGGCTAAAACGCGGACGTCGATGGTTTCTACCTTGTCTTGCCCGACCGGTTGGATCTCATTGTTTTGCAGTGCACGTAGAATCTTGCTTTGTGCTGCAAGGGGCAGTTCTCCTATTTCGTCTAAGAAAAGCGTTCCGCCATCGGCTAACGCAAACTTGCCTAAACGAGATTTATCTGCGCCAGTGAAGGCTCCCTTAACGTGCCCGAACAGTTCACTCTCGACCAAGTTTTCGGGAATAGCGGCACAGTTTACATACACTAAGGGCTGTTTTTTACGTGGTGATAGATGATGCAGGCTTCGGGCGACAAGCTCTTTACCTACACCAGTTTCACCATGAATCAAAATGTTGAAACTGGATGGAGCGACGACCTCAATGTCGGCCTTCAAAGCTTGCATCGCGACGCTGTCACCAATGATATCCCCACCATCACGATCCCAAGCGTCCTCATTAAGCTCTTCAAAGCGTTGTTGGGTTTGTTTTGCCTGTTGTTCTAGTTGGCTTACCGTGAGCGCGACTTTTAGTGTAGAAGCTGCAATAGCCGAGAGTGCATCTAAGCTGCGAGTTGGAAACTGATCAAACACGCCTGGCGTTAAGCTGTCTAGAGTTAAGACGCCAAGCAGTTTGTCGGCATAGAGTAAAGGTAAGCCCATACACGAGTGCATCGGTAAATCGCCTTCGTAATCGAGGAGCAAATTATCAAACGGATCAGGAAGATCGCTATCGGCGTCAAATCTTACCGCGGTTTTCGACTCACAGATTCGGGCAAATCGTGGATGTTCGTCTATCTTAAAACGACGACCTAATGTGTCGCGGGTTAAACCTTGTAGAGCCAGAGGGACTAATGTGTCTCCTTGACGTGACAAAAGCGCGACACAGTCACACTGAATCGATTTACGAATGGCATCAAGTAGGTTGTTGAATCTATCTTGATCGTTGTCTCCGCGAGCGAGACCGATCGTCATATCAATGAGGGTTGAAACAGAGATATCTTGCATAAAATTACTAACAGCCGGGGTAGGAGAAACCCAGTTTGAATCGGATGTTGCTAAATTAATCACACTGAATGCGGTATTGCAACCTATTAATGTCAATTTGACCTATTTCAAAAGTGTCGTAATGACTTTTTCTAAGCAAAAAATAGCAATAAAACTAGCAGTTTAAAGGGATTCTGAAGTTGGCACACTTCGTGCTGTTAAGGGGTATAAAAAACTTAAATATAACAAACTATAACTACTGAGGAGTAAGTCCTAATGCTTAACAACCAACATATCGAAGTCGTAAAGAGCACTATTCCACTTCTAGAGTCTGCAGGCCCGGCGTTGACTCAGCATTTTTACCAAAGAATGTTTAGCCACAACCCAGAGCTAAAAGATATCTTTAACATGACCCACCAACAAACAGGGCGTCAAAGTGTGGCTCTTTTCGAAGCGGTTGCGGCTTATGCGAAAAACATTGAGAACCTAGAGGCGCTGACTTCTGCGGTTGAACGTATTGCTCACAAACATACTAGTTTTAACATCCAAGCGGAGCACTACCAAATTGTCGGTCACCACCTTATTGAAACGTTGCGTGAACTAGCGACAGAAGCTTTCACTCCAGAAGTGGAAGAAGCGTGGACCGCTGCGTACCTTTTCCTTGCTCAGGTATTCATCGATCGCGAGGGCGAATTATATCTACAACGTAAGCAAGCCGTGGGTGGGTGGCAAAACGCACGTGGCTTTGTCGTTAAGTCGAAAAAGGCTGAATCAGAGCTAGTGACTAGCTTTGTGCTAGAGCCAGAAGATGGTGGTGAGGTACTGGATTACCAACCAGGTCAATACATTGGTATTGAGCTAAAGCCTAGCCAAGGCGATTATAACGAAATTCGTCAGTACTCTCTGTCTCAAAAGCCGAATGGCAACGATTACCGAATCTCAGTGAAACGCGAAATCGGTGAACATAAAGGCTTGGTGTCTAACTTCCTCCATGACGAAGTCAATGAAGGCGATAGAGTGAGTCTTTATGCTCCGGCTGGTGATTTCTATTACCAAGAAAAGCAGCAACCAGTGGTACTTATTTCAGCGGGCGTGGGTGCAACTCCGATTCAATCTATGATGCAAACCCTCGCTTCGCAAGGTAAGAAAGATGTGAGTGTTCTGTACGCATGTAACGACCAAAAGCAACACACATTTAAAGATGAAACGGCGCAGCTTGTACAGCAGAACAATTGGAAGCGTTTCACTTGGTACTTAAATGAAGCAAGTGCCGACTTTTCTGGTGAGCTAGATTTGAACCTAGTTGCGAAGGAACTACCTCTTGGCAGCGCAGATTTCTATCTATGTGGTCCAGTAGGCTTTATGGAATCAGTGGTACGTCAACTAGAAGCGTTAGGCGTTGACCGCGACCGAATTCACTACGAAGTGTTCGGCCCTCATACTTACCTATAATCTGAGCAATAGTAAAAAGGCCCTCATTTCGAGGGTCTTTCGATTTTGGTTCATCACTACGCGGTTCTGTCGCCGTTAGACTAGCTGAATAACTTCTTAAGCCAAGTGATAGGGTTACATGAACCCGAAGCTTGAATAGGGGAGCGCTCTGAACCGTGATAGTAGCTCGACAAAAACTCTGTTCTCAGCGACTGAACATCTAGTTTATTAACCGAAGATATTAGCTCAGCACTGTTTTGTGCATGATCATTAGCGAGACTAAAATCGAGTCTTAAATAACCCTGGACATACAGCCATAGATGAGTGCATAGGATCAGTTGATCCATTCCTTGCTCTTCAAACTTTCCCGCGTGGTCTTGACCTAAATTGTCATGGAATGCTTGATGCATTGCCTGCATAGACGCAGCGTTAGATTGCACGTAACTGCTCGCTTCGACATGAGCCTTAGTCAGAATGCCAAGTAGGTGATTGGAAACAGGGCTTTCCGGTTTGTTTTGTCGCGCTTTTTCAAACAAAGGTGAGTGAGCCTGACAAAACAAATCCCAAGCTTTAGATAGAGCAGCCAATGGCGGCAGAGCGTCAGCACCTATCGCTTTGAGTTGCTGCTCCAAATCAGTCATTCGACTGTAAGCTCTCTAGAGAAATCTCAAATGACCCCTTATCTGAGTCAACAAACAGGCTGTCTCCAGTGATCATCACTGATAGATCCATACTGCGTTCGACAACCTCTGATAGTGCTTCGATACCGTTCCAATCAAAGCGATAGATGTTAGCATCATACTGGTGAACTTTGTTTTTGGTCTGTTCCCACCAGACATCGGATTTACTGTTAAAGGAAAATACATCTACTTGCTTAGCTAAGCGGCAAGACTTTTTAATGCGATCAAGAGATGGCTCTCCGATATCCACCCAAAGTTGAATTTGGTCGTCGAGAGACTTGACCCAGAGGTCCGGCTCTTCAGTGGTTGATAAGCCTTTTGTTAGCGCGAGTTCCGGCTGCCATTTAACACAGAAGGCCAAAATACGCGCCATCATTCGTGGTACTGTTTCTGATGGGTGCTGTGCGACAGTAAGCTGTGTAGAGTCGTACAAGTCGCGGTTGGTGTCGGAAAGAGAAATTCGGAATTTATAGATAGTTGGTTTAAGAGCCATGAGCCTTACTTATAGTCAAAAAAATAGCCAGCGTAATGCTGGCTATTGTAAATCTTTAGCACTAGACAATTAAAGTACTTTAATTTGCTCAGCTTGTGGGCCTTTTTGACCTTGAGATACTACGAACTCAACTTTTTGGCCTTCAACTAGAGTACGGAAACCGTCGCCAGTGATTGCTGAGAAATGTGCGAAAACGTCTGGGCCGTTTTCTTGCTGGATGAAACCAAAGCCTTTAGTTTCGTTGAACCATTTAACTGTACCAGTAACAGTGTTAGACATAATGTATATCCTTGATAAACCTTGTAAAAGCCATACGGCACCGATAGCGTGGAAAAGGAGATTGCTATTGCGTACGACGTTGCGGTAGATATTCAAGTAATCCAACGAAACGGCGAAATTAAACAAGAACCGTTTTCTAGCTGCGATCCAGTCTAAAGCGAAGTGCAACTAAGTCAATAAAAATAAGGAGCTTTGTACAGTTTAATATCGTGTTTTCACTAGAAATTTGCGCTAGGTATAGTTTCGAAAATATTACTGATTAGCGTATAAATAGTGTAACATTCGTTTGGCTAGTAGATTGTATCGTTTTACTATTCTCTGGCTAATATTCAATCATTTATTGTGGAGGCCGCATGGCTAAGAGCAAACCAAAAGGTGACATTGGAGAGGTTAGCCTCATCCATGATGTCGAGATGGGTAGGGGGCAGGTAAAAGACAATGCCCTAAAAGCGATGGTAACCAGTAAGCTCTACAGAGCCAAGGTAGAGAAAGCGAAAAAAGGCAAAGGGAGTTATCAGCGTAACATGAAACACAAGGGCAAAGAGCCCTATTCAAAAGCCGCTTAAAAAGCGAAGTTTGAATAGGGCTTTTTTATTACCTGACGACAAACTACCTTTCTATCTTAGGTGAATAGATAGAGTATGCGGTGATTTGGCCTGCGACGATGGCTGAGAACATAAACAGTGCGGAAAGGCCAATACTTGGTATAGGCAGCACTGACTGCTCAAACACCGATTGACTTGCGCTGACTAATACTCGGCTTCCTGGAACTAAAATGATGATCCCTTGTACTATGTATATCGAACCGGTGAGATCCATTTTTTTGGCCACCCAAGTGCCATACAAAGTAATCAGCACTGTCGTAACCCAAGTACCCACAACCCAACCACTCTCAAAGCCTAGATAAAATGGCCCCCACATTCCTAGGGCTGCAACAGGCAAACCAAGCAAAATGTCTGTAGGGCGTGCATTGAAGATGATGCCAAGCGAGATGGAGATTAGGAACAAACCGGAAATATGCAGCCAAGTCGGTACTTCATTAGTGTAATCAATGGATGCTGCTTGCCCCCAAACGGCTTCACCAATATTGAGCCCCATAACAATACCGACAAACAGCTTGATAAGCGTCAGCGCACTTTGTCCCAACAGACTTGTGCCTGAAACGAGATCATTAAACGCGAGACACTCTAGCGAGTTTGCGATGGAAAGTCCGGGGACGAAGAGAACAATGGCAGCGATACACAAAGCCCAAACGGGGACGGCAGCACCTGTACTCGCAAACCAAGCAACCAGCATCCCAGTGATAAGCGCTGCAATAAACTCAACCGCTATTGAACGGCGAGCTTTGCAAATCTGTTGAGCGCCCCATACCAGAAAACCTAACAAGACAGAGAACAAAACCGCATCTAGCGTGCTGCCAACGAGCATTAGGTACGCAGGCGGGATGCCCATATTAGCCAGCGCGATAATCCACTTAGGGTAACCCACAGGCTCTGGCACGGGCTCGCTGCTTGGCTGGTTGATTCTGATGATGGTATTGGCAAGCAAACTTAAGTTAATTGATGCAGGCTGGTGGCGCTTCATCACTACCGCATTATTGTCATCAGGAAACTGATAGTTAACGGTCGTCGGAGTGGCTTGGATCATAACATCCACCCCATGTTTACGAGCATAAAACTGAGTGTATTTCTCAAGTTTGTATGGCGCACAGCCACTGCGGTGAAGGGTATCGCCGATCTCGACTATCTTCTTAATTCGGTACTGGGAAGGCATGGTATGTGATACGTATAAATCTGTGACGCAAAGGTACCAAAGCCCTTCTAATGAGACGAGACACAATGCAGTGAACAGTGGTTAAGCTCACACAAAAAAGTTATCCCTCATGCCTGTATCTTGTCGATTTTCGAAAACTAAGTTTTTGGACTCATAAGTTTGTCAATTTGACTGCACATTTAGTGTTCTCATTCACATATATCGAAATAATTTAAACTGTAACAATTGTTATTTGTCTGTAACATTTGAAAGCTAACCTTTTATGTTATTACCCTAAGTGTAAGTATACAAAGAATCCTTATTAAATAGATATTTAACAAGTTATTTACAAATGGCTTGTCTATGAAATCTGTGTAATAAATAGACAAAAATACTGCTTGAATTTAAAACTAGATGGGTGAAAATATACGCAAAATGAGTTTGCAGAAATGAAAGGAAGCTTTTTCTAGTTTTAAGAGCGAGACAAAATATGAAACTATTCATTATCTTCATGGTGTCGATTTCCGCGGGTGTCGCGTCAGCAGATCACCTTCATTCATTCTTGCTTGGTCTTTACGTTTCTACTCTTGCGGTCGGTAGCTGCTACTGGTTTGCATTCCGCAGTAGTCGTTTCCCACAGCTAGCACTTCTGCTATTGCTTTGTGGTCTATTCTCTAAAATCGCAGTGACGGTTGCGGGCGTATCTTGGGGAATCTCGCAAGACCTTATTAGCTCACCACTAGTATTCTCACTCTCGTACTTGTTCTTCTCACTTGTCGCAAGCTATGTTTGGTTTGTTTACCGCGAGAAGCTAATGGCAAAAAAGAAAGCCCGCGAAGAGCTAAAAGCCGCTTAATAGAAAACTAAGCCAAAAGATTACAAAACCAGCGTTTCGGCGCTGGTTTTTTTGTATCTAATTCCGTCATCTAGGTAAATATTTACCAAAATTCCTACTGAATAGTAACGATTGATGTCAAAGCTGCTGATTCTATTGCGAGGTTGTCTATACTGAGGTCGTTACTCAATCATTTAAAGTGAGACGTCGCATATCATGACCACGCGTTTTCTAAAATTCACCGCGCTTCTTTCGACATTTTCTCTTTCATTTGGTGCGTTTGCCGCACCTACCATTATTCCTGATCCTCCGACATTAGGCGCTAAAGGGTATATCTTGATCGATTACCATACTGGTGCCGTGTTGGTGGAGAAAAATGCGGACAAGAAGCTTAACCCTGCGAGCTTAACCAAGCTGATGACGGCTTACGTAGCTGGTCAAGAAGTGAAAAGCGGTAATATTTCTCTCGACGATCAAGTTCGTATTAGCCGGAAAGCTTGGGCGAAGAACTTCCCTGATTCTTCAAAAATGTTTATCGAAGTAGGGACAGAGGTTCCACTCATCGACTTGTACCGTGGTTTGATTGTTCAATCCGGTAATGATGCCAGTGTGGCTATTGCTGAACACGTAGCGGGCAGTGAAGGCGCATTTGTTAGCCTAATGAATAGCTGGTCGCAAAAGCTTGGTCTTGATAACACTGGCTACACTAATCCACATGGCTTAGATAGCGACGGCTTGTATTCAACACCGCATGATATTGCTTTGCTAAGTCAAGCCATCATTCGCGATTTGCCTGACATCTATTCGCTGTACAGTGAGACTTCTTACACTTACAACGGCATTACCCAGTACAACCGCAATGGCCTGCTTAGAGATAGAAGCCTAAATGTTGATGGTATGAAAACCGGTTATACAAGTGGGGCAGGCTACAGCTTGGCGACATCAGCAACCAGTGGTGACATGCGTTTAATTTCGGTGGTGATGGGCTCCAGCAGTACTAAAAGCCGTGAGTCAGAAAGCAAACAATTACTGAGCTACGGTTTCAGGTTCTTTGATACTGTGTCTCCATCCAAAGTGACAGATACGTTAGCTGAAGCAAAAGTGTGGATGGGTAGTGAAGACCTCGTCTCTGTTGGCGTCGATAAACAAGTATTGATTACCCTACCAAAAGGCGATGCGAACAAGCTTAAAGCCGAGATTGAATACAATGGCGAGTTGGTGGCGCCAATCAGTCAGGGAGATGCTGTCGGGCAGGTGATCTACAGTATTGATGGCGAAGAGGTCGCAAGCGCAACATTGGTTGCTCAGCAAGATGTTGAAGAGGGCGGACTGTTCAAGAAGTTGTTAGATTGGTTTAAACGCCTAGTCTCAGGTTGGTTTTAACCATACCTAACATAAACAAGAGGATGCACTAGGCATCCTCTTTTTGTATATAAACGACTTACAGCTTGTTCCAAGCTGATTGCCAGTGAGAGCCAACTCCTGGTTCGTACTGTGTCGCCGATGGTGACCACTGTACACAGTAACCTGAGTATGGGAACTCTTTACACTGATAAACCGCGCCATCACTGGCTAAGACTTTAGTTCCCGCAGTGTAGCTTTCTAAGCCTTGTGGAAAGACAAAGTCGTAGTCACCAGGTGGTGGCGTTTGATCTTCTACTAGGTGGAAATCTAGCGTATTTTGGTCAATCACTTTACCTTGGTCGTCTTTGGTAACCACTACTAGCATATGATGCCCTGGCTCAGACTTAGATAGAGTCATCGTGGTGCTTTCAACTTCACCGTCTTTCAGCTCCTTCGAGTATGAAGCTAATGGTTCGCGGTGGTGGTTGTAGACAGTTAACTCAGCCGTTAAGTCGCCTGTGGCGGTTAGTGTCAGGTCAAGCTCTGTCGGTGACTCGCCAATTACGTACTCTGGGTGAAGCCCTACAACATCAAGGTCGTATTCTGGCTCTGGTGTTTCAAATTTATAGCCGATTTCAACGCTGTTTAGTCCTGATCCTGCTTTTAGGTAGACTGGGTTGGTTCCATAAACAGGGGTAAATTCGCCTTGGTCATTAAGCTGTCCGGCACGAATTTGGCTCTGCTCTTGGTTAATCTTACTGGCTAGAGCATAAGACCAGTTGCTTGCTTTACCTTGTTCGCTGTTTTGAATTACGAGTTCTGTGCTGTAAGACGAGTTCTCACCGCTGCTGTCAAACACACGGGTATAAACTGTATCGCCAACACTCAGATCGAGCGTAGGGTTGATCTGACCGCCTTGACTCCAATCAGGAATCACTGGGCCATCACCATCGAATTTCACGTCGACCACATTGTAGAATGAAGCTGCCGTATCGCCTACATCCCAAACTGCAAGGATCACTTGGTAACCTTCTCGCTCAGGAACGTTACAAAGGTGGCTAACACGTTTTGGCGGCTGAACCATTCCCCCATCGACAACACAGAAAGGCGTGAGGTCAAATGAACTGCGAGCGAGGGGCTGATTAGGGTTCCAATCCGCATTGGTGATGTAATATTTCCAGTCTTTAGTGACGTGATTGGCAGTGAAAGTCCACTCAAAGTACTGAGAGCCCGATTTGATAGGTCGTTTAACCCAACGGTCAGCGGTTTGCTCATCCAACGCCGCTGCTAGCGAGGTTTCAGCGCTGGCAATTTTACCATCGCGTGGGCCTGTTTCAGGGAAGCCGTCTGGCCCTTCTACGCTTTGCGGTTCATATTGAATAGCACCACAGTTGGTGTTCTTTTCGTTTGTGTCACTGGTTGGGAATTTACAAAGTGCCGCACGGCCTTCAGCAACACCATTTTCGTACGCTGAAACGTACCCATGGCCGAAGCTAGCACCGCTCACACTAAGTAGAGCTAACGCAATGAGTGATTTGTTTGGGAGTTTGTTCATCATTTGTCCTTATCTATGGATAACAAAAAAGATGACACTCCGGCACGCGAAACATCTAGCGAGACTCGCTAAATGGCAACCCCGCTATCATAGACATAAGATGTCGACAGACCGGTGGCTTTGCGTCCTAACCTTTCGGATAGTTTGCCTGAAGTGCAGCCTATACTTGCCTCACTATATTGTTAAATTACAAAGTACTGAGTTTTGTATAAGCAGGCGAAATGTAGCTAACGCGATCCAGAAAAGCTAAGCCTAAAATGAAAATGTGGAATGACAATCCCGAACTGGATTTCTTGTCGCAAATTAACTTGCTAATTACATATTGATTAAACTGTTAACTTATTGAAATTGATTAATTAAATGGGTTAATTGATGTGTTTTGTGAATGTTTTTGGGTGGTTTAATTTTGACTTGTGCTTCGTTTGACTGACGCCTAGCAGACAAAGCTTTGACTTTCACTTACCAAGCTCTGACAACGTTAAGTACCAAAACAACGACAATCCACCCCAAAATGTTATACAAGGAATCACGATGGAATTTACCGACAAAGATAGAGAGGCGCTCTACCAAATCTGGATGTCGAAAAAATCGAAAATGCGACTCACTCAGATGGAATTTGCCAAAAAGCTTGGGATGAATCAGCTCAGTTTTTCTCGCGTATTAAGAGGTGAGACACCGCTTACTATGTCTTTCGTGAGCCATTTTTGTCGACTTCTTCATTTAGAGCCCAAAAATGTGGTTCCAAGCCTAAAAGAAACCAATGAGCATGGACCAAAGGTGGTGTATCTGCAAAGTCGCATGAGTGTCGATGGTGAAATTCAAAATGCCTACATTGAAGGCAATCAAGTGATCGTGGAATACGCGCACACAGTGCATCCTTCCTGAACCTAATATAACCAATTTGAATAGAATACAATTGGACATCTAAATATCATATAGTATAGCATTCTGGTTTCAAATATAAACTAGAGTGCTTTACATGAAATCTTTCAAGGTCTTGCTTTTGATCGTGGTGAGCGTATTCGTGGTTGGATGTGCTGGTGGGCCTGTTCAACGCGCCACTAAATTTACCAGTTATGAGGACTTTCGAGCAGGGCCTGAAGGCGGTGTCGATTTAGTATGGGCTCGAATTGGTCTAAGAGACGCAAAACGATTAAGCGAAAAGCTTGATGAGTTCGATTCGGTAGTGATTGACCAAGTGTTTGTCGTTACAGACGAAAGCACGCTAGATAAAGAAGAAACCCAAGAGCTGACTGATTACATGGTCGCCCGTCTGACCGAGAAAATCTCCCTTAATAAACAAGTTGTCTCAGAGCCGACAGGGAAGACGCTGCGTCTGAGTATCGCATTGAGTAATGTTGAAACTCCGAATCCAGTACTGGCGGTTACGAGCAGCGTACTGCCATTTGGTTTAGCCATCTCAACTATTTCCAAAGTCACCACTGGCGAGCATACCAATGTGGGTAGCGCGAGTGTTGAGTTGCTTGTTAGTGATGCGCAGGACGGGACGCCACTATTTGCCGCCATTGACAGAGAGGCCGGAAACAAAGACTTTTCTACGATGATTGACTCGCTTGATGATGCGAAAGACGCGATTAACTATTGGGTAGAGCGATTAGGTGTTACTCTACAAGGCTGGGAACAGCCATAGAAAACCTTAGCAATGCTTGAAAAAGAAAATCTAATTAAACTTGCACGAATGCAAATGCCGTTTGGTAAGTACGCTGGTCGCGTGCTTATCGACTTACCAGAAGAGTACTTACTTTGGTTTGATAAAAAGGGCTTTCCGAATGGGGAGCTAGGCGATCTCCTCAAGCTATGCTTAGCGCTAAAGATCGAAGGATTAGATAGCGTGGTTAAGCCCTTAAAGCGCATGTAACCTTCCACAATCGCTCCCTATATTTAATTTAAAGACGTACTATGAATTTTGATATCGATGCACTGAGACATCACCAACTGGTCGAAGACGGTCAACTAGAGGGTTGTTACATTCATCAACCTGCTCAAGGTAGTCAGCAAGATGACAAAGCCGTTTTGGCAGAGCGCCGAACGTTAGAAAAGATGGGATACAAGGTAGTGCAGGTTGAGGCTAAAGGCAGAACAACCACGTTTGCCGAGGCGATGCAAAAGTTTGCGAAAAAGAGTGGTCATCAGGCCATCTAATCAGCGAAAGAAGCTAATGTTGCATCCTTAAACTCCCTCAAGATAGCTCCTGACTTATAAAAAGAGTCAGACCGAAAGGCTGACTCTTTTTTCCTCTATCGTGAGTTGAATTATTACCCACTTATATCCTGTCAAGACTCGCTTTCCAAAAGCCATTTGAAATCAAAGGGGTGATAAATAGATACGAGAAAAGTTAGGTCACTCAGTTTATCAATTCTTCTAGCCATTCTATGAACATGAAGTTATGTCGAGAAAGGCGCTTTTCTTTGTTGGCGATGTAATAACAAAGCCGAGAACTGATGGCTAGGGTGTTCATCTCCTTCAATACTCCCGCCTTTAAATAACCTTGAGTCAGCGTGCGTGAACAGAATACATATGCGTTTTCCAGCAATGCTTGCTGGACTCCAAATAACTCTTGGTCGAAATGTTTCACTTGAATGTGCTTATTCAGTAAACCGTTGATTTTCAACCATGATTGCAATGGTACTTGGGGTAGGTTGCTATTTTTCCAATCAGTGGTGTAAATCGTTATTGGCTCAGTTTGTCGAAATGTAGCCTTGGTGGAGGGGCCAAATAGATTAAACTCTTCGAACTTGATGATATCCGAGCTTGATTGCTTGTCAGTTTCACCGAGTCGGATGGGTAAGGTGAAGTTGTTAGTATCTAGGCTCTCACCACTGGTGATGTTCACCTGAATATTGGGATAGCGCGTATAAAACGCTTGAAGTGCGGGGATCAGAACCAAAGCCGCAAATGATGACGTCGTAGTAACATTGATTTGTTTGTCTTTGGTGGTGATTTTTTCGATCGCCGATTCTATCGACTGAAATCCAAAACTAGTCGCGAGAGCGAGTTCTTTACCGAGTGCGGTTAACTCAACTTTTCTGGTAGTACGTGTGAATAAGGTAACATTTAGGCGCTGCTCAAGTTTATTTATATGATGTGATACTGCTGTTGGGGAAATTGATAATTCAGCAGCTGCGGCCTTGAAACTGCCGAGCCTGGCAGCCGACTCAAAGGCTTTAAGTGCAGGCAAAGAAACTTGCATGATTGTTACTCGTCAAACAATGAAATGAAAAAATAGATGAATTCTACTCATCTGTAAACGCATTTTACTTGTTTGTGATTTACTACATTAAACAGAAAAATGGTTAGTGGTTTAAACGAACAGAAGAGAGCAAAGATGAGTGTTATTCTGCACATAGATTCAAGTGTGAGATCAATCAAGAATGCAAACCCGCAACATGACTCCATTTCAAAAAAGCTAGCCAAAAGATTTATCACACAGTTCAAAGATCTAGCTGTGATTGATGAGTATATTTATCGTGATGTTGGCTTGAACCCTCCGCCGTTCATTACTCAGGACTGGATAGGTGCAGTGTTTACCCCTGAGCAACAAAGAACCGATCTGCAGCAACAGGTTTTGGCGCTTTCAGACGCGTTTGTTGATGAAATCGAAAAAGCCAATATCATCGTTATTTCGTCGCCAATGTATAATTATGGTATGCCCGCGCAGTTAAAGGCGTGGTTTGATCAAATCATACGCGTCAACAAAACCTTTGACTTTGATTTATCTCGTGGTGACCAGCCCTTGGCACCTCTTTTGTCTGATAAGGTTTTGGTCATAGTAACTTCATGTGGTGAGTTTGGCTTCGAGCAGGGGGGGATCAATGAGACATCCAGTCATCTGGTCCCGCATCTACGTACTTTAAGCAAGTATTTAGGTGTGGCTGAGATTTACGAGATAGTGTCCGAGTATCAGGAGTTTGCTGACAATAGACATGAAAAATCATTGCAAATGGCAGAATTGAAAGCCGATAAATTCGCGTTTATGTTGGCCAAAAGGGAGAAACAAAGGCTCACAGCAGGTTAGCCAAGATGCAAATACCTTATTTTATTCAAGAGATCACTGTGCGATTTGTAATACATCATTAAGGAGGCGATTCTTTTTCATCAGTCATTGCTCACCAGCAGAGAGACGGTGTCGTTGAGAGTGCAGATCCAGTTAATGAGGATAGGGGCACTTTGTTTCATAGTCAAATCAAGTGCCTAATTACGATTAGCGAAATTTAAGGAAAAATGACATGAGCATTTCCATCCCTCATGAGAGGATTGACGAATCCGACATGGAGCGTTGCATAGGAACAAAACCAGTCAGTGCTTCGACTCGTTTGAGCCAAGCTTTCACTTCAGGGAAGTCAATGAGGCTTATACCGCCCTCCGGTGCTAGCTTGATGTAACTGTAAAGGGCTAAATCTGCAATCGTTGGCCGTGTACCAACTAGCCATTGGCGACCATTCTGATAGCCCTCGAGTTGCTTGAGTAGTTTATACGATTCTCGAGTGAGTGGAGCGGCATCGATACCTTGATTAAACAAATTTGCCGCCCGCAGCTTTGCGATCGATCCAGCTAGGCGATGAGCGGCAAGGGAAAGAAACTGCTCAATATTGGCTCGTGCTTGGGGTGACTCTGGCAGCCACTGCCGTTCTTTATCATAAACGGTGGCCAGATAAACCAATATTGCGTTTGAATCAGAAATGATAATGTCGTCATCGACTAATACTGGTATTTGACCAAAGGGGTTAAGGGACAAAAAATCAGGTTGTTGGTGTTCTCCGGCCGGCAAATCGACGGGAATAAGCTCAAAACTCAATTTGAGCATACTTAGTAGCATGTGCGCTCGGTGTGCATGGCCTGATAGGTGGTGCCAGTATAGTTTTAGCATTGTATTCTCCTTAATGTTGGTTGTGATATTTAAGAACAACTTGCGAAGAAGAAAAACCCCGCTAACATGGAATGATAATTTCCAGTATGTTGACAATGTATGGACACTATTGATGGTATGAGAACAGTTGTCGCAGTAATCGAGACCGGTTCTTTTACTGCTGCTTCAGAACGTTTAGGTATTTCTAAATCCTTAACTTCCAAATACGTTAACCGGGTTGAAGCGCAGCTCGGTGTAAAGTTGTTTCATCGAACGACCAGAAAGCTTTCAGTTAATCAGGCGGGCCATGAATACTATCTTCAAGCACAGCGGGTTTTGGTGCAACTAGACAAGCTTCACTGCCAGCTCCATTCTGAAAAAAAAGAAATTTCAGGGCCTTTACGTGTCACAGCTTCACAGAGCTTTGCTGAGGAGCTATTAAGTCCAATTATTTCTGAGTTTCATGTTCGATACCCAGATATCCAGATTGAACTTATAGTGACCAACCAAAAACTGAACTTAGTGGAACAAGCTATCGACATTGCTTTTCGTGCCAGTGAACTAGAAGACTCAGACTTCCGGTATCGTAAGATCATGTCACTACAAAGTTCAGTGTATGCTGCTCCTGATTTGGCAAAACAGTGCGTGGAAGGGATTGAATTGTCACAGTTGCCTTGTTTGGTCGATAGCAACCTTCATCCAACCGCGCGGTGGCCTGTAGTCACTGCCTTAAAGAAGCGCAATGGTTGTCGTAGCCTTACCGTAAACACCGTTTTCAAAAGTAATAGCCCAAGGATGATACGTCAGTTAACGCTGTCAGCACTTGGAGCAAGCTATCAACCAGATATCATTGCTCTACCTTATGTGGAAAAAGGGCAACTTCAGAAGCTTGAAGTTGGTTTTAAAGCTTTGGAATATCCGTTGAATGCTCTCTATCGCGGAGGAGATGATCAGCCGGAACGAGTGAAAGTCTTTTTAGACTTTGTGATGGATAATCTCGGTACACGGAATTAATCACCATTCAAGTATTCTAGATTAACAAGATAGATAGACTTATCTGATACAAAGCAATCTACGCCAATACCCTAAGCCGCTTATATCTAGTATGGAGCTGGTTGATGTAGCTAGCTCATTCTTGCCTAGGTGGGCCAGTTGGCTGAGCACTACTTACCTAACAACTGTTAGTCCATTCGGGTAATAAAGGTTTGCTCGTCATCCACAAAAGCGACATAGCCGCCGTGATAAATAAACACCCGGCCGCGCCCCTCAACGATGCAGGCAAGCTGTGGGTTTAGATCTTCTTCGATGTTTTTGCTTTGAAATGTGCCCGTATCAGTGATGACGCCATTGAGTGAAGGCAAGTATCCATAAGTACGCTTGGCTTGATCAATCAGGCTCAATTCACTGGTGATAGAGAAGCAAGAGGGGATCGAACCAGCGTCTTCGATAAATATAGGTTTCAGCTCTTCAAAAGCGGTAATCACTAGCCAGTCGATGCCATTAACATGATGGATGAACATAGGGTTTCTCGGTAATTCTGATGCGCAGATTGTATCACTATCATGGGAGAACCCAATAGAGGGTTACGTTTAAGCGGCGTCACCCTGTGTCAATTCTCGTAATTTCAACTCTAAAAAAGCGCGGGTCGCCGTACTCGGCGATTTTTCAATGGCCAGTTTATAAAAAGTACAAGCCTCTGTTTTATGTCCTAGTTTTCTGAGAATATGCGCTCGTGCCGCGTACCAAGGTTGGTAATCTTTAAGGTCTTCTTTTATCTCGTCCAACCTTTTAAGTGCAAGTTCTGCACGCTCTGTTTCTGCAAACACTACTGCCCAGTTTAAGGCGACAACTGGAGTAGGTTCGAAGCGCCATAGTGATTGATAAAGCAAGGACATTTGAATCCAATCAGGGTTGGGTTTCATCATATGGCAGTCTGCAATAGCTGCCTTGATCTGAAAAGGGCCGGGTCGCCTTTTTTCGATAGCCTTGGAAAGGATGCATTGAGCTTCATCAATATCGTCTAGCAGCCATAATGTGCTGTCCTGTTCTTCAATAGGCACTATGGCACCACTAACATCGATTCGAGCTGTGCTTCTTGCATCAGTAAGTAGCATTAATGCCAAGATACCCTCTACTTCTGGTTCATTGGGTCGTAGTGTCATCAAAAGTCTCGCTAAAAAGATGCCCTCTTGGCATAGGGAACGTGGGCTCTTGTCTTCTGTTACATAGCCAGTGGTGAATATCAAATAGATGGTTTTAAGCACAGTTTCCAATCTGTCATCCAATTTGTCTTCATCTGGGGTCGAGAACGGAATGCCTTTGGCTTTAAGTGACGCTTTTGCGCGATACAGTCGCTGCCCCATGGTTTTTTCGTTATCTAGGAAAGCGGCGGCGATTTCCTTGGTCGTTAAATTGCAAACTGTACGTAGGGTCAACGCGATACGTGACTTTTCTTCCAAGGCTGGATGACAGCAGGTAAAGATGAGCTGTAAACGTTCGTCCGGAATGGCTTCATGAACGTCATACTCTAAGTCTGAGGCAAAATGGATCAGCTAGATCCACCGTTTTACGTTGCTCTCGTTGCACCCGACGAATCTGGTCTATTCCCTTATTTAAGCCGACTCTCATTAGCCAAGCCTTAGGGTTATGAGGCGGTCCGGACCGAGTCCAGTGTTTCAAGGCCGATATTGTTGCTTCCTGTAGGGCATCTTCTGCTAATTGAAAATCATTAAGGCGCGAAATAAGCCCCGCCAAAAGCAGTCCTCTGTCTTTATGCAAGAGATCATGAATAATACGATTGACAGTGATAGCTTTTGAAGAGGCGTTATTCATACGTTAATCTGCTTCACTATAATTCAGCAATGGACGAACCTCGATGGTGCCGAACTTAGCGACGGGAATGATTTCTGCGCATTTCAATGCGGCGTCCAAGTCGGGCACGTCAACGATATAGTATCCCCCCAAGTTTTCACGTGTTTCTGCAAAGGGACCGTCCATGGTTTCTACCTTACCGGAGTGGATTCTCAATGAAGTTGCAGTTTCTACCCCTTCCAATCCTTCGCCACCAACAAGTACGCCATCTTTTTCGAACGTCTCTGAGGTAAGGGCAAAATCTTCCATCATCTTGTCAAATTCAGGAGTACCAAATGCTGGCTCTTTATCTGGTGCAGCATAAAGCAAAAGCATATATTTCATCTTAATTTTCCTTCTGGTTTGTTGTTTCCTACTCAAGGACGTTTTCGCTTCGCCATTTTCGACACGAACTTAAAATTATTTTAACTCTGTGAATGAATGTACATTAGAACGTAGACTAAATAGCTATCAATGGTGAGATTTGTGCTAGGTGTCGTTTAAGTGTTTGATTGACAGGGTAGGGAAGGGAATATTTATGAAGCGCTCAGATATCTTTTCACGTGATGTTTAGCGTTAAAATTTGCAGGAATCGATCGCGTGGTTTAGTCACTGAAAAATGGTTGAGGATAAAAAGCCGACAGTAACGTCGGCTTATTTTGGTACAAATCTACTGGGTGGTGGCGGTTAAGAAGTTGGAAAAGCTTGCCCAAGACTTACGATCGGCATCTTCACGATACCTAGGGCTGCCAAAAACCGTAAAAGCGTGTGGGGCTCCGCTGTAGGTAATCATTTCGTGTTTTACGTTAGCCGTTTCTAGCTGTTCGGCTAACGAGGCGAATTGGGACATGGGAATCGCGCTATCAGCCGTGCCGTGAAGTACTAGAATAGGCGCAGTAGTTTGTGAGTAAGATTGCCCATCGGGTGTGCTTAGGCCACCGTGGAAGGTAACAAACCCTTTGGCATTCATTCCTGCTCGTGCAGATTCCAAGACAGCAGCACCACCAAAGCAGTATCCCATCACGACGACATTCTCGGCGTTTCCTCCCAAGGAAGCCGCAAAATCCAGACTACCTTGCATTAATGCACGAAGCTTCTCTCGATCTTTATAGAGTTCTCCGGTGTGTTGTTTCTTATCTTTCACTTCCGTTGGACGGACACCTTTGCCAAATAGGTCAGCAGCAAAAACGTTATAGCCCATCTCATTGAGCATTTGCGCTCTTTTCATTTCGTAGTCGGTAAGCCCATCCCAATCGTGGATAAGCAGAACGAGAGGAGCGCTATCACTCACTTTAGCCCAGTAACCTTCGTAATCATTACCTTTTACATTGTAAATTTTGTTTTCACCTGCCTGAGCAAGAAAGGTAAATAAAAGAAAAATAAGCCCAATTGTTGATTTCATAGAACACCTCCGTTGTCGTAGAAGTGTAGTACGCTATCAGATATTAAAGGGTACAAAAAAGCCTCCCGAAGGAGGCTTGAACTGTAAGGAAAAGAGTAGAATTACATCGCCGCTTCAAAGATCGCAGAGATCTCTTCATGCGTTGCTTGTTTAGGGTTAGTAAAGCCACATGCGTCTTTTAGGGCATTATCGGCTAGTACTGGAATGTCTTCAGATTTTGCACCTAACTCTTGGATACCTGCTGGAATACCCACATCTTTTGCAAGTGCCACAATGGCATTGATAGCGGCCTCAGCTCCTTGCTCAGCGTTCAATCCTTCTACTTCAACGCCCATTGCTTTCGCTACGTCGCGTAGACGTTCAGGGCAAACCTGCGCGTTGTAGCGTTGAACGTGTGGAAGAAGAATCGCGTTACATACACCATGTGGTAGGTCGTAGAATCCGCCTAACTGGTGCGCCATTGCGTGAACATAACCCAGAGAAGCGTTGTTAAATGCCATACCTGCCATGAACTGGGCATATGCCATCTGCTCGCGAGCTTCGATGTCGTCACCATTTTCTACGGCTTTACGTAGGTGTGCTTGAATTAGCTCGATTGCTTTAATCGCTACCGCGTCAGTGATAGGCGTAGCTGCGATTGACACATAGGCTTCTACAGCGTGAGTCAATGCGTCCATACCTGTTGCGGCAGTGAGTGAAGCGGGTTTAGCCAGCATCAGTTCAGGATCATTAACCGAAATCAGTGGCGTTGTGTGCTTATCAACAATAGCCATCTTAATGTGGCGCTCTTCGTCTGTAATGATACAGAAGCGGGTCATTTCAGATGCAGTACCCGCGGTAGTGTTGATTGCGATAAGTGGTAGCATTGGCTTCGCTGATTGGTCAACGCCTTCGTAGTCACCGATTTTTCCGCCATTTGAAGCGACCAAAGCGATACCTTTAGCACAGTCGTGTGGAGAGCCGCCGCCTAGAGAAATGACAAAGTCACACTCGTTGTCGGCAAGTAGTGATAAACCATCATTTACGTTGCTGATTGTTGGGTTTGGTTGAGTGCCATCAAATACTACAGTCTCAACATCACGCTCAGACAGCATGTCCTGTACTTGCTTAACCATGCCAATTTGGCTAAGAATTTTGTCTGTAACGATAAGACCTTTTTTGAAGCCTTGAGATTGGATGCTATCAGCAGCATCTTTTAGGCAGCCTGCGCCCATTAGGTTTACTGTAGGGATGAAAAATGCACTTGTCATTGGATTGCTCCATATTCTTATAGATTTAAAAACTGCATTTAGACTCGCATAACTATCCCATCAAAAATCTTGATCTTAGACAATTAACTCACCCAAAAGGGGTAGATTTGGCTGCAAAATGTGAAGTCAATCTAGTTGCATATTTATCGTATATAAACTTGTTAAATATTAGTGGGTTAGCGCAATCGTTTTCTCAACAGCAATTGGGGTTAAATAAGATTCATATTGCTTAATGAAAACTAAAAAGCCCCTATCCACAGAACATGAATAGGGGCCATAACTTAAGATAACTATGCGAGTTTTACTAAGCGCTCAACGAGCTTGTCGATACCACTTGCCGCTTGTGAAATATTCTCGGCCAGCATATAGGCAGGCGTTGATAGCACTAGATTTTGCTCATCTACGACAATGTCGTCCACGCAGCATTTGACGTGCTCACCACCTAAAGCGTTAAACGCGGCAGCGGTTGATTCGTCGTTACCGATAGTACCTTTAACTCCTTGATCGTAAATCATAGGAATTATCGCCGGAGCAATACAGAGGTAACCTGCGGGCTTGTTAGCTTGAGCGAAGGCGCGACACGCTGAGGCAACGTGAGTGTTGATGCTGCACTCAGCGCCACTCACGGCAAAATCAGTCAGGTTTTTTGCTGCACCGAACCCACCAGGTACCAGTAAAGCATCATAGTCCTCAACATTAAGCTTCGCGACATCCTCAATATTGCCCCGTGCAATACGCGCCGCTTCGACAAGAACATTGCGTCGCTCATCCATTTCTTCTCCTGTCTTATGATTAATGACATGGAGTTGATCAATATTAGGAGCAAAGCAATGCCATGAAGCACCTTGCTTTTCTACTGCGTGTAAAGCGAGCACGGATTCGTGAATTTCTGCACCATCGAATACCCCCGAGCCACTGAGAATAACTGCAATCTTTTTCATTTTATGTTCCCTTATAAACGTGCGCTAATAGGGTAGTAAAAATTGCTCGTTAGTGACCTGATGAGCCTCTCATTCTTCCAGTTCAAGTTCAGGAGCTGGCTCAGATTCACGTTCTAACTCTGGGCTATCTTCATGATCTTCTTCAGAATAGTTTTTTACGACGAACGGGATAAGCATGACACTAGATGGGAAAAATCGTTTCATTTCGAATGTCTCCTAGAACAGCTGGTATATCGCTATTCTGAACGGATGACAGTCGTTAAAATTTGTCTTACATCATTAACTGACTGAGAATGTCGACCAATGTAAAATTATGAGCTTAGTGTCACATTTGGCTTTCTAAGGTAGTAACCCTTCATCCCAATAGGGTGTTTCTGTTCCCAGTCGTTGGTTGATGAAATCAATAAAGGCTCTAACCTTGAGAGGCATGTGTTTCTTCTCTGGGAACACTGCATAGACGGCATGGCTCGGTAAAGCGTAGTCTGACAACACGACTTGTAAGTTACCTGCCGCAATATCTTTCCCTGCAATAAAGGTGGGCAGGTTTGCAATGCCACTTCCTCCAAGCACCGCTCGACGTATCGCTTCACTATTGTTGACCACCAAGCGACCTTTAGGAATGACTTTGAATTCGTTTCCCGCTGAGTGAAGGGACCATTCAGAACCACCGCGATAATAGCTGTATTGCAAACAACTGTGCTTGGAGAGATCGCTTGGTTTACTTGGTAAGCCGTGTTGAGATAAATAACCGGGTGCCGCGCAGAGGACGCTTCTACACGGCGCTAGACGTTTTGCAACCAAGTTGGAAAGAGGTAAGTGGCCGATTCGAATCCCAACATCAAATCTCTCAGCGACAAGATCTACCATGCGATCTTCTAGGTTAAGGTCAATTTCGACATCTGGATAGAGGGCTAGAAAGTCAGAAATGAGCGGGGCAATGTGTAGTACACCAAATGACATGGGCGCAGTTACTTTAAGCGTGCCTCTTGGGTTACCTTGGAGCTCAGTGACCGCATCAATACCTTGTTGCGCCAGTGAGAGCGATTGGACAACATAATCGTAATAGCGCTGGCCCGCTTCGGTTAGGCTAAGTTTGCGTGTAGTACGGTTAATGAGTCGAATACCTAGCTCATCTTCTAATTGGGTAATTCGCTTGCTTACCGCCGATTTGGTGATATTAAGTTTGCTGGCTGCGGTAGAAAAACTGCCACTTTCAACCACTGAAACAAAGATAGGAATCGCAGAAAAAGCTTGCATTGGTTGAGCTCCAGTAAACAATAAGTTTCTTTGTGAGGGTATTATCATCTAAAAGAAAACAATTTACACTAGCGGCGAGAATTTGAGGAGATAATAATGAAGTACGATTGGATCTTATTTGATGCTGACGAAACCCTGTTTCACTTTGATGCCTTTAAAGGGATGCAGCTAATGTTCTCTCGTAAAGGTATAGACTTCACACAAGGCGATTTTGAACACTATCAGAAGGTCAATAAACCGCTGTGGGTAGATTATCAAAATGGCGCAATTACCGCGCACGAATTAAAGCATACGCGATTCAAAGAATGGGCAGATAAGCTAGAAACGACAACCTCAGAATTAAACTCTTCATTCCTTGAAGCCATGGCGGATATCTGCACGGTTCTACCTGGAGCGAAAGAGCTGATGGAAGCGATACATGGCAAAGCAAAAATGGGCATTATCACTAATGGTTTTACCGATCTTCAGGCGATCAGACTCGAAAAAACTGGGATGACCCAGTACTTTGAACATGTCATCATTTCAGAAGAAGTCGGAGTAGCGAAACCCGATACGGCGATTTTCAGTCACGCACTAGAGAAAATGGGTATGCCTTGTAAAAGTAAGGTGTTGATGGTGGGGGATAACCAGCATTCCGATATTTTGGGGGGTCTTAACTTTGGAATTGAAACATGTTGGCTTAATAGCAGCGGTATGGAACAAGATCATTCGATTTCGCCTCACTACACGGTAAGCTCATTGCATCAATTAAAAAAGATATTGATTGCTTAGTGAGTGATCCGAAAACGTAAATCCCTAGTATGTAGTACTAAAGTTTGTATTAGGGGTTGCAAAGATGTCGGTATTGGGAAAAATTGTCGATTTAGACGAAGGTCATGGTTACGGATTTATCAAGCAAGAAAACGAGGATGATAAAGTGTTTTTCCACGTGAGGGATATAGCAGTTTCATCTATCGAGCCTCATGTGAATGAGTTGGTCGAGTTTGATGTGGAATCGGACCTCAATGGTTGTCGGCTAGCTCTGAATATCTCTCCAACGCTAATGAAATAATCCCGTTGTCTAAGCATCCGGAGCGTGTTGTCTAATATAGTATTCGAGGCATTTCTCAGCTGAAGTCTCGAATACTTCATCAAGGATATTAAGCTTGTCTATACGGTCAATTCGAAAGTGGCGATAGTCATCTCTTAACTCACACCAAGCCACCAAGGTCCAAATTTTCCCCCAAAAGATCTGCCCGAGTGGCTGGAGCTTTCGCACTGTTTTATTGCCTTTTTGGTCACTGTAATCAATTTCGATCTTTAATTTGGCGTCTGTAGCATGTCGAAGCATTTTGCTACGCGTCGCATCTTTTGTGGAAGTGTGAATTTCCGGCACGAATATCGGAAAGCTCTCAATCTGTTTCTTGAGCCGATCGGGAAGGACAGATAGTATCTTGGTTGAGGCCGATTTTGATGCGGTGGCGAGTTCATCGTCAGACCAAGCTCGCACCATTCGCATACCTAGCTCCAGTGCTATCATTTCTTGATCAGTGAACATCAAAGGCGGCAGATGAGAATCAGCATGCAGTAAATAGCCAACACCGGCTTCTCCTTGTATCGGAACGCCGGAGTTGAGTAATGATTGGATATCTCTGTAGATGGTTCTTTCGCTCACTTCCATTTGCTCTGCAAGGTGGGAAGCCGTGACAGCATAACGCTTTGAGCGCAATAGAGTTAGAAGTTCAAAAAGCCGTTCTGATTTACTCACTTGTCTTCCTAACATTAGAAATTGTAGAACAAAGGAAAGCTGGGGGCCGCTCAGGCACCCCAACTAATGACTCGTTGCTATTGGTATTTAGCTGCTAGGTCACTCATCATAATTGTCTGATGTTGCATGATGACAGACTCTGGGTCAATTAAAGCCATCAACGGTTTACAATCCTCACTAGCCATAAATTGCTCACCAGCCGCTTTTGCGTTATCCATCGAATCCCAGTAGACCACGTCCGTCCAAGTGCCTGAATCTTGGTCAAAGCTTAGCGAACGATATTCAAAACCGTTTAACGACGATACAAATTTCTGACTCTGTTCACTAGCCGAAACGAGCTGCTCTGAAGTTGCATTTTCTAGTAATTTGAAACGAACGATTTCGATGACACTTTTCATAGTTTAATTCCTTGTTTTGTGTTGTTTAGGCTCGAATTAAGAATATGAGAGTGGTGTGTCAGAACCTGTCAGGAGTGTTTCACTTCAAAAAAATGTCAGAAAATAGCGAAAATATGCGCATGGTGGAATATGTGTGCTATAGATATTTAAAGAAAGTTTATAACGATCAATACATTTAACGTTGTTGCTAGGAAGAGGAAAACTATGTCCATTCAAGGAACGATCGCTCAGTGGGATCAGAACAAAGGATACGGTTACATTGCGGTAGAGAATCAAGATACCCAGATTCGTTTTCATATTAGTGATCTAGCGAATGCATCACAGATCCCAAGTGTCAGTGAACCAGTGGTGTTTAGGTTGGGGGCAGACAGCAACGGCATGATGAGAGCGATCGAAATTCAACGGCCCGTCGTATTTAACTTTTCATTGGCGATTGCCATTTGGTTTTGTAGTGCTTTAGTTGGCAGCGTCGTGCTTCTCGACTTTCCTTTGGTCGCTTGTATGTTTTACCTTGCTATTAGCACTGTTACTTACACTGTGTATGCGTTCGATAAACATGCCAAGTTAACAGGGGCATGGCGTGTTCCGGAAATAACCTTCCATGTACTCAACTTAATGGGTGGTTGGATTGGCGCCTTATTTGCTCAGTCATTTATGCATCACAAGTACAATGATATTGGTTTTAAGTTTTTGTTTTGGACAACGTTAGTGCTAAATATTTTGTTCTATTGTTGGTTGAATACTGACGAAGGGGCAGTGATGCTACATGAATTTGTGTATCAATATAGAGTGATGTAGCGCTTAGCTTCAAACATTTAAAAAGGGCTCAGTTGAGCCCTTTTTACTGTCTTGGGGTCAACAACGCTATGGTCGTTCACCCGCTGCTAATCTGCGCTCGATATCGGCAACCACTTGTGGAAAGTCAGCAATGGTATCGATTAGGTAGTGTGGTGAGCTCTTGATAAGCTTCGCACGTGCTTTTTCACGTGCGGCATTCAGCGTTGCTTCATCTGCCGCTTGGTACTCTTCAAACGTCAGACCCGCTTCATTACCAGAAAGTAGCAGGCCAACGGTCCACATCCCCGCGTTATGACCTTCGTCGATGCCTGGTGCGGCATCATCGACCTTGATACAAGCATTTACATCGGTCACGTTAAGCTCAATGACGTTCTTGAGTGCCATAAAAGGTGCAGGGCGACCACCCTGAGGAAGATCATCTGTTGCGACTACATAATCGGGCTTGTAGCCGTAGTCCGCCGCAACAGGAATCAGAACGTCCATCACCTGACGAGGGTAGCCAGAACAAGATCCAATCTTAATGCCTTTGTCTTTGAGATCGTTGACCACTTCAATTGCATTCAGGATTGGCTCTGCGTGGTCTGAGACTTTTGCTTTTTGCAAAGGCATAAACGCCGCGTAGATAGCGTCAATGTCTTTGCTAGTCATCGAGCGACCAAACTTCTCATTCCAGCGTTTATCTACCGCAGGAATGCGGCCCACTGCCTGGATGTGGTCCCACTTACCAAGGCCCATTGGTTCACGCGCTTCTTCAAGGTCGATATCGAAGTCAAAGCCTTGTTTGAATGCTTCAACAAAGATGCTGGTTGGCGCAAATGAGCCAAAATCGACGATAGTGCCTGCCCAGTCAAAGATGACTGCCTGAATTGGTGAGTTGTTCATGTTGAATCCTTTTTGTTTACCAAAGTGCCAAGTCATTGCTTTTACGGCACTTTAGATAAATTGAGTGTTTAATAGTAGTTAAAGTCTTTGCACGCTTTGGCGATGGCTTCTTCGAAGATGGCTAAGGCTTCTGTCAATTGTTCGCGAGTGATGATTAACGGTGGGCTAAGCTGGATCACATTGCCTTGTGACACCTTAAAGCTCATACCATGGTTAAGGCATTGGTAGAGTACAGCTTCGGCTTCGTCATAGGCGCGTTGCTTGCTCTCATGGTCGGTGACCAGTTCAATACCCCATAGCATGCCGATGCCGCGCACATCGCCAATTACTGGGTATTTGGCTTTCATTTGTAGCAGCTTGTCGCGCATGAACTGGCTGTCAGCTTTAGCTTTGTCTAGCAAGCCGTCTTGCTCTATCGCTTCCATGGTTGCCAGCGCAGCCGCACAGCCGATTGGGCTTTTCTCATGGGTGTAATGGCCCATCGAGATTTGCTCAGCGGTGTTGTATTTATCTTTGGTTACCATGGCAGCGATGGGCACTAAGCCTCCGCCTAAGCCTTTACCAATGCACAGAATGTCTGGCTCAATATCGTAAGCTTGATAGGTAAACCATTCGCCGCTACGGCCCATTCCGTTGGGAATGTCGTCGATAATCAGCATGACATTGTGCTTATCACAGATTTCACGGATGCGTTTCCAGTAGGCTTTACTTGGCACTTGCACATCAGTGTTTCGAACTGCTTCTGCGATAAACGCCCCGACACCGCCTTCTTTCTCTATCACGTACTCAAGGTAGTCGGCGTAATGCACGTCACTGCCGTCTGGTGATGGAAGGGCGCCTCGGTAAGATACTGCTGGTGGTATGCGTTCTACGCCGGCCATTAGTGGGCCCATACCTTGACGAAAGCAGGCTTCTCCACCGACAGAGATAGCATCCAGTGACGCACCATGGAAAGAGTCCCATAAAGAGACAACCTTGTAGTTGTCTGTGATATGGCGTGCCAGTTTTAGCGCCATACCAACGGCGGATGTGCCACCCGGCGCGAATAACACACGATTCAACTCACCACCACAGATTTGCGTTAGCTTCTCAGCACATTCAATTGCAGTTTGGTTAGTAAAACGGCGTGGTGAAAACGGCAACTTGGCAATTTGCTCTTGCACACGCTCAATTACATGTGGATGTCCGTAACCCAACTGGTGAACATTATTGCCATGGAAGTCCATGTACTTTTTGCCTGTCGAATCTTGGATGTAGATGCCTTCTGCTGCCTCTAATGTATCGAGACAAGGCGTCGACATTGCCTGATGAAGAAACACATCAGAATCTCGCTTCAGTAAGGCTTGTTTGCGCTTGTCATCCATAGACGCGTTCCATGCTTGGCGCGCTGCTGTGGTGTTGACGTCCCCTTCACTACGGAAATGGGTCGGTTGTATATTCTCAGTCATAACACTATCTCTTCCTGAAGGCTATTTAAGCAACTTGCCAATACATTGCTTCTTCAATCGCACCGATTAGGCGCTCAATATCCGCAGGGTACACTTCGCCAATGTTGCCGATACGGAAACAGTCTGCGTTCGACACCTTACCCGGATAAATCACAAAACCTTGCTCCTTCAAACGGGTGTAGAATTCTTTGAACTGATAGTCACTGTGCGTAGGAGAGTAGAAAGAGGTGATAATTGGTGAATGAAGCTCATCATTTAGTAGTGGTTCAAAACCCAGAGAGCGCATACCCGCAACCAGTGTTTTCTGGTTAGTCAGGTAACGGTTGTGACGCGCTTCCACACCGCCTTCTTGCTCAAGCTCTAATAAAGCTTGGTAGAAAGCGCGAACCGTGTGCGTTGGAGACGTGAAACGCCATTTACCGTGGTTCGCTTCCATACAGTGCCATTGATCGTATAGATCAAGGCTTAAAGAGCGTGCCTGACCTTGGCATTTTTCTAGCTCAGTTTGTTTTGCGATTACAAAGCCAAACCCCGGTACGCCTTGAATACATTTGTTTGCAGAGCTGATCATAAAGTCGATGTTGAGCTTTGCGATATCGATAGGAATCCCGCCAAAGCTCGACATTGCATCGAGGATCACCACTTTGCCGTGCGCTTTTGCCGTCGACGCAAAAGCTTCAATTGGGTTAAGCATGCCTGTAGTGGTTTCACAGTGAACAATCGCTACATGGGTGATGGTAGGATCCGATGCCAATGCAGTTTCCACCTCGTTCAAGTGTGGCTGTGATGTTTCGCCTGGGGAAACTACATGGCATGGGATATTTAGATACTCAGCAATTTGAGCAATACGTGCGCCGTATGCGCCGTTGTCAACAACCAACAATTTGCCATCTTTGCCAATCGCGCTGCCAATTGTCGCTTCTACAGATGCGGTACCACTACCTTGCATCAGTACGCTAGTGTAGCCATCTTGCTCTGTTGCGAGTTTCACCAGCTTAGTGCGGATAACTTCTACGATGTCTTTGTTGTAGTCATCATCCCAAGTACACCAATCTTTAAGCATGGCTTTACGAACGGTTTCAGATGTCGATAAAGGACCCGGAGTCAGCAGTAGGTATTCGTTTTTCATCTCGATTTCCATTTTAACTATATTTGGTCTACACCAGAATTTGAATTTACTTTAGCAAGAGGAAAAAACAACAGTAAAGGTCAGAAAGTCGAATTTAATAAAACTTTCATATGAAAACTTCGTCGGCAAAATTGCGCGCAGTTTTTCGTCAATTCTTTAAAAAAGTGCCATTTTTTGTTCATTGAATCGTAATAAAGCGCTTTTAGGGTGTATTACGTCAACTGGTACAGACCAATGCTAATTCGGCAAGGTTTAACAAACGTAATAGTCTTAATTGGAGAAGATGATGAAAAACCGTTTGATGAAAGGATCGCTAGCTGCACTTGTTTCTCTGCTGGCAACAAACGCAATGGCAGCACAGGAAGTGACGGTTTACACGGCTTTCGAAACTGACATTCTGGCAAAGTACAAAAATGCTTTCGAAAAAGAAAACCCTGATATCAAAATCAAATGGGTTCGTGACTCAACAGGCATCATGACTGCTAAGCTACTTGCAGAAAAAAACAACCCGCGTGCTGAAGTTGTTTGGGGTCTGGCAGGTTCTTCGATGGCGTTACTAAAAGAAGAAGGCCTTCTACAGCCATACACGCCTAAAGGCCTGGATCAGCTGAATGCCAGTTTGAATGACCCGCAATCAAACCAAGCTTGGTTTGGTAACGACGCATTCTTTAACGCGGTATGTTTTAACGAAGCGGTTGCTAAGCAGCTGAATCTGCCAAAGCCAACGTCTTGGCAAGATCTGACTAAACCTGTATACAAAGGTCATATCGCAATGCCTAACCCAGCTTCTTCAGGGACTGGCTATATGCAAGTTTCAGCTTGGCTACAGAATATGGGCGAAGACAAAGCGTGGAACTACATGCGCGATCTAGATAAGAACATCGCACACTACACGCATTCCGGTTCTAAGCCATGTGTACAAGCAGGCATGGGTGAAGTTGCGATTGGTATTTCAATGGCAAGTCGTGGAGCTAAGTTAAAAACACAAGGCGCTCCTTTAGCGGTGATTACACCTAAAGGCATCGGTTGGGAATCAGAAGCGGTCGGCTTAGTGAAAGAGTCTGACGCAGCTAAGCGCGTTGTTGATTGGTCCATTTCGAAAGCAGCAAATGAGCTTTACATAGAGATGTACCCAGTAGTTGGTCATAAAGATGTGAAAGCAACTGTGTCTAACTTCCCAAATGTAGAAGCGAACATGGCTAAGATGGACTTTGCTCAGATGGGTAGCAAGCGTGCGGATATCCTAGCGGCTTGGTCGGCGAAATTTGACGCTAAATCAGAGCCAAAATCGTAGCCTGATTGGTCATTGAGATAACAAAGGAGAGCAGGGTTGCTCTCCTTTTTGCTTTTCAGGGAAGTTAAGGGCAAATTAGGATAACTGGATAACTGGATAACTGGATAACTGGATAACTGGATAACTGGATAACTGGATAACTGGATAACTGGATAACTGGATAACTGGAGGGCAAGGAAAGCATTATGAGGGTAGAAAGAATTACGGCTGATCAAACACTCGCGTTGAGGCATGCGGTGTTATGGCCGGCAAAGAGTCTGGAGTTTTGTCGTGTGGCAGAAGATGAATTTGGCTTTCATTATGGAGGCTTTATCGGAGATCAGTTGGTCGGTGTCGCATCGGTCTTTGTTGAGCAGGATGAAGCTCGACTACGCAAATTTGCTGTTTTGCCTGAGTATCAAGGACAGGGTATAGGCTCAATGATGTTGGAAACCATGCTGAGCGAAATTCGAGATTTTCAAGCGACACTTTTTTGGTGTGATGCACGTGAATCAGCGTTGGGTATCTATCGCAAATTCGGTATGAGTAAACAAGGTGAGCGCTTTTACAAAGAAGACATCCCTTACTTTAAAATGTCTCTTGAGCTGTGAGGTTTAGGACGTAGATTGACTTCGCCAATCGTTCGGTCACAGATAATAGGCCAATCGAGTGAATTCATTTTATTGTCATCTTTGCTCTATAAATTTGTCATGCCGCTGAAACAAACCAGATTTAAGGTTGGTATATACCATTTGGAGAGTGTGTTATGTCAACTAACCAACCTTACTTACAAATTGAAAATGTAGTGAAGCAATTTGGCCAGTTCACTGCGTTAAAGCAAATTTCACTGGCAATAGAGAAGGGCGAGTTTGTCTGCTTTCTTGGCCCTTCTGGCTGCGGCAAAACGACCCTACTACGAGCTATCGCTGGACTTGATCTACCGACTTCAGGTGGCATTTATCAAGACGGACAAGATACGACCTTCCTTCCTCCGGAAAAACGAGATTTTGGTATTGTTTTTCAATCGTATGCGCTATTTCCAAACCTTACCGTGCAAGAGAATATTGCCATCGGATTAAAGAACCAAGGGATGACCAATCAAGAAGCTTTAGAAAAGGTTGATTATTGGCTTGATATGATTGGTTTACCGACTTCTGGTGAGAAATACCCTAACCAATTGTCTGGTGGACAGCAGCAGCGTGTTGCCCTTGCGAGAGCGTTAGCCTTGTCTCCAGGGTTATTGCTTCTTGATGAACCTCTCTCGGCGCTTGATGCCAAAGTTCGTGTTCACCTTAGAGATGAGATTTGTAAACTACAGCGCAAACTGGGTATTACCACAATCATGGTGACTCATGACCAAGATGAAGCGCTGTCTATGGCTGACAGAATCGTTGTGATGAATCATGGCGTTATTGAGCAAGTGGGCACGCCACAAGAGATCTATCAACACCCTGCTACTCGTTTTGTTGCTGAGTTTGTTGGCAGCATGAATTTTATTTCTGCTTCAGCAGCGACTGATACTCAACTACGTATCGCTGAGTCGCTTATTCCCGCTCCTGTCATTGAAAACAAGCAAGTAGTAAGAGGGGATTGCTTTGATCTGGCAATACGCCCAGAAAGCATTCGTTTTGCCGAACAATTTAATAATGCGCTACCTGTGAAGATCCGAGACAGAGAGTTTCTTGGTGCGTTTTATCGCTTTGAATGTGAACTTCAGCATGACAAACAAGCCGCGCCGATCTTTATCGATGTCGCTGGCGAAGTGGTCACCGAGCAGAAGCTGCGTATTGGTGATATTCGATACGTTCAGTTCTCAAAACAGGGAATACGTGCATATCCAACGTTAAGCCCAAATGGCACTAAAGCAATTGCGGCTTAAGGTATCACTAATGGAAAGTAGAACTATGTACAACTCTGGGGTTAACTCTCGCTCATTGCGTCCTTCATCTCTTTTGCACAGGGTCAGTAAAGATAACCTAGTGCTATTTGGCTTATTGGCATTTCTATTTTCAGCGCTCACGATTTTTATTGTGATGCCTCTATGGGCGATGCTGACAAAAAGTGTTCAGAACAATAGTGGCGAGTTTGTTGGGCTGGAGAACTTTGCTACCTATTTTGCCAATGACAGCCTTTGGTACTCTGTTGGCAACACATTTACATTAGGACTTCTGGTGACTGCCGTAGTAGGTGTGCTTGCTTTTGGTTATGCCTACGCACTGACGAGATCGTGCATGCCAATGAAAGGCGTGTTTCAGATGTTAGGAACGGCTCCTATTTTGGCACCTTCGCTGCTTCCGGCGATCAGTCTTATCTTTTTGTTTGGTAATCAAGGTATCGCTAAAGAGATGCTCGGTGGTCATTCAGTCTACGGCTTGGTGGGCATCTCACTAGGCCTTATTTTTTGGACTTTCCCTCATGCCCTGATGATACTCACCACCTCATTGAGAACCTCGGACGCAAGATTGTATGAAGCGGCGCGAGCGTTAAAAACGTCACCGTTCAAGACTTTCTTTGTTGTCACTCTTCCTGCTGCTAAGTATGGCTTGATCAGTACCTTGATTGTCGTGTTCACTCTGGTTGTGTGTGATTTTGGTGTACCTAAAGTGATCGGCGGGAATTACAACGTTCTGGCGACAGATATCTTCAAACAGGTTGTGGGGCAGCAAAACTTCTCTATGGGTGCGGTGACCAGTATATTACTGTTAATGCCTGCTTTGCTCGCATTCATCGCTGACCGCTGGGTACAGAAGAAGCAAAAAAGCCTATTTGATACTCGTTCTGTCCCTTATCAGCCAGAACCCAATAAAGTCAGAGACGGGATCTGTTTCGCCTATTGTTTGGTGATTTCTGCCGCGGTGATTGTGGTACTTGGGATGGCAGTATATGGCTCATTGGTGACCTTCTGGCCTTGGAATAAGGCTTTGACTCTAAACAATTATAATTTTGCTGAAATGAGTACCTATGGTTGGTCTCCATACTTTAACTCGCTCACACTCGCAACATGGACAGCCATTATTGGTACAGCAATTATTTTTGGTGGAGCGTACTGTATTGAGAAAGGGCGGGCGTTTGCGCCTGTTCGACAAGCCATGCAAATGCTCAGTGTTGTTCCTATGGCAGTACCGGGAATGGTACTGGGGTTGGGGTATATCTTCTATTTTAATGATGCCAACAACCCACTCAACGTTTTATATGGCGGCATGGTGTTTCTTGTTATCAACACCGTGGTTCACTATTACACTGTTGGTCATATGACAGCGGTAACTGCGCTTAAGCAAATTCCGAGCGAGATTGAAGCGACAGCGGCGTCGGTAAAGTTACCTCAGTACAAGCTGTTTTTTAAGGTGACGCTGCCAGTTTGCGTTCCTGCGACTCTAGATATCGCTACCTATTTGTTTATTAATGCATTAACCACCACTTCTGCGGTAGTATTTATCTACTCTACGGAAACTATCCCTGCTTCTGTGTCAGTGTTAAATATGGATGATGCAGGACAGACAGGTGCAGCTGCAGCGATGGCTGTGATGATCATGATCTCTGCTGCTATAGCTAAGTTAGCACACATGACGTTAGGCAAATGGTTAGAAAACAAAACGCAAGCATGGCGTAAAAGGTAAGGACAAGGGTGCAGTACGTAAAAATTAAAGATTCAATTGTTGAGCAAATTGAATCAGGAATGTTATCGCCAAGGCAGAAATTACCTGCAGAAAGGAAGCTTGCAGAGTCGTTTGACACCACAAGAGTCACACTGAGAGAGGCGTTATCCTTGCTTGAAGCAGAAGGGCGAATCTACCGAGAAGACAGACGTGGTTGGTTTATCTCGCCGCTGCCGCTTAAGTACGATCCGACGCAGACGCTAAACTTTACCAATATGGCGACGGCGCAGCAGCGTATACCGCAGACAGAGTTGATTGCTGCAAAAGGTATTCTCGCCAATAAACAAGCGGCCAGTTTACTTGGGCTACAGCCTTTTTCCGATGTGTATCGAGTAGATAGGGTTCGATACTTAGAAGAACGCCCAGTGGTGTATGTCACTAACTATATTCGTCCTGAGTTGTTTCCAAATCTTCTCGATTTTGATTTGTCGAAGTCATTGACTGATATTTACCGTGAACATTATGGCGTTGTTTACGAAAAGATTCGCTACCGCATTAGCACCAGCACATTGCTCGGTGAAACTGCACAAGCATTGCGAGCAACGTCTGGGACGCCGGCTATGGTCGTTGAGCGAGTTAACTACAATCAAAATGGCGAGTTGATTGACTGCGACATTGAATACTGGCGGCATGATGCCATCAGCATTGAGTCCGTCGCTCAGCTTCAACGTTAATCTCACTTCTTTATTTGGGCTTCTGCGTAGTCACCAGAAGCCTTTTATCTGTTCAAGTTTAAGGAATGACTATGTCAGTGTGGGCGATATGTTTGGTTGTCGTATCGGCATTTCTGCATGCAGGTTGGAACCTTCTAAGTAAAAGTAACAAGTCTTCAGGTACGGCATTTTTCTTATCTAGTAGCGCTGCCGCTTCGCTTGTGCTTGCACCATACGTAATCTGGTATCTCAATGATGTCGGCATCGCGAATATTCCAGCAACGTTTTGGTGGATGTTGCTCGTGAGTGGTGTCGCTCAGTTTATCTATCTGATTGGTTTAGGTAACGCCTATAAGCATGGTGATATTGGCGTGATTTATCCCATTGCGCGCGCACTTCCAGTACTTATGGTTGGTGTGGGAACCGCTTTACTGGGATACCAGCTAACCACACTTGTGTGGGTAGGCTTCGTGTTAATCACCTTTGGCTGTCTGTTAGTGCCTTTGAGTTCTTTAAGAGAGTTACGCTTTAGTGACTACCTCAATGTTGGCGTGTTATGGGCCGTAATTGCTGCTGTAGGCACCACAGGCTACTCCATTTTGGACAAAGAGGCTTTAGGGATTGTTGACCTTGAGCTCTCTTCTATTATCTCTAATCTGCATTCAGCGATTTTCTATTTAGGTATCCAGTTCTGGACGATATTCTTAGTCATTGCCATTTATGTCTCGGCAACACGTCAATGGAAGGAGTTTTCTGAGGCTTGGAGCATCAAGAAGCCTTCCGCAATGGCCGGGATTATGATGGCCACCACTTATGGCTTGGTGCTATACGCGATGACAATGACCGAGAATGTCAGTTATGTTGTGGCGCTAAGGCAGCTAAGTATTGTGTTTGGTATGATTTTCGGTGTGATTTTATTAGGTGAGCGCTTCGCTTTAACCCGAAGTTTAGGCACCTTCTTGATTTTCGTGGGACTGGTATTGACAGTTATCTGATAGAAAAGGACCAATTAATGTCAAAAAGTTCACCAAATTTATATGATATTTTCCACTTGTATTATAACGAATCACTCTAAAGTGTTATCTCGGCTTTCTTTCTTTGTTTTCGAATCGAACTAATAAAGTGTTGAGTTAAATATCTTTTTTCTAAGCTGCATATTGTGAACCAATTTAACCCCACTTTTAATGTAAGAAAGCGAATTACACTTATTTCAAATTATTCGAATAACAAGTGCAATTATTTCTAATTCAATCTGGTCTTCTATTACGTACTATTTGGTTACTCGGGCAGCGGAATAAAGCTCGATTTTTAGAACCATTTATTAGGTAAGTATAAGTAGCTAAGGAGTCAGTTATGATTAAAGTAGTGAGTTTAGCAAGTGTCATGTTGTTTAGTTCAGTGGCTTTGGCTGGTTTAGGTGGTGCATACAACACCGTAATCCAAAGTGAAACCATGAATGGCGATGCAGTGAGTTCAAAAGAAGCAGCATTAGCAGCAGGTAAAACCATGATTATGGATATTAACGACAAATCTCCATATGAGCTAAGTAAAGCGGTATCTTACTCAAGCAATGACCTTGTTGATGTTAATTCATTCGAGTTGAGAAATTCACACGTAACAGTGAATGAAATTGTTACCAGTGAAGGTGAAATTGCTTTCCAACCTGTAATTAATGTCAGTTACGAATTTAGAGCTCGCGATAGAGACTAATTCTTTTATTTCAGTTTTTGCTAGCAAATAATAAAAAACCCAAGCTCAACGCTTGGGTTTTTACTTTATTTTAGTGTAGTGACGATTAACTTTCCGCTTCAACCATTTCAGGTTGTTCATCAGCGCGAGCCGCTTCTAGCATCTTACGAATAATCACAGAAGCAACCAGAGCAATCGCAACCATTACAACAGCAAGAACAGTTAGTAGTTGGAAGTAGTCGCCATAAACTGTTTGAACAATTTCTTGCGTGATCTCTTGGCCTTTCTCTAAAGCGATAGAGGTAGAGAATACTGCACCTACGATACCACTTAGTGCCATTGCAACAGAGAATAGTGATACAGAGAAACCTTCTATGTGCTTAGGCGCTACCGAAAGGATAAACGCAACCACAAGGCTACCGACAATAACTTCTGCGAATGCTTGGAAGAAGTGAATCGCTAGGAAGACTTCAGGGCGTATAACCACATCCTCACCAATGTTCATCACTGCCATGGTCAGGATACCAAACGCAATTGCTGTAAAGATAAAGGCAAAACCGATCTTAGTTGCGGTTGAGAAATTGATGCCTTTCTTCTCAAGAGAGGAGAAGGTCATGGCAATAACAGGGCCAGCAACAATACACCACAGCGGGTTCATCGCCATGGATGCTTCTGGGGCAATTGGGATCAGGTTGAATAGATCACCACGCATTGTATTGATCGTTACCATGGTCATTGATGTCATCATCTGACCGTAGTAAACGAAGAAACATGTTGTTAGCACTGTCATGATTAGGATGGTACCCATCTTCAGCGCGTCTGTCTTGCCTGATTTAAACATCAACGAGATGAAGTACAAGATCGCAGCGACACCGATGGCGTAAACGATGTTCTGACCAATATCCATGTTAGAGAACATGAAGAATACTAAGCCAACCATTGCAACTGAAACTGTTAGGAATGCCGCCCAGTTTTTAGCGCTGACGGGCTCTTGATCGATCTCAGCTGCTGCACCAACAAGTTGTTTATTGAAGATAACAAGTACTGCAAATGCGAAGGCTGCCATGACTGCTGATAGTGTGAAGCTACCGTGGAAACCGATTACCAGTACGAACATTGGGAACAGGTATTGACCTAACAATGCGCCAACGTTGTTGACTGAGTAGTTTACTGGGTAGCCATTCTCGAAGTCCTCTTCTGAAGCAAAGGTGCGTTTGTAAAGACTTGGGTAAGAAGGAGACATTAAGCCACGTGCGTAACTTGCGAGTGCGATACCTGCTAAGCTCATTGGGATGTTAGTTGTTGACGCGCCCAATACTAGCAAGGTGTATCCTGTAGCGAATGCACCATAAGCAATGGTGAGTGAGCGGTATGCGCCAAGAAATTTGTCGACAATAAAGCCGCCGGCAATAGCGAAAAGTGGGCCGATGGATGAGAACGCTCCGACAACCATCATGGTGTCTGCTTCGCTATACCCTAGATCTTCTAAGAAAAAACGGGTCAGGATAACCATCACACCATAGAATGATAAGCCAAACATCGCTTGGCAGAACATCATTGATTTATTGAGTTTATTCCACATAATATTCTCTTTTTGTTGATATAACACAGAGTTAACATCTGATTATTTTATCATTTGTGCTATGTTATAAATTGAAACAATTATCGCAGAATTACTTTTCTATGCACGATTTTTTCTCAACTTCGCATAAATTTTTGTAATGAGTTTGATCCAAAACGTTTGCGTGGGATATTTTTGGTACATATCCCGTGCGATAAAGTGTTCTAAAGAGATTTTTAACTATCAAGAACTGTGCTAGCCTCCTGCATTGCTACGTAAATGTATAAGGAATGTAAGCATGAAGATTTTTAGTAATTTCGATAGTGGCAGCATCGAAGTCGTAAGCATCGAGAGCAAAGATCAGATTCAACTCAAGATTCCCAATGACAATCAGTCAGAGTTTTATCAATGGTTTCACTTTCGCCTAGAGACGCAAGCAGAGCAGTCTCATACTATTCAATTGCTAGATCTAAAGAACTCGGCCTATCCAGAAGGGTGGAGCGGTTATGATGTTGTCGCATCTTACGACCGTGAAGAGTGGTTCCGTATTCCAGCAGAGTTTGATGGTGATACGTTAACATTCAACGTTATCCCTGAGCGTGGTTCTATCTATTTCGCTTACTTTGCTCCTTATACGTATGATCGTCACCTTGATTTGCTTCATATGGCGCAGAGTGCTCATCACTGTCAACTTGAAACACTGGGTAGCACGTTAGATGGTAATGATATGAGCCTACTAACGTTTGGTGAGCCAGAAGAAGGTAAGAAGAAGATCTGGTTAATCGCTCGCCAGCACCCAGGTGAAACGATGGCAGAGTGGTTTATGGAAGGTTTTATTCAGCGTCTGTTGGATGAGGACGATACTACGGCTCGTGCAGTGCTCGAAAATGCAGTGCTTTATGTTGTGCCAAACATGAACCCAGATGGCGCGATTCGCGGACATCTGCGCTGCAATGCGATTGGCGTGAATCTAAACCGTGAATGGCAGTCTCCATCAATGGAACGCAGCCCAGAAGTCTATTTGGTGCGAGAGCGCATGCTAGAAACGGGTGTTGATATGTTCTTAGATATCCATGGTGACGAAGCGATTCCTTTCAACTTTGTTGCAGGTTCTGAAGGTATTCCATCTTATGATGAGCGTTTGGCAAAGCTAGAATCGGCATTCAAACAAGCGCTTCATACGGTGACGCCAGAATTCCAAGATGAGCATGGTTACGATAAAGATGAACCGGGTAAAGCTAATTTGACCGTTGGATCTAACTGGGTGGGTGAGCAGTTCAAGTGTTTGTCTTACACCGTTGAGATGCCATTTAAAGATAATAACGATTACCCAGACCCGCTTTACGGTTGGTCACCAGAGCGTAGCGTTAAGTTTGGTCACGATATGCTGACGGCAACCTTTGCTATGGTCGATAAGATTTAATTCACTCAAATTAGCTCAAAAGACCTTAGGATAAAGGCGCGGTGAATTCCGCGCCTTTTGCGTTAGTAAAGCTTACGCTCAGCGTAACAAATCCTCGCTGTGCGTCTGGATCAAGGCGCGATACATTTTCTTCAGAGACAAAATGAAGGAAATGAACATGCCATCTCATCTATCTTATTGGTTCAAACAAGCGCTAGAAATGGAGCAGCCGCTCGATACTCAAACTCTCACTACGGACATTTCAGCCGATGTGGCGATCGTTGGAGGAGGTTATACAGGGCTTTGGACTGCTATTATTCTCAAACAGCAACAACCTCAGCTTGATATCGTAGTCATAGATAAAGGGTTATGTGGCAGTGGCGCTTCTGGTGCCAATGGTGGCTGTATGTTGACTTGGTCAACCAAGTATCCAACGCTGAAGCGCCTCTTTGGTGAGGAACAGGCTAAATGGTTGGTGGAAGAATCAGAGCAGGTTGTGTATGACATTGAGCAATTCTGTCTTGAGCACAATATTAATGCGCATCTTTATCGTAGCGGCACTTACTATACCGCGACTAACTCTGCCCAACAGGGGCAAATGAAGCCTGTCGTTGAGCAATTGGAGCAACTCGCTTGCAACAGTTGGAATGTCTGTTCAGAACAAGAACTGCGTTCATCATCTGGCTCGAAGCAACACCTTGAAGGATATTTCTCTCCTGCTGCTGGCAGTGTGCAACCGGCCTTGCTCGTGCGAGGCTTACGTCGTGTAGCGATTCAGCTTGGAATCAAGGTATACGAAAACAGTGCGATGGAGAAGCTCGATTTTGGAGAGCCTGCGGTTGTGCATACCCCGCAAGGAAAGATCTACGCAGATAAGGTCGTTTTGGGGTTAAACGCTTGGATGGTGGAGCATTTTAAGCAGTTCAAACGCAGTATTGTTGTCGTCTCTTCAGACATGGTGATTACTGACCCCGTAGAAAAGCAGCTAGAACAAAGTGGACTTAAAAAGGGCGCGGCAGTCGTCGATTCAAGGATCTTTGTTCACTATTACCGAGATACCCGAGACGGACGTTTAATGCTAGGTAAAGGGGGCAATCAGTTCTCGTTTGCTAATCGTGTTGACCCTATGTTTAACAAGCAAAGCCAATATGTCGATTTGCTCTCGCGCTCTTTTGCTAATCTGTTTCCTGAACTAAACCAGTCTCAGTTCGCTTATAGCTGGACTGGAGGCTCTGATCGCTCTGTGACAGGCTTTCCGTTCTTTGGCAATTTAGATGGGCAGAAGAACATATTCTATGGTTTCGGCTACTCCGGTAATGGGGTTGCTCAGACCCGAATTGGTGCCAAGATTCTTACCTCTCTGGTGTTAGAACGAAAAGATGTTTGGTCACAATGTGGTTTAGCTCAAGGTCCATTAGGTCATTTTCCACCAGAGCCGATTCGTTGGCTAGGAGCGATGATGGTGAGAAATGCGGTGCGCAGGAAAGAAGACGCCGAAGACAGGGAAGAGAAACCTAAGTTGTTAGATAAATGGCTAGCTAAGTTTGCAGGTGCAGCAGGTAAAGCAGACAAGGTGACTTAACGCCATTGTCATATTTTGTTGGCAAGATGGGGACTTGTTTTATTAAAGCACCCATCCATGTCTCACAACGCTCCTACACAACACTCGCAACGATTTTTACCGCCACTCAATGCGCTGAAGGCGTTTGAGTCTGCCGCGAGGTTACAAAGCCTGACCAAAGCCTCTGAAGAATTGAATGTAACGCGTGCTGCGGTGAGCCAACAGGTCAAACAGCTGGAACACTATTTAGAGGCAACCTTGTTCGAACGCAGTGGCTCTAGGCTGAAACTCACGGATGACGCGCAATACTACCTGCCTTTGTTAACACAAATGTTTGACGCATTGTCGGTTGGAACAGAGCAACTTTTTGAGCGCAAGAGGCGGAACTTACTCACACTTAATGTCGCTCAAAGCTTTTGCCATCAGTGGCTTATTCCGAGGCTTACGGAATTTAAGCGACTTAACCCGGATTTAGAATTTAAGATTGCCACCACATCCAATCCGTATCCTAATACAAGTCAAACTGCTGATATTGAAATCATCAATGGTATGTTACCGAAAGAAAGCCAACTTACAGAACAGCTTACTGAAGAGCATTGGGTGCTAGTGGCTTCTCCGAGTTACTTAAAGCAGCACAGCGTGATGGAGCTAGCGCATATTGCTGACGCAGAAAAGATCTCAACCTCAGGATATAGAGAAAATTGGAGTTACTGGTTCAATCAAGTCGGCTATTGCGATGACTGGGTGAAACCAAAGCTCCATTTTGACCACTCACTTCTCGCGGTGGAAGCGGCGGTATGCGGGTTGGGTATTTTATTAGCCAAAGATGTACTGGTTGAAGACCAACTAAAGCAGGGCGAGTTGATGACGGTTGGAGAGTGGACGGTTCCTTGTGAAACAAACCATTATGTTCTGTGCCATAACCCATCGAACTCGATTGCTATTCAGTTTTTCGACTGGTTAAGGCACAGTTTTAATTAGCTTAGGTTAATGTAGCTTAAGCCGTTTACTCACAAGGCGGAGCCATATGGATAACGGCTAGGCCGCCTAAAGAGGTCTCGCGATACTTCTTATTCATGTCTTTACCGGTTTGATACATGGTCGCGATGACTTTATCGAGAGAGATAAGACACTTACTGGTACGCTTAAGCGCCATACGTGAAGCATTGATGGCTTTCATCGCACCCATTGCGTTACGCTCAATACAGGGAACTTGAACTAGCCCACCGATTGGATCACACGTCATACCGAGTGAATGCTCCATGGCAATTTCTGCCGCAATACAGATTTGTTCGTTGCTACCACCACGAAGCGCTGTTAAGCCAGCCGCTGCCATTGAGGACGACACTCCCACTTCACCCTGACAGCCGACCTCTGCGCCAGAGATTGAAGCATTAGTCTTGTACAAGATGCCAATAGCACCCGCAACAGCAAGGAAATCTTTGAGCTGTTTTGTATCAAGTTCTTTGATAAAGCGGTGGTAATACATGAGTACCGCAGGAATCACGCCAGCCGCACCGTTGGTAGGGGAGGTCACCACTTGGCCTCCGGCTGCATTCTCTTCGCTGACAGCGAAAGCAAACAAGTTGATCCAATCCATGATTTCCATAGGATCGTTCTCAATTGATGCATTCGCTTCTAACTTTTTCAGTAAGTTAGGTGCGCGTCTTGTGACGTTGAGACCACCTTCTAAGATTCCCTCGGTCTCGAAACCGCGTTGCATACACAAAGACATTACTTTCCAGATTTGCTCTGCCTTGCGCGTGATTTCTTCTTCGTTAAAGAAGTTGACCTCATTCTGCAAAATCATACCGCCAAGGCTAAGGCCATTTGTCTCGGCCATTTCTAGCATTTCGTCCGCACTCGTGAATGGGAACGGAACATCAACGCTGTTCGCGCTACCGCCCTCTTCGAGCTCTTTTGCTGTGGCGATAAACCCACCACCGATAGAATAGTAAGTTTCTATAGCTAACTGGTTGCCGAGCGAGTCATAAGCCGTAATCGTCATTCCATTTTCATGCAGAGGTAGATTATCACTATGGAACAAGATGTCGCTCTCATAGCTAAAATCGATGGTGTGAGCACCCGCAAGGATCAGATAACCTTCCTGTATTGTCGTTGCAAGCGCTTGTTTCGCACTGGCCATTTTAATCGTGTCTGGCTTATTGCCTAGTAATCCTAAGATCACGGCTCTGTCAGTATGGTGCCCTTTACCTGTGAGCGATAAAGAACCATAAAGATCCACTTGTACACGGTTAACTTTGGTTATGGATGAAGCGAGAAGGCGAGTAAAATGATAACCTGCGAGCATAGGCCCGTTGGTATGAGAGCTTGAAGGCCCAACCCCCACTTTGAAAATATCAAATATCGACAGCATAAACTTTACTTCCTGTTGTAGTGGCCTGTCTTTCAGGCTCTTTTATTTACAAGTATGGCACGCAAGTGGAGATAACGTCTTGCATGCGGGATGTTAACAAAATATTAACCTCTGATAAGCTAACGACAAAGTGAATGCTTGTACAGTTTATGTGTAACTCAGTAGGAATAATTGAGACATGGATAAATAATGAACATTATTAATGTGGTGCTTGTTCTCGGTAAGCGGCTATTCAACAATGAGCTGACCCTTGAGGGAAGAACAAGGATCGAAGCATTACATACGGCCGCAAAGAACCTCCCGATCGATCAGAGCGCGATCATATTCTGTGGTGGGACGACGGACGGGCAAATGCAAACCGAAGCTCAGGCTATGTTTGACTATTTTAAGTTTTTCTCTAAAGGAGAATTACCTCCTCATATTATTCTCGAAGATAGATCCACTAACACTATCGAGAATATTCAAAATGCAGCAGATAAACTGATAGCAAGCCAGTTATGTGAGAGTGGGCAGGAAGTGAGCGTCCAGTTTGTCTCTCATGATTATCACCTGAAAAGGATATTCGAAATACAAACCTTGATGGATGAACAGGGTCTGCTTCGTAAGTTGAAAACTCGCTGTGCAGAGAGTGGCTTGAAACTCAATATTCCTATGTCTTTAGAAACACATGTTTGTGTGCCTTATCCCCACACCACCCCATTGGGTCAAATATTCTTGCGGCTGGATGAGCTCACGACTTATAGGGTCTATTTAGAGGGTGTGAAGAGCGGAACTTTTACCAGACCATTAGAGCAAGTAAGACAGCAGCCTTACCATATCGCAATTGCTGCAATTCAAGAGCTCAAACAACTGCTCTCAGATCACAATGAGATGAAAAGCTTAAAACTGATTGAAATAGCGGTCGAGAGGACAAGTTCGTCCGCAACTCGAGTGGAAGTGATAGACCAGTTACGAATATTGGATCAGTGCCTTACAAGTCTCAATCGGCAATTTGATCCAGAACGACAAGGCTTGTCGAAAATTTGATGAGCCATTGATTCAGGGAAAGAGAGCAAGGTGGTTCTCTTTCCCGATCGAACTAGGATTACTGCTCTTTATGGTTTTGGCGGTAATAATCCCACTCTTCGACGCGTTCGCCATTCGGAAGCAGGCAGTATGTGACACGTTCTTCATTCTCGGTCACTGTCTCAAGCTCTCCACCTTGCTGCACACAATACACGGCAGCTGGGTTTGCCATCGAAGTGTAATCTTTTACTTCATACTCATCAGGTTCATTGGCGCAACCCGCTAGAACGGCAACACTGGCAGCAACTAGAGCAAAACACGTTTTCTTCATAATTAAACCTATATTGAATCAATTAGTAGCATATCGAGTATAGAGCAAGGAGCGAAAAACTCTGTCTAGAGTTTGTTAAAAGGTTAGTGATGTCTAAAATTAAAAGGAGTTATACAACAAAGCTATAGGTAGCAGCCTAGTACGTTCGTATTACGTATCCTTTAATAAAAAGACGAAGCATAGGAAGTGCCAGATGTCGGAGCAAAAATATCGACTTGTTACGCGAAGCGACTTTGATGGTCTAGTGTGTGCAGTACTGTTAAAGCAATTGGATCTCATCGACGACATTAAGTTCGTTCACCCAAAAGACATGCAAGATGGGGTCATTGAGATAACCTCCAATGATATAGTAACTAACTTGCCTTATGTGAAGCAGGCGCATCTTGTATTTGATCATCACCTATCGGAATTATTGCGCAATCCAGAAAGGTATGAAAATCATATTATCGACCCTGATGCGCCTTCTGCGGCTCGGGTTGTTTGGGAGCACTATGGGGGGAGAGAAGTTTTTCCAGCCGAATGGGAAGATATGATGGAGGCGGTAGATAAGGGTGACTCGGCTCAGTTTAATCGAGATGAGGTTCTAGACTCGACGGGTTGGAATCTATTGAATTTCCTGATGGATGCGCGAACTGGCCTTGGCCGCTTTCGAGAGTTTCGCATTTCCAATTATGCGTTGATGATGGATTTGATTGAGTATTGCAAAAATCATTCAATTGATGAGTTGCTCGATCTTCCTGATGTCAAAGAACGTATTGATTTGTATCGAGAGCATGAAAATTTGTTCAAGGAGCAGATCCAGCGTTGTGCGACGGTGTATGACAACCTCATCTTTCTCGATTTAACCGACGAAGAGGTCATATACGCTGGAAACCGTTTTATCATCTATGCGCTATACCCCCAATGTAACATCTCAATTCACAAAATGTGGGGCTTCCAAAAACAAAACACGGTGTTTGCTACCGGTAAGTCGATTTTTGATCGCAGCTCTAAGACCAATGTAGGTGAGTTAATGCTCAAGTATGGTGGTGGTGGGCACAAGGCGGCTGGCACTTGTCAGATTGACAACGATAAAGCAGAAGTGGTTCAACAAGAACTGATCAGTGCAATCACTAGCGATGGTTAAAACGAAAAGGCCCTAGCGCTGTGCTAAGGGCCTTTTTAGTCATCTCTTTAGCCTATATAGGCATCACACGATTTCGTCCAAGCTCTTTTGCTTCATAAAGCAGTTTATCGGCTCGTTCGATTAGCGATTCTGCAGATTCTCCTGGCTGAAATTCAGCCACACCCATAGAAATGGTGATGTTACCGACTTGTTCAGAGGTTCGACGATCTTTGATCGAAAGTTTTTCTACCGCTCTACGCAGGCTCTCTCCAAATTGACGTGCAATTCGTAACGTTTTGTTCGGTACAATTAAGGCAAACTCTTCACCACCAAATCGGTAGGCTTGAATTCCGTCGCGGCAGCTTAATTGCAATCTTCTTGCAATGCCTTTGATAACCGTATCTCCGAACAAGTGACCATAGGTATCATTGAATGATTTAAAGTGATCGATGTCTGCTAGAATCAAACACATTTTCTGCTCAGAACGAGTTAATGTACTGATATCATTATCGAATGCTCGGCGATTGTACAAGCTCGTGAGTGCATCAAATAGTGCGTCTTGCTGAACTTCAGCGAGTTGAGTCTTAAGTAGGTTGATCTCTTTGGTTGCCGTTTCTAGCTGATTATTGAGAAAGCGAGTTGAATGCCTGATCTCTCGGGATTCAGCGACAAGTTGACGTACGACAGTCATCACTTCGTCCATCGAAACAGCCTCACCCTCGACACGTTCTAGATTGTCAAAGCTCTTGTCGATAAGCTTAGAAAACTGAGATGTGTCTGTCAGAGTGTCTGTCATTGAGCTAGCGACTTCATTGACCAATATTTCTATATTGGAACGCAGCTCCATCATATCGGTCTCAGAACGGCTCGCGACATAGTTGTTGTAGAGTTGTTCGCCGGCAGCAGGTGGGCAGATACCATAATTTTCCACGACACTATCTAACTCACGGTTGAGCTGAGGAATCGCGTTATCCACGTAGGTGTACCACAAAGCGTAGTTAGCCGGTGTAGCGGCTACGTGGTTTTTCATCATTAGCGGGACAGCTTTTTTAAGGTTAGCCGTCGATTTCTTGAAGTCGTCGTCTGTCATTTCTTAGGAATATTCTTTTCTCGACACCCTGTACATTAAGAGTAGCGGATTTCTAATCTAGATGTTTGTTCAGTATCACTTTAGAGTGAGTTATTCATTATTAATATGAACTTTAGCATAAGTATATGCTGACATTTGTGAGTGAAACATTCAATCAGCTTTAAGCAGGTACGACAACCTAAAAGTTGATGCTAATCAGACACCTTCAGGCATTTCTTCTCGAACATTTCCTGATTCTAGCTTGCCGGCTCCACGCAGCATAGCTTGGATCAAATCACCTGCATTAAATTTTTCTAGTGCTTCATGGGCACCTACTTGTTGTGCCCGGTCAACACAGATCTCACTTGAAAGAGAAGTATGAAGAATCACATAGCTATTTTTGAGCTCAGGATCGTTTTGAGTCTCGAAAGCGAGCTCATAGCCATCTAAGCCTGGCATTTCGATATCACTGACGAGTAGATCAATCGGTCTGTTGGCAGAAGCTTCACTGCGCATTAGATCAAGAGCGTCCAAGCCGTTATTACATATCTGATACGAGATGTTAATGCTATCTAGTGCATCAGACAGCTGTTTGCGTGCAATAGAAGAGTCGTCCACAAGCAAAATATTAAGCGCTTTCAGTCTCTCCCGCTCTATATCTGTCAGCATTGGGATATTGGTCGATTCATACTGCGGATAAATTTTTGATAGCAACAGCTCTACATCCAACATCTGAACGATTTGATCTTGAAATCGCGTAATACCTGTAACGAACACATTAGAACCCGCACTTTTGGGCGCGGACTCTATAGATTTCCAGTCACACTCGATGATCTTTTCAATCGAACGCACCATAAAAGCAACCACAGTACGCAAGCAGTCGGTTACTATCAAATAGCAGGAGTCATATTCCTCTGGCTGAATAGGACGAAAGCCGATTGCGGCAGGCATGTTAATAACAGGAATTGTTTTATCACGTATGGTGACTGTTCCAATTACATGATGGTGTGAGTAGGGGATTTGCGTTGTCGGCTGAAATGGCACAATTTCTCTAACTTTTAGAGTACCAATAGCGAACAACTGTTTACTGTTGGTTAAAGTAAACATCAGCATACCTTGAGACTGATTTGCTTTACTTACTGGTTTTGCCATGGGTTTCTCGTATGTGCGACTATTTTTATAAATGGTAACGGATTTACTCGGATGATCAATGGATGTACGTCAATTTTGCCTTTAATTGTCGATAAGGTGAGCATTGATAATTAGGTGGTGAAATCACTGGGGTGAAGATCTCATTTTAATCGGGTACAATCCGCGCAAACTCAGTCATTATTAGAGGCACCATCATGGCGAATACGGCGCATGCACTTCATATTTTAGTGAAGCACAAAGAGCAAGCAGAAGACATTATCAAGCAGCTTAAGAAAGGCGCAAAATTCCAGACTCTCGCGAAGAAATACTCAACATGCCCATCGGGTAAAAAGGGTGGTGACTTAGGAGAATTTCGTAAAGGTCAGATGGTTCCACAGTTCGACAAAGTATGCTTCTCTGGCGAAACATTGGTTCCTCATCTAGTGAAAACCAAGTTCGGTTGGCATGTCGTAAAAGTGCTTTATCGTACCTAGTCAGTGCGTGCTGATTTATAGAGATTTTAAAAATGGCCAAGGTAATGACCTTGGCCATTTTGTTCGCGTTTAGTTTGCTTTTGGAGTGAATGTTTGGGTGCTGCGGTCTTGCTCTGCAACAGCTTCAATTTTCTTACCGTTTGCTGCTAGGTCACGAACATAATCGATAAAGGTCTCTGTATAGAGCTTTAGCGTATTTTCGTATTTCGACTTATCAGCAGAGACTTCACCAAAGGTAATGTAGCCATCTTTACCACTCGCGATGTAATCGTTGGTCACGACAATCAGCTCTCTGTTGTCGCTTAATTTAGACCAACTGCCATCACCTTTAGCTTTGACCTCTACATTGTGAACGCGCTGCCCTTCTGGTCGGTTAAAGTCGACGTCATATCGAATACCCGCTGCGTAAGGGTAGGCACCATCTGAGCCTTTAGCGCTGTTATCAACATACTCTGCGTAAGCTTTGTCTACGGCTTGGTTAAGTACCTTCTTAACTTCCGCTCCTGTCATTTGTAGGTTTACCATGGTGTTGCTAAATGGCAGCACTTTGGTGGCTCCCGCTACGGTGAACTTACCTTGAGGAATGTTTGCACGTGCGCCACCGCCGTTTTGAATCGCAACATCGGCGCGTTTGGTTTGGGCTAAGAACGCTTGCGCGACAAGGTCGGCCACTTGAGAGCCGTGAAGGTTAGTGTGTGTATCACAACCGTCTGCGCCATTGTGTTTTTGCTGACCAGGAACACGCTCGTAACATAGTAGCTCAGAAGATTGTGCAATCTCTTGATCCTTCATCACATCAAGCTTTTGCGTAAACGCGGATAAGGTCTGTAGTGTTGCCGCGTCTGGTTTAACTTGAATAAGGTTAGGTTGTGCTTGTACATCAGCCAACACTGCGGCCAATTCAGCACCTTCAAGTGTCTGCTTTTTACCATTTTCGTCTTTGCGTTTGAACTCGGAACCTATCAATAGATGTGGCGTGCCGTCACAAGCTGCTACCTTGCCTTTACTATCAAAAGAAACCGATAGCTCGCCAAGAATTTGCGAATATTGCCAAGCTTGAGCGACACATACTTGATCGCCATCTTTGTTCTTCATTAGTGTTGGGTAAGCCCCTTCACTCTTTAAGCTGAGAGCAGCGAAATCGCCCAGTAGGGTATGTGAGTCACCGCCGATGATGACGTCTACATCAGTAAGAGCCTCTGCAAGTTGGAGGTCATTCGAGAGTATTGGTAGTGGGTCAATAAAACAATATTCGACACCCCCTTAGCAACCAACTCATCGATGTATTTTTGCGCCGTTTCAACTTCGTTCAAGAACTGTGTAGTTTCGTCTGGGTTCGATGAGTTCATGGTCTTGTCAGCAATATCAATACCGACGATACCAATTTGATGCTCACCATATTGTTTTACCGTGTATGGCTTAAAGTAGTCGTTGGCAGAGTTCATTGCGAGAGGAGAGACGCCTTGCTTAGGAATCACGTTAGCAGCAAGCACTTCTGTCTCTTTTGAGCACTCACCTTCATTCATCCAATCTAAGAACTGTGCTAACCCTGCATCACCATCATCAAATTCATGGTTACCAAGTGCAAAAGCATCAAAGCAAGCGTGATTCATCATCGCCGCATCCGCTTCACCTTTAAATAGCGCGTAGTAAAGCGTGCCAGAGATAGCGTCACCAGCATGAAGCTTTAATACATTCTCGTTTGCTTCTGTACGCTGATTTAGCGCGGTGATCAGTGCCGGAAATCCACCCACTTGAGTGTAAGTCGATTGACCCGCAAGTTTGAGTTTCTGTGTGGAAGGTTCTAAATGAGAGTGATGATCGTTGATATGTAAAATCGTTAGGTCGAATGGCGTTTCATTCGAAGTTTGTGTTGTACACCCTGAAGCAACCACTGCTGACAGGAAGGCTAGTGCCAATGGGCTATATTTCATTGTTCGTCCCTATAAATGAGTGCATGAGAAGAAAAGTTGATCTTCGGCTTACGATTATAGGATTTATATGAAATTCATCTTATCTTGCATGCAATAATGCGAATGATATCGTTTGGTAATGTTATAACGTATCAATAATCGTGATGTTCATCATTATTCGACTTTATAGCTTGTACTACTGACTAGCAAAATAGGCGGCAATATCTTTAAGATCTTGGTTGTTGAGCCGAGAAAGTTGCGCTTTCATCATATCTGCTAACGCGCCTTTGCGATTACCATCTTGATAATCTTTCATGGATTGATACAGATATTGGGCATTTTGGCCTTTTAGATGCGGATAAGCAGGGTTTGGTGCAATGCCATCAGAACCATGGCAAAACACGCAACTTGGTGCTTTGACTTTTCCAAGTTCAGGATTGCCGAAATCGTTGTTTGCTAATGCGACAGAAGGGAGAGCTAATAGCAGCAGAAGGGTGCGTTTCATAGATACATCTCGAACAATATGACTACGCGAAAGAATAAAGCTTCCCCTAGGGGGAAGCTCAAGTGAGATTATTTGATGTATTGCGCAAGTTTACTCAGTAATAGGTCTATATCAGCGCTTGAAACGTCTTTGTGAGTCACGAAACGAATCGGGTTGCCCGGTGACACAGTGATTCCATCCTCAGCTAACTGTTCCACAACCTTGTCGATTTGGATACTGTCATCCAATTTAGCGAAGACGATATTAGTTTGAACGAAATCAGGGTTGACATGGAATTCGTCTAATTCGCTTAGTCCTAGTGCTAACTTCTTCGCATTTTGATGGTCAACATTCAGTTGCGTGACTTGTTCAGTCAATGCCAGTTTACCTGCTGCTGCCAAAATGCCAGCTTGGCGCATACCGCCACCTACCATTTTACGTAGCCTGCGAGCTTTAGCGATAAAGGCTTTGCTACCAAGAAGGAGAGAGCCGATAGGCGCACACAATCCTTTTGATAGACAAATGGTCATGGAATCGAAGTGTTGAGCGATCTCTTTGACGTCAACATCGAGCGCGACGGCAGCGTTATATACGCGAGCACCATCTAGGTGAAGTGACAAGCCATGTTGATTGACGAATTCTCTTGCTTCTGCCAAGTAGGAGAGTGGCAGCACCTTGCCATTAATGGTGTTTTCTAAACTCAGTAGCTTAGTGCGGGCAAAGTGTGAATCGTCAGGCTTAATGACCGCTTTCAGTTTAGCAAAATCTAACGTACCATCTGGGTTATTTTCTATTGGTTGAGGCTGAATAGAGCCTAATACTGCAGCGCCTCCTGCCTCGTATTTATAGCTGTGAGCCTGTTGACCACATAGATATTCATCGCCGCGTTCACAGTGGGCCATAAGACCGAGTAAGTTGGCCTGAGTGCCAGAGGTAGTAAAGAGTGCCGCTTCAAATCCGTGTCTCTCAGCTGCCCATTGCTCTAGTTCGTTTACGGTAGGGTCGTCACCATATACATCATCGCCGACAAGGGCTTCGGCCATTGCTTTGCGCATAGCTTCTGTTGGCTTAGTTACCGTATCTGAACGAAAATCCATAATCTTGTCTCCTAAATATATCCACACAGCTTTGCTTTACTCAAACACGCGATAGTTTTCGCATCGGTGATTTCACCATCAATGATTTTTTGTTCGAGTTGTTCTATTGATAGCGAAAGTACATCGATGACTTCATCTTCATCGCATTGGTAACGCTTAGTTTGGGTTAACTGCTTTGCAACGAACAGATATTGAATCTCATCACAAAATCCCGCCAGAGGCGTTACTTGCCCTAGAGATACCATGCTTTTAGCGCTGTAACCAGTCTCTTCTTCAAGCTCTCGATGTGCACAGGACTCAATGGGTTCGTTTGGCTCTAATGTGCCAGCAGGTAGCTCCAATAACCATTTTTTAAGAGAAGGTCGATATTGATTGATAACAATGATGTGACCATTGTCGTCAATGGGCAAAATCACTGCAGCACCAGGATGAGAGATAGTGGTATGGGTGACTTTTTTACCATTAGGAAGGGGGATCGCTTCTTCTATTAAAGAGATACGTTTCCACGAGTGGATCGTCTTAGTTGTGTTTTCCATTTGATTCTTATTTTAGTCCTAGCTCCAGACAGAAGTTACCTTACAGTCTCATGCTTTGTAGATAAAGCGTATTCTCGTGAATAGTTCACGAAACCCCATACGCTATAGGTGATAGATCTCTCAAAAGTGCAAACATTGTTTTCAACGAGTTACGCAAAAACTTCATCTGTTATAAAGATTTGTCCAAACTACAAATTACACTTGTAACAGAGTGATAACAAATGTATAAAATTATACATACACACAATCAGGTTAACCTTAGGAGAGCGCGAAATGATTAGCCCAAATCGAGTGTCTTACTCACAAAAAGCGTTGCTCTCAGAACGAATCAATAAACTAGCGCAAGCCTTATCAGACGGTGTCTATGAGCGTGAAGAGACCATCAAACTTTGTTTACTCGCTGCTTTGGCGGGTGAAAGTGTTTTCTTATTAGGTCCTCCGGGGATCGCAAAAAGTCTTATTGCAAAGCGCCTTATCCAAGCTTTTGATAACTCCTCTTACTTTGAATACTTAATGACCCGCTTCTCTACACCAGAAGAAGTATTTGGTCCGCTTAGCATTCAAGAACTCAAAGATAATGGTCGCTACGTACGTTTAACCGAGGGCTACTTGCCAACCGCACAAGTGGTTTTTCTTGATGAGATCTGGAAAGCAGGTCCAGCAATTCTTAATACGCTGTTAACGGTTGTTAACGAAAAAACGTTTAAAAACGGTAGCGATATTGAGCGTGTACCAATGAGGCTGTTGGTCTCTGCATCGAATGAGCTTCCAGATGAAGATAGCGGTTTAGAAGCCTTGTACGACCGCATGTTGGTACGTGTATTTGTCAATCGAATTCAGAACAAGCAGAACTTCAAATCTATGCTGACGGTGGGTACTGCGCAAGAAGCCAAGATACCAGAAGGCTTGGCGATTACAGATGAAGAGTACCATCAGTGGCAATCTGAAATCGAACAGCTTGAACTGTCTGATGCAGTCTTTGAAAAGTTGTATGAGCTGAAGAGTCTGCTAGAGAGCGCTGCCACGGCAGCCAGTGGTGTTGAAGCAGAAGATACTGATATGTATGTCTCTGATCGTCGTTGGAAGAAGGCGGTTAAACTGCTTAAAGCGAGCGCCTATTTTAATGGTCGTGATGCAATCAACCCGCTAGACCTTTTATTACTGCAAGATTGCTTGTGGAACAGCCCTGAATCACGCGACGTAGTTCGTAGTGTAATTAAGCAGTTTGCTCTCAACCATGCGTTTGACCAGCAAGATGTTGAACAGCAAATCACTCTCTGCCGTGAAGAGTTAAGTGACATTCAGGATGAACTAGAGTCTGAACTGAGCGTCATGCTGTCGATGGAGTCCACCACTGGACTGTTGAAAAAGCAGCAGATCAATAGTTACGACATCTCTGATGCAAAAAGCTACAAGGTAGGCAGCACCTTTGACCTTGTGAAACTTGTCCTGCTGCAAAGCAATATGTCTGTCACTGAATCTGAGAAGGGCGATAGCCGATGGGTGTACGTTCCTAAGAATGAACTGGAGCGTGTAATCAAAGAGGGTCATGGTGACGTCTATGGTTATGTAAACCAAAACACAAACATGTGCCGCTTTAGGTTCGATGTAGATGCTGCCAACAACTTAGTGATCAAAGATATTGCCAATCGGGGTGTGTTGGTTTCGATTGTGACTGACAAAGGGCTAGATGCATCATTATTCCAAGAGTGGTTTACCAAATCAGAGCAGGCTATGGCTCAGTTAGAGCTTGCAGAGCATCACTTGCGCAAGGTTCGTTCTGATTTCCATGGTGCATTGCCGCACGGCTTCATTGAACAAGAACTGCCAAGGGCGATGGAAGCAAGCTTACAGAACCTTCAGCATGTGTTGGAATCGACGAAAACTGAATGCGAACGTACGGTTTTCCGCTTTAAGCACTTAGACGAGTTCTTCTCTTAAGGAGCCAGTATGTTAGGAGCAGACGGTTTAAACTTAGCGCTAGCCATTGCTGAATCAGGAATCATTGACACAGCGGTGAATGACCTAATGGCTCGCTCGCAAGTAATGGCTATGGCAGAAAATCGCGGTGTGAAAACCTCGGTGAAGAACCATCTGCTTAAATGGCGGGGCAGTGTGAAAAAGCGCATCACCAAGGTGTGTGAAACGGAACGTTTTCAGCAAGAGCTCGCCCTCTATCAAGAAGTGATTCACTGGGATGAAGCGCGATTTTTTGAAGAAATTCCTGAAGTCCTGAAAAAACTAGAGTGGCATTCTGCTTTTTACTTACAAGCTCGTCGATTGCTTGAAAAGAACAAAGGGCTGAGTAACCCAATGTTCCCACATTACTTCTGCGATCAATGGTATCAAAGCCTTTCTGATGCGATTCGACAAGCGCAGGTATCAGAGCTTGAAGCTAACAAAGAAAAGCTTCTTAAAGATCTCTATCAACGCATGGAAACGATGAAAAGCATGGATAGAGTCACGGAAGAAGGTGACGAAGGCAGTGTTGGCCGCCTTTGGGATATGGCATCAGCCAAGTTGAGTCAATCTGATCTTACGGTTATGAAGCGCCATGCTGAGTTCTTAAAGAAAAACAAAGGGCTACAAGAGATCAGTGAAAAACTTGGTCGCATGGCGAGTCAAGTGAACGATCCTGATCTTAATCGTGCCCCTGTTGAAGAGCCGCAAATGGTGGAAGAGAAGGCCGATGAAGCGACCGACGATATTGTCGGTATTCATGAAAGCGATGATCTGAACAAGCTACTTCCAAACGAAACCATGTTTTTGGCATACCCTGAACTTGAGGTAGTGTTCTATAAACACCTCGTCGATAAGCGGTTAATGAACTATCGCATGCAGGGTAAGTCGAGAACTTTACGTAAGGTTCGTGCTCAGCAGCCAGATAACAAAGACGCTGAGGTTGAAAAGGGACCTTTCATTATTTGTGTCGATGCCTCTGGCTCTATGACGGGGTTTCCAGAGCAGTGTGCCAAGGCGATGGCTTACGCGCTAATGCAGATTGCTTTGGCCGAAGACCGTGACTGTTACGTGATGCTATTCTCCACTGAACAGATTACTTATGAACTGACTAAGCAAGACGGATTGCGCGAAGCGAGTGACTTCTTAAGCTATAACTTCCACGGTGGTACGGACATTGCGCCGGTTATTATGAAGTCAATTGACTTGATGTGCGGTGATAAATACAAGAATGCCGATTTAGTGGTGATTTCTGACTTTATTGCACCTAAGCAGTCAGATGAGATGATCGCCAAAGTAGATGAGCTAAAAGCGCGTAAGAACCGTTTTCATGCCATTAGCTTGTCTAAGTATGGTAACCCAGAGTTGATGGCCATGTTTGACCATAGCTGGGCATATCATCCCAACTTAGTTGGGCGACTAATGAAGAAATGGTAAATGTGAGATACAAAAAAGGAGCTCGTTGAGCTCCTTTTTTGTACTTAGCTTAAATCGCCAATGGCATCTCGTTGGAAGGATCTTTTTTTCGATAAACGCGAATTAAGCCAATTAATGCTAATACCGACATCACTAACATCAGTACCCCAAGTGGCATTTGATCAGGCGCTGGAATTAATGATGCTCCTAGCGTCGCTAAACCTGCGCCTAGGTTTTGCATTCCTCCTAATACCGCGCCACCTGTGCCAGCGTGGTAAGGCAGTGGAGACAGTGCGCCTGTCGTTGCCGCAGGAAACAAAATACCAGCACCTAAGAAGTAAACGGTCGCACCGCCAATTAAGCTTAGCGCATTAGTATGTCCAAGCAAACCAGGCAGCAAGATCACCAATGACCCTAACATGATCGCCACTAGTCCTACCGTAAGAGCGCTTTTCTCGTTTCGTTTACTGGCAATATAGCTTGATAGCGCAGCACCTACTAAATACCCAGGAATTGGCAGTACAAATAGTAGGCTCACAGTGGTTGCCGGGAGTTGTAAAACCCCGCCAAGTAGAACACCCGCAGCTGCTTCAAAAATCGCAATACCAGAGAAGGTTGCTACCAAGCAGATCAAATAGCCTTGGAAGCGACGATCTGACAAAACATAACGATAACTGCTAGTGACTTTTTCGTAGCGACGTTTTTCACGCGGCAATGTTTCCACAAAGCTGGTCATCATAGTAATGACAACGGCAATACCAAACAGAGCCAAAAACAAGTAGCTAGAGCGCCAGCCAAACGCTTCGGTTAGGTAGCCGCCAAGTACTGGTGCAATCAATGGTGAGAAAATCACACACATGCTGATTAGGCTGTTTACTTTGTGCAGCTCTGCGCCTTCAAATAGATCGCGAGTCAATGTACGTGACATAGCACCACCACACCCAATGCCAAGACCTTGGATAAAGCTACCGGCTAGAAACCAGTCATAGCTATGAGCGAACAAAGCAACGATGGTGCCGACAATATAAATCAGCAAGCCAACAACAATGATCGGCTTACGTCCAAGTCTGTCTGAGAGAGGCCCATAGATAAACTGCGAGAATCCGTAAGGGATCAAGTAGCACGCCATCACTGCTTGCAGCGCGGCAGGCGTCACCAAAAACTCACTCGCCATATGGCCAATGGAAGGCACATACATGGTTTGAGTCATTTGACCAACAGCAGTCAAAATTGCGATCAGGAAGGTTAACTTAATCACTTGAGAAGACGCAGACATTTCTACAACACCTAAATTCAAAGCGCAAAAAACACTAACTTTGAGCAAACAAAGCTAATCATTTAATTAAACAAAGGGAACTTTCAGGCGCGAGATATTAGAATGACTTGGCGAGTCTGGCAATTGAAAAGTGTGATCTTAAGCAAGATAAAAATTTTGATTATGGATTAGAAAAACTTATCCAAATTCATATGCTATCAAAGCTGCCTTTTATGCAGTCGGCAGCTTAGATAAACACTTGCGGCATAAGCAAGTATCGGTTTTTGGCAGATCTGACGTGTCGCGTTTTTCAATATCAAAACACCAGCAAGTTGACTTACCTTGGCTGATATCACATTGAGCAGGCTGATGGCATGAGGGGCAGTTATGCGTGGAAGTTTTACCGCTCAGGTTTGCCATCACTTGATCGCGCTCTTGATCAGAAAGATGGCGCCAGTTAACAATCTCATCCACCGTGCGATGACATCCACTACAGATCCCTTCGTTATTTTTACAGGCAGCGATACAAGGTGTTTTCAATGTCTGATTCCACTATAGCTAGGTAAGTGCAGAACTATACCGAGTTAAGACCACAACATCAAAAATAACCACTTAGTTGGATTACTTAACACCCGACTTAAATGATGGCGGTTGATACTGCAGCGATGTGTCTTTTTTCATCAGTATGTTGCTCGCAATTAAACTCCCTACACAAATAAGACTCAGCGCTAGCCAGCTTAATGGCGAAGGGTGCTCATTGAAAACAGGAATCGCAAGCAGAGTTGCAACCGCTGGGGTTGCTGCGCCAAATGCGGCGGTGCGCTCAGCCCCTAAGACTGATATAGCATGAAGGTAAGTAAAAGCAGCGATTAAACCTGCCCCAACGCCTTGCAGCATGATGTGCCCACCTAGCTCTCTCCATGGCCACGCCATAGGACTGTGCTGATAGAGATAGCTGTCGAGTACACCTGCAAAAACAAGACCGCAGAGGGCTAACATGGACATCAGAGAGATTAGTCCAGAGGCCGCTAACGGATTTAGGTTCGAGACACGGGCACAAATAGTGAAGGTGGCCCACATTGCGCTGCCGATAAGAAACAGCATCTGACCTTGCAGTAAATCTGAATGAGAATTGCCAACACTTTGCATCAGAAAGGTGACGATACCACCAATCACAAGCGCTAATCCAAAAAGTCGGTGAGTACTGAGTGGCTGCTTAAAAAGCAATACTGCTATTCCAGACACAAAAAGCGGGAGTGTGCCGGGGATAAGGGCACTGCCATCAGAAACTGGAGCGAATTTCATTCCCGTACCAGCGATCAGGAGGTAAGGTAAGCCGCTACCTATAAACATACCGAGAAGATAGCGTTTAGGTACCGCTAGGATCGCCTCTCTGGCTTTGTAAACGAGGGGGGTCAACACGACACAGGGAATGATAAAGCGCGTGAGCGCGATATCTGCTGTGAGCAGTTCTGAGTGCGCTCCACTTCTCAGTGAAAGAAAGAAACCAGACCAAAGTAATAGCGTGGCAATCATTGCCAAATGTCCAGAAAGCATATCCATACGTGACCAAAATTTAACTTGTGAACATTATGAGACGTATCTTGAGGTGAAATCTGGCAATATTCATTACAATATGAAGTTAGATTGGCTGAATCAGTCAATATAAGTGGTTAGTATGCTAGAAAAAGGCGCATAAGTTATGGATCGAATTGATAAGCACATTTTACGTTTGCTTCAACAAGATGCTCGTCAGTCTACGGCAGATATCGCAGATAAGGTCGGTTTGTCCGCTTCACCTTGCGCGCGAAGAATTAAGCGTCTTGAAGAGTCTGGAATCATCGCTAATTATCGTGCAAGCCTGAATAAAGACCTTATTGGTGTGGGCATGACAGTGTTTGTAGAGGTCAGCTTAAACAATCACCAAGCGTCGAGTATTGATGACTTTGAGCAAGCAGTTCAAGAAATGGACGAGGTGATTAGCTGCCATGTCGTTTCTGGAGCTTATGACTACCTTTTAGAAGTGGTAAGTCATGATTTAGCAGGATATGAGTCTTTCACTCGTAAGTTGCAGCGTTTAGAAAACGTCAAAGACATACACACCCATTTGGCCATTCGCCAAGTCAAAGGGGGGAGTGAGCTGCCAATTTTTAGCGGAGGTTAGCGCGCCCAGATATTTCAATTTCACGTTGTTCAAATTGCGCCGACATGGAGGGCGTATAGTATGACACCTTGTCGCGCCCTAGACGTTTTGACTCGTATAACGCTAAGTCTGCACGTTTCATCCATTCACGAATTTCTGTAAAAGGTTCGGATTCAGCGACGCCTACGCTGATGGTTATCCCTGTAGAGTTAGCATGAACAGTATGCCTGATTTCTTTGGCGATATAGTTCATGATCTCTTCGGTAAGAAGCCGATCTTTTCCATGAAAAATAAGAAGAAATTCATCCCCGCCTAAACGAAACAGCTTATCCGACGGCCCCATATAGCGATTGAAGGTTTTAACAATCACCATTAGCACTCGGTCTCCTACGTCATGGCCATAGCGGTCATTGATGTACTTAAATCGATCGACGTCCACGATGGCTATGGTGGAAGTGGAGTAGTGCTCAACCGCGTCTTGAAGGGAGCTGTTTAGTTCATGACGATTAAATGCGCCAGTCATAGGGTCACGGACGAGTAAGTTATGCATGTCAGCCTGTAGTTTACGTACGGCTCCAACAACCACGTGAACCAAGATCGCCGTGACAATCAAAGAGATGACGTAACGAGCGGTAATCCCATGGTCAACATGGAGTGTCGCTGCGTAGCCTGAAGCAATAATGATAATTGCGTTGGAAATGATGGCTTCACGTTTTGGCAGAAGAAAAATGATACCGATAACGACTGGGTAAAGCCAATACGTCCCCAGTGTACCGAAAATAGCAACGGTTAAGATCGCGGATATGATGAGTAGAGAAAGCGGTAGGTAATAACTAAAAAACGTCTGCTTATTGTAAACAATGGCAGTGACTTCGAGTAACAGAGAAATTTCAAAGGCGAGCAGTACAATACCTAGCATCAACTCGCCAATCATAATGTTCTTAATGCCGAGTGGTACGAACACGAGTAGCGTTATAGTGGCGATAACCTTTAGCAACTGTTTTTGTTGCGTTAAGTCGAGTATCGCCTCGTCATGTTGCTTATGTAATGTATCACTCTTACCCATTACATCCTCTTTGACTGCTAGTTAGAGTTTATTATTGTTGTTCAATAAACGTATGCTCAAAGCAGGATGAAAGCAAATTTCTGGGTGGTTATTCAGGTTTAGTAATGCTACCCAATTCGAGGACAGGAGCCACGTCAATATCTTCCGCATTCATCATTGAAGAGATACGTTGAACCGAAGAGAGCAGAAGCGATTGCTCCCATTCTTCTAAACGCTGGAATTTGGTAATAAAGCTTTGCTGTAGTGGGGTTGGGGCTTCTAGCAATAGAGCTTGCCCTTTTTCAGTTAAGTACGCATGAACTTTACGCTTATCTTTGACACTACGCACTCGCTGTACAAGCCCATTGCGTTCTAAGCGATCGAGAATGGTTGTCGCCGTCGCTTGACTCATGTTGGTGTGGTCCGAAAGTTGGCGAATGGTTACTTCACCTAGCTCTTTAATCGAACGCATTAGGATAAGTTGAGGGCCAGTAAGACCAGACTCTTTACTGAGTTTTTTTGAGTGTAAATCGATCGCTCGAATGATTTGGCGGATCGAGATCAGAACTTCTTCGTGCTTTTCCAATGCGTTTCCTTGGTTGGTCGAGAGTTGATGGAAAAAAGTAGGCGAAAAATACCTGAAAAAATCGACGAAAAAAAGTCTCAATTATCACAATTTTTCACACTGTTTTTGCCCTCTCTTGTTTATGGTTTAGTGTACTTATTTAGTACTCAAACAGTATTGAATTTTGAGTGTAACTCAAATTGATTAATATCCAATCGTTCAGGTCACCATTTTCCTAAATTGTGGCGAAAAAACAGCTTATTACTGGCACAAAACGACAAGAAGCGTACAATATTGGGAGCTGTATCAGATTGCATTGTTACAAAAATCAATTTTAACTCTAATGATTTAAGAGTGATTTGCTGATACACATTAAGGATCAGATGCTAGAGAGGAATGATGACTAAAGGCATAGATAAGTACAGTATCGACAGTACCGACTATACAATCGGTCAAGATAATGTACAGAAATGGGGATTCGATGTGCACAATCCAGTATTTGGCTGGAGTGCAGGTTTGATTGCAGTATTTTTGATTGCAGTTCTGGTTATGGATGCAGAGTCTGCTAAAGCGACTCTGGATGGAATTAAGTGGCAGATTATAGGTAGCTTTGACTGGTTGTTTATCTGGTCGGGGAACATCTTCGTTATCTTCTGCTTAGCTTTGATAGTTTCACCTCTAGGTAAGATTCGCCTAGGTGGTACTGACGCTACAGCTGACTACTCTTACCTTTCTTGGCTTTCAATGCTGTTTGCTGCAGGTATGGGCATTGGCCTAATGTTCTGGAGTGTCGCAGAGCCAGTAGCCTATTTTACTGGTTGGTATGAAACGCCACTTGGTGTCGAAGCAAATACGCCTGAAGCGGCTAAATTAGCGCTAGGTGCGACAATGTACCACTGGGGGCTGCACCCATGGGCAATTTACGGTGTAGTGGCATTATCGCTCGCTTTCTTTGCTTACAACAAAGGGTTACCACTTTCTATTCGCTCAATCTTTTATCCAATTCTGGGCGATCGCGCTTGGGGTTGGGCAGGTCATATTGTTGATATTCTTGCTGTACTGGCAACTTTGTTTGGTTTGGCGACATCGCTGGGTTTAGGCGCTCAACAGGCGGCAAGTGGTATTCATCATGTGTTCGGTATTGAGTCTGGTCTAGGGCTACAAATTGTCGTTATCACAGTAGTGACCATGCTTGCTGTCGTTTCGGTACTTCGTGGTATTGATGGTGGCGTAAAGGTTATCAGTAACATCAACATGATTGTTGCTTTCCTACTGCTGATTTTGGTTGCACTGATTGGCTACGCAATGGTTGTCGGTAATATTGGTACGACACTAATGGCTTACTTGGAAAACTTAGTACCATTAAGTAACCCTCACGGCCGTGAAGATGAAGCTTGGTTCCAAGGCTGGACTGTATTCTACTGGGCTTGGTGGATTTCTTGGTCGCCATTTGTTGGTATGTTTATCGCACGTGTTTCTAAAGGGCGTACAGTCCGTGAATTCATCACGGCAGTATTGCTAGTACCAACAGCAGTGACATTACTTTGGATGTCGACATTCGGCGGTATGGCAATTGACCAAGTGATTAACGGTGTTGGTGAACTAGGTTCAGAAGGCCTTACCGATGTATCACTGGCTATGTTCCAAATGTTCGATGTACTTCCGTTTGGTTCGATCCTATCTATCATTGCTGTGATTCTTGTTCTGGTGTTCTTTATTACCTCATCGGATTCTGGATCCTTGGTAATCGATAGTATTACCGCTGGTGGTAAGGTGGATGCGCCTGTGATTCAACGTGTTTTCTGGGCATTCATGGAAGGTGCGATTGCAGTAGCTCTGCTATGGATTGGTGGCTCAGAGGCGGTTCAAGCGCTTCAAGCAGGTGCTATTTCAACAGCGTTGCCATTTACCTTTGTATTGCTATTGATGTGTATCAGCTTGCTAATGGGTATGCGTACCGAGAAGCGATAAGCGCATTTATCATATTAAAACGAAAAAGGGACGAATATCGTCCCTTTTTTAATGTGTGTGCCGTCCTAAATCCATAGTTGACTGATAGGCATATTCCTATCGTAGTGATGGGCAATTTGTGCTTGCAGAAGTTCAGCTGTCGCCACCGCATCAGTCAATGCATGGTGTGGCGTGTAGAGCGGTAACCCATACCGAGAGCGACTTGCTCCTAGTCTTACTGATTCAGGCTTTTTACCTCTTATCTTGTTTAAAATCCCACCGCTGGCTTTTTGCTGTAGTTGGGTTTCAATGTGCATCGTGTCGACAACAGGAAACTCGATTCCCTCTCGAATTCGTGCATTGAGCGCCTTGTCGAAGAACTCTCTCTCGATTCGCTGGTAATGAACCACCATTACCTTTCCTGCCATCTGAGCGAGTATCTCTTCATAAACGCCAATCAGATCTGGGGCGTCCAGCACATCGCTGTGGGTAATGCCGTGAATGACCACCGACTCTTCGGCTAACTGCTTGCGAGGTTTGACAGTCCAGTGCTGTGCCTGATTGATAAAAATGCGATTGAGGTTAAAAGGCACCGTACCTATGGTAATGATGTCATCTTGATCGGAATCAAGCCCCGTTGTTTCGAAGTCCATAGCAAGAAACGTGACTTCTTCGAGTGGGGTCGAAGGGGCGGGCACTCCTGCTTGATAGTATTGCTTTAAAGCCTGGTTCTGCGCGACCTCTAACTTACGGCTGAACTTAGTTTGCCAGTCAATAGAGGGAGGAGACATAATCTTATTCAGCATAGCCACCTCACTTAAAGTTGTTGCTGGCTTGGTAACGGAACTTCAAGAAGTTTTGCGCGTTACTTAGGATCTGGAATGCGTCTTTTAAATTGCGTCTCTCAAAATCTGACAGGTTTTCCGGCTCAATGTTGTTATCAGGATCAATCTTGTTTTCAACGTCTAGAGCTTGGTGGCGAATTCGAACCATAGAAATAAATTCGAGTGCATCACTTAAGTCTCGAGCTTTACCTTTAGGTAGAATGCCTGCCTCGTGAATATCATCTAATCGCTCAAAAGAGTTCTTAGAGCGAGAGCCAACGGCGAGCGCATGCACACGAATCAAATCTGCGAGTGGCGCAGTTCCGCGACGTTTAAGATTGATGGAGTTCTTATGCTGACCATCTTTCTCCATCACGAAGTCTTTGAAGAAGCCGAGAGGTGGAGTGCGGTTCATAGCATTGCGGGCTAAGCAGGCGAGGAAGCGATTGTTCTTACGTGCACGGCGCACAATAAACCCATTGAGGTGCTCGGCCCATTTTAATCGACCATAAACACCGTCGAGGTCAAAAAATATCGAGGCGTTAAGTAGGGCTTTAGGGTTTGGGTCATCAATCCAATCAGCAAAACACTCTTCCCATTCGGTACGAGTCATACGCCAATCCGGATTGGTTGCCATAATGTCGCCGGTACAGTAGGTGTAACCGCATTTATCTAAACCATCACAGACAATTTTAGCGAGCTGAGCAAAGTAACTATCGTGTTGTTCTTTTACAAAGGTGTTATCAAGAATGATGGCATTGTCTTGGTCGGTGACCAGCAGTTGTTCGTCTCGCCCCATCGAGCCTAGAGCAACAAAACAGTAGGGTACGGGAGGCTCACCAAGTTCTTCTTCTGCAAGTTCTATGATGCGTTGTTTGAAGCTTCGACCTATCACCGACATCGCACTACCCACCATATGTGAGTTGGCGTCTTCATTTACTAAACGTACAAAACTGTCTTTTACTTGCTCTGAAAGGGTAGAAAGCTCTTCGACGGACTGTTGCTGGAAAATGGTACTGACTAGCAGTAGAGAGTTCTGAGATTCGTAACGGACAATATCCGTAGCCTCGATGATGCCAATCGGCTGTTTGTCTTTGAGGACAGGAAGATGATGGACGTTGTAACGCAGCATCGTCAGCATGGCTTCGTATACATAAGCGTTATGGTCGAGCGAAATGACTTCTGTGGTCATAACGGTAGATACATCATCGCTTGGGTCTAAGCCTTGGGCGAGGACCCGGGTACATAGGTCACGGTCAGTGATGATACCAACCAGTGGGTTGTTATCATCTTCATCGTCTTGAGCCACGTCTGGGTCGATGATCAACAGTGAAGAGACATTTTCTTCCGCCATCTTAATCGCTGCATTCTGAATGGATTCAGATTTCGGAATCGTTGGCGCTTCGCTGGTGAGCAGAGTTCTTACTTTGGACGTTGTCAGGTCGTTTTGTTCACTACTATTAGAGACGGTTTGGCGCAAACGAGCGGTATCTTCCACTTCAACGAAGTCAGCGAAAGTCTCATGCTCGTCATAGAGTTCTTGGAAGACTGCCTCAGGAATACAGTAGAGCAGAGTATCTTTTATCGCTTTGGCAGGGAAACGCACTTTGTTGTTTGTGAGTAGACCCATTTGACCAAACAAGGAACCCTCATCAAGACGGTTATAGAGCTCGCCTTTGCGTCGATAAACTTCAACAACACCGCTTCGTACCATATAGAGATCGTGAATTTCATCGCCAAAGTGGATGATAGGCGTATCTTCACGGTAGTAAGAAATCTCAACGTGCTTGGTGACATAGTTGAGTACATTGTCTTCGAGTTCGTCAAAAGGTGGGTGTTGGGATAGGAAATTTTTGATTTCCAGTAACTCTGCTTCCATGAAAACATCCGGTCTGTTCGAGTAATGTTTCAATGGTACATGATCTTGGGATTAACTTCACTGGTGGTGCTACTTCAGCAAGGAGTTACATCGTTGATTGTTGGGGCAATTCGGAGGATAAGGCTTTCACCTCGTGTGAGATGAAAGCCTTTATTTGGTTAGTTTTGTTGTGTTACAGAGATTGCTTTGGTTTCACTGTCGAACGTAATTCGATAGGTCGCATAGTCACTGACCACATAGTCGGAACTAGGATAGGCTTCAGTCCAGCTGCCATTGTCAATCTTAAAGCGCGCTGGGTTCTCTTCTCCTGCAAACGACTGAACGGTGTAGTACTTCTTAGCTGAAGCATCGTAGCTTAGCTGAGTTAAGCCCCATTGGTTCGGCGTACCTCGGAAATACCATACTTCTTTACCTTCATTGCTGCACTGGCTAAGCGGAGCCCATACCCCCGATAGGTAACAGAGCGCACCTTGAGAAGCGTTAAGATCGTCTGTCTGGTTGGCACCATGATCGCTAAAGATAACTTGAGCGCTGCTGATCTTAGTGCCAAAGTTGTGGCAATAAACCCCATTCTTGAGCTGCATTTGAACACCAGGCCAAGTGGCATTATCGATGGTCGACTCGGCTGCTACATTCCAGTAGTAAAGCGTTGGAGCATTGAAGTTCTGCTGGTTATCAAAACAGATCTCTTGCTCGACTGCTGGTTCAGGATCTGGGTTGCAATCTGTACAGGCTTCACCCACTACCGCACCGATATGAATTGCGGCGGCGTGGTCGCCCGCCACCGAGAAATCGGCATAACCACCGCTGACGGTAATCGTTGTTGGGCCTTGAGCTCCCGCAGCCACCACACAGTCGCCAGTTTGCTCATCGTAGTTTGCTTCAATGATGTTGCAGTAGACATTGTCTGGCATACCTGTGTGCAAACGTTGAGAGAGTTCACTACCATAGCGTTTATTGATCACCACATAGCCTAGGCCACCTCGGCCGAAGGCAATTTGGTCGTTACCATTTTGCCACCAATCCGTGATTTTCCACTCTGCTGCGGTATGATTTCTAAACGCCACCATGTTGGCAATGCCGCGCCATTTGTGTTCACACACCCAGCTACCGCCATCAAAACTACATGCATCACCAGTGTGCACGCCATTGCTCGGTGGGCCTGCATCAAAGTCACCACCAAAGAAGTAACCCGACATGATTTTTGGATAACCATATGGGTAGGCGAGGGTAAAGATGTTTGCAAGATAGTAGCCATTGCCAGAGACGCCGTGCCAAATAGGACCATTTGGATTGTGTCTCTCTTCATCATGGTTAGTTACGAATGTCACGGCATCGCTACTGGATAGCTCGAGTTCATAGCCTATATTACGCAGGCTAGCAATGTCGCTATTTCTAAACGCCGGGCCGACACGTCGTGCGTAGTCAAACTCAGTAACATTGCCGATGTGTTTGTATTCTGAAGGTTTGACGGGCTCTGAATAAGCGCCAATCACTTCTTGGAATATATATGGGTTGCCCGTGAGCTTGCTCTTAATCGCTTCAATATCGCCAGCAGGAATGTGTTTAGCTGCATCAATTCTAAAGCCTGCAACACCCATGCTGGTCGCATCATTCATGTAATCAGCGATTTTCTGGCGAACATACTCAGACTCAGTTTTAAGATCATTGAGTCCAACTAGGTCACAGTTTTGTACTTGCCAACGGTTGCCGTAATCGATGTCGGAACTGGTACAGGTATGGAAATCGTTGCTTCCGTACGGGACTTCTGGAAACGAACGGTTCCATGCCGCCATATGGTTGATTACGGCATCAAGGTATATGTCGACACCTGCTGCTTTACAGCGCTGAACCATGCTTTGGAATTGGGCTCTATCACCACTTCTGCTCTCAAATGCGTAACTGACAGGTTGATAACGAGTCCACCATTGGTTGCCCGATATGGTTTTGTTTGGTGGTGAGATTTGCACTGCGGCAAAGCCTTTTGGACCAAGGAATGTCTCGCATTCCGTAGCAATATCTTCCCATCCCCATTCAAATAGGTGTACAAAAGCGGTTTTAGGGGTGGCAGCTTGCGCAACTGAACTGAAAGCAAGACCAGAGCTCACAGCGAGTGCAATTAACGTTGTTCTATTCATAGATCTCTCATTCAAAAAGTTAAACATACACTGTTGAACACGCTGCACTTTGTAATATGGCTACTCAGTCGGGGCTAGTACGCGCTCAGCTTGTTATCATGCAGATGCAAGGAACGTCAGACACAGAGGAATGTCACCTTATTCAACAGATTACGTATGTTCTCATAGTTGAGATTATCACTCTATTTTCATGGGCAATATGTTGAATAGCAGTCACTATTGGTGTGAATTATTCAAGATTTGTATAGATCTTGCTCACTTTATGTAGAACAAATTTGCGTGATTTGGAGGTTAACTTCAGCACTAAACAGGATATAGTGCTGAATTGGTCGGCGATTCACGAAGCCTGAAAGATATATTGGAATGCTACAGTAGATCTTGCCGGTGTTTTGTAAGGGCCATGCTAGTCTCACTGACTTTAGCTCAAGCCTACAATGTTTCCTTTATCATCGAGATCGAGATTCATAAACGCAGGCTTCTCTGGCAAGCCCGGCATCGTCATTACATTGCCACAAAGCGCATAAACAAAGCCCGCACCCGCACACAGTCGTAACTCACGGATTGGCACATCGAAGCCAGAAGGCGCACCTTTAATGCTGCCATTGGTGGAAATAGACAGTGGTGTTTTTGCAAGGCAAACCGCTAAGTTGTCGAAGCCATGCTGTTTTAACTCATCAAGCTGTTTTCTTGCTTGGTAACTAAGAGTAATACCACATGCGCCATAACCTGCTTCAGCCACAGCCATTAGCTTCTCTTCAGTCGTTTGGCTAAATTGATACAGTGGCTTGAAGTGGGCTGTTTTGTCACATTGAGCAACGACTTTCTCTGCTAGTTCTAGTGTCCCTACGCCACCTCTAGCGAACCCTTCGCTGATAGCGACTTCAACATCATTTGGTAAAGCTTCAATCATGGCTTTTAGAGCTTGAAGCTCTTGGTCACTATCTTGAGGGAAACGGTTTATTGCAACAACCGCAGGCACGCCGTATTTGTTTACGTTGTCGATATGCCATTTTAAGTTATCGAATCCGGCGATGAGGGCCTTTTCGTCGTTCTCAAACAGCATTTCTGGTATTGCTTGGCCGGGCTTTAAATCGTACAGCCCTGAGTTAGCTTTTAAACCGCGTAAAGTGGCAACAATGACGGCACAATCTGGTGATTTATCTGACATCTGAGCTTTGATGTTACAGGCTTTCTCAAAACCCATATCAGAACCAAATCCACCTTCCGTTACGGTGAATTCACACAGTTTTGTCGCGATGTTGTCTGCGATAATAGACGAGTTACCGTGAGCAATATTTGCAAACGGGCCCGCATGGATAAGCGTTGGAACGCCTTCTAACGTCTGCATCAAGGTTGGCTCAATCGCTTCTTTCATGCTGACGGCCATGGCACCTGCGACCTGCAAATCTTCCGTGGTGATAGGTTTGCCATCGATATCGTATGCGACAACAATTCGGCCAATACGAGCACGAAGGTCTTTTAAGTCAGAAGCGAGCGCAAGAATTGCCATCAGCTCGGAAGCGGCAGAGATGTCAAATCCATCTTGGCGTTCGAAGCCATTAATGGTCTTGTTCGCTTCGTTCATGCCGACCGTCACCATACGCAGTGCTCGGTCGTTGTGGTCCATGACACGTTTCCAGACAACGCGTTGAGGGTCAATTTTGAGGGCAGTTAATCCACTGCGCTGTTCAAAGTCTTTAAAGCCTTGGCGTTGCTCATGATAGATACGTGCATCAATCGCAGCTGCAGCTAAGTTATGTGCTGCAGTAACGGCATGAATATCACCCGTCAGGTGAAGGTTTAATTCTTCCATTGGAGCGACCTGAGAGTAACCACCGCCAGCCGCACCTCCTTTGACACCAAAAACAGGGCCCATTGAAGGCTGGCGTATACAGGCCATAACGGAGCGATTAAGTTTGGCGATGCCTTGAGATAAGCCAATTGTAGTAACCGTTTTTCCTTCGCCAAGTGGAGTAGGGGTTATTGCAGTCACCAATACGAGTTTTCCGGTGACGTTGTTTTGCAAGCGCGCTAAGCTTTCTAAAGTTACTTTAGCCTTGTGTTTTCCCTGGCTATGGAATTCATTTGCATGCAGACCAGCACGCTCAGCAACTTGGGAAATTGGCATTAGTGTAGTATCGCGACAGATCTCAATATCAGACAGCATAAAACCCTCAAAATAGGCACATAAAAAGTGAGGCAATCGTTTGCGTGCAAATGATAGCGATTAAAATTGCTTTGTAAAGCGCTGTTTATAGAGGAGTGAATTATACGTGTGTAATGGGCGATGGGCAAAAGAAAGCCCCATGTAAATTACGATGGGGCGTTTTCGTTAGTACCAGTCATCATCAGGGATTATTTTCCCTTCAGGAGCATAAGGATCATCATCGAAAGGATGTTCAGCCTTGTTCCTAAGGCTATCAAGCTGATGTTCAAGCATCTGTACGGTGTCGTAATCACCTTCTGAGCAGGCAACATAAATTTGTTGTTCCAAAGCTCTAATGCTGTCATTGATACCCATAGTCACCTCCCTGAGCGTGTCATGCGCAGTTGAACGGTTCTACCTATTCTCAAATCTATTGTAGTCAAGCAGGCCAAATTCGATAGGTTGATCCTCTTGATACCATGCGTGAATTTTATCGCTAAATGGCCAAAATTGGTCTGAACTACGACGAATTGCAAAGGTATCCAACAGCTTAACGTAATCTTCCTCGCTCGAAATATTTTTCAACATTTCGACCAGTTTTGGCACTTGCTGTTCTTTAAGGGATAGATACGCAGCTGGGTAGCTACCGATCACTCCACGAACCAAAGTAAGATCATCATTGGTCGGATCGCGGTTACTTTCCTCATCAAATAGACTAGAGATGTTGGTATGAGCATTATTGTGCAACAAGGTGTAGAGCTGATCTTTACCGTTATCAGACTCAATCATTAACATCATTATCTGAGGCAGATAGATAAGCCCTTTGCCTTTGATCTTATCTATACTGCGCAGCAGTTGCTCATTTTCAAGCGTCATTCCTGTTTGTTCGATTTTGAAGCGATTAGTCAGCACAGGAGCAAGTTGAGTCTGTAAAATATCGTATAGCTCAGCTTTTGGATCGTCTGTTTGATACGGCACTTGTGTAGGTTGATCAAACGGCTTAACGTTGCGTTGTAAGAAGTCACTAAGCTGAGCACTTTGGTCTTTGTACCAGCTTGAGTGTTCTTTATGGCGCATATCTCTAGGCAGTAGGGCAACGAAATTACTTTCACCTTCAAGGCGTAAGAAATCCATAAACATCCTCGTCATTAACTGATGTCCGAAGTTGCCGTACACATCGAATCCAGCGACAAGTAAATAGTGGATGCGCTCGATGAGAGCATAATCCAACACCCAAGCTGTTTTGGGCGGTGTGCCGACTAAGCCTTGAACAACAGATGCACTATCAAAGTGCCTGAATACTGTAAGGGCTGCGTTCTGATTCGTTCCTTCTCCTGTCCAAATGACATCCGTGGTTAAATGTTTGCCATCTTTAAACCACTGGTTGATAAAGTCAGATTTTGCCTGTAAATAACGTGCTTGCTGCCTTGAGTAAGAGACCCAGTTGGTGATAGGTAAGGTATTGCTTTCAAGCTCTCCTGGCAGCTTTAAGTTGTCAGCTTGGGTATGATAAAACTCGTTTACTTCAGGGATATCCGCTTTGTCTGGGTCTAAAAAGAACACCCAGAAGCGGTCATTGATGACATTTAGCGCTAACTGTCCACGACAAACTGGTCCTTTAATAAAGGCATTGATCGTATTCTGCGAATTGTCGAGCATGAACTTGAAGCGAGCTTTAACCGGTAGGTCAATAAATGCTGTCATCGGGTTTGCAGCAACATCAGGGGTATAACCTGGAAGCTTCGCGACATCGTAATCGGCGTCGATAAACCACTCTTTCCAATCGTTGATTCGGTCTTCGTTCAAAGCGAATGGCATATGGGTCTTGTCAACAATGGTGCCTTGCTCGGGTATCAATCGGTAGTAAACGCGAGAAATGCCTGGATCATCGTATGGTCTTCGGGTCGCAATACGTTTTACAGGTTGACCGGGCGGTGTACTTGAACGCACTAGAGTGAAAAAGCGTGGATGCTGTTCGTTTAAGTCGGAAAAGTATAAATGCGACAAGAACAAATGCTCGTATATGTAGCGAGCAGTAAGTTGAACCTTACGAGGGCTTTTGTTGAGTAGTGTTTCATATTCGCTGACTAACTGTGCTTGAGCTGAAGTCAAAGGTAGCGGCTGATTCATTGTCGCGCCATCTTGAAGCCAACTTATTAACGTGGAGTATTCGTTGGAAGCGAGGTTTGGCATTCCATAAGGCATACCCCAAGTCGGGTAGTCTTGTAAGTATTGGTCATACTCTTCAATTGTCGGGCAAACTTGAGAGCGATCAACCGAAAAGTCAAAGCCTTCGAGTTGAGCTTGATCTGGAAGAGGGTGGGCCTCTTTTTGCATTAGCATACGAGCGACAAGCCCTGCCTCTAAATTAGCTGTTGGGTTTTGTACGCGTTCGTTAAGTATTGGGTTAAAGCCGAGCTCGCGCCACTCTTGGGTGGTTTGAGCATCTTCAAATAGTCGATGAGGTGTGGCTGCTGTAAGACGAGTGCCTTGATAAATCAGCTCTTTGCTCGCGCCACGGTCAATGCCTTCAACCGATGACATTTTTAGTTGGCAAGGAGCATCGTAACAAGCGTGGCAGACTACACAGCGTTTATCGAGAATAGGTTTAACCTCGGCAAGGAAGAAATCACTCTCCGAGCTATTCAAATCAGTTCGGCGCTCTTGCACGCTAGGCTCGCCAAATAACTGGTCGTAATTTAGCCCAGCATAGGTGGCACAACCGGCGAAAGTTAATACGACTGCCATCATTAAAAAAGTACGTAAATTCATCTGGATACTTGTACTGACTATTCGATGGACTAATTGCAGCAGATGGTTTCAATAATGGCAAACAATACTTTGCTTAACTGATAAAAATAACAAAGAAAATAACTGGGGCTTGATTGTCGAAAGTCGCAATTAATTGTGTATCGCTTAGATAGCGAAGTGCATTCAAATAAAGATAAATGAAATCAAAATACAATTGGGTTGACTGAAAATATTTTAAAATGTTTAATGTAAAACAGTTTTAGTTGTATGGGTTTATAAATCGTGATTGTTGATAATGATACTAAAGTTTCAGCGAATGAAACGGTCAAAGGAAGTAGTCTTATTCCTGAACTTCCAAATATGGTTTCATATAAAAGTAAGCATTTAAAAATACTACTTGAACATGCTGACAACGAAACGATCGAAAGTGTGAGGAATGAGTTCAATGCCGCCTGCGACGAACTCATTAAGGAAAATAGTGAAGCTGTGCTCGAAGTCGCCTATAAACTGCTGAAAGATGCAGGCATCAGTAAGGAGTATCTGTTTGATAAAATTGAACAGAACGAGAAGAAAACAGATGCTTATCTGATTCGCAAAGGCGAGCAGTGTTTTGAAGTGCGAACAATAGGAAGAATAACCGAAGAACTTGCCGTATTTCTCCATGAAAACAATCTTACGCGTAAGGGAGTTATCGCCCACTTAAAACAAAGTGGGGAGAAGGTGTACCTAATAGAAGGTTAAGGCGTGTTCTTTAAAATTCGCATTATCAATTTTTATTTTTTGTCTTAGTTTGTTCCAAAGTTCATTTTGAATGGCCTAGAAGGTAATACCTTAGAGAAAAGTGGAGAATACTCCGTCACTTAACTATGCTCGGTTAATAACAAAGGTAAAATAGAGCGACCTTTTGGGCCTAGCCATGATCGAAAGCGACACGATTAGCATTACCTGGATTCTGTTGTGTACTGCATTAGTTCTTCTGATGCAGCCGGGCTTTACTTGCTTTGAAAGTGGGTTGGTTCGTAACAAAAACAACATTAATGTCTCGCTCAAAAATGTCGCCGATTTCTGTGTCAGTGGCCTGTTTTATTGGTTAATCGGTTTTGGCTTTATGTATGGGGAAAGCTGGAACGGGTGGATAGGGACGGACTTGTTTGTTTTGTCAGAACAAACAGTGCCGTTGATTCTCGCATTCTTTCTATTCCAAATGATGTTTTGTGGCACCGCAGCGACCATTCTATCTGGCGCGGTGGCCGAACGGATGCGGTTCTCAGGCTACTTAATTAGCTCATTGATTACTGCAACCTTGTTGTTCCCAGTTGTGGGCCATTGGATTTGGAATGGCACCCATATTAAGTCAACGGGAATGGGTTGGCTCGCTGAACGCGGCTTCATTGATTTTGCAGGCTCTACAGTGGTTCACTCTGTCGGTGGGTGGATCGCTCTGGTTGCCATTGTTGTTGTCGGTGCGCGTCTAGGTCGCTATACCGAAGATGGTAAACCAAGAGAAATGTACAGCCAAAACTTACCTCTTTCTGCGCTTGGCACGTTTCTACTTTTCATTGGTTGGTTCGGCTTTAATGGTGGTAGCGTAATCCATCCTGATGAAAACCTAGCAAAGATATTTTCAAATACGGCGATATCAGCCTGTACCGGCGGTTTTAGTGCCTTATTGTTGTCTTGGAACATCCACTCCATGCGTGGTACGCGTTACATATTGAATGGACTTTTGGCTGGCTTAGTGTCTATCTCAGCAAGTGCCAATATTGCTAACTTGGCAGGAGCGGTTGCCATTGGTGCAGTTGGCGGATGCATTAGTGTGATACTGGTTAGCCTCTTAGAAAAACTCCGATTAGATGATGTGGTATCAGCCGTCCCTGTTCACTTAGGCGGTGGAGTGTGGGGGACCCTCGCGGTCGCATTATTTGCGCCAATAGATCAGCTCCATGCTGCTAGCCGAATTGATCAGTTATTTATACAGTTGACGGGTATCGCCTCAACCGCTGTATGGGTGGTCGGGGTGAGCTATCCACTACTCAAACTCATTAACCATTTTCATCCTCTCCGCGTGTCGGCTCAAACCGAAACCATCGGGCTTAATTTTGGAGAGCATGGTATGAAGGATGAGCTCATTGACTTGATGGAACAGTTTGATCGCGTAGTCAAAAGTCATGATGAAGAAAAGCATCTCGAAGTCGACCACGGTTCAAGCTACTCCAATCTCTCTATGACCTATAACTATTTGCTGGATAGCACCAACAAGCATTTTCGCAAGAAAGAACAAGAACTGTTGCGTATGGCGAGCCTAGACCCCCTGACTGGGATTGCTAACCGCAGAGTTTATGAGCAGGCGATGGAAAATACCATGCGCCAGAGTCACGAGAGTGATGAAGACTTTGCCTTGCTGATTTTGGATATTGATTATTTCAAACAGTATAACGACCACTATGGGCATCAACTCGGTGACTACTGCTTACAAAATATTTGTCAGGCATTGAGCCGAATTACCAGCCGTAAAAGAGATGTGTTCGCGCGAATAGGGGGTGAAGAGTTTGCTTTTATTCTGCGTAACACCACGATTGAAGAGGCTAAGAAGGTTGCTGAAGCGTTGCGTTATGAGGTTGAGAAACTTGAAATACCTCATGCTCATGCCGATTGTGATTTTGTTACTGTGAGTATTGGTGGCGCTTTGTGGGATGGAAGAATCAACTTGCCTCACACCGCATTGTTTGACGAAGCGGATCGAGCGCTATTTAAAGCTAAGTCAAAAGGGCGAAATCAAGTGATGTTCTTCTCTGAGTTTTCTGAGTAAAGAGCCAGCAGTGGATACTGGCTGGCTTTTTAGTGATGGTTTAATTCAGCACGGCGTTGACGTCATCAATCATAAATTGTGTCGCTTGAATACCGCTGGCTGAGATGTACCAAGCATGTGGGTTAAGATAGTGAATGTGGCCATTCTTAGCGGCTCCCGTTTGCGCTACCAAAGGGTTATTGAGCTTTTTAAAGGCCTCACCAGAATCACGTCCAATGGCTTGATCTCTATCGAGGATTAGCAAGTAGGGTGGATTGGCGTTTGCAATAAACTCGTAGCTAATCAAATCACCGTGAGTTTTATTTCCCTCATTAACGCTAACTTCTGAAAAACCAAAAAGTTTATACAGAGCACTGTAACGAGATTGTGCGCCGAACACGGTCAACTTGCCCCCATTGGTCATGACTAACATGATTTGATGTGCCGGGGTTGTCTTCGATTTAATAGCATCAATCTGCTGTTGTTTTTCCGCGATAAGTTTTTCTACTTGCTCGCTCTTATCAAAAATTTTACCCAGCATGCGCCATGCTTCTTGTGTGGTTGCCCAGTAGTTTGCAGGGTCAGCCATAAACACCACGGTTGGTGCAATTTTTGTCAGTTCTGAGTAAGACTCTGAGCTGCGGTTACTAGCAATGATTAAGTCAGGTTTAAGGGTATAGATAGTCTCAAAGTCCGGTTCGAACAAAGAACCGACAGCAGGGTACTTATTGCTTTGATACTTATGTAGATACTGCGGCATTGGCGCTTTTACCACGCCAACGGGCTCTATGTTTAAACTATCAAGTACGTCTAAGGTATCCATGCCCAAAACGATAACCCTTTGAGGGTTAGACTCAAGCGTTGTTTGGCCCATAGGGTGCTCAACTGTGATAGTTTCAGCACCCACTAAAGGGCTAAAGATAGCGATGCCGACGATCGCGAGTAATTGTTTTATCGAATCCATTCCAAGCTCCTAAAATGCGTAGCTAACATTAAAGCGGAAGTCACGACCTGCATTGGCGTAACCTTTCGCTACAGGGCTTCCGATGTATTCGTGGTAAGAACCATGATCGAGGTAGTATTTATCAAACACGTTTTTAACCGATACGGTGAGAATGAGTTCCTCGTCGCTGAGTGGACGCCATTGAGCGTATAGGTCGTGGACATCGTACCCCGGCTTCTCTGGGTTTACCTTAGGATCGGCGACATCGGTGAGCTTTTCTACCAAGGTGACATGCCAGCCAAATTCAAGGTTTTCATTCCAAAGGTAGTTAAGATCTAACAGCCAAGTATCGCCAACAGACGTACCCAAAGTCATATTATCGTCACTCAAAGGTTTTCCATTAAGCTCTGGCTTTGATTGGTTGTAGCTTAACGTGGCAAAAAAGCTATCTAGTGTTAGTCCGACGTTTGCGGTTACCCCCGAGGTTTCGAGTTTGCCTGCATTAACATATTTACGCACGTTGTAATCGAACGCGACAACATCATCGATAGTAGTGTCGAAGACGGTCACACCCGCTCTGAACATATCGTTCGCAAACTTGACACCATATTCAATGTTTTTTGCTCGCTCTGGGCCACGTGTTGGAGAGTTTTCGTTAGAGCCCAATACGAAGTTTTCTTTGACTTGCTGTCCTCTGAAGGCTTCTGCATAACCAGCAAAGAGGCTGAGACCATTGTCGAAGCGGTAATTTGCAGAAACGTTAGGGCTGAAATCGCTCGATTCAAAGTTTTGATCTAGGTTGTCATCGAGTTCATACCAGTCGTATCTCGCACCAGCAGATAGCAGCAGTGATTCGGTTACGTTCCAATCATCTTGAAGGAACAAACCGTACACAGTGCCTTTTTCCGTGTAGGTATTGGTTGAGCCTTTTAACTTGTTCTTATCTTGCTTGTAGTCAGCGCCCACAATTAGGGAGTTGTTTGCCAATGTTGCGGTGTTGAAGACTTTGCCGCCAAAGGTGTTAATTGTTCCCTCACTGGTTCCCCACTGTGGGTGGTCTATGTGAGCAATACGGTTTTCCGTGGTGTAAACCGTTGTGTCAATCTTGATGAGATCACCCTCTGTATAGACGTGATTGGCGGTGATGGTCTGTCTATCCGCTTCCTGTTTAAGAGGTTCGTTTTTAAAACTTGGCTGGAAGTGGGGGCGGTTTAGGCGCGTGCTGTCATCGTCACGATAGTCATAGGCGAGGGAGATATAGTGGTGACTGTTAATGTTGCCAGATAACTTCAGCAAGGCGACTTTTTGTTCTGACTTGGTATAAGGCTGCTCTTCACCGTGACCATCAACGATATTATCTGTATCTTGGTAGCCAAATGAAGCGAGAAGCCCTAGGTCTTCAGAAACCTCACCATACAGGCTTGCTGACCCTTTATAACCTTTGTTGTTTGTGTAGTAGCCCCCTTTTACTTGAGCGCCAAATGTGTCGCCAGAAGAGAGTAGATCATGGGCGTCTTTGGTTTTAAATTGAATTGCACCACCTAACGCACCCGGGCCATTTGTCGCGCGCCCAGCACCTGCACTCACATCAACTTGCTTAAGTAATTCTGGTTCGATAGAGAGGCGACCTTGGTGGTGGAAAAGATTCCCTGACTGTTCGGCACCATCAATAGAGATATTGAGCATGGTGTCTTCTAGACCACGAACATAGATTTTTTGTGAGATACCGGAAGAGCCGCCGACGTTAACTTCAGCGTCTTTACGGAAGATATCGTTGAGGTCTTGTGCTTGCTGCTTTGCTAAATCATCAGCCGTGATTGTTGTATCAACGCCAAGGGTTTTCTGACCTAAGACTTCTATGGTCTCTGTTGTGTCATCTGCTACAGCAAAGTTTGTAGCTAATAGTAGTGCGATAGGGCTTAACTTGAATACGGTGTCCATTTGACCGTAACCTCCACTGGTAATGAGAATTATTATCGAGAAGGATTTTGCGGTTATTGATTGAGTGAGTAAATGAGTTTTACAACTGTTACAAATGAGCTTGACTGACTAATTGATGACGCGGGTAGAGGAATCAACTCTACCCGAGTAAACGAGATTAGTTGGGTAGTACAATCACCATATCAAGTCCCGGAGAAGGCTTGTTCCTTGCTTCTATCGAACCTTTGACCGCTTCTATATGTCGCTTAGCGAGAGCTAAACCAACCCCAAAGCCTTTACGCGAACCCATATCGTTGTCTGCTTTAAAGAAAGGTCTAAAGATCTTACTTGTTAGCATAGGGTCTAGTCCCGGGCCACTATCAGAGATAATCAGCTTGAACTGCTCGCTTGTCGCGCTACCAATGATGTTAAGGCTCTCTCCTTCAGGAGTGTATCTCAGGCCATTGCGGATGATGTTTTCGATGGCTTGAGCTAATGCACGTTGATTAGAGTGCTGCAACTCAACTTGCTGTGGCAATTGCAAGCAGATCTGCTTGTTTGGGTATTCAAACTGAGCATCTTCAACAATCGCCTCGATGAGTTCGATCACATCGAAGGTTTCATTGGTTAACTCCGGTCGTTCGTTTTCTAGCCAAGCTAAAGTGAGAGTATCTTCAGCCATTTGCCGCATTGCTTTGGTTTCTGAGCGGATCCTTTGCACCATCTCACTTGTGTCGATTTGATTCTCGACACAATCCGTTGCCATTTCGACACGTGCCAACGGCGTACGGATTTCATGGGACATTTCCGCGATCAAATTACGATTGTGCTCAATAACATTAGAGGTGCGCTCTGCCATCATATCGAAGGTTTTTGCTATCTGGCTGAGCTCATCATTACCAAGCTTAAAGCGATCAGCGATACGGGCATCGTAGTTGCCTTGGCTAAATTCAGACGTCGCTTTGTGGAAGTGACGTAAAGGTCTCATGATGTAGCGATAAATATAGATAGTCAGCGCGAGCAAGGCCGTGAATGGAAGTATGAAACGGAAGAACCAAAATGCGTGCGACATATAAGTCCCCGGTCTCATTCTGTCGGGAAGGATGACCAGAAAATGATAGTTAAATGGGTCTAGTCCGACTTCCATGATTGGGTTTTCAGGGAAGTAAAGGTGGATCTTCCACTCAACATTGCGCCCGATACCGTAGCCTGACCAAAACCGTTGGTTAAGCGGGTTACCTGCAATCACGTCAACTTGAGAGTGGAGCACTGTTGCCCATGTGTTTTCTTTAATGGCCAGTTGTTCGAGCCATGTGTTGAGCTCGTCGTGTTTCCCTTGCGACAACAAGTCTTGGACATGTGCACCCCAATCGAGGATCTCTTGCTGGTGAGATTTATCGATGTAGCTCATCTTTTCATTCGAAAGAATGGCAGCGCTATGTAGCAATGAAAAGAACATGACACCGCCAAGAGCCAGAACGATAAATAATCGCCAAAATAGCAGTTTTTTCATCTTACTAAGTAGCCTTTTCCGTGGACAGTTTGAATGCGATCTTGCGGCATACCCATTGACGTTAAGGTTTTGCGAACTCGGCTTAAATGCATATCTAGGCTGCGATCATAAGGGCTGAACTCACGCTCTAGAACCATTTGATATAGGTAGGGTTTACTTTGAACCACACCATGATTCTGTACGAGAGTCCACAGTAGTTTGAATTGTATTGGTGTCAGCGTTACTTTGCTTGCACCTAGTACGCTTACTTCATATTCGTGGCGATCGAGTTTGAGCTCATGATGTTCAAGGTAGCGGTTAGAGCTAGGAGAAGCGTTGTAACCTGAGCGACGCAAAATAGCATCGATGCGTAAGCTCACTTCAGTGAAATTACACGGCTTGCTGATATAGTCATCCGCGCCAAATTGCAGGCCACGAATACGATGTTCCTCGGCACCAAAAGCCGTGAGCATGATAACGGGGGTATTGGAATGAGCTCGAATATAATTAAGCAGACCAAACCCATCAACCTCAGGAAGGTTAACGTCAAGAATGATAAGGTCGAACTGGCATTGATTCAATGCTGACAGTGCTTGAGCGCCACACATAAGATTAGTCACGCTATAAGAGCGACTTTTCAGAAGGGCAGTGAGTTGCTTGTTAAGAAGTTCATCGTCTTCTACTAGCAGAATCGAGGGGGCGCTGGCACTCGTTGTATGAGTTATCTCACCACTGTCAAACGAAGACGAGTTAACGCTGCCATCAAACATAACAAACTCCTTTTATTGATAATGCTAATTATTATCAATAAAAGGAGGGATAGATGCAATCCTATTGCATACTAATCATTAACAAGAAACTGAGATTGTATAACTGTTCGTTATTCTTGCGACACGTAGCATGCAGCAAATGGAACCTCGAGTTCAATAAAGTGCTTAAACCAACGCCATTGGTTATCTTGCAGCTTATCTCCAGGTCCTTTGACTTCAACCCATTCAAACTGACCTTGTTTGAAGAGAATGAGATCAGGCATGCCACTTCGGTAGAGTTTGAGATCTTTTAGCATCACTTTAAACAGGGATAGTGCCACGTGGTTTGGTATGTGCTTGATGCAAGCCTCTAGCAGTTCTAGCTCAAACCCAGCCCAATGGACAAACGGGTTCGCCAAGCCATATTTCTGGTGGTAGGTGCTGAGAAGAGAGTTTAGTCCATCACGCTCTAGAGTGTAGAATGCTTGGTCAATCAAAGCTTGACGCTTGATGGCAAAATCGGCGTGATACAAATCCAACGGGCGATGTTGGTAGCGGTTAATAAAAGCACCTTCTATCGGCGTGAATACCACATCCCAGAAAGCCAAGCCAAACAAGCCATTGAGCAAGAGGTTTTCGGCGTAGAACACCTGATAACCAAGCTGTTCAAAATGCGATTTTACTGCCAATTCTACTCGCTGCTGAGAAAGATCTAACTCTAAGTGGTATTCGTGAATATATGGCTTTTTCTCTCTTGGGACTCGAAGCCCTTGTTTGCGTTTAAGCCTTTGTTCAAGCTTGTGCGCAGTTTCTAGCTCTGCCACATCCACAGGCTGGAGTAACACTTCAGTGACAACGTTACTCATGTCATCAATGTTATCCAGTTTATCGTGGACTCGCGCTTGACGCTCGCGTGACGGTGGCATGGAAGTTTTCGCAAACCACTCTAGGCACTCTTCTAGTCTTCCTAGCCGCTCTAGATCTCTCGCCATATCGTTGATCAATTGCTGACGCTTACGTTCTATATAGTTATGACGGAATGGGTGCTCAATTTCGCCCAGCAGATCCAATAAGCTAGATGCGTCTTTCCTATCAGAGTCTATATAACGAGCATGTAAATCGGAAAGGTGTAGTAACTGGTTAAGCTCAGTCCGTGTGGAAAAGAATCGGCGTTGTTCGCTAAGTTGATAGTTTTCAAATTGATGCAGACCTAAATCATCAAGAACAAACTGGCTGAGATCTTGGTGTGTGTTAGCGAAAAACAGCGCTAGTAAGACATCAATAACCTCAGATTGCTTAAGTCTGATTACTACAAAGTTAATGTCATCAAAACGGGTAAATGGTTCCTGAACGATCTGGTTTAACAACACCTCCTTGCGAGCTGTCTTATTCGAGAAGGTAAACAATGAGCATAGTTCCGGCTTTGTAAGTAGCTCGGAGGCAAGCGTTAAAGAGCAAACATCGTGATTAACAGTAATGAAATCGCTGAGTCGCAGGGACTCTAGACAAGGTGTGATATCGCCAATTTCAGGGTAGTTTAATTTATCAGAGCGAAACCACTCGCCTTTGCGAGATAGTAACCGCACTAACAAACATTGTGAGTTTTTGTCTAACCGTTCGAAACTGTGTAGCCAATTTAGTTCATTTTCAGTCAGAAAGTCAGGATACCAGTCTAAAGCATGAGTAATTAGCTTGGTGAAATTATGAAGATAATAGTCAGGTGCAAGTTCGATAGGGTCAGACATAACTGCGAGATACAAAAAAGGCTTAACCCTAAGGTTAAGCCTTTTTGCTAGTAATTCAATATATTAAGCGCTTTTAAGCTCAGCGACTTTCGCTTCAGATAGCGGTCGAGTAATGAAGGCAAGTACGATACAAACTGCCATCATCGCTGCTGAGATAGTGTACGCAAGACCGTAGCCTTCACCGTTAGTCATTGAGAAGCCAACAACTGCAGCACCGATTGCACCACCAATACCCCATGCTGTGTATAGCACGCCGTAGTTAGTACCATAGTTCTTAAGACCGTAGAACTCAGCGGTTAGGGTCGGGAATACTGCTAGAAGAGTACCGTAACCTACTGCTGCGATCGCTGTACCAATGATTAGTGTGAACTCAGAGTTGAAGGTTGCAAATAAAACCATGTTGATGCCCTGAAGAACGAACGCTAGAAGTAGTGTACGTACGCCACCAATTTTGTCTGCAAGCATACCAGCAGCAACACGGCCGCCAGAGTTGAATACCGCTAGGATAGACGCTAGGTAAACTGCGTTTGGTAGGTTTGCTTGAACACTTGCGATGGTCGTGATGTTACCAATGATCATCAGGCCAACAGACGCTGCGAACGCGTACATGATCCATAGAGAGTAGAACTGAGGCGTTTTAAGCATAGCTTTCCAAGTTAGGTCGTCAGACTTCTTAACCACTTTTGGCGCTTGGCCTTCTTTTACTTTTGGTTCAGCAGGCGTGTAATCTGCTGGTGGGTTGCTGATAGTTGCAGCTAAAGGTACAGCGATAGCAAGGACACCAACACCAAGAATCATAAAGCTGGTTTGGATACCCATGCTTGTGATTAGAGCAGAAGTCACCGGCGCTAAGTAGATAGCTGCTAGACCAAAGCCTGCTGCGATAATGCCGTTAACCATACCTTTCTTAGACGCGTGGAACCACTTCATTGCAGAAGGAGAAAGACATGCATAGCCAAAACCGATACCTGCACCAGTGATAACACCAAAAGTGATGTTCAGCATAAGTGGTGAATCAACAAAGCCAGATGCGATCATGCCTAGACCTGTTAGCACAGTACCTAGGATAAGGATCAAGCGAGGGCCCATACGGTCTTGTAGGATACCAGCAACCAGAAGACAGATAGAGAAAGTGATCGTTGCCGTTGCGTAAGGCGCTGAAGCTTCAGCTGCGCTCCAACCTGACTCGGTCACTAGTGCCTTGTTGAATACACTCCAAGCATACAGGATGCCAAGACAAAGGTTGATACAGAATCCCGCTAGCAGGATACGCATAGCTTTATCAATCTTGCTCATTTTTCTTCTCGTTTTTCCTCAAAAGAGGATCGGTTAACAGGTCATTTGCTCAAATTAAGTTTGCGTTTATCAACATAAATCGCAATGGGCGCGAATTATAACCGAATAAAATGTGATTGGAATCTCTTTTTCAACTAATTCTAATATTTCTCTAATATTGTTGAATTTTTGTATCCTAAGAGATTTCCTGCAGATGATGAAACAGGGGGGAGGTGAGCGATAATTAGCCTGATATATAAGTTGGGTGAATGTAGTTGATAGAGGAGTACAGAAAAGAAAAGGCGCAGAATGGTACTGAACTGCGCCTTGAGAAGGAGGGGTTAATTACCAATTAGAGCAGGGATACCAGGTAGCTGACCGACAAACGCGAGTGAGCCAACACAAATGATGAATGCAAGACCTGGAATAAGGTACTTATCTTTTGGTGATAAAGACTTCGCACGCTCGTGGTCGCCAATTAGCCCCATGTTATCGAGCAGCATGGTTGTCGCCCAGCCAAAGACAGGGTTCACAAACGCACAAGCAAAGATACAGATACCAGCACTGAGCGAATCTTTGTGCTTGTGAATCATCTGCATACCCGCTTCAAGTAGTGGTAGGAAAACACCCACAATAAGTGCGACTCGTAGTACAGGCTCCCACATGGCTAAGTCCATCGGATAGCCAATAACTGATGCTGCGATACACATCAAACCAGTCAACAAAGCACCACCTGGGATAGGGCGTTTAGCAATCGCCGCAGGAATCATGTACGTCCCCCACGATGAGGCTAAGTTACCACCACCTAAAAGTGCACCGACACCTTGGCGAACTGACGCGCCAACCATAGTATCGTCAACGTCCATTAAGACGCCTTTGGCCTCTTTCGGGTAGTTCAGTTCTTGGAATACACGGTGTCCTAGGTAGTCAGGTGACCACATAGCGACGGCAAGCAGAGCAAAAGGTGTGACCGCGATAAAGTGTTCTAGATTAGGCCAACCTAATTGCCAACCTGTGTCTTCGCCCCACCAGTAGAATGGACTAAAGTGTGGGAGGCCAGGTTCTGTTGTAAACGAGAAATCAGCACCCATAACGTACGCTACGATACCTGCAAGCGCTGAACATAGGGGGATGGCTAACCAACGTTTATTGATTTTGGCGAGATAAGCATAAACCATCACAGTCACACCGATAACGGCAAAAGAGATGTAGCCCTGATCGCTACTTGCAGCCCACGTTTCGGTCTTGTTGATTTGACCAATCAAACCGACCGCGCCTAGGTAAATCAATAAGCCTCCTCGCACACCGACCCCTGTTAAGGTCATGAGCTTGGAACCCCCTTTAGTAAAGGCAAGGATCAAACCAAAGGCACAGACCATTAAGCCAAGCGCTAACGGATGCCCGCCCGCAGCAGCGATAAGCGGTATCAACGGGATCATTGGCCCATGAGTCCCGGCTAAGTTAGCGTTTGGATTTAAAATGGCTGAAAAAAGGATAACAAACAGAGCACCCGCAATGAGCAGTTCGTAACGAACGTTTTCTGCAACAAATTCAGGTGATAAACCAAATTGCGCGGCAAAGGCGGCGACCATTGCCGTCACCATGACCACTTTACCTATGGTCGCGGCTAGGGCAGGAACCCAGTCTTCTATTTCAATACTGTAATCACGTGAGGGTAAGTGAATACCCCAGCGGCGAAAACTCATGATCTTTAGATCATGGTTGAGAAACTCTTCTCGGCTCTCAAATTCATGCGCTTTCTTACGCATATCTCTGTAAAAGGTTTTACTAGTGTTAGACATTTCGTCTTCCTTTGTTATGAGACGAAGTTGAACCATGTCAATTAGCTCTCCACTTACACTTGGTATACTGACCTTCGATCAGTACGAGACGACATCCCAGACGCTACCAAGAACCTTATCTCATTGAAAAGGTGGGAAAACATGAACTCACTTCGTTGATGACGACAAGATAACTCTTGGGCACCTTGTCAAAAATCGAGTCAAAACATTGGCCTCATACTAAGAAAGGGGTATTTGATAATTATTGATTTCGATTAAGTAAATTTTCGAAGGTATAGTTACGATGATTGGGTTTTAATAAAAATGCTACGTACCGCACATTTTTGATTTATTTATCAATATGCAAGGAAATGACTAAAATCCGATGAAAATTTCTGAACACGCTAACCGAACAGAGCGCTTATATGGACTTCGTGCTGAAGATATTCATCGTTGGATAGACGGCTTTTTTGACTTCAATGGCGAAGGTCACCATGAAACCATGGCCAGAGAGCTGGAGTTTGACCCTTATTCCCACCGACGATTCCGTCATTGCAAAGAGGCCCTTTCTGAAGCTATTCAGGAGTTTGGTGATAAGTATACGAGCCAACAGATAAAAGACGTTTTTGAAACTCATGTACGTGATGACTACCACGGATATTTACCGTCGAAAGCTGACTTTGAGAACGGCTCTTTCACCGCCAAGTACCATGATGTCAATCATCAAGATGAGCTTGGTGATGTCCTTGATGAGCGCGAGCTTGAAGATTACTTTGCTGGCTTAAATGCCCAGCAAACTGATCATCAATCTACATTAAGCCGATTTAGTTTACGTATCGTTTTGCCGACAGTCAGCGCCATTATTTTGTTCGTTACCGCGATTATTTATGTGATTTTGCCCTTAGTGGAAGACTCCATGGTCAACCAGAAACAGCAGATGCTTAAGGAACTCACTTCCACGGCAGTCAGTGTGGTCGACAGATACATCAAACTGGAACAAAGCAGCAAGCTAAGTAGAGAAGAGGCTCAGTCTAAAGCGGCGATGGATATTAAGTCGATGAGGTATGGCGCTGAAAATAAAGATTATTTCTTTATCACTGACATGCATCCAAGAATGATTATGCATCCTTATCGCCATGATCTAACCAATAAAGACTTAACCCATTATTACGAGAATGATGATTCACGTTTTCCCATTTTTGTCGAGTTAGTTAATCTGGTGAACAGTTCGCACGAAGGCTATCTAGAATATCTTTGGCAATGGAAAGACGATGCGACGGTTACCGCTCCGAAGATGACATATGTTGAAGGGGTAGAAGAGTGGCAGTGGGTTGTTGGTACAGGCGTCTACTTACAGGACGTACAGCAAGAGATTGATAAACTAGAAAGTACGCTATATCGAGTGTTTGTATTGATCACTTTAGGTTTGGCGCTCATTTTGTTCTACGTCATCGCTCAATCAAAAGTGATAGAGCGAAGAAAGAAACGCGCTGAACACGCTCTAAATGAGGCGAAGAACCGCTATAAGGCATTGGTTGAGTCTTCTAATGAAGGATACATTTTAGAAGCAGATGGCAAGATTATTTTCTCTAACTCTCGCCTTCATCAATTACTTGGCTACACAGATACTGAACTCAAGTCTCAAACGATATGGCAGGAACTATTCTCTAGTGCGGCACATAACAAAAACGTTATAGAACATTTATTACAGTTATTTAGCCATCAAACTGAGCCTGCCGAGTTTGAAGCTCAGATCGTCACTAAAAGCGGTCGCGAGATAGACATTATTTTAAGTACCTCTCGAATCTTCCTGTCAGAGAAGTTAGGCCATGTTATCTCTTTTCGTCCTATCGTTCGCAAAGTGTATGGCGCGAGCTTTGGTTCAGTAAACCCGAGTACGGACTATCAAAAAACCAGTGCAAGTATCGTTTTAGACATTGAGCATGGAGAAAGCCATAGCCATGTTATTGAATCTCTCAACCGATTGACCGATTTGATTCGCGAGATGATTGCTGCAGGTGCTCGTCCCGATCACTTAAGAAGACTAATTGGCAGTACCTATGATGCGGCGATTGGTCGCTTTATCGAACTGACCATTCAAGAGATAGGTGAGCCGCCCGTGCCATTCTCTTTCTTATCGTTTGGTAGTAATGCTCGCCATGACATGACTCTATTTTCCGATCAGGACAATGCGATCGTATTCGAGACACCCGATGACCAAGACCTTAAAGCCACTCGTCGCTATTTTCTCCACCTAGCCGAAAAGGTATGTGCCATGCTCAATCAGGCCGGCTATAGCTATTGTGACGGCTTGATTATGGCCTCTAACCATCAGTGGTGTTTGAGCGAGAACGAGTGGCAAAGCAATTTTGACCAGTGGATCCAACAAGCAACACCTGACGGCATATTGGAACTGAACGTATTCTTTGATATCCGCTCAACCTATGGTGATCCCCGATTAGCGGCTGGGATCCAGTCTCATATTCAGAAGCTACTATCGAATCAACCAGAGTTTCTTGGTGTATACGCGCAAAACTGTCTTGCGCATTCCATTCCTCTCAACGATGAAAACGTGCTAGTTACAGAGCAACATGAAGGGCGTGAAACAATCAACCTTAAAGATTGCCTGAGGCCAATGGAGATCTTTTGTCGTCTCTATGCTCTCAAACATGATATCCGAGAAAGTAATACGGTCGAAAGGTTAAAAGGGCTCCATGCAGCGCAAGAAATCGATGCCAAAACCTATCGAGAGATGGTGTATATATTCGATCATATTTGGCATCTCCGTTTTATGAATCAAATCATAGAATACAGCGACTTAAGGCAAATCAATGACATGTTAACGGTCGATGACTTAACGCTGTTAGAACAGCAGAACCTTAAAAATGTCGTCAGCCGGATTTCGATGTTTCACCAAAAGGTGCGGCATGATTTTGGGTTGGCTACATAGTTGTGTAGTTAGGCCCGCCACCTTCTGGAGGAACCCAGGTGATATTTTGCGAAGGATCTTTTATATCGCAGGTTTTGCAATGCAAACAGTTCGCTGCGTTTATCTGTAATTTACGCTGACCTTCGACTTCAATAATCTCGTAAACTCCTGCAGGGCAATAGCGTTGGCTGGGTTCGTCAAATAAAGTTGAATGATGAGTCACAGGCAACTGCTGATCGGCAAGCAGTAAGTGACAAGGTTGGTTCTCTTCATGAAAGGTTGACGAAAGAAAGACGGAAGAGGTTTTGTCAAAACTAAGAACACCATCAGGCTTAGCGTAGTGGATTGGCTTACAGCGAGATAACTCATGCATCGCTACATAATCGGCTTGTTGGTCGCCAATATCCCAACTTGATTGTCCGTTGGTTAGCTTATGCCAGACATTTTGTTCCAACAGCGCCAGCGCTCCCCCCAAGAGGGAACCATATTTATGAATCGCGCCGGGGAAATTACGGGTTTGATTGAGCTCTTGGTATAGCCAAGAATCTAAAAACAATGCTTGGTAATCTGCTTCCACTTGGTCTCTTTCAATAGCGTCGAATGCGGCTTGTGCAGCCAGAAGCCCAGATTTCATTGCGGTGTGACAACCTTTGATTTTGGCCGAGTTGAGTGTGCCAGCGTCGCAGCCAATTAAAAGTCCACCAGCAAATTGCTGCTTAGGAAGCGAGAGCAAGCCGCCTTTGGCAATGGCGCGAGCACCATAAGCGATTCTTTCAGCCCCTTGCAGAAAATGGGCAAAACGTGGGTGGTGTTTAAGCCTTTGGAACTCATCAAAAGGGCTCAGGTAAGGGTTGTGGTAATTAAGGTCGGTGATCAATCCTACCGCAATAAGGTTATCCTCAAGATGATATAAAAAGCCGCCTCCCGTCGAGTCAGACTCGCTCAAAGGCCAGCCAGTTGAATGAACCACTAAACCGGGACTGTATCTTTCATCATCTTCAGGCAGTGTCCAAACTTCTTTAATACCCAATGCGTAGTGTTGTGGCTGACGATCACGATCAAGGTTGAAATGCTTGATTAGGCTTTTCCCTAGACTGCCGCGAGCACCTTCAGCAAAAATGGTTTGTTTCGCATTGAGCTGTATGCCCGCTTGGAAGGTGTTTTTCTGCTCGCCATTTTTATCTAAGCCCATATCGACAGTGATAATGCCAGTCACGGCGCCATTGTAGTCAAAGCAGACTTCTTTAGCAGGAAAGCCGGGAAAAACCTCAACGCCTAGGCTTTCAGCTTGCTCTGCTAACCAGCGGCATAGCTTACTCAAGCTAATCACGTAATTCTGGCGACTGTTTCTCATCGCGAGTGGGGTGAATAACTCGGGTATCTGAACATGATTTTGCGCGGTGGTGAGATACAGAAACTCATCTTGCGAGACGGGGGTAGTCACTGGTGCACCTAGTTCACGCCAGTCTGGGAAGAGTTCATCAAGAGCCGATGTTTCAAACGCCGCCCCAGAGAGTATGTGCGCGCCAACTTCGGGGCCTTTTTCTACCACGCAAATAGAAAGAGGTTTCTCTTGTTGCTGAGATAGTTGTGCAAGCCGACATGCAGCTGAAAGCCCGGCAGGACCAGCGCCGACAATCACTACATCAAAATCCATGCTTTCTCTTTCCATTGTGTTCAACCTTCGATTTTAAAAATGTTGATTGCATTAAATATAGTTACAGTTGACGTAAACGTAAATTTTACTAAGCTCAAACTACACACATTGTTCTTGGAGAGAGTAATGAAAGTACTGGTAGCGATTAAGCGTGTGATTGACCCGTATACAAAAGTCAGGATAAAGGCCGACGAGTCTGGTGTTGAGACAGGCAACGTCAAAATGACCATTAATCCATTTTGCGAAATAGCCGTTGAAGAAGCGATTCGACTTAAAGAAAGTGGTGCTGCGAGTGAAGTCATCGTGGTTTCAATTGGTTCGACTGTGTGTCAGGAGCAGCTTAGAAGCGCGTTGGCCCTTGGGGCGGATAGAGCGATTCATCTCGATACCGAGAAAACGTGCCAGCCACTTGTCGTTGCCAAACTACTTAAAGCCGTTGCGCTGCAAGAGGAGGCACAACTGATACTGTTGGGTAAGCAATCCATCGACAATGACAACAATCAGGTCGCGCAAATGTTGGCCGCTCTTATGGCATGCCCTCAAGCGACATTCGCGTCGAACATACAGATTGAAAATGATAAAGCGATTGTGACGCGAGAGATTGATGGCGGCTTAGAGACACTACAAATATCGTTACCTGCTGTTGTAAGTACTGACCTGAGATTAAATGAGCCGAGATATGCGTCACTACCTAACATCATGAAAGCGAAGAAAAAACCATTAGATGTCGTCGAGGCGGAGTCTCTTGGAGTCGAGATTAAATCTTCGCAGCAGACGCTGCAAGTCTTTGCACCGCCGAAGCGAGAAGCAGGCGTTATGGTCGCTAGTGTTACTGAGCTAGTCGACAAACTTAAAAATGAAGCGAAAGTCATTGATTAGGGGATAGCAATGAGTGATATCAAAGTATTAGTGTTAGCACAGCATGATAACCAGACCCCGAGCGCAGATTTTTTAGCCACCTTGTCGGCGGCTAAATCGATCATTGACGCAGCAGGAAGCGGCTCGGTTGACGCTCTGGTTGTGGGTTGTAACTGTGACAATGTTGCACAGTTGATTAAGCAGTCGTCCTTGCTAGAACACGTTCTTGTCGCTGATAACGCATGCTATCAAGATATGCTTGCAGAGAATCTTGCTGAAGTTGTAAAACAAGTTGGTGTTGAATACAGCCACGTATTAGCGCCAGCCAATACTTTCGGTAAAGACGTCTTACCAAGAGTGGCCGCGCTGCTCGATGTTGAAATGCTGTCAGACGTGATGTTAATAGAAAGCGGTGATACGGTAGTGCGTCCTATCTATGCGGGTAACGCATTAGCCAGAGTACGCTCAGAAGACGTGATAAAAGTGATGACGATACGCTCAACGGCTTTCGATAAAATGCCATTGGATGATGGTGGTTCAGCTCAACTGATAACGCTTGATACGCATATCGCCAGCCAAGGTACTCAATTGGTAAGCCGAGAAAGCGCGCAGTGTGACCGACCTGAACTGTCTAGCGCCAGCGTTGTGATTTCTGGTGGCCGAGGTTTGGGCAGTAAAGAAAACTTCGCTTTAGTCGAAAAATTAGCCGATAAGTTAGGCGGTGCAATTGGTGCGTCTCGGGCGGCGGTTGATGCAGGTTTTGTTACTAACGACTTGCAGGTGGGGCAAACGGGTAAGATTGTTGCGCCTAACTTGTATATTGCGGTAGGAATATCAGGGGCAATTCAACATCTCGCAGGTATGAAGGACTCGAAAGTCATTGTTGCGATTAATAGTGACCCTGATGCCGCTATTTTTGAAGTTGCAGATTACGGTTTAGTCGGGGATCTATTTGAGATTTTGCCCGAATTGATCGAGTCCGTTTAGGGCTCTTTCTCTTTCCCGTAATGACTACAAATACTTGAGATGCTCATTGAGTAAAGATTGCAGAGTGCCATTTTTTCTAATTACCTTTAGTCCTTGATTGAATTTTTCGATCAAAGAAGGGCTATTTGGGTTATTGATCGGCAGTAGCAAGTGGAGTGAATTAACAAATAGGGGCTGCGGGTGATAGGTGATGTTTGCCTTTTCCGACCCTAGCCCTTCTTGCTTAATAATCAGGTTAAAATGTGTTGTATAGAGTGGAGCGAGATCGATGGCTCCGGAAACAAGTTTTATCACATTATCAGTTTCATCATGAACGCGCTCAACGTTAATCAATTTCGTTTTCTCAGCATTTTCAAACTCCTGCCCATAGTACCCACCAATCAGCGCACTAATCTTGTATCCTTGCAGATCTTTGACCGTGTCCCAGCTGAAGTTTAACTCTTTGCTATGAAAGAGATGGGCGTTTATTTCATAAACAGAATCGCTGATCAGAAAACTACTCTCATGCTGAGGGTTGTACTCCCACAACGCTGTTGCATCGAACTGACCTCGAGCGGCAGAATCTAAAGCTTCTTCCCAGGTGGATAAATGCACGTACTCAACGTCGATATCAACCTCAGCAAATGCTGCGGTGACAATTTGGGCGTTGATTCCGTATCCAGGCAGCTCTTTGGAATGATAGGGGGGATAATCACTGCCAACTGAAATGGTAAGAACTTGATTCGAAAACGATGAAAAAGGAAGCAGCGCAAGTGCAACTAAAAGAAACGGGTTAATTGGATTGTAGACACTTTTTATCAAGCTCATCTACCTAACTCTCCCAGAGGTCGATATCCATAATCATAGCTGTTGTTTTTCAACTAACAAAAGTTTTGAATTCTCTAGGAACCGGGACAAGTTAATGTGGTGTGGTTTATGTGAGAGAGAGCACGACGATGAAAGTCGTGCTCAGAAGTGTAGCCAAAACTAACCTTTGGGCTTCTGCAAGTGTTCGACAAGCTTCTTAGTAAACCTTGCAGCTTCACCACCAGTACAAGCTCGGTGGTCGAACGTGATCGACAATGGCATGACTTTGACTGATATGGGTTTGTCACCTTTCATCACAACACGTTCGATAATACGGCCTGCTCCCACGATGGCAACTTGCGGTGGAGAAACGACTGGAGTAGCGAATATACCTGCTATTGCGCCAAAGTTAGATAGGGTTATCGTCGCATTTTGGAGGCTTTCTCTACCAATCTTACGCTCCTTGATCCCCTTGACGGTTTCATCGAGCCACTGACGAACTTGATTGCCTTCAAATTCATCTGCGTGTTTAAGAACCGGAACATAAAGTCCATGACTACTGTCAACGGCAATACCAATATTGACTCTACTGTGTACGCAGCGCGTCATGGTTTCTGCATCAAACCATGCATTGAGCGCAGGTTCTTCCTGGCAGGCATAGACGACCGCTTTAATCAGTCGGCCAGAGATATCTTCATTAGCTAGCCAGTCGCCTAAATTTGCTTCTTCAGTTATGGTCACCGCAGCAACATGATGGTGAGACTCCGACATGGTAGACACCATGGTTCTGCGCGCACCTTTGAGCACTTCAGTCCCCGGGCTTTGTTTACGAGCCTCGTTATAAATATCGCTATCGTTGATCATGCCGTTAGGGCCTGTCCCTTTCACTGCCTTGAGCTCTACACCGAGCTTTTTGGCTAGCAGACGAGCTGAGGGAAGTGCTGTAATGAGTTCATCAGCGGAAGGGTTATGTGTGCTCCCAATCCAAAAATCATCGACATCGACATGATGAGCCGCTTGCGAAACGTTACCCACGACAGTTGCGGCATCTTGTTGTTTTGCTTGACTCACCGTCGAGCCGACCAGCTCAGGTTGCTCTTCTATTTCTAGTAGTAGAGCACCAATATTGATTACATCGCCTGCCTCGCCATGCCGACTGACGACGACACCAGAGTAGGGAGCAGGGACTTCAACCACAGCTTTGGCGGTTTCTACGGTTAATACAACTTGATCGAGCTCGACAGAGTCACCGACTTTAATGTGCCATTCAACGATTTCAGACTCGGCTAATCCTTCGCCTAGGTCAGGTAATAAGAAGCTTTTCATTTCCAACCCTCCACCAATTCTCGCGCAGCTAGCACGATATCTTGCTCTTGAATCATGAAGTAATCTTCATTGCGGTAATAAGGCATTATGGTATCCATTCCAGTGATTCTCCGTGGGGGAGCTTTCAGTAGACACATGGCGTGTTCGGCAGTTCGGGCGAGAATTTCCGCACCTACGCCACAAGTACGACTTGCTTCATGAACGACCAGCAATCGACCGGTTTTTTCCAACGATTTAAGTATCGTGTCCATATCTATTGGTTTGATCGAGGCCAAATCAATCACTTCAGCTTCAATTCCTTGAGTGGAGAGTGTTTGAGCAGCTTGCAATGACTCAACAACGCAGGCCCCCCATGTCACCAAAGTAATGTCTCGCCCTTTTCGTAAGGTAAAGCAGGTATCGAGTGGAAGGGCTTCTCCGCTATCCACAACTTCAGATTTAACGGTGCGGTAAATACGTTTAGGCTCGAAGAACATGACAGGGTCATTGCTACGAATCGAAGCGAGAAGCAGGCCATAAGCTCTTTGAGGGGAAGAGGGGATAACCACTTTAAAGCCAGCAGTATGTGCAAATAGAGCTTCTACGCTTTCGGAGTGATGTTCTGGGGCGTGAATGCCGCCACCAAAAGGCGCTCTGAAAACTGCAGGGCAGGTTAATCGCCCTCGTGTTCGGTTGCGCATTCTTGCAGCGTGGCACATTAAATGTTCCATTGCTGGAAATACAAAGCCTTGGAATTGAAACTCGGCTACGGGACGTAAACCTTGGCTTGCCATCCCGACAGCAACCCCGCCAATCAGCGCTTCTGCGAGAGGAGAGTCGATCACTCTCCTTAAGCCAAACTTCTCTTTTAGCCCCACGGTAGCACGGAATACACCACCGTTATCGCCAACATCCTCACCAAGAACAATCACACTTTGGTCTTTGTTCATTTCATGATGCAGTGCAAGGTTGACTGCTTCTACTAACGTCAACTCAGCCATGTTTGCCTCCTTGCATTCGCATTGCTTTGTTGATCAGTATGTCTCGCTGCTGGTTTAACTCAGCAGGTGCGTGTTCATAAAGATAATCAAATGCACTTTCTGGTGCCTGAGGCGGAAGGTTCATGTAGTGATCGACGGCAATCTCGACTTGCTCTTTACACGCTAACAGCCAAGTCTCTTCTTGAGCGTCGCTCCAAGTGCCTTGATTGATTAAGAAGGTTTTTAACCGTTTGATAGGTTCGAACTGCCACGCTTGGTTGAGCTCATCGTCACTACGATAGCGGCTTGCATCATCAGCGGTTGTATGGTCACTGAGCCTATAGCTGACAGCTTCAATTAGGGTTGGTCCTTTGCCTTTTCTTGCTCTATCCAAAGCTGCAAGTACGGTGTCATAGACAGCGACCACATCGTTGCCATCGACGGTCACGCCATGAATGCCCGCGCCTTTCGCTTTATCAGATAAAAACTCAGCGGCGGATTGAAGTGTTCTTGGCACAGAGATTGCCCATTGATTGTTATTCACCACAAACACTAATGGCAAGTTCCAGGTCCCTGCGCAGTTAATGCTCTCTAGGAAATCCCCTTTCGATGTCGCACCATCCCCACAAGTGACTAAAGCGGCATGGTGCTGGTTCTCGATTTTAAGCGCAGAAGCCACACCCACCGCATGTGTACACTGAGTGGCAATAGGCACACAGAAGGGGAGATCTCGGCAATGTTCTGGGCTTTCACCATTCGCTGGTATTACGTGAAAGTCACTGCCTCGCTCATCGCCACCCCAATATTGGAGGTTTTTCTCCATCGGAATACCACGAACCCACATTGCGGGCATATCTCGATAGTAGGGAATAAACACATCACGTGGATGCATGGCATGGCCAATGGCAACGCCATAAGCTTCAGAGCCTAAATGAGAAGGGTAGGTGCCGAGTTTGCCCGTTCGTTGTAGCGCTACTGCTTTGTTGTCATACGTACGGGTTAGAACCATATCCTTATAAAAGGTGGTTAACGTCGTTAGGTCTGCCCAAGCTGGCAACTGATTTACTGACACACCTTCGTGGTCAATAAAGCGCAGCATGGGTAGTGTCTGAACATTCATTACTATCTCCTCTTTGTTTCGCAGAGATGGATCGCACCTAAGAGAAACGATGTATGACTCTAAGACCATGTTTCGGTCATGAAGAGCCAAGATAGATACTTAAATTTCATACAACTTATTTGCGTAAACTAAAACAACCTGCTGAGCTTTGAAGCTGCAACGCACTTTTAAACTGCAAACTTGAGAGAAACCAGAGATCAATTTCAGTTAATACGCTTAAAGATAAGTGTAACCAAAATGTTAAATTTCGCCTGTTTGGTGTTTGTTTGAAGAGTAAAGCTGAGCTTACAGTCGGGAGATAGGTGGAGAAAAATGCCAGTTTTAAACAGTGCTGTGATGAAAAACTAGACAATTATACTTAGGTTGAAATACTTGTTGGAATATTGGTTTGCAAGTTTAGAAAGGAAAAATGTGTAAATGAGTGTCACTAATATGAAAAAACAGCAGACCGGAGTCTGCTGTTGATCATTGTATTTGAATTTTAGGTATTACTCTGGCTGTTCAGTTAGGTTTTGTTTTTGCTGAACCTTGTAAACTTTGCCTGCGTTAAAGCGTTCTAGGTAATCTGCTAGGTCACGCTTCACTTCTGGAACAAGAATGTATAGACCAACAATGTTCACAAGAGCCATTGCAAAGATCATTGCGTCAGAGAAGTCGATAACAGGGCCTAAGTTCATTGCTGCACCAATCACAACGAAGATACAGAATTTCACTTTAAAGATAAGCTCGGCTGTTTTGCTCTCACCGAATAGGTAAGTCCATGCTTTCAGACCGTAGTATGACCAAGAGATCATAGTAGAGAAAGCGAAAAGAACAACAGCGATTGCAAGGATGTATGGGAACCAGCTAATTGCGCTACCAAATGCCGCAGACGTCAGCTCTACACCAGCAAGGCCAGTATCTGTGTCTAGGTAACCAGTAATGATAATAACAAGGGCTGTCATCGTACAGATAACAACAGTATCAATGAATGGTTCTAGTAGAGACACGAAACCTTCAGACATTGGCTCTTTGGTTTTTACTGCTGAGTGAGCAATTGCTGCCGAACCAACACCAGCTTCGTTCGAGAACGCTGCACGTTTGAAACCCTGGATAAGCACACCAATCACACCACCTGCAATACCTTCACCTGTGAACGCACCGTTAAAGATAGCGCTGAATGCGTCATCAATGCGGTCGAAGTTCATTAGGATAATGATAAGAGCAGCACCGACATAAATCGTCGCCATGAACGGAACCACTTTCTCCGTTACCTTCGCGATTGATTTGATACCACCAATGATAACGATGCCCACGATAACCGCTAGGATAAGACCAAATAACCAGCCTTTGTCAGCGAAGAATGACGCATCGCCACCTGTAACGCCTACTACCTGCTTGAACGCTTGGTTCGCTTGGAACATGTTACCGCCACCAAGAGAACCACCGATCGCGAATACAGAGAACAGAACAGCTAGGGTACGGCCAAACGCAGCGTTACCTCGTTTAGCTAGACCTTTGCTTAGGTAGTACATAGGACCACCTGACACAGAGCCGTCTGGGTTGGTGTTACGATATTTCACACCCAGTGCACATTCTACAAACTTACTCGACATACCAAGTAGGCCCGCAAGAATCATCCAGAATGTCGCACCAGCACCACCGATGGATACAGCAACGGCCACACCAGCGATGTTACCCAAACCAACCGTACCTGAAAGTGCAGTGGTTAGAGCTTGGAAGTGAGAAACCTCACCGTCTTCTTTTGCTTTAGGATCAGAGAACTTCCCCGATACAAGTTGAATCGCGTGCTTAAAACCGCGAACGTTGATGAAGCCTAAGTAGAAAGTAAAAAAGCTAGCTGCAACAACTAACCAAAGAACAATCCACGGCACCTGTACGTCAGTAAAAGGGAACGGAATAGTCGAAAAGATCATTCCTACAAAAGGGTTAACGATAGGTGCAACGACTTCGTTGATTTTGTCATCCAAACTGGATGCTGCAGCGCTACCTGCAAATAGACTTGCCAATACGGCTAGCGAAATACGCTTTGTCATGCTTTTCCTGCCTGTAAATAGGTGTTTATATGAATAATATTTATATGATGTTGTGTTTTGTTACATTTGTGTAACGTTTGCTATTATTCATTTTATAAATACCTAAGCAACATCTTTGTCGGAAAATATGATCCAGCAAACAATTCTGATTTTTACTAACTTTATGCAGCTAATTTGAACTTATTCACTAGTTTTTGACTGGTGTGCGGAGTAAATGGTAATTGATATCCTAGTAGATTGGTCGGATATTTGGTGTTGTTGGCAAATATATAAAACTGTGTGATTACTTAATGACCAGTAAAACATGACGCATAATATGGTAATTATAGATAAAAGTAATGATTATGCGACAATGGTGAATTATAATTCACATGGCGAATGGATTGGTCTGTTCAGGTGGGCGTGAATTTATAGTTATCTTATGAAGGAAAGCATTTCGTATGCCATTCGTCACTTAGCTGTCATATTGGAAAGGTAACTTACGCCAGCAGAAATTCTAATCGATGGCATATATACGATTAGACAGGTTGTGTACTGGAAAGAATTTAGAAGAAAATGGCAAAGAGAACGCACGAATTAGATGAAGTGATCATCAGTGAGCTGCAAAGTCATGGCTATATAAAAAGTGAAGCAGAAGCCTACTTAAAGCGGAATGTTTACAACTTAAATAAAATTGAAGTGGATACGATAAAAAATTACGCAGAACACTTCGGGTTGAGCGCGAAAGAAAAGCTGATTGAAGACATACTCGAACTGCGACGAGAGAAGATACTTTTGAAACTCACTGTGCAAACTTCTTGCGTGTAGTGTTTCAACGATATCTATGGTTATCTTGAGAGTGAATGTGGCGATTAGAATATAGGTGAATAGTACGAAAGTTTATAATTTTACTGATACATATATTTAACAATAATGTCCAAAACGCTATAGTATGGATTGAACAAACTATAGGAGTTAAAGGATGAAACTCACGATATCAGGGAAGTTACAGCTGAGTTTCCTGTCGCTTGCAGTACTTTTTATCGTTTCCGCGTTCTTTATTTATCGCAGCTTAATTACCGTTGAAACCCATACCGCATCGCTATTAAACCGCGATCTGCCGACTGTTGATGCAGGGCGCTCTATTCAACAATCCATCCACGCTACCGTATCGTCACTTAGAGCCTACATGTTGTTGGGAGGTGATGAAGCGACAGGTGAAGTTGAAAAAGCGAAACTCGATCAGTCGCTTCTGAAAGTGGATGAATCACTGCCTAAGTTAGAGCCACTACTAACTGAAGAAAATTATCAACAAATCCTTTCGCAGTGGACCTTAGTCGCTCAGTCGCTAAACGACATTGCTGAATTAAGCCATACGGACGAAAATCTTCCAGCTCATTCGCTATTTATTAACGAAGCAGCACCGATAGCTGAAGTGGCACTTGATCAGCTTCAAGGTCTAATCAATGATGAAGCGGGTAACAAAGAAGGGGGTGAGCGTAAGCGCTTGTTTAGGCTCTATGCCGACAGTTATACCTCTTTGGCAAATGCTTTATCTTCAATGCGTGATTTCCTCCTTTATGGAAAACAAGAACATTTAGATAAGTACCAAGATTTTCTCAAGTCTCATGCTAAATCGGTCAAAGAGATAGATTCGAAAGTGTCTTTGCTATCGAGCAGCGATCAAGGGCTCTGGGATCTATTCAAAGAGATGCAACAGCTCTATTTCCCTTTAGCTGATCAGGTGGTTGAATTGCGCCGTTCAAGTGATTGGAATATCGCTAACCAAAAAATGGCCAATGAGCTAGTACCTGCGGTTACTGCATTAGATTCGAACCTAGACTCAATTATTAACCAACAACAGTCGTTAGCAGATCAAAGTGGCCAGGGCATCTTTAGCTCCGTAACTAGTGTGATTTCATTGTTAGTAGCTTCGATAGCCATTGTGGTAATTGTCGCTGCAACGACTGCGCACTTTATGGGTAAGAGCATTGGTCGCCGAGTTAAGACGATTTCAAAACGCGCTCAAGCCATTGCCAATGGTGATGTTTCACAGTCCGCTCTTCCGATTGAAGGAAGTGATGAGTTGGCAAGCTTAACTCGTTCAATTAACAAGATGAACGATGAACTGGCTGCAATTGTTAAGGGTGTGAGCAACAAGGCATCAACCGTTAGTGACAGTATGAATACCTTACTTGATGCCAATGCTAAAACAGTCCATCAGGTCGATAGCCAGAAATCGACCATGGAACTTGTGGGGCACCAAGTGACGGATGTCAGTCATTCTGCTAGTGATACCGCAGCACAGGCTGAGCAATCGGCGAGCAAGTTATCTGAATCTAGAGCACAGATTGAGCTAGGTTCTCAAGCACTTGACCTTAACAAAACGACAGTGGGTTTGCTTCATGCTACGATTGAGAAAGCCAGTGAACAGGTCGATGCATTAAGTAAAGAAAGTGAAGCGATTGGACGTGTAACAGAAGTCATCGAAGGGCTTGCAGAGCAAACCAATTTACTCGCTCTCAATGCCGCGATTGAAGCTGCGCGCGCAGGCGAATACGGAAGAGGTTTTGCTGTGGTTGCAGATGAAGTGCGTCTACTTGCTACTCGAACAACCGAATCTACGACTGAAATCAACAATATAGTCAATGCAATTCAATCATCGACGGCTGCGGTGGTTGGCGAAATCGATAAGAGCAAATCTTTAGCTGAAGAGGGCGCCAACCATACAGAGCAAGCTTATGGCACGTTAAGTTCAACGACACAGCAGATTGAAGAACTGAACCAACAGATGCAGGATCTCTTGAGCTCTGCACAGCAACAGTCTCAAGCTACCGACGAAATTCAACTGTTAATGACGAAAGTGATTGAATCAGTAGAAGGGGTTGCTGATATATCGCAATCCTCGTCAGAAATCTCGAACCAAGTTCGAGGGCAAGTTGATGAGCTGAATGGGGAAATGAGCCGTTTTCAGATCTCTTAACAAGCGTTGACGACTTATCGAGTGATGTCTCATTCTTAAACCAGATCGGCATCATCTAATCGAAGTATCATCTATACCTAATATATCAATAATATAAAGCTCAATAATTCACTTATTGAGCTTAGTTTTTTTAGGGACAAAAGTGCTTCGAATCATATTCAGCCTATTCGTAATGCTGGCTTGTTTTCCACTGTATGCTGAGCAAAATGACAAGTTGGTAATCGCCAACTCTAAGGCATGGAAACCTTTCTCATTTATCAACCATAAGGGCGATCCTGACGGTATTCTCGTTGACTACTGGCAAGAGTATGGGCGCAAAAATAACGTAGAAATCGAATTTGTTCTCCTTGATTGGCAGGCATCTCTCGACGCGGTTCGAGATGGGCGGGCAGACATTCACGCCGGTTTATTATGGTCTGAGCAACGCGATAGCTATCTGGACTACTCGCCTGAAATTCTCTCCATTGATACGCAAATGTACATTAGTCAGCAGCTGATAGGGACTAACCTTGATGTCTTTCTACTCGGAGAACATCAACACTTGGTTGGCGTTGTCGCTGGTGGTTATGAAGAAGAGTTTACAAGACGCCATTTCCCTAATCTTAATTTGAAGAGCTTTTCCAATAATCAACTGATGATAGAGGCGGCATTTAGCGGGGAGCTTGATGCGTTTGTCGCTGATCTGCAAGTTGCTAATTTTTATCTGTTTAGTAGTGACGAGCCTCAGCGATTTGTTGGTGTGAGGCATCTCTATTCTGGGAACTTGCGGGCTGCTGTGCGAGAAGGGAACGTTGAACTTCAACAGGAAATAACACGCGGTATCACTGAATTTGATAATGATGAAAAGCAACAGATCTTTAATCGCTGGATGTATGTCAATACTGTCTACCCCGACTATCTTGTTCCTGTTGCAGCACTCATTATTGGTATCGTTACGTTTAGCTATATAGTCGCACTTAAAATTACAGTAAAAGTCAGAACCAATGCACTAGAGCAGGTTAACTTAGAACTCAAAAAACTCTCTGAAACGGACCAACTCACAGAGCTCAGTAATCGGCGCCACTTTGTTAACGAATTTCAACAAAGGCTGAAGGAGGGAGGCTCGATAACGGTTATGATTTTTGATATCGACGATTTTAAACAAATCAACGATAACTACGGCCATCAGACCGGAGACATAGTAATAAAAAGTGTCGCACATGCAGCGAATGACACCTTATCTGATCTCCATTTGATGGGAAGAATCGGCGGAGAGGAATTCGCTGTTTTGCTTTGTGGTGAGACGTACGAAGCGTCCGTCGTCGTAGCTGAAAAAATATGTGCCGCTGTGCGTCAGGTGAAACTGCTGGAAGATGAAAAACGAAAGGTAACGGTTAGCTTAGGTTGCGCTTACTACCCTAACATAGATTCAAGTACATCTCTTTCTGATGCAGATCACCTGATGTATCAGTCCAAGACAAATGGCAAAGATCGAGTGACTGCTAAAGTGTTTAGTTAGATTGATTGAGCGTAAATACGCCAACTACACCCCAAAGTGATGCTAACTTCACCACTTAACCTTATTAATGAAAGAAAACACTTTTCTTTTCAGTTATCTGTGGCATATTGAAACTGTCTTCACGATGATGCGTGTATCGTATAATGGCTATTACCTCAGCCTTCCAAGCTGATGATGCGGGTTCGATTCCCGCTGCACGCTCCAAGCCTAGTTAGGCTCATTCAATACAAAGCGTACTTCGTATAATGGCTATTACCTCAGCCTTCCAAGCTGATGATGCGGGTTCGATTCCCGCAGTACGCTCCAAACTTCTTAGGTCTACCTTATCAACGCTGGGTCAAACACTGTCGAGCGGTTTCTGCCCGATTGTTTCGAGAAATAAAGTGATTTATCTGCGTGTTCTAACCAAGTCAAATGACTAGTTTGGTAAGGGGAGAGTTCGCATACACCAAGGCTGATCGTGTATTTCACCGAATTTTGTTCGTAATTGACATTTGCTTGTTCGATGCGTTTACGTAAACGCTCAGTAAAGTAGAGCGCTTGGGTGGCACATGTGCCTGGAAGAAGTACGGTAAACTCTTCACCACCGTATCTGCCGCAAATGTCTGAACCACGCGAGGCTTTCTTGAGTTCGTTTGCTGTATGGCGAATGACTTCATCACCTACAGTGTGCCCAAAGGTGTCATTGACCCGTTTAAAGTGGTCGATATCAAAGATAACCAGAGATGAGGTCGCCCCTGTTACTTGGCAATGTTCAAACTCTCTCAATAAACAACTTTCCCAGTGAGCTCGGTTGAATAGCTTAGTCAGACCATCGGTTCTGCTAAGGTCAGACAGTTTCTGATTGGAATCGAGGAGGTGAATTTTGTTCTTCGCGATATCACTGACGTCATTGATGATGATACTAACGTGTGACACCTCTCCATTGACGGACGTTAGGGGGGAGAAGGTAATGTTTTGGCGCATCTCTTTGAGGCCATTGGATATTGGACTGAAGTTCTTGAACTTGAAAAGAAATGGGCGATCTTCCCAGCAAGAGAAGCCGCGACTATTCAACGTGAACGCAGCACTGACTTTGCTTCGAAGCCAAAGTTCGGGTAAATCTCCGACTGCTTCAAACAGGTTTCTACCTAGAATTTTGTCGGCACTGATTCCGCTATAAGACTGCATAAAGGTATTCCAGACACAGACTTTGTATTCTCTATCAATGACAATCAGTCCTGCATCTAAATCGCCAAGGATTTGCATTGCCCAATGTAAGTCGCCTATATCCGTGGAGTTCATAATACACTCTCCAAAATGTCTTCTATCGCGTTCAAAGATTCGTAATCCATCAAGAAGATGATGTCGCAGGCGATATCGAGATTCTCGGCCTTATAAACGAACTCTATAGTGAAAATATCCTGCTCATAGTCTTTAAGAAATTGGTCGCAAGCTAGCGAAACCTGTAACAACTCTTTTTCTAAGACAATTGGTTGACGAAGTGAAACTGCAATATCGAGCTGTTTACTGAAAGAGTTGAGAAATGATGAAACCAACAAGTTGGATAGATCGAGAATCACTTCATTGACAGAGCTACTAAGCGCATCATCATCTGAGCGTGCAAGTAATTCAAATCCAGAGCCATGTAGACAGACAAGCGCTTCTCCATTAATACCATTGCCGACAAAACGTTGGGAAACTGCACGAGACTCTGAGTTGTTGACAATATCTTGAACCGTCATCGTTAACTCGGATTGATGCAATGAAGCGACATTAGGTAGAGGCATTTCAATAAAGCGACCCATCTGCCGAGAAATTAATGAAGCACTTGCCCCAAGCGCGACGTTACTCATTTCACGGATTGCTGCCATTAAATCGATGGACTTTCGACTTTGCTGGTTTGGTCTAACATCGGTGTTACGTAATGGCAGTCGATAGTATTCAAACAGTGATACTAAATCGGAGGTGACAAAAGGCTTCTCGATAAAGTGTTGGGCCCCCAAATCCTTACAACGAGATTTGGCCTCTGATTGAATATCCCCTGAAACTACCACGACCTGAGTTGGGTATTGGCTCACAGGCATTGAAGCCAGTACTTCAAAACCATCCATCACGGGCATCGTAAGGTCTAGGAAAAGCAGATCAATGTTGTGCGCCAACATGACTTCGAGCGCTTCTTTGCCATGTTCTGCTTGGTGAATCGTGATATTGGTTGAGGGAGCAATTCTGCCGATTATTGATTTTCGGGCAATAACCGAGTCGTCACATACTAATATGTTCATTGTTGTAATTCGATAGCCTGTAATAAAGCGTCACTTAGATTGCAAAAGCGAAACTACATCAATAGTGTGACTTTAGTTCAATTATGTTGGTGATAGTTAACATATTTATCTTGATGATTTCACGTGCTTTTTAGAAAGCAGACCGAAAAATTGGAAGTTCGACACAGAATTATTGAAATGAGACAGGAGGAGTCGCGAGTGAAACTTTTGATGTGGGTTGTTTGTTTAGGTGCTGACAAATATTCCATGCAGTGTGCGTCACTTTGGCTAGATCCACTCCAGTGTCGATGCCTAATCCTTGGCAAAGGTAAAGCACATCTTCGGTGGCAACATTTCCTGCTGCCCCTTGCGCATAGGGGCATCCTCCCAACCCAGCGACACTTGAATCGATGGTTGATACACCCATAAGTAAAGCTTGGTATAAGTTGGCGAGTGCCTGACCATAGGTGTCATGAAAATGAGCGGCAATGTGAGAAGGGGAGCTCTTCTCGAACACGGTATCCAGAACATTGGCAACTTTTAACGGGGTTCCGGTGCCCACCGTATCGCCAAGGGAGATTTCATAGCAGCCCATATCCAACATTATCTTAGCAATGTCCGCAACTTGCTTAGGGTCGGTTGCACCGTCATAAGGGCAATCGATGATACAAGACAGGTAACCTCGCACGGGCAGACTATGCTTTGATGCCAACTCAATCACGTCTTTAAATCGCTCTAAACTCTGCGAAATTGAGCAGTTGATGTTACGTTGGCAAAAACCTTCTGAAGCCGCTGTGAATACCGCTACTTGATCCACACCACAATCTATTGCCGATTCCAAACCACGAATATTGGGTGTTAAAGCCGAATAAACAACTGCAGGCTGGCGATTGATTGAAGTGAAAACCTGATGGGAGTTCGCCATTTGCGGTATTTTCGATTCAGACACAAAAGCGCCTGACTCAATATGAGTGAGGCCGGTTCGAGAGAGCTGATCAATCAATGCGACTTTAATCTCAACTGGGAGTGTGGCTTCATTTTGCAACCCATCTCTGGGGCCGACTTCGACGATCTTAACGGATTTGGGAAGCGTAATATGTTGGCTCATTTGTTTACTCCGAATTCCATTTTGGAGCGCGTTTTTCTAGAAAGGCTGACAATCCCTCTTGGCCTTGAGGCGAGACGCGAATGTTCGCAATCAACTCACTGGTGTAGCTTTTCATTGACTCATCAATTGAAGCTACGTGGCAATGATGGCAGAGCTTTTTGGCTTCAATCAAAGCTTGTGGGCTGTGATTAAGTATTGGTGTTAGCCATTCGATGGCTTGCTCTTTTAATTCATCGGAAACAGACAGTTGATGAACAATATTCAGTGATAAAGCAGTAGGAGCATCGATTTTTTCAGCGGAAAGCATATAGCGGCGAGCATTCCTAGTTCCAATAGTGCGAATGACATATGGCGCTATTGTTGCCGGGATAAGTCCCAGTTTCACCTCACTTAAACAAAATACGGCACTTTGATGGGCAATAACCATATCGCAGCAACAGACAAGGCCAAGCGCCCCGCCGAATACACCACCTTGAACGGCAGCGACGGTTGGGTGAGGGAAACGATCTAACTTATCGAGTAAAGTGGCAAGTTGGAAAGCATCAAGTTGGTTCTCTTGCTGACTTTTGGTTGCCATAGAGCGCATCCATTCAACATCGGCGCCAGCCGAAAAGTGTTTGCCATTGCCTGAAAGGATTAGAGCTCGGACACGAATATTTGATGATAAGGCATCTAGGTGAGAGATTAACTGCGATATAACCTCTGCGTTGAAAGCATTGGCGCTGCTTGGTCGATTAAGTGCCAAGTGAGCGATCCCATTTTCGTCCAGTTGCATGAGAACATCACTTTTCTTGGCTTTGCGGTTATTTCGCGTCATTTCATCACATCCTAAATATTCCAAATTGGCTTTCTTCAATAGGTGCGTTGTGAGCGATGCGAATAGCATGAGCCAAGATACTGCGGGTTTCTTTAGGATCAATTATGCCGTCATCCCATAGCCTGGCACTGGCATAGTAGGGATGCCCTTGGGTTTCATACAGTTCGAGGATTTCGTCACGAAACGCTTGTTCTTCCTCTGCTTTCCATTCCTTGCCCTGTCTTTGTATCACCTGGCTTTTTACTTGGGTGAGCACCCCGGCTGCTTGCTCACCACCCATTACAGAGATACGAGCATTAGGCCACATCCACATCATTGTGGGTTCGTAAGCTCGGCCGCACATACCGTAATTACCCGCGCCATAGGAGCCACCAATGATGATGGTGAATTTGGGCACATCTGCACATGCGACTGCCATTACAAGCTTGGCACCATTTTTAGCGATGCCCCCTTCTTCCACTCTTTTACCGACCATAAATCCAGTGATGTTTTGTAAAAACAGTAATGGTATCTTTCGCTTGGCACACAGTTCGATAAAGTGAGCGCCTTTTTGCGCGGACTCGGAAAACAAAATGCCATTATTAGCAACAATGCCAATAAGTTGGCCTTCAATTCTGGCAAATCCACACACCAAAGTGGTGCCAAACAGAGCTTTGAACTCATCAAACTCCGAGCCATCGACGATTCGGGCAATGATCTCTCTAACATCAAAAGACAATCGCAAGTTGTCGTTCACAACGCCGTAGATCTCTTGTGCGGAATAGTGTGGAGGCTCGAAGTCGTTGAGTACTTGGCTCGATTCAAAAACTAGATTAGCGTTTGATACGGCTTCGCGCGCTAACAACATAGCGTGGTGCTCGTTTTCGGCATAGTAGTCTGCAACCCCCGATTTTCGGCAGTGGACATCTGCTCCCCCTAACTCTTCTTCAGTGACCACTTCACCTGTAGCGGCTTTCACAAGTGGTGGGCCAGCTAAAAAGATAGTGCCTTGTTGTTTCACCATGATTGCAACATCGGACATCGCGGGAATATAGGCGCCACCTGCTGTACAAAGACCCAAGACAACAGCAATCTGCGGGATGCCTTCTGCTGACATGCGGGCTTGATTGAAGAAAATTCGTCCAAAATGCTCTTTATCAGCGAAGACTTCCGCTTGATGGGGTAAGTTTGCGCCGCCAGAGTCGACCAGATAGATACAAGGTAACTTACAGCGTTTGGCGATTTCTTGTGCCCTTAGGTGCTTTTTGACGGTCAGGGGGTAGTAGGTACCTCCTTTGACTGAAGGATCATTGGCGATAACCATGCATTGGTGACCATTGATTTGCCCAATACCAGCCACAACCCCTGCGCAAGGTACGTTGTCTTCATAGACTTGCCATGCTGCAAACTGGCCGACTTCAAGAAATGGACTGTGCTCATCCAGTAACATTGCGATACGTTCTCGAACCGGGAACTTCCCTTTTCGACGTTGGTGCTCGAGTGCTTTTTCTCCGCCACCTAGCTTGATAGTGTCGATATCAGAGTGCAGTTTTCTTACGAGCTCATCCATTGCTGCAAAGTTGTCCGCATAAAGCTGCGCATCTGTTTTAATTTTGGTTTTTATCGCTGGCATGAGGACCTCATTAACGCGTTTCTTCGAATAGTTCACGACCAATCAGCATGCGGCGAATTTCAGACGTTCCAGCCCCAATTTCATACAGTTTGGCATCTCTAAGCAGGCGTCCCGCTGGGAATTCATTGATATAGCCATTTCCCCCGAGAAGCTGAATTGCATCGAGGGCGATTTGGGTGGCGAGCTCAGCGCAATAGAGGATCGCACCTGCGGCATCTTTTCGGCTTGAATGACCTCTATCGCAGGCTCCAGCAACAGCATACAAATAAGCGCGAGCTGCATTGGTTCGCGTATACATGTCTGCGACTTTGGCTTGGACGAGTTGGAACTCACCGATCGATTGACCGAACTGTTTTCGGTCGTGGATATAAGGTATGACAAGATCTAAACAGGCTTGCATGATACCAAGTGGCCCAGCGGCGAGCACAACCCTTTCGTAGTCCAGCCCACTCATTAACACTTTCACGCCATGATTGACTTCGCCCAGCACGTTTATAACGGGAACTTCGCAGTTTTCAAACACCAGTTCGCAGGTGTTTGAGCCACGCATTCCCAATTTATCGAGCTTTTGCGCATGGCTGAACCCCTGAAAGCTTTTCTCCACAATGAACGCGGTGATGCCATGCGAGCCTTTGTCAGGTTCGGTCTTGGCGTAAACAACCAAAACATCTGCATCAGGCCCGTTGGTAATCCACATCTTTGTACCGTTAAGCACGTAGTGGTCACCGTTTAGCTCAGCCTTAAGCTGCATGCTCACGACGTCTGAGCCTGCATTGGGTTCACTCATTGCTAGCGCGCCGATATGAGTACCGTCGATGAGCTTAGGCAGGTATTGAGTGCGTTGAGCCTCGTTACCGTTGCGAAATATCTGATTGACGCATAAGTTTGAGTGGGCGCCATAACTTAAGGCAACAGACGCTGAGGCGCGACTGATCTCTTCCATTGCAACGACGTGAGCTAGGTAGCCCATATCCGCACCGCCATATTGCTCACTGACGGTAACGCCCAACAAACCCATACTGCCTAGCTCGGGCCACAGCTGATTAGGAAAACTATTGGTGCGATCAATTTCAGCCGCGAGAGGGGCGATGTGTTGCTGGGCGAACCCACACACATGTTCACGTAAAAGGTTGATGGATTCATCTAACCCAAAATTAAGAGGGGTGTATTGTGATAGCATAACGCCTCCAAGCGATCGGTGTCCAACTCACCGTTTCCAAAATCATCATTTCCAAAACTACTGTTTTAAAAACCACTGTTTCAAAAAGCTCGAAGACGTATAAGCTAATCTAGCTGGCTTTACTCTTTGCTAATGCCTGTTCGCATCGCTCGCGAGCAAGGTTGAGATCGCTTAGCATATTGTTAATGTCATCGAGTTGGCGCATGAGCACCGCTTCTTTTTCATCAATGATTTTCAGCATTTCAGTTAACTGAGTATCACCTTGATGAGTATCATAGAGCTCAAACAGTTCACGTATTTCTGCCAGAGAGAAGCCTAGTCGCTTACCACGTAGAATTAATTTGAGTCGGGTTCTATCTCGTCGGTTGTAGATACGCATACTGCCTTTGCGTTCAGGTTGAATTAGCCCCTCATCTTCGTAAAAACGGATGCTACGTGTCGTTATGTCGAATTCTTTTGCGAGATCGCTAATCTTATATTTTTCCACTGAAACTCTATTCCTAGTTATCTAAATTCTTGGGTCGTTCATTGACTCTGAATTGGCTGAATCAAATAGTTTGCAAATTAGTTTGTTTTGTTTCTTTACGTTTACGTAAATGTTAGTGCTATGCTTACGTAAACGTCAAGAAATTAAGTTAGGTCGATTTGCCTTAGCCACGACAGTAAGAACCAAAGCGACCATAGATACAAACACTCACCACTAAGTAACAGAGCTACGTCAAAGAGGGCGGCGCAATGGAACAAAAAGAGATTTGGATAGTGTCAGCGAAACGCACCCCCATGGGAAAGTTTCAAGGTTTGTTGGCTGATTACTCTTCACCACAGTTGGGCGCACTAGCGATTCAAGGTGCACTTGACCAAGCAAAAATATCACCAGACTTGGTCGACGAAGTTTATATGGGATGTGTATTGCCTGCAGGGTGTGGGCAAGCTCCTGCTAGACAAGCAGCTTTGGGTGGAGGCTTAGAACAGAGCACCCCATGTACAACGGTAAATAAGGTGTGTGGTTCAGGAATGAAGTCAGTCATGCTGGTACACGACCTTATCAAAGCAGGCTCGATTCAAAGCGCGATTGCAGGCGGCATGGAGAGCATGACTAATACCCCTTACCTGATGAAAGAGTCACGAAGTGGTATGCGCATGGGGCATAAAACTACCTATGACCATATGTTCTTAGATGGCTTGCAAGACGCCTATGAGGGGGAACTTATGGGCGTTTACGGTCAACAAATTGCAGATAAATTGGAGTTCACACGTGAACAAATGGATGAATGGGCTACGCAATCAGTCCATCGAGCCATCGCGGCGGATAAGCAAAAAATGTTTCGTGATGAGCTGGTTCCTGTCACGTTAAAAAATGGTGAGACGCTCAACTATGACGAGCAGCCACGTGCGATTGATCCCGATAAAATCCCCAAGCTAAAACCCGCTTTTACTAAAAAGGGGTCAATAACGGCAGCTAACTCCAGCGCTATTTCTGACGGTGCGGCTGCGCTTATCTTAATGGAGGCAGAGCAGGCTAAGCACCTTGAAATGAAACCTCTCGCGATCATCAAAGCGCATTCTAGCCACGCGCGAAAGCCTGCAGAGTTTACTGTTGCTCCCGTTTACGCGATTGAACAATTACTTTCAACGTTAGATTGGGAAGTTGGAGACGTTGACCTGTGGGAAATCAATGAAGCTTTTGCCGTTGTGGCTCAAATAGCGGCTAAAGAGCTTCAACTTGATAGTAGCAAAGTGAACATTAAGGGCGGCGCGTGCGCTTTAGGGCATCCGATTGGTGCAAGTGGTGCGAGAATTTTAACGACTTTGATTTATAGCCTCAGACAACTTCAGGCATATGGTGTCGATGGAGATGCGACGCAACGTAAGTCGATGAAAGGTATTGCAGCTATTTGTATTGGTGGTGGAGAAGCAACCGCAATCGCCATCGAAATTCCAGTTTAAGAGCAAAGTTATAGGAAAGGAAAACACAATGACACAGTTAGTCTCTTTATACATTGGTGGGGAATTCTGCCAATCTGAAACCAGTGAATGGATCGATGTTACTAATCCAGCAACCAATCAAATCATCGCTGAGCTTCCATGTGCTACTGAGGATGAGATGGAGCGGGCAATTCGCAACGCGGAGGATGTCTTTCATCACTGGAAAAATGTCGCTGTGTCCGAACGGGCGCGTGTCATGCTTAAGTACCAGCAGCTACTTAAAGAGCATCATGATGAACTTGCTTTGGTTCTTTCGAAAGAAACTGGAAAAACCACGGTTGACGCAAAAGGGGATGTTTGGCGCGGGATTGAAGTTGTTGAACAAGCGGGAAACATTGCCAGTAACATGATGGGAGAAACGGTTGAGAACGTTGCAACCGACATCGATTCTTACTCGCTAATTCAACCTTTGGGTGTGTGCTGTGGTATCACCCCCTTTAATTTCCCTGCGATGATTCCATTGTGGATGTTTCCGCTCGCCATTGCTGCGGGGAATACCTTTGTTCTTAAACCTTCCGAGCAAGTCCCTTTGACAGCAATGATGCTGGCAGAGCTTTTTGAAAAAGCAGGTGCACCAAAAGGTGTGTTGCAGATTGTTCACGGTGGTAAAGAGCAGGTGGATTACCTCCTTAATCACTCTGTGATAAAAGCGGTCTCATTTGTTGGTTCAGTACCGGTAGCTCAATACATCTACCATACGGGCACAGCTAACAATAAACGTGTTCAAGCGTTTGCGGGGGCTAAAAACCATATGGTTGTGATGCCAGATGCAAACAAAGCACAAGTCATCAATAACTTAGTAGGTTCCTCGGTGGGGGCAGCGGGGCAGCGCTGCATGGCAATTTCTGTTGCGGTTTTTGTCGGCAGTTCTAAAGAGTGGATCGGTGAGTTGGCAACTGAAATGGCGAAGGTTAAGCCCGGTGCGTGGAATGATGAACAAGCAGGGTATGGCCCACTTATCAGTCAGCAAGCGAAGCAACGAGTTGTGAGCCTAATTGAAGAAGGAAAGGCGCAAGGGGCTAAGTGTGAACTCGACGGAACGAATTGTACAGTTGAAGGTTTCCCTGATGGAAACTGGCTTGCTCCAACCTTGTTTAGCGGTGTGACCACTGATATGTCCATCTATCAACAAGAGATATTTGGCCCTGTATTGGTGTGTTTGGAGGTCGAGACGCTAGAAGATGCCATAGAGCTGATAAACAACAACCCTTACGGCAATGGGACATCTATATTTACCGCCAATGGTGCAGCTGCGAGAAAATACCAGCATGAGATTCTCGTTGGACAAGTTGGGATTAATGTCCCCATTCCTGTGCCGTTGCCTTTCTTCTCATTTACCGGCTGGCGAGGCAGTTTCTATGGCGATCTTCACGCTTATGGTAAGCAGGCGGTGCGCTTCTACACGGAAACCAAAACAGTCACAGCGCGTTGGTTTGATGATGATATTCCATCTGGGCCAAATATGACGATTCAGCTTCGATAAAGGGGAGAGATATGAACTTCGAACTCAATGAAGATCAAAGAGCGTTCGCCGATACCGCAATGCAGTTTGCAAGAGAAAAGTTAGCCCCAAACGCGGCAGATTGGGACGAACAGCAAATCTTCCCTAAAGCAGTACTGAGAGAAGCCGGAGAGCTTGGCTTTCTTAGCCTTTACACACCTGAAGAGCAAGGCGGCTTAGGCTTAAGCCGACTAGATGCTTCGATCATTTTTGAGCAGCTTGCGATGGGATGTACATCGACCACGGCATTTATGACCATCCACAACATGGTGACTTGGATGGTAGGAAACTTTGCTCGTGACAAAGTAAAACAAGAAATATGTCCCAAGCTGATCACAGGCGAGTGGTTAGGCTCCTATTGCTTAACGGAGCCGAATGCAGGGTCAGACGCGGCTTCCCTGACCACGACCGCAAAACTTACCGAGCAGGGCTATGTCATAAACGGCGCAAAAGTATTCATATCTGGCGCAGGTGAAACTGACGTGCTGGTGGTTATGGCGAGAACAGGCGGAGAGGGTGCGAAAGGTGTTTCTGCATTTGTAGTTCCAGCTAATAGCGATGGTGTTAGCTATGGGCGTAAAGAACCAAAAATGGGGTGGAACTCTCAACCAACACGTAGCATTACGTTTGAGAACGTTGTTATCCCGCAAGACAACTTATTGGGTGAAGAAGGGCAAGGTTTTGTCTTCGCAATGAAAGGGCTTGATGGTGGGCGGATAAATATCGCAACGTGCTCGGTTGGCACCGCCCAACACGCTCTCAATCAGGCAATTCAATACGTCACTGAGCGAAAGCAATTCGGTCAATCTATCGGCAGTTTTCAGGCCCTTCAATTTAAATTGGCAGACATGGCAACCGAGTTAGTAGCCGCTAGGCAGTTGGTGAGATTAGCAGCAAGCAAACTGGATAAAGGCGATCCGGAAGCAACGGCTTATTGCGCAATGGCGAAACGTTTTGCCACTGATGTGGGTTTTAAGGTTTGCGATCAGGCACTTCAGCTCTATGGGGGCTATGGTTATATCAAAGAATACCCATTAGAGCGCCATTTCAGGGATGTGAGAGTACATCAAATTTTGGAAGGTACTAACGAGATCATGCGCGTTATTGTCGCGAGACGTCTTCTTAGTGAAGGTTCGGAAATACTCTAAGGAAAGAGACTATGGCACAGCAATCAGTGAACCCTATCGAACACAAGATACATAACCATGTCGCTGTACTGACGATGAATAACCCTCCTGCCAACACTTGGACAAAACAGAGTTTGAATCAGCTTAAACAGTTGGTGTTCGAGCTCAATAACAACATGGATGTCTATGCTCTAGTGATTACCGGCCAAGGGGAGAAGTTTTTCTCCGCCGGAGCAGATCTGAATCTTTTTGCTTCTGGAGACTCCAGTATTGCTGCGGATATGGCGAGAGCCTTTGGTGAAGCCTTTGAGACTTTGAGTGCTTTTCGAGGTGTTTCAATTGCTGCAATCAATGGTTATGCGATGGGAGGAGGGCTCGAAGTCGCGCTCGCCTGCGATATTCGCATTGCAGAGAAGCAAGCTAAGCTCGCCTTACCAGAAGCGAAAGTTGGGTTATTGCCTTGTGCTGGCGGGACACAAAACCTAACAGCGTTAGTTGGAGAAGGATGGGCGAAGCGAATCATATTGTGCGGGGAACAAGTCAGTGCAGAAAAAGCGCTTGATATTCGTCTAGTTGAAGAGGTCGTTGAGCAAGGGCAAGCACTTGAAGCGGGGATCCAATTGGCGGAGATGGTGGCGAATCAGTCCCCCCCTGCTGTGGCTGCTTGTAAAACATTGATTCAGACAACTCGTTCAAATCCCATCTCTCACGGTTTGGTAAAAGAGCGAGAACTATTTATTCACCTATTTGATACAGAAGATCAGACAGAGGGCGTAAATGCCTTCCTAGAAAAACGTCGCCCAGAATGGAAAAACAAATAGGTTCAGGAGGAAGCTATATGAGTGATTTAGTCCATTTTGCGGAGCTGCCCTGTAGTGACAGTGAGCATAAAATCGCCGTTGCCACCTTAGACAACGCCCCCTCTTTAAATGCGCTATCAGTAGATATGTTGGCGAGTTTAAAGCACCAGTTAGACAAGTGGCATGAAGATGATTCGATTATATGTGTTTTACTTGAGGGAGCTGGAGAAAAGGCATTTTGCGCTGGAGGGGATGTTCGCACCATGTATAGCGTCATGAATGGTGCCAAAGACGAACAAATACAAGATTTTTGTTCGCACTTTTTCACCGTTGAGTATCAATGCGATTATCTGATTCACACTTACTGTAAACCGATTATTGCCTGGGGTGAGGGAATCGTGATGGGAGGAGGAATGGGGCTTTATATGGGGTCGAGCCATAAAGTGGTCACTCCGAGTTCCCGCCTTTCCATGCCCGAAATAAGTATTGGTCTTTACCCCGATGTGGGGGCAACCTGGTTTCTCAACCGCCTGGATAATGGTATCGGGTTGTTTCTTGGGTTAACAGGAATGATGGTAACCGCAACGGATGCAGTCTCACTTCATTTAGCCGACCATATGGCGCTGCCTGATCATAAATCTACATTGCTACAGCAGCTACAAATCGCAGATTGGGATTGTGTCGATGACGCCTATGAAGTCGTGACAGAGATGCTTGAGTCCTTTGAAGCAGAAGTGAACGGGCACAAGCCCCAAGCGCAGATTTTACCTTATCTCAATCACATTCAGTCAGCTTGCCATGCTGACAGTGCTATTCAAGTTGTCGACAACATCAAAGCACTCTCGTTTGGAGAAAAGTGGTTGGATGTCGCTAAAGATAACCTCGCATCAGGTAGCCCTATTACAGCACATATTTGTTATCGCCAGATGACTCAATACCAGCAGCTATCCCTTGCAGATTGTTTTCGTCTTGAACTTAATCTTTCTGTCCGTAGCGCTCTACTTGGCGAGTTTCGAGAAGGTGTACGTGCGCGATTAATAGATAAAGATGGTAAACCCAACTGGCGCTATAAAAATGTGGCTGAAGTCGAAGATAAAGTCATCGACGGCTTGTTTAGTTCCCTTTGGTCAGACGATAACCACCCATTGTCTCAGCTAGGACACTACTAGGTTGATAAAAGCAAAAACTGGAGAAACGTCATGGAAACAATCGCATTTATAGGGCTAGGTAATATGGGCGCGCCTATGGCAACCAATCTGGTCAACGCAGGTTTTAACGTTCAAGTGTATGACTTAGTAGAAAGCTTGACTCGACCGCTTGCAGAGGTAGGCGCGAGAGTGTGCGACTCACTTGAGAGTGTAGTGGATCAAGCTGATGTGGTTATCAGCATGCTGCCAGCGGGTGAACATGTTAAGTCTGTCTACCTTGGCGGGCAAGGCAAAGAGGGTCTACTAAGCCTGATAAAGCCAGGAAAGCTAGTCATTGATTCATCGACGATTGCCCCAGAGTCGGCGCGCTTAGTCGGGCTAGCAGCTGATGAAAAAGGGGTGTTCTTTACTGATGCGCCTGTATCAGGCGGGGTAGCGGGAGCCAAAGCGGGCACACTGACCTTTATTGTTGGCGGTAGTGACGAGGCATTCCACAAAGCCGAGAAAGTGCTCCAGCATATGGGGAAAAACACCTTCCATGCTGGTGAAACGGGTAGCGGGCAAATGGGTAAAATTTGTAATAACTTGATGCTCGGTATTCTTATGTCTGGTACTTGTGAGGCGCTCAATTTAGGTATTGATAATGGGCTAGACCCTAAAGTGCTATCAAACATTATGCTACAAAGCTCGGGTCGAAACTGGGCATTAGAACTTTACAACCCATGTCCAGGAGTAATGGAAAATGCTCCAGCATCAAATCAGTACCAGCCGGGTTTTATGAGTAAGCTGATGCTGAAAGATCTTGGCCTAGGATTAGAAGCCGCTTCAAAAAGTCAGTCTTCTGTGCCTATGGGCTCATTGGCACGAAACCTATACGCATTCCACAATATGAATGGTAACGCAGAGCTCGATTTCTCTAGCTTGTTTGAGTTTTATCAGTCGAACAAAGATAAGTAGAAGGAGCCTAGTATGGAGCTAAAAGAAAGTGTTATTGCCATTACAGGGGCAGGACAAGGTTTAGGGCAAATGATGGCCGTGACGTTAGCGCATGCAGGCGCTGAAATGGCACTGATTGACGTCAATGAGCAAGCATTGAGATACACACAAGAACAATGTCATATGCTGGGCGTAAAGGCGTTGACGTATCGAGCTGATGTGACCAATGAAGCTGAAGTTGAGCAAGTTTTTAGTGACATTGTCACAGACTTTGGTCATTTAGATGGTTTAGTTAACAATGCAGGCATTTTACGAGATGGTTTATTGGTGAAAGTCAAAGATGGTGAAATCTCAAAAATGTCGCTCGAACAGTTCAATTCAGTTATCAACGTAAACCTCAATGGTACGTTTCTTTGCGGGCGTGAAGCTGCGTTGAATATGATTAAAACTGAACGCAAGGGGGTGATTATCAATATCTCCAGTGTCGCTCGTGCCGGAAACATTGGCCAAACTAACTATGCCGCTTCAAAAGCAGCGGTGGCGACATTAGCGACAACATGGGCGAAAGAGCTTGCGAGATTTGGCATTCGAGCAGCGGCGATTGCTCCAGGTGTGATTGAGACGCCTATGGCGGCACAGATGAAACCTGAAGCTATCGCAAGGTTGGAGTCTATGATTCCTGTTGGGCGAATGGGGGAGACGGCAGAGATAGCAAATACGGTTAAATTTATATTCGAAAACGACTATATCAATGGCCGCATTATTGAGGTTGACGGGGGTATCAGAATGTAGTGCTTGCTCAGCACTGCCTGTTTTTATAGTTCGGAAGACGGTAATTCTTTTCTCGATCTCGTCGAAAAGTTTAGTTTTTCTGCTTACACTTATAGAACTGTGTGCATAATTTATTACAAACACCTAGTCTTGTTGTTATACGTACACTGTATAAGATTGGTTCACAAAGCGTTGGCTGGCGATTGTCCTCTAATAAGAAAATACAGATAAGGAATATCTGTGAGGGGTTGTCGTTATGAAAATTGCAACGAAGATAGTGTTGGCTTCGACACTATTGTGCACCTTGGCGGTTGTCGCAACCGGTGTCATTGTCGGATGGCGTTCTTCAGGACTTTCAGAACAAGCGTTATTTGAACGGGCATCCAGTCAATTGATCTCCGTTCGTGAAATTAAGAAAAACGAAATTGAAAGCTATTTCAAGCATATAAGTGGTCAAGTCGTGACGACCGCGAACTCTATCGGGGTTAAAGATGCGATGATAGCGTTTAGTGAAGCTTTCAAGTCTTACCCAGTAGAGCGGGTTTCTCAAAGTGATATCGGGCAGTTACGATCTTATTATCAAGCGAATTTTGGCGCCACCTACAAGGGAGCAAATGGCGGCGCATCTGCCAATGAAATGCAAAAGCTCAACGCCTTATCCACTCGCAGCAAAGCCCTTCAAGCCCGTTACATTGGTACAAACCCCAACCCACTTGGTGAAAAACACAATTTAACGAGTGACTCTCTGGGTACAGAATATGATGGTGTCCATGCGACTTACCATCCAAGTATTAAAGGTTTTCTCGAAGAGTTTGGTTACTACGATATTTTCTTGGTCGATTTAGAGGGCAATATCGTTTATTCAGTGTTTAAAGAACTCGACTATGCAACGAATTTGAATACGGGTCCTTATGCCAATAGTGGTATAGCTAAGGCATTTAAAAACGCCTTGAATTTGTCAGCCAATCAATATCACTTAGAAGATTTTTATCCCTATTATCCTTCTTACGAAGCGGCGGCTTCATTTATCGCCACACCAGTAAAAAAATCCAATCAAACCTTGGGTGTGTTGATCTTCCAAATGCCGGTTGATGAAATCAATCGAATCATGACTTTTAATAGCAATTGGAGCTTTGCAGGGTTAGGTGAGAGTGGTGAAACTTATCTAGTTGGTCAAGATGGTTTGCTTCGTAGTGAATCCAGATTCTTAATGGAAAACCCAGATAGCTATTTTACAGCCTTGAAGGAGGCGGGAATCTCTCAGTCTGTGCTCGCTCAAATTGAAGGTAAATCTTCAGCGATAGGTCGCCAACCTGTTGCGACTGCAACATCAAAAGCCGCGCTTAGAGGTCAGAGTGGTTCAGACATAGTTGCTGATTATCGAGGCGTTGATGTACTTTCAGCTTATTCTCCGGTTAACGCTGCTGGGCTAACTTGGGGGATTATCACTGAAATCGACAAAGAAGAAGCATTAGCAGACCTAGAGACACTAGTGAGTTCTCTTTTTGTCACTGTAGTGAGCAGTATTATTGTTGTTGTGATTGTAGCTATTCTCATTTCCTATGTGCTCGGTAACAGCATTGCGAAACCAATAAAACTCGCCAGCGAGAAAGTACAGTGGATTGGGAAAAACAATGATCTAACCCAGCGTCTGGAAGAGTCTGGTAAGGATGAAATGACCGATCTCGCTATCTCGCTCAATACGCTGTTTGCTCATCTGCAAGATATCATTGGCCAGTTTGCACAAACCACCAATAACCTCAATAGCAACACCCAAAGCATGGCGGGCAATATGAACAGTACGCGTGAATCTGTTGCTGACCAAAATCATAGAACCGAGTCGGTTGCGACTGCGGTCAATGAGATGAGTGCTTCTATTGCTGAGGTGGCACAGTTTGCTACACGCGCAGCAGAGTTTGTAAAAAATGCCAATGATACAGGCAGTGAAGGGGTTCAGGTTGGCCAGAGTCTAGGTAGTGAAATCTCTCGTTTAGACGCTGAGATGAAAACTGCGGTCGATGCCATTCAAAGGTTGCATACAGAGACTAACTCGATTGCCGAAGTTCTGGATGTTATTCAAGGAATAGCGGAACAAACTAATCTTCTAGCGCTGAATGCTGCGATAGAGGCTGCAAGGGCGGGTGAGCAAGGTCGTGGCTTTGCGGTTGTTGCTGATGAGGTTCGCTCTCTTGCGGGTCGAACGCAGTCCTCGACTGAAGAAATTCGTGAAAAAATAGAATCACTCCAGCGTGAAACTCAAAGTGTTTCGCAGAGTATTGAAAGTGCGAATAACACGGTATCTGAAGGGGTCACAACTTGTGATAAAAATACCGAGATGCTCGAGCAGATTGTTGCAATGCTCAATGATCTAAATGAAATGAATGTGCAAATAGCCGCGGCGACGGAAGAGCAAAAAGCAGTAACTGATGAGATAAGCGGCAGTATTACCTCTATCGCCGATGCCTCTTCAGCGGTATCGGTTCAGGTGCAAGATGTCGACGACGTTCTTCAAGGGTTGTCTAACGAAGCCGACCGATTGAATGCGGAAGTGTCGCAATTTAAATATTAGACAAATGTCCAGGTAATGTGGCTCTTGGAGCGAGAGCCACTAATTTTCAAATTTCTAACTAAGTGCTTTGTGTTCACTCTTTACATGATACATGGCGGTGTCGGCTAAGGAGATCAATGATTGTAAACAAAGTCCGCTTTCACAATGTGAGAAATGTATACCAATGCTCACATCTGTTACATCTAGCTCCTTAGTGGTGGCTAGCTTCTCTGAGTAGCGATTACTGATGGTATTTGACAAGTCTGTGAGCTCATCATGCTTAGAAACAAGAGTAAGAATAGCAAACTCATCTCCGCCAATGCGCGCAACTATGTCACTGGGGCGACAGGCCGTTTGTAGAATACTCGCTACGCTAGTGATCGCGACGTCCCCAAATTCATGACCATGTGTATCGTTAACTTTCTTTAAGTTATCTATATCAATGTACAGAAGGCCGATGTTTTGATTATAGCGAGGTGCGTCTTTAAGCTTTTGTTCTCCCAATAAGGTGTAACCGCGACGGTTCAAGAGTCCAGTAAGCTCATCAGTTAATGCCATATTTTCAGCCTCTTGCAAGCGGCAAGCGGTTTGAATATCCGAAGCTATGAGCCGTGCGAGTTGTTCTAGTAGCTTAGATAGAGCAAGAGGATAGACAGTTTCTTTCGTATCGATGACACAAATAGTGCCGAATAGCTCTCCATCTGGCCAAAGGATAGGAGCCCCACAATAAGATCGCACTGGTCCTTGAGCGACGGCGGGAGCGTCTAGCCAATTTGCATCTTCAACAGCACAACCTACATATAAATCGTCGCGCGTTTCCATAATGTGGCGACAAAAGCTCTTCATTTCCCAAGGCCAGGTGGTGTTGTTAGGCAAAAAATTATCTTCGTTTTGGCTTGATACCACGACATTAAATTCACCTTGTCTAAGCTGTACGATTGCTCCGGTTGAAGCTCCGTATAGTTCGGAGAGCAAGTCAACGAGCTCTTGCCACTTATCAAGGTCGATAAAATCGCTTTTGGTGTTTGCTACACAGTGTTCTGGGCTGATCATGTTTACTACCTGTTGAACATGGGATATTTGGAACAATTCAATAGATTAATTATAGAACTGTCTTGGTTGGGCTAAATGGTAAAGTCTCCTTTTTTTCTTTGTATCAATATCATAGACTCAAGACAAACCAAATGGAGTAATTTAATTATGGATTTATCAGTATTTTTAGATCGCCTCTCAAAGTCACCGAATTCAGTTCAATTTGAAGACACCATGGCGGTCATTGAAGCAAACTATGAGTTCACGCCAACCGCGTTTGTCAACGGAGAAACCTTAAACGACGCAAACCAGAATAATGGCTCGTGTAAAATCTTTGCGTTTGGCCTTCTAAACCAATTAGACCCTTCATCAACACTGGCTTGTTTTGGCAAGTTTTATCGTGAAGATGTCTTGGGCAACCCAGATGGACGAGACCACGCTAACATCCGTAATTTTATTCAGTTTGGCTGGCAAGGCATTAGATTTGAGGGTGATGCACTCGTTACTAAGTAGTAGATAAAGGAGCCTAGTGCTCCTTTTTAGTTGGAGCCTTTGATATGAACAACTCAGATTTGGCTAAGTATTTAGACAGTTTTAAATGTGCAGAGTCCGGTTATCCGTTTGGCCCTGATGCCTTAGTATATAAAGTAAAAGGCAAGATGTTCGCGATACTTGCCGAGCGCGAAGGGCGCGAGTACGTGACGGTGAAAGTTGTTCCTGAAGATGGAGAAGTTCTCACCTCTCAGTTTAACGATATTACTCCCGGTTATCACACCAACAAAAGACATTGGGTGACGGTTTACTATCCTGGTGATGTTGAAGATGGGCTTGTACAAGATCTTTGCGAGCGCTCATATGAACTGGTGGCGAAGAAGCTTTCAAAGGCCGATAGAGTCGAGTTAGGCATTAGTTAATGGATCGCTAGTGGAAGTGTGCAGGAAAATTCGTCTTGGTTGCTCGAACTCGCATCATGTTGCTTTAAAACTCAGCAAACAAACGAAAAAATTCGATTTTTGTTTGACTCTATAACTTCAATCCGTAGAGTATGCATCGAACGCAGCGGTGGGTAACTAAGGCGTTGGAAAGAAAGGCGCGTTGGCAGAGTGGCTATGCAGCGGATTGCAAATCCGTGGACCTCGGTTCGACTCCGGGACGCGCCTCCATTCTTTTCTCGGGTGCGGCAACAGCAATATCCGAATATGAAAGCGCAGATGTGAAAGCATCAATACTAGACCAGCGAAAGCTGGTTTTTTTGTATCTGAAGTAAGATAAAGCGATCTAGTTGCGCCTGACACAGCGCACAAGTGTGACTCTAGGATCAGCATTTATTCTCTAATCTCCATACAATACTTGTTCTCCAGGTTAGTAGTGAAGACGCATGAGAAATACCGACGACTATATTATTTTCTACCATTTGGTTGAGCAGGGATCATTTAGTGCTGCTGCGAGGCACATGGAATTGACGAAATCGGTTGTCAGTAAGCGCATCGCTAAACTTGAGCAAGATATCGGCGTTCAACTCCTTTACCGAACTACTCGAACCCTCAAACTGACAGAGTCTGGGCAAGCCTTTTTTGAACATGCGAGAAGTGTTTATCAAGCTGTAGCAATGGCTGAGGAATCGATTGTTGGCTTAGGTAAGAGCTTATCCGGCAACATTAAGATTACCGTTCCTATCATATCCGGTGAGTTGATCTTACCAACTGTTATTGCTGAATTTAACCAAGAGTATCCCGATATCAACATTGATATGGAGCTGGATAATCGTTTTGTGGATATCGTCAATGAGCGTTTTGATTTAGCCATTCGCACAGGGGTTCTTCCTGATTCAAGCCTCATTGCGCGCAAGTTAGTCGATGCCAATTGGATTGTTTGCGCCTCACCCAAGTACATAGCGAAAAATGGTAAGCCTAAAACGCCAAAAGAACTCACCAAACACAATTGTTTAGCCTATGCCTATCAGGAAACCGGAGCGAGAGAGTGGGCGTTTAAAAATGGTGACGATGTGTATCAAGTCAAAGTAGATGGCAATCTGTGTACTAATAACTCTTCAGCCCTACGTAACGTTGCTTTGTTAGGGCAGGGGATCATTTACGTGCCTCGTGTGTTGGTTTATGAAGATTTACAGCAAGGTCGGCTGATTCAACTGTTCAAAGAGGAAACGGCAAAGTGCCTCGGTATCTATGCGGTCTACCCATATACTCGCCAACAGCCTGAAAAAATTAAGCTTTTCATTGAGCATTTGTATCAGTGCTTTCAAGAGCGCAGCTATCAATTTTAGTCGAAAGCGCCCTTTTGCTTAACGAAATCTAGCCTAGAACACTTTTTCAAACTTACGACTTGAGTTTCGATTAGCTGCTTCTTTGTTGAGAGTCTTAGCTTGTCACAATAATCCAACACTCTTGTGATGTTTTTAGTTCGATTTGTTGCTAGTTGTGTTTAGGTCTTGTAGGCATTGTTTGTACATAACTCCTTTAAAATAAGAGTGTTTGTCCCCAAAGTCTCATGTGCTCGATTTCTATTTGAATCCATTTGTTAACATTTGAATCTCGTATTGTTTCTTTATGGAAACGATATGTTTCTTTGTTGATATTTGGCTTTTGAAAATGTTAACTATCTGAAAGTATAAAAGAAATAAACATTAGAGTGATTGTGGCTGTCACAGGGTTCATTTACGGTCATGGACGTAAAGAATTGGACTGCTTATATTGGTCGGGCACAATAATTAGAGATACGGATATGAAACAGAAGCAGCTGATTGACGCATTTACCGCGATCGTAGGGGAAGAGAACGTCCTGACCGATCAAGTTAAAAACAAGTATTACCGCAGCGGTTTTCGCTCCGGAAGCGGTACTGCTCTAGCCGTGGTTTTCCCCAATACACTTGTTGAACAATGGAAAGTCATTCAGCAATGCGTTGAGAACAATTGCATTATCATTATGCAGGCTGCGAAAACGGGACTGACCGAAGGTTCTGCACCAAGCGGAAATGATTATGATCGTGATGTCGTCGTCATCAACATTACCAAAATGAAGCAAATCTACCTCGTTGACGGTGGCAAACAAGCAATCTGTCTTCCAGGTGCTAGTCTTCATTCTCTAGAGAAAGAGTTAAGAGCAGTCAATCGAGCACCACATTCAGTGATTGGTTCTTCTTCTCTGGGTGCGACAGTCGTTGGCGGCATTGCAAACAACTCTGGTGGCGCATTAGTAAAACGCGGCCCTGCTTACACTGAGCTAGCCATTTTTGCTCAGGTCGATAAAAAGGGGCGACTTCACCTTGTCAATCACCTCGGGATCGATGGCCTTGGGTCGACACCAGAAGAGATTTTGCAAAACCTCCAAGATGGAAACTTTGACCCTGCCGATGTCATTCATGACGAGCGTATGGCATCAGACAAAGAATATGACGAGCGTGTTCGTGATGTGACTTCTGATATTCCATCGCGTTTCAATGCAGATGAGCGTCGTTTGTTTGAGGCAAGTGGCTGCGCAGGCAAATTAGGTGTATTTGCAGTGCGAGTAGACAGCTACCCAATCCCGCAAAAAGAACAGATCTTCTATTTGGGTACCAATGATCCGAATAAACTGACCAAACTAAGAAAAGACTTTCTAACTCAGTTCGAAAACCTGCCAGAAATGGGAGAGTATCTCCACCGCGATATCTTCAACATGGCAGAGAAGTACGGTAAAGATGTGTTCTTATCGATTGATAAGTTGGGTACTGATAATTTACCTAAGATGTTTTCATTAAAAGCGAAAGTGGAAAACTTTCTAGAGCGTGTTCCTTTAGTCAGTAAATATCTTCCAGATACGATTTTGTATTACGCGAGCAAGTTGTTCCCTCAGCACTTACCGCAGCGTATGTTGGAATACCGTGACAAGTATGAGCATCACCTTGTGCTTAAAATGAGTGATGGTGGTATTGCAGAAGCGCAAAAGTATCTGCAAGAAGTGTGGGCGATAGAGCCTGACAGTGACTTCTTTGAATGTACTCCGGATGAAGGGAAGAAAGCCTATTTGCACCGCTTTGCAGCAGCAGGGGCCGCCATTCGTTATGAAACGATCCACCGCAACGAGGTTGAAGATATCGTTGCGCTCGATATTGCATTGAGACGAAATGACGAAGAGTGGTTAGAAACCTTGCCGGAGGAAGTGAGCCAAAACTTGGTTAAGTCGCTCTATTATGGACACTTTATGTGTTACGTATTCCACCAAGACTATATTTTCAAGAAAGGCACTGACACCAAGCGAATGAAAAAGCTGATGTTGGAGCATCTAAACAGCCGAGGGGCAAAATACCCGGCAGAGCATAACGTTGGGCACTTGTATGAGGCAGAAAATTCGTTGCAAAAGTTCTACCATCAATTAGACCCTACCAATACCTTTAACCCAGGTATCGGTAAAATGGACCGTTATAAACGGAATTGTAATTGCTGTGCTTAAGCGATGAATACCCTAAGAGCCACATTTTAAGTGGCTCTTTCTATTTGAAGTGGCGTTGAAGTTTTGATCGAATTGCTTAACTGGCATACGTTAAGTTGCCTTTTTAACCAGTTGAATCAAAATGAATAAATTTCTTGTTGACCTTGAATCTCAATCCGTTAAAGTACACCTCGTTCTCACGGCATAGGTCGTTAGAACAGGTGGTGTTACCATCGCATGATTGCGTTGCCCTGGTGGTGGAATTGGTAGACACAAGGGATTTAAAATCCCTCGGCGTTCGCGCTGTGCCGGTTCAAGTCCGGCCCGGGGCACCATCTACTTTTCTGGCTGAAGCCGGTTAGGTAAAAAAGCAAAATTTGAGGCGCGTTGGCAGAGTGGCTATGCAGCGGATTGCAAATCCGTGGACCTCGGTTCGACTCCGGGACGCGCCTCCATTCTCTTATGAGAAAGCAACCAGCTTAGGCTGGTTTTTTATGCCTGTTACTTAGCTCTCGCACAAATCTACATACGCGACGCCATTTTTTCCGCCTTTCTTGACTTTATACATCGCAGAGTCCGCTTTCTCATAAATCTCATCAAAACGATATTGAGTTCCCGAAAACAGACAGACACCAATACTAAAGCCGATTTTGGCGTATGGGGAGTCCGGCTGAATTTCTGGTGTGACGTGAGCAAGCAAGGTATCGCAAAACTCCTGAATCTGAGTTTGATTGTGGATGTGACTTAGCATAACAAACTCGTCTCCACCCAGCCTTGCTACGATTGAACCCGGAATAGCGTTACGTTCTAAGTTCCCTGCGATTTGAATTAGCAACTTATCACCGGCTTGGTGACCAAGTTGATCATTGACGGATTTAAAGTTGTCGATATCAATAAAGACAAGCGCAGAGCATTTAGAATTACTGGGCAAAGAGTGAGTTAAGTAGGATTGTTCAAAGGCGCTTCTATTCAGCAGACCGGTCAGGGGGTCACTATTAGCGAGCTTAGCGAGCTGTTGTTCATAACGCTTCTCTTGGGTGATATCGACATGAGTCCCCATCATTCGCAGCGGTTTGCCATTCGAGTCATACTCGACAATTCTACCTCTGTCAGAGACCCAACTGTCACTACCATCCTTGTGAATCATTCTATGAACGACTTCATAGAGCTCGGTTTTGCCTGCCAAATGATCCTCAAATGCGCCCACAGCCAAATCGTAATCTTCAGGGTGAAGTTTGCTTTTCCAAGTATCGACGGTTGCTGTCAGCTCGTTTGATTGAAAGCCGAGCATTTTCCCCCATTCCATATTAAATATTGTCAGGGTTCCCGAAGGCACATGCTGTTCCCATAAACAAAGACCAGTGCCATCTAGTGCCAAGTTGAGTTTTTCTTGCAATCGTTCATTCGCCTGTTGCAGTGACTCAACTTGCGCTTTCAAATCTTCGATCTGCTTTTGGTATTCTTCCATGAATATCATCTGCCTTGCTGATATCTATCAGGTGAATGTGACTATACGAGATTCGTGGTCGGATTTCTAACCATAAAAGAACCCCCTTCGCCAGTTGATGAAGGGGGTTTTACACTAAGAAGATGCGTAGTGAAGTATGTGTTGCTTTGTCGAATCAAACAGGTACGGCATTATTGTGCAGTGTTGCCGACTCAGCTTTTTTAGTTTGAACAACTCCTCCCATTTGGAATTCCGTTGCCTGAGAACTCGACTCTCAATCGCTCAACCGAGTTCAAGTACTGATTATTGCTGGTATCTGTACTATCAAAATTATTGAGTGTTACATTCCAGTTGGTAAATGGAGTCGGCTCAAAATAGGCATAAGCAAACTTGTCTGAAAGTGATCCGTCGGTAATGATACTTACTTGGTTGTTAACCGCATCATCGAGTCGGTAGTAAAAGGCGCGTGTTATAGGGTTAGCGCTAAACTTAAAGTCTTCTTGTCTGAAGCGATCATAGTAGTTTCCGCCGTTAGAAATACTCAAATTGAATTGTTTACCGTAGGGAAGATTTTCACCTTCGATGAATACGCGAATCTTGTCTAATCTCACGCGGTCAAAGGCGCAGAATTGCGATTGCTCCAGTGGGACATTGAAGTTGAACTCACCCGTTTTGAACAAGGCTTCAATTTGTTTAGCATCGTCAATGATGAAGTTGTCGATATTGAAATCTTGCGGCGCAGGTTGAAAACGATTGAGCGCGTTGACGTACTCATTCTCAATAGCAGCCAGATCAAATTGGTATTCTAAGTAGGATTTACCTAAGCTCGGTTTCACATCACTATCTTTAAGTGCCCAATACTCATAGGCGGCGACATAGTTTGAAAGGGCCACGAACATAGGACGTTTGAAGTGCAATGAGACTCGTGATAGCTCTTGCTCAATACGTTTTTGTACAGCGCTATCTTCGCTGGCACTCGCGATTAGACTTGTTAAGCGGTCCTTTTGATTGAGGGTGACTTTACGCGTTAGGAGTAAATCAACCAGTTTTGCTTGCTCCTGAACAAGATTTAACTGCGATGCATTAATGGCTTTGCCTAGCAGAACTTGTTTTTCCATTTCAAGAAGATAAACACGAGCGCCCTTAATACCTAATGAGTCAGCGTAACGTAGGTTGCTTCTTACCTCAGTTAGCATCAAATCCCATGCGAGATTACTCTCATTTAAAGAGGGGACCGCGAAATCAAACGAGTCCATAGTCTCTGAAATTCGCTGTTGCTTAATCGTGGACTTAACTTCGTTGGTAAGAGAAGCAATCCCCGCAACAGTCTTGGTGATGCTATCAATGATACCAGTAATATTCTTAACGTTTGTTACTAGGTTCTTTGCTTTGTCGAGCGCTTCTGGCGTTTTCGCCAATTGCTCGGTTACGTCATTAATGCCAGACAAATTACCTGTGAATACACCACTTACCGCGCCTCCAATTTCTGCGATGGCTTTAAAAATCGCCAGTGCTGCGTTGAGTTGTTGTTGAGTCTTCCAGACTTCGACACCATACAGGTAATCACTGCGGGCGCTTAACGCCGTAAGCTCCTGAGTTTTGTATTGCGCTTCAACAGCGGTAACACTATCGAGCAGTTTAGCGATGTTTTGTTCGGACTGTGTTACGATGGAGTCCTGAGATTCTAGAACATCATCGATGTTCGCTAGAGCCAGGCGGGTATTTTCAATTTTATCTTCGATGCGGCTATTTCTATCTGAGACCAGTTCACGTTTCTGCTCAAAAGCGATCATTGCCTGAAGGTAGGCTTTGTATTTCTCTTGATACAGTGAACGGTCGAGATAAGGGACAAAGTTGTCCGAGCGGCTACTTAAGTCGGTGAACTGTTTGAAAGCAACGGTCTGAAGATAAAGGTCAGTTAACAAAGGATCCTCAGAAACAGTTTTACCCGCGTTTCTCATGCTCACTTCGAGCCAATTGAGTATTGCCAGACTTGTCGCTGGTTGAGTGTCGTATAAGCTTGTAGCCATATCGAAAGAGCGGTTAGCAATATCAGAGAACTGTTGTTTCGCCAATTGTATGTTGGCAGCTAGTTCACTGGAAAGTTGTTGCTTAACATAGTGTTCTTTCGACAAAATAATCGAAGTGCCTTGGCTCTCTATAGTATCAATTGTGTCCGCGGTAACAGTGCCCTCTGGTGTGAAAGCCAACACATTAAATGGTGTTTCCATTTCTTGGGCAATAACGGTGACGGAAGCCGCAGCACCTTGTTGGCCGAGCACAAATGTTGGCACGCCTGCGCCTACCACTCGGCGAGCAAAGATCACGATATTTTGGTTGTTCATGACCAAGTTAAAGTTTTCATCTACTTCCAAAGTGTCCGCGAAAATATATATCTTGGTAGGTTTTACTTTGTATAAATTTTGCTGATTAATCCATTCTTTAAGGTTTACATACAAGTCAGAGGTAGAACGTGTTACAGAATCATTTTGTACGTATGGTGTGTTTAGCCATTCTGGGTATTCAGTATTTGCAGGCAGGTCGTTGATATTAAGCCAATCAGAGGCAATGACGCCATTTGAAAGCGCTGCCGTAACAGCAAGGACAAGGATCTTCTTCATTTATATTTCCTTATTTTTCGCTACCTTTGGTTTATTTGAGGTAGCCTTGCCCACACCCGACGCAACTGCGCGGGTGGGGAAGTGAGGGATAAATCCCGTTATTGGTTATTGGTTGTTGGAAGAGATTATTCGGCTTTTTCTATGTATGCGTTGTTGGCAAAGGTTTTCGCTTTATCACTGATATTGCTCCAGTTTTGCTCTGCAACAGCGGTATTCGCCATCGCTTCTGCGGCGGCTCTTAATGCATTAGATTGTAATATTTCAGTGCTGGATTCGGCTGCTTCGAGCGCAACGATGAGAGAATCAAAATCCGTATTCATTTTCTGCCAATGCAGTTTCAGCTTATTGACGTAAGGTATGGCGTTTTCAATTTTACTTGAGATGTAATTGATACTGTCAGTTGAACGCTTGTAGGAGTTGTATACCTTCTGAGTCGTTGAAAGCTGAGCTTCAAGTACTTTTGCTTCATCCTGAAGTTGATTGCGCAACTTTCTGGCCTTTTCAGCTTTGTCGCCATAAACACCCATAATAGGAACTGCTACCAACGGGAACCAAGCATAAGTGACAGCAGTAGAAGCAACAGTAACGTAGTGGTTGTAATCTTTGTTTAGCTGATTAATGCGGTTATTCAAGTCATTCACACGCTGTTGAAGTTCACTACCATCATCATCTAGGTATCCACTGTGTGTGCTTTTTAGTACATCAAGTTGGAGTTTTTGTTCCTCCATCTTTGCTGAGAATGCGAGCAGGTCTTCGCTGGCCTTTTCCACTTTCTTGTGATTTTCTACCGAGAAGTTTTTCAGAGCGCTAAGGTAGGCAATGGCAAGTTGACGAGCTTGATCGACCGCTTGAACATCCGCGGGTAGTGGAGAAAAGGATTTAGACAGAATGATCGTTAACTGATCACTAAGCGGCTGGACCATATATTTCTGAATGTCATTGTAGTTGGACAGTGACAGCGCTAAGCCCACAATGCTTGGATAGAGATCTTTCTTCCAATAAAACGCTTCGGAATGTACTTTCCCATATTGTTCTACCAGCGCTTTAAAGTTTGAAAACGGAACGTCATCAGCAATGTTGAAAGCAGACTTCATACTCGCTTCAGTAATAGGTAACGATAGCGCACCTTCAACGTAGGTTTGAATTTGAAACCACTCTTTCTGGTTAAGGATGAATTCATCGGTATCTAGGTCAATGAACGCACCGTTTTCACCGATAATTGTTTCATAGCTAATCTGCCCAATCTGCTGTTCAGCTGACGATGGGACGAGTAATTCACTTGACGTTGAAGCCTGAACTCCAGCACTAATTAAGCCTAAACAAATAGTGGATAAAAGGAGTGGCTTTTTTATGTTTTTCATTCTAATACCTTATATTTATGCGTGCTCACGCCTACCGTTATTATATTTATGGTAATGGTGAGATTTATATTTATAGCAAGCTGTATGGTTTAATTTGTCTATGTATTTAATAGGTTTTATAAATTCCTCCGATCAATGTTTTGGTTGAATCTATAGCAATAGGATTGAACTAAATGAGTTATGGCTCACATAAATGGCAATTTATCGATCAATGTTTAAGCTATTGATATTTAGTAATATTTAAATTAGTAAGTGTTAAATAAATGGTAGGCTACGTAATTAAAAGCTTTAGAAGGGAATTCGAATTTAAAATTTCAATAAACTGATAGTTCTATTATTTTAAGGTTTGAGGTTTTTTATTTACATAAACACTTGTTTTAAATAACTGTATAGTCACAAAATATGTAAGGTGAATTTATATTGAAAATTATACTAATGGAATTAATGGCTCAAAAGTGATCAATATAATATATATAAATATAAGTTACGGATTGGCTTAGCTTCGAGGCCCTGAAGAATAAAACGACTCGCGAATGGCATGTCGAACCATATTGGCCTTTTCTTGCACATAGATGGTGCACTGAAAGCACTGGGTTGAATGTAACCTATTGATTGTATTGGATTATCTATCTGGCACCCTACTTGCTGTTGTCAATAAGCCTAGCTTAATTAGGCAACAAATACATATAACAACGTCACAGGCGATGAAGCCTCCTCCACTTTTATGGTGGAGGAGGTTTTTTATTTCAAGGAGTAAGTGATGACAAGGGAATGTACAAAAACGGCCTGCCCATATTGTGGAGTGGGATGCGGTGTGGAAGTGAATCAGTTGGGAATAGAAGGGGATAAGGCGCATCCTGCAAATCAAGGGGCTTTGTGTGTTAAAGGTTCCGCATTAGCTCAGAGCTTAGACATGCCTTCACGATTGCTGTATCCAAAGCTGGATGGCAAAGAGATAAGCTGGGAGCGAGCAACGGAGTTGATCGCGACTGCCTATAGTGAAGCGATTCAAAACCATGGCGCAGATTCCACTGCAATGTATGTTTCAGGTCAGCTACTTACTGAAGACTATTACGTAGCCAACAAGTTTATGAAGGGCGTGGTAGGCAGTGCGAACATCGACACCAATTCACGGCTATGCATGTCTTCTGCCGTTGTGGCTCACAACCGTGCGTTTGGAGAAGATGTCGTCCCTGTTAACTATGACGACATAGATGATGCGGAGCTAATCGTGATATGTGGGGCGAATACCGCATGGACGCACCCCGTTTTGTTCAGGCGGATTCAGCAGGCTCGAGAACGTAACCCTGAATTGAGGCTAGTGGTGATTGATCCGCGCGAAACAGTGACGGCCCAACAATCCGACTTACATCTATCTATCCCTAATGACGGTGATATTGCGCTGTTTAATGGACTGCTGAGTTACTGTGTTGAAAGTGGTTCTCTAGACGAGTCCTATATTGAGTCTCATACTTCTGGATTCGGCGCTTTAGTTGATCTTGTCATGAGCAAAGAGTTCGGCATAGAAGCGCTGTGTGAGCAACTAGAGCTGAGCCAAGAGCAACTTAAAACCTTTTATCGCTGGTTTGCTACGACCAGAAAAACCATCACTCTTTTTTGCCAAGGGGTAAATCAATCCCAATACGGCGCGGACAAGGCCAACACCATTATTAATGCTCACCTTGCGACGGGTAAGATTGGTATTCAGGGCGCGGGGCCGTTTTCTATTACTGGTCAGCCGAACGCCATGGGAGGGAGAGAAGTCGGTGGGCTAGCGAATCAGTTAGCAATTCATAGAGGGTTTGACCCTGAATCGATAAAGCTTGTCAGTGAGTTTTGGAACACAGATACCCTTGCTCAGCAACCGGGTCTAAAAGCGATTGAGATGTTTGAAGCCGTTGACCGTGGCGATATTCAGGTGATTTGGATCATGGCGACCAACCCTGTAGTTTCAATGCCTGACAACGCGTTTGTAAAACGTGCACTCGAAAAATGCCCGCTCGTTATCGTATCGGATGTAACCGCTGATTCTGATGTAGCCAAGTATGCCGATTTGTTGCTCCCTGCCTCAGGTTGGGGGGAGAAGCAAGGGATGGTGACCAACTCCGAGCGTATGCTCACTCGCCAAAGGCAGTTTATGCTCGCGAAAGGTGCAGCTAAGCCAGATTGGCAAGCGATCAGTGATGTGGGCGCAAGGTTGTGTGAATTACAAGGCCGAAAAAATGCCTTCGATTTTGCGTGTGAGGCCGACGTGTTTAGAGAATATGCGGCTATGACTGGATTGAATACGCAGAGCTCATTGTTACTTGATCTGTCCGAGTTCGCAAATATGACCGATGAAGAGTACCTAAACTGGCAACCTACTCAGTGGGGAGGAGAAAGACCTTTGCACAACGGCCAATTTAGCTTTGCCGATCGTAAAGCGAGGTTCGTTCTCCCTACACTGCCATCAAAACAGCAGGGCCAATCATGGTGGTTAAATACAGGGAGACAAAGAGATCAGTGGCATACCATGACTCGTACTGGCTATATTTCCCATCTTGCGGCGACTGAACCTGAACCAACGGTGTATATGAGCAGTCGTTCTGCAGCTTATATGGACGTTAAGTCAGGCCAGTTGGTCGCCTTAGCTAGCTCAGAGACAGAGAGAAAGATTATTGCGAGAGTAGCAATTGATGATGGGTTAGGCAAAAGACAACTGTTTATGTCGATGCACTGGGCAGGAGAGTATGGAGGCGAAAGTCAGGTTAATGCTGTGGTAAGCCGCATTGCTGATCCTTCTTCTGGACAACCAGCATTTAAATCCCAACCTGTGGAGTTGTTCCCGGTAAAAGCACAAACTTATGGCCTTTACCTTGGTGAGCGATTTGTTGAGTACGATTTCATTTACCAATCATTTCAAACTGAAGAGCGAGTCGGCGTTTGGCGTTTTGCAGATAGTAAACCTTATGACAAGTCATTTGCGACAGAGCTTGGTGAAACTCCGCACAAACGCAAAGTCGTTCTAGAGCTTGCTAGTGGGTGGCTAACAGTTTGTTATGACGAAGTGGGAGAAGACAAAATCATTCGTTCTCTACTCATGCTCTCTCAGCTCCCGATTGAGGTCGATGTGCCAAATCTTGCAGGTTTAATCGGTAAACCTCTAACTTTTTCAGCATTGCTGTCTGTCTCTAGCCAGCAAGAAGCCAGTGAGCTGATCTGTAGTTGTTTTAGAGTGAGCGATAAGCAGATTCTCCGCGAGTTGGAGAGTGGAGATTGCACAAGCGTTAATCAACTGAAAACTAAACTCAAGTGTGGAACAAACTGCGGCTCATGCTTACCTCAAGTTGAGCGTCTTGTCGCAAGCCACGAACAAACAATACTGATTGCGAAATAGGAGCGTGCTATGAAATTAGACAAGAGAGTCAAAGAGGGTTCGCAATTAGGGCTACGCGGTGCAGGTTTCATTGCTCATCAATATGTAAAACAGCCCAATCTCACTGGTAGTGGCTGTGATTCAGAAGGTGTCAAACGCGGACAGGTGCAACTGGTTGGTGCAGGACCCAATGACCCAGAGCTGTTGACAGTAAAAGCGCTGAAAGCGATTCAACAGGCAGATGTGATTGTATTTGATCGTCTGGTGAATAGGGAAATTTTGGATTTTGCTGCGGCTAAATGCCAACAAATTTACGTGGGTAAGCGCTGCGGTCAACCGAGCTTAAAGCAAGAAGAAATCAGCCAAATTCTAGTCGAACTGGCGAAATTAGGTAAACGTGTCGTTAGGCTAAAGGGCGGTGACCCCTTCATATTTGGTCGCGGTGGTGAAGAAGGATTGCTACTCGCAAAGCACAAAATTGAGTTTGAGGTAATTCCAGGTATCACAGCCGCGATAGGTTGCGCGGCGTCGTCTTATATCCCTTTAACTCATAGAGAAATCGCTAGAAGTGTTACCTTTGTGACAGGGCAGGTGGTGACAGGAGCGTTACCTGCTTGGTCTGAGCTTGTTAGGGCAGGACAGACTCTGGTTTTTTATATGGGGCTGGAGAAAGCGCAAGAGATTCAGCAAGGACTGATCGCGCAAGGTCTCAATGCAGACTTTCCGCTTGCCATCATTACTCACGGCTGTAGCCGTCAGCAAAAGGTACATGTGTCGTCTCTAGACTCGTTAACTGCTAAAGCGAAAGAGTTAAAAGGGGTCAGCCCAGCATTGATTATCTTAGGCGAAGTCGTCAAACTGCGAGAAGAACTAAACATGACCATAGAGTCAGTGATCTCACAAGAGGAAGTATGAGCTCAATTTTAGAATGTATCCGAACGGTTGGACGAGGAGAGCGAGGACGCAAGCCGCTTACCTTTGATCAAGCATACCAAATCATGGACGAGTATCTTGATGGTCAATGCGGTGACGACCAGATGGCGATGCTACTGATGTTGATTCGAGTACAAAATGAAACCAAACAGGAAATTGCAGGTTTCGTAAAAGCGTTTCAGTCTCGTGTCCCTAGCTTGGGCGCTGATATTGACTGGCCGTGTTATGCGGGTAAACGCAAAAGTGCAGGGCAACCTTGGCACCTGTTAGCAGCTAAGATACTTGCAGACAGTGGCTACAAAGTGCTGTTACATGGTTATCATGATAGGCCCGCTGGACGATTACATGCTGAAGATTACCTTGAAGCCTTTGGTATTGAGGTTGCCCACTCACCGCAAGAGGCGAAACAACTACTAGAGACTAAGCGTATCGCTTATCTACCTCTTAAGCATTTTGCTCCACAAGCTGAAACCATGATTGGCTGGAAGAATCGCTATGGATTGCGTACACCGATCAACACGGTCGTCAGAGCTTTAAACCCGGGAGGCGCAAAACTGGGGTTACGCGGTAGCTTCCATCCAGGCTTCCAACAGCTGCATGCTGAAGTCGAAAGCGAGATAGGATTAACCCGACACGCCGTCGTCTCTTTTAAAGGACAATCTGGCGAATCTGAATATAACCCTAAAGTCAGCCAAACCGTTTGGGTGAGCACACCAACAGGCGTTGAATCGCATTATTGGACTGAACGCATGCTGACTGATATTCCTTTGCCTAAAAAGTGCCTGTTTGGTACGACAGAAAATGACCTTAATATGATGGCTAATACAGTGGTTTCGACAATGGCAGCGACACTGTTTGCTGAGTCAAACGATCTAGAAAAGTCGTTTGAAAAGGCATATCTACTCTGGTCTGATTACTGCGGTAATTAGTAATACCAACCAGAATAAATATCTGTTCATTCTTGCTAGTTAAAATCGCTGATAGCATCGTTATAGATTTTGTAGGTAGGTCAACTAGCTAGCTGCAATCTATGCCTTGCTCTAAGCGATTTTTCCAGCGCAATTATCTGACCATCTATTCATCCCGATTGGTATAAATAGAACAATTGGCACATTCCTTGTTATGTCTGTTTTAGATAGAGAGCAAAACAAGGAATGTCCATGCACAAAAATCTCTCCAAAAATCCGCTCATCATTTGCAGTGATCGTGTTGAAGAATTGGCACGATTATCGACGCTGCTCGCTCAAGAATTTGACAATATCATTAGTTGCCAACTTAATCAGTTTGAACAAATGTTGGACCGTGAACCCAACGCTTATGTCGTAGTGGGCTGGTTGCAACCGAGTGCTGAACTGCGCGTGGTTATTGAAGAATGCCACGTTAGAAAGCATCCACTCTTGGTGGTATTGAAGCAACTCGATTCTAATGATATCAGTCGTTTACCGGAAAGAATGGATTATGTCCTCGTTCCGGCAGATACCGAATTTTGTTTGACTCCGTGGATAGCCAATGCGTGCCAGATTCGCCGTTCAGTGGTTGCTCTTGAAGATGAAATCGAACAGCTTGAGCTGCGATTAGAAGAAAGAAAGATCATCGAGCGAGCAAAAGGGCTACTGATGAAAATGCACCAAGTCGATGAAGATGCGGCTTACAAAGCGATGAGAAAATCAGCGATGCAATCGAGTCAAACGTTGGCGCAAGTAGCGAAAAATCTACTGCAAACTTTAGAGGTGCTGAAATAGTCTAACTACCACTTTGGGGTTATAAGAAAAATTCCGCATTGGTGCGAAGTGCACTATTACTAAGCAAGGTTAAGGTGATATTGAAAGTGGGAAAGGGTAAGTCATTGAAAATAAGGTGTTAAATAAGTTGGCACGCAACTTGGAACACTTAGGTTAGAAACAATCTGTTCAATCGTAACCTTACATTATCAACGGCGGTAATCGACAAGGATGCAATGGCGCTACGACTCTTCGGAGGCGTAGCGCCTTTTTTATTGGAGAAAAGTTATGAAATGGAAGTCAGCAATCAAGCGTACTCTGGTGGGTGCAGCGCTAACCACCACCTTTTATGTACCTAGCACCTTAGCCGAGCTGGGTGAGCCGGAACTCGAAGACCTTAAATTTGGCTTTATCAAACTTACCGATATGGCGCCACTCGCTGTTGCCTATGAGAAAGGTTATTTTGAAGACGAAGGCTTGTACGTCACGTTAGAAGCGCAAGCGAACTGGAAAGTGTTACTCGATAGAGTGATTGATGGTGAGCTTGATGGAGCACACATGCTGTCAGGGCAACCGTTAGGCGCAACAATTGGCATTGGTACCCAAGCGGAAGTGATTACCGCATTCAGTATGGACCTCAACGGTAATGCGATTACGGTTTCAAACAAAACATGGCAGCAGATGAAACCCAATATTCCGACCGAGGCAGATGGAAAGTTAGTTCACCCAATTAAGGCCGACGCACTTAAACCTGTTGTCGAGAGTTATCTTGATGAAGGTAAGCCGTTCAACATGGGAATGGTGTTTCCTGTCTCTACTCACAACTATGAACTGCGTTATTGGCTTGCTGCGGGTGGTATACACCCAGGTTACTATGCGCCCAAGTCAGGTGATAACAGTGGGCAGCTCAACGCAGACGTCTTGCTTAGTGTAACTCCACCACCACAAATGCCTGCGACGATGGAAGCGGGAACGATAGAAGGTTACTGCGTTGGTGAACCTTGGAATCAGCAGGCAGTGTTTAAAGGTATTGGCGCGCCAGTTGTCACCGATTATGAGATCTGGAAAAACAACCCTGAAAAAGTATTTGGTGTCTCCAAATCGTGGGCCGAAAAATACCCCAACACGCACATTCGTGTCGTGAAGGCTCTTATCCGAGCGGCTCATTGGTTGGATGAAAACAACAACGCCAACCGAGTTGAAGCGGTCAAACTGTTAGCAAAAAGCGAATATGTTGGTGCAGACTTCGAAGTGATAGCGAACTCAATGACAGGTACTTTTGAGTACGAAAAAGGCAATGTCCGAGAGGTGCCAGACTTCAACGTATTCTTCCGTCACAACGCCACTTACCCTTATTACAGCGATGCGATTTGGTATCTGACCCAAATGCGCCGCTGGGGACAAATTCCTGAAGAGAAATCTGATGATTGGTATATGGATGTCGCGAAAGAGGTTTATCGCCCAGATATCTACCAACAAGCCGCACAAGCGCTAATTGAAGATGGGGTGCTCAACAGCAAAGACTTCCCAGATTTTGCCACTGAAGATGGTTTCCGCGCTCCACAAACACATTTTATCGACAACATCGTCTACGACGGCCGTTCGCCTAACGCGTATCTAGAGAAGTTCTCAATCGGCCTGAAAGGCAAAGACAAAGTTTAAAACAAATTGAGGAGGGGCGAGTCCCCTCCAACAAAACAATAACAAGGATGTATAGGAGTTGTTATGTCGAGCAATGTAATCTCACTTATTCCGAGTAAGCAGTTGGTGGCGAACAAGAGCAAAGCTTTTTTGTTACCTGTGATTGGAATCTTGATGTTCTTGATGATGTGGCATTTCAGTGCACGTCAGGTAGAAACTTCACTAGGAACACTTCCTGGTCCGGCTCAAACCTACCAGCAATTCAGTAATTTAGTAGTAGAGCACTGGGATGAAAGAAAAAAAGAAGTCGCCTTTATCGAGCGACAAGAAAAACGTAATGCTGCAAAGCTAGCAAAAAATCCTGATGCTAAGGTCAAGATTAGACCTTACACGGGGAAGCCCACATTCTTTGATCAAATCGTGACTAGCCTAATAACGGTCGCCAGTGGATTTTTATTGGCCACTTTGATTGCTATACCGCTAGGTATTGTCCTTGGCTTAAACCAAGGTGCTTATCAGGCATTTAACCCCATTATTCAATTGCTTAAACCTGTCTCTCCACTGGCGTGGCTGCCGATAGTCACCATGGTGGTGAGTGCAACATACGTTAGTGACGATCCTATATTCGCTAAATCTTTTGTTAACTCTTTGCTGACGGTTGCGCTGTGTAGTTTGTGGCCAACGCTGATTAATACGGCCGTTGGCGTCACTAGCGTGGACAAAGATCTTATCAATGTCAGCAAAGTGCTGCAGTTATCTTGGTGGCAACATATCAGAGTCATCGTGCTTCCGTCTGCAATTCCGATGATCTTTACCGGATTGCGTTTATCGCTCGGTATCGCATGGATGGTACTCATTGCCGCAGAGATGCTGGCGCAAAACCCGGGATTAGGAAAGTTTGTTTGGGACGAATTCCAGAATGGCAGTTCGGCTTCACTGGGGCGCATTATGGTCGCTGTCATCACGATTGGTTTCATTGGTTTACTGCTAGACCGAGGCATGTTGCAACTACAGAAATGGTTGTCTTGGAATAAGCAACAGGCATTGCGATAAAAGGAGTTTCCTATGTCTAAAGCACTACTCGATTTAACTCAGTTGGGGATGAGATTCCCAACCCCGAATGGCGAATTTATCGCCCTAAAAAACGTCAATCTTCAGATTAATAAAGGCGAATTTATTTCGCTGATTGGACACTCAGGCTGCGGTAAATCGACAGTACTTAATCTAGTGGCGGGTCTTCACCTGCCTACGGATGGCGGAGTGATTGTTGATGGTCGTGAGGTAAGTGGGCCAGGACCAGAGCGCGCTGTCGTGTTTCAAAATCATTCGTTGTTGCCTTGGTTAACGGTTTTTCAAAATGTAGAGTTGGCAGTTAAACAGATTGCACAAAGCCAGCTTTCTCAAACCACCACTTCTGAACAAAGCTCTAAACAGTGGATCAAAGAGCAGGTCGAACACTATCTTGACTTGATTCAAATGTCTCACGCTGCGGATAAAAAGCCTGATGAAATCTCTGGCGGTATGAAGCAGCGAGTCGGCATTGCCCGCGCGCTTGCCCTTCAGCCAAAAGTCCTTTTGATGGATGAACCCTTTGGCGCGCTTGATGCACTGACTCGTGCTCATCTGCAAGACTCACTGATGAAAATCCAAGCCGAGCTGAACAATACCGTGATTATGATTACCCATGATGTGGATGAAGCGGTACTGCTTTCAGACAAGATCGTGATGATGACTAATGGCCCAGCGGCAACCATTGGTGAGGTGTTGGAGATTGAATTGCCCCGCCCACGTAACCGTGTTGCGCTAGCCGATGACCCGCAGTATCAGAAATACCGTCAGTCAGTGCTGCGTTTCTTGTATGAAAAGCAGTCTAAACCAAGTACTCAACCTAAAAGTACCGAGCAGAAAGAGCTCGAAGTACCCGCTAAGACGGCATAAAGGAGTCAGACAATGGAACATGTAGTAATCGTCGGTAACGGTATGGTTGGGCATCACCTTGTTGCTCAGCTTGTTGAACGAGGTGCTCACCTTGAAAAGCGCATTACGGTGATTGGTGAAGAGCGTTTCATCGCCTATGACCGAGTTCAACTCTCATCGCTATTTTCTGGCAACAGCCATCAGGATCTGATGTTGAGCAGTGAAGAGTGGTACAGCAAACATGGCATAGAGTTGATGCTAGGCAGCCAAGTAACCAAAATCGAACGGGACAACAAACGCTTGGTTTTAGATGAGGACAGTGTCATAGGGTACGATCAGCTCGTGCTCGCAACAGGTTCTTATCCATTCGTACCGCCTATTGAAGGTCACGATAGAGACAATATCTTTGTTTATCGAACGTTAGATGATCTTTCTGAAATAAAAACAGCGTGTCAGGGCGCGAAGACTGGTGCTGTCATTGGTGGTGGATTACTCGGCTTAGAAGCTGCAAACGCCTTGAAACTGCTGGGGGTGGAAACCCACGTCGTGGAATTCGCGCCGCGTTTGATGCCTGTTCAACTTAATGATGGTGCGGGCTTAGTTCTGAAAGAGAAGATAGAAGAGCTAGGTCTAACGGTTCATACCTCAACGGCAACCGAAAAAATCTGTGATGGTGAAGGCGCAACACATCGGATGGTGTTTAAAGATGCTGATCCTCTTGAAGTAGACGTCATTGTTTTCTCCGCTGGTATTCGACCGCAAGACGCACTGGCTAGGCAGGCGGGTATCAATATTGGTGAGCGCGGCGGCATTGTCATTGATGATCAATGCCGAACCAGTGATGAGAGCATTTTTGCTATTGGAGAATGTGCGCTTTGGCAAGAGAAAATATTTGGCTTGGTGGCCCCCGGTTATACCATGGCTCGTGTTATTGCAGATAAGCTCGTTGGTCGTGAAAACGCAGGCTTTACCGGTGCAGATATGAGCACCAAGTTGAAGCTACTCGGTGTCGATGTTGCTTCGATTGGTGATGCGCATAAAGCGACGGATGGCGCGCAGGAGATGGTACTGCAAGATGCGGTTGCTGGCGTCTATAAAAAACTCGTCGTTGATCAGAGCGGAACCAAGCTGCTAGGCGCCATTCTTGTGGGGGATAACTCAGACTATGATGCTTTACTGCAATGCTATTTAAATGAAACGACCCTTCCTGACCATGCGGCAAACCTACTTTTTGATACGGGAATGCTTAATGGCGAAATGGCAGATACCGCTATTATTTGTTCGTGTCACAACGTGAGTAAAGGTGATCTAGTTAATGCAATACAAGCTGGCGCTCATGATCTTGACACCCTCAAGGCCGAAACCAAGGCAGGCACAGGTTGTGGCGGTTGTAGCAACATGGTGAAAAGTGTCTTAGATACTCAGCTGACTGCGATGGGTGTCGAAGTGAACAATCATATCTGTGAGCATTTTGAGTTGTCGCGCCAAGAGCTATTCCATATTTGCCAAGTCGAAGAGATTAAAGACTTTGATACATTGATAGAGAAGCACGGTAAAGGTCACGGCTGCGATCTTTGTAAACCCACCGCTGCATCAGTGTTTGCTTCGTTATGGAATGAGCACATCATGGAGCCCCAGCACAGCTCGCTGCAAGACTCTAACGATGCCTTTATGGCAAACCTGCAAAAAGATGGATCTTACTCGGTTGTCCCTAGAGTAGCAGGGGGAGAAATTACGCCCGACAAGTTGATCGCATTAGGTGAAGTGGCGAAGAAGTATGACCTATACACCAAGATAACGGGTGGTCAGCGTGTTGATTTGTTTGGTGCGCAAGTCGAACAGCTACCGGATATCTGGCAAGCGCTAATTGATGCGGGATTTGAAACCGGCCACGCGTATGGTAAGTCTCTCAGAACGGTTAAATCCTGCGTTGGTTCGACTTGGTGTCGCTATGGCGTCGATGACTCGGTTGGCTTAGCAATCGAATTGGAAAATCGTTACAAAGGGCTGCGCGCACCGCACAAAATCAAGTTCGCAGTATCTGGGTGTACCCGTGAATGTGCTGAAGCCCAAAGTAAAGATATTGGCGTCATCGCTACTGAGAACGGCTGGAATCTGTATGTGTGTGGTAACGGAGGGATGAGGCCAAGACATGCTGACTTAATTGCCTCTGACCTTTCTAAAGCAGAATTGGTCGCGTTAATCGACCGTGTCTTGATGTTCTACGTTCGAACGGCGGATCGTTTACAAAGAACCTCGGTATGGATGGAAAATCTAGAAGGTGGTTTAGACTACCTAAAACAAGTGGTGATTGAAGACTCATTGAGTATTGCTGATTCGCTTGAAGCTCAGATGCAACATGTCGTTGATACCTATCAATGTGAATGGAAGAGTACGCTCGAAAACAGTGACAAACTGGTTAAGTTCAAACCGTTTATTAATGCTGAAGAAGCCAGCCAAGTACTTCCATATCAAAGAGTACGCGGGCAACGCATTCCAGTGAAGGAGGAAGTGTAATGGAAGTCGCTGAGAAACTAAAAATATGCAGACTATCGGATCTTTCACCCTACCAAGGTAGAGGCGCTCTGATAGACGGTGAGCAGGTCGCACTGTTCTATATTCCGAACCAAGGTGTTTTCGCTATCCAGAATTGGGACCCGATTGGCAAGGCCTATGTGCTTTGTCGAGGGATAGTCGGGGATATTAATGGCGAGTTATGTGTTGCTTCTCCACTCTACAAGCAGCACTTCAATCTCATTAGTGGCGTGTGTGTGGAAGAGCCGACAATAAAGTTAATGGTTTACCCGGTAGCTGTAGAGCAGGGCGTTGTAACATTATCACTTTAATAAAACCATCGCGCTGATAAAACCACCGCATTGACGGTATGTTGGTCGATGCGGTGTTCTTTTTAACCATTTGAACAAAAATAGAAATTAATTGATTGACCGGAAAATTTATTCCGTTAAAGTACACCTCGTTCTCACGACATTGCTTGTGGGAATGGTGGTGTACCATCGCTTTTAGCGTTGCCCTGGTGGTGGAATTGGTAGACACAAGGGATTTAAAATCCCTCGGCGTTCGCGCTGTGCCGGTTCAAGTCCGGCCCGGGGCACCATCTACTTTTCTGGCTAAAGCTGGTTAGGTAAAAAGCATAATTTGAGGCGCGTTGGCAGAGTGGCTATGCAGCGGATTGCAAATCCGTGGACCTCGGTTCGACTCCGGGACGCGCCTCCATTCTCTTATGAGAAAGTAACCAGCTTAGGCTGGTTTTTTTGTATCTGAAATTTGAGCTCGTCTAGATAGACCTCAATACTTTAGAGGTCTATCCGTGCAATCAGCAACTTTAAGCGTTAGAAGTAGTAGCGAACGCCACCTTTGATACGGTCTTGGTCCATATCTCCAAACTTGTATCCCTCGATTGAAAAATCGACGGCATTGAACTTACGCTCGTATGCAAGGTTGGCTGAAAAAGAGTCTGTGAAAAAGTATTCAGCACCAAGCTCTAGGTTGAAATGAACTTTATTGTTGGTCACGTCTTTGTCGACTTTGATGTCTGGATGTGATGAGCCACCATTGAGTTCCAATTCTGTGCGCGTGTACCCAATTCCTGGTTTAGCGTATAGGTTTAGATCGAAGCCTGTGGCGTAGCTCATCTTAGCTCCAAGATCGAACGAATAGATTCTAGCGTCATGGAGCTGGTATTCATAACCTTGAGCACCCAACCCAATATCGTAATAATTTGAATAGTCTAGAAGGTCAATGTAATCGTGGCTTAAGTTTGCTTCGATGGCTAGCCATTCGTTCACCTTGCGTCCAAGCATGATTGAAAGACCCGCACCGCTATCATCAGCATTCTTCGCACCCGAGCTAATTGTCGGGAATGATGAAACTTCAGAGTCTAGGTCTAGTTTACTTGAATGAACATCAAGACCAACATACCAGTTGTTTTGTGCAGACACGGCGAAAGAGCCGCTTAGAAGTGCGAGAGCAGCAATAGATAGTTTAAAATTCATTATTTACATCTTAGTTATGATTATGTGATCGGTGCGGTTGTAATTTTATATAGGCACCTATTGAGGGCGTGAATCTTATGTGGTGTAACAAATTATGTCAAATTTTATATTCTGTTAATTAACTTTCATAAATAGAAAGTTAGAACACTTAGAGTTTGCGTGGGAGACTTTGGGGATGTTCGCTTTTTACGCAGAGCAAGGGCTAACTTTTTTCGCCTTTTCATAGCGTCGCATCGGCATTACGTCTATGGTTTGTTTCACGTGCTCCCAGTCAGTATGTTTCCCCCAACGAAGCTTTTCTCCGCCATCTTTACCAATTAATACAGCAGTGTGAGAGCCAGGCTCAACATCATACATATTAAACAGCGCTTTGAGGTTAAACTCATGCTTAACCCATTTAGGCATACTAAAGCCGTCTTCAGTGACCACTAGAGTGATAAGGTCTCTGTCTTGAAGCTCACATTCATTAATCAGTGTTTCCAACAGAAACTGTTTGACGTGCTCGTCATTGGTAGGGGCAAAGTAAATCACGCTGCGATGTGACCATTCAGCGGAATAAGAAGGGTAGGCCCAGCTCATGGTTGAGTTGAGTAGCGCAATGGTGAATAGCAGTGCAGCACGCATAACGACATTCCTCCGATGATGGCCTATAAAAATGTGTTTGTTACACATGTTCTACGTTAATTGTAGGTGGTAAGCTCAAACCTCGGACAAAAATAGACGGAAATTTTGCCATGCGAACACTGCAATCTGAGCGCTTGACGCTGAGAATGGTTGAGCTTAAAGATGCTCCATTCATTCATGAACTCTACAACAGCGAAGACTTCTTGCAGTTTGTTGGTGATAAGAACATCCGCAGTGAAAGTGACGCCAGAGCGTACATTGAAGAAAAGATACTGGGCATGTATAGAGAGTTTGGCGTTTGTCTATTGCTGGTGGAAGTCACAGAGAGTGGTGAAAAGATCGGCGTATGCGGCTTAATCAAAAGACCAGAACTTGAAGCTTACGACATCGGTTATGGATTTATGCCAAGCTCTTACGGCAAAGGCTATGGGTATGAAGCAGGAAAAGCGGTCATCAACTACGCGTGTGAAACCAATAAAATTGAAGATTTGGTCGCGATTACTACTTCTGATAATCAGGGAAGTCGAGCCCTACTATCTAAACTTGGTTTTACTTATGTCAAAGTACAAGATACGTTGAGTGATACAGTAGACTTACTGTTGTACCAACTGAGTCTTTGCCGAGAGTAACTATGGCTGTTTCAAATATTCTTCGTGGTGAGTTGTTGACCGAATTCAAAACGGTTCGCGCAATGATGTTTATTTATTGCCGTGCGCACCACGGCAGCAAGGATAGGCTGTGCGTTGAGTGTCAAAGCTTGCTTGAATATGCTGAAACTAAATTGGATCGTTGTCCCTACGGACAGAGTAAGCCCACCTGTAATCAATGCCCGATTCATTGTTATAAAGCAGATCAGAAAGAGCAAATGCGCCAAGTCATGAGGTATTCTGGACCAAGAATGTTGCTGCCGCATCCGATTTTGGCTATTCGCCATCTACTACATGAACGCAAACCTGTTCCCAAAAAGCCCGAAGCTGGCGCGTCAAACAGACACCAGAGAAAGCTCGAAGAAAAGGGGACGCAATAAGCGTCCCCAATTACGAGCCGGCTACTCCCCAGCGACCGCCTGATGTTTGGTCTTGATGCTGGCGATTAGCATGTAGATACAAGTCGCGAGAAGTGCTGCGAACAGGTAGCCCATCAAGCCTTGAGAACCTGCCATAAACCCGTCCGCCGCAACAGGACCTGTCACTGATCCAATGCTGTAGCTAAACAGCATCACCTGAGTCGCAGATACGATGTAGTTGGCATCAAGTTTGTCGCAACCAAGGTTGATCGCGACTGGATACAAAGCGAAAGTCGCCATACCTAATAGAAATAGCCCTATTCCTAAAGCTTGCAGTCCGGTGACCATTGAAGTGAACGTAATGGCTGCTACGCCTAGTAGACAGAACAAAGCCATAAGTAACGTACGCCCAAGGAATTTGGATAGCCAAGGCACGATTGGTTGAACGGCCATACCACCAAGAATGACGACCGCCATTAGTCCACCAATATCACTATGTTCAATACCTCGATTTTGCAGCTCAACTGGCATCAGCCCGTAAATGGCGCCTAGAGTAAGACCAGAAACCACGCAACCGATAATCGCCGCATGATTTAGCTTACTGATCTGCTTTAGTGACAGTGGCGTGCTATGTTCACTTTCCGGTTGGTCGCTGTCACCGAAAACAAGTACGACTACAGCAAGTAACAATAAGGTGACGATTGCAATAAATGGTACACCACCAGAGATCCCAATAATGCCAATACCCAACTGGCCGATTGCGCTACCACCGTAAAGAGAGCCCATATACAGCCCAAGTCTTCTCGCTCGAGCGCTTTCGTCACCGTGTAGTAACCAAGACTCAACGATGACAAACACGCCTGCGACAGCAACACCCGCAATAAAACGAGCAACAAGCCAAACCGTGACATTGGCGGCCAATGGTAAAACCATAATGGTGGCAATAAACGTCACTAAGCACCAGACAAAGGCGTTCCGGTGGCCCACTGTTTTAACCAAAGGCTCGACGCCAGCCGCGCCAATCAATAGCCCCGCATAGAAAACACTGGCGAGCCAACTAGCCAGCGATGAATCCAAGTTATACTCAGAAAGCATCAAAGGAATTAAGCTCATCAAATATCCCGACGCGACCGCATAAAGAGCAAGCGCAATAACCGGTACAGAAATGCGAGCTTTTGGAGCAGGTTGAAGGGTAATTTCCAATGTCGTGGCCTCTTTAATTGTAGTAAAACTGAACAAATTTCGGCGCGACTATGGGGTTAAAGAGGTGAAAGGTAAAACGAAAACTTTTGACCATGACGGTAAAGGATATTTATCGTTGCGTTAGCTAAATAAACTCATGAAAAAAGCGAGAAAATGTGAATATTTTCTCGCTTTAAACTAGACTAATAAGAAGGCTGTTATTTGGCTAGTGCTTGATTAAGCCATTGATCAAACTGACCTTTAGGAAGTGCACCGTTTATCACATCAACTCTTTTGCCGTTTTTGAAGACCATAACGGTAGGAATGCTTCTAATTTGATATTTGGCAGCGAGATTTTGCTGGCTTTCAGTGTCAATTTTTACAAATCGAACATCTTTTGTTCGTTCCGCGGCAACATCAGAAAAAACTGGAGCAAACCCTACACAAGGATTGCACCACGGGGCCCAGAAATCGACGACAACTGGTGTATCGCTATTTAAGATTGCCTCGAAATTGCTTTCAGTGCCCTCAACGGGCGCTCCATCTAAAAGTAGTGTTTTACATTTTCCACAAGTTGGGGCTTCTGAAATGCGTTCTGACGGCACACGGTTAACGCCAGAGCAAGATGGGCAACGTGTATTGAAGGTGGACATGATATCTCTCTCGTTATTATTTCTAGTAGATGACAGTGACTGTCGCTGCTAGTTATACTCTGTTTATACCAAGAGATACAAATAACTAAATTAAAGGCTCTAAATGAAAAATTTCTATGCAGAAATTACTGGTTGGGGAAAATGCCTACCTCCAGCAACGCTTTCCAATCAAGATCTAAGTACTTTTCTAGACACTTCTGATGAGTGGATCCGCACTCGTACCGGGATTGAAAATCGACGTATTAGCCATGTGAACACCTCTGATATGGCTACTGTTGCGGCGCAACATGCACTCGCTTGCGCTGGAAAAAGTGCAGAGGATATTGATTTAATTATTCTTGCCACTTGCTCACCAGACTCACTGATTCCAAATGCAGCTTCAAAAGTTGCGCAAAACCTAGGTATCACGGCGGCGGCTGCATTTGATTTGAACGCAGCCTGTACAGGCTTTGTCTATGGCTTAGAAACGGCGACTCGCCTAATACAAGCAGGCAATTACAGAAACGCAATCGTAATCGGTGCAGAGCGGTTATCTTTCTTTATCGATTGGACGATGCGTGATACCGCGGTCTTGTTTGGTGACGGCGCTGGTGCGGTTGTCTTAACCAGAACAGAAGAGCAGGTTGGCCTACAAAACGCGCAGCTTGGCTGTGATTCTGCGGGGCGCGATATTTTGGCTGTACCTAAGTTTGGTACCTGTATGGATAGGTTTGCTGCTGATAATGGCCATTGGGATTTCAACTTTGTTGGTAAAGAGATCTTCAAGCGCGCAGTAAAAGGCATGGGTGCTGCGGCTCAAAACGTGTTGGCACGTAGTGAGCTGTCTACTGATGACGTTGATGTTGTGATTCCACATCAAGCGAACATTCGTATTATTCAAACCTTGTGCGATCTATCAGGCATTAGCCAAGATAAAGCGTTTGTAAACATTCAAAAATACGGCAACACATCGGCAGCCACTGTGCCTATCGCCTTATGTGAGTCTTTAGAGCAGGGCTTTGTTAAACCGGGTGATAACCTGCTTCTTGCCGCATTCGGTGCGGGATTAACGTGGGGAGCAAGCCACTTAAAATGGGGCGAGCGAGTCACTCCACTGGGTGAGAGCGATGCATGCCTACCAGAATGTGAAAAATCTGCATTAGAGCTTATAAAAGAAGCCGTCGAGCACTGCAAAAATCGCCCGTAACTCTTCAAATTAAATACAAAAAGTCGCACACTCGGTGCGACTTTTTATATCAATGAGCCTCGCATTGATATTATTATAATGGCCTAAGTAATAGGGTCTGTTGACCTTTTGAGCTGATTTTTGCAGCAGTTTGTGGGTTCTTTATGCAAGGCAGAGGCTTTGAACTGTAGTTACTCTACCTGATAAGCCGCTAACGCAGCAGAAAGGAGCCACAAACGCTGCCCGAAGGGTTCGAGCTGGGCGCCCCCGCTAAAACCGTTTTACTCTTTGTTGAGAGGTGTTTTGCTTAGAATGACTAGGCGACAAACCTCTCGCCGCGATTAAAGCGCTTTTATCTCGAACAAAATTTAACCGCAAAAGGTCAACAGACCCTAGGAACACGCTGGGCTTACATGAAATTCCTCCACACTTCTGACTGGCACCTCGGTCGTCAATTTCACAATGTTTCTCTTTTAGATGATCAAAAAGTCGTTCTTGAACAGATCATTGAATACATTCAATCCAACCCAGTTGATGCGTTGGTTATCGCGGGAGATGTCTACGATCGCTCTGTGCCTCCGACAGCAGCCATTGAATTGATGAATCAGTTTGTAAGTCGAGTATGCGGCGAACTAAAGCTGCCAATTATTCTAATCCCAGGTAATCATGACGGCGCAGAGCGCTTAGGGTTTGCCTCGCAGCAAATGGCAGAATCAGGGCTCCACATTATTGCCAATTTCAAAGATATGCTGACACCGGTTGAGCTGGAAACAGATATGGGCAAAGTCCGGTTTTATGGCATGCCTTACAATGACCCGGAGCTAGTGCGCCATTATTTTAAGCAGCCAGTATCTACCCACGATGATGCGCATAAGCTACTTTGTGGTGAAATTACTGCCACCTTTGAAACCAATGCGAATAATGTACTGATTTCTCACTGCTTTGTTGATGGCGCGATTGAGTCTGAGTCGGAACGTCCACTGTCTATTGGTGGCTCGGATCGCGTGAGTCATGAGCATTTTACACCGTTTGATTATGTTGCTCTTGGGCATCTTCATCAGCCACAGAAAAAAGGTGAAGAGTACATCCGCTATTCAGGCTCGTTAATGAAATACAGCTTTTCAGAGCAGTATCAAAAGAAAGGCATGACGTTAGTTGAGCTTGATGAATCGGGTTTTAAGTCAGCAACCCATATTGACCTCAGTGCCCCCCACGAAATGCGCATAATCGAAGGGGAGTTGGATGAAATCATTGCCCAAGGAAAAACCGACCCCAGCAGCCATGACTATGTACTGGTTCGGTTAATGGACCGACACGCAATCTTAAACCCTATGGAGAAACTAAGAGCTGTCTACCCCAACGTATTGCACCTTGAAAAACCAGGGATGCTGGTGGGCGTTGAACAGCAGATGGCAGCGGCCAAGTTGGCTCGCAGTGAAGCCGATATGTTTCGCGATTTCTTCGTCGAAGCACAAGATAGTCAGCTTAGTGAAGAGCAAGACAAAGCTATCACAGACATCATCAAGCAACTCAGTGAGCAATAGGCCAGATCATGAAACCAGTTAAATTAATAATGCAGGCTTTCGGCCCTTTTGCTAAGACAGAGCAAATCGATTTCACTCAATTAGGCTTAAATCCTCTTTTTCTCATTAACGGACCTACAGGTTCAGGGAAAACGTCAATACTCGATGCTATCTGCTTCGCCTTATATGGCGAAACTACGGGCAATGAACGTCAGGGCAACCAAATGCGCTGCGACCAAGCAGCGGCGAATTTACTCACGGAAGTGACTCTAGAGTTTTCTTTAAACGGTAAACAGTATCGAGTTACCCGCGCGCCTGAGCAAGAAGCGCCAAAAGCGCGTGGTGAAGGTCTGACAACACGCAAACATACTGCTTCCTTGTATGAAATCACACAAGAAGAAGTTCTGATCACAAGCAAAACGGCTCAGGTTAAAAATGAGGTTGCTAACTTGCTTGGGTTAAATGAAACCCAGTTCCGTCAGGTTATGGTGTTGCCTCAGGGGAAGTTTCGAGAGCTGTTACTCGCTTCATCTAAGGAACGTGAAGCGATTTTTGGTCAGCTATTCCAGACTGATGTGTATAAGAAAATTGAATTTGCATTGAAAGATAAAGCCAGTGCAATTAGCAAGGCTAAAGATGAATTCGACAATCAAATTCGCGGCGCTCTGCAAGTGGCAGAAGTGTCTACCGAGCAGGAGTTGCAAGAACGACGGATTCATTCTCGCAGCGAACTCGAACAAGCGAAAAGCGTTGAGGCGAAGGAGTTAGAGATTCTCAATAGCTTAAAAAGTGAGTTGAACAAAGCAAAATCGCTCAATGAGTTATTTACTAAGCGTGTTTCGACAGTTGCGGCTCAACAATCACATCTGGAAAACAAAGCGCAGATTACCGAGCTGGAGTCAAAGTTAAAGCTGGCTAAGAGTGCGAGCCACCTTGAAGTGGCTTACGCTAGCATGCAGTCAAGTGCGAAACAGGTGGTTGGTCTAGAAACCAAACTAGACGCACTAACGGCTCAACACTTAGTGGCAGAAAAAACATCTCATGAAGAAGAACAACGAGTTAATACGGCTGAGGAAAATGCTAAACAAATCCCAATACTGACTGAAGAGCTGTTCAAATTAGAGCAAGTCAAAGCAAAACTTGTTGAGAAATCGGAACTAGAGAAAAGCATTAACGCGTTAAATGTCACTCGAGTTGATTACGATAAAAAGCTCATTCAATACAGCGAGCTCAAACAGAAACTGCAACAAGAGGCTGACTTAGGTGCCAAGTCACTCGAACAAGCGCGCAAAGATCTGACCGAGAAATCGAACTTAGAAACCGGTTTAATAAACAATCAGCGTCTGCTTGACGATCTCAATAAGCTTACAGCCCAAACCGCCGAGCTTGCTCGCCTACAGCAGAAGCTTGTCCCGATAACAGAACAAGTCGAGAAGGCAAAAAACGCTGTTGCAGAGAAGCAAAAATACGCCGATGAACAAGAACTGAGTTGGCACAATTCTCAAGCTGCGTTTCTAGCACAAAAGCTGGAAAAAGGCTCGCCCTGTCCTGTGTGTGGTAGCCAAGAACATCCAGCACCTGCCACGTTTGAAGGTGAACCAATCTCTAAGGAGTCGGTTCAAGCCGCTCGGCAGCAAGAGCGCAGTGCGGTTGAAGAGTTAAACCGACAAACTAATGTACTGGAACAACAGCAAGCGACAATAGTGGCTCAAGAGAAACACATTGAAGAGTTACGGCGCGAGTTAGGTGAAGGCGCAGCTATGGGTTCTGAGCAGCTACATCAAGAGATAGTCCGACAGAAGGCTAGGTTAGACGTGTTGGCGGCAATCGATCTTGATAAGATGGAAAAGACCGTTCAAGAGTTAACACAGCGCTGCGTTAATGGTGAAGCTAAAATCAATGAGCTAAAATCACTAGTTTCTGCAAATGACTCAGCGATAAACGTCCAAAGCCAGCAATTGGAGAAAGTCTCCTCTGGCATTGATCCGCAATACTCATCAGCTGACGTTGTTGAGCGCCAATACCTTGCTCAAAAAGCTAACATTACACAGCTTAATCAGACGTTAGAAAAGGCTCAACAATCTGCGAAACAGGCGAAACTAGCGCTTGTTGCTATTGAAACTGAAAGAAACTCGACGACTCAGTTACTCAAAGATGGCAGAGTAAACAATCAAGAAGCGAACAAAGAGTGGCAGTCTCTACTAGAACTTTCAGCATTAGATTCACAAGAGCAATTTCTGCAAGCTCGCATAGAGCCTCAGCTTTATGAACAATGGCAAGCTCAAATCAATGAGTATGTACAGACCGCAACCCAGTTAGAACAGTCTGTAAAGGACCTTGATGAGCAGTTAAGGGACATTGAAAAGCCAGATCTTGATAAAAAACAAACCGAGCTAGATGCAGCGGAGATAAAATACCGCGAATGCCGAGGTTTGCTAGACACCGTACATTCAGTGACAGAACGCCTTGAAAAAGTACAAAAAGATATCAATACACTGCATGAAAAAAATCAGCGATTAGAAGCCGAATACAAGGTCTACGGAACGCTCTATGACGTGGCGAGTGGTAAAACGGGGAGCAGAATCAGTCTACATCGATTCGTTCTCGGTGTGTTGCTCGATGATGTATTGATCCAAGCCTCTCAACGTTTATCTATGATGAGCAAGGGGCGCTATCAACTAGTACGTAAGACAGAAGGCTTCAAAGGTGCCGCAGGACGCGGGCTCGATTTGAGCGTAGAAGATGGTTACACCGGAAAAACACGTGATGTTGCAACCCTTTCAGGTGGAGAGTCTTTTATGGCGGCACTTGCGTTGGCGCTTGGGTTGTCTGATGTGGTTCAGTCGTACAGTGGCGGCATTAAGCTTGATACGTTGTTTATTGATGAAGGGTTTGGCAGCCTGGACCCCGAGTCTCTGGATTTAGCGATTCAAACGCTTATTGATTTGCAGCAAGCGGGGCGTATGATTGGCTTGATATCCCATGTTACTGAACTTAAAGAGCAAATGCCTTTAAGAGTAGATGTCGAAGCCTCACGTTTAGGAAGCCGTATTCAATTAGTTGGTATGCATGCTTAGAGCAGACTAAAATTTACATAGTTCACTATGTTGCGTATGCTCAATCTATAACAATGATTTATATTAAGAGCATCGAATTGATGACAGTTGGCAGGTCACTCTTTTGTACCTAGCAGATATATTCACTTAACGGGGGCTTAAGGTGCTTTAACAGTGCTCTAGGCGATAAAGAAGTTGCGCGTAGCGGTTTTAATGCATGAATGTAGTAAAGAAGATTTATCAATACGCAGATCCCAACCTTGAGTTAGTCGGGTGGATGGGCTTCTTCGGTTTCCCTGCATACTTCTACATTTGGTCTTACGTTTATCCTCAGTCGTATGAGAATGGTCCGCTAAGGTTTTTTTGCGCTTTACTCCTATTGGGGTTAGCGCTCAGAAAGTATGTACCGCCACCCATTACGCGTTACCTCCCATACTATTATATTGCGACGATCACTATCTGCTTGCCGTTCTTCTTCTCATTCATGCTGTTTATGAACGAGTGGTCGACGGTGTGGGCAATGTCGTTCATGTCTTCAATCTTCTTGCATGTGTTATTAGTCCATGAGACTCGAGTTATGTTGCTGCAAGCTATGGTCGCAATTGCTGCGGCATACTTGCTAAGTTATGGACTGGAGCATGCGCCTAGCAAAGTTGAGACTGAAGTCGTCGTCATTTGGCCTTACATCCCGATTTTTTTGTTCACCTATGTCTTTGGTAATTTGTTCTATTTTCGTAATCAAGTTGAACATGAGGCGAAAGTCTCGATTGCTAAGTCATTTGGTGCTGGGATCGCTCATGAAATGCGTAACCCTTTAAGTGCTCTTAAAGCATCCGTTGACGTACTTGACTCGTCTTTACCGTCAGTTAAAACAATTAAAGGAGATAAAGCTGAGATCGATAAGTTTGATATCGAGCGTATGAAGGAAGTGCTTTCTGGAGCCGACGAGGTTATTCGCAATGGTAATGAAGCTATAGACCTCTTGCTTACCTCTATTGATCAGAGCCGAGTGTCGCACTCAACGTTTCGTTCTTATTCCGTGGAGCAAGTGGTAAGAGAGTCACTCACCAGTTTCTCTTATCCTAGCGATCATGCCAAAGACGTCGTGAATTTGCATGTCGAAGGTGATTTTGACTACTTTGGAAGTGATACGTTACTGAAATATGCGCTATACAATCTACTCAAAAATTCACTTTATTATCAGAATGGTGAAGAGTTTAAGATTGAAATCACGCTTAGAAGTGATCATGAGTTCAACTATTTATACTTCGAAGATAACGGCATTGGGATTGAAAAAGAAAAGTTAGAGTTTGTCTTTCAAGATTTTTATACCTCTGGAAAATCCTCAAGCTATGGGCTTGGGTTACCTTTTTGTAAACGTGTCATGCAAGCATTTGGCGGCAAGATAAAATGTGAATCCGTGCTCGGAGAGTGGACACGTTTTACCCTCAAGTTTCCTCGATATGAGTCCCTAAAAGTGTCCACAATTAAACAAGATATTCTAAGAAATAAATCAATGCTTTACGTGGGTAATGATGTAACGGTAAAGCGCAAACTGAACGAATTTACGTTCTACACAGGTGCACTATGTGACGTAGTCGATTTTGAGCAAGCACAGGGTAAAGAAGAGTTTGAATTTGAATACGATTTAATACTACTCGATCTAGAAGTATGTAGTGAGCAAGAGTATTTAATGCTGGAGTCTAAACTCCACTTTACTGAAGCGAAAATCGTGATGCTTTTTGCTCAAGATGGTGAGTATCACAACCGATTTAGTCGATTCCTTACCTTCTATCCAAAAGAGAAAAAGCAGTTCCTACTTGACGTCTCACAGTCGGTCGATGCACTTATGTTTGGCAATGTTGAGCCTAACCGTAATCTGATTCCGAAAAAGGCACCTGCCGTCGTTGGTAAACGTATCTTGATTGCTGATGACAATGAGTCGATGAGACAATTAACGACGATCTTATTGAATAAACAGGGCTATCAAGTTTCTCAGGCAGGCGATGGCAACGAGGTGCTAAGTGTATTGAGCAATGAGCAAGTTGACCTCATTCTGATGGATCTCGAAATGCCAATGTTGGATGGCTTAGAAACTACGACTCTTATTCGCGAGTCAGAAGAAGTCTACGCTAACGTGCCTATTCTTGGGCACACCGGTGATAATCGAAAAGAAACTCTCTCTAAAATTGACCAAGCGGGTATGAATGGATACTTAATTAAACCTGTAGATAAAGTTAAGTTGCTTGATAAGGTTGCAGACTACATTTAGTCCAATGATTTTTTCGTTTAAATAGTAACGCCCCTGTAGTAAGAGGCGTTATTTTATTATACGAAATACAATTCCTTATTTTCTTTAGCTTGCTTTGCAACCGATAAAATCTTATCAATATCATTATTAGTTAAGGCGCTATTTAACGATAAGCGTAGGATATTTTTATTATCAGGTGTGGCAGGAGTACAAAAAACGGAGCCAAATACTCCGTGTTCTTCGAAGAAATCTCTAACTTTACGCGTATTAGTCTTCTCTGCTGTTTCTAAACTGATTATCTGCGATTCGCTACGTATGTCGTAGCCTATATCTTTTAGTCCCTCCCGTACTTGCTCTGAGCATTCCATTAATCGCTTGCGGGATTGGTCACTTTCCTTGATAACACTTAGCGTCGCATCAATTCTATCTAGCTCAAATGACATCATCGCTGAACTAAAAATAGATGGAAATGAGACGTACGGCACCACTTGACCTGTTAAGTTGTTACACCAAACTGCACCAGCTCGATAAGCGAAGGTTTTCGCTAGGCTGGCTGTCATGAAGTCTACCTGATTAGTGAGACCGAGCTCTTGAAGTAATCCGGAACCTTTAGGGCCGTGAACACCGACAGAATGGGATTCATCAACGACAATCGCACAATCCATCTCTTTTGCCAAGGCCACCATTTCCTGAAGTGGCGCTATAGTGCCAATGGTACTGTAAATAGAGTCAATCAAAACCACCCCTGGTCCATTACGTTTAATTAAACGTTTGAGATGATTAGTGTTATTGTGCATAAAGGGATGGATATTGGCTCCTGCGATTCGAGCGCCTTCCCACAGCGACATGTGCGCAAAAAAGTCTATATACACATTTGTTTCTGAATCACAGATGGTTTGCAGTAAGCCGATGTTGGCAATCCAGCCCGACGGGGCAATGGTGCAAGTTTGAAATCCTGTGTAATTTGCAAGGTGGTGCTCAACCGTTTTATCTAGTCCATCGCTGTGCAAAAACACATTAGACATAAATGCTGTGTCTTTCTTGGAAAGCAATGAATTAACTTGAGCGTCTATGATTTTAGGGTGATGGGTAAGTGCAAGGTAGTCATTACTTTGCAAAATGATATCACCTAGGAGTGGCTTCTTACCTAAAACTAGGTTTCTTCCATTATCTTTTTTATTTATTAGGTCAGAAACATAGTAGTTGATTCGTCTGTCGATAAAATCGGGCAGACGAGATCGTGTAGTTAACATATTCATAATACATAGCCTTAAGTTATTTGTTGTAAGCGCCAGCTGACTTAGCTATGTATAAATTCAGTTGAATAATAAATCTAATATAAAATGTGATTTTCTTGCACATACCAACAGATATAATTATAATCAATGGTATATTAACTAAGAATAATTACCCTGAAGGGGAAGTGTCTAAATATAATAAATAGTTAATTTGTTTTTTCCACGATTTAATTATTGCGAATTCACTTTTATCTCCGAGGTAAAGACCTCCGGCCAATACATTTTTAAATATCCTGCAGCGACCCAAGCGACGAGACCTGTTGCGACCGACAACTCAATCAACCCAAAGTTATGTAACCAGTGCCAATGTGGGTGATTGTCTGCAAAAAAAGACGTAAGTCGATGCATCGCAATGGCACTGATGACTGATGGAAAAGTTACCGCGGCGATTGATGGTTGAAACTTCAGCCTCATGAGCCTTATATAACAAAGGTAAATGAGCAGTGTCATGGTGATTGCGATACCTGCAAGGGCACCAGTTAAGATAGGATCGGGCTGTTCAAAGTTAACCAAATAGGTCGCTAACGTGAGGTTAATAGGGGCTGCCATGATCGCGAGTGTTGGCTTCGCCCTTTTAGGCAACATTCCCTCAAATACTAGTCTATATAGCACCAGTGGTAGCATAAAGAAGTAAATAGTTATGCATATGCTTACTAAGGTTTCTGAGAACACTGTGTGACCAAATTGCGTACCTGCAAGAGAGCTACTAATTACTCCAACTGGATAAAGAAACCAACTTGGTACAATGTTACACATCTTGAAGTTCTTCAACTGAAATGAGAAGAACAAACTCATCATGGTAAGATGTAAAAGTAAGGCAGCGAACCACAATGGATAGGCGATGATAGGCGATATAATGGCAAGGTAATCGCATAAAATCAGAAGCGCCATGCTCATTGGTGCCATTAGGCTTCCGCTGAGGGGGTGTCGGATGTCATTTATAAACGTGCTGTAGCTTGTTAGATATTTAACTAACACGGGGAAAAGCAGAATTGCACCTAAACCAGCCAGGTAAGGTCTAATGACTTCTCCGACTTCTGGGACATAGAGTGCCCATGCATGACCAAGCCCAATGACACCTAATGCTAATGAGGCCTGTGAAGGCGGGACACTCTGGAATTGAGTAAAGCGTCTCCAGTTCAACGACGTTTTCCTTATACGGCTTACGGCAACCCTTTAGCTGGGAATATGCCGATATCTTTTAATGATGCGGGGTTAATTGCCGCGATCATAGCAAGCCAAACGGTTGCGACGCAAATCTCATTCAGTGTCTGATGGGAGATCTTTCTGTCTCAACTTCTCATTTTTTAGGGTTCGATGAAGCAGTTGGCTATAAATTGGCTGCCCGCCGAGCAGTTGAGCGAAAATAACCGCACCTAAACTCGTGATAATGAGTGGCAAGATTAGATAGTAGTTATTGGTCATTTCTATAACCAATAAGATTCCGGTGATCGGTGCACGAACGGTTGCGGCAAACAGTGCGCCCATACCAGCAATAGCAAACATGCCCGGAGTAATATTAAGATCCGGTAAAAGGCCCTGTGCAATTAAGCCGAATGCATAACCAAACAAAGTGCCTAAAGCCAGCATAGGGGCAAAGATGCCACCCGGAGCGCCAGATCCAAAACAGATAAGCGTGGTAGCAATACGTGCTACAAACAATAGCAGGAGTATTTGCGCGCTATAGCCCCCATTGGTGATGGTTGGAATAAGACCAATCCCGCCACCTGTTACCGAAGGGAAATAGAGCAACATGATTCCAAAGCAACCGCCGATTAAAGATCCGGTAACCAAGTAACGTTTTCTGTCGTTGCGATGCAGCTTTACAAACAGGTCTTGAGATAGAGTGACGAGCTGGTTGAATACTACACCGAATATTCCAAATAACGCACCTAGCAATAAGAACAGCCATAAGGTAGGCAGTTCCGGAGCTTCATACTGCGGCATGGTAATCACCGCATGCTGACCATTTATGTATCTAAAAACAATATTGGCGGATATGGCTGAAATGATCACTGCACGTATAGAGATCAAAGAGTATCGAAATTGAGGGCGCATCTCTTCGACAACAAACATGATCCCGGCAAGTGGGGCATTAAATGCCGCAGCTAAGCCACCTGCCGCACCTGAAGCTAGCAGTGAATGGCGAGTATCATCGTCTTTGACCTTGAAGATATCTGTGACCATTCGCCCGATTGCGCCACCCATTTGTACTGTTGGCCCCTCGCGGCCCAGTACCATACCCGAACCAAGCGCACCCATACCGCCAAAGAACTTAACAGGAATAACGCGCCACCAACGCACAGGGCGGATTCCATCCATTGCTCCTTCTATCTCTGGTATGCCAGAACCAGCGGCTTCTGGAGCAAAGCGATGAACGAGGTAGTAGCCAATGAAAGCGAGCGCTGCACTAATCAGAAATGCCGCTAACCAAAGAGGTAACACTCCGCCAATTTCGTTTTTTAGCCAATCCGTGCGAGTTTCAGAAACAAAATGAACTGCGATTTCAAAATAGGTTCCGACGAGTCCGGCTAGAATGCCAACCACCAAAGAAAGCGCTAAGACCGAAATAGGCGTTTTATCCTTTGAGAGAAACTGATTTACCGCATCCTTGGGTACTTTGGCGAGTAAGGACTGCTTAAATTTTTCTCTCTTGGTCATGAAAGTGGGGCTCCTGTTGAGTCGGAATATCGATAGGTGTCGCGAGAATTATACCTCTGAGAAATGCTAACTATAGCAATAAGAATGGAATATTGATTTTCAAATTTGAGATGGTGGGCTGGGATGAGATTTCGTGAGGGTAATTACTGGATGAAAATCACAATATCAGCACAAGCTATGGGGTGATGACCTTGCATAATCACTGATTTGAACCATAGTTAAGAGGTAAGGCAATTTGAATCGACCCGCATGGAGGAAATGTCGCCTTACCTACAATTTGGATGGATTCAACCGTAAAATTGAAAGCCTCGTTTTTTATCAGGTCGCAACATAATGACCTCCTGATTCGCAAACTCACGATTGAGTAACGAGGGATAGGGCGCACTTAATGGTGCGCCTCTTGTCGTTTAGTGGGGGAGTTATTCTTCGAGGTTGGAGATTTGTTTTAAAACATCTTCCAGTTGGTCCCAAGGCAGTAGTTGGTTGTCGATCACTTCTAAACGGCTCTCAAACCCTTCTAGAGACATTTCATTGACCGACACAACGCCATTGCTAACATTGAAAGCGAAGCAACCATTTGTGGTGTTTAACACCCCTTTAACCCGTTCCGCGGTGAGATCTGATAGAACGGAAAATAGTTCGTCAAAGTTGAAAACCACTTCTGCACCAAAGATCCAACCACAGCTAAAGTAACCTTGGCCTTTGTTTTCTTTACGTACGTAGGTTTGATCGGGCGCTAAGGCGAACTGAGGTTCTAACTCGGCGTGCTCATGGTGATGTGCAGCGACTTCTGTAGATACTGAATGGTCACGGCGGGGAGAATCTAATAGCTCGATAGGAAAGTTGCCCTGTTTGACTAACTGGCTGAACACCTTTGGTGGCGTTTGATCGGTTACCCAGTCATTGAACGCATCAATATCACTGACATGACACTGATCGACTTTGTTGCCGATGACAATATCAGATATCTCTAGTTGGTCAGTGAAGTTTTGATTTTGTAAGTACTTCTCTTTACTTAGGTTTCTTGGGTCTACCAGACCAATCGTCGCTCTTAAATCTATGTAATCTGAGAACTGACTAGAGGTTAGCGTAGCCAATACTTTATGCGCATGCCCTAAGCCTGTTGGTTCAACAATCAGTCTGTCTGGCTTGGTTCTTAAAAGCGCCGTAATCGCAACAGACATAGGGACACCCGCTGCGCAGCACATACAACCGCCAGGCACTTCTTTAATTAGAGCGCCCTGATCGGTCAGCATGGCACCGTCTATGCCAATTTCGCCAAACTCGTTCACTAGCACTGCCCAACGCTCACCTTCAGGCTTCTCTTTTAGAAGGTTAAGAATAGCGGTCGTTTTACCTGTACCTAGGAATCCAGTGATGATATTAGTTGGTATGCTCATCAGAAATACTCTCTTGTTCTTTTTGTTACACTATAACAATAGGGCACAAAAAAGGGCAGTGTAATCACTGCCCTTCGCAAAATTAGCGTTTGTTTTTAAGATAACGTTTACGACGTTCTTCTTTCTTCTTCGCTTTTTCTTCTGCTTTACGCGCTGCTTCTAACTCGACTTCGATAAGCTCTTGAGTAATCATCTCAGGCAGCTCAAGCGTTATTTGTCCAAGTGTTCCGTTACGTAACTCGTGGAGCAGAATTTCCGAACATTTGTGTAAATCTACTCGGCCACCTGAACGCAATGCACCGCGTCTTCGACCAATCTCTTCCATTAGTTCGATATCACTTTCCGGCAGCTCTTCAATCTCATAACGTTCTTGTAAGCGCTGTGGGTAAGCTTTTGCTAGGTACTCAACCGTATAGAAAGCGACTTCATCGTATTCCATTGCGGTATCTTTTACTGCGCCAGTGGCAGCAAGGCGGAATCCACTGTGCGGGTTTTCAACTTTTGGCCACAGAATTCCCGGTGTGTCAGAAAGCACGATACCATTTTGGAGGTTGATGCGTTGCTGACGACGCGTTACCGCAGGTTGGTTACCAGTGACAGCAATAGTACGACCAGCCAGTGAGTTGATAATGGTCGATTTCCCTACATTCGGGATACCCATAATCATGGTGCGAATGTTTTTGCCAATCTCTTCGCGATGCGGCGCAAGTTTACGAACCAACTCCATGATCTTCTGCACTTCTTGTGGCTGAGATGTGGTAATCGCAATCGCTTTTACGTTGTGCTCTTTCTCAAAATGGTCAATCCAAAGTTGAGTCAATTCAGGATCGGCAAGATCGCGTTTATTAAGCACTTTTACAACCGGCTTATCACCCTTTAACTCGGCAATCATAGGGTTTTCACTACTAAAAGGGATGCGAGCGTCAAGCACCTCAATAATCACATCGATTTGAGGGATCGCTTCAGCAATCTCTTTTTGAGCCTTGTGCATATGGCCCGGAAACCATTGGATAGACATAGAACTAACCTTGAAATTCAAACTTGGCACAATTGTAAGGGGAATTGAGGGAGAGTAAAGTGTTCATATGGTCTGGATGAGCAGATTATTGAAAAATCAATGCCAATCATCAAACAGAAAGACCGTTCCAATGATAGCTTAATTGCAAAATCATTAGTGGAAATGTTCAATTACTATTTTGAAGTACCAGACTTTGCAATGCGCGATGAAGTGTTCTTTATTTGGGTTGAGCTTGTCGACACGGTGTTTACCGTATCGCAGATGAAACACGGTGACATTACGGCTGAATATGCGGATGAAGCGAAACGCGTTGCCAAGGCTTACTCGGGCACTTATCTTGATGTCTCCCTTCCTTTGAAGAAAGCGTAGTAATTTGGACTCACACTCGTTATGTCGGGTGTCTAGCCCCGTGACATAGTTTTACACGTAGACGTGAAAACCATTGCGGCCATTGTTTTTCGCCTCGTATAGCGCTTGATCCGCTTGCTGGAACCAGTGTGTTAGTTGGTTATATGAGGTTAATTGCCCGGATGTGGCTCCCACGCTAATTGTAAGAACGTTACTTGTAGAAGAGTGTTCGTGTTTTAGTTTTAACTCCCTGACTTGAACGACAAGTTGGTCCAAATAGTCGTTGATTTCAAGTGGGTGATCTCCTGCTAGCAGGATACAAAACTCTTCGCCGCCGTATCGTGAAACGAGCTTCTCATACGATGTATCAACGGATTGGAGGGCTTTGGCTACCTTGCGCAAAGCTGCGTCACCTTCAAGATGCCCATAGTTGTCATTGAATAGCTTAAAATGGTCAACGTCAATTAACACAACAGCAATGTATTTATACTTGAGGTTTTCAATCAAGTTATGAGCGGTTTCATACAAGGACCTTCTATTGGCTATTTGAGTGAGTGCGTCAATTGTTGACTGCTCTTTTAAGATAGCGCGCTTATCTTCGAGCTCTGTAATTAAATCATTGATTTGGCGGGCGAAGCTACGCATCTCTTTCGAAATAAAAGTATCCTCACTTGGCAGGCGATCTCCTGATTTTTGGAACTGCTTTAGATACTGCTGCGCGGCTTTTAACGGTTTGATTAAATTAGTAACAACGTACAAGTTCACTATAAAGGTGATCAAAGCAAATAGAGACAACGCAGCTATTTCCGCTGAAGGAAGGAATTCTGGCAGGGTTTCATTGTGCGAGACGTGAATCGCAATTTTCACTTCATCGTCGATCAGAGCATCTCGGTACAGCACTGTATTGTTTAGGCCGACATCTGTCACTGAACTGAGAGCTGGGTATATACGAATACCTACTCCCGTTGAGGCTTCAATATCTTTAATGAATTGGTCTCTAATTTTTCGAATAAATAGCAAATAGCCATGTTGGCATTCTTGGCCGTCACTTAGACAGATTCGAGAAGAGGCAACCATAAATACTGAGCCATCAAAAGTTGCATAATCTAGGAATGACTCGATGGTGTTTTGTGACGCGTCAAATGCACGTGATAAAACTTTATTCACTACCGCGTGATCCTCGAGCGCAATAAATTCCATAGCCACAACACTTTCACCATCGTATGCACCACTCCAAACCGTGTTTCCTTGAGGGTCAAATATTACGATGGCATCGATATGTTTTGAGGCGAAAGCGTGAGCACCGATACTATCTGCTATAAATATGGGCTCTGGGTTGTCTACATATCGGGCCATTGAAGTCCACGCCGCGTAGTCCTCTACCGAAGCACGAATCTCTAACTCTTCCATTCTAAGCACGGTGTTTACACGTTCTAATTCAAACTGCTGCCGGTTTTTAGATTGCTCTAGCGCTTGGCCGTGGCTCCAAAACAATTTAAAAGACAGGTAGAAAAACAGAAATAGAACAGCCGCGATCATTGACACAAAGATGGTGATCTGACGAATGCTTAAATGTTTAAAGTTATATAACAATGATGGCTCACCTGTATTGCTGATGATGTTTTCTTATTTGCTCTAATGCGTAAGTTAAGTGTAGAGGGGTTACTGGAAAGCAGAGAGTAAATCGCTGAGAAAGATCTATTAATCGGTGCTTCTTAGCAAAATACCACTAACCATCAAGCGCGTGTCCAATGGGGGGGGGACTAAATCTACAAATTAGCGCTATTCTCTTTTAAAGTGAGTTACTTATCAATAGTGGTTTTAATCCTATATGAGGGCTGAATAACACCAATTGTTGCAATGCTAGGTACGAGCTGAATTAGTTTTTTTACTGGGTAGGTCTTTTATATTGATACAAATCTAAATGTAGGTTTCTGTACTTTTACGTGCGCCAAAATGTCCGGTTAATCTAGTGAATTACTTCAAAATTTTAAAATTGAGTTAAATTAATATTTTGTCATAATTTGATTAATTGTTTATATTCGCGAGCAACATAAATACTACAAAAGTACTAGGAAATGTCAGCCCAATCATCTTCCGCACGTGAAACGCTATTAGAAAGCCAAGAACAACTTGTCTCCACGACCGACCTCAAAGGCGTGATTACCTACAGTAATGAGGCGTTTGCTCGTGTTGCTGAATACTCTCAACAAGAATTGCTAGGTCAACACCATAATATCGTTAGACACGATGATATGCCGAAAGCAGCTTTTGCAGACATGTGGCGAAATCTGAAGCAGGGTAAAGCGTGGCGTGGGATTGTTAAAAATAGAACCAAGTCTAATGGTTATTACTGGGTCGATGCATACGTAACGCCGATTTATCAAGATAACCAAATGGTGGGTTATCAGTCGGTTCGCGTCAAGCCTAAGCGAGAGTGGGTTGATATTGCGGACAAAGCCTACAAGGGGCTTTTGAATGCTGAAAAATCTGGCAGATCATGGTCACTTAAGATCAGTGACACCGTTCGTTATGCGGTGCTTCTTGGTGCTCTGGGTGCACCACTAGCCTCAAGCGTGATTGGCTTGCAGGGAGTGCCGAGTATTCTATTGAGTTTGGCACCAGTTGCGGTGATTTTGGCGCTATTTAGACAAGAACTCATTGATACGCCGAAACAACTTGGCAAGCTTCAATCTGAATACGACAGTGTCAGCCGTTTAATTTTTTCGGGCAGCAAAAAGTTTTCTGTCGCTGATTTCCACCTCAAGCTGTCGTCTGCGCGAATCCGCACAGTACTTGGGCGAATGAGTGACTCGGCAAAACCATTGCAAGATCTCGCAGACAATTTAAGCGCGACTTCCTATCAAGTGACTGAAGCTCTTGACCAACAGACCAAGGACATTCTGCAAGTTCGAGAAGCGACTGAAGAAGTAGAACTGACTGCGAATGAAGTTTCATCGAGCACACAAGATGCTCACCAGATTGTTGATGTCACTTTGAAAACCTGTGCTGGTGCAAAAGAGAGTATCAATCAAACGCACCAGAACCTCACTAATTTAAGTGTACAGGCGGAGAAGGCGACACAGACGACGTACCAACTGAGCGAGCAAGCTCAAAACGTCAGTAAAATGATGGAAGAAATCGGTGGAATTGCCGAGCAAACCAATCTTTTGGCCCTCAATGCTGCCATTGAAGCGGCGCGAGCAGGAGAGCAAGGACGTGGCTTTGCGGTGGTTGCTGACGAGGTTCGCGCACTTTCGGGGCGCACATCCAATGCGACTGTTCAAATTAAAGACAGCATTGAAGCCATGTTAGGCACTATTGAAAGTTGGCAGGGCGATATACTTGCCAACCAAGAGCAGACCAACGCTTGTAGCGATGTGGCGAGTGTGAGTGCTGAGAGGTTGTCTGAGGTCGAAGAGCTCATGACATCGATGAATAACTTAATGCAGTCGGTTGAAAGCTCTGCGATTAAACAGCGTGAACTGTCGAGCGAAGTGAATTTACATATTCAATCAATCGCCTCAACTTCAGAGCAAAATCTCGCGGCAACTCGTGCTGTAAAAGAACACTCTAATGAGCTGAAAGAGCAAGTGGATGAGTTCCATCAGCTGGCTAAACGTTTTGAAGAGAAATCATAATTCGCTCTGATTGTAATAGCCCTCGAACTTAGCGAGGGCTATTTTTTTGCTTCACAGAAAGAACTTTCCCTACCTATACTTATCCAAGTAGTTGAATTATTAATACTAATTAATACTATAGTTATTAGATTAACTTGTATGACCATGGAAGGAAGAGCATATGAAGATGCTGTCTCGCTTAGTGCTTAGTGGATTGATTGCCACAAGTACAAGCTTTGGGGCTTATGCCGATGTGATTGAAACGACGACTCTGGTTGGATTTGGCAAAGCAAAATACCCAGAAAATTTTGCTCACTTCGATTACGTCAATCCGGAAGCGCCTAAGTACGGCAAAGTGACATATGGTCAGATGGGGACTTACGATAACTTTAACCGATATGCTTCGCGCGGAGTAGCAGCAGCAGGAAGCGGTCAGCTGTACGATACGCTTATGTATTCTCCAAGTGATGAGATTGACGCCTACTATCCGCTGATTGCAAGTAAGGCGCGCTATTCTGATGATTTTATGTGGTTAGAGCTCGACATTAACCCGAAGGCACGTTTCCAAGATGGGAAGCCAATTACCGCCCATGATGTTGCTTTTACCTTCCAGAAGTTTATGACTGAAGGTGTGCCTCAATATCGTTCATATTACAAAGCCATTAAGTCTGTCACTGCCAAGTCTGACCTCGTCGTTCGTATAGAGATGTCTGAACCAGACAGAGAGAAACTGTTTAGCTTCGCTCAGTCTACTCGTGTACTTCCTAAGCACTTCTGGCAAGACAAGAAGTTTTCTGAACCCCTCAATGAACCACCAGTTGGCAGCAGTGCGTATAAGGTTACCGACTACAAACCGGGGCAGAGCGTGACTTATACATTAGACAAAGACTATTGGGCCAAAGATCTTCCGGTGAACGTGGGTCGTAATAACTTTGAACAGGTTCAGTACGATTATTATCGCGATGACACTGTCATGCTAGAGGCCTTTAAAGCGGGCGAGTTTGATATCCGTATTGAGAGTGAACCGAAATTCTGGGAAAACTCATACACAGGCTCGAACTTTGATAAGGGTTACATCAAAAAAGAAGTGATCCCTCATTCGCAGCCTCAGCAAGCTAATGGTTTTGTGTTCAATATTCAAACCGAGGTATTTAAAGATCCTAAGGTACGAGAAGCCATTACCTACGCACTCGATTTTGAATGGATGAATAAAAATCTTTTCTACAATGAAAATAGCCGTACACGCAGTTACTTCCAGAACACAGACTATGCGTCAGTGGGTTTGCCTTCAGACGCTGAAAAAGCAGTCCTTGAGCCTATTAAGGATAAAATTCCTCCGCGTGTTTACACCGAAGAGTACCAACCGCCTAAAACCGATGGCTCAGGTCGTATTCGTAGCCAAATGCGCACAGCGTTTAAGCTGTTTAAAGAGGCGGGATGGGAATTGAAAAACAAAGTCATGACCAACACCAAAACCGGTGAAGCGATGAGCTTTGAGTTACTTATCTTCAATCCGAACGTAGAAACTTACGCGATCCCGTTTCAGAAGAACCTCAAGTTAATGGGGATTGATATGAAGCTTCGCACTGTGGATCGTACCCAATACATCAAGCGCCTACGTGATCGCGATTTTGATATGGTCTCTTCTCGATACTTTGCTAACGCTTATCCTAGCTCTAGCCTAATGATTGTCTGGAACTCTAAGTTCATTGACTCGACCTACAACACTGCGGGCGTCATTGACCCTGCAGTCGATTACCTAACTCAAGAGATTGCCGATAATCAGCAGAACCCTGAGAAGTTACTCGCGTTAGGGCGTGCATTCGACAGGGTGCTTCAGTGGAACTTCTATATGGTTCCTCAATGGCATTACAGTAACTACCGCGTCGCGACATGGGATAAGTTTGAGCGACCAGATATTCGACCAGAGTATGACTTAGGTGTCGATACTTGGTGGGTGTCTAAAGAGAAAGCTGCCAAGCTTCCAGAAAAACGACGTTAATCGAGGCATTGATGGCTGCATATATTTTTCGACGACTGCTGTTAGTCATACCCACATTGTGGGCGATTATCACTATTAACTTCTTCATTATTCAGGTGGCCCCGGGCGGTCCAGTTGAACAAGCCATTGCGCAAATGGAGGGGTTAGAGTCTGGCTTGATGAGCCGTTTCACTGGGGGAGGCAACTCAGCGGACACCGCTGTGGTAGAGGAAGCGTCTTCAACAGGTTATAAGGGCTCACGAGGCTTAGACCCAGAAGTTGTCGAAGAAATTAAAAAGCAGTTTGGCTTTGATAAACCTATCCATGAACGCTATTTCGACATGTTGAAAAACTATGTGACTTTCAATTTCGGTGATAGCTTATTCAAGGGTGGTAGCGTCATCGATCTTATTGTTGAAAGGTTACCTGTCTCCATCTCCCTAGGTTTATGGAGCACATTAATCATCTATCTGATTTCAATACCCCTTGGGATTTTGAAAGCGATTCACCATGGCAGTCGATTTGATATTTGGTCTAGTGCGGTCGTCATCGTGGGTTATGCGATTCCAGGTTTCTTGTTTGCCATCATCCTGATTATTGTGTTTGCCAGTGGTAACTACTTTAGTTGGTTCCCGCTGCGTGGCTTGGTTTCAAGTAATTTTGAACAGCTCAATTGGTATCAACAAATTATCGACTACTTCTGGCATTTAACCTTGCCGATCCTTGCCATGGTGATTGGCGGCTTTGCGACATTAAGTATGCTGACGAAAAACTCCTTCCTTGATGAGATCAACAAGCAGTACGTTGTTACCGCGCGAGCAAAAGGACTTGATGAACGAGACATTCTCTATAAACACGTTTTCCGCAATGCCATGTTGATTATTATTGCAGGCTTTCCAGCGGCGTTTATCAGCATCTTTTTCACTGGCTCAATGCTAATTGAAGTCATGTTCTCCCTTGAGGGGATCGGCCTGCTCGGCTTTGAGTCAACCATACAGCGCGACTATCCTGTCGTGTTCAGCTCACTTTATATCATGACGCTTCTCGGCCTGATCTTGAGCATAATTTCAGACCTCACCTATACCTGGGTGGATCCACGAATTGATTTTGAGGCGCGTTAATGTTGTTGAAAAAGAAGCGAACTAATCCTCTTAATGAAGCGCGCTGGCTCAGGTTTAAAGCCAACAAGCGTGGCTTTTGGTCAATGTGGATTTTTGGGTTGTTGTTCATCGTTAGCTTGTTCGCTGAGTTGATTGCCAATGACAAGCCGTTGCTGGTGGAGTTTGATAGCCAGTGGTATTTCCCGATTGCGACCCAGTACGCTGAAACTGAGTTTGGCGGTGAGTTTGAAACCGAGGCTGACTATACGGATCCTTATGTGATCGAATTAATCGAAGAAAAGGGTTACATCGTTTGGCCATTAATTCGATTTAGTTACGATACTATCAACTTTAATATTGGCGGCGCTGTACCTTCGCCTCCGGACAATATCAATTGGTTAGGGACTGATGACAAAGGCCGAGACGTATTGGCTCGGGTCATTTACGGCTTTCGTATTTCGGTCTTGTTTGGCTTTGTTTTAACCATAGTTTCGAGTGCCATTGGTGTGGCAGTCGGCGCAACACAAGGTTATTACGGTGGCTGGTTAGATTTATTTGGTCAGCGTTTTATCGAAGTGTGGTCGGGTATGCCGACACTGTTCTTGCTCATCATATTATCCAGTTTTGTCGAGCCCAATTTCTGGTGGCTACTCGGGATTATGGTGGCATTTAGCTGGATGAGTTTAGTCGGGATAGTGCGCGCTGAGTTCTTACGCTGTCGTAACTTTGATTATGTTCGTGCCGCGCAGGCGATGGGTGTGGCCGATAAGCGAATTATGCTGCGTCACATGTTGCCCAATGCTATGGTTGCGTCTCTGACTATGATGCCTTTTATCCTTTCAGGTTCGGTAACAACGCTAACCTCCCTAGACTTCTTAGGTTTTGGTTTACCCGCGGGCTCGCCTTCATTGGGTGAGTTACTCGCGCAAGGTAAAGCCAACTTACAAGCGCCATGGCTTGGTTTTTCAGCATTCCTTGTTCTCTCCGTGATGCTAACTTTGCTGGTGTTTATCGGCGAAGCAGTCCGTGATGCCTTTGACCCTCACCATCAAGGAAGATAGCGATGTCTGAAACTGTACTTACTATTAATGGATTATCTGTTGGGTTTGGTCGTAAGAAGCAAGTCGAACAAGTGACTAACCAGGTGTCGCTCTCGATCAAAAAAGGTGAGACCCTCGCTTTGGTTGGTGAAAGTGGCTCCGGCAAGTCAGTGACGGCCAATTCTATTCTCAAGTTACTGCCCCAAGGTTCTTCTCACTACCTTTCTGGCAATATTACCTTTGATGGCATCAATATTCTTGAGTGCTCAGAGCGGCAGTTAAGAGGGATTCGTGGGGGAAGAATCGGCATGATTTTTCAAGAGCCAATGGTCTCGCTCAACCCGCTGCACAAGGTCGGTAAACAATTGGTTGAGACACTGGCAATCCATAGAGGGATGCGCCAACAAGCGGCAGAACAGCTTGCTGTTGAGTGGTTAGGAAAGGTGGGCATTCGTAACCCTGAACATAAGGTTATGGCTTACCCGCATGAACTGTCAGGGGGAGAAAGGCAACGAGTAATGATCGCCATGGCGTTGATTAACGAGCCTGAATTGTTGATTGCTGACGAGCCGACGACAGCGTTGGATGTATCTGTTCAGGCTCAGATACTCGACCTGCTCAAACAGTTGCAACAAGAAATGGGTATGGCAATGTTGTTTATCACCCATGATCTGAGCATTGTAAAACGGATTGCTGATCGTGTGTCTGTTATGCAAAACGGTAGTTTGGTTGAAACTGGTAATTGCGAGCAGATTTTCAATTCCCCCGTCCATGAATACACACAAAAGTTGATTAACTCGGATCCCAGAGGCTTGCCAGTTCAAATCAGTGAGCAAGCTACGCCTTTGCTAGATGTCAGCAACTTGCGTGTTTGGTTCCCCATTACTGGTGGGATCTTTAAGCGAGTGGTGTCGCATATTAAAGCCGTTACCAACATGAACTTTGAGTTAAAGAAAGGCCACTCGATAGGGTTAGTTGGTGAGAGTGGTTCAGGTAAATCGACCACGGGAATGGCAATACTGCGGTTGGTTAAGTCTGAAGGCTCTATTGCTTATCAAGACAACGAGCTTCAAGGTTTAGATAGAAAGGGCATGTTGCCTTATCGAAGTAAGATGCAGGTGGTGTTCCAAGACCCATTCTCAGCGTTGAATCCTCGTATGTCGGTGGCACAAGTGATTGGTGAAGGATTGAGGGTACATCAGACGCTAAATGAAGATGAAATAGACCAGCGAATTTGTGACGTAATGGCTGAAGTGGATTTAGACCCAGAAACGCGATATCGCTACCCAAATGAGTTTTCTGGCGGTCAAAGGCAGCGTATTGCTATAGCACGGGCGCTAATCCTTAAACCAGAATTTATCTTGTTGGACGAGCCAACCTCTTCTTTAGACAGGACGGTTCAGGCACAAGTACTTGAGCTACTAAAGTCGTTACAAGAAAAGTACCAACTCACTTATTTGTTTATCAGTCATGATTTAAACGTAGTTCGCTCGCTGTGCCATTACACTATTGTTATGAAGCAAGGTGAGATCATCGAACAAGGCGAGACCCAAACCCTGTTTGGTAATCCGAAGCAACATTACACGCGACATCTGGTTAATCTTTCCTCCCTATAAATACTAACCGGGATAAATCGGTGATCAGCTGCTTGTTCTGATTGGTACAATTACACCCAATAAAAAAACCAGTAGTGGGGCACTACTGGTTTTTATTTGTATTATTTTGCTTGGTGTAAACGCGCTTATAGCGTAATGCTGTTGTCAGCAGACCAAGTTTTCTCAAACTCTTTACTGACATCGTACTCGTTTAAGTGTGCAACGTGGAAGTTTAGCAAATCTAGATCGTACGATGGCTCAGTATAAACGTTCCCTAAGCTAATCGCTTCAACCAAACGGTCGGCTTGGTCCGCGGCATAGTGGTCATTACCAAAGCGAGTTTTACTTTGAAGTTGATTACGTAGTTCACTGACGACCATTTCATATTCAACTTGTGTGAATCCAGCAGCAATAGCGCGCTCGATTTCAGATTTCACTACATTTTCTGTTGTAGACTTCTCGTCCGCTGACATATCAGTAATACGAATTTGCGATAGCAGACGGTGATCGAAAAGAACTTCGTTATCGATAGATACTTTCGCTTGAGATTGATGCTGCTCAAGAGCATTTTGAATGCGGTGTTCTAGCATCTTGTTTGCTATCGTTGTTAACAAGATCTCTTTACGCTGCAGCTTACTGTCTTGTTCATCTTGGAGTGTTTTAAGCGTGCTTAATGACAAGCCATTATCATTCAATTCGGTTGGCTCAAGATAAGCGTCTAATGCAATACCATTGCCTGAAGAGGTGAAAGCTTGCTTACCTTTTGCCCATCCCGAGAACTGGCGCTGGATTAGCTTGGTTGTCTGTCTAGTGTTAATGCCACCAGTAACAATGACCGTTACATTTTGCGGAATATAGAATTCCTGCTTGAACTCATTGCCCTTTGTATTGGTCACCAAACCTTTTTGGATGTTCGCGAAGCTTGCTTCAAGTGTTTTAGCATCGGCATGGGCAAGATCTAAGCTAAATACGGTTTGCTCTAAGCTAGTTGTGGCTTGCCAATCACTTTGCTCTACAGAGGAAAGCGCCGCGAGTTTTGCTGTTGAATCTTCGTCATTAGACTGTTGCGCTGAGCCTGAACTAATCATTACGCGCAGAGAGACTTCATCCGAGCTGCGAGTTGTTGGTAAAACCACAAAACGCAAGCCGTTGTTCAATTCGGCAACCATGGTGTTGGTTGGCATTTGAATATCGGTATGCTCGAACCATAAGGCCGAGTTAGATGAAGCTGAAACTACAGGTGAAAAAATGAGCGTTGCAGAGAGTGCTGCACCAATCAAGCTACGTACTGAATAAGACACTTTTTTACTCCAGAGGCAGAAACAACAATGAGTTCCCTGTCCAGTAATAACGAATTTACTTTCGTTATCAGCGCTTTATCTATCCTTGATTGAGAAGCTGAGCTTCACAAAACACCGTTACCTTAAGCCGCAATTCTAGCGAGGTATATGAACTGGTTTATAAATTTGTGTGAATTCTCTACAACTAAAGTTAATTAGTCAAATGGAATGATGAATTCGATGAATAAGTCTCGAATGTGAGACGGGACTATATCTTGGTATAGTGGCTAGCGCTGGCAAGAGATAGAGGCTTGGAGAACCAATAACCCTGTAGGTAGGCGGCCCCCATATCAGTAAAGACACGTTGCATTGCCGCATCCTCGATACCTTCGATGACAATATCGATATTGTAGGCGTTACACAAATTGGTGATGAATGAGAGGTACTCAAACGTGACTGGGTTTTCTAATGAGCGCCAAGCGATCGATTTATCGATCTTAATTTGAGAAAGAGGTAAATCGAAAAAGCTATTTAATGAGCTGTAGCCTGCTCCGAAGTCATCTAGAGACAACTGAAAGCCAAACTGTTTGAGACGCAATAGTTGTGAGATAGCGTCTTTGTTGTCATCTAATATAATGGTTTCAGTCAGCTCTAAAACGATAGAATTGGCATTGACACCAAACTCTTGGGTAATTTTCTTAACGTTGTCAGGAAACTGCTGGCTAAGTAACTGTAGGACTGAAACATTCACATTAACCTTGATCTCTTCGGTGTGGGTTTGCTGATACTTGTTGATAAAGCGACACGCTTTCTCAAAAACAAAGTAGCCTAATTCGCTTATCAAGCCTTTCTTTTCCGCCACAGAAATGAATTCGTCAGGGTATATCTCTCCAATTGTATCGCTGCGCCAACGAACTAGGCTTTCAAAACTTGCTACTCTGTCTGATTTGCAGCAAACGATAGGCTGAAACTTAACCGACAGATTACCGTCACGTATTGCATTGCCAAGCTCTTGATCAATATAGAAATGGCGATCTATTTGAGTTTTAGTACTCCCAGCATAGATTCGAACTGAGTGCTCGGAATTAGCTGCGGCGAACTGACAAGTTTGAGCAGCAACACGGACAATTTCGTCTGTGTCACAATTTTCAGTGATGTTTGGGTAGATACCGATACTGATTTCGTTTGCAAACAGGAAATCGAGCGTTCTAATCGCTTCTTTGTAGACTTTGGTTATACGGCGAGCCAATTTGTTGAGGGCCGACTCGTCCAACTGACCACGTACAATGATGGCAAAATCGTGTGATTGGATACGGTACATGTCAACGAACTGTTCGGGAAAGTCACCGAGTACTTTAGTTAAGCGCGAAAGCAGATCACGCATCATTTGACCACCATAAAGTGATTGATACGAACGTGTGACCCCAGGTTGAATGTACATTAGGTGATGTGTTTCTTCGTTCACCACCTTAAGGTTATCAAGATCCATCGCCAACTTTTGTTCGTTAGCCAATCCAGAAGAACCATCAGTTAACGATGTTTGCTGAACATAAGATTCCATCAATTTTCTATCAGAGATATCGCGGTGGCAGCCAATCATGAATCTCTTACCGTTGACCGTCTTTGTTACTGCTGTCCCTTCTAGCCAAATGTATCGACCAGTGGTACAACGAATCCGATATTGGGTAACAACGCGAGCGCCATCTTGTTGAATATGCTCATCAACTTTCTCTTCGAATGCGATTTGGTCTTGCGGGTGAATAAGGTCAGTCCAGCTCTTTAGATCGGTATGGCCAGGTTCGATACCAAAACGAGAATAAAAAGAGGGGTTGTAGAAGCAAACATATTCATTTCCCGACATATAGAAGATGCCATCGTTGAGGACATCAATCATATGGCGGAAATGGTTATCCATAAGATCATCAAGTTCAGCACCGGTGAGACCAAGTACTGCGGATTCAATTTTATCTACAAGTTCATCTTCTGCCCCTGATACTAAGGACAGTTTTGGTGGAGACATGACGTTGTCAATTGAATGATTCATTAAAAATCTATATACCTGATAACACTGTGGTTTATCTTTGTTATGTGATATTTATTATTTGTTTAATCACTTATTCTGTTAGTAATACAGCAATTAAGATTTGATCTCTAGCATATCAATCGCATTATTTATTAGTTGCATAAAAAATATTAACTGTAGCTCACAGAGTAACCAATGTTGTTGATATTTAGCTTGATAAACTGACAATTCCAGTATGGTTTTTTAGTGAGCAGAGAACGAAAACAACGGCGTATTCTGACAACCACGTGAGATGTTTTTTAGTAAACATATGATTATAATGCTTTATTCACCTAGTTGGACAATTGCTTAGCTTAGGTAAAGCGCATTCAGCAACAGAAAAGTAAACTCTCGGGATTGTTATGAAGTCACAGTTGGATCTCAATTTGCTCAAGGTGCTTCCTTTGTTAAAGAAGTATCGACAACTTAAACCGGTTGCTAAGGAGTTAGGCAAGACAGAAAGTGCGGTAAGTAAGCATCTGGCTAAATTACGTGAGCAACTTGGTGATCAGCTCTTTGTCCGAGGTGCGTTCGAATTTGAGCCCACTGAATATACTCTCAACTTATTGCCTAAAATCACGGAAGGTCTCAATTTGATCGATGATGCAGTGCAGCCCGTCAATTTTGACCCAATGACTTATGAAAAGCCGATAGTGATTGCTTTACCCAGCTTGGCACAATACTTAATTGGCAAAACGTTGCTTTTAGACTTGCTAGACACGTTTCCTAAGGCGCAAGTTCAACTTACGACTTGGTCAGACTCTTCAGTGGAAAAGATTCACGATGAGAGCATTGATATTGGCGTTCAATACTTTAACGATGAACAAGTTAAAACCATATACCAGCATCGTTTAGGCAAGTACAAAGGGGCTATTGTTTGTTCGCACAAGTATCAACAGCGCTCCTTGGAAGAAAAACTGGCTATGCCTTATGTATTAATGGAAATGAAAGGTTGGCAGGACAAAAAGGCAGTCATTAAACGTTCACTTGAGTCTAATGGTGTAAAGGTCAATAAGGTGGCGACTGTTGATGATATGACCTGTCTGTTCGAAATGCTTTGTGACTTTGAATGTGCGACACTGTTGCCAGCCACGAGCCATTTGCAAGCACGTACCGACTACAATGTCACTGTGTTACCAGAGAGTTTACAACTCGAACAGCCTTTATCTATTGTCGCTAATTATAAGCTTGCTAACCATGATAATCCTTTACATAGGTTGCTAGTAAAAAAACTTAAGCAGCACTTGTTCTAGTTTCAGAGACATCAACATAAACGTGTTGTTGTAGGTTCATCAATTCGACGATTGAATCCACCTTGTATTTATCCAGAATTCGAGATTTATAGGTGCTGATAGTCTTTGAGCTTAATGACAGTATCTCTGAGATTTTCTTATTGCTGTAGCCTTTTACTAGGTAATTGAATACAACCGTTTCTCGGTTTGAAAGCGTAGTACACCGTTCGCTCTTTCCTAAACCTTTTCGTTTAAACACCGAGTAACCACCAGCGACACGAATAATAGCCTCGCGAATCACTGGGGTCTCTTCACGCTTGGTAATATACCCGTTTGCGCCCAGTTTTCTTGCTGTGTCTGAGTACATAGGGTGGTCGTTATGGGAAATAAATAGCACTTGGCCTGTATAGCCATGGGCACGAGCACGCCTTAAAAACTCGAATCCATCTGAGCCTTCTAGCTCGACGTCTAACAGTACTAGGTCGATGTCGTATGTCTTTAATGCTTGTATACCAAATACAGCTGTTGACGCTTGGTAGACTTGCGAATCTACTAATCCGTCATAGACAAATTGAGAAATTGCTTCGCGCATGATTGGCTGGCTATCAAGTACTAGAACATTGGTGCTTTTGGTCATCACTACTTTCTCTTATTGGTTTATTTGGGACTAATGAGCCCTATGCTTTGCGTGAGGTGTGCAATGTAAGGGATTCCCGACGGAAAAGGCGGAAAAGCAAATTTTCCAACGTGGAAAGTGTGTCAGGTGAGTGTAAGAGAAGTCAGTTAATTGTTATTTTGTAGATACTTGGACATGATTTTGTCAACCGTACCGTCTTTCTGAAGTTGCTTTAAAGTCTGGTTAAACCGCTCAACAAAGTGTGACTTGTAGGGGTACTTGTCAGGGGATGTCTTGGTAAACCCTAAGTAGCCTTGCTCACCGCTAATCGAAGTGCCCAACGTCAACTCCCAGTTAGGTTTAACAACTCCCTCCTCAGTAAGCAGCTTGATTTCCCATAGAATAGAGAGCCGATCATTGATGTAGCAGTCAATTCGGTTTTTATACAAGTTTAGTATGTTGGCTCGATTGCCCTTGGCTTCTTTTAATAGGATTTTTCCTTGCTTAACGGCTTCCCAAAATTCTGTTCCTCCAAGCGCAAACGCTTCATTGATACCGATGGTTAGCCCAAGGTAATCAGCGGGCCAACTCTTTAGCTTTCGATTTGCTACGCTGTCTGGTTGGCAGTAAACCACGACTTCTTCGTTTAAGATGGGGATCGAGTAGGGGAATATGTAAGGGCGTTTATCTGTGTAGAAGTAGGGAGGGTAAAGTGCAAACCCCTCTCCGACCTCAAGTAGTTTAAGGCCCCGCTTCCATGGTACCAAGGTAATTTTGATACGGTACTTGGGCATTTCTTCAAACACCGCCTGCAGTATTTCAGTGTAAATGCCTTTTGCTTCCCCATTTTCTATGTAGCTGTATGGGGGGTAAGCGTCATCACCGTAGATAACGACGTTAGTGGGAGGGTGATAAGCCATACAGGCACTACTTAGTAGAAACAGTAACGGTAGCAAAGACCATTTCACGACGTTGAACCTTATTTGTATCTTATACTTATTACTAACTTTAGTTTATTTATAGAGATATTGAGATTAGACTCTGTTTTTTCTTTAGAAAGACCAAAAGGCATCGTATGGACCAAGATTACGAACAAGGTGAAGAGATCGAAATCGAAGCGATTGGTATCGAAGTCTCATCGCAGCCAATAGAGTTGTATAAGGTATTCAAAATAGCCAACCTTGTTGGAGGTGGTGGTGAAGCAAAGCACCTGATTGCTGAAGGCTATGTTGCCGTTAACGGCGAACTGGAAACTCGTAAACGTCGTAAGCTGTATGATGGCGATTTTTTTGAGTTCAACCAAGAATACTATGTTGTAGTATGTGATGCGCCCGTGACTGAGCCTGAAGTTAAGCCTAAGAAGGAAGAAAAGCCTACTAAGCAGGCGAGTTCAAGAAGTCGCAAGCCGTCAAAAGATAAGTCGTCGCAATCGACTAACAAAGACTCTAAGCCAGCAAAGAAAACTGGCAATGGCCGCTCATCAATAGATTTCTTCTAGCAGTTATTCTTCCATTGTTGAAAGGAGCCAACTCGCTCCTTTTCTTTTCAGTTTGCCACCAATATTCTTTACATCAATTTGATAAGTGTAAAAAACGTAAATTGCTGATGACAGAATTATGAATCTAAATGATAATGCATTGCATTTGTAATTATGGAGTCTAACAATGAAGTTGTCTGCACTGGCATTAGCCACAGGATTATTAGCATTCGGTGCTAACGCAAAAATGGTTGAAATTGAACACGCTCAAGGGACAACCAAACTAGAATCTAGCCCAGAACGCGTTGTCGTGATCGGACTAGGCGCGCTAGATACAGTAAAAGCGTTCGGTATTGAGCCTGTAGCGGTGTCAACGGTCAGCATGTTCCCTGATTATTTGGCTGAGTACCGTGATTATAAATTCGTTTCCGCGGGCAGCCTTCATGAACCAGACTTCGAAACAATCTATACCCAGAAACCAGACTTGATCATTGTTGGTTCGCGCGGTGCTGCGAAATACAAAGAGCTAACAGAGATCGCTCCGACGATCGTTTTCGCTGCGGATTCAAAGAAAGGTTATTGGCAGAGTACCCAAGAACAATGGCGTAATCTTGGTGAAGTGTTTGAGAAACAAGAATTTGTTGAGTCTAAGATTGAACAACTGGACAAAGAATTCAAAGCAATCAGCGCGTCCAACGATAAAAACGATGTTGACGCACTAACGGTAATGAGTGCTGGTGGTAACATCACTGCCTTTGGTGCTCAATCGCGTTTTTCTGCTATCTATAAAGACTTTGGTTTTAAAGAGACCGTTAAGGGTATCAAAGAAAGCCGTCATGGTGACCTTGTCTCTTATGAGTTCATTCGTGAGAAGAACCCATCAACCTTACTCGTCATCGACAAAGATATCCTGATCAATAAAGGTAAAGGTAGCACGGTTAAGCGCGACTTCGAAAATGATCTGGTTAAAGCAACAGATGCTTACCAAAACAAGAAGCTGGCTTACTTAGACATCAACGCTTGGTATCTATCTATCGCAGGTATGCGCGCGACAGAACAGATGATAGAAGACGTTAAGTCAGCATCAGCGGTCAACTAACAGAACAGAAGAATTATAAACAACGGCCTCAAGCATTTTTGTGCTTGAGGCTTTTGTGCTAAAGAGAAAAGCAAGTGAAAAAGTTATTGTTGGCGCTGATAATCTTGAGTATCGCGTCACTGTTTGTGGGAGTGGGGCAGCTAAATCTCGCTTCTTTGTTGGCTGGCGATCCTAATAGTTGGCATCTGTTTTGGACGAGTAGAATCCCTCGTCTCGTTGCGGTGTTACTGGCGGGTGCAGGATTGAGTATCGCTGGTCTTATTATGCAGCAAATTAGCCAAAACCGATTCGCGTCTCCGTCGACTTCAGGCACCATCGAATGTGCCATGTTAGGTTACGTATTGAGTTTAGTTTTGTTCGGCAATGGTTCTCAACTGTGGCTAATTTTCGGTGTATCTATGGCAGGTACACTGCTGTTTGTTCAGTTCATTAACCGCATCCAGTTTAAAAACGCTATCTTTGTTCCTTTAGTAGGAATTATTTTTGGTAACGTCGTCGACTCATTAGCGACATTCATCGCCTACAAATACGATGCGTTGCAAAACCTCTCTAGCTGGACAGTGGCAAACTTCGCCAATTTGTTACAGGGTGACTACGAGTTGCTCTACATCGCGATTCCTGTGGCTATCTTCAGTTACTTGTATGCTGCAAGGATCTCGGCAGTAGGGCTAGGTAAAGACTTTGCGACCAACCTTGGTTTGAACTATCAGCAAGTATTAGTCATTGGCGTTTTACTGGTGTCTGTGATGTCTGCGACGGTCGTGATGATCGTGGGCATGCTGCCATTTTTAGGCTTGATTGTTCCTAACCTCGTGAGTCGTTTCTTTGGTGACAACTTGCGTAAAAACATTCCTTTAACCGCCATTCTCGGTGCACTGATTGTTCTTTGTTGTGACTTAGCTGGTCGATTGATTATTTTCCCTTACGAAATCCCTATCTCTACCATTATCAGTATTCTTGGCGGAGCGGTGTTTATCTTCTTTATTCTTAAGGGGCAAAAGCATGCTTGATAGAACCAAACTTATCGGGCTAGCGATCATTGCACTGGTATTTTGCTTTCTGTTTATTGGTATTGGCTTGAATGCCGACAACTATCAATATTTTCTGTCTCGTCGAGTCCCCAAAGTGCTGGCTATGATTATCGCTGGTATTGCGATTGGTCAATCGGCACTGGTGTTCCAGACAATCACTCACAACCGTATCTTAACACCGAGCATTATGGGTTTTGATTCCCTGTATATGTTTACTCAAGTTTTGGTTGTGGTGATTTTTGGTGGCATGAGTAGCTTTGCCTTGAACGCATACTTCAACTTCAGTTTGTCTGTTGTGGTAATGCTAGGCTTCTCGCTATTGCTGTTTAGCTTCTACTTTAGAGGCGAGCGCCAGAACTTAATGGTATTGCTATTGCTTGGGGTCATCCTCGGGCAGCTGTTTGGTAGTATCTCGTCATTTTTTGTTATGCTGATGGACCCAAATGATTTTGCTTCTGTTCAAGCAAATATGTTTGCCAGCTTTAACAATGTAAAGGTTGAGTTGGTTTACTACTGTGCGCCATTGTTGCTGGCGATTAGTGTTGCCTTATACCGATTACACCGAGTTCTTGATGTGTTTTGGTTAGATAAAGATAACGCAACAAGCCTTGGTGTTGATGTTAAAAAGGTGACGTTGCAAGTCCTCGTGTTGAGCGCTGCACTGATCGCGATTTCGACTGCCTTGATTGGTCCAATCATGTTCTTTGGCCTACTGGTAACCAACCTAGCACGTGAGCTGTTTAAGTCTTTTCAGCACCAAGTTCTGCTGGTGGGTGTTTCATTACTTTCTGTCGCCTCTCTATTGAGCGGACAATGGATAGTCGAAAATTTATTTGGCTTTTCGACCACGATCAGTGTCGTGATCAACTTTATTGGCGGTATTTACTTCTTAACCATGTTGCTGCGCAACAAAATCGTGTAGGTCTATTATGATTTCAATGAAAAGCCTGACCAAGGTGTTTGGTCAAACCAAAGTGGTTGATAGCGCGAGCGCAGAGTTCGATAAAGGTAAGGTCACTTCGATTATTGGACCTAATGGGGCAGGAAAAAGTACCTTACTTTCTATGGCGAGTCGCTTAGTCAGTAAGGATGAAGGGGAAGTCCTGATTGACTGTAAAGAGCTTAGTCAATGGGATACCAAGGAGTTAGCAAAAAGACTAGCGGTCTTGCGCCAAGCCAACAACATCACCATGCGCTTTACCGTAAGAGAGATGATCGCTTTTGGCCGCTTTCCATACTCGCAAGGCAAGCTAACAGATGAAGATCAGACTGTGATCAATAAAGCGATTGAGTACCTTGATTTAGAGGCAATTCAACACAAGTATCTCGATGAACTCAGTGGTGGTCAAAGACAACTGTCTTTTATTGCCATGGTCATGGCGCAAGACACAGACTACGTGTTTTTAGACGAGCCACTGAATAACCTAGATATCAAACACTCTTTACAGATCATGCGCAATGTAGGAAGACTGGCACATGAGATGAAGAAAGCCGTTGTAGTTGTAATTCACGATATTAACTTCGCAGCCTGTTATTCAGACAAAATCATTGCTCTTAAGAAGGGTAAGGTAGTGGCTCAGGGGAGCGTTGAAGAAGTGATTCAATCTGATATTTTAGAAAGCATTTACGAGACCCCTTTCAATATTATTGAAGTGGATGGTAAACGTATGTGCACTTATTATTAAGGCTCAATCCATAACTGAAAGACCTCCAAATCGGAGGTCTTTTACTAGACGGGGGAGAGGGTTTACTCTTCCTTCGTTAAGTCTTCAATGATTGGGCAGTCACTGCCAGAATCACCAGGGCAGGCTGAAACCCAACTTTTGAGCTGCTTTTCAATCTCTTTCAGCTCTCGAATCTTTAGCTCTACCTCTTTGAGTTTTTCTTTAGCCTTCGCTTTGACTTCGCTGCTCTTACGGTTTGGATTAGATGCCAAATGGACAAACTCTTTACACTCGACCAGAGAAAAACCAGCATTTTTAGCTCGAGAGATGAGGTTCAGTTGATTGACATGTTGCTGCGAATATTCACGATAACCGGATTCACTGCGCAGTGGGGCAGTAATCAATCCCTTATCTTCATAAAGACGGATAGATTTACTTGATAATCCAGTCAGCTTGGAGACAACACCAATGTTCATAGCCATTCCTCAAAACAGAGTCGAAATGCAATACCTCAAATAGATGCGATCTTTTTACTACTTTTGTTATCAAGTTTAAAGCGCTACACATAAAAAAGCCCACCTACTAGAGGCGGGCAGTGCTGAAATTGGTCAGCAGTTTGGACAGCTATCTAGAGCCTATAGGTAGTAACGAGCACCGATTAGCCACTTGTTATCTGCTGCGTCTTTAGCATTAGTAACAAGTGCATTGTTCGAATCGTTTAGATCGAACTGGTAAGCGGTGTATGCGATAAACTTAGGCGTGAAGTTGTACTCAGCTTGAAGCGCTAGCTCTTCGCGTGCAGTGCCTTCTTCTGAAGACTTCGATTCTTTACCTTCAACCTTCTCATAGTTCATGATTAGGTTTAGGCTGTTTTCAAATGCGTAAGATACTAGACCTTCATAAGCTGTGCTCTCTTCAAGTAGAGTAGTACCGCTGTTATTCATGTTTTCATTTGATGCGTAAACACCCGCTACGTAAATACCTTTTCCGTAAGTACCGTACTTAGCAGATACTAGATGAGATTTTGCTTTCTCTTTATTCGTAGAAGTACCTTCAACAAAGTCGCCCGTGTTGTAGGTGTAACCTAATTGAGCACCCGCGATAGCATAAGTTAGAGCTGCTTGTACACGATCATCATACTTGAAGCCACCAGTTACAGTGTTACTATCATTACGAGTCAAGTCATCGTTAGTCCCTTGCCAACCTAGACCGAAAGACAGCGTGCCAGCTTGGTCAAAATCGAAACCGTTGCGGTAGCTCACCATTTTATCCGCACGACCTGTACCTAGCGCACCGTGGTTGTCGTAGATAAAGTCGTTCGCGAACGCTACTGGCATATCTGCAACGCCTGCTACGTCATAGTATGGTGCCCACTGAGTACCTACTACAGCGCGGCCGTAAGAATCGTGTGTAAGACCAACGTAACCCAGACGAGTTGTAAACGCATTTTCACCACCGTTTAGGTAGTTCAGTGCCCATTCGCCTTTAGCGTCAGCGGTAAAGCCGTTGCCTAGCTCTTGAGTCGCGTTAAAATTGATACGTGGCGAGTTAGTACCTACGTCAGCATCGCCTTTTTCAGAATCGTTTACGTTTACAGAAACGTGACCGCCGATAGAAAAGGTAGTGCCGTCATTGTTGTATAGCTCAACAGCAAAAGAAGATGCAGAAACAGATGCGATAGCAACCGCTAGAATCGTTTTTTTCATGATAAAGTCCATATTATTAAGCCTTAATCAGGCTTTCATTGCTCGTGTTTATACGATGAGCAGACTTTAAATCGAAAGTTCACAAAATGGTCACAAAACAAAATAAAATGTTAAAATGATATTTTTGTTATTTTAAAACAATAACTTGTGAGTGTAATAAGTTGTTACATTAGGAGTTTTTATATGTACATCTTGTTACTTATAGCTTGTGTAAATGTTTGAGGTTTAATGTCTTTGTTTTGCTGATTGAATATGGGCGATATTGCCATTTTGGGTCGCAATGAGAATGGGGGGGATGCCGTACTCTTTTTTGAAGGCGTTGGTGAAATTTGCGGGGTGATTGTACCCTGCTTCGTAGGCTGCTTCCGTAATCGTCACTAAGCCACGTTCCAAATGCTGTTTCGCCACATCAAGACGACGCTTGCGAATAAAACCGCTGACAGTCACTCCAAGCTGTTGTTTAAATTTGCGTTGTAGATTAGAGCTACTCATAGCGAAATGCTCGGCGACGAGATCGACAGATAGCGGATCGCCTAAATGCGATTCTATATAACAGACAATATCTTCAATCGATGAAGGAGTACCTGTAGCTCTGTTTGTTTCTTTTGTGCAAAAATCTTCAGTGTCTAACCTGCCAAAAACAGATTCCATAATCTGAAATGCGATTGATTCCAGTGCGATTTTTTCAACAAATGAACTTGCTTGATAAAGGTTAATCGCGCGTGTTACCAAGCTTTCTATCTCTGGGGTCACATCAAATTGAAGGAAGTTCTTGTGATTGGCGGTGAATTGGCTTAATTGACAATGGTCGTTAGTGCGTGCATGAATCCAATCATGGTTCATCATGATATTTAGTTTAGTCACACAATTATCTTTAGTGATTTGTCGACGAAAGTTAGTCGGCTGATTGAGATTAACCAAAGTGACTTTTCCACATTGACTAGAGTCCAACTTAAACTCTAAGTCGTCGTAGCTAAATCTAAGTTTACCTTCTAAAAGAACCGTTATGATCACTGAGGAAGGCGCCATAGAAACCACATTAGAATCTTGTAACTCCAAACTTCTACAACCATGCATATTGACGCGTTGAGCAACGTTGTACGAAAGAAACTGTCCTTGAACCAACGGCGCTTTACCATGTTTAGTCTCACCGATAATCAGCTGTTTTTCTGACTCTTCTACTTTTTGAGTAATGGCTACTTTGCGTAATCTGTTCGTATTGAGTTCAGCAGTTGGCATGTGGCAGTTCCTCATAAGCGTTATGCAGTTTTGCATAAGCTATTAATCTTTTAGTTATTCGCTAACAACCATATCATACGTGCGAATTATTATCATTTACATTTAGGGATAGTCGCATGAATAGGGTAACCAATCGCCCCAACAACCTCTCTTTAATCACTCTCGCTGTATGTTCGGCACTGAGCAGTAGCGCTTTAACGCAGGAGGTTACTCATTTAGAAGATGTTGTCGTTTGGGGAACCAAAGTATCGAGCAGTTCGGAATCGCTCGGTGCCAGTGACATGTCGCTTAAACAAGCTGACCACATGTCGGATCTTCTTCGTGATGTGCCGGGCGTGGATGTGGGCGGGACTCACTCTGTAAACCAGCGAATCAACATTCGTGGTCTTGGCGAAACCGACTTAGATATTCGCTTAGATGGCGCATCTCAACACGCCAACATGTTTCATCACATTGGTAATCTGACTTTAAACCCCGATATTCTTAAGTCGGCCGACATCCAAGTGGGGAACAACTCAGTGACGCAAAATGGTCTTGGTGGTTCGGTCTACTTTGAAACCAAAGACGCGAAAGATCTGTTACGTGGAGACGAAATGTTTGGTACGCGTGTCTATGGGGGCTACGCGAGTAATGCAAGCCACCAAGGGTCGGCAACATTTTATGGACTATTGGGTGAGAAGTTTGATTCCATGCTGTATGGAAACTGGGTTTCAAGAGATAACTTCAAAGATGGTAATGGTAATGAGACCTTTGGCGTAAAAGGCGACACTTATAACATTCTTGGCAAACTAGGTTACGAGCCTTCAGGGCTTCACCGATTTGAGCTTGCTTACGATCTGTATCGTGATAGCGGTGATTACAGTCCGCGCCCCGACTGGTCTGGCTCAGCAAACAATGAGCGTTCTGGCACTGAAACTATTCCAACGGATTACGATCGCGACACAATTACTCTATCTTACGAACTAAAGGGTGAAGTTAATAAAGGTAAGGTCACGCTTTATTCTAGTCAAACTGAAATTGTTCGTGATGAATCGGGTGTGACTAGCCGTTGGCCGGGCGACCGTTTGTCAGTAAACAGTGCTGAAAATAAAAACCTGGGTGCGAATGCGAAATTTCAAAGTGATTACCAGATTGGTCGTTTTGATAATACGGCCACTTACGGTTTGGATTATATAGACAAAACCAGTAAGAGTATTTATGGCGGCGTTGTGTTCGCCGACGAATCTGCAATCAATAGTGCTTTCTTCGCTGAAAACCAAATGTACATTACTGACTTTTGGTCAGTGACTGCGGGTGTTCGCTACGATGATTACAAGCGAAAAGCGACAACGGGTACATCGAACTTTGATGATGTTACGTGGTCTCTCGCGACAGAGTGGGATGTTACCAATGACTGGACTCTATTTGCGAGTACTAGAAGCTTGTTCAAAGGCCCAGAGCTGCTTGAAACCTTTATCAAATACCAACCAACGACACATCTAGCGAGTGATATTAAAGCCGAAACGGGTCAAAACACGCAGGCAGGTGTTCGCTTTAACAAGCAAGTGAGCGACCATTTCTTTGGAGCCAATTTAACCGTATTTAAGGCCCAAATTGACGATTACATCGCCGAAGCTTACCAAAGCTCGACTAAAGGGTATTTAATCTATAACAAAGGGGACGTCGAGTTTACCGGTTTTGAGTTAAGCGCAACGTATGGATATCAAGCCTTTAACTCGAAACTGTCATACTCTCGCTCAGATAACAAAGATGTAACTAACGGTGGTCCGGTACTTGATGCCAATGACAGAAGTATCGACATTGGTGACAGCATTGCGCTAACGCTAGATTATCATGCTGATTCGATTGACGTGTTATTTGGTTGGACGTCGATTGTCGTTTTAGAAGAAGACAATGTCCTCGAAGGCAAAGCGGTGAAGGAAGGTTATGACGTCCATAATCTTTATGCTCAGTGGATTCCTTCCAATATCGAAGACCTATCGGTTACGTTCGGAATAGACAACATCTTTGATGAAGCTTATGTATCGCATGCCTCTAAAACGGGCGATGCTCGTGGCATTATCGCGGATGATTATGAGCCTGGCCGTAACTTCAAGCTGTCAGCGGCATACCAGTTCTAACTTAACTTTTGGCTTTATTTGATCCATTTGAACTTTGAACAATTTGCTGTCCTTCGGGGCAGCTTTTTTAGTTTACTTTGGCAAGCTCTGAAATAATTGGTGGGTTATGTGACAGAGTCCAATTGATTGCGTTATGGATCTCTAATGGAGGGCTATAATAAAAACCCTGTATGTAGTCACATCCTTGACTCTTGAGAATGCCAAGCACAGTTTCATTTTCAACGCCTTCTGCTACTACGGAGTAACCTAGACCATGAGCGAGTGAAATGGCGTTCTCTACGATCGAACTGTTTCGCTCGTTTTTTTCAAGTTTGTATAAAAAAGAACGGTCAATTTTAATTTGATCAACCGGTAAGTCCCTTAAAAGCGAAAGCGATGAATAGCCGGTCCCAAAATCATCTAGACTGATCTTAAAACCGAGCTTTCGGATGTTCTCTAAGAGCTTTTCGGGGCTTCTCAGCCGATTGATGGCAGTGCTTTCAGTGATTTCTAAAACGATTGAACTGGTAACGTTGTTGTTGCCCTCGATCAGATCTAGCAGTTTTGCTTCAAGTTTGGAGCCCATTAAGTCCTTAGCTGAAAGGTTGACGTGTATAGGGTAGCGTATGCCCTGTGCTTCGAATGTTTTGATATCCTGAGTAACTTGATCGAGTACCCAAGAAGTAATTGAAGTAATTTTATTGCTGTGTTCGGCGATGGGTATGAAATCTATCGGGCTAATGGTTGTCCCATCTTTAGTAATCCAGCGAATAAGTGCTTCGTATCCACTAACAACGCCATGTACGCTGCATACGATAGGTTGATAGTAAATTTGAAATTCGTTGTCTTCTAGGGCCTTATCGATGTTTCTAGAGATTTCGAGTTTTCGTCTTGCTCCTTGGCTCATGCTGTCATCGTATATCGCAAAAGGTCTTCCTGCTTTTTTTGCCCAGTACATAGCAATGTCTGATGCATTGATCATTTGCTCAGCATCAGAACCATGCATAGGAAACTGACTAATTCCTATGCTTGCGCTGGAGGTGAGTTCAAAACCATCAACGGAGAAGGGGAGATGAAGCTCCTGGTTAATTCTCTTTGCTGCATGTTTTATGTCTAACTCTGGACGAAGCGGGGTGATAACGATGAACTCGTCACCACCTATTCGCGCTACAAAATCCCCTTTCTCTAGTAGTGAACTAATACGTTGTCCTATTTGTACCAGAAGTTGATCACCGCAGAAATGTCCCATGCCATCGTTGACTTGCTTGAAATTCACTACATCCAGAAGCATAAGGTCAAAAGGTTTATCGTTCTCAATTAAAAGCTCTATTGTTTCAATACAGTGTTTACGATTAGGCAAATTGGTTAGAGGATCATGCAGAGCGTTGTACTTTTCTTGTCTGACTAATGTTTTAAGTTGAACTATCGTGGTGAAGCTATAGGAAACGACGGTGTAAACGAAAATACTGCCGCAGAAAAGTATAGCGCTCAACCCGAGCAAAATCGGGCTGATTGTTTGTTCTGCGACTAACGACATCAGCACAAAGGAATAGCCAATGACAAAGCTGACAATCAAGCAGTAAAGCCAGCGCCAACCGGCATGTTTTGTCTGCTTACAGATCTTTGTTGCAGTTTTCAAACCCGCCAAAAGCAGGCAGAGGCCAATAAGCACCAAACTGATTGCTAGCGTATACAAAACTACCTCTCGTCGAATGGTTACTAAGTGATGCGTGTACCTCGCTCACACAGATTGCATAAGCTCGGGCGTAACTAAAGTGTAGTGTGTTCTTGTTAGTAATAAAATTAACATTAATTTTTTAGTGTGAAATAAATCCACTATTGCGATAGATCAACAAAAGTTTGTTTGATTTGTTTAAAAAGACCAATAAAAGTTGAAAGATTCAAAAAATATTGAATAATGTGCACAACAACAATATAGAAGCGTAACGCTTCAATCTCACAGTCTGAAACAGGAACAAATCCATGTCGAACTCGTTTGTGCTGGTCATTAACTCTGGTAGCTCTTCATTAAAATTTGCTGTAATTGACTCTAAGTCTGGTGACGCAATTGTCAGTGGCTTAGGCGAATGCTTTGGCTTGCCAGAGGCAGTCATTAGCTGGAAGTACAACGGCGAAAAAACTGAAGAGGCGATTGATGCGCCTGATAACCACCACCAGCACGCTATTAACCGAATCGTTGCGTTAATGGATACTCTTGGTTTCACAAAAGATTTAGTTGCCGTGGGCCACCGTATCGTACATGGCGGGGAGAAGTTTACTTCTACAGTTCGTATTAATGACGAAGTACTTACAGAAATTGAGAATCTGTCTGATCTGGCGCCGCTCCACAACCCAGCAGGCGCAAAAGGAATTAAAGCTTCTATGCAAGCTTTCCCAAGCCTTCCTCAATTTGCTGTATTCGACACTGCGTTCCACCAAACTATGCCTCAGAAGGCGTTCACTGGTGCAATTTCTAACGAGCTGTATAAAGAATATGGTATCCGCCGATACGGTTTCCACGGCACTAGTCATTACTTCGTTAGCCGTGAAGCGGCGAAGATGCTAGACAAACCTGTTGAAGAGTCTAACTTCATCTCTGTTCACCTTGGTAACGGTGCTTCTGTTTGTGCTATTGCAAACGGCGAATCTGTTGATACTTCAATGGGCTTTACACCACTTGCGGGTCTAATGATGGGTACTCGTTCGGGTGATTTAGACCCAGGTGTTATCGAGTTCCTAATCAAGAAAGGTTGGACGACTGAGAAAGTCTTTGAAACTCTAAACAAGAAATCAGGTTTCTTAGGTGTTTCTGGCCTAACATCTGATGCTCGCGGTATCCTAGAAGCCATGGCTGAAGGCCATGAAGGTGCGAAGCTAGCATTCGAAGTATTTACCTACCGCGTTGCGAAATACATCGGGTCTTACATGATTCCTTTAAGCAGCCTAGATGCGGTTATCTTCACCGGCGGTATTGGTGAAAACTCGTTAGACATTCGCCGCGAAATTCTAAACAACCTTAAGCTGCTCGGTTTTGTTGAAAACGAAAAAGGCAATGAAAAGGCTCGTTTTGGTAACGCAGGCGTTATCGCGACATCAGAATTGCTTGGCGCAGTCGCGATGGTTATCCCAACTAACGAAGAGTTTGTCATCGCACAGCAGTCGGTTGAACTGCTTTAAGCGAACGAAACATGACTTAAAAAGCGAGCCTAGTGCTCGCTTTTTGTTTTTTATCAAAGTCATTTTAATGTATTAATAAACTGAATATTGGCGCTTTTTAAGAAGCTGAGGCCATCAACGAACTGAAGTTTGCCTTCGTATCACTCGCTGCAACCCCTAAGCAAACTTTACAATGTAAGCTTAGCTGTACCAATCTAAGTTACCAAAAGTGTAATCATGGATAGAATAGTGTTGTTGGAATGGGAGTGTAACGCAAACTCCATATTAACTTTTTATATTCAAATTAGTCGAAAATACTTGATAGAGGGCTTTTAACTCCGTTCGCACCTCTATCAAGGATGTGAGTATAAATTTGCGTTGTTTTCACATCTGAGTGGCCTAGCTGTTCTTGGACTGTTCTAATGTCCGCTCCACTTTCTAGTAGGTGAGTAGCAAACGAATGTCTTAAGGTATGGCAAGAGATATCTTTGCCAATTTCGGCTTGTTTCGATGCGACTTTTATGTGCTTTTGTAGAGATGTATGGTGAATATGATGTCTGCGTTTTTTGTCGTTACGCGGGTCAGGGGACAAACGCTCAGATGGGAAAAGGTATTGCCAGTTAAAACTCATTTCGGCATTGGGGTACTTTCTAGCGAGTGATTCAGATAAGTAGCTTCCTGAAAATTCTTTGTTGTTAATGTCTTGCTGATAATAGCGCAACGAAATTTGCTGTTGTTGCTTTAGGTCTTCAAATAACTCAGGCGCTAACGTTACGACTCGATTTTTCCCTCCTTTGCCTTGCCAAATCCTTATCGATTTATACTGATAATCGATATCTTGCACTCTAAGGCGGACGCACTCCATTAATCTTAACCCCGAACCATACATAAGCTGGAGAGGGAGTTTGTATTTGGGCGAGCATTGAGAAAATAGCCTTCTTACTTCCGCTTGAGTGAGCACAGTAGGCAATTTGCGAGATTTATCGGATCGTCTAAATTGCATGTCGGGTTCGACGGGCTGGTGGATGATTTCTTTATGGAGAAACACCAACGCGTTGAGTGCTAGGCTCTGTGTTTTTTGCGCGATGCCCTTTTGCGATACCAAGTGGCTCAAGAAGTTTTCTACGTCTTGAGTGCCCAGTTCTTTTGGGTGTTGTTTACCATGAAAGATTATATATTGGTGGATCCAGTAAACATACGCCTCAACGGTGCGAAGGGCATAGTTCCTACCTAGCATATAGTCACGGATGTACGCCAAGAACGGCGATCTTTTCATAGTTAAATACCTGTTTATTTATACAATATTTTTATTTTGGCAGAGTAAGGCAGGCTGTATATAGATATTCTTGCTTTTGCGTGTTTACTTGCGCAACTATGAAGATAAGTAACTGTTAGTTTTCAGTTATTTGAGATATGGTTGTAGTTTAATATCAGGAAATACAGAATTGTTCGGTAGTTAATAGCAGAATGGTTCTGGCTAAGAACTGTTATACCCCTAAAGGAGGATTAACACTTGGGTAATGAAAATGAATGGTTGATCTTCGAAGAAGACCACCAGCCTTTGAGAGACGAATTAATCGAAAGCGTTTCAATAATAGTTCAGTTCAACTTGCCTCAAGATTATGTTGAGTGTGTTAAGTATTACCATGGCGGGCAACCTAGGAATGGAAGTTTGTCTATTGACGTCAAAGGTTCATCTTGGGGTATTGGGTTTGGTGAATTATTAACTCTTGACCCACTAGAAAGTCGTACAAATGTTATTTCATCACTTTCAAT
>NZ_JCBDHL010000011.1:0-31583 GCF_059833805.1 Vibrio sp. R10-SF1-ISO8 | reverse complement strand
AAATTTGGGGCCAAGAACTTGGCTTCCAAAAAGTTGGCATCTGCGATGTAGATCTCTCTGAGCATGAAGCTGAACTACAAAAATGGCTTGATGCAGGCTATCACGGGGAAATGGACTGGATGGCTCGTCATGGGATGATGAGAGCGCGTCCCGCTGAATTACTACCAGGCACTGTCCGTGTCATTAGCGTACGTATGAACTACCTGCCTCCTCAAGCGCAATTTGCCGCCAACCTGTCGGATCCGACTCAAGCCTATATAAGCCGCTACTCTCTTGGGCGTGATTATCACAAGTTAATCCGCAACCAGTTAAAAAAGCTCGGGCAAAAAATAGAACAAGAAGTTGGCAGCTTTGGCCACCGACCTTTTGTTGATTCCGCACCGATACTTGAAAGGCCTTTGGCGCAGAAAGCCGGATTGGGCTGGACTGGAAAACATTCACTTATTCTAGATAAAGAGTGTGGCTCATGGTTTTTCCTTGGTGAGTTACTGATAGATCTTCCTCTTCCAGTCGACGAACCCAGCGTTGATGAATGTGGCAAATGCAAAGCTTGTATTTCCTCATGCCCGACACAAGCCATCGTAGATAATGGTATTGTCGACGCAAGACGCTGTATCTCCTACTTAACCATTGAGTTTGACGGTGTCATCCCTGAAGAGTTTCGCAAAGCCATGGGCAACAGAGTCTATGGCTGTGACGACTGCCAACTTGTTTGTCCTTGGAACCGCTTCTCAGATTTAACCGATCAGCCAGACTTTCACCGTAGAGCGGCATTGACCAATGCGAATCTCGTTGAGCTATTTAAATGGGATGAAGCGACTTTCTTAAAAAATATGGAAGGTTCAGCTATTCGCCGTATCGGACATTTACAATGGTTAAGAAATCTGTCGGTCGCAATGGGAAATGCCCCCTACTCCATCAACATCATTGAAGCGCTAGAAAGTCGCCTCGGCCTAAGTGAGACTTTAGATGTACATATTCAATGGGCTCTAGAACAACAACAAGCTCAAACCCCAACACAATCCACTAAGCTAAATAGGTTGATTAGAATTGTCGAAAAAGGCTTACCACGCGATGCATAATGCTTGCCGAACTTAGCCACTCAGAGTTTGACCTAGCTCCAAAAACCAAAATGTGGAAAAAAGAAAGAACGATTACTCATTTTCTTACAGATGGAGAAGTTAATCACAGTGGTAAGAAATGACTAGGATCAAAAAACAGTGACTTAATGATCGTAAACACCTACTAACCCAAGCTAGGAAAAACATAAAAATAACTTGAAACTCAACGGGTTAGATTAAATTTAGAGTTAGGTAGGAAAGTTTCAAAAACAAAAAGATCGTTTTAGTCAAGCGTTATACATGAATAAAAATCAGGTTACCCACCAAGTTATCCACAATTAGACATCTGTGGATAAGTCTGTTGACTAACATGCCAAACCCTAGCTCACATAATGCTTGCTATTGATTCTGACTGAGCACATCTCGTGCTGAGATTTAATATTGAGACATAAAAATGCCCACCTAAAAACTAGGAGGACTTTTTACTGATTTGGGGTTCATGCTTCGCAGCATTAGCTAAAGAGCGGTGACCGTAAGGTCTATTCAAATGAAAATCATCTGAAGGAGATTTGGATCGTCTCGGCTGGATTCAGTCACGAGGTTCCTCGTGTACGCCAAGCTTCCTAAAATTTGGAGCGACACACGAGGTTCGAACTCGTGACCTCAACCTTGGCAAGGTTGCGCTCTACCAACTGAGCTAGTGTCGCATCTTTGTCACCGTTAAGCACGATGAAGGCTATTAAATTGGAGCGACACACGAGGTTCGAACTCGTGACCTCAACCTTGGCAAGGTTGCGCTCTACCAACTGAGCTAGTGTCGCTTTGGTTGCGGGGGCCGGATTTGAACCGACGACCTTCGGGTTATGAGCCCGACGAGCTACCAAGCTGCTCCACCCCGCGTCCGTATTCACCATTTAAGGCATGATGAAAGCCTTTAAACTTGGAGCGACACACGAGGTTCGAACTCGTGACCTCAACCTTGGCAAGGTTGCGCTCTACCAACTGAGCTAGTGTCGCATATTCTCATAAGAGAATTGGTTGCGGGAGCCGGATTTGAACCGACGACCTTCGGGTTATGAGCCCGACGAGCTACCAGGCTGCTCCATCCCGCGTCCATAATCATTGTTAAGCACAATGAAAGCTTTAAATTTGGAGCGACACACGAGGTTCGAACTCGTGACCTCAACCTTGGCAAGGTTGCGCTCTACCAACTGAGCTAGTGTCGCTTTGGTTGCGAGGCCGGATATAAATCGATGACCTTCGCGAGGTTTTATGAATAGCTGAGCCCGACGAGCTAGCGAATCACAACACCTAAAAATTTGGTTGCGGGGGCCGGATTTGAACCGACGACCTTCGGGTTATGAGCCCGACGAGCTACCAAGCTGCTCCACCCCGCGTCCGTATTCACCATTTAAGGCATGATGAAAGCCTTCAAATTTGGAGCGACACACGAGGTTCGAACTCGTGACCTCAACCTTGGCAAGGTTGCGCTCTACCAACTGAGCTAGTGTCGCTTTGGTTGCGGGGGCCGGATTTGAACCGACGACCTTCGGGTTATGAGCCCGACGAGCTACCAAGCTGCTCCACCCCGCGTCCGTATTGTTTCACCGTTAAGCACGATGACAGCTTTAAATTTGGAGCGACACACGAGGTTCGAACTCGTGACCTCAACCTTGGCAAGGTTGCGCTCTACCAACTGAGCTAGTGTCGCATCAACAACGTTTCCGTCGTTCAGGGCTGCGAATTATAAGAGCATTTTTTTGTGATGCAAGTCCTTCATGCAAAAAAAATCCATTTTTTTCCTGTTTGGATGAAAAGCGCACATCAATCATCAAAACAGCTTGAAATTTAAACGAAATGCATTTCGTTAAATAACATAAAAGTAACCTCACCTATGCTCAAATTGGGATATTGACCTGCATTTTGGTGACTTAATGTCGCTGATGAATGCAATTTTTAATATAACTATTGGCTATAAAAGCCTCGTTCCAATGGTTACAAGATTTCTCCTAGTTAAGGTTCAGTGTCCATGTCGTTGCAAAGGATTGTTTTTCGAACGCTCATACCCTTATTTGTCGCTACGCTAATTGTTGGTTGTGGCTCTATGCCTAAACCCATGCGTAATCTCGGCAAAAGTGACGTTGATTTTGTTATGGATGTCCATGCGAGACAGCTAAAGATACAGATGGTGGAACTGACACGAAAACTCTACGTCCGCAATCCAATTCAACTACATAAGAACCCGCAAGCGACCATAGAAAGTCGCATTACCCAGATTTTTGGTTCTGAAGAGAGTATCGAACTTCCCTCTTTAGTTTTTGATGAGCTTAATGGCGTCACTGGAATTGATGCAATCTTGCTAAGTTTTGATGAGAATTTTCAGGGAGACCGAGTATTTGCCGCTATCGTCGGCCTATCAGAGATGCTGCGCCGTTCATACAACCACCAGCAAGAGTTTTTTATCATCGATTCATTAGATGAGCAGTCGTTATATAACAGTGCGCGAAACATAGAGATCTTCGTGTGGCGACTCTATCATCGCAAAGACCAGTATGGGAACCCGCTGATTTACAGTAATGATACCGATGAAGATGGTGGTGATATCAGCTTTGACCGCCGATTCACTAAGATGGTCATGATTCAAGATATGATGGCACTCATCGTTGCAGACAAAACAAATCGAGGGATTACCAAGGTAGTCCACGGTGTAGCTCAATTTGCTTTCCTCCCCGTGCCATAAACAAAAACGCCAGCGAATTCGCTGGCGTTATTAAAGTCGATTAAATTGAGATAATCGTTTTACGGTAGTACTGAAGTTCGGCTATCGACTCTCGAATATCGTCTAACGCAAGGTGACTGCCTGTTTTCGAAAAGCCATCGAGTACTTCAGGCTTCCAACGACGAGTAAGTTCTTTCAACGTACTCACATCAATGTAGCGGTAGTGGAAATACTGCTCAAGCTCGGCCATGTGCTTGTACAAGAAACGTCTGTCTTGACCTACACTGTTACCACAAATTGGCGATTTACCTTTAGGTACCCACTTTTCTAAAAATTCAATCGTTTGACGGATAGCTTCTTGCTCATCGATTTTACTTTCGCGTACACGCTTAACCAAACCACTACCTGTATGCGTGGTTGTGCACCACTCATCCATTTTAGCCAGTTCTTCTTCTGGCTGATGAATGGCAAGTACAGGTCCTTCAGCTAAAATATTCAATTCACTATCAGTCACTATGGTGGCGATTTCGATAACTTTGTGGGTTTCTGGGTCCAGTCCTGTCATCTCAAGATCAATCCAAATTAAATTTTGATCGCTAAAGGACATAAATCGTTGCCTATTGGTTTTGTGCTAAAAGAGGTACTATACCCAAATTCCGATACCCAAGATAGATTGAGATACTCGCTGTCAGACAGGTATCACCCGATAAATTAATCAACTGAAGTAGAGAAACGTGGCTAAAAAGAAAAAGCTAACCAAAGGTCAGGTGAGGCGTGTACGCCATAACCAAAAACGCAAACTTAAGCAGGAAGAGACCATCCAGTGGGATGAATCTATGCTTGGAGGGAGTAAATCAGGCCTGGTTATCACTCGTTTTGGACAACACGCAGATATAGAAGATCTCGAAAGCGGAGAAGTGCAGCGCTGTAATCTTCGTCGCGGTATCGAATCTCTGGTTTCTGGGGACAGAGTCATTTGGCGCCCAGGCCTAGAGTCGATGGAAGGTATCAATGGCGTGGTTGAAGCCGTCGAGCCAAGAACTTCAGTCTTAACACGCCCTGACTACTACGACGGTCTAAAACCTGTCGCTGCGAATGTAGACCAAATGGTCATCGTTTCTTCAGTTCTACCTGAGCTGTCGCTCAATATCATTGATCGCTACTTGGTCGCCTCTGAAACCTTAAGCATTGCGCCGCTGCTAGTATTGAACAAAATCGATCTTCTCGAACAAGAGCAACTGGCTGAATACAAATCTTGGCTCAACGAATACGAGCGTATTGGCTACAAGGTGCTGTTTGTCAGTAAACAAACCGGGGAAGGTATTGCTGAGCTCGAAGCTGAGCTGAAAGATCGCATTAATATTTTCGTCGGTCAGTCTGGTGTCGGTAAATCAAGTCTAGTTAATGCGCTTATGCCTCAATTTAATGTTGAGGAAGGCGAGATCTCAGAAAACTCCGGCCTAGGCCAACACACAACCACCGCATCACGCCTTTACCATATTCCGACAGGTGGCGACCTAATTGACTCACCGGGAGTTCGTGAGTTTGGTCTGTGGCACTTGGAAGCCGAAGAAGTGACTAAAGCCTTTGTTGAATTTAGACCTTATCTAGGTGGCTGTAAGTTCCGTGATTGTAAACACAATGACGACCCAGGATGTGTACTGCGTCAGGCCGTGGAAGATGGTGAGATCAACGAAATACGCTTTGAAAACTATCACCGTATCCTCGAAAGCATGGCGGAAAACAAAGCCAATCGACAATACTCTCGTAGAAAAAAAGCGGATTTGTAACCGCAATTTTGTAAGCAAACTCTCGCAACTGCTGACTTTTGGGCGCATTTTGAGTAACATCTCGCGCCCAGAATATAGTCAATCATGAAAATAGCATTGGAATTGAACACAATGGATAAGATTAAAGTTGGACTGCAATATTGGATCCCTCAGCACGGTTTAACGCGCTTAGTGGGTAAGCTAGCTTCAGCAAAAGCTGGCGGTCTAACAACAGCAATCATCAAGTGGTTTATTAAGCAATACAACGTCAATATGGATGAAGCACTTCATTCTGATCCTAAACACTTTAAGACGTTTAACGAATTTTTTGTTCGTGAGCTAAAAGATGGCGCACGCCCAATCACCGAAGAAGCCTCTGTTATCACACACCCAGCAGACGCTTGTGTTAGCCAGTTTGGTCCGATCACTGATGGCAAACTGATTCAGGCAAAAGGCCATGACTTTACGGCGCAAGAGCTACTAGGCGGAGATGCAGAATTAGCTCAAGAGTTTGCCGACGGTGAATTCGCGACACTGTACCTTTCACCACGTGATTACCACCGAGTACACATGCCATGTGACGGCACACTTCGTCAGATGATTTATGTACCAGGTGATCTATTCTCAGTTAACCCGCTGACTGCTGAGAACGTGCCAAACCTGTTCGCACGTAACGAACGTGTAGTATGTATTTTTGATACTGAGTTTGGACCAATGGCACAGGTGCTTGTTGGTGCAACAATTGTTGGCAGTATCGAGCAAGTTTGGGCTGGCACAATAACCCCACCACGCGGCAATACCGTTTACAAATGGGACTACCCGGCTGAAGGTGACAAAGCGGTAATCCTTATGAAGGGTGAAGAAATGGGCCGCTTTAAGCTAGGCTCAACGGTTATCAACCTATTCGCCAAAGATGCGGTGAAATTTGATGACACGATGCAAAATGGTCAACCAACGGTAATGGGCACACCTTACGCTCATACAGCTCAGGCTGAACAAGCAGCGGAATAATCACCAACGTTCGACTCTGAAGCCTCGCAATCGCGGGGCTTTTTTTGACCCAAAGCAAACCTCCCTCAACAATTTCAACTGTTTATCAAAATTCTAGACTTGGTCTAAGACCTTTAATTCATTGTGAACTAATCTGTGGCTTCACTAATACTTTTGAGGTAAAGGATTGTATGCCAAAGGTAGAATCGGGAATTATCATTAAACTATTGATCAGTTTTGGTCTGCCAATCGGTGTACTGTTTATGCCTATTGACTGGATCCCTATTGATGATCTGACCCTGATTCAGCATCGACTATTGGCCATCTTTCTTCTCGCAGCCCTACTTTGGGTACTCGAGCCCGTCCCAGTGTTTGCGACTTCGATTTTGATCATCGCCTTAGAGCTGGTAATGATTTCCGACAAAGGGCTACATTTATTCCGCAACCCTCCTGCAGGACATGACTTGGGGGAGTTGATGAACTACACAGACATCTTCAGCGCCTTCTCTTCGCCAATCATTATTCTGTTTATGGGTGGTTTTGCCCTTGCGATCGCCGCCTCTAAGTATGAGCTCGATAACAACTTAGCGCGCGTACTGCTCAAGCCTTTTGGCCACCAGCCTAAGTTCATCATGCTTGGCTTAATGTTGATTACTGCCGTGTTCTCAATGTTTATGTCCAACACCGCAACAACGGTAATGATGCTTGCATTACTTGGCCCAATTGTCGCTTCGGCACCTAAAGGCGATATTGGCATTAAAGCCTTAGTACTGTGTATCCCGATCGCCGCCAACACAGGCGGTATTGCGACTCCAATCGGTACGCCACCGAACGCCATTGCACTTCAGTACCTCACAGGCGAGAACAGTATCGATTTCTTAAGTTGGATGATGATGGGATTACCTTTTGTGACTGTGCAACTGACTATCGCTTGGTTCCTGCTGCAAAAGCTGTTCCCATCTTCCCAACAAACCATGAAGCTTAAGTTAGATGGGCAATTCCAAAAGAACTGGCGCGCGATGGTGGTTTACGCCACGTTTGCTTCAACCATCCTACTGTGGATGACGACCAAACTGCATGGCATGAACACCTATGTTGTTTCCATTATTCCACTGGCTGTTTTCACGCTCACTGGCATTATGGGCAAAGCTGAGCTCAAGCTGATTAACTGGGATGTACTGTGGCTAGTTGCCGGTGGTATTGCAATTGGTATCGGTTTGGATAAAACCGGATTAGCCGCAGCCCTAGCGCATGCAATTGATTACGAATCACTATCGCCAATTGCCGTGGTTCTTACTCTGTCGATCGTCTGCTGGCTAATGGCAAACTTCATGTCTAACACCGCGACTGCTAACCTACTGATGCCGATTGCGGTTGCCATTGGGGCTTCCATGGAGAGTTTGGCTAGCGTCGGTGGACTGCAAGGATTATTGGTCGTTGTCGCCTTCTCCGCATCACTTGGCATGATTTTACCCGTATCAACACCGCCAAACTCTCTGGCCTACTCGACTGGTCTTATCGAGAGCAAAGATATGGCTAAAACCGGGCTAATTATCGGTGTGATTGGCTTAACAATTGTTTATGCCGGAACACTGCTACTTACCTAATTACCGTATGTCGTTTATTATTTATTGACTGAAGGTCACAGTTCAATCAATATTCGCCATAAATAGGTAAGTTAGTCGGTGTTCCTGTACATAGATCAAGCAAATTGGTCGCTTGGGATTATAAAATCAGTTCAATAAAAACAAGAACATCCATTTCACTTTCAATGTGAGATTTCTATCCGGCGGTAGTGCCCACGAGGTTCGGTTGATGCTCTCCACCTGGCAAACACCTTCTCCCAGTGTCTCTCCACTCCGCTTTTCTCAATCTATTGTCTCGTAAATGAAGGAAAGGCAATGAGAAATACAATAAAACTAAAAATGCAGATTGCGATTGCAATCGTTATCGCAGTGGTCAGCGGGGTTCAAGCTTGGATCTCGGTAAGCCAATTAAAACAAGAAACCACCTCAGCCCTAAACAGTGAAATGGCCAATGTCAGCCACGCCACTACTCGCTACATTAGTGATTGGTTAGCTATACGCAGCGATATGATGCTTGCTAACGAGAAAACCATCGTCCAGTCAGATAACTCTGACCGTGAAATGCTAATTACCAAGCGAGCGGGGGACTTTCTTTCCGTTTATGCTGGCTTCGATGACGGCTCCATTGCCTACGGTGATAAAACCGAAGACTGGCCTGCCGATTACGATCCAAGAACTCGACCGTGGTATCAAGATGCCATGAAAGCCTCTGGGCTAATCCTGACTGAACCTTATCAGGATTTTGATGGCAGCATTGTTGTCAGTTTTGCCAAAGCTTTTTCCGGTGAAAGAAAAGGGGTGCTTGCCGCCGATTTAACCGTCACTAACATCATCAGTGAAGTACTCAATGTCACGTTAGATAACGATGGCTTTACCTTCTTAGTGGATGGTAACAACAACATCGTTGCCTATCAGGATGAAAAGCTAAGCCAACAGCCTTTAACCGTTCTTAACCCTGTTCTAAGCCATAACATGGTCAATGAACTTGTCAGCAAATCAGCCCTATCAACCATTAGTTGGCCGGATCAAGGTGATAAGCTTATCTATGTTACCAATGTCCCGACGACAGACTGGTCTTTAGGTATCGTGGTCGATAAGGATCTCGCCTTCGCTTCCGTCACTGAACAAATTCAGTTTACTGCGCTCGCTTCTATCATCCTGTATTTAGTGATTGCCACATTCAGTACCTACACGATTACTAAACTGCTTAAACCGCTACAAGACTTGTCAGCATCCCTTTCACAACTGTCTAAAGGTGAAGGTGATTTGACCCAGCGTGTCGAGATTAAGCGCCGAGACGAAATCGGTGAAGTCGCGGAACATGTCAATCAGTTCTTGAGTCAAATGCAGGCAATGATCAGCGGCATCATCAACCACAGTGAAAAGCTCGCCAACCAAGCTGTTCAGGCAAATGAACTATCACAACAGGCTTCCCATCAAGTTGAGGCGCAACAAAATGATGTTAACCAGATAGCGACAGCCATCCATGAGATGTCGGCTACCGCGGCAGAAGTCGCAAGCCATGCAGAGCTCACAGCTGCCGCTTCTCAAACTTCATCAACCGCTTGTCAGGACGGCCAACAAGTAATTCAGAAAAACCGCCAAGCGATCGTTGACCTAGCAGATCAGGTCATGGCTGCCGCGGGCGTGATCTCTGAGTTAGAAAGTAACACTCAAAGCATTAATCAGATCCTTTCTACCATTCAAGAGATAGCCGAGCAGACCAACCTGTTGGCGCTTAACGCAGCGATTGAAGCGGCACGCGCTGGTGAGCAAGGGCGCGGTTTTGCCGTCGTTGCGGATGAGGTTCGCGTGCTGAGCCAGCGTACTCATGGCTCAACCGAAGAGATCCGCAATATGATCGAGACGCTGCAAAACAATACTCAGTTAGCGGTTAACAGCATGCAGAGCAGCACGTCGCTTGCCGATACAAGTGTCGACTATGCTCAGCAAGCGGCCGATAGCTTGGGTCATATCACTGACGCGATTACTGAAATCAATGATATGGCACTACAGATTGCGAGTGCAGCCGAAGAGCAACGAGCTGTGAGTGAAGATATCAGTCGCAATACGCAGGGGATTAAAGATGCTTCTGATGTCCTTGCTTCACAAGCGCTTCAAAGCAGCGAAAGTGCCGATAACATGCGTGACTCTGCAGAAACCATGCGTCGCGAGGTGGGACGCTTTAAGGTTTAACCTATGATTTAAACTTTTTTTAATGCATATTGTCAGCCATTACTCTTCCAAATTCACAAGGATTTCGTGTCAATGGGATATGAATGGCTGGCATTGGCAGCGGCATTTCTTTGGGCGGTAGCCAGTCTACTTTCTGTTGTTCCCGCACAACATCTAGGAACCTTTGCCTATAGTCGTTGGCGTATGGGCTGCACCTCTGTGATTTTAGGGGGTATGGCACTGATTACTGGCGGTTGGGCCAGCGTAGAAACCAGCGCCATTTCTGCCATGATGCTATCTGGCGTGATCGGTATCTTCATCGGAGATACTGCCCTATTCGCCTGCCTCAATCGCATGGGACCAAGACAAGCTGGTCTACTCTTTTCTTGCCACGCCGTCTTCTCCGCTGTACTAGGTTACTTCCTATTTAGCGAAACCATGACATCTCTCGAATTGTTGGGATCAGCTTTGGTTTTTTCTGGCGTGTTAACCGCGATATTTTTTGGTCGTAAAGGGCAAGCCAATAATCAACTTGAGTCAATCAAAGGCAGTATTTGGGTCGGGGTCGGTTTAGGTTTACTAGCAGCACTTTGCCAAGCACTCGGTGGCATTATTGCTAAACCTGTTATGCAAACAGCAATCGATCCTGTTGCGGCATCGGCCATGCGTATGATGACAGCGTTTGCTGCTCACTGTCTGTTTTTCCTCACTGGCGCCAAACTTGCGCGAGCCACACATCCCATGAACCTGCGAATTTTCTCCATTACCGCAGTCAATGGTTTCCTCGCTATGGCGGTCGGAATGACGTTGATCCTATACGCCCTTCAGCAAGGAAATGTTGGTATGGTGGCACTCTTGTCTTCCACAACACCAATTATGTTGTTACCTATACTTTGGATTTACTCAGGTAAGCGCCCTAACCGCTTTGCATGGATAGGGGCCATCGTTGCCGTTGTAGGGACAGGAATTTTGGTCGCATAGGCTATTAGAGTAATAGGTATTTCCCACTGTCAATTTTCGCCTTACGCGAGAAAATAAGGACTAGTATAAGTGGTTGGGAAAATACCCACTGGAAGTAAGGTGAAAGATAACAACAATATTTCACAAACAATATTTGATCTTAACCTACAGTTTTGGTTAAAAAGTGTAGTAAAATTACGCTAATTTAGTTTCCAAAGTTACTTTGAAATTTGACGAGGTCATCACTATGACAGCTAAGAAGCCTATGGCTCTAGTTATTCTTGACGGTTACGGACACCGTGAAGATACAGCAAGCAACGCGATCGCGAACGCAAATACTCCATTCCTTGATAGCCTGTTTGCTAACAAACCAAACACTCTAATCTCTGCTTCTGGCATGGATGTTGGCCTACCTGACGGTCAAATGGGTAACTCTGAAGTAGGTCACACCAACATCGGTGCAGGCCGCGTTGTATACCAAGACCTAACTCGCATCACTAAATCTATCGCTGACGGTGAATTTGCACAGACTCCTGCTCTAGTTGAAGCAATCGACTCTGCTGTTAAAGCTGAAAAAGCAGTACACATCATGGGCCTAATGTCTCCAGGTGGCGTACACTCTCACGAAGATCACATCTACGCAGCCGTTGAAATGGCAGCAGCACGTGGCGCAGAGAAGATTTACCTACACTGCTTCCTAGACGGTCGTGACACGCCACCGCGCAGCGCAGAAAACTCACTAAAACGTTTTGACGAGCTATTCGCTAAACTAGGCAAAGGCCGCGTGGCATCGCTAGTTGGTCGCTACTACGCAATGGACCGTGATAACAACTGGGATCGCGTACAAGTTGCTTACGATCTTCTAACTCAAGCTAAAGCAGAATTCACATCAGAAACTGCAGTAGCTGGCCTAGAAGCGGCGTATGCTCGTGACGAAAACGATGAGTTCGTTAAAGCGACAGCGATCAAAGCTGAAGGTCAAGAAGACGCAGTTATCGCAGATGGCGATGCAGTAATCTTTATGAACTACCGTGCTGACCGTGCACGTCAAATCACACGTACTTTCGTACCTGCATTCGACGGCTTCGAGCGCGCTGTATTCCCAGCAATCAACTTCGTAATGCTAACGCAATACGCGGCTGACATCCCACTAGCCATCGCATTCCCACCAGCGTCTCTAGAGAACACTTACGGTGAGTGGCTATCTAAGCAAGGTCAAACTCAGCTTCGTATCTCTGAAACAGAGAAATACGCACACGTAACTTTCTTCTTCAACGGTGGTGTTGAGAGCGAATTCGACGGCGAAGAGCGTCAACTTGTTGCTTCTCCAAAAGTAGCAACTTACGACCTACAACCAGAAATGAGCTCAGAAGAACTCACAGAGAAGATGGTTGCGGCGATCAAATCTGGTAAGTACGACACTATCATCTGTAACTACCCTAACCCAGATATGGTTGGTCACACTGGCGTTTACGAAGCAGCAGAGCAAGCGATCGAAGCAATCGATGCATGTGTTGCTAAAGTAACGGCTGCTATCGAAGAAGTTGGCGGCCAAATGCTGATCACTGCTGACCACGGTAACGCGGAAATGATGGTAGACCCAGAGACAGGTGGCACGCACACTGCTCACACTAACCTACCAGTTCCTCTAATCTACGTTGGTGAGAAAGAGGTTGAGTTCAAAGAAGGCGGTAAACTGTCTGACCTAGCTCCAACTATGCTTTCTCTAGTCGGTCTGGAAATTCCAGCAGAGATGACAGGTGAAGTTCTAGTTAAGTAATTAACTTTTACTCCCGCATTTCAAAGCCCGAGCCATTGCTCGGGCTTTTTGTTTTCAGAGGCTCAGTAACAAGTTTTGACATTGCGCTTTCTTCTGATCAAAAGGTTTGGGTATACTGGATGCCTCTCAAATAGTTAGGGCAAATTTGTAACATGGCTAGCACCCCACTAAAGACTCTGTTTACCAACAAGGTTTGGCTTACGCTCGGGTTGATGCTTTGTTCTTACTCAATCACTCCTAGCTATGCAGCAAACAACTCCGAGCTAAAAGGTGTCAGCGGTGAGATCTCTCGCCAAAAGCAGGCACTGTCTTCCCAACAAAAGAAACTCGACTCACTGCAAAAATCGCTCAAATCCCAAGAAATCACGATCACTCGTTTAGAAAAAGAGATCAAAGAATCCAAGGCCTCTTTAGCCAATACGAATAAAAATATCCGTAATCTTGAGTCTAAAGTCGATCAGCTCGAACAACAAAAGAAAGCTCAAAGCGATAAGCTGGCTGAGCTTATTCAAACTTACTACGTCACTCAACGTGCTAAAACCTCCTCGAATATTCTTAATCAAGGTGTCGAAGAAGATAGAATTAGCCAGTATTTCCAACACCTTGCTAAAGAACGAGCAACTACGATTGCTGAGCTAGAGAAAACGGTTGGTGAGCTAGATGATAGCCGCGAACAGCTCAAGCTAGAGAAACAGCAAATCACCAACCTGCTTAAACAGCAGACCAACAAACGCGATCAACTGGCAAGTACTCAGTCTAAACGTAAAGGGACTGTCTCGCAGATACGTAAGAGCATTTCCAATGACAAGGTTTACCTCTCTGAGCTGCAACGCAATGAAACTCGACTGAAAGCAGAAATAGCTAAAGCCGCTAAGCGCAACGCCGTCCCCATGGATGGTCTAGCTCGTCAAAAGGGCAAACTGCCATGGCCGGTCAAAGGTAAGATTCTGCACAACTATGGCTCTCGCCAAACCGGGCAGATCAATTGGAAAGGTATGGTTATCAATGCCAACTACGGTCAATCAGTGAAAGCGGTTTATTCAGGAACTGTCGTCTTTGCTGACTACTTACGCGGCTACGGCTTAGTGGTGTTACTCGATCACGGTAAGGGTGACATGACTTTGTATGGCTTTAACCAGAGCCTGCTTAAGAAGGAAGGTGATAAAGTCATTGCAGGTGAAAGTATTGCTTTAGCTGGCGATACCGGAGGCCAACCACGCCCGTCACTCTACTTTGAGATTCGTCGTAACAGTAAAACTCAGAACCCTAAGAGCTGGCTAACCCGTTAATAGCAACCAATGTGGCGTTCAATTAGCGTTGAACGCCCAATCCAAGCGACTTTACCCGCGATAGTATTGCTCAACTACCTCGATAAATGCATTTAACTGCTCTTTAGGTAATGCATTAATCCCCGCAGCGGCTGCTCGTCCACCGCCACTTGGAAACTGTGTACAAATATCCCCTGCCCCTTGTTTATTGTTCAGCGGCGCGCGTAGTGAAATGGTATATGTTCCATCACTGTTTTCCGTTAATACCGCATGCGCAGAGTTTGGCGTTTGATTTGCCAAGTGATTACCATAAACACCACTGATCCTGCGAGACGACGCCTGATTGGGTAATTCAAAGACAGATAACTTAGCGCTGCGATATTTAGCTTTTATCGCCAATGCACCATCCATATCTGCCTGATAAGCCGTACGCAAAAATAAAAATGGGGAGTTTTGATCAGCAATAACAGCAAAAGGGTCATCGTAGGCCAAAAGCTCTTGGAACAGTGCTGCAGGATGGAAATGCAGGTCTTCTAACTCTGCACCGTAACCATTGTAGTTGATGAGTGTCCCTAGCTCTTTGAGTTGTTGTTTTTGCTCATCACTCAAACCTGCCTTATCAGCTAGCTTATCCGCTTTAGCAATCAGATTGTCACCGTAGGCTGCGGTAATAGCCCATGAGTGGAAACGTCCGTTAAGTAGTTTATCGATGATCAACGCAGTACAAGTGTTTGCATCTAGATCAATGTGCGCTTCTAAATTGGGCTGATTCGGGATATCTCCAGACTTATGGTGATCGGCGTAGAACACGTCTAGACCCATAGCTAACAGCCTCTCTAGACCGGACTTGTTCTTTTCCATCGAGATATCCAAAACCGTGACTGAATCACCACTGCTCGTCTCTAGCTTTTCTAGCAATTGAATATCGCGCTTAACACCTGTCACTAAAGCAGCGACCTTTGGTTCAGCTAAACGGAGTTGAAGCAGAGCGATGATCCCGTCGGCATCACCATTGAATACATCGAAGTGCATAAAACAAAACCCATTAAAATATCTCTCGATACTCTAATGGGTTCTCACTGATTGAACAATTTCAATTAGTTATGACTAAGCATGAATTGCTTTAACGCCATCTTCCAATAATTGAAGCTGCTCCAAGCCTTGCGTCGTGGCTTTCGGTTTTACTACAGAAATCATTTGCAGCATGCCCTGATGGATAACCTGCTCGGTGATCTTTGTTTTAGGTGACATAGCAGCTTGGTAGCCTAGCCAACTTGAAGCAATCATATGCAGTGTGGTCACCAGTGACTTCATCTCACTATCTTCCACAGACACAAGCTCAAGGTCGACAAACGCTTGCATGATATTGATGAGATTGGTTTGTAGCTTTTCTTGAACCTGGATGTATTCTTCATGTAGCTGTTCGTCGCGCTGAAGGATCTCCGGCAAATTAGCGTAGAAGAAGCGATACTTCCACATCAAAGTAAAGATCGAATCCAGATAGTGCTTGAGAAGAACTAAGCTCTCTTGCTGACCTTGAATAGGCGTGAAGCGCTCAAGAAGTTCATTAGAGTATAAAGCGAAGATCTCGCGCACGATTTCTTGCTTGTTACGGAAGTGGTAATACAGGTTACCCGGACTAATATCGATATGTGCGGCAATATGATTGGTTGTGATATTACGCTCACCATGCTGGTTAAATTGTTCCAGTGCAGCTAGCACTATCTTGTCACGAGTTTTCATGAATTATCCGCATTCCTTTCTATATGTCTAACGGCAGTATAGCGGCTAGTGTAACCTATAACAAAAAAGCGCCTGGTCGTATCAGGCGCTTTTCATAAATTACTCAATTATTTGTGGTACGGCTTGGATAACTCATGTACCGCTTCAACAAATACGCCCGCATTTTCTGGCGGCACATCTAAGTGAATGCCGTGACCCAGGTTAAACACGTGACCTGTGCCTGCGTCGCCGAAACCTTCAAGGATGCTTGAGACTTCTTCACGGATACGCTCTGGAGAAGCGTAAAGCATAGATGGATCCATGTTACCTTGTAGTGCCACTTTATCGCCCACACGTTTAACCGCGTCTTGGATGTTGATTGTCCAGTCTAGACCGACTGCATCACAACCCGTTGCTGCGATTTGCTCTAGCCACATACCACCGTTCTTAGTAAACAGCGTAACTGGAACACGACGGCCATCGTTTTCACGGATTAGGCCGTCTACGATTTTATGCATGTATTGCAGTGAGAATAGGTTGTAGTCACGCGGAGTAAGCACACCACCCCAAGTATCGAATACCATGACGGATTGAGCACCCGCTTTGATCTGAGCGTTTAGATAATCAATAACACTGTCTGCTAGCTTATCTAATAGCAGGTGTAGCGTTTGTGGCTCTGCGTACATCATCTTCTTGATCTTAGTGAAAGCTTTAGAGCTACCACCTTCAACCATGTAAGTAGCCAGCGTCCATGGGCTGCCAGAGAAGCCGATTAGCGGTACATCACCATTAAGATCTTTTCGGATCTGACGTACTGCGTTCATTACGTATTTAAGCTCACCCTCTGGATCTGGAATACCGATCTTTTCGACGTCCGCTTTACAGGTAATTGGCTTGTCAAATACAGGACCTTCACCTGCCGCGAAACGTAGCTCAAGGCCCATTGCGTCAGGAATAGTTAGGATATCAGAGAACAGAATCGCGGCATCAAGAGGAAAACGGCGCAAAGGTTGAAGCGTTACTTCTGATGCTAGCTCTGCATTCTTGCACAAAGACATGAAGTCACCCGCTTCTGCGCGAGTTGCTTTGTACTCTGGAAGGTATCGACCTGCCTGACGCATCATCCATACTGGAGTGTAATCTACTGGCTCTTTTAGTAGCGCACGAAGATAGCGGTCATTCTTTAATTCAGTCATTCCGTTTTTCCAATTTTTAGGCTCATTTTTGTTGCGGCTATTCTAACACTGTTTGACTCGCAAAAGCTGTGTGCTTTGCAACCTAGATCAAGTTATTAACTTTTAAATCAGTGCTTAATTTGCACCCACTAAGTATCAGTGTTAAAAATTTGTTTGCTAGCGAAAACTACAATTATAAACCGAGCACACAGTGCTTGGCATCTCATAACGACATCTTACTTACCCCCTCCTTCTGGAGGGTTTTTTTTATCTATATTTCAGCTAGATAGCTTAATCTCATCCAGCGTATATTCAATCAATTGTCGAGCAATCGTTCCGACAGGGGCAACGGGCGGTAACTCTTCGATCCCAAACCAACGCGCGTCACTAAGCTCACTGTAGTCGGGCTTCAACTCCCCCGATTGATAGTCGGCGACAAAGCCCATCATCATGCTCGACGGAAATGCCCAAGGCTGACTGCCAAAGTAACGAATGTTAGTCACCTCTATTCCAGTTTCTTCCTTGACCTCTCGCGCAACGCACTGCTCTAAAGTCTCACCGACTTCGAGAAAACCCGCGATGACGGTATACATACCATTACGATGTCTCGGGTGTTGCGCTAGTAAAATTTGCTGCTTGTTACGCACAGCAACAATGATACAAGGGAAGATACGCGGATAATGTAAGGTTCGGCAATCACCACACTGCATGGCTAATTGATTGTGATTGAGGTGGTTTCGACCACCACACTGAGGGCAAAAGCGTAGACTTTGACTCATATGTCCGTACTGAATTGCCTTACTCATCAGCAGAAATAGCGGCTCTGGAAAATGCAAACAATCACGCAAAGAGGTCAGCTCAAGCTCCTCAGACACATCCGCTTCATTAAGCCACATCAGCGGGCAATTCTCCCACCTTCCGACTTCAATTGCCTGCTCATAGGGTAAGTTTAAACTCTCAGCACTTCCCTTAGGCAACTGGCCATTTGGCAGCCAAACATCGCTTCCTGATACAACACACCAATAAGCATTCTTCGTACGGTTTGTGTCACTTTTATTCAACATTGACTCACCTCTTCGCTTGCAGTTCGTCTATTTTACTGGCAATCTAAATTCATACCAGAGTTTGTAGTCAGTCAATTTTGAGACTATAAATTCTAGTAAGGACAAGAGGTTGTACTCTGTACGTGCTTTGGGAGTCAAAGCGTAATGATCACCGGAGAAGTGATCCGATCATGAGGATATGGTCATGCTGAATAAATTCAAACAAACACAAGAACAATTGGGTGGCTCAAGCGAAGTCATCGACCACTGGCTCGAAACAAGACAATCACTGATTGTCGAATATTGTCAGCTGGGCTCCCTTCAACCTGCAAACGGCCACTCTAACGTCGTCGAACTTCCTTCCCCAAAACAGATCAGCTCATTCTGCGATCATGTGGTTGATTACATTTCTGAAGGCCACTTCAAGATCTACGATATGGTGATGAAGAAATGGCAAGCAACGGGCTTTAAGACTAACAACGAAATCGACGCGACCTATGCCAAGATCGTTTTAACTACAGAACCTTTGCTTGAGTTCAACGATAAGTATGTCAGCGTCAGTGCTGATGATGAGCTACCCAGCTTTGAAGCAGATATGTCAAAAGTGGGCGAACTGCTCGAAGTACGCTTTGAAGTGGAAGATCAGTTGATTCAACTTATCGCAGATAGCTTGGCGATTCCGCCTGGGGCTTAGCGAGAAGCGAGAAGCGAGAAGCGAGAAGCGAGAAGCGAGAAGCGAGAAGCGAGAAGCGAGAAGCGAGAAGCGAGAAAGTTTTGAGGGGTTGGCGTTTTGCGTCAACCCTTTTTACTTAGGAACGCTTCGCTATGGATGCGGGATGCGGGATGCGGGATGCGGGATGCGGGATGCGGGAATGGACACCTCTCGAAGGACAAAGTCCAGTCTCGACTCTCGGAACGCAGTGTTCTCGTAGGGCGCAGCCCGATCCAGTTTTCCATAGGACAAAGTCCGTTCCCGCTTCCCGCTCTCCAAAAACAAAAAAGGCACCCGAAGGTGCCTTTTGTCATTTCTTAGCTAACGATTACTCGTCTGCAGAGAAACCTGCGTTTAGTAGCGCTGCAAGGTTGTCAGTCGCTTGTTCAGCTGAAGGACCTTCTTGCTCTTCTACACGCTTAGCTTGACGATCTTGGTGGTAAGCGAAACCTGTACCTGCTGGGATTAGACGACCAACAATTACGTTTTCTTTCAGACCACGTAGCTCATCACGCTTACCAGAAACCGCAGCTTCTGTTAGTACGCGAGTTGTCTCCTGGAACGATGCCGCAGAGATGAACGATTCAGTCGCTAGAGATGCCTTAGTAATACCAAGTAGCTCACGCTCGAAACGAACTAGCTCTTTGCCTTCAGCTTCTAGCTGACGGTTAGCAATCTTAACGTTCGCGTATTCAACCTGCTCACCCACTAGGAACTCTGTAGAGTCACCAGCGTGCGTGATTGTACACTTACGTAGCATCTGACGAACGATAGTTTCGATGTGCTTATCGTTAATCTTAACGCCTTGTAGACGGTATACTTCTTGAACTTCGTTCGCGATGTATTGAGTCACAGCGTGGATACCACGTAGACGTAGAATGTCATGTGGAGACTCTGGACCATCTGCGATCACGTCACCACGTTCAACTTTCTCGCCTTCGAATACGTTAAGCTGACGATGCTTAGGAATCATCTCTTCGTAAGCGTCACCGCCTTCACGAGTGATTACTAGACGACGCTTACCTTTCGTTTCTTTACCGAAGCTTACAGTACCTGTGTGCTCAGCAAGAATCGCAGGCTCTTTCGGCTTACGAGCTTCGAATAGGTCAGCTACGCGTGGTAGACCACCGGTGATATCTTTGTTACCGCCAGATTTCTGAGGGATACGAGATAGAGTGTCACCCACGCCTACTTCAGCGCCGTCTTCGATGTTTACAATCGCTTTACCAGGTAGGAAGTAGTGAGCTGGCATTTCAGTACCAGGGATCATTACGTCGTTACCTTGCGCATCAACAAGTTTGATAGCTGGACGCATATCTTTACCTGCTGCAGGGCGAGCTGCTGCTTCAGTTACTTCGCTTGAAGATAGACCTGTTAGGTCATCTGTTTGACGAGAAACTGTAACGCCATCGATCATGTCCACAAACTGGATGCGACCTGCCACTTCAGTGATGATTGGCATCGTGTGCGCTTCCCAGTTCGCTACTGTTTCACCAGCTTCAACTGCGTCGTTGTCGCCTTTAGATAGTAGAGAACCGTAAGGTAGTTTGTGTTTCTCTTTAGTACGACCAAATTCGTCGATGATAGTCAGCTCTGAAGCACGAGAAGTGATTACAAGCTTCTTATCTTTGTTGATAACGAATTTAGCGTTGTGTAGCTTAACTGTACCAGTCGTCTTAGCTTGGATGCTGTTCTCTGCTGCTGCAGTAGATGCCGCACCACCGATGTGGAACGTACGCATCGTAAGCTGTGTACCCGGCTCACCGATAGACTGAGCAGCGATAACGCCCACTGCTTCACCTTGGTTCACTAGGTGACCACGTGCTAGGTCACGACCGTAACACTGAGCACAACAACCGAAGTCTGCATCACAGGTAACTACAGAGCGCACTTTCATGCGGTCAACTGAGTTCTCTTCCATGATCTGACACCACTTCTCATCAATTAGAGTGTTACGTGGGATCAGTACATCTTCAGTACCTGGCTTCAGTACGTCTTCTGCAACTACACGACCAAGAGCCAGCTCAGAAAGTGCAACTTTAACGTCACCACCTTCGATGTGCGGCATCATGTCAACACCTTCATGGGTGCCACAGTCATGCTCGTGTACAACAACGTCTTGAGCAACGTCTACTAGACGACGAGTTAGGTAACCCGAGTTCGCTGTTTTCAGTGCTGTATCCGCAAGACCCTTACGAGCACCGTGCGTTGAGATAAAGTACTGAAGTACGTTTAGACCTTCTTTAAAGTTCGCAGTGATCGGCGTTTCGATGATCGAACCATCTGGACGCGCCATCAGACCACGCATACCTGCAAGCTGACGAATCTGAGCTGCAGAACCACGTGCGCCCGAGTCGGCCATCATGTAGATGCTGTTGAATGATTCTTGCTGCTCTTCTTCACCGTCGCGGTTAACAACAGTTTCAGAAGATAGGTTTTCCATCATCAACTTAGCTACGCGATCGTTGGTCGATGCCCAAATATCGATCACTTTGTTGTAGCGCTCACCCGCAGTTACAAGACCAGATTGGTACTGCTCTTGGATTTCGCGAACTTCTGCTTCCGCTTCTTCGATCTCAGTGTACTTAGCTGCTGGAACAACCATGTCGTCGATACCAACAGATACACCAGAAAGTGCCGCGTAAGCGAAACCTGTGTACATGATTTGGTCAGCGAAGATTACAGTGTCTTTTAGACCTAGCTTACGGTAAGCCTCGTTAAGTAGGTGAGAGATCTGCTTCTTACCTAGCTTTTGGTTAACGATGCTGTATGGAAGACCTGCTGGCACGATTTGCCATAGCATTGCACGACCGATAGTTGTATCAACCATCTTAGTCTCAGTTGTGCTGTTGCCATCTTCGTCTTTAACAGTCTCAGTGATACGAACTTTAACGCGAGCGTGTAGCTCAGCAGTCTTAGTACGGTATGCCTTCTCAGCCTCAGCTGGGCTAGCAAGGTACATACCTTCGCCTTTCACGTTGATCTTGTCACGAGTCATGTAGTAAAGACCCAATACAACGTCCTGTGAAGGTACGATGATCGGATCACCTGACGCTGGCGACAGAATGTTGTTTGTCGACATCATCAGAGTACGAGCTTCAAGCTGTGCTTCTAGAGTTAGAGGCACGTGTACCGCCATTTGGTCACCATCGAAGTCCGCGTTGTACGCCGCACACACAAGTGGGTGTAGCTGAATTGCTTTACCTTCGATTAGTACTGGTTCGAACGCCTGGATACCTAGACGGTGAAGTGTAGGTGCACGGTTCAATAGTACTGGGTGTTCGCGGATTACTTCGTCTAGGATATCCCAAACGATCGCTTCTTCGCGCTCTACCATCTTCTTAGCAGCTTTGATTGTCGTCGCAAGACCACGAGTCTCTAGCTTGCTGTAGATGAACGGTTTGAATAGCTCAAGTGCCATCTTCTTAGGAAGACCACACTGGTGCAGACGGAGGTATGGACCTACTGTGATTACAGAACGGCCAGAGTAGTCTACACGCTTACCTAGAAGGTTCTGACGGAAACGACCTTGTTTACCCTTGATCATATCAGCAAGAGATTTCAGAGGACGCTTGTTCGAACCCGTGATCGCGCGACCGCGACGACCGTTATCTAGAAGTGCATCAACAGACTCTTGTAGCATACGCTTTTCGTTACGTACGATGATGTCCGGAGCAGCAAGCTCTAGTAGACGCTTCAAACGGTTGTTACGGTTGATTACGCGACGGTATAGATCGTTCAGATCAGAAGTCGCGAAGCGACCGCCATCTAGTGGTACTAGAGGACGTAGATCTGGCGGAAGTACCGGAAGCACAGTAAGGATCATCCACTCTGGGTTGTTACCAGATTGAACGAACGCTTCAACTAGCTTCAGACGCTTAGTGATCTTCTTACGCTTAGTCTCTGAGTTAGTAGACTGAAGCTCTTCACGCATTTCTTCGATTTCAGCAGGTAGATCCATAGACGCAAGTAGGTCTTTGATCGCTTCTGCACCCATCTTAGCTGTGAACTCATCACCCCACTCTTCTAGGCGATCCAGATACTCTTCTTCAGTTAGCATCTGAGATTTTTCTAGATCAGTCATACCCGGTTCAGTTACTACGTACATTTCGAAGTAAAGAACACGTTCGATATCACGTAGAGGGATATCCATTAGTAGACCGATACGAGACGGCAGTGATTTTAGGAACCAGATGTGAGCAACTGGTGAAGCAAGCTCGATGTGGCCCATACGGTCACGACGAACTTTAGTTTGTGTAACTTCAACGCCACACTTCTCACAGATAACACCACGGTGTTTCAGACGCTTATATTTACCACAAAGACATTCGTAGTCTTTTACTGGACCAAAAATACGCGCACAGAACAGACCATCACGCTCAGGCTTGAACGTACGATAGTTGATCGTTTCAGGTTTTTTAACTTCACCGAAAGACCATGAACGGATCATGTCCGGTGAAGATAGACCGATTTTGATTGCATCAAATTCTTCGGTCTTATGCTGCGCTTTTAGAAAGTTTAATAAGTCTTTCACAATCAGCTCCTGTAAGGAGTTAAAAGGGGCTCACCCGCAAAAGTGAGCACCTTCTACCAAATAATCGCTTTTCTCAATTAAGAAAGAAGGGATTACTCTTCGTCTTCTAGCTCGATGTTGATACCTAGCGAGCGAATCTCTTTCAACAGTACGTTGAATGATTCTGGCATGCCAGGTTCCATGCTGTGGTTGCCATCTACGATGTTCTTGTACATCTTAGTACGGCCGTTAACGTCATCCGACTTAACTGTTAGCATTTCTTGAAGCGTGTAAGCAGCACCGTATGCTTCTAGTGCCCATACTTCCATCTCACCGAAACGCTGACCACCGAACTGAGCTTTACCACCAAGTGGTTGCTGAGTTACTAGGCTGTACGAACCAGTTGAACGAGCGTGCATCTTGTCATCAACAAGGTGGTTCAGTTTCAGCATGTACATGTAACCAACAGTTACAGGACGCTCAAACGCATCACCTGTGCGACCATCAAACAGCGTTAGCTGACCAGATTCTGGTAGGTCACCTAGTTTCAATAGCTCTTTGATTGATTGCTCAGAAGCACCGTCAAATACTGGAGTCGCGATCGGTAGACCACCACGTAGGTTCTTGATCAGCGTACGAACTTCGTCATCAGATAGAGACGCAACGTCTACTTTCTGACGAGTATCACCAAGGTCGTAAACTTTCTGTAGGAAGTCACGGAACTTAGCTAGCTCTTGCTGCTCTTTCACCATCTGGTTGATCTTGTCACCGATACCTTTCGCTGCCAGACCTAAGTGTACTTCTAGGATCTGACCGATGTTCATACGCGAAGGTACACCCAGTGGGTTTAATACGATGTCAACCGGCTGACCTTTCTCATCGTAAGGCATGTCTTCAACAGGGTTGATCTTAGAGATTACACCCTTGTTACCGTGACGACCCGCCATCTTATCACCAGGCTGGATACGACGTTTAACCGCTAGGTAAACCTTAACGATCTTCAGTACGCCAGGTGCTAGATCATCACCTTGTGTGATCTTACGACGCTTAGTTTCAAACTTCTTATCGAAGTCAGCACGTAGCTCGTCGTACTGCTCTGCTAGCTGTTCAAGCTGAGTCTGTTGAGCATCATCTTCAAGCGTTAGCTCTAGCCACTTCTTACGATCGATAGCGTCTAGTTTCGCTTCAGTGTAACCACCGTCTAGAAGTACAGCTTTAACACGGTTTAGAAGGCCACCCTCAAGAATCTGGAATTCTTCAGTAAGGTCTTTCTTCGCTTCTTTAAGCTGCATCTGTTCAATTTCAAGTGCACGTTTGTCTTTTTCAACACCGTCACGAGTAAATACTTGAACATCGATGATTGTACCTGAAACAGAGTTTGGTACGCGTAGAGACGTGTCTTTAACGTCTGACGCTTTCTCACCGAAGATAGCACGTAGTAGCTTCTCTTCAGGAGTTAGCTGAGTTTCACCTTTAGGCGTTACTTTACCTACAAGGATATCACCGCCTTTCACTTCCGCACCGATGTAAACGATACCTGACTCGTCTAGTTTAGACAGAGCAGACTCACCTACGTTTGGAATGTCAGCTGTGATTTCTTCAGCACCAAGCTTAGTATCACGCGCCACACAAGAAAGCTCTTGAATGTGGATCGTAGTGAAACGGTCTTCTTGAACTACGCGCTCAGATACTAAGATCGAGTCTTCGAAGTTGTAACCGTTCCAAGGCATGAATGCGATACGCATGTTCTGACCAAGAGCTAGCTCACCAAGGTCTGTTGAAGGACCATCAGCAAGAACGTCACCACGTGCAACTGGTTCACCCGGCATCACACATGGACGCTGGTTGATACACGTATTTTGGTTAGAACGAGTGTATTTAGTTAGGTTGTAGATATCGATACCTGCTTCACCAGGGATCAGCTCGTCTTCGTTTACTTTAACAACGATACGAGAAGCATCTACAGACTGGATTACACCACCACGTTTCGCTACCGCTGTAACACCAGAGTCAACTGCAATGTTACGCTCGATACCAGTACCAACTAGAGGCTTGTCAGCTTTAAGTGTTGGAACTGCCTGACGTTGCATGTTCGCACCCATCAATGCACGGTTCGCATCATCGTGTTCTAGGAACGGGATAAGCGATGCAGCGATAGATACAACCTGGTTAGTTGCAACGTCCATGTAGTCAACATGTTCGCGTGGGTGTAGGCCAGATTCACCTTTCTGACGAGCAGTGATTAGCTCTTCAGAGAATGTGCCTTGTTCAGTAAGAACAGTGTTCGCCTGAGCGATAACGTACTGACCTTCCTGAATAGCAGATAGGTAATCTACTTCGTCTGTTACTACGCCATCTACTACGCGACGGTATGGAGTCTCTAGGAAACCGTACTCGTTACAACGCGCAAACGCAGATAGAGAGTTGATCAGACCGATGTTTGGACCTTCAGGCGTTTCGATAGGACATAGACGACCGTAGTGAGTTACGTGTACGTCACGTACTTCGAAGCCAGCACGTTCACGAGTTAGACCGCCAGGACCCAATGCAGAGATACGACGCTTGTGCGTAACTTCTGATAGAGGGTTGTTTTGGTCCATGAACTGTGACAGCTGTGAAGAGCCAAAGAATTCTTTAACCGCAGCAGAGATAGGCTTAGCGTTGATTAGGTCTTGAGGCATGATTGCATCAAGATCACCAAGGCTTAGACGCTCTTTAACAGCACGTTCAACACGTACTAGACCAACGCGGAATTGGTTTTCTGCCATTTCGCCAACAGAACGGATACGACGGTTACCTAGGTGGTCGATATCGTCCACTTCACCGATGCCGTTACGGATAGCGATAAGCTTCTTCATCACTTCAACGATATCAGTTTCGTCAAGTGTGCCTTGCTCTTGAGCATCTTCACGTTCGATAGAGCTGTTGAACTTCATACGACCAACAGTCGATAGATCGTAACGCTCTTCTGAGAAGAATAGGCTTTCGAATAGTGCTTCAGCAGCTTCTTTCGTTGGCGGCTCACCAGGGCGCATCATGCGGTAGATTTCTACCAATGCAGAAATACGATCAACAGTGCTGTCGATACGTAGTGTTTCTGACATGAACGGACCGTGGTCTAGATCGTTAGTAAATAACGTCTGTAGCGCTTTGTGGCCTGCTTGAGAAAGGTTAGCTAGAGCTTCTAGGCTGATTTCTTGGTTTGCACCAACAATGATCTCGCCAGTCGCTTCGTTGATGTAATCTTTCGATGCAACTTTGCCTACGATGTACTCGACAGGTACTTCGATGTGCTCAACGCCATCTTTTTCAAGCTGACGGATGTGGCGTGCAGTTACACGACGACCAGTTTCAACGTAAGTCTTGCCGTTTGCTTCGATATCGAATGACGCAGTTTCACCACGTAGACGATCAGGAACAAGCTCCATTAATAGAGTTTGATCTTTCACTTCGAAGTTCACCTTCTCAAAGAAGATGTCCAGAATCTCTTCTGTCGTCTTACCTAGTGCGCGAAGAATGATAGATGCTGGCAGCTTACGACGGCGGTCAATACGTACGTATAGGTTATCCTTAGGATCAAACTCGAAATCAAGCCATGAACCACGGTAAGGAATTACGCGTGCATTGTATAGAACTTTACCTGAAGAGTGGGTCTTACCCTTATCGCTGTCGAAGAATACACCTGGGCTTCTGTGCAGCTGGGATACGATAACCCTCTCGGTACCATTGATTACGAAGGTACCATTGTCTGTCATAAGCGGAATTTCGCCCATGTAGACTTCTTGTTCTTTAATGTCTTTTACAGTACCTGCTGGCGCGTCTTTATCAAAGATAACTAGGCGTAGTTTAACGCGTAGTGGTTTTGAATAAGTTACGCCGCGGATTTGACATTCTTTAACGTCAAAAACTGGCTCACCAAGACGGTAGCTAACGTATTGCAGCTCGGAATTGCCGTTGTAGCTCTGAATTGGAAATACAGAACGGAAAGCAGCTTCAAGACCGTATTGACCTTCAGGATCCTGTTCGATGAATTTTTCGAACGAATCGAGCTGGATCGATAGCAGGTATGGAATGTCCAACACTTGTGGACGAGTACCAAAGTCCTTACGGATGCGCTTTTTCTCGGTATAAGAGTAAACCATGGGGTTCCTCAGCTCGCTGATAAGTGACCCAAACTGTCTCCAATAGTTATGAGACAGTGACTAACATCTGTTTGATTGTAGTGACATTGCATTAAGAGCTAATGAAATGTTTTTTGCTAGGAATCTGGGTGCTCAAACAGCGGAAAAATCACCCAACCCCTACAGCGCAAAAAGGCCGGTGGTTATAAAACCACCAGCCATTAGCCGTTAGGCTAAGAAACTAAGCAATAATTACTTAACAGTAACACTTGCACCAGCTTCTTCTAGCTGAGCTTTAAGAGCTTCAGCTTCGTCTTTCTCTACGCCTTCTTTAAGAGGTGCAGGAGCGCCGTCTACTAGAGCTTTAGCTTCTTTAAGACCTAGGCCAGTTGCGCCACGTACTGCTTTGATTACAGCAACTTTGTTGCCGCCCGCAGATTCTAGGATTACGTCGAACTCAGTTTGCTCAGCAGCAGCTTCGCCACCAGCAGCGCCGCCAGCTACAACAGCAGCAGCAGCAGAAACGCCGAATTTCTCTTCCATCGCTTCGATTAGTTCAACAACTTGCATTACAGACATTTCTGCAACTGCGTCTAGGATTTGCTCGTTAGTAATAGACATAACAATTCTCTTTTAAATCAACAATAAGTTTATTAAGCAACCAGAAAAAAGCAAGGCTTATGCCGCAGCTTCTTCTTTTTGGTCGCGTAGTGCAGCGATAGTACGTACCAGCTTGCCTGCAGAAGCTTCTTTCATGCACATCATTAGGCGTGCGATTGCTTCGTCGTAAGTTGGTAGTGTCGCTAGTACTTCAGCGTCAGTTAGCGCGCCTTCAAATGCAGCAGCTTTGATCTCGAAGTCAGTGTTCTCTTTAGCGAAGTCTTTGAAAAGACGCGCTGCAGCACCTGGGTGCTCGTTAGAGAATGCGATTAGCGTAGGACCAGTGAAAGTGTCAGTTAGACACTCGTAATCAGTACCAGCTACCGCACGACGCATTAGTGTGTTACGAACAACTCGTACATAAACACCCGCTTCACGAGCTTGTTTACGTAGAGAAGTCATCGCGCCCACTTCAACGCCACGAGAATCAGCTACAACTGCAGAAAGTGCACCGCTGGCAGCTTCGTTGACTTCAGCAACAATTGCTTTTTTGTCTTGAAGGTTTAAAGCCATCTTGGATTTACTCCTGGTTGTCGTTACACCACTCACTATTATCACAACAGTGAGAGCTATTGAGGTGCTTCCCAGAAGAAAGGTAACTATTTACATAGAGCTTTCTGTCAGTTCGGGCACCATCTACGTAGGGAAATTAAGTTTACAAAAAGCAAACACCTACGGTCTTGGACGGAGACTGGGTCATAATTCAGACTAAATTCAAACGAATTTAATGAACCAAAGTTCAGCCCCAACCACAAATATTAGGCGCAGAATTATACACTAATTCCACGCCTAAGCAAATTTATTAGTTTGCTAGAGTGTTCAGGCTAGCCTGATCAACAGCAACACCAGCACCCATTGTAGTAGAGATGCTAACCTTCTGTAGGAATGTACCCTTAGCAGAAGACGGCTTAGCTTTCTTCAGAGCAACTAGAAGAGCTTCTAGGTTCTCTTTGATCTGCTCAGCAGAGAAGTTTGCTTTACCGATAGTAGTGTGGATGATGCCGTTCTTGTCGTTACGGTAACGAACCTGACCAGCTTTAGCGTTCTTAACTGCTTCAGCAACGTTAGGAGTTACAGTACCAACTTTAGGGTTTGGCATAAGACCGCGAGGACCTAGGATAGTACCTAGTTGACCTACAACGCGCATTGCATCTGGAGAAGCAACAACTACGTCAAAGTTCATTTCGCCTTTCTTAACTTGCTCAGCAAGATCTTCCATACCAACGATGTCTGCGCCAGCTTCTTTAGCTGCTTCAGCGTTTGCACCTTGAGTGAACACTGCAACGCGGATTTCGCGGCCAGTACCGTGAGGTAGTACAGTTGCACCACGTACGTTCTGGTCAGATTTACGAGCATCGATGCCTAGGTTAACAGCAACGTCTACAGACTCAACGAATTTAGCAGTTGCTAGTTCTTGAAGAAGAGCAACAGCTTCGTTGATTTCGTATTCTTTAGTTACGTCAACTTTTTCGCGGATAACGCGCATGCGCTTAGTTAGTTTTGCCATGATCTTAACCCTCTACCACTAGGCCCATTGAACGAGCAGTACCAGCGATAGAACGCTTCATTGCTTCGATGTCAGCGCCAGTCATATCTGCAGCTTTAGTTTCTGCGATTTCCTGAAGCTGAGCGTCAGTTACAGTACCCACTTTTTCAGTGTTTGGACGACCTGAACCAGACTTAACGCCAGCCGCTTTCTTAAGAAGAACTGCAGCAGGTGGAGTCTTAGTTACGAACGTGAAAGAACGGTCGTTGTATACTGTGATAACAACTGGAGTCGGTAGACCTTTCTCAACAGATTCTGTTTTTGCGTTAAACGCTTTACAGAATTCCATGATGTTCACACCGTGTTGACCTAGAGCAGGACCAACCGGTGGACTCGGGTTCGCCATACCAGCAGCAACTTGTAGCTTGATGTAAGCTTCAACTTTCTTAGCCATGATAATTCCTAATTTTGGGTACAAACGCTAATCTACTGATCAGCTCCCCGTTGATATAAATACTTTTTATTTCCGCTCAATACTTATGTACAAGCCAAAATAATAAGGCGCGAAATTATAGTCATAATTCGCGCCTTATACAACCCTAAAAAGGTGATTTTTTATACTCTGAAAAACAGAGTCTTAGTCAAGTTTTTCAACCTGACCAAATTCAAGCTCAACTGGTGTTGCACGACCAAAGATCGATACAGACACCTTCACGCGGCTCTTATCGTAATCCACTTCTTCAACAGTACCGTTGAAGTCAGCAAATGGACCGTCAGTAACGCGTACCACTTCACCCGCTTCGTACATAGTACGTGGACGAGGTGCTTCGCTCGCTTTCTCAAGACGGTTCAGAATCGCATCAGCTTCTTTATCAGTGATAGGAGCTGGACGATCAGAGGTACCACCAATGAAGCCCATGACACGCGGCACACTGCGTACTAAGTGCCATGATTCATCGTTCATGATCATCTGAACTAGGACGTAACCAGGGAAGAACTTACGCTCAGACTTACGACGCTGACCTGCACGCATTTCCACTACTTCTTCAGTAGGAACTAGAACTTCACCAAACAGCTCTTCCATGCTGTGCATTTTGATATGCTCACGAAGAGATTGGGCTACACGACCTTCAAATCCAGAGAAGGCTTGAACCACATACCAGCGTTTTTTTGGAGCTTCACTCATGAATTAAAACCCTCTATACCCCAGTTGCTAGAGCAACAAGACGAACCATAATGCCGTCGATGCCCCAAAGCACTAGAGCCATTACAATACTTACAGCTAAAACGATCAAAGTCGTTTGCATTGTTTCTTGGCGTGTAGGCCAAACAACTTTACGTACTTCCATACGCGATTCTTTTGCAAACTCGATCGCAGCTTTACCCTTAGTTGTTGTAGCAGCAACACCAAGTGCCGCAGCGATTAGTACAACAACACCTGCAGCGCGAATCACTACAGACATTTCACCATACAGGTAATTACCCACAACAGCGGCAGCTAGCAGAGCAAAAGTGACAATCCACTTGAAGATATCTGCGCCATTTGAGCTATCAGGAGTTTCAGCATTATTTGCTTTCATAAAACCAACCTGTCTAAGTCTTAATATAGACGACAACAACCCCGCTGTTGCAGGGCAAATCCATGAAACGACAATTTAAATAAATTGACGTACTCTTTTATTGATTGAGACGCAACACCTCAACCAAAAAATCCTGCTCAATGCCATGCTGAATAAGAAAACAACAGACATTTTGTATAGTGCAGAAAAAGGGCATCAAATGATGCCCTTTTTGCTACTGGTTCGTCAAATCTTATTCAAAGATTTTCCGAAGTCTTTAGCTA
>NZ_JCBDHL010000010.1:0-786321 GCF_059833805.1 Vibrio sp. R10-SF1-ISO8 | reverse complement strand
ACAAGTCACGTAGGTATTCAGGAAACTGATTCGTTCGGGGGAGAAGCTTGTGTCACACGGGGGAAAGCAAACCTGAATTTGGCTTGGTGGGTGATGTGAGGAACTCCTTCACCCATATTTTCTTACATTCTGTTATATAGAATCCATTCCTTACCAAATTCCTACTATTATTGCCTGCTCCATAATTCATATAATGATAGGCAGTAAAATATAAAAAATTGATCGAGGGCGAGCTAGATGGCGAGTGTCACGTTAAAAAATGTATGTAAAGCTTACGGTGACGTACTAATTTCCAAGAATGTTGATTTAGAAATCAAAGAAGGTGAGTTTGTTGTCTTTGTTGGTCCATCAGGTTGTGGTAAATCAACACTATTACGTTGTATTGCAGGCCTAGAAGACATCACATCAGGTGATCTCTACATTGGTGATGAGCACATGAATGATGTTGAGCCATCCAAACGTGGTGTTGGTATGGTGTTCCAATCTTACGCTCTTTACCCTCACTTAAACCTATACGACAACATGTCTTTTGGCCTTAAGCTGGCAAAAGCCGACAAAGGTGAAATCAGTAAGCGTGTTGAACATGCCGCTGAAATCCTACAATTGAGCCACCTTCTTGAGCGCCAACCTAAAGCGCTATCAGGTGGTCAGCGTCAGCGTGTTGCGATTGGTCGTACGCTGGTTTCACAGCCAAATGTGTTCCTACTTGATGAGCCGCTATCCAACCTTGATGCCGCCCTTCGTGTACAAATGCGCTCTGAAATCACTAAGCTTCAGCGCAAGCTTGGCTGTACCATGATTTATGTAACGCACGACCAAGTTGAAGCCATGACCATGGCAGATAAGATCGTTGTACTCGACGCAGGATTTGTCTCTCAAGTTGGTCGCCCACTAGAGCTTTACCACTACCCAGAGAACCGTTTTGTCGCTGGTTTCATTGGCTCACCAAAAATGAACTTTATGAGTGTCTTCATTGAAGCGGCTGAGAAAGATCGTGTCATGGTTCAGCTTGCGAATGGCACTGCGTTCTGGATTCCAGTTGATGGAACAACGGTTACTCGCGGTGAACGTATGTCGCTAGGTATTCGTCCAGAGCACTTGCTACCAGCAAACGAAGGTGATGCGACTATTGAAGGTGAAGTTAACATCGTTGAAAAACTAGGCAATGAAACTCAAGCCTACTTACACATCGATGCAGCCGATGCCGATATGATTTACCGCCAACCTGACACGCTAGATGTCGAACCAGGTGATAAACTGTCTGTGGGTATCCCAGCGCACCGTTGTCACCTATTCCATAGCGATGGTAAAGCGTGCCGCCGTCTGTACAAAGAAGCGGGTGTTGATTTCGAATAACCGCTAACTCTGAGACAAAAAGCTCCTTTGATAGGAGCTTTTTTATTGCTCGTTTATCTCTCTAGTAACACTAACTGGTCGCTTGCCATCACACGCGCCCTTTTCAAGATCATAGAGTGGATTACTTCCATGCAGACTCCAACGATGATCTTCCCTTGCTAGTTTCCGATACTGGGTAGGAGTCACCCCTATGTAAGTCTGGAACGTCTCATAGAATCGACTGCTTGAATTGAATCCCACTGTCAGCGCAATATCTAAAATGGTTCTATCCGTATCGCTTAGCAGTGCTCTTGCGTGATTGATCCGCATCGCTGTAATGTACTGCTTAATCGTCATCTGCATCGTGCGCTGAAAGACATTCATTGCATAGTTGGCATGTAAACCGACATGCTCTGCAATTTTTTTGGTGGTCAAAGGCATATTGTGGTGGGTCGCAATAAACTCGAGCATTTGACTGACATAAAATTGTGAATGTTTTGATACCCCTTTTTTCACCGAACTGTCGGCTTGGGTTGAAACCAACTGCTTCCAACCATCAACGCAAACTCGACGCAGCATCAACCCAATTTCATCAACGGCAAGCTGTTGACGACTTTCGGAATCATCACTCATTTCCCTAGCCCATCTAGCCAATTCAAATTCACTCACCAACGATGTCGAATCTGACTGTAAGACGCACCCATGGGTAATTTGATTAACAAGATCTCGGCTTAAAGGCCAAGACATAAACTGATGAATAGGGATATTGATAATACCCATATTGTGGCTTTTTCCCGGTTCAGTCAGGCGATGAGGAACAGAAGCCCAAAACAGCCCTACCGCCCCGTCTTCGATGACAATTGGCGTACCATTAACTATGTACTCGACATCGTCGCCAAATGGGATATTTACCTCAACCTGTCCATGCCAATGATAACCAGGCATGGAATGGGGAACTCGCGCTTCAACGTCGATCTTTTCATACGATGAATACAACGAAAGCGGGCTGACAAGTACACTGTCATTTGAGTACTCATTTTGCGTAACAAGATGCGTCGCTTCAGTTTCTCGTTTATTCATCATTGATTCCGTTAAAAATGGGATAATGTAGTTTTGCAAATCTCAAACCACAATACTCAGACCTAGCTCATACCAAACCATACTCTCCACACGCTGTAATGCCCTCGCTCATTGATATTCTGAATGCCGACATAATCCATCCCGCTTTGTATTCAATATCTCCCAAAAACTAAGATCTTCGCTACTGCAATTAAAAATATTAGAAAATAGGAGTTTGCGGTTTTTAAGTGAGACGAATCGTCACAACATACTCGGGTAATGTTGACTCATCCAACCCAATACGTGATAGATGAGGAAAAAGATAATGAATACCCCGAAGATCACCTTCATCGGTGCAGGTTCGACCATTTTTGTTAAGAACATTCTTGGTGACGTGTTCCACAAACCAGCCTTAAAGAACGCCCATATTGCACTAATGGACATTGACGGGACGCGTTTAGAAGAATCTTACCTAGTAGTGAGTAAACTGATGCAGTCTGCAGGTGCAACTGGCTCAATTAGCTGTCACTTGGACCAAAGAGAAGCACTGAAAAGTGCCGACTTTGTCGTCATCGCCTTTCAAATTGGAGGCTATGAACCATGTACCGTCACCGATTTTGAAGTGTGTAAACGACACGGATTGGAGCAGACCATCGCCGATACTCTCGGTCCGGGCGGCATCATGCGTTCTTTGCGTACAATTCCACACCTATGGAAAGTTTGTGAAGACATGAGCGAAGTGTGCCCTAATGCCACGATGCTTAACTACGTCAATCCTATGGCGATGAATACCTGGGCCATGTACGAGAAATACCCAAACATCAAACAGGTAGGTTTATGCCATTCTGTACAAGGCACGGCAGAAGAGCTGGCCCGTGATCTTAACCTCGACTACAAAGACCTCCGTTACACCTGCGCTGGCATCAATCATATGGCCTACTACTTAACCCTAGAGAAGAAGACAGAACAGGGTGACTATGTCGATATTTACCCAGATCTACTCGCTGCTTTTGAAAGTGGTCAAGCGCCTAAACCTGGTCTTCATCACAATGGTCGCTGCACCAACCTAGTTAGATACGAAATGTTTAAGAAGCTTGGGTATTTTGTCACTGAATCTTCTGAACATTTCTCTGAATACACCCCATATTTTATTAAGCCAAACCGCCCAGATTTGATTGAACGTTATAAAGTACCACTCGACGAATACCCAAAACGTTGTGTAGAACAAATTGCTGATTGGAAGCAAGATCTAGAAGCCTTTAAGAATGCTGATGAGATTACCGTTAATGAATCTCACGAGTATGCCAGCACGATCATGAATTCCATTTGGACCGGCACGCCAAGTGTTATCTATGGCAACGTAAAAAACGAGGCTCTAATCGATAACTTGCCACAAGGCTGCTGTGTTGAGGTTGCCTGTCTGGTCGATGCTAATGGTGTTCAACCAATCAAAGCGGGCCGACTGCCTAACCATCTAGCCGCATTGATGCAGACCAACATTAATGTGCAAACACTACTGACAGAAGCGATTTTAACTGAAAACCGTGAGCGAATTTATCATGCGGCTATGCTCGACCCTCACACAGCTGCTGTCTTGGGGCTAGAAGAGATTTACGCCTTAGTGGACGATCTGATTGAAGCGCACCGCGGCTGGTTACCAGATTGGGTCCATCCAAAAGTCTAACTAAAAATAACAACAAACATTTCTGATAACAAAATAACGTGAACAATATACGCCTCCGACAAAGGAGGCGTACCTAAGGAGCACCGATGAGCATTTCAATGAACACAAAGCTGAGTTACGGCTTTGGGGCATTTGGTAAGGACTTTGCCATTACCATTGTCTATATGTACCTGATGTTTTACTACACGGATGTAGTTGGCATCTCTGCGGCAACAGTAGGTACCATCTTTATCGTCGCCCGAATATGGGATGCGGTCAATGACCCTATTATGGGTTGGATCGTCAACAATACTCGTAGCCGCTGGGGCAAATTTAAACCTTGGATATTAGTTGGTACGATTACCAACTCGATTGTGCTGTTTATGCTGTTCAGCGCCCATCATATAGAAGGCCCATGGCTTATTGCTTATGCCGCCGTCACTTACATTTTATGGGGGATGACCTACACTTTGATGGACATTCCGTTCTGGTCGTTAGTCCCTACTCTGACACTAGATAAACGTGAACGTGAAGACCTCGTCCCTTACCCTAGATTTTTTGCAAGCCTCGCATGGCTTGTTACCGCTGCCATTGCTATGCCGTTCGTTAATTATGTGGGAGGCGACGACAAGGGTTATGGCTTCCAAGTGTTTACTTTACTGCTTATTGGCTGCTTTGTTGTCTCAACTTACATAACGTTAAGAAACGTTAAAGAGCGCTATTCGACGAACAAGCTAGACAGTAGTAAGCCCGAAGAGAAAGTAACACTGAACAAACTTCTTAAACTTATCTACAAAAACGACCAGCTAACCAGTGTCTTGTGTATGGCGCTGTCTTACAACCTTGCCACCAACATCATCACCGCGTTTGCTGTTTACTACTTTACTTATGTCGTCGGCAACGAAGACCTCTTCCCTTACTACATGGCATACGCTGGTATTGCTAACCTAATCACACTGGTTCTATTCCCTAAACTCGCCCAAATGTTTTCTCGCCGAACCCTGTGGGCGTGCGCTTCAAGTTTGCCAATTTTAGGTAGCGCGGTGCTTATCTATGTAGGTATGTACGATAAACAAAGCATTTTGTTGATATCCGCCGCTGGCGTTCTGCTACAAATCGGAACGGCACTGTTTTGGGTACTGAACGTAATCATGGTAGCGGACACCGTAGACTACGGTGAGTACAAGCTCGGCCAACGTTGCGAAAGTATCGCTTACTCTGTTCAAACTCTGGTTGTAAAAGCAGGCTCGGCTTTCGCTGCTTTCTTTATCGGTATTGCACTTACTGCTGTTGACTATGTCCCTAACGTCGTGCAAAGCCCAGAAACCGTGTTTGGCATGCAATGCATCATGATCGGTTTACCCGCCTTCTTTTTTGCTATTGCATTGGTTGTTTACTTCCGCTTCTACAAGCTCAATGGTCAGTATCACCAGAACATCCAAGACCAACTCACCGAAAAGTACCAACATGTTACCGATAGTGAATCAGAATTAAATGGCAAGCCAAAAGCCACCAACCCAGCTCAAGCTACATAGCTGTATAGCTGTATAGCGGGCACCGCCCGCTTTTTTATGCGCAAACTTCCCTACATCCAATAAATCAATAACGAGAAGATTATGAAACGGAACCTATTAGCCTGCGCTATCGTCGGTACGATCGCTGCGTCGGGTGTTACTTATGCCAAACACAATGACAACCTCATAACAAATCCTAGCTTTGAAAATAAAGGGCTAGGCTGGGATTACTGGTTTGCTAATATCAAGAATGATTCAGCATACCAAGGTGAATACCGCGGCAGAATCGCGACAGGTACAACACATAGCATCAGCCAAACCGTAACCATTACTGAAACTGGTTATTATGACTTATCTGCCTATGTTATCAGTCCTTCCTCTGATGCCTCTTTAATCATCACTAATCTCCATGACGAAGTTTTGTTTAGCAAGCCGGTAAAAAAGAGTAAAAAATATAAGCTAAATACTCTTAAACATATTGCACTAGAGAAAGGCGAGCAGATAAAAGTCTTTGTTATAGGGTCTGATAAAGGGGGCGTGAGTGTCGACAATGTGAGCTTATCTAAAAACCATAAAAGCAAGCCATTGAGCTTCAATCAAATCATCCAGTTCAATGCAGAAGAACAATCTGGCCTGACGAACATCAATCGAGAAAATCAGCGCGTTGAGTTTCAAGTGCCATACGGCACAGATTTAACTCAAGTGACCATTGGCAACCTTAAAATATCAGACGCTAGCGCAACCTCAATCAATGAGGGAGACGTACTCGACTTTACTCATCCAATTACAGTCAAGTTAACCGCTAAAGACCATAAACCAGAGCACTGGACACTCATCGCCAGAGAACAACCCAAGCAGCTAGTTGTGACCTCTTCGAACGTAAAACTACAAGACTCATTTTCGTGGGCAATGGATAAAACCGAACGGTTTGTCATGACAGGTCACCACGATCTAGTGAACCGAGATGAAAACAATAACGATGGAACGGGAACAGCCGATTACATCCCCTCCTATTGGGCGGGATATTTTGACCGAACGGCTTTTTATTCGCGTGATTTCCTGCATCAGGCAAGTGGCGCTATGCTGGCAGGTCTAGACGCAGAGAACTTCTCGATGTTTAAAACCTTCGCTAAGCACTCCACAGAATCAAGAAAGTGGTACACGCTTTGGGCAGTGAACTTTGATGGCACACCTCATACGATCGACTATGTCGACGATTCTTGGTTTGTTAGAGAAGTGCCAGCCCAATTTGAATTTGTCGAAAAAGCGTGGCAGCAGTATCTATGGACCGGAGACAAGCGCTATATTGAAGATGCAGACCTTTGGCAATTCTATACAAAAGTGCTGACTGACTATATCGCTCTTCACGACGACCAAGATCCAAATGGTATCGCAGAAGGTTATGGCGGTATATTCGAAGGCTCAGCAACCTACAATGAACGTGGTGAATTTCCAATCGAAGCTGGCGACGCCATTGGCTCTCAGTATCAAGCGACTCTCGCCTACTCTAAAATGCTTGAAGCTCGTCAAGATTACAGTCAAGCCGCTGTTTGGAGTGAGAAAGCACGACAGCTCAAAGAATTCTTTAATCACGAGTGGAGTATCGCAGACCCTAATGACCCGCTCGGAAACTATGTAAACATAGTACAAAAAGACGGCGTGCGTCTTAACGACTTTGGCAAAGAAAACAGCTGGTTTATGCCGATGAAACGCGTTACCAATCCGGGTGAGCGCAATGATAAATATCTCGATTTCATTGCCGAAAAGCTCGGTGATGGTATTGGATCGACTCCTGAAGCACCGAACAACATTGAAGCCTATACCTATATCCCTGAAACTTACTTCCCCTACAATCGCAATGAGGAAGCTTGGAAGTGGATGCAATACATCATGGACAAAAAAGACGAACCCCATGAACGCCCTACTCAAGGAACCAATGGTGATTATCCTGAGCTATCTTTCACTTTTATTTCCAACACCATCGAAGGACTAATGGGCATTAAGCCTAATGCTTCTGAAGATCGTATCATTACGGCTTCACACCTAACTAATAACATTGAGTGGTTAGAGGCAAAACACTTAATCATGGGCGAACATGAGCTTACCGTGCGACATGAAGGGGTGAATAAAACGAGCTTGACCAACAACTCAACTCAGTCGCTTGAGTGGGAAGCTTGGTTCTATGGTGAGTATCCGTCACTCATAGTTGATGGTCAATCAACCATGGCTAGCCAAAAGCAAATCAACGGACAACTGGTCAGTTACGTCATTGTGAATGTTGAAGGCCAGCAGCAGCGAACCGTGTCGAAGTAACAACCACAAAGAGGCTCTCTCGTCATCGAGAGCCTCATTTTTCATATAGGCTATTCTTTTTTGTCACTACTGCCATTCCGTTTAAACAATCCTTCCATTAACTCCATAGGCAATGGGAAAGCAATAGTCGAACTCTTTTCTCCGGCAATCTCCGTCAGCGTTTGCAAGTAACGCAATAGCATCGCATTGGGTTGAGTCGCCATTTTGCTTGCTGCTTCAACAAGCTTTTCCGATGCCTCCATTTCACCAGAAGCATGTATCACTTTCGCCCTTCGAGCACGCTCAGCTTCCGCTTGTTTGGCGATCGCTCGAATCATACTCTCATTAAGATCAACATGTTTTATCTCTACATCAGATACTTTAATACCCCAGCCATCAGAACGCGCATCTAGTATGGTTTGGATATCCGTATTGAGCATCTCCCGATTGGCGAGCATTTCATCGAGTTCATGTTGACCTAAAACAGAGCGTAAGGTCGTTTGCGCGAGTTGAGACGTTGCCGCTAAATAATCCTCTACGTTGATGATTGCTTTTTGTGCATCGACCACTCTAAAGTAGATCACTGCATTAACTCGAACAGAGACATTATCACGACTAATGACGTCTTGACTCGGTACGTCCATCACTACTGTTCGCATATCAACTTTGACGATCTGTTGAATCATGGGAATAACAATGATCAACCCTGGCCCTTTGACCATTTGAAAGCGGCCAAGGAAAAAAATGACGCCGCGTTCATACTCGCGCAACACGTGGAACATGCTGAATGCAATCAAAAGTACCAATACGACAATCAGTATTGGGGTCAGCATGCCACTAGTGATTATCTGTTCCATCATAGCCACTTCCTTGCTGTTTACTAATTTTCAAACTCAGACCATCGATGGCCTCGACTATGACAATATCTCCACGAGAGAAACTGTCATCACCATGCGCAGCCCAGCGCTCACCTGCTATATGCACATAACCTTCCGCTGTAAAGCTGTTTTCGACAACCGCTTGCTGACCAATCAGGCATTCGACACCACTCACCACCTGACTTTGTCTAAGCTGCAACACTCTGCGTAAAACAAACACAACAAACGCTGCTGATAGCACCGCTATTGAATAGATAAGATTTAACGAGACTTGTAGCTCTGGTAGATCACTATCGATAAGAAATATCGATCCCAAGACGAATGCGATAACACCGCCAAATCCTAAAATGCCAAAACTTGGCACAAGCGACTCAGCCACCAGCAGTCCTATACCCAGTAGAATTAAACCAATTCCGACGTAGTTCACTGGCAACATCTGGAAAGCATAAGTCGCAATCAGAAGACAAATCGCACCGACGACACCCGCCACGCCAAATCCAGGGCTGTAGAACTCTAGCAACAAACCGTAGATACCAATCATCATTAAGATATACGCGATATTCGGATCGGTGATTGTAGAGAGAAACTGATGACGCCAATCCGGTGTCTTATACTCGACTTTTACATTTTCAGTTACTAACTGGCTGTTGGTTTCATTTAAGCTAACAGTTAGCCCATCAGATTGGATAAGGAGTTGTTCAGGCGTATCAGCAATGAGATTGATGACATTTTTCTCTAACGCTTCACTCGATGAAAGTGTGGCGGCTTCTCTAACCGCTTTTTCCGCCCATTCTGCATTTCTACCACGCAACTGCGCAAGCGAACGTATATAAGCAATAGAATCATTGAGCATTTTCTTTTCCATTGCCGACGGCTCGTTTGATGACTCATCAGATTGCTCTGAATTACCTCCACCAATACTCACAGGTGTCGCCGCTCCCAAAGTCGTCGCAGGAGCCATTGCTGCAATATGGCAAGCATACAGAATAAATGTACCGGCACTGGCAGCGCGCGCACCTTGAGGATAGACCAAACACAAAATAGGAACTTTTGAGGCGAGAATAGATTGGTTGATCTCTCTAAGACTGCTAACTAGGCCACCGGGAGTATCGATTGTCAGCACTAGAGCAGGTATATTCGGGGTTTGGTTTGCTAACGTAATTTCTTCAATCACGTAGTCCCCCACAGCAGGGCCGATTGCTCCGCTGATATTGATAACAGGAACCACCTTGGCCGTACTAGACGCCGGCTCACTTGAGCTAAAAACAGATGGTCCTGACAAAAGTACAAAGCAAAACAAAAGTGCTTTGACAATCCGTAAGGACATCTGACTTTCCCATTTTTCAGTCTATTATCAGTTTAGACTATTTAAATCATCACAATAGTGGCGCATTGTGTTCAACTAGAATAAAAATGGAGAGCAAAAGCTCTCCATTAAAACATTGTAGCGAGACTACTTTTTAATTGGCGTGTAGCCGTACTCTTCAATCAAAGATTTTGCTTGGTTGCTGTTTAAGTAGTTAATAAATGACTTGGAGTCTTCATCTACTTTGTCAGGATTGTATAGAACAAGGAAAGGACGAGATAATTCATACTGACCCGTGGCGATTGTTTTGTTGCTCGCTTCTACCCCTTCAAACTGGATCGCTTTGATCGAACTATCAACTGAACCTGTAGAAACGAAACCAATAGCTTGTTTATTGTGGTTAACAATCGTCTTTACCATGCTGTTGCTGTTTACCACTAAATTATCTGGGTTGATGTCAGACACCAGACGATTATTAATGATTTTCGTCAATCCCATCAAGCTTTCAAAGCTATAGCGCGATCCAGAAGAAGCTTCACGCGTGACAACCGCGATTTTTTGATCGTTTCCACCTAGCTGTTTCCAGTTAGTTATTTTGCCTTTATAGATATCAAACAATTGCTCGCGAGTAACGTTCTGAATCGGGTTAGATTTATTCACCACCACTGCTAATCCATCAAAAGCAATTGGCTTAACAGTGAGAGATTCATCTTGTTCGCTTTCTGTTAGGTAACGAGAACTCATGCCTACATCAGCCACACCTTTCTTAACCAGCGTAATACCGGCTGACGAACCAATGCCTTGAACCGCAACGTAGCTGTCTGGATGAGTGCTATTGTAATCTTCTGCGAGCACGTCCATGACACGAGCAACCGAAGTCGAGCCTGAAACATTCACCTCTTTAGCCAACGTTGGCACGGAAAACAGCGATGTAGATAAAAGTGCAGCCAACGCAACACGAACCATAATAAACTCCCCACTAATAGATGCGACTGGTTATAACTAAACAGCGCTATGTTATTGCGGTTAGATGACATTTTTGTGAAAGCCTATGCAGACAATAAAATATCTAGTACATACTATGCTTAAGTTAGAGAAGTGTAACCTTTTGCACAGATACTCATATTGTTGAAGTGAGAGCGTAATGGGGCTAGTGAGTTTACTACAACGTCAAGTCGAGAGCAGAGCGCAGCTTATCTGTAAGCAACGCAATCAAAGTACGCCTGCTGAATTGGGCAAAGCAAGCTTTGAAAGCATGAACAATGGCGTCATTTTTATCAAGCAGCACTTTTTACTTGATTCTAGCCACTGCAATTACATGAATCCAATCGCGAAAGTGGCGTGGAACGGAGAGCTGAATCAGTGGCAGCTATTCATGCCACAAGAAACGGATAATGAACAGTGGGTGCCCTACCCATATTTAGCTCAAAGTAGCGACCTAACTGCTATCATGCGCGAAATCGATAAAGACCCGAAAGAGATGTTTTGGCAGGATTAGGAGAGCAAGTGCTCTCCTATAACTATTGTTCTAAAACTTGTAAGTCGAACCAATGTAGAAAGACCCCATACCCAAAGTATGTTCTGTGGTTTTCTTGGTTAATGAATCTTCAACCTCAGCAGCAAACGCATCAACTTCATAGCCTGCTCTAACCGCCCAGCCATCAAACATTGCAGGTGCATACTCAAGACCAAGCCCTGCGCGAACGGCAAACGTGCTTGAGGACTTGTTGATCAAATAGCTTGTTGCACCGGCATTTCGTACATCCCAACTAACAATACCTGCGCCAATTACCCCGTAAGGTCTTAGACCGTTATCAAAGGTGTAACCTAAATTGGCTGCCACCATAAGGGACTCACTGTCCATCGTCAGTGCTTTAGTGTTAGACAATTTAGTATTGGCTGTACCGTATTTTGTGTACTGAGCTTCAATCGCAGCGATCTTATTAAACTGATAGCCACCAATCAGCTTGAATGAAGCGCCATCAGTCTCAGTTGAAGTCGCGCCATTAGTAACACTTTTACCAAATCCATCATCGTCGTAGCTCGTATCACCGATACCCGCACCAATATAAAAGCCATCAACTTTCTGAGCTGCAAATGTAGGTAGCGCTACAAGCGCTGCAAGTAAAACAACCTTTTTCATCATTCTTACCTAATATTCCCTAATGAATTAAATCGGTTACAAACTATAGGAATATCCAATAAGCGTCTTTATGCGAAATGTATAGAATTGTCTGAGCTTTGTCATACACCAGTCAAATACCTAGTATCACTACATTACAACAGCGAATTAATTTACTAAGACCGGAGCAACAAAAAAGGCGCTGTAATAGCGCCTTTGAGGTAACTTTAATGAACTGATTCGTTACTCTGCTGAGGATTCAGCTTCTGTCGCAGTCTTCACTTCTTCAAAGATTTGTGTCGGTTTGGCTACTAGGCTGCGGTTTTCCTGATTTACGTCAGTCAGAACCACCTCTAGCACATCACCTAAGCGGTAAGTCACTTGTTTATCGATTGAAACCGTGCCATTTTCACCATTGCACTCAAGGCGCTCTTTGTTGGCTAAGATAAGTGAGCCAGGAATAAATGCCGCAGCGCCGTTTTCAATCAAGCGGATACGCATACCTGCACGGTTGATATCGAAAATCTCACCGTTGAACTTGGTCTCTTTAGCTGGTTCATCTGCAAGGGTACGAGCATATAACCAATCACCAACATTGCGCTCAGCAATTTTGTGGTGCTTTCGATGAATCGCTAGCTCTTCACCGACACTATCATCGGCCGTCTGCACTGGTTCTGTGCCTAAGATGTGCGCTTTAAGCATACGGTGGTTGATCATATCGCCATATTTGCGAATTGGTGATGTCCACGTCGCATATAGGTCAAGACCCATTGCATAATGCGGTAGAGGCTGGTTACCAATTTCGCTGTAAGCTTGAGCTTTGCGGATTCGGTTATCTAGGTAAGAAGTTTCTTGGCTTCCCAACCAACGACGCAGCGCCGCAAACCCTTCTAGAGTCGCGATAAATTCAGCGGTAAACGGCTGTTCACCTTCTGGGTTTACCAAATTGACGACATCTTCAATCTTTTCCGGCTTGAAGCCTGCGTGAGTGTTAAATACACCCGAGTTAAAGCTTGATTGCAGCGTTTTGCCCGCGCAAATGTTTGCTGTAATCATTGCCTCTTCTACTAGGCGGTTAGCGCTACGACGCATGTCGGCATGAATAGCGACAACATCGTTATCTTCACTCAGTTCAAATCGGTAGTCTGGGCGGTCAGGGAAAACGACGGCATGTGTTTCACGCCACTCAGCTCGAGCACGTGAGAAGTCATAGAGATCACGAACGATTTCTGCGATTTCTTCACTTGGTTGCCAAGCGTCTGAACTACCATTTTCAATCCAATCGGAAACATGGTCGTAAGCCAAGCGAGCATGAGATTTAATGTTGGCAGCGAAGAACTTAATGTCATCTCCGATAACACCCTCTTTCGTCACGGTCACACTACAACATAGAGCTGGACGTGCTTCACCCTCTATCAATGAACATAGGTCATCGGCAAGGTCACGTGGAAGCATCGGAATATTGCGCCCCGGTAAGTAGATGGTAAAACCACGCTCGCGCGCCACTTTGTCCATATCACTATCAGGTGTGATGTAGGCAGTAGGATCAGCAATCGCAATCGTCAGTTTGAAATCACCAGAATCTGTCTTTTTAGCATACAGCGCGTCATCCATATCTTTGGTTGACTCACCATCAATGGTCACAAACGGAACGTGTGTCATATCGATTCGTTCAAGATCCGCGTCGTCTTTTAGTTCCCAGCTATCTAGTCCTGCTGGTTCGCTATTTGGCAGATCATTTTGAGCCAAGGTTACCCACCAAGGTGCTATCTTGTCATCGGCATCAGTAATTTTGTCGCTGATTTCGACAAAGAAGCCATTATCACCCTTAAGTGGATGACGAATAAGGTGTGCAACCACCCAATCACCTTCTTTAAGATCATCACTCTTGATGCCTTTACGTGTCTTAGCTTTTAAAGATAACTTTTTAAGTTGAGGATGGTCTGGCGTAACGTTCAGTTTGCCTTTGAATAGTTTAACTCGGCCAATAAAACGGTTAAGCCCTTGTTCAAGTAGCTCTTCTGGTTCAGCTTGCTCGCGATCTTTCTCTGTACGAATGATCGCTTTTACCTTGTCGCCGTGCATACATTTTTTCATGTACGGAGGCGGGATAAAGAAACTTGTCTTACTATCCACTTCAAGGAAACCAAAGCCTTTCTCTGTCGCTTTGATTGTGCCTTCTTTTTTAGGCAGGGTTTCTTGGATTTGCTGCTTAAGTTGAGCCAGTAAAGGGTTATCTTGAAACATCTATCTTGTTTTACCGAGTAAGTAACCGAAAAATTGCGCCCACTATATCACCGAGCCCTTGCCCCTGCTAGCGTAGAAGCATGACAATCTGGTGTTTAACGAACAATTCAATCAGTTAGCAATCCCCCTAGATTTGTGCATAAATTTCGCACCTAATGCATCTAGACGAACAAAAACTACACAAAAATTCTCAGATCAGGAAAAAATTGTGATGAAATTCAATTTTTTCTAGCTTTTTTTGTGCTTTTAGGGAATAATCCGCCCCCTCATATTGGTGCCCCCCTATCTGTTCATGGTTTTTTAGAATGAACGGACAGTTATTAACACCAATATCTCTTACGTCCCTAGTGGCTTGATGCGATTTACGACTTTTCCGCATCTGAACGGAATCAGCTCTCAACTGGATTGGTATTGGAATTGGTAGAGCTCGTGGGACCTTTTGTTGACATTATATAGTAGGATCCCAATGACAGATTCTGTAATTCAGTTTAGCGATCTAGCGCTTAACGACTCTATCCTTTCAGCTCTTGATGGTATGGGTTTTGTTTCACCAACTCCAATTCAGGCTGCTGCTATCCCGCACCTATTGGCTGGTAAAGACGCACTAGGTAAAGCTCAAACTGGTACTGGTAAAACTGCAGCTTTCTCTCTACCTCTTCTAAACAAGCTAGACCTTGCACAGCGTAAACCTCAAGCAATCGTACTTGCTCCAACTCGTGAACTAGCGATCCAAGTAGCGGCTGAAGTTAAGAACTTAGGTCAAAACATCGCTGGTCTTAAAGTTCTTGAAATCTACGGTGGTGCATCGATCGTTGATCAAATGCGCGCACTAAAAAACGGTGCTCACATCGTTGTTGGTACTCCGGGCCGTGTTCAAGACCTTATCAACCGTGACCGTCTACACCTAGACGAAGTACACACATTCGTTCTTGATGAAGCGGATGAGATGCTAAACATGGGCTTCGTTGATGACGTAACTGAAATCATGGAGCACGCGCCTGAATCAGCACAACGTGTACTATTCTCTGCGACTATGCCTCCTATGCTTAAGAGCATTGTTGAGCGCTTCCTACGTGATCCTGAAACAGTAGACGTTGCAGGTAAAAACCACACTGTAGATAAAGTAGAGCAGCAGTTCTGGGTTGTTAAAGGTGTAGAAAAAGACGAAGCAATGTCTCGCCTTCTAGAAACTGAAGAGACTGACGCGTCAATCGTATTCGTACGTACTCGTCAAGACACTGAGCGCCTAGCCGATTGGCTATGTGCACGTGGCTTCAAAGCTTCTGCACTACACGGTGATATTCCTCAGTCTCTACGTGAGCGTACTGTTGATCACATCAAACAAGGTGTTATCGACATTCTAGTTGCAACTGACGTTGTAGCACGTGGCCTTGACGTTCCACGTATCACGCACGTATTCAACTACGACATCCCATTCGATGTTGAGTCTTACATCCACCGTATCGGCCGTACAGGTCGTGCTGGACGTAAAGGTAAAGCGATCCTTCTAGTTCGCACTAACCAACTACGTATGCTTCGCACTATTGAACGTGTAACTAAGTCATCAATGGAAGAGATTCAACTTCCACACCGTGACAAAGTTGCAGAAGCTCGCGTTGCAAAACTTGGTGCCGAGCTTGAAGCAGATAAAGAACATAAAGCACTAGAGAAGTTCTCTGAGCTAGTTGAAAAACTACAAGAATCTCTTGAGCTAGACGCGGCAACACTGGCTGCCATTCTTCTTAAGCGTCAGCAAGGTAAGCGCCCACTATTCTACATTGGTGAAGACCCAATGATTGAAGCGATTGAGCGTGACAAGCAACGTCGTAAGGAGCGTCGTGAAGGCGGCCGTGATGGTCGTGGTCGTGACCGTAACTTCAACAACCAAGACTGGGATACATACCAGCTGCAAGTTGGTCGTGAGCAAGGCGTTCAGGTTAAAGACATCGTTGGCGCATTGGCAAACGAGCTTGGCCTAGTTAAAGGTTCAATCGGTGCGATTAAACTAGCACAAGGCGAAACTTACGTTCAGCTACCAAAAGCAATGTCGTCTGAGACAGCTAACAAGCTACGTAAACTACGCATTCGTCAGAAAGAAGTTGGCGCGGTAGTGTGTGACTTTGATGACTTCCGTGAGCCTCGTGGTCGTCGTGATGGCGGTCGCCGTGACGGTGGACGTCGCGATGGTGGTGGTTACCGTGGCAACCGTGATGGAAACCGCGAAGGTGGTTACCGTGGCAACCGTGATGGAAACCGCGAAGGTGGCTACCGTGGCAACCGTGAAGGCGGTCGTGGTAATCGCGAAGGTGGTCGTCGTGATGGCGAGCGTCGCTTTGACCGTAACCGTGGTGGCGATCACCGTGGTAACTACCGTGGCGAACGTGGCCATGGTCGTGGTAACCGCGAAGATTAATCACCTCTGCTAGCAAGCATTAAAAAAGGAGCCAAATTTGGCTCCTTTTTTTGTCCGTTGATTTTGCGCTGCTTCAACCAAACTCTTGATACAAAAAAGCCATTTGGCAGAACCAAATGGCTTTGTTAGTTTAACTCTGATTACTCGCTATCAGGTTTAGGCGGTGTTTTCTTCTTAGGAATAAACACGCTATCACCCACTGCTACATTCTGGTGGAAGCTCTTGTCACGCTTGACTGGCTTCTTCGCTGACTTCTTCGCTTGTGGCTTGGCTTTGTTAGTCGCTTTGCCCTTGTTACGGAAATCAGGTTTACGCGGTTTCAAACCTTTAAACTTGCCTTTTAACCCTTCAAGCTCAGAGAAGTTTAAGTCTTGCTGTAGATAAGCCTCTACACGCTTAAAGCTATCCCAGTCTTTTGGACCTACCAGAGAAACGGCATCACCTTTATTACCAGCACGGCCTGTACGACCTACACGGTGAACATATTCTTCCGTATGTTTTGGCATGTCGAAGTTTACAACATGGGTAACGTTAGCGATATCTAGACCACGAGAAGCGACGTCTGTCGTGACCAGTATTTTGAACACAGCGCGTTCAAACTGACTCATGATGGTATTACGTTGAGTCTGGTTTAAGCTACCGCTAAGCGCGATTGCTTTGAGCTTCTTCTCGTTAAGTTTTTCTGTTAAACGCTCTGTATCAACACGCGTTGCAGTAAAGATAATCAGCTGTTTGTATTCTGCTTCTTCTAGAATGCGCTCTAAGATTGCTTCTTTATGATCAAGATGGTCGCACAGGTAGAACTTCTGAGTAATGTCAGTATGCTTTTCTGTCGCAGCACCAATTGCAATACGTTTTGGAGCATCTAACATCTCCATAGCAATATCATTAACTTCAGCATGATCTAGCGTTGCTGAGAACATAAGAGTTTGGCGACGACGGTGTTTAGCCGCGTTGTGAATACGGCGAAGCTCTGGTGCGAAGCCAAGATCTAGCATACGGTCAGCTTCATCAAGCACTAGAGTTTCAAGGCCGTCTAGAAATAGAGAGCGATGCTCAAGGTGATCGGCTAAACGTCCAGGTGTTGCGACAATAAACTTAGGGTAACGGCGCAGAGCTTTCACTTGATCGTTAAAGTTTTCACCACCAACAATTAACGTCGCATCGTATGATAGTCCACCTAACATTGAGCGCAGCTCACCATACACTTGCTTCGCAAGCTCGCGTGTCGGAGCAAGAATAACTGCACGCGGATCCTTTGCAGAGAATGCTTTGTTTTTTAGCGACTTGTGTAGCATAGGTAATACAAAAGCTAGCGTCTTACCAGAACCTGTCTTTGAAGAAGCCAACAGATCTTTGCCAGCAATTGCGACAGGTATCGCACGCTGCTGAATTTCTGTCGCCTTCTTAAAGTCAAAGTGCTTCAAGTTCTTAAGTAAGCGATTGTCTAAACCTAAATCTTTAAAGTGCAAAGTATTCTCCAATTGGTCACACAGCGTTGTCATCACAGCTCGAAAAGCTTCGTACAACACGAATTATTCAAAAACAGGCTATGATAACTGGATTCACTCTGAGAGGATAGAGATCACAGAAAATATTCTTTTCCCCGTACTTTTACTCTAAATGTCAGTTCTATGTCTCTTGCATCTATTGCTCTTACCAATGAGACGTAGCTCAACTAATTTGATAATTACTTAAATTCTTGGGTTTTTTTGACTTTTGCTGGCTTTAGCAAGCGTAAAATTAGGGCTACACTGATTGACGTCACTATACGATAAAAAGGTATAGGACATATTTTTGATACTTATTTATGCAAGGAGTTCTCTCATGAACAAAATGTTGATCGCAGCTGCAGCATCTTCTGTTCTTCTACTAGCGGGTTGTGCATCTGGTCCAGACGAAGCGACAACGGCGAAAATGGATGAGCTAAGCAATCAAGTAAGCCAGCTAAGCCAAGACGTTCAAGCGCTACAATCTGAAGTACGTAAGTCTGGTGACTCTGCAATGGCAGCACAAGAAGAAGCAGCACGTGCAAACGAACGTATCGACAACATTGCTCAGTCTTACACTAAGTAATCTCGTCTTTTAAAAGAAAGGGTCTGCATGCAGACCCTTTCTTTTTTCTTTAGTTTATCAGTGTCGGGGCGACTATTTCGACTGGCACGCCATTTTGCGCCAATATAGCAGCTCTTGCTTTCACATCCGATTGATCAAATTCCTCTAACCACCAACTAAGCTCTTGTGGTATCTCAAGCACTTTCTTTACGCCGTCACTACGTGTTAATGGCTCATGTGCTTCTAGGAACACACTACGATCTGGTTCTAGTGCAACCTTTATAGGCTCATTTATCACAGTGACTTTGTCCCCAAGCTTAACTTGAGGGAATAACCACTCGATATCTTTTGGCTCCATACGAATACACCCCGAACTCACCCGAAGGCCGATGCCGAAGTCTTTGTTAGTCCCGTGAATAAGATAATCACCTGCACCATGCGCCAATCGCAGAGCATATTCACCCAGAGGATTTTCTGGACCAGCGGGTACCACTGCCGGTAATTCAATCCCTTTGGCTAAATAATCTTTGCGAATTGAAGCAGGAGGAGTCCAAGTCGGATTTGGACGTTTTTGGCTAATGGAGGTTTCCATTTCAGGCGTATCTCGCCCTACTCGCCCTATACCAACCGGAAATATATGCACTTTGTTAGACTCTGGCTCGAAATAGTAAAGTCGAAGTTCCGCTAGATTAATCACGATCCCCTCGCGATCTACGTTCGGCAATATTATTTGAGTTGGAATCGTTAAAACATAATCCGCCTTAGGCAAAAACGGGTCGACCCCTTTGTTGGCAGCCATCAACGACAAGAAACCGACATCGTATTGCTTGGCAATATTGGCGAGCGTCTCCCCTTCTTGTACCTGATGGTACTGAGTTCGCCCCACGATACTACTGCCCTCTACAGGTAACTCATACGTCGCAGCAAAAAGAGGCGAGCTGACACAACACAAGAATGCGAGAAACTTACGCACCATTTAAACTTCCTTGGCTTCTTTATAGAGGCTTAAGGTTATCTCTCTTTCGGTCTTATGATCAACTATCGGTTCTGGATATGACAAATCTTTAGCATTACCCCACTTGTGAGGTTGATGGATGTACTTGTCTGGCACGTTCATTAGCTCTGGAATCCAACGCCGAATAAAAGTGCCATCAGGGTCAAAGCGCTCTCCCTGTGTCGTCGGATTAAAAATACGAAAGTAAGGTTGCCCATCACAGCCTGTCGACGCACACCACTGCCAACCACCGTTATTGGCGGCATAGTCCCCATCTACGAGTTTGGAAATAAAATAGTGTTCACCAACACGCCAATCAGCGTGAAGATCTTTAACTAGAAAGCTCGCCACTATCATTCTCAAACGATTATGCATCCAACCTGTTTCGTTAAGCTGACGCATTGCCGCGTCGACAATCGGATAACCTGTCAGGCCTTTTTTCCACGCATCGATGGCCTCTATAGGATTGAGCCAGACTAAATGGTCTCCCCATGAAGTAAAGCTCTTACCTTGCGACAATTTTGGTTCAAAGTAGGCTAAATGCTGATAAAACTCGCGCCAAATCAATTCGCTTTGCCAAGCCTCACGTCCACCACTTAAAGGAAGGGCTTGCTGGTACATGAGCCTTGCCATGCATTGTCTGACAGAGAGCGCTCCAATGGCTAAATAGGGAGAAAGAGTACTTGTGCCGTCAATCGCGGGGAAATCACGATGGGAATGATAGCTATCAACCTTGTCACTATCGAAACTTCTTAACGCTTGGATTATCTGCTCAGTATCTACAGCGTATCTTTCACTCGATACTCTTGGGTAGTCAAAATCACACTGGACTGAAAATTCTTCCACACTATTTGATGTCAGCTCCCCTCTCCTCAGTTGAGGAGTTAGCTTTGTGACAGCAACTGGATGACAATACATTGCGGCCAAGTAGGCGCGTTTGAACGGGGTGAATACCTTGAAGTAGTCACCTTGCTTGTTAACCACGCTGCCGGGTTTGAGAATGCATTTGTCATCATAGCTGTTACATTCAATCCCCTCAGTCACGAGAAGCTCGGATAGTAACTCGTCTCTGCAACGCTCATTGAGTTCATACTCTTTGTTAACATAAACGCCGCTCGCGCCTTGTTTTACCGCGACTTCAGCTACCAATCTCGCGGCATCTTTATAAGAATCCTTTTGAGCGTAGTAGAGGGAGATGTTTTTCTTACTCAGGTCGTGTTGCAATGCCAAAAGTCGACTATAAATTAAATCAGCCTGAATCGGGGCAAGTGAGTGTTCCTGCCAAGTTTGCGGCGTTGCAATATACAGAGCAACAACAGGATCTCCACTTGAACACGCTTCGCTCAAAGCGGTATTGTCTTCAACACGTAAATCTCTTCGCAGCCAGACTATCTTCATATTCAGACCTTACTTTTCTATTAAGTCTGAAAGGACAACCTGTCCTGAAAATGATGACTTTATCTTTCCAACAATAGCGATTTGTCCAGTTGTCAAAGGACGCGAGCTATAAATAGCGACGGTGTCGTACGCATTCAGCCCTTCGTGTTCAACTAGGCCGGACAAATCTTCGATTCCATCTATGATGACTAGGTTTTTGCCTGACTCTGATAAATGCAATGCCCAAAGACGTGCATGTATGTCGTTAACGCTATCGTAATTAATAAATAAGCATTTCCCGGACTTAGCGGCTTTGTTCTCTGCTTCAATAATTGCGTTGAGCCGAGCAACAAAAATGGACTCCATCAACCCCTTTTGTAAGGCACGCAAGCCGATTCTAACCACAGACAGTGCTTTCTCTGTCGGCTTCACAAACTGCTTTTGCACCACACCAAGTGGGTACTCTTTAAAAACAGTACTTACGATTGAATCCGCTTTTCCTTTGTTCAAATCCGCTAATGCCTGTAAGAAAGCACTCACTTCATCCAACTGCTCACTCACTAGATACTGCTCGCCTTTATTTGGTTCAGTGGACTCTAGTACGTCTTTTACTTTACCAATCGGAACTCCTTTACTCAGCCAACCTTGTATCTCTCCTATCAAGGCGATGTGTTCATCGGTATACAAGCGATGGCCTTTTTCAGTTCGTTGAGGTTGCACTAGGCTGTAACGTCGCTGCCACGCGCGTAAGGTTACTGGCTTAACCCCAGTAATCTCAGAGATCTCGCGAATCGCGTACAGTTTTTTCTCATAGCCCATATCTTAAACGTAACTCCTGTGGGTGAGGTTGCAGAAAAGCTTGGTCTTCCAAATAAGCATCTGGATGATCCGCTAAATAGTGCTTAATTAGTGTTAATGGTGCAAGCAAGGGAAGAAGCCCTACTCTATAGTCCTCTATGACTTGTCTCAGCTCTTTTTTCTGTGACTTGCTGAGCTCTCGCTTAAAATACCCCTGAAGATGCATTAATACATTGGTATTGTTTTTCCTACTTGCTCTGTGTGAAACCGCTGCCATCAAAGCGACTCTGTATAGCTTGTAGAACTCTTCAATGTCGTAATCCTTAACATTTGCCACGAGTTTACCAAGCTCTTTGTATGAAGCGGGGTGATGAGCCATTAAGGTCAATTTGTAGCGAGAGTGAAACGCAACGATCTTCCCACGAGTAGGTTCATCACCGACAGAATCATAAAAGTCTCTGAGTGTGTAAATACGAGTGATAAAGTTCTCTTTCAAAACCGGATCGTTGAGTCGACCATCTTCCTCTACCGGCAACCAAGGCATGGCTTTCATCAGCTCATTAGTGTACAAGCCTACCCCTACATTCTCTGCGCTGTTCTTTTTGTAGACTTTAACGCGCTCCATTCCGCACGTTGGGGATTTAGCGCATACGATGTAACCACACAATTCTTCTCGCTCAAGCTCTACAACTTTGTTCTTCGAGTAATCAACGACAGCCTGCGTATGCTCTTTGGTAGGATCTTTCGTTTCCACCAAAGCAATTCTATCCTCATTGGACATCAATCGTATAGTTGGCCTAGGAACAGGCATTCCAGAACCCACTTCAGGGCAAACAGGAACAAATTCGAAATATGGAGAAAGCTCCTTGGTGACAAACTTACTAACTTTGTGTCCTGAATCAAATCGAACACGCTCACCTAAAACACAAGAACTGATACCTATTTTTATCTGCTGCTGATTCATCATGGACTCCTTTGCCTAGCCAAGCTGTACAAAAACATTTCTTGTATAAGTTTTAGCACAATTCCCAAATGCTGTACAAAATAAATGTTTGTATAATGTGTATTTAACCTACGTGATTAACCACATTTTGGTTCACTGAATGAAGCAAACGTTTTTACAAATCGATTGCTCATTCACTTTCAACACATTTAGTTATCAACAGAGACTAAAAGCATCAATTACCCCCCTTTTGTGACATACTTCTCACGGAGCAAGGGCAGATATAGCTAGTATTGCCTCAACAGATTTTTCAAAATCAACATAATTAGTAATCAGCAGTTCGAATTACTAATAATTTTTGGAGTAATAACTATGGCAACCCCACACATTAATGCACAACCAGGTGATTTCGCTGAAACAGTACTGATGCCAGGCGACCCACTACGCGCTAAATACATCGCGGAAACATTCCTTGATGACGTTAAGCAAGTATGTGATGTTCGCAACATGTTCGGTTACACAGGTACTTACAAAGGTAAGAAAGTGTCTGTTATGGGTCACGGTATGGGTATTCCTTCATGCTGCATCTATGTTCACGAGCTAATCGCTGAATACGGTGTTAAAAACGTGATTCGTGTAGGTAGCTGTGGTGCAGTACGTGACGACGTAAAACTAATGGACGTTGTTATCGGTATGGGTGCGTCAACTGACTCTAAAGTAAACCGTATTCGTTTTAACGATCACGACTTCGCTGCTATCGCTGATTTCGGCCTTCTAGAAGAAGCTGTTAACCAAGCACGTACTCAAGAAGTACCAGTAAAAGTGGGTAACGTATTCTCTGCAGATCTTTTCTACACTCCAGAAGCAGACATCTTCGAGAAAATGGAAAAGCTTGGCATCCTAGGTGTAGATATGGAAGCAGCAGGTATCTATGGTGTTGCAGCAGACCTTGGCGCGAAAGCTCTAACTATCCTAACAGTGTCTGATCATATCATCCGCGGTGAGAAGCTTAGCTCTGAAGAGCGTCAAAAGTCATTCAACGACATGATGAAAGTAGCTCTAGAAACTGCAATCAACATCTAATTCATTCTTTTCGCCACCAAACCTAGTTTGGTGGCCCGAATAATCCCGAGGGGGAGATAGTGACAGCCGGCCAACTGCCAAAGGAAGCAAACGGGTTACAGCTCAACTTTTGTAAAACATTGGCGTGTGACAACTTTGGATTGAGTGATGCACATCGTTACGTTGTGCAGCATGCTAACCCTAAGCGACCTGCGATGGTATGCCGGGAATGTGGCGCTTTCCCCCCCTTACTTAACAACCAAGAAGTTCTCAACGAGCTTCATCGACTTCGTCAACTCCACAGTGATGGCCTTCCTGCTTGTCGCAACGACGAATGCGACAATTTTGGCTTATCGGTTCATACCCACAAACACCTCTACCATGCTTTTGGCTATAGCGGTGATCGCCAACGCTATCGCTGTAAATATTGCCAATCTACCTTTGTCGACAAATGGTCTGGGGCAAACAAAAAACTTCAATTCCAAGAAAACCTCCTTGGTTTGCTTTTTATGGGCTACTCGGTACGCGAGATCTGCCGTAAATTAGAAATCAATCCAAAGACGTTTTATGATCACCTCGATCATATTGCGAGCCGATGCCGACGTAAGCTCGCTATGTTTGATGCGCGCTGGGTGAATCATGCTGCAAGTTATGAACTGGCTTCTTTTTACGTCCCTCTACAGCCGAAAAGTAATAATGGTGTGTTGTGGATGGCAACAGGTGAAGCCCATAGTGGTTACATACTTTGTCAGCATGTGAATTATTCAGCAGCGGAAGAGCCTAGCGGTGATGTTGATCATGACCCATATCAGTACCCAGCCCGTTTCGTCTCAAAACAACACTCTTCCGAAGCGAACATGCCAGCCCCTACTCCATCGCCGATATTGAGAGAACGAATTGATCAGCAGTACCAAACCATATTAGCGAGGGGAAATGTCGAAGACCCAATGGGTAATCTCACGGTTTTCAACTATCCATCTAAAGGCGCTTTAATTCGCCCGCCTTACACTTCGTATGCGCATTTCTTGCACGTGCTTGATTTGTGCCAAGATGAGCGCCAAGTTTCAATCTACTTGCCACAAGACCCTGTTTTGCGTTCTGCAGCGCTCAGTGTCTGTCTGCCACGCATTCTGCGTCAAAATATCGACCTTATGTATGTTGAAGAAGATAAAGAGTGGAATGAAAACAACGCTATCAACAAAGTAGACATCGTCCATATGGGTTGGTGGAGAGATCGTTGGGCGATAGCATCAAGCCAAGATTCATCGAAAGGCATTTGCTATCTTGCCGGTCAAAATAATGAACCAAAACAATGGTTAAGAAGTGCTTCTATCCGGCGCACCCAGTTTTATCAGCAGCGTTTTCAGACCTTGTTCGAAAGTTTTGTCAACGAACCTAGACGCAAGCTGCGTCCAGGTGGACTAATGCCTATGTTGGATATTTTCCGTGCTTGGCATAATTTGTGCTATCAAGATAAAACGGGGAAGACAGCTGCTCAGAATCTGGAATTAACTCAATCACCTTTGACACTGCGCGAGCTCCTTTCATAATTATCAGTATTGTGACGAGCACCGTTAATCGTTCGGTGTATTGGTACTTTTAGTAGAGTTTAGCGAATGGCTATTCATATAATAACTAGTGTGCCTACGGTAATAGCCTTAAAGGATTGATTCATTGGATAAAAGCCAGCGACTTCTAGAGGTCGAAATAGATCAGCTAAAAAGCAAGGTCGAATCGGAGCCTGAAAAAGTATGGGCTATCGCTGAGCAGTGTGCTGCGCGTTCTGCGCAAATCCTCTACCCTGAAGGTGAAATTCAGTGCCTTATCATCATGTCACGGTGCGCGTGGTGTACCATGGAGTACCGCAAAGGGCTTAAGTACATCAAAGATGCGCACGGTAAACTTAACGCCTTAGATACCGACGACCTACTCCCTGAGATCCTTCACATCCATGCCCTGCATTATTGGGGACAAGCCCGTTATTACTCAGCCCAACAGTTTTGGATCAATGCCTTAGAGCAATCTGCATTAGTTGATGAAGTCGAAATTCAGCTCGAATCTCTAATCGGCTTAGGTAATGTTTGGCGAATTACCCACGAATATAACCTCGCTAAAACCACTCACGAGTTAGCGGTCATCGTGGCAAATAATGCTCGAATTAATTGGCTAGAAGGTAAAGCGCGTATCTTGTTGGCTTGGGATCATTACCTACTCAACAACTACGTAGAAATGCTCTCGGTTCTAGATGGTGCAGCCGAAGCCCTTAAAGATCATCACGACAATACATGGCAAGCAGAAGTTTGGGACTTTAGAGGTCTCGCTCTGCTTGGTTTAGAGCGCGTCGAAGATGCTGAAGAAGCGACGCGAAAAGCCCACGAGTTGGCGATGCAACATGATCTTGTATGGATGAAAGCACACTCATTTATCAGCCGTGCCAGAGTCGAATTGCTTCGCAAAAATCCACAGAAAGCAGCGGAACTGCTCATTCAAGCAGAGCAGTCAGCAGTGACATTTGATAATGGTGAGTTACTTTCACAAATCTGTTTTCAACAATCTCGCGTAGCGGAAGAATCCGGTGACTTTAAAACCGCATTAGAAGCCTTCCAAAAATATCGTAAACACTCCACGAGTATGCTCAGGGAGCAAACCGCACGAGTCAGTAACGATAAAGCGAGAGCATCAAAACGTCAACTTGAACAAAGAGCGCGTAAGCTAATCAATCGAATTCGTGGTCAGCATGAGTTTGACCCCGAAAAGCAGCTTAGCCAGATGGTGTCAGAAACCTACTGGTGGGAGCAACTGGTTCTGTTTAAAACCGAGCTAAAGCGCTCTAATCATGCTGTTATTGTCATCCAACACGAAGATTCTAATTACTTAGAGGTCTGTACTGAACTCGCCCATTCTCTATGTAACAAGCAGGATATGTTATCTCGACTCAGTAGCGAGCGATTAGGTATCTTACTCGCTGATAAGGGAGATGAGGCGGTCAACGTTTTCCATGTATTAGCCAAGATGATCGAAATCTACCCATGGCACAGGAAAGGATTGGACGACGCACTACCCAAGGTGATCTTCCAAGATATTCTGACTTTCCCATTTACCTTAGAACAATTAGAAGACAGCCAGCGACAGGAAGAGCAGCATGGAAGCCTTACTAAATAAAATTTCCGATTCTGGCCTAGACCCCTCTTCAGTATCAGGTGAAGAAGCCCTCATCTTTTGGAATCATGTCCGACAACATGTCGCAACGTCTCCACAAGAAATAGCGCAATGCCTGATTATCAGTGCAGAGTTTCGCGTCGAATTGAAGCAAATCCAGACCAGTATTGATGAACTAAAAGAAGCACTCGGTCACCTTACGCTGCCAGAAGATGCAGAACTTATCCTCGAAGTGCGCAATGGTCTTGCGGACCGTTTGGTTGAAAATGGCGATTTTCATGGCGCTTTAAATGAATACATCAGCTCATCAACCATTGCGGTCGACAATGGCTATATTGATGCTTATGTCCTGGCGGTACTTGGAATGGGCAACCTTTGCGATGCATATGGCGACCATAATCGAGCATTACGCTATTACCAAAAGATAGACAGCATTGATCATGCGATAAGTAGTCGTTCTTTACGTTTACGCTACAAACTCTACATGCTCTCCTGTTACATCGAATTAAAACGTACCACAGCAGCCAATGATCTTATAAAAGAGTGTGAAGAACTAAGCATCTTAGTCAGTGACAAAGTGCTATCTGGGCAGATATTACTTTACCAAGCAAAGCTCTACAGACAGAACAAACAGATGGACTTAGCCATGCAATCACTAGGTAATGTCCAATACTCAGCTGGCAACATACACTCGACTTGGCTCTCCAACATGATCCGCCTAGAGCTCGCGGCCTGTCTTAGTGAGCAAGACAAACCCCACATCGCGAACTGGGTGCTAGAGTCAGCAAGGCGCCGAATCAAACTCTATGCATCTCCGATTCTTAACCTTAAGCTGTGCAACTCGTTGGCTGAGATATGTGAACAAAAAGACGATTATAAAAGCGCGCTAGATTATCAGAAAAGTGCTTATCGTATCGAAAGCGATCTGATGAAAAAGATTCCTATCGGAGAGCTAGGGGCTAGCCAATTACGCCGATTGTCGCGCTTTGAGCTGCAATTAAAACTGATTCTTTCAGAACAAGAAAATAGAGAGCTGAAAGAGACCACTGAGAGCCAAAAACATACCGTGGCTCAGCTTCAGCAGGACGTGTTTACCGATCCACTTACCTCACTGCATAACCGTCGTTGGCTAGATGTTAAGCTCAAAGACCTGCTGCTCCACGATGTGCCTTTTGCTTTGATGGTAGTAGACATTGACCACTTTAAATCGATTAACGATGAACTCAGCCATTTAGTCGGCGATAAAGCGATTGTGAATGTCTCTCACGAACTCGCCGCATATTTCAAGTTTCGTGGTGCATCATGCGTACGTTTTGGTGGCGAGGAATTCTTGGTCATTTTAGAGCGCGCGACCTTAGAGCAAGCTGAAATGCACGCCGAAAACTATCGTGAACGCATTTTCAATTTCGGTTGGCAAAGTATTCTGGGTGAACGTGGTCTAACTGTCAGTATCGGTATTACGCTTCACCGTGAAGGCGAGAATACCCAAAGAACCTTCTACCGAGCAGATAAAGCACTTTATCGCGCCAAAGCCAATGGACGTAACCAAGTCTGCACTGAGTAGACACAATTCAATTCTTGATTAGCGCCCGTTCTCTTGTACAACGGGCGTTTTTGTTTTCTATCGTGTGCTTAACTGTTTGTCCATCTCATTAGCCCGATCAACTTCAAACAAAATTCATCTAATGTCTTGATTTTGTTTCTATACTTTAAACAGACACGCCTCTATTCTGTACAAAATACTATGACCAAGGATTGTTAGTATGTTTCTAGACTATTTCGCGTTAGGTCTTTTGATCTTCGTAGCGCTGGTTATTTTCTACGGCATTATCGTGATTCACGATATCCCTTATGAGATCGCCCGAGATCGCGAGCATCCACATCAAGATGCCATTCATTACGCAGGTTGGGTGAGTTTGTTTACACTCCATGCCATTTGGCCATTTCTTTGGATATGGGCCACTTTATGGCGCAAAGAAAGAGGTTGGGGATTCAAACGGCTTGAAGAGGAGCAGCACGATATTCATCACCGCGTAGATGAGCTCATTGACCAAGTCAGTCAGTTGCAAAAAGAAGTCGCTGAACTCAAACAGCAGAGCTATTCACCTTCAACGATACAACCTCAGTTTAACCGCAATGAGGAGGAGCAATAATGGATTTATTACTCATTCTAACCTATGCGGCGCTGTGCATTACCATCTTTAAAGTTTTCAATATTCCGCTCAATAAATGGACCGTACCAACAGCGGTACTCGGAGGAGTGGTACTTATCGGAACCCTGATTTTATTGATGAACTACAACCACCCTTTTACCCAAATTGGTAATCAAGTTTATTCCACTACTCCAATTGTCTCTGGTGTGCGAGGACGAGTCATCGATGTTCCCGTCGAAGCGAATAAACCGCTCAAGCAAGGAGAAGTGTTATTCACAATTGACCCTATCCCTTATGAGGCCGAGGTAGCCAAGAAAAAAGCGCAGATCAAAGAGGCTAGCCAAGGAGCTCTGGGGCTCGACTCTTCCCTTCAAGAAGCGATTGCGGCGAAGAATAAGGCAATTGCTGAACGAGACAAAGCGAAGCGAGAGTTTGACCGCTATCAGCGCGGGTTCGACAAAGGGGCTTTTACCGACCAACAACTCGACACTCGACGTCAAGCCTATAAAGCTGCAGAGTCTTCGGTTAATGTCGCAAACGCGAAAGTTGAGCAAGCTCAACTGGCACTCGATTCAGAAATAGGTGGTGAAAACACAACCGTTGCCCGCCTAATCGAAGAGCTGCGCCAAGCTGAATTCAACTTGGAACAAACCATGGTGCGAGCGCCAACAGATGGCTTTGCTACCCAACTGGCTTTAAGACCCGGTGTGATGGCAGTTCCGCTTCCACTCGCTCCCGTTATGACCTTTGTTCATACCGAAGAGATCTTCTATACCGCTGCATTTAGGCAAAACTCCCTACAACGCCTACAGCCTGGCTTTGAAGCGGAGTTTTTATTTAGAGCACTGCCAGGTAAGGTGTTTAAAGGCGAGGTAGTAGAGATACTGCCTGCCATTGGTGAAAGCCAGTTTCAAGCTAGAGGCGCTTTGTTAGGCACCGAAGCGTTAAGAACAAGTGGCAGAGTGTTCGCGAAGCTGAGAATAACTGATGACCTTTCTCCGTATCACCTCCCTTTAGGTACCGCAGTAGAAGTGGCCGTTTATTCTGATCAGTTCACTCATGTTTCGATTATGCGCAAAGTACTAATTCGTATGAAAAGCTGGCAGAACTATCTCTATCTCGACCACTAGAGCCTGTTGACCTAAGCAAAATGACATCACCCAACGCGGGATTTGCTTTCCATTTGGGTGATGTCTGTCCACCTCTTAAATTGTACCTTTCCATTTGCACACAAGGTATCCAGACGTCTAGCCCGTTATCTTTCCAAGCCATCGCTTAGCAGGTATAATCAGCGGCTTGCTGATCTAGCGACTAATAATGATTAAAACATACGCTGGACGTAATTATTAAGAAAAGACAAAGGATATCTATGAACTTTACAGCAAAAACAGTGGTTGTAATCGCTATTGGTGCGGCATTGTACGGAATTGGTGGCTTGCCTATGTTTGGCATTCCTGTATTCGCAAACACCACTCTTAAACCAGCCATGGCAGTCCTAGCACTTTTTTCTGTCCTTTTTGGACCTGTTGTTGGCTTTTTAGTTGGGTTTATTGGTCACTGGGTAACCGACCTTTTCGCTGGTTGGGGGGTGTGGCTAACTTGGGTGTTGGGCTCGGGTATCGTCGGTATGGTTATTGGTTTTTTCCCAATGCTAACCAAAAACCGCATCTCAACAGGTGATTTCAACAATAAGGATTTTTGTCTTTTTGTTGCTCTAGCATTAGTGGGTAATATCTTCGGTTACGGATGTTCAGCCTTCCTAGATACGATTCTATACGCCGAACCTTTCACTAAAGTGTTTACTCAACTTTCAATCATCGCCGCTGGTAACACAGTACTTATTGCCGTTGTGGGTTACTTTATTCTTAAATCTGTTGCGAAACGTAATAAGCAAAGCCGCAATCTGACTGAGGCATAATCATCAATGACAATTGAATTTTCTGACTTCTCTTTTAGATATGAGTCACTGGATAAACCGACATTAAAACATATCAATCTAAGGATAGAGAAAGGAGAGAAAATCGTCATTATCGGGCCAAGTGGTAGTGGTAAATCTACCCTTGGTCAATGCTTAAACGGGCTGATTCCTCACGCTATCAAAGGCGAAATTTCCGGGAACCTAACTCTAAACGGTCAAAGTATCTCAGAGCTAGACCTACACCATTACACCGAACAAATTGGCACCGTATTACAAGATACTGACAGCCAGTTTGTCGGGCTCAGTGTGGGCGAAGACATAGCCTTTGCACTAGAGAACCAGCTTGCTTCAAACCTTGATATGTACCCGCTAGTCCAGTCCACTGCTAAAATGGTTGAGCTAGAACATATGCTTGACCGGTCACCTCATGATTTGTCTGGTGGCCAAAAACAACGGGTATCATTAGCGGGCATTTTAGTTGACGACGTCGATACCTTACTGTTTGATGAGCCTCTCGCCGCTCTTGACCCTAAAACAGGGCGCAAGACAATCGAGATTATTGATCAACTGCATAAAGAGACAGGCAAGACCATCATCATCATCGAGCATCGCCTTGAAGATGTGTTGCATCGTCACGTTGACCGAGTGATCTTGATGGAGCAAGGTGAAATCGTCGCCGATATGTCACCAAACGAAATCCTCTCGTCTTCTCTATTGAACAATCATGGCATTCGTGAACCTTTATATTTATCTGCGATGAAAGCGGCTCAATGCCCAGTAGATGAAAACAATTGTGCGTCCCTGCGCGCGATGCCCGTCGAATCGTACAAAACCTTATTTTCTCAGTGGCAAGCTCACCCTATCAACACGAGCTTGAACAGCGACACTCTGCTTTCCATTGAGGGGTTAACCTATTCTTACGACGGAGAAAAAAATGCACTCGAAGATGTCTCATTTGACATCAAGCAAGGTGAGTTCGTTTCTATTTTAGGTAAGAATGGTTCAGGTAAATCAACCATAACCAAGCTCATCATGGGTGTACTGAGTCCAGACTCAGGCTCTATCTCTTTTCAAAACCAAGACATTGCCACTTTATCCATTTTCGAACGCAGTCAGAAGATGGGTGTCGTGATGCAAAACCCGAATCATATGATCTCTCATCATATGATTTTTGACGAAGTGGCATTTGGTCTGCGTAACCAAGGCTTAACAGAGCAAGAAATCGAAAAGAAAGTTCTTGATACTCTAGAGTTATGTGGTCTAAGCAAGTACAGAAACTGGCCAATCGAAGCTCTCAGCTACGGGCAGAAAAAGCGAGTTACGATTGCTTCAATTCTCGCGTTAGAACCGCAATTATTGATACTGGATGAGCCAACGGCGGGTCAAGACTACCGAAACTACACATCGATGCTAGATTTTATCGGCAAGCTCAACCAAAAACTGGGTATTACCGTCATCATCATTTCTCACGATATGCATTTAGTACTGGAGTATACCCACCGCTCGATTGTCATTTCAGACAGCAAGCTCGTCGCTGATGCCCCTATGACAGATGTTTTTACCCAACCAGAGTTGTTGGACAAAGCTAATCTGACTACCACCAGTCTTTACGATTTGGCCGATAGTTTAGAGGTGGAAAATAAAAACGCCTTTATGCAGTACTTTATCCAACAAGAGAAGAATGTCGCATGAATGCCTCTAAAATGAAGTTTGGCATTAGCTATGTCGATACCAAGTCTCCACTGCACGCATTAAACGGAATTACTAAGTTTGCTTTATTCATGGCTTGGGTCACGGTTGTTCTTACTACCTTTGATCTGCGCATGATCAGTGTGTTGATTTTAGCTGGCCTTTATCTGCTTAAACTCACTCAAGTGCCTTTTAAGGTGTATAAACCTTTATTGATCGGAACGGCGAGTGTTCTACTCCTTAACGCCCTGTTTATGTTTTTGCTTGCTCCGCAGCAAGGCTCAGAGTTCATCGGCAGCCATAACGTTCTGCTCGCCCTACCCGGTGGTTACTCGCTTACCCAGGAGACGTTGTTTTATTTAGTCACAGTAACACTCAAGTACTTCAGTATGTTCCCGATTGCTTTGGTGTTTGTTTTTACTACCCATCCAACCGAGTTTGCTGCCAGCTTAAACAGAATTGGTGTGCCATATAAGATTGCTTATGCGGTGAGTTTGACCCTGCGATACTTACCAGAAGTGAAAAATGATTTCGTCAACATCATGCATGCTCAGCAGGCTCGCGGACTCGATATATCTAAAAGCACACCTCTTTTCCAGCGTATGCAGAATGTCGCAAAAATCCTCGGACCGTTGATTTTTTCAAGCCTTGATCGCGCCGATCAAATTTCCAATGCAATGACGTTACGAGGGTTTGGTCGACATAAAGCGCGTAGTTGGTATAGCGCTAAACCTCTGCAAAGTTCAGACAAGATATGTCTAACAGCAGTGGTGTTGATCGTCTTACTTGCAATCGTGAAACGCTATTTGGAAACTGAGCTTTTTTGGTATCCACTCTAAGACAATGACAAAGCCTAGGGTCCGCTCTAGGCTTTTGTTTAACTCAGCGCTAATGCTTTGGTCCAAATAAGCAGCAATACCATCGATGAGGTAAGCCACACCGCTGTCGCCATCGATAAGGTTTGCACGAGTGAAAAGGTATAGCTGAAATAATAAACCGCGAGCAAATAACTTGCGTACGGTAGCAGCGAATAAAGCCCAAACAAAGCGGTAACGCGCAATTCCTCCATACTTCTCTCGCTTCCCACCACATAGTGTGCAATCAGTGCAAAGGTAGGAAATAGCGGCACCAATCCAGCAATATAGAAACTCTTCGACTTAGACAGTAATGCGATCATCATGACCGCAGCGGCGCCGAGCAAACACTTTAGAAATAGCGTAATCATCTCCACCCCTAAGCCAGATTCAGAAACAGTTCGTCGTCGGTCATATATTTATGTTTAGTGCCCAAGTTTCTAAGATGCATAAACATAAAGTCAGGAAAGCCAGGGGCAAGCAGGTCGTTAGGTTGCCAGACCACGCCACCAACAAAAACATATCGACCTTGCTTTTCATCACTGTGTAGCGCGTTGTTAATCTCGGTCGAAAGCTCAGGGCGAACACCTTCAATCACGCAGACTATCTGCCCGCGAGCGACACCAATAACACGCTTCACTAAATTGGCTTTCATCCCACACTTCCATGCTTGTCGCGTGGCCATTTCAAACCCGTGCTTTCGAATACCTTTGTGGACATTAACGATCAAGTTCATAACGTGATGTGCTTATGCTAGGTAAATAAGTTCTAGGTTAGTAGTACTACATTACGATGACGATGCCCTAGATTGGGCGCTTTCTCATCAGATGAAAAAACATCGCAACATAAGATCCTAGCCATTTCCGGAAATCTAATCCTTTCTACTATTGCCTATTGCATCAGTTTGCTTCACATTGGCGTAACAAATAAGAAGGGAATAATAATGAGTACAGCAAGCTTTCTTCGCTTAATCTGCCTAGCCGCTATATGGGGTGGCTCGTTTCTATTTATGCGCATCGCCGCGAATACCTTCGGCCCTGCTTTTTTGATTGAGTTCAGGGTTGGGTTCGCTGCGATCAGTTTGCTGCTTGTTTCACTGTATTTAAAACGTAAGCTCGCATTTCGGCGTAATTTCAAACACTTTATGATCATCGGGCTGTTCAACACCGCACTACCCTTTATGCTGTTTGCCTATGCAGCGCAAACACTTAACGCCTCGACCTTATCGGTATTAAATTCAACTGCGGCAATATGGGGGGCGCTGATTGGTATCTTTTGGCACAAAGCGATTCTTACTGCTAAAGCCAGTCTAGGCATGTTGACTGGGGTTGCAGGGGTGATCACCTTAGTCGGTGTCGATGCAATAAATATCGGCCTTGATGCCGCTCTACCAATATTTGCAGGGGTAATGGCAGCGTTTAGTTATGGCATCGCGACAAACTACACCAAGACTGCGCCAAAAATTGCAGCGTTCGATAACGCGCATGGCAATATGTGGGCAGCTGTTTTAATCATATTGCCCCTACTGCCTTTCATGCCAATGAGAGGTGAGCCTAGCCAACAAGAAATGCTGTCTGTTGTTGCACTTGGAGTCTTGTGTACTGGGGCAGCCTATTTGCTTTACTTCAAGTTGGTTGCTGATGAAGGTGCCGCTTCCGCTTTGTCTGTTACCTTTTTGATTCCTGTATTTGGGATTCTGTGGGGAACATTAATTTTAGATGAACCGATAGGCTGGAACACTATCGTTGGCACCACTTTGGTGCTAAGTGGCACCATGATGGTGACAGGATTCTCACCTCGACAGATGTTTCAACGTCCAAAAGCGGTTGAACAGAGTTAGGGACTCTTGCTCCTAACTATATAGTTCTAAAGTCATGAATTGACTGTTTGGATCTAGCGTGTAGTCGTCAAATGGCTTGCAATAGTGAAAACCGTGCTTCTCATAAAGGGCTCTTGCGGGAGCAAAAAATCCCATTGAGCCCGTTTCCAGACTGACTCTAGTAAAGCCCTCTTGCCGTGCAAAGTCCAATGCATGCTGTAGCAAAAATGAGGCGACACCCTGATTTCTCGCCGCACTCGAAGTCCGCATGGACTTGATTTCAACATGATTACCGTCCAAACGTTTAATCGCGGCGCAGCCCATAAGTCTGTCGGCTTTCCATCCACTCCAAAATGTTACGCTCTCATCTTTCAGCGAACTCACATCCAACGCATGCACACTTTCAGGAGGTGAAGTGGCGTTCATGTCGGCAAGGTGTTCCTCTAACAGCTTAAGAACTTCTGGGTGGTCCAACTGACCCGTTTTTATTTCCATACTTGCTCCATTTTTTAGACGTTGACGATAGCATCAGCAAAAATCAAGCCGAAGTAATAATCTTCTTGAAACACGAATCACTCACCAGCTTACCGCTATTTCAATAGTGCAAATATCCATCGAATAACGATCATCTTCACATAAATGGCATAAACACAAATTATGATTACAAATTAGTGCGACAAGAGACTCATAATTCTTCACCTCAGACCGATAAATTTATAAACATATTTTTACAAAATGACAAGTAAGCTATTTGCTATTGAAAGCGTAGGAATCCTGGTATGAAAGAAGTTGAATTTCGAACGATAGACCGCTTGTTTATCAAGATGTCCATTAATGACAAGATGTGGGTGATATTTGCTCTGTTCCTAGTTGCTGTGGCAGCTATTGCAGGAGGTAGGTACCTTCAAGAGACAAACGCACTTGAGCAACAAACCATTCAGGCGGCAGAGCACCAACTTAATGGGATATTAAGCGTTGGCTCTTCAGAGAGTATTTTGCAACTGCCAAACGTCTCAACGACGAGTTCGGTAAACAAACCTCAATACAATGATGGTATCGCAACAGTGACCGCGCAGGCTCCAAGCGGTCAAGCCTATCAACTTGTGCTCAACAACAAGAACCAAGTACAAGCAGCGAAGTCACAAGCACTAACCAGTTTTGCATTAAGCTTCCTTTGGGTGATTCCGTTTGCCATTTTCTGTTATTGGGTTGCCACTTTCCTAGGTGGGGCGCTTTGGGTGCTATACACGACAACGCAACGTATTGGTGAAGGGGATTTAACCTCACGCTTAGGTTTCCATCCTGGGCGAGACGAATTCGGTACTATAGGTTGTGCTCTTGATAAAGCGATGGACACTCTGACCGATCTGGTCGTTACCGTGAAAGAAAGTGCGACAACTTTGAGTGGAACCTCATCCTCATTTGAACAAGAAATGAAACTGAGCGAAACCCAAATTAGCCAGCAGTATGCGTCGTTGGATTCAGTTGCCACTGCAATGGAAGAGATGACGGCTTCTGCGAAAGAAGTCTCCAACATATCTCAGCAAGCCACTTCGCAAACGGAAAACGATGCTCAGCATATCGAACAAAGTTACACTCGCGTTCAGTCAGCTATCAGTGAAATTTCTCGACTATCAGACTATATTGGTAAAGCGTCAGAATCAGTGGCAAGCCTTACTGAAAACACCACTCAGATCAATGAAGTAATTACCACAATTAACGCTATTTCTGAGCAGACTAACCTTCTAGCACTTAACGCAGCGATCGAAGCGGCACGTGCGGGTGAGCAAGGTCGCGGCTTTGCAGTTGTTGCTGACGAAGTTCGAACCTTAGCAAGCCGCACACAGTCTGCGACAGTTGAAATCCAGTCAATGATTGAAAAGCTACAGTCCGAGACTCACAGCATTGCATCGATTACTGAACAAACCGTTAGCCAAGCGCAGACCAGCAGTGACTTAGTCGCGGATATTGGCAATGACGTACAATCTATTTCAGAATCAGCACGATCACTGATGGATATGAGCATCCAAATCTCAACGTCTGCTGAAGAGCAAAGCGCAGTAGCCAACGATATTGCAACAGAACTGAGTGACATTCGCACTCAATCTAACACCATCCGCAACGTGGCAGAGCAATCATCTGCTGGTGTCGCCGACCTAACGCAGGCTTCGGTTTCGCTCGCTGACATTTTGAAAAGCTATCGAACTCAATAATCGCTTTTATGTAAAATAAAGGGCTTAAGGGCCCTTTATTTTTGTCTCAATAAAACTCTCAGCCAAAGTCGACTCCCTTACCTATACTTAATTTAACTTTTCGGTGGGATTAAGGACGACGAAATGAGCACTCTACTACTGTATGTGCTGTTGTTGACCAATCCAAGCTCAGCACAACACTCTGCATCACTTCCGCTAAAATGTAAGCTCCTGCATACAGAAGATACCTTTTGGTTCTATAAAGAACAGCTAGTCTATGAAAGCGAGCAATTTATCCTATTGCAAAACTTTAAGGGAAGAACCGTCACACAGGTCGACATGAAGACAGGTGAGCTGATACGCACAACCTATATCGGAGAACCATATGATCCTAAATACCAGATTCTGCTCGGAAAATGCCTAGATGTCAGTCATACCCTAAAAATGTGGCGACTTGATGATGTGCCGTATGATAACTAGAGAATTAGGGGAGCTAGATAACTGGATAACTGGATAACTGGATAACTGGATAACTGGATAACTGGATAACTGGATAACTGGATAACTGGAGAGTTTCCTCATTGGCTTATATAACTCAAGCCTATTGGGTGCAGAATCTCTTTTGATCACAATTTTATAACATCAAAAACACATTATCCTCCGTTCGATTTAGACTATTTGCTCGATATCAATGGAGAATGAACATGGAAGAGCTACTTGCCGACTACCCTATCGTCACTGAAGTCCCTGTTGCGTGGGGTGAAATGGATGCCCTTCAGCACGTCAATAATGCGGTCTATTTCCGCTACTTCGAAACAGCTCGACTCGATTATTTTAAAAAAATAGAGTTACTGGTCGATCTCAAAACGCACCACATTGGCCCTGTACTGGGGCACACAGACTGTCGCTATAAAATACCTGTCACCTACCCTGACACCTTGCTTATTGGTTCTAGAGTATCGGAGCTTAAGGATGACCGCTTTACAATGGAGTATCTTGTCGTTAGTAAAAAAGTCGGCAAAGTCACCACTGTTGGAACTGCCACTTGTGTCATGTTTGATTTCAAGAACCAAACCAAAGCAACGATACCAGAGCACATCAAGCAAGCGATTATTTCCACAGAAGAGAAATAACACCGTTATATGCGAGTCGTTTATATTGGCAAAGGAGTGTCACTACAAGATCAAGATGTTATATACTGCGCTCCATTGTCAGTTAATCACCCAATTTTCTTCATGAACAAAAGTTTACTTACTAACATTATCGCACTCGCTCTGTTAGCGGGAGGCCACCAGACAGGGAATCAAATCGCCTTTTACGCCGGTTTATTCGCTTTCTCCGGCGCAATCACCAACTGGTTAGCCATTCACATGTTGTTCGAGAAAGTTCCTGGGTTATACGGTTCTGGCGTGATTCCAGCCCGTTTCGAAGAGTTTAAAGCAGCGATTAAGAACCTAATGATGGAACAGTTCTTTACTCAGGAGAACATTGATAAGTTTTTGAGTAAAGAGATAGCAGGGGGTAAATCGCTTAACCTTGAGCCAGTGATCGAGAAGATCGACTTTAACCCGACATTCGACTCACTTGTTGACGTAATTGCGAACTCTCAGTTTGGCGGCATGTTAGCGATGTTTGGAGGAACAGAAGCCCTTCAGCCAATGAAACAGCCATTTGTCGATAAGATGAAAGAAGCCATTGTCGATATGAGCCAAAGTGACACTATCAAAGAGGCGCTGAAGGAGCAGTTTGAAGCGCCGGCAATGATGGACGAAATACGAACCAACGTCGAAAACATTATCGATCAACGCCTAAGCGAGTTAACGCCTAAACTCGTCAAAGAGATGGTGCAAAAGATGATCAAACAACACTTAGGCTGGCTGGTTGTATGGGGTGGTGTTTTTGGTGGACTGATTGGTGTGGCGTCATCATTTGTCGCGTAAAACACAGTTAGGTTCTAAAAGGGAAGCGTCGCTTCCCTTTTTTATAGTTTGGAAATCAGGTCAGCATTAACCCCAAAACTGGTCTTATGCTCTTCAATCACCACTTCGCTGCGTGTTTGAATCACACCAGGCAAAGTGCCTAACTTAGTCGACATAAAGTTTTGATAGGCCTTCATATCCTTGACTCGAACCTTGATCATGGTATCAAAGTCACCAGATAGAGAGTAACACTCTTCAATCTCGGGCATATCAGCCACAGCTTGAGCGAACTTTTCAAATATAGAGAAGCTGGTTTGATCCAGTCTGATGTGAATAAAAACCTGAACATCCAAGCCCAGTTTTTCTGGGTTTAATTCGGCGTGATAGCCGGTGATATATCCTTCTTTTTCTAAACGTTTTACACGGTCAGAGCAAGGAGAGGTAGTGAGATTCACTTGCTTAGCAAGTTCAACAATAGGTAGTCGACCTTTGAGGTTCAAAGCGCGAAGTATTTCTCGGTCGATTCGATCTAAATCCATCTATCGCTCATAGTAAGTGACAAAAACGTAACGCCATTTTAAGTCAAAAGCGTTAACGCACTTACACTTATGCGAAAGTGGTATAGAGATTTTGTGAAGTTATGCGATTTTCACATCTGAAAAAGTGTCTTGCGTAGAAATCACTTCAGATTGAGTGTTACAAACTCGACAAAAAGCCTGCTTTTCCATTTTGACATAGTGCGCTCCTTGAAAAAGGGTCGAAAAGAAACACGCCATACTTTTTGCTACCGAGTCATGCTGAACTTCGCAACGTTTCATAACAATCTTATGTGCTGTGCTTTTTCCGCAGCAGTGGCAGTGCATTTGTGGCATTTTCTTCTCTCCTTAAAAGTTCGTGCTATTGATAATCGACACATTTTGGAAGGGAGAGTTCACTCAATTCAAACATTAGTTTAGAAAACGTGAGGTAAGTTCAATAAATAGCCAAATTAACTGCTTATATACGAAAAAAGCCCCGAACTTCGGGGCTTATTGTCAAAAGAGGCACGAACTAGTCAAGTTCAGTCAGCTGCTTCTTAAATTTAGCATGCTGTGCTTTCACCGACTCTTCTGGTTCACCTGTCATTAGGCTAATACCGATAATCGCGATAGCAGAGAAGATGATTCCCGGTACGATTTCATACACATCGAACCAACCACCTGATAGCTGTTTCCACACAACGATGGTAATACCACCAACAAGAATACCAGCTAGAGCACCATTGCGATTCATGCGTTCCCAGTACAAGCTAAGTACAAGAGCAGGACCAAACGCAGCACCAAAACCAGCCCAAGCGTAAGAAACAAGACCAAGTACAGAGCTGTCAGGTGTCATAGCAAGAACTAGTGCCACAATCGAGATACCGATAACGGCGACGCGGCCTACCATGACGATCTCTTCTGAGCTCGCATCTTTCTTAAACACTTGCTTGTAGAAGTCTTCCGCTAGAGCAGACGACGAAACCAATAGTTGTGAATCCGCAGTACTCATTACAGCCGCTAGAATCGCAGCAAGCAAGATACCGGCAATCACAGGGTGGAATAGCGAGTTAACCAGCAACATGAAGATTTTCTCGCCGTCGTCAACGCTCACACCAGAGTTAGTGACATACACAAGGCCAACTAGACCAACTAACATCGCACCGACCATAGATAGCGCAGTCCAAATTACAGCAATACGGCGCGCAGTCGTTAGATCCTTGTTAGAACGAGATGCTTTGAAACGTGCAAGGATATGTGGCTGACCAAAGTAACCTAAACCCCAAGCTACAAGCGAGATAATCGCAATCGCTGAGAGTGGCTCACCTTTTGAATCATCCCACAATGTCAGCAGTTCAGGGTTGATCGCTGCTAAGTCACTACCTAGTTGACCAAAACCACCTTCCATCGCTGCAATTGGTACAATTAATAGTGCCGCTGCCATCAGTAAACCTTGAACCAAGTCAGTCCAAGATACCGCTAGGAAACCACCAAATAGCGTGTAAGAAACAACACAGACTGTGCCGATGATAACTGCCGTTGTGTAATCTAAACCAAATACTGTCTCAAACAATTTACCGCCAGCTACCAAGCCTGAGCTTGTGTAGAAAAGGAAGAATAAAAGAATGAAGAAAGCAGAAATTACCTGAATCAGTTTAGAATTATCGTTGAAACGACGAGATAGGAATTCTGGTAGTGTTAGCGCATCGGTCGTAATACTGTACGTACGTAGACGTTTTGCGTTAATTAGCCAGTTCAACCAAGTACCTACAAGTAGACCACCTGCTAGCCAGAACGCTTCGATACCTGCTGCATAAGCATAGCCTGGCAGACCAAGTAGAAGCCAACCACTCATATCTGAAGCACCTGCTGACAATGCCGCAGGCCAAGGGCCGAGTGAGCGGCCACCCAAGAAGTAATCGCTTGAGCTTTTTGTGCGCTGATAAGCGATAACACCAATGGCCAGCATTAGTATCAGATACGCAATAAACGTGGTTGTAATAGCAAAGCTATTTTCCATGTGATTTGTCCTCTTTTAAAAGATCGCCTTCCCTGAATGCCCCCGATATTCGAGGGCAAATCAATGAAGATTAGTGGGTTTCGCTTCCTAGCTCGAGCAAAGTCGCGTTACCACCCACTGCTGTTATATTTATTGTTCTAGTACGCTCTGTAATAAAACGAAGCGCTAGATGGGGATCGTGAGCCACAGATAGATTCACAAAATCCGTTTCAGACGTCAGGCTTACAATGGCACCTGAACGTTTGGCGAGTTGACGGTTGATTGTCCTTTCAACCTCAGTATTACCGACGTAACCAATACTACGTACATCCGATTCCAGCAGTTGATGGTAAGCATCAAGCGCAGCAAACTGTACTAGGTTAGTCGGCAACGAAGACTGCTGATAAGCAGCTTCTAAAGATTGGCATAGCTCAGCATCATCACTGCACAAGATGACACTATTACCTGCGATAAGTGCCGCGCTGATTTGCGCCACTACCGCTAGCTTAGCCTGCTCTCGTGTATCGTCCTGAATCACGAGAGCTACACCACGACCTGCAGTGTACAATTCGTTGGTTTCACCTGTTGGGCCAACCAATTGATGTGTCTCAGCAAGCAGAGCTGAAGCCTGTTCAATATGGTAGGAAACAACAGAAGCCAACTCAGGCTGTACGTGTTGTAGAGCCTGTTTAAAAGCGAGCAAACACTCACTCTTAGAGTCAAAATTAGTTAAATTCCAGTTTTCCCAAGCTGAGAAAGCATCAGAAAAACGAGTTACTTGATGAACCATGATTATTCTCCTTACTCACTCAATTAAGAAAATTGTGTTTGGGTAAAACGATACAGGTAGTGTGGACCACCGGCTTTTGGACCGGTGCCAGACAAACCTTGACCACCAAACGGTTGAACACCTACCACCGCACCTACTTGGTCTCGGTTGATGTAGCAGTTACCTACGCGAGCATGCTTTTCAATCCAGCGATAGGTGGTTTCATTGCGGCTGTGAATGCCCATAGTTAAACCAAATCCAGTGGTATTTATCTGGTCAACAATTTGGTGCAACTCACTCGCTTTGAAACGAACGATGTGCAAGATAGGCCCAAACTGCTCTTCTTTGAGACAAGAAATGTCAGCAATCTCGAAGGCCGTAGGGGCAACAAAATCACCGTGCTCATGCTCTTCAGACAACGCAAGTTGAGCGACTTTCTTTTCACTGCTGCTCATTCGCTCAATGTGCTGTAGCAGTTTCGTTTTAGCCGTCTGATCGATAACTGGGCCAACGTCAGTAGAATGAAGGTAAGGCTTACCTACGCTCAATTCCTCCATCGCACCTTGGATTAGGGCGACGATACGATCAGCGATATCTTCCTGAACATAGAGAACACGCAGTGCACTACAGCGCTGACCCGCAGAAGCAAATGCAGAACGAATTACGTCACGAACCACTTGCTCTGGAAGCGCAGTACTATCGACGATCATCGCGTTTTGACCACCAGTTTCAGCAATAAATGGTACTGGCGCTGCATCGCGCTCTGCCAAAGTTTGGTTGATTCGCTGCGCTGTGGCGGTTGAGCCAGTAAACGCGACACCTGCAATTGCAGAGTGCGAGGTCAGCGCCGAACCAATTTCTGCGCCGCGGCCAGGTAGTAATTGGATAGTACCTGCAGGGAAACCCGCATCTAACATAAGTTCTACAGCGCGAGCTGCGATTAGGCTAGTTTGCTCCGCAGGCTTAGCAACAACCGTGTTTCCAGAAACAAGGGCTGCGGTTATTTGTCCAAGGAAAATCGCCAACGGGAAGTTCCATGGGCTGATACAAACAAAGACACCACGTCCTTGACGAGTGACAACGCGACTTTGCCCATCAAAGCCTTTCACCGCCAACTCGCCAAGTGCGTCGACTTGTTTGGCGTAGTAACGACAGAAATCAACCGCTTCACGAACTTCATCAATGCTGTCGTGAATCGTCTTACCTGCCTCTTGATGACAGATGGCTACGAGCTCTGCCAAGTGCTCTTCAAGTAGGTCGGCTAAGGTATCCAGTTTTTCCGCACGTTGAGATTTCGGACTTGATTGCCATGCACTAAATGCTTGCTCTGCACCTTCAATAGCAGCGGAAACATGATCAAGGGTAGCAAAAGCGACCTGACCAACATGGATACGTCTGTCGTAAGGTGCCGTCACCGATTCAGTGTTGATGTTTTCCTTGATCATGCTTTCGGCAAGGAACTCACCATTAATGATTGGTCCTGCCATCCAGTTTTTGCTCAAGAAGCTTTCTACCTCATGCTCAAACGGCTTTGCTTCACTTTCAATATCAACGTTGACGCCAAGTGAGTTCTTGCGCTCAGGGAACACGTCAGTTGGCAGTGGGATACTGGCGTTATTTAGCGTTTCAAACGCATTTAGCATGTCAACTGGATGCTGGGTCAATGTTTCTACAGGACAGCGTGCATCGACCAATCGATGTACGAAAGAGCTATTAGCGCCGTTTTCTAGTAATCGACGTACCAAATAAGGAAGCAGGTCTTTATGGCTACCAACGGGCGCATAAATACGAACTGACTGTTGGTAAGCTTCCATCGCGTGGTTGTAAAGAGAATCTCCCATACCATGAAGGCGCTGGAATTCGAAATCTTTATGCTCTGCCATGACCGCAATCGATGTCACCGTTTGCGCGTTATGGCTAGCGAACTGCGGGAAAATATTGCCGCGGACATTGTCGCTCAGTAGGAAGCGCGCACAGGCAAGATAAGCTACATCTGTCGCTTCTTTGCGAGTATACACTGGATAGTTAGTGTAACCCGCTTGTTGTGACCACTTGATTTCACTGTCCCAGTAAGCACCTTTCACAAGGCGAAGTGGAATTAAGTCCCCCTGTTCTTTTGCTAGACCATTGATCCAAACTAGAACAGGCAAAGCACGTTTCGAGTAGGCTTGAATTACCAGGCCAAACTTACCCCAACCTTTAACAAGTTCGCTGCGATACACTTTCTCAAACAGTTTTAGAGAAAGCTCAAGACGGTCTGCTTCTTCTGCATCAATGGTAATCGCAACATCAAGCTCAACCGCACGGCGAAGTAACTGTTGGAGCGTGTCATATAGCTCAGTCAGCACTCGCTGTTCATTGGCAACTTCGTAACGTGGATGAAGTGCAGATAGCTTGATCGAAACCGAGGGTGCTGGACTGGTATCCAATCCATAATTGTCACGTCCTACGGCTTCAATCGCCATGAGGTAATCTTTGAAATACTTGTTAGCGTCAGCGGTTGTTAGTGCTGCCTCACCTAACATGTCATAAGAATAGGTGAAGCCTTTGTCGCGCATTGGGCGACCATTTTTTTGCGCTTCAGCAATGCTGCGTCCAAGTACAAATTGGTGCCCCATCACTTTCATCGCTTGGTGCATCGCTTTACGGATTACAGGCTCGGACATTTTGTTTACTAGGCGGTTAACCGCACTCACCGGGCTCTGAGATTCGTTTTCAGAAAGGCCCACGACCTTGCCAGTCAACATTAATCCCCAAGTCGAGGCGTTAACAAACACCGAGTCTGAATTCTTAAGATGAGATTTCCAATCCGCTACAGTCAATTTGTCTCGAATCAGTGCATCAGCCGTTGCTGAATCTGGGATACGCATCAGCGCTTCTGCCAAACACATCAGCAAGATACCTTCTTGCGTATCAAGGCTGTATTCAAGCAATAGCGCATCGATCATCTGAATCGACTTTTTATTCGCTCGTATCGCTTCAATCAGCTCGGTCGTCTTTGCAGCAATTTGCTCTTTTTCGCCATCGGTTGGCACTGCTAATGGCAGCAATTGATTAAGCCATTGTGATTCATCCACCATGTATAGTGGAGAGATCAACGACCAAAGCTTGTTAAGCGGTTGCTCAACAAACTCAGCATTTAACACGTCAGTCGCTGTAAACATGCGTTTTCCTCAATCTCAGACCTGAAATTAGTTCAGGTTTCCTACAATGGCTTGCAGTGTATTTTGAGCCCGAGAAGATTACTTGTCAAAAACTCCGAGTTTTTTGCTAAAAACTCTGATTATTAACAAAACAAATACAGAGTCACATGCAAATAAGCAAAATAATATATGGTTAAAGTTATCTTATTTAACCAAATTGTTTCTTGTACAGAGACGGTGACATGCCTTGAAGGCGAGAAAAAGTATGTGTGAAGGCACTTTGGCCAGAGAATCCGGTAAATTCGGCCACTTGACCTAAAGTGAGATGACCTTGCTCTATGAGCTGTTTAGCCATATCAATGCGTTTGCCTAATACATATTGGTGGGGAGTAATACCCATTTGCTCTTTAAATAGCGAGTGAAACTGGCTTTCTCCAAGGAACACACTGCCAGCAAGCTGGGTAACGGAGATTTTTTGACTTAGGTGCTGCTCGATGTAACGGTCGATTGCCTCTAAATCAAAACGAGAATCGCGCCGTGAATTAGCAAATGCAGACATGTGGCGTTGCAATAGCGCAACAACCGTATCGTTACAGGCTCTGCTTAGTAGAAGGTCATCCGGGCTAGACTGCATTTCTGCTACTAGCATTTGAATCAATTTTTGAATCTGGCTATCCAGCTGAAAGTAGGTATCCTTTTGATTAAGGTCATTCAGTCTTTGTAGCAACAAAGGATCGTCATCTTTAGGCAAAGGCATGTTAAGCACTAAGATATCTGATTGCTCCAGTACTCCACCAAAGGCATGACCTGTACCAGAAGTCACCACACAGCCTTGACCCGGTCCCACCAAGTTACCATAACCACTGACTTCGAATTCTGCTTTTCCTTTCAATCCAATGACCACTTGAGTGTAACTATGGTCATGGCACTCCATGTAAGACGGCAAAGTGACCAATTGCGCAGGCAAGGGTGACAAATCTTTGGCAGCTGATGGTTTGTTTTCTGACTTAAAGGTTGAAGACATAGCTGTACACTAGTGTATTTGGTGGCGGAATGTTCATGGTATACCAAAAGTGATTCAACTCGAAATTCCTATTGATAATTTATCAAATAGGTTGCATTTTGCTCAGTAAGACTCGTCTCCGGAGCCATTTCTTGTTGTTGAAAAAACCACCAATCCAGCTACTGGAAGAATGATCAAGTGCACATAAATTACGGCTTATGTCACTTCTATCCATTTTACCGCTTACCGATCAAGAATCTTTACTTGCATATTTCTCCAATGCGCCCAAAATGGATTATGTATTAGATAAGTTTATCTCGATTTATGATAAGCTTAGGTAACACTCTCTAGAAATAGAGATGAAAAAATGGAAGAAATCGACCTTTTCAAGGCATCTTAACAATGGACTGTCAAAAGTTTGTCTTTTTCCTATTTTAAAGTGCATGTCTTTAGATATATGCACTGGGTTTAAATATTTTACTTTGGTAATTTAAACGTTAATTGTTGCAGGGACTTATGATCACACGTCGCATCCCAGCGCTTTTGCTTGCGCTAAGCCCTCTTTGGGTTTCGACTTCGATTTTTGCAGAAGAAAATGTACAGGGCGATCCTGTTGCAGAAATCGAGAGTAAATTAGAAAATAAAGAAGCGGAAATGGGTACAATGGCTGCAGAGTTCGACTCTGAAGCTGAACGTCTCCAACAACTTCAGAATGATAAAAGTAAGCTTAAGCGTAGTGAGCAGGAACTCAACGCTAAGCGTAATCGCACCAAGTCGGCACTGGACAAACAGTATAACCGCCTCTTAGATGATCCAGATATCGACTTAGTTTCATTCCAAAAAGCTTACCAAGATGCTTGGTCTGAGGTGAAAGAGAACCAATCTTCACTACTTGAAAACCAGCAAGCAATCACTGAAAGTGAGATGCGCCTTTCGCAAATCAAGCAGAAACAAGCACGCGTCAACTCGGAGCTTTCTTATCTCCAAGAGCAAAAAGTTGAAGCGCGTGTTAAACGTATTGCTGCTGAACTTCGTGAAAGCGATGTACTTGAAACAAGCTACAAAACTACCTGTTCTTCAACAATGACATTGGGCGAGTGTACTAGCCAAGGCCAATATCTAACTAAGCAAAAAGCGGTTAAAGCCTTTAAAGCTAAGTTAATGGATCGTCTAACTGAATCGAACTTAGCTAAGCAGAATGCAAAAGGTGTTCAGCTCAACGTCCATGTTCAGGAGAGCCAAATCATCCGTTCTGGTTTTGAAGGTAACAATAGCTACTTCACACAAATGCAGTCTCAGCTTCAAGCTCGTCCAGAAGCTTCAGCAGCATGTAAGCTGCTTAATGTATCTTCTCGCTACTGTTTAAAAGGCGACCAAGCTGCAAAAACCAAAAAGAACGATAAGAACTGGGTCAACGTGACCGTTCGTTCTGATCAGTACGATGATGCGGTTGTTATCAACGGTATCAACTACGGCAGTACGCCCGTTGAAGTAGTGCTGCCACGTGGTAAACACCAAGTTACTGTATCAAAGAATGGTTTCGAGACTTACAATCGCGAGATTAGCGTAAACGCAAATGATACAGTTTGGGTTAAGTTGCGCCCGAGTGGATAACGCTTGAAATTCATACTGAATTCACAAGATTGAGCTAAAAACGCCATTTTGATCCTAAGTTATCAACGGATAACTTAAGACAAAGTGGCGTTTTCGTTTAAAATAAGCCAATTAATCAATAATTAGATGTAGAAGAAAGACAATGCGCCCAGGTTTACCAGCCCTTTTGTTAGCATTATCTCCGTGTTTGCTTCTATCTCCTGTCAAAGCAGAAGAAGCACCGAAGACATTGGTCCAGATTGATGACCAATTGTTCACAACACACGATGAGTTAAAAGCTGCGCTACAAGCGAAAGAACAGCAGCAAGCGCTGCTAGATAGCAAGAAATTAGAATTGGACTCTCTTGAGCAAAAGGCCAAGTCTTTGGATGAAACGTTCTCTAATGCTAAAAGTAAGCTAGAGAATGCTTACCAACGTATGATTGACGATCCAAACATTGATCTTGCTGCATCACAAAAATCCTACCAAGATGCGTGGTCGGCGGTTAAACAGAACCAAAAGGCACGCTTGTCAACAGAGCAAGAGCTGGTAGAAATACGTAATGTATTTGCAACTCGCCAAGCTGAGCTTGAAGCTATAGAACAGAAGATCGCTGGTTTAGACGAAGATAAAATTCGGGCTCGAGTTGAACAGCTTAGGGCTGAGCTGAAACAACCGCAGCAGATTTCCGTTAGCTTTACTAACCGATGCCAACCATCGCTTACCCTTTCGCAATGTGACCAGCAAACTAAAGAGCTTGCTCTGCAAAAAGCAGTCAAACAGTTTAGAGCTGAAATAGCGGAACATACAAGCGAAAGTGCTCTGGTTAAGCGCAATATCAATGACACATCTCTTAATATCCATGTGATTAAACACGCGACTAAGCAGGCCGGTTTCTACGATGGTGTCCGTTATCGCACTATCATGGACGTAGAACTAGAAGCTCGCCCTAAAGCGAAAGCTGCATGTGACTTGTTGCACGTGGGCACTCAATACTGTTTCGCACCTGGCACGTCACGAGAGCTACAAGCCGACCAAGAAATGGCATGGGTAACACTTGCGGTACGCTCTAATCAGTTCAACGACAGTGTTTATATCGATGGCGTTTCCTACGGTAGTACACCTGTTGAAATTATGCTGCCTATCGGCCTTCACGACGTTACTGTACAAAAAGAGGGCTACAAAGCATTTACCCAGCAAGTCTCGGTCAAGTCTGACACTGCAATTCGAGCGGTTCTAAAAGAAAAGTCCAACCCACTTCGAGCAGGCAGTAAATTTGCTGACGGTATGGCAAATGATGGTCAAGCACCTGAAATGATTGCTGTTTTACAAGGAAAATACTTCACGGGTGAAAATGCCTCGAAACAAGTATTCCTTGATCATGCTTTCGGTATTGGCGCGACTCCGGTCACAGTGAGTCAATTTGCGACCTTTGTTGAGCACACCAATTACCAAACGGATGCAGAGCTTAAAAACACCTGTACTGCACTTGTGAATGGTGAAGTCACTCCCGTATCTAAAGCAAGCTGGCGTGATCCTGGCTTTAAGCAGTACCCTAACTCCCCTGTGGTTTGTGTCAGCCAAAACGATGCTAAGTCGTATGCTAATTGGCTACGTAAGCAGACAGGAGCAGCTTATCGTCTACCTACTGAAGAAGAATGGGAAGTCGCTGCTCGTGCTGGTAGCCAAGATAAATATTGGTGGGGAGACGCATTCATCTCTGGTGAAGCCAATACCGGTTGGAGTGGTACTCCTTGGTCTAACACGAGCACATCACCAGTCAGTGCCTTTAAACCGAACCAATTAGGTCTTTACGATGTAGTGGGTAACGTTTGGCAATGGACGAGTAGCCCTAAAGGCATTGCTAAAGGTGGCGCTTGGAATTTCTCGCCAGACATGGCGGCATCAGATAAGCAACTCTACTTGTCAACGTTTGAAGCTGCAAATTATCTTGGCTTCCGCGTAGTCAGAGACATCAACTGATCAATCTAGAGGGGGGATTTCCCCCCTTTTTTATTACTATCAAAGAGATATGATAACTAACGAGTCAGGTTGTATTACCTAACTCAGTATCTATTGATACGTCTATACTCAGTGAACCACTGAGTTCATAGAACCTCTTCTAAACGTCGACAAGATTATTTCTTGTGTTTGCCAGTCATCGTAAGATGCCTGGCATTTTTTATCGTACAGAATATTTAAATCTGATATGATATTCGTCCTGTTTTATAAGTTTTATATTGATAAGTGAACGAACAACAAGCCTCTCTATTCAATCAACTCCCCGGCTATTGGGGCTGTAAAGACCTGAATTCTGTTTTTGTTTACGCTAACGAAGCCTACGCCAAACTTATCGGTTTCACGCAATCTAGCCAGTGTACTGGCTTATCTGACAGCCAAATGCCTAGCCCAACATCCCGTTGTGCTGCTGACTTTGTGAAGCAAGACCGATACGTTATCGAGAATAAAGCGCAGCTTAAGATCTTAGATATTCACCCTTACCCTGATGGTAGCTGGCGTGCCCATATATTTACTAAGACCCCGTGGCTAGACGACAATGGACAGGTACAAGGCACGATATTTTATGGCCAAGAGCTGTCGAATACCGCCATTTTAGAAGTGAGCCACTGGATATGTCGCGCAACTGGGCTCACATCGAATGAAACCTTAGCAGGTGACACTCCACCAACAAACACCTTGAGCAATAAACTGACCTCAAGGGAGTCTGAAGCACTGTTTCTATTGCTGTATGGTAAAAAGCCAAGTTACATCGCCAAAATAATGAAAATATCGATCAAAACATTAGAAAGCTATGTCGTGAGGCTTCGGCACAAATTTGGCGCGCACTCTAAGGCTCACCTTATCGATCTGGCACTTGAGCAGGGCTACGGCTCCTACATACCAGAAACCTTGTTAAAAACTCAAATATCCGTAGCTCTTAATGCAGAAAACGCCACTTAATAAAGCGGCGTTTTGACTATGGAGCTAGGCGATCAATATGCCACGTTTCGTGGTCTTTAGAGAACAAGAAGCGGTCATGAAGTCTATGTTCCCCTCCTTGCCAGAACTCAATGCTTTCTGGCTTAATGCGGTAGCCTCCCCAGAAACTTGGTACTGGGATTTCACCCGCTTCAAATTTCTTTTTCAGCTCTAAGAACTTACCTTCCAATACCCCACGTGCTGTAATGCGACTGCTTTGCTTACTTGCGATAGCAGCAAGTTGGCTTGACTTAGGCCTTGAAGAAAAGTACTTCATGTTTTCGACAGCACTCAGTTTTTCGGCAACTCCCGTAATATGGACCTGTCGCTCAAGCGGGTGCCAAGGGAAATGAAGGCTCACTTTAGCATTGTGCTCAATCTGTTGCGCCTTACGACTACCTAAGTTCGTATAAAAAATAAACCCTTGCTCATCGACGTTTTTTAATAATACGATTCGCTGGAAAGGCTGACCTGTCTCATCAACAGTTGCCACAGTCATTGCAGTTGGATCTGTGAGCTTGGCGTCAATCGCTTGCTTCAACCACAAATTGAACTGAGCAACTGGGTCTGACAACAAATCTTTTCTACGCAAACCACCTTTTGTGTATTCGCGGCGAATATCATCAAGTTCCATCTTTTCTCCTCGGCGAAATTTTTTTGTCGATTGTGCGCTCTTAATGATAAGAACTCAAGCCCAAGGCAACGGATAACGCTACACTCTATAAAAACCATCGATTAAATCTAAGTTAACTATTTTACTAGGACAAATCTGACAGCAAATCCTTAACATTTTGAGTCATGAGTAATAAAATCAATAGAATAACTCCATATAATAAGGACTACCCATGAGTAAGAGCGGTTATGACAAGCTTACTCCTAACGAACTGGACTATGTCGACGACAAAACAGCGGCACTCCTACTAAACACACCCAATAGTGCTCGTGTGATGCTGTGGGTCATGGTGCTCTTTTTTGTGCTTGCCGCTATTTGGGCTTCTTGGGCAGAAATCGATAAAGTCACTGTCGGTCAGGGTAAAGTCGTTCCTTCTTCTCAAATTCAGGTTGTGCAGAACTTAGAAGGTGGTCTCGTCAAAGAGATCCTTGTCCGTGAAGGTCAAAAGGTTGAAAAAGGCCAGCAGCTATTGCTTATTGACGATACGCGTTTCCGTTCCGATTACCGAGAACGTGAGCAGCAGGTCGCCAACTTAACCGCGAGTGTTTTACAGCTTTCCGCTTCCATTACTAGTGTGGAGCTCAATGAAGATTTTGATGAAAACAATTGGCAGAAAAGCGTGATACTCAACTTTAACAAGTTGGCCTTCCCACCGGTTCTCGAAGAAACTCAACCCAATCTAGTTGCTCGCCAACGCGCAGAGTATCGTCAAGATTTGAATAATCTTCGTAACCAGATCTCACTTCTTGATCAGCAAGTAAAACAGAAACAGCAAGATTTAGTCGAAATCCAGGCGCGAGTGAGAAACTTACGCGAGAGCTACCGCTTTGCAAACAAAGAGCTAGAAATTACCAAGCCACTTGCTGAAGAAGGTGTTGTACCACGAATTGAATTACTCAAGCTTCAACGTCAGGTCAACGACACTCGACGCGAGATGACTTCCAGCGAGCTCAAGGTTCCTGTCCTTCGATCTGCAATTCGCGAAGCCATGCTAAGCCGTATTGATGCAGCGCAGAAGTTTCGCTCAGAGCAGCAAGAGAAGCTCAACCAAGCACAAGACAAACTCTCTTCCCTTACAGAATCGACCGTGGGACTAGAAGACCGTGTCAATCGTACAGTAGTCACTTCTCCCGTCACAGGTACGGTCAAAACCCTCAACGTCAACACGGTTGGTGGGGTTATCCAACCCGGTATGGATATTGTTGAAATAGTACCAAGTGAAGACACTCTACTCGTTGAAGCCAAAATCGCACCGCAAGATATCGCGTTTCTGCGTCCAGATCTTCACACTATCGTTAAGTTTAGTGCTTACGACTTTACTAAATATGGCGGCTTAGAAGGCACGCTAGAACATATTAGTGCCGATACAACAACGGATGAAGAGGGCAATAGCTACTATCTAGTGCGTGTACGGACAAAAGAGACAAGTCTCGATAAAGACAACTCACTCCCGATTATTCCTGGGATGACCGCATCGGTCGATATTATCACTGGCAAGCGGACCATTTTAGAGTACCTGCTTAAGCCAATTCTTAGCGCACAAAACAATGCTCTAAAGGAATAGATTGTATGATTAACAAACAGCCAGAGAACACAATTTGAAGGTTCGCTTGTTTGCCAACGGCCTGATTGCTTTCGCTGTACTGCTGTTAGCCGCAACCACGTCATTTGCTCTTAACACTCAAGAGCAACGGTGGGTTGATGCTGTACGAAAAACCTACGGTGACCGTGCAGGCCGGCGTGTAGAGACATGGCGCAAAGAGATGGCGCAATATAAGTCGATCCCAGAGCGAGATAAGCTGACTAAAGTAAACAACTTCTTTAATCAACTTAATTTCGTCAACGATATTAACCTGTGGGGGAAAAACGACTACTGGGCGACTCCTTTGGAGTTTCTTGGCAGCAATGCTGGTGACTGTGAAGACTTCACAATCGCTAAGTATTTTTCCCTTCTTGAACTGGGTGTATCAGATAAAAAACTCCGCTTGGTGTATGTTAAAGCCATTGAATTAAATCAATTTCATATGGTTTTAGCCTATTACTCAAAGCCAAGTGCAGAACCGATTCTGCTCGACAACATTAACCCACAAATTAAACGGGCCTCTAAACGCCGAGATTTATTACCGATCTACAGTTTTAACGGTAAAAACCTGTGGCTAATGAAGTCGAAACAAGGACAACTTGCAGGGAAGTCTTCAAGGCTAAGCTTATGGAATGACCTCCGTGCACGCGAGAGATCGCTCAAACTAAACAAACCAGTAGTCAATTATGATGAGTAGGCAATATGACTTTATATAAACAACTTGTCGCGGGTATGATTGCGGTCATTTTGATGCTGTTAATTTCGGTGTTTGTCATCGAATTTAACACCACTCGAAACAACCTCATTCAACAACAGCGCTCCGAGGTTAACAACACCATCAATACGGTTGGTCTAGCACTCGCGCCGTATTTGGAGAACAAGGATCAGGTTGCCGTTGAATCGGTCATTAATGCCTTGTTTGATGGCAGTAGCTATTCGGTCGTACGATTGATCTTCCTAGATACCGGAGACGAGATTCTGCGCTCATATCCGGTTAAGCCAAACAACGTACCTAAATGGTTCACTCGCCTTAATCTGTTCGACAAGATACATGACCGACGAGTTGTGACCAGTGGATGGATGCAGTTAGCTGAAGTTGAAATTGTCAGCCACCCTGGGGATGCCTACACCCAGCTATGGCTTGCATTTGAACGTTTAGTCATCGCATTCTGCCTGATCATGCTCATTGGTTTATTCTCGATCTCATTTATCCTTCGACGCGCACTTCGCCCTTTGCAGCTCATCGTAAGCAAAATGGAGCAAGTCGCAAACAATCAGTTTGGCGAACCATTGCCAAGGCCTGCAACTCAAGACTTAATTTACGTTGTAGATGGCATCAACAGTATGTCCGCCCAACTTGAGAAGTCATTCAAAGCACAAGCAAAAGAAGCTCAGCAACTTCGTGAACGCGCCTACATTGACCCAGTATCTCAACTTGGTAACCGTGCGTACTACATGAGCCAGTTGAATTCTTGGATTGGTGAAGGTGGCATTGGCGGTGTAGCAATACTCGAAGCTAGCTTTATCCGTGAGCTTTATGATGATAAAGGCTATGAAGCGGGTGACGGCATGGTTCGAGAACTGGCCGATCATTTGAAGGTGTCAATGTCATCTCCAGATGTCACTCTCGCACGTATCTCAACTGAGGAATTTGGCTTTATCTTACCGAATGTTGATGATTCTGAGCTCAAATTGATTGCCGAAAGTATCGTCACATACGTGCAAGATATCAACGCCGATCCAACAGGTATGGCTACCGCAAACCTATCGTTAGGTGTGGTTTACAACAAAGCATCGACAAGCTCTACAGAGCTGCTCACCATGCTTGATAACGCTTTGGCTAATGCTAAATCTAACCCTGAGCTCAACTATGGTTATGTGACCGGAGAAGATACTGATAACCTAATGGGTAAACAGCAGTGGAAAACATTGGTGGACGAAGCGATCAGTAATGATTGGTTTAGCTTCCGCTTCCAGGCGGCAAATAATAGCTGGGGTCAGCCCTATCACCGTGAAGTGTTCTCTGCAATTGAGAAAGATGGCGAACGATACAGTGCCAATCAATACCTATTTGCTTTAGAGCAGCTCAATGCCAGCCACCTATTTGATGAATATGTGATCAAAGCGATTGTTGATCGATTAGAAGCAGGCGAATTTAGTGAACCTGTTGCCATCAACATTGCGCAAAGCAGTATTTCTCAACCAAGCTTTATCCGCTGGGTGACACAATTGCTCAATAAGCATTCATCGATTGCCTCGCTGTTGCATTTTGAGATTCCTGAAAATTGCTTTATCAATTCACCGCACCATACTGCTTTATTCTGTAATGCCGTTCGTGGTGCAGGAGCGGACTTTGGTGTCGACAATTATGGCCGTAACTTCCAATCTTTGGATTACATCAACGAGTTCCGTCCTGCGTATGTGAAATTAGATTATCTATATACTCACCATCTAGATGATGAGAAACAGAAATTTACGCTAACCTCTATATCCCGAACAGCGCATAACTTGGGCATTAAGACCATTGCTTCACGTGTAGAGACTCAGACTCAGCTAGATTTCCTTTCTGAGCACTTTATTGAAGTCTTTCAAGGCTTCATCGTAGATAAATAAATAACAAAAGGTATAGCATGCAGGATCCGCTATTAAATTCACTTATCTACGTCAGTCGATACTATGGATTAGCAAACTCACCAGAGGCACTAATTAATGGCTTACCCTTATCTGATGGTAAGCTTACTCCTTTCCTTTTCCCTCGCTCCGCCGAGCGCGCGGGTTTGGTGGCAAAGGAAAACCGTGCTGCAATTAGAGAGATTTCTCAACTTGTCTTGCCAGTAGTACTCATTCTTAAAAGCGGTGATGCTTGTGTTCTTAACAGCATCAACGACGACAAGACGGAAGCTGAAATTGTAACTGGTGAGTCAGGATTGGTCCCAATCTCAATACCACTCGATGAACTCGAGCAGCTGTATATTGGTCGCTATTTCCTGGTAAAAAAGCAATTTCGCTACGATGAGCGCTCCCCAGAGGTTCTTAAGACTCGTGAAGGACACTGGTTTTGGGGCACCATTTGGCAATCGAAAAAAATCTACCGCGATGTTCTAATCGCGTCCATCTTAATCAATCTATTCGCCGTCGCGGCGCCTATGTTTACGCGCTTAGTGTATGACAAGGTTGTGCCTAATTTAGCATTTGAAACGCTGTGGGTACTAGCAAGCGGTATTTTTGTAATCTTCCTCTTTGACCTAACCCTTAAGCTATTGCGTAGCTACTTTATTGATGTGGCGGGCAAAAAGTCAGACATACTGATTTCATCTAAGCTGTTTAGCAAAGTCATGGGAATTCGTATGGAGGCTCGACCAGCTTCGGTTGGTGCTTTTGCTCGTCACCTTCAAGAGTTTGAATCTATCCGCGAGTTTTTCACCTCAGCAACCATCGGCTCACTGATCGATTTGCCTTTTGCGATTCTCTTCTTAGTCCTGATTTGGTTAATGGCTGGGAATTTGGTCATAGTACCTATAGTCGGCGTGCTCATTTTGATGATTTACTCAGCCTTAATTCAGGGACCACTGAGACATACCATCGAAGAGGGCTCGCGCTTAGCCTCCCAGAAATACGCCAACCTTATCGAAAGCCTCTCTGGCCTTGAAACGGTCAAACTTTTTGGCGCACAAAGTCAGTTCCAATTTCGCTGGGAAGAAGCGGTCGCTCACATGGCGAACTGGAATATTAAAAGCCGACGTATCACCGATGGCATCCAAAACACCGCGGGATTTGTTCAGCAAGCTTCCAACGTAGGTATGATTATTCTTGGTGTATATTTGATCTCTGAAGGGGAACTCACCATGGGTGGGCTTATCGCCGCGACCATGCTCAGCGGTCGTGCAATCGGCCCTATGGTTCAGCTCTCTTTACTTTCTACTCGCTATAACCAAGCTAAGTCGTCAATGACCATCATTGAGCAAGTGATGTCGATGCCGGACGAACAAGAAGAAGGCAAGCGCTATATTCACCGCCCAATTGTTCACGGTAAGATTGAATTGGATAAGGTCACGTTCCACTATCCTGACTCTCCTATCGCATCCATTCGAGATTTAAGCCTGACGATCAACCCCGGTGAAAAAGTGGCTATTATCGGTCGTATTGGCTCTGGTAAAACAACCCTTGAACGTCTGATTATGGGCTTGTATAAACCAACAGAAGGTCATGTTCGTATCGATGATACCGATATCGACCAATTGCACCATATTGATATCCGAAGAAATATTGGTTGTGTGCCACAAGATAGCCAACTTTTTTACGGCAGTATACGTGACAACATCACTTTAGGCCGTCCTCTTGCCGATGACAGAGATGTACTTGACGCCGCTAACCGAGCAGGTGTTACAGTGTTTACTCAGCAAGATCCTGCCGGACTTGAACGCCAAGTGGGGGAAGGTGGTATGTTACTCTCTGGTGGTCAACGTCAGGCGGTAGCTATTGCTCGTTCTTTACTGGGTCGTCCGCCAGTCTTACTTATGGATGAACCTACCAGTGCAATGGATAACCGCTCCGAAATGCACATTAAACAGCAACTCTCGCAGTTGAAGTCGAGTGAAACACTGATTTTAATTACCCATAAAACCTCGATGCTTGATGTAGTAGACCGTGTCATTGTTATGGAAAAAGGATGTGTAATTGCCGATGGTCCTAAGTCTGAAGTTCTAACCAACCTCAAACAAGGCAAGGTTAGAGCTGTTAATTAGTTACTCAGTTCAAACCAATAGGAAAAAGCCATTCGGATAACCCGAATGGCTTTTTGTTAGAGTTTTACATAGTAATGAATGGTATTAGTTAGTAGGGCAATTCGCTGCACCTACTTCTTTCCACACGCCCCATTGGCCTGACTGTGATGGATTATCACCTTGAGTCCACCATTTCGCTTCCCAAACTTTACCTGCCCAAGAAACTTGGTCACCGCCGTTGTATACCGCAGTATCAACCCAAAGGTTGCTACACAACTCTCCACCTGAGGACTTCTTAGCCACGACGACGGTCGCTGAAGCCGTTGACGTTGCTTTTCCATCACTAACCGTCACAGTAAAGGCAAGTGATGTGTCCGCAGTGTATTCTGCCGCAGTAAATGTCACACTAGAACCGTTTACTGTTGCATTAAGACCTGCTGGTACATCCCAAGTGTATGTAAGTGGATCGTTGTCAGCATCCGTTGAAGCAGAGGCATCAACCACAGCAACATCACCCGCATTAACATTTGCTGGCGCTGTTACTGCCGCTACCGGCGCTTGATTCACTGGCGGAATGTCTTTCGAGTTCACGGTAACCACAACCGTATCTGAAGCTGACGCGCCATCGTTATCTGTTACAGTAAGCTTGAAGCTAAGCGTTTCTGTCTGCGCGACTTCAGCCACAGCGAAGCTTGCACTCGCGCTATCAGCTCCTGTAAGTGTCACAGGCGTTCCTGAGACTTGTGTCCATTGATAGCTCGCAATCGTACCGTCTGAGTCCGTTGATGCACTACCATCTAGAGTGACGCTTGCAGGGCCAACGACAGTCACATCCGCACCAGCACTTGCTTGAGGCGCACGGTTTACTGGTGGACCACCAGCTAAACCTTCATGCATTGCATTAAGGATATCGCCGTTATCTGCATCGATCTCCCATGAGAACAAACCTGCAAGACCTAGATTACGAACATATGCCCCTTTGGCTTTTACAGAGCGGTCATCATCGAAAGTAATTAACTGCCCTGTGGTACGGTTCCACACCCAAGCGGCTTCAGCTTGTGCATCATATCCATACTCAAAGCCGTTAATACCTGTATTATCAGCACCAAGCATGAAAGACTTCACACCTTTGTAGTCGATTACACCGTCTTCCCACACGCCTTGAGCGGTTGAACCTTTAAGTTTACCGTTCCCGACACCTGTCATTGGATCAGTTGGATCCGATAAGGTGTCTGGTGTCACGCCTTCCCAGCCTCGACCATACATTGCTGCGCCTAGTACTAGCTTGCTCGCAGGTACACCTTGTGCCAATAGAAGCTGAATACCATTGTCAGACGTGTAAGCTGGACCTTTATACGGTTCTCCATTTTCGTCTACCCCCGTGCCATCACACTGACCTGGACGCATGAAGCTACCACAGTAAAGCGCCGTTTGATGACCTACAACGTTGTTCCAACCTCCGTAGAAGTCGTAAGTCATAGCGAAAATGTAGTCCATATATTGAACCGCTTCAGCATAGTTCACATCTTCAATCTTGTCGTAACCCACACCAATGGCAGAGGTGAGTTCATAAGTTCTGCCTGTCGATGCTTCAAGTTCATCGAGCATTGCTCTTAGCTCTTGCATCAATGCAATATAGGCTGGGCCATCATTGACTGGATCACCCAAATTAGCCGCCGCACCGCCGCCGCCAGGGAATTCCCAGTCAATGTCGACACCATCGTAAAATTTCCATGTGTTTAGGAAACGTTTAACAGAAGCAACAAAGGTGTCGCGGTTGGCTTTAGTGGTAAAATCAAAAAATGGGTCAGAAAGCGTCCACCCCCCGATTGACGGGATGATTTTTAGATCTGGGTTACGCTGCTTAAGCGCCATCAACATAGCGTAGTTGCCCTTGATAGGAGAGCTATATTCATGCCCAGCCTGAGGGAAGCTCTTCTGGTACGCTGCCCAAGGGTCATGAATAACAACTTCATAATCAGGCACTCCCTGACAAGCTGTCATCAAAGCATTGTAACTATTGCCGCCTACCGACTTAACCGATTCATTCGGTCCACAAATTGGTATAAAGCCATAAAGTATATGAGTCAGGTTGTCGGCTGGTAGATTATCGACTGTATAGTCACGGCCATAGATCCCCCACTCTACAAAGTAGGTACCAACAACTGTGTTTGGATCTGTGTTGTAAGATTTATTGTTTGGGTCGATGTTCATCGCTAATGGCTTCAAATGTGAGCCATCGGTATCAGCGACAGTCACCTCAACAGGTGCGCTAACGCTACATCCCGTTGCATCACATGCTTCAATGGTCATCTGATAAAGGCCGCCTTTACCATATTTGAAGCTTGCTGTAGTTTGACTGCCCGCAATTGGGCCTGTTGCAACTTGCACACCATCAAAGTAAACCTTGTATGTGTCACCCGTCGTGCCACTCCACTGATTAAACTTAACGGTAATATCCGCCTCATCGAAATACTTGACCATCTGGTTGTAACCAGACGTCGTCTCCATCGCCAACTGAATCTTAGAAAACTGAAGATTATTGGAGCCATATACATCAACACTTGGAGCCGTTGGTGCCGCTATTGTCGTGCCTGAGATCGCTAATGCGATACCCGCCGCGCACAATGTAATACGATTCATACCTATTTCTCTCATTCCTTGTATGTTCACTCTAAAGTCAGAGTCAAATCTGTTCTTCAACGGATCAAAGAACATCACATTCAAGTATTTAAGAGACTTTTTTTTAGGAGAAAAAAATAAAGACTATTTTCGAGTGACGATAAGAAATCATTTTGTTGTTGCTAAGTTGTTACATTCTAAAGTGGATATCGAGCCAAAATTTATAAATTCAATTCGCATTAGTACAAATGACATATCAATCAACTATTTACAGACATCAGTGCTATAAATTCAATGATAAGCAATATAGAAAACTGCCACAGCTCGATTAAGATGTGGCAGTTTCATTAACGTTTTTTATATCGGTAAAAGCAGGTTATTTGGACTTAAAACGCGCCGTGAAATGACGAAGTACCGGCGGCTCGTAATCAAATGTCAGCCCTTTTAGCTCGTGCGCACGCTCTTTTAAAGCGATGATTGCATCGGCAATATAGTCCATGTGATCATTAGTATAGACACGTCTTGGTATGGTGAGCCGCATCAGTTCTAGCTCCGATGCTTTCTGTTTACCTGTTTCAGGGTCTCTACCCAGAAGCAGTGAGCCTATCTCTACTGCTCGAATACCCGCTTCTAGATACAACGCATTACACAGCACCTGGGCAGGGAATTCGTCAGCAGGGATATGAGGTAGAATTTTTGCCGCATCAACAAACACTGCGTGTCCACCTGTTGGATATTGAATAGGGATCCCACCTTCTCTTAAGCGCTCACCGAGATACTCCACTTGACTGATTCGGTAATGCAAGTAGTCTTCATCCGCGCCTTCGTACAAACCACGAGCAAGCGCTTCCATATCGCGCCCCGCCATACCTCCATAGGTCACAAAACCCTCCATCGGTACGCAGCGTGTCTGAACCGCTTGAAACAGTTCTTCATGATCGCGGATACAACAGAGACCGCCGATGTTGACCATAGGGTCTTTCTTCGCTGACATGGTGAGCATGTCACCATATTGGTACATCTCGCGAATAATTTCTAAGATAGATTTATCTTGATAGCCCGCTTCGCGCTGTTTGATGAAATAGGCATTTTCGCAGTAACGCGCAGAATCAATCACAACCGGAATATCGTTTTTGGTTGCAATCTCATACACGGCACGCATGTTTTCCATTGAAACTGGCTGACCACCAGAACTATTACACGTCACGGTGGTGATAATAGCGCAGATGTTTTCTGAGCCGTGCGCCTCAATCGTTGATTGCAATTTGTCTAAATCAAAGTTGCCCTTCCAATCGTAAGGTGTTGTCGTATCAAAAGCGTGTTTGTCCACCACGTTGATAGCCTTCCCGCCGTTGAGCTCAATGTGACCAGCCGTAGTGTCAAAGTGATAGTTCGAAATGAAAACTGGCTCTGTTCCCCCGCGAACGGCTTTCATTCGCTCAATGAGTGCAGGAAATAGAATTTGTTCAGCACCACGTCCTTGGTGCGCAGGCACGGTGAGTTTATAACCAAAGAAATGTTCTACCGCTGCGCATAGGTTGTAGTAGTTTCGGCTACCTGCATAAGACTCATCCCCCATCATTAAGCCAGCCCACTGATTATCACTCATCGCTCCGGTACCTGAATCGGTCAACAAATCAATGTACACATCGTCACTTCTGAGTAAGAAAGGGTTTAATCCTGCTTCATTTAACGCGTCAACTCGATCGTCATACGTCGTCATTTTGATCGGCTCAACCATTTTGATACGGAAAGGTTCTGGAATACGTTTCATCATTAATGTCCTTTAAATAGATCTCGTCCCCCGCTGCAATTAATCGCGGGTAATATTGATTTTGATTAAGATTTTTTAGGCGCTGAAAGCACCTTAAGGTCATTAACGAAGAGTCGTTTCTTTGTTGAGCAGGGAAAGGGTGTAATCAACGTTATACCATGGCGACAACACTAGTCTGCTGTCTAACATATCGGTATATGCCATAGCGTTATCCTCCTGATTCATTGAACACCTAGTTAATATAGTCTAGTTATTATCCAGATTACCGTGAAAGATAGCTCAAATTTATAAACTGGCGTGCCACATTAACGTGAGCACTAATTAAGATTTGATGAATTTTTCAAACTTCTTACATTCGCATCTTGAAATCATGCGGCGAGCTAGGCACTCTCTTTGCAGTTTAAGTGCCTGTTTATTAGGAACCAAAAATGAAAATAAAAACAACATTACTTGCTGCAATCGCTTTAGGTACCAGTGGTCTAGCCGCTGCTGACGTTACTATCTCGATTCCAGAAACTATCGACGTCTTAGTGGTGAACGATGCAAAGCCTGAGCTATCAGGCAGCTTCTTTTCATCCAAAACGCTTACGCTACCGAATGGAGAAAACCAAGTCCTGTTCACTTACCAACCGTATTTCGACCAAGGTAAAGATCGTATCATCCTCGAAAGTGATCCGATCATCGGCACGTTCAATGTGGCTGACCAAGAACTGGAATTTGACTTACCGAAGTATCGCAATGAGCACGAAGGTTCAAAGAAGATTCGTAACTTAGAATGGTCTTTAAAAGATGAAAACGGTCAAGCGATCGAGATGAAGCAAGACAAGTTGGTTAAAGACGGGATGCAAATCGGTCGTAACCACAAAATCGAATTGGCTGAGTATAATCGTCGTGGTGGTGTCGCAGCAGTTTCAACAGCGGCGGTTGTGCCAGTTACTTTACCAGCACAGGTTAACGGTAAACCTGTAAAAGCTGGCGATAACACTGCAGAAGAAATGCTGCATTTCTGGTACGGCAAAGCAGATGCTGAAACTCAAGCTCGCTTTAAAGCATTTGTGAACCAGTAATAATTTTAGGCTCTGCCGACTCTAGAGGCCAGTACTATGCAAGTACTGGCTTTTTGCTTTCTTGGCCTGTCGAAATACGGTAACACTCGTCTGCATTCTCTACCAAACATTCAAATACTTTACGATCGAGCTGATTGAGATTAACCATGTCTTCGATGATCTTAATCGCTTCCTCTAACGGAAGCCCCTCTCGATAGGGACGCGACTGAGTAAGCGCTTGAAAAACATCGGTTACCGCAATTAATCGGCTTGGCTCATCTAATTGAGGAGCGGCTAACCCCAACGGATAACCTGAACCATCAAGTCGCTCATGATGATTTGAAGCCCATTCAACTATCTGCTGATTGGTAAACATTCGCTGTATTGCGTGACGTGAGTCTGTAGCATGACGACGAATACACGCATACTCCTCATTCGATAGCTGAGCAGGTTTATGCAGTATTGCGCTCGGTGTTTTAAGCTTTCCAATATCGTGGATCAACCCTGAGAGATAGAGCATTTTTCGAGCTCGTTCAGAATAACCAAGCTTACGAGCAAAAAACTCGGCGAGCTGAGCAACATGCAATGAGTGCTGATAGGTAAATGAGCTTTTCGCATCGACAATCTGAGCAAACAACTCCGCTACTTCAATCGATTCATCTAAGCCAATCGGATTACGATAAAGTGGCGTGAAGGTATAAGACAAGCTTTCAATATATCTCGCTTCCATCGAGAACCAGAAATCATCGCACTCTATCAACTCACTCATGTAGAAAACTTGAGTAGGCTCAAACATGGTGCCGGAGTTAGCTTGTAGCTCACCGATAATACTTTTTTTACTGGCTTCGGTAATATTGCCATAAGAATCTAGCCCATAGTTTCCATGCAAGTAATCGAGACGATCAGCAAGGAACAGTAAGGTAGCATACTGCTTAATTTCTTCACTAACGGCATGATTGCTTTTTAGCTCCCGCCACCAAGTGTGGTGGAGCAAAATAGGCATTGCAAGCTCTGATAATGGGCGACAAGCTTTCAGCAGCTCATAACCTTTGACGCAGTGTTTGCGTGTATTCCTTGGGGCAAGTGCGGTTAGTAACTCTCCCACTTCAGCACTTTCAGATACACCACAGTCATGAATCAGACCAAGTGAGAAGATGGTTTGGCATCTACCTTCATTCCAACCTAAACGCTGAGCACAGCGAAAGGCTATGTAAGCGACTCTATGTCCATGATAAATATCATCAACACCTACGGCATCCAGAGCATAGGCAATTTCAAATAACACACGACGTAGATCTACACTAACATCGTCTTGGGGCACTTCCATACTAACGCTTTAGTCATTTATAAATAATTTTTATGCACGGCAGGGTAAACGAAAGTGCCATCTATAAACCACAAATTATGAATGGTTATTAACAGAATTGTGAAGCGTGCAACGTAGTGCGTATTTTTCGTGCTAGAAATCAAACTCTTTTTGCATTTAATTAATCTAGCCATCACCTTTATAGTCTGTTAGGTTGGTTTAAACAACATATGCAAGGAATAGACTATGTTTACAAAGAAAGTGGATGACGATATTTCCATCGCACTAGTTCAAGAGTCCTTTGCTGCCAAATACAGTGATTTAGTAACCGACCAAATTGGCTATTTATCCCAATGGCTTGCATGGCCACCCCATTGTGCAACTGAGCAAGATTTTCGTCTGTTTGTACAACGAGTGCTGCATGAGTACGCGGAAGGAAAGACCATTACATGCGCAATTGTGTACCGTGGAGAAATCGTTGGAAACTGTAGCTGCTTTAATATTGACTATGACAGGCAATGCCTAGAAATAGGCTATTGGCTATCAAAACACCATCAAGGCAAAGGAATCATCACTCGCGTCGTCAAGCATCTTATTGACTTTGCTTTCAATGAGTTGAATATTGAAAAGGTCCAACTTTCAGCAGCGGTCGAAAACCAAGCTAGCCGTAATGTGGCAGAAAGAGTGGGGATGACTCTGGAAGGCGTTATCACCAATCAAGAAAAAATCGGTGAACGCATTTTAGACCATGCTATCTATGGCATTCATCGAAATCGTTAAAGCCGACTTGACGCTGAGCACAATTTTACTCGTTATCTCATAGATATAGAGCGCTATGTGCTAGCATTGCGCTCGTTTTTAACTCTCGGGATAGATGTTATGCCCAGCTATGCAAAGTTTCTTCTCACTGCCGTGGCGTTAGGTGCCGGCTTCTTTGCCAGTGACATTGTAAAGTGGTATCAATCCACAAGCCAACATGCATCTCTAGATGACTACTGCCTGGTTACGACTAGTCAGTGCCAACAAGATACTATCTCTGTTCAAGCTAACAAAGACATCAGTCACCCACTCGTCCCAACACTAGTGACGGTTAACTGGGAAAACGCCAACAGCGACAGCCTTATAATGACATTGAAAGGTTATGAGATGGAGATGGGGACCGCTGTGTTTAAGTTCGACAAATCTGACTCAGGAAACTTTACTGGTGAAGTTATTCTACCAGTGTGTACAGAAGACTCTATGACTTGGTATGGCACCATCACAGACGGCAAACAATCGATCAACACATCAATAAGGATGGAACAATGAGTAGGAACTGGTCATTAATCTTAGTCGCTGCCTTTGTAATCGGCTTTGGACTGAAGAGCTATCTCGATCATCAAAGTAGCGATACTCCTATACCTCAAGAAACTTCTAGCATTACGCTGTTTGGCGAAGATAACAAAGCCGTGTCACTGTTCGATCCTCAGGACAAGCGCATTAGGGTCGTTTACTTTGGGTTTACTCGTTGTCCGGATGTATGCCCTACTTCTTTAGCCATGCTAGCCGGAGCACTAAACCAAATTGATGAAGAGACGAAAAGCCACTTCCGCCCAGTGTTTATCTCTCTTGACCCGGAGCGCGATGCTGCTGCTGACTCTTACAAATATGCCCAATACTTCCACCCGATGATCGAAGGGCTTTCAGCGCCTTTAGAGGTAACAACTCCTCTTGCCCATAAGTATGGCGTGATTTTCCGTAAAACCGAGTTAGAAAACTCTGAATTGAAATATACGCTGGATCACAGCTCCTATTTCTATTTCCTCAAACCAGATGGCACATTGATAACAAAAGTGCCACATACACTCACACCAGCACCGCTGGTTGAAACCTTTAAAACTATTACATCAGAAGGATAGTCAGGATGAAACTTAAAGCCCTCCTTTTAGCCTCATTGGCATTGAGCCCTTTGGCTTATGCAAACTCGGATATAATGGCTCATGGTACATACGCTCGTGCTACACCACCAAATGCCGCAACCAGTGCCGTGTTTGGTGAGTTTATGAACCATAGCGATAAAGATCGTTACCTAGTTTCCGCTAGCACAGATGCGGCAGGTAAAGTCGAGCTTCACGATGTGATCAAAGAAGGCGATGTGATGAAAATGCGCCAAGTTGAGCAAATTACCATCCCTGCAAATGGGACTGCCGTGCTGAAACCTGGCAGCTTACATATTATGCTATTCAACCTCACTAAACCTTTTGCTGAAGGCGATAACATCAAAGTGCAACTCAACTTTGCTAATGGTGACCAACAAACTATCACTGCACCTATTAAGAAAGTGATGAGTGGGATGAAACACCACCACTAAGCAATAATTTAGCTATGAGAGGTGGGCAAATGTTCACCTCTTTTGCTATGATAACCTGCGTAAACCTAATTACATCCATAGGAGGATACGATGATTGTACTTAAAACCCACCCGGCAAAATTGGTGAAGCCACTTTAACAACCCGCTTCTCCCCTTCCTTTGCCCGGTGTTACCTAAACCGGGGTCTAAAGACCCTAGCGAATTTCTATAGATACAGATATCTGTAAGCTTGGGGCAACTATGAATACCAAAGCACAAAAACCAATGTCTTTAACGACACTTGGCTGGAACAACCTATTTCAACAACAGTTAACACTAGAAGATTTAGAGCAACAGTTCACCGCCGCTCGCGTCACCGAGCATCATCGCAGTGGCTATAAGCTGTTGAACGAATTGTGTGAGTTTCCATTAGAGATCCATAAATCACTACCCACTATGACGGTTGGTGACTGGGTTCTGATCGACAGCAATCAGCACTTTATTAGACTTTTAGACAGGCAATCCTTGTTCCATCGCAAAGCGGCAGGTAGCAAAGTCAACGAGCAGCTCATTGCTTCTAATGTCACTACCTTGTTTATTGTTTGCTCACTGAATGATGATTTTAATCTCAGTCGAATTGAGCGTTACCTCGCCATTGCACATGAAGCCGATGTTGAGCCTGTTATTGTTCTGACCAAAGCTGACTTAGCTAGCGATGCTGATGACAAGAAAAGACAAGTACAGCAGCTAGACTCATTGTTGATGATCGAATGTGTTAATGCGCTTGATACGTCACATTGCGAAAGGCTTTTGCCATGGTGTCAAACAGGAAAAACTGTCGCTTTCATGGGTTCGTCAGGGGTAGGCAAGTCAACGTTGGTTAACACCTTGCTACGAGATCAAATTCAGCTCACTGGTGGGATCAGAGAAGATGACAGCAAGGGTCGCCATACGACGACAAGCCGTTCAATGCACTTTATGCCTACAGGAGCCGTCTTGATCGACACACCCGGAATGCGTGAATTGCAACTGATAGATTGTGCAGACGGAGTGGCTGAAACCTTCTCTGACGTAGAGTCTTTGGCAGCGCAATGCCGATTTTCGGATTGCCAACATCAGGACGAACCAAACTGCCGAGTAAGAGAGGCTATCGACTCTGGGGAGTTGGAAGAGAGACGACTTAAGAACTATTTGAAACTACTGCGAGAGCAACGTCATAACAGTGCCACCATCGCTGAAAAACGTGCCTCTTTTAAAAAGCAGACCAAGTTTTATAAAAAAGTGCAAAATGCTAGCCGCAATCAGAAACACAGTAACGGCTATTAAAGTCATTCTCACTCAGTAATAGAAGGGGCGCTCGCCCCTTTTTTTTGTTACCCACAAAATACAACTTTAAAACATAAAATTCACAAAAACCGATTATGGTTAATTTTTAATGCTAATTTTCAATTAATTCTAGACACAATGTTTCAAGTCGCTAGTATGTCTGTCTCAGTTTGCAATAACTGAAATTACTATAAATTTATAAAACTATTCATTGCAGGGATAACTATGCAACACAACTCTCTTATTGCACGCTTTGCACGTGGCAATCTGGTTTTGCAGATCCTAGCCGGCATCATTCTTGGTGTAGGTTTAGCGACAGTCTCTCCAGAGCACGCACAAAGTGTCGGTTTACTTGGAAGCCTATTTGTCGGGGCACTAAAAGCAGTAGCACCTATTCTCGTTTTCATTTTGGTTGCAGCATCGATTGCCAACCAGAAAAAAAACCAGCATACCTACATGCGCCCAATTGTGGTTCTTTACCTTTTCGGTACTTTTACTGCGGCTCTAACCGCAGTCGTACTTAGCTTTTTATTCCCAACCACATTGACACTTGTTTCTGGTGCTGAAGGGGCAACACCTCCACAAGGTATTGCTGAAGTACTTAACACACTACTGTTTAAGCTTGTCGACAACCCAGTCAACGCACTTATGAGTGCTAACTACATTGGTATTCTTGCTTGGGCTATCGGTCTAGGTTTAGCGCTGCACCATGCTTCTGGTACGACAAAAGCGGTATTTGAAGATTTAAGCCATGGCGTTTCTCAAATTGTACGCTTTATCATCCGCCTAGCACCATTTGGTATCTTTGGTCTTGTTGCTTCAACACTGGCAACAACGGGTTTCGAAGCATTAGCTGGTTACGCTCAGCTACTGGCTGTTCTTTTAAGCTCAATGGCAATCATCGCACTTGTTGTTAACCCAATCATTGTATTGATTAAAACAGGTGAAAACCCATACCCACTTGTTCTTCAGTGTATTCGTGAAAGTGGTGTAACCGCATTCTTTACACGTTCAAGTGCTGCAAACATCCCTGTGAACATGGCACTATGTGAGAAGTTAAAGCTGGATGAAGATACTTACTCAGTCTCTATTCCACTAGGTGCGACCATTAACATGGCAGGTGCTGCAATTACGATCACAACTCTGACGCTTGCCGCTGTCCACACTATGGGTATTGAAGTTGATCTGCTTACCGCATTGCTGCTTAGTATTGTTGCCGCGGTATCCGCATGTGGTGCATCAGGTGTCGCGGGTGGCTCTCTACTTTTGATTCCATTAGCTTGTGGACTATTTGGCATTCCAAATGAAATCGCTATGCAGGTTGTCGCTGTTGGCTTCATTATTGGTGTTGTACAAGATTCAGCAGAAACAGCGCTCAATAGTTCGACTGACGTAGTGTTTACTGCCGCGGTATGTAAAGCGAAACAAAAACAAGCTAGACAGTAGTTTTTGAACGCATTAAGAAAAATGGCCTCGTAATTAACGAGGCCATTTTTTATTGCTTATCCATTGGGGATTGAGAGTAGTCAACTTTATTTTCAACCACCTCAGGCTCTGCAGGTTCAGAGGCTTCTTCCAAAATCGTATCTGAAGTGCTCGCCGCTGGAGCTGCGGTAATATTACTTACCTCATCGGTTGGAATGGAACGCTTATAAAGTTTATTCAACGCCTTAATGATCGAGTGCTTGCTTACTTTATTATCACGAATTTTCTTGACCATTGGCTTAGCCAAACTTTGTAATCCAACTACAGTATCCACGCCTATGTTTAAGGCCACTTGATCACGCAGCTGTCTCGCTGGTTCATGTCCTAGTTGCCCTGCCAAGAACAACCAGATGTAAGCCAATGCATTACCATTGGGCTTGTTTTCCATCCAAGTCTCACCGAGCTTGTACATAGCTTCAAGGTGGCCTTTTTCTGCGGCACGTTCTAGCCAATAGACACCACGCTCAAAATTACTGGCAACCCCTCGGCCTTGAATATAGTTGATGCCTAGTTTCATCCGGCCTTCATTGCTTCTAAGTTCAGCCGCACGGTGGTAACACTCTGTCGATTTTTGTGGGTTCTTCTCTGGATTATTACCAGCAATATACCAGTCGCCTAGAAAGATCAAAGCGTCTAAATGATTTTGCTCAGCCGCTGACTCCATTATAGAGAGCGCTTTTGGCAAATTGATTTCTGTACCACGCCCAGTAAATAGAGCTTTTGCCATTTCGAATTGATGCGGTAAGCTTCCTTCAACAGCAGATATACAAACCTGCCAAAACTTTGCTTGCTCCTTAAGCACAAGATCCTGCTTCATCTTGTTACTAATCCGCACCACACCGTACATTCCAGTGACGTTATCAAGTCTCGCAGCTTTGGTATACCAGTAGACCGCTTCCTGTGGTCTTGTTCTTTCAGCTTCTTTTGCTAGATACAAGATAGTGGGAACATGACCCCCTTCCGCTTGTATCACTCGCTCTTCTTGTTCCTGCTTACGGTTCTTTTCCATCGCTTTACGATAAGCGATTTCACGTTCTTTGCGCTCTTGTTCAAGACGCTTCTTACGCAAAGATAGAGCTAGCATCCACATAAACATGCAGAGAAGCAGCAAGCCTGTCGCCCCAATGGCGATCCCCATTATATTCATTCGTTCTTCTTTTACTTCCTTTAGGTGCCACTAACAGTAGTATCGGCACATAAACTAAATGGTTGAGCGCTCCATCTTAACCTAGAAAGGCGATCAGCCGTTACGCCATCAGTATAAGGGTGGTATCTGCTTCACAACGTCGCTGCTAATCCCTGCTTAGATTACTCTGGCATCTTATTTTAGTCGTTAAAATTTACACCTATTAGTTGCCAGTACTACTACTATTTTAGTCAACGCAATCGAATACACGTAACCAACTTGTAAGGCACTAGCAAGAAATCGAGAAAAATTGACCGAAAACAATAGCAGTTGCAGTAAACTTATTTTATAATGCGAATTAATGTTTCAGAGCATCATAAATTCCAATACTAGGGGCAAAAAATGAGACTTATCCCGTTAAATCAAGCAGCACAAGTAGGTAAGTGGGCAGCAGCACACATTGTTAAACGTATTAACGATTTCAAACCTACAGCAGAGCGTCCTTTTGTTCTAGGTCTACCTACAGGTGGTACACCTTTAACGACTTACAAGGCACTTATCGAACTGCATAAAGCTGGCGAAGTTAGCTTTAAGCACGTAGTAACATTTAACATGGATGAGTACATTGGCATCCCTGCGGATCACCCTGAATCATACCGCTCTTTCATGTACAACAACTTCTTCAATCACATTGATATTCAAGAAGAAAACATCAACCTTCTTGACGGCAATGCGCAAAATAACGAAGAAGAATGTCAGCGCTACGAAGACAAAATCAAGTCTTACGGCAAGATCAACCTATTCATGGGTGGTGTAGGTAACGACGGTCACATCGCTTTCAACGAACCAGCGTCTTCTTTATCTTCACGCACACGTATTAAAACACTAACGGAAGATACTCGTATCGCTAACTCTCGTTTCTTCGATGGCGATATCAACCAAGTACCAAAATACGCGCTAACAATTGGTGTAGGTACGCTTCTTGATGCTGAAGAGATCATGATCCTAGTTACAGGTCACAACAAAGCACTAGCACTGGAAGCAGCAGTGGAAGGTAGCGTAAACCACCTATGGACGGTATCTGCACTGCAACTACATCCTAAGTCAGTAATCGTATGTGACGAGCCAGCAACTCAAGAGTTAAAAGTGAAGACTGTAAAATACTTTACTGAACTTGAAGCAGAAAACATCAAAGGTTTCTAATTCCTTTGCCCATATTAAAAATCCGAGCTAAGCTCGGATTTTTTATTCGCTAAATATCAGCTCTCAGGAACTTCTCCGCACCTCTTTTGCTCTGCACTCGCAACCCAATGTTCATTCGGGTCAAACGCTTCATCACAAAGGTCTATGGAGTAGCCCATCTCTAACACTTCTTTAATGGTGAGGTTGTCCGCGACTTGAGTGACTTCACCACGTTCATTACGTAATTCCATATGCGCATTCCTCTCAATATCATGATGTCTTCTTGTTAAGTATACTCAAGAATTCCGACTTCATGTGACAATCAGAGAGCGACTACAAAGTAAACTTTTGTTGGATAGAGCAGAAGTTTAGACCTTCGATCAACGTATTCACATAATCTAAGCTCTCATCTTCAAACTTAACGCCATACTTGATGTAACGACCAGTTTTACTGACATTTTTCACCACGGCTTGCAGTGTTTCATCTATTGCATCTTTCTCTTGATCGTAAGCAGTGATTTTAAGAGCAATGAGTGATCCAACTCGATAATTGCTGTTACCCCGTTCGATAACAATAAGACAACCATGTTGAGAGATATCTCTGATTTGACAAGGGTACTGTTGATCTGAAGGAGCCAAAATGCCCTTCAAACCGATCTCAAGACGTGCACTTTCGCGTAGTCCGACAACAACTTGTGTAGCCTTCGGCAAAGTAACTAACAATAGGTCATTACTACCACCAGACAGAACGTATTCGATGTTGGTTTTAAAGTAAACTCGCGCACCTTCCCCTTTTGAAGAGATAACACATGCTTTAATCGAATAGCCTCGCTGCATAAATCGAGACTTTTCTTTAGGGGAGATTGTCGGCATTTCTAGTAGAAGGACATTATTCGAATGCAAACCAACGTATTTCGTTTTGCATTTTAGGATTTTGCCTGTTGGAGTCGTAACGATACACGCAACTTCACATAGTGGCATCACCTCAAGAAAAGCGTCTTCACCATAACGAATAGATGTCGACATTTCCCCTGTGTCTTGCTGTTTATCTTGGGGAACATCAACTGTTTGCTGTGAGGTTTGGCAAGGCTGATTCTCATCGCCTTCTAGATTTTGTTTTTCTACGACTTCCGCCATTATTGAACCTTATGCAAATTATCGCTTATATGAGTTATAGCTGTTTATACGAAAATTTAAAGATCAGAACTGCACAATTTATATATGCAACCGTATCCGCGCGCGGCTATCCTACTACATAAATCAAATCTGAAACATAAATGCATGTCATAAAATAAGAAATCAAATATGAAAACTAACAATAAGGCATTAATTTCATACTGGACATATCAACCAGTATGTATTTAAAGCAAAAAAAAGACCCTAGCAAGTGCTAGAGTCTGATTCTTATATCGTATTTGATTATGGCTGTTGCTTGGTCGGCGCTAGAGCAATTTCACGCACACACACATTTTGCGGTTGGTTGTAGGCAAACTCTACTGCACGAGCCACATCATCAGCTGCTAGCACACCACCCATATCGACTTTCCAATCATCGTAACCATCTTTGATCTCTTGAGAAGTTGTATGCGATAGCAGCTCTGTTTCTACCGCTCCTGGTGCGATGGTCGTCACGCGAACATTAGAAGCGGCAACTTCTTCTCGTACGTTTTCAGAAATCGCGTGCACCGCAAATTTGGTACCGCAGTAAGCCGCATGATTAGGGAATGTCTTCTTACCAGCGATTGAGCTGATGTTAATAATCGTACCGCTATTGCGCGACATCATTGGAGCTAGCACTGCCTGCATGCCGTTTAACAGGCCGATGACATTCACATCAAACATACGCTTCCATTCGTTAGCATCTTGAGTATCGATTTGACCAAGTAACATCACGCCCGCATTGTTCACCAAGCCATCAACTGGGCCAAACTTCGCTTCTGCTTTGGCAATTGCGGCTTCGAAAGTCGCTTTATCTATTACATCGACTTGCTCACACATGGTGTTTGGAAGGTCTAGTGCCTCAAGGCGCTCAACACGACGAGCTAACAGAAGTAGAGGATGACCTTCGTTGCTTAAACGACGCGCGATAGCTTCACCAATACCTGAACTAGCACCTGTGATTACAATAAGTTTTTTCATCTTAATAATTCCTCTGATTTGGATTGAGATACAGCGTGTTTTGCTGCGATGGAGGTATATTAAGAAAAAAGACTTTGTTGATATATATCACTTCAGTTGAAACACTGTTGTTATATTGCAACAATAAGGACAAACCAATTGATGAACTCTAAGATGCTGAATCACGTTAACCTCGCAGATGTGCGCTCATTTGTTTCAATTGCCCAGCTTGGCAATTTTACCAAAGCAGCTGAGGCGCTAGATGTGTCGCGTTCGCACGTTTCACGCCAAATAAGCAACCTAGAGAAGCAAATGAAGGTAACGTTGCTAATCCGCACTACCCGCAGCTTAAAACTCACTGACGCAGGAAAACAATTCTATTTGCAGTGTGAGAGGGCCCTAGCGGGCATTGATCAAGCTATATTAGCCGCCGTCGATGATGTGGAGGAAGTTCAAGGTGAAATTCGGGTTAACTGTGTTGGCGGCTATCTAGGGGAAGAACTGATTGCACAGATCACTTGCGACTTCATGATGCAGTACCCAAATACACAGGTTAATCTTGACTTTAGCAGCCATAGAGTCGACTTATTGGAAGAAGATTTTGACATCGCCTTTCGTATGGGACGTTTGGATGACTCTGGCTTTGTTGCTCGAAAATTAATGACTATAGAGATGAGTACGCTCGCAAGCCCACAATATCTAGATGTTCATGGTCAACCTTCGCACCCCAAAGAGCTTACTCAGCATCAATGCCTAACCGGTTCAGTCAAACGTTGGGGATTCAACCATAAAACCACCAGAGACAAGACTGAGATCGCCATTCATGGACATTTGCAATGTAAAAATGGACGTGTTTTGGTAAAAGGCGCATTGAATCACCAAGGCATTATTCGAGTCCCTGCCATTTACTGTCGAGCGGAGCTAGAGAAAAGAGAACTAGTCGAAGTGTTCGATGATTGGTCTATCCCTAGTGTAGATTTCTCTGCTATTTATCATCGAGACAGATACCAACCCAAACGCTTGAGGGTTTTTATAGATTTCGTAAAGCAGCGATTTGATGCGCTGTCAATTTAGCGCAGAAGCAAGCGTCCAAGTAACGCTAAAGCTAACTTACGATATTTTAGCAGCAGATAACTCCGCGGCAACCAAGTGGGGGAATAGAGGACCGTCTTGGCTTTAGAGAAAGTACGAAAGCCTTCTTCTCCGTGATATTGTCCGATCCCTGACTCACCTATTCCGCCGAATGGCGCATCCTCTGCTGCCACATGCAGCAGGGTGTCATTGACCACTACACCACCACTATGAGTTTGTTCTATGGCTTGGTGCTGCAAAATTTTGTCGTTTGACATCAAGTACAAAGCCAATGGCCTTGGTCTAGCGTTAATAAAGGCAAAGACTTCGTTGAGATGGCGATAACCGATAATTGGCAATATTGGGCCAAAAATTTCTTCTTGCATCAGAAGCATCTTATCAGAAACACCTGTCACTAACTGCGGAGCCATTTGTCTAGTCTCTAGCTCCAAAAAATCGATGGTGTGAATTGTCCCACCTAGACTTTTTGCGTCGTGCAAATAGTGTTGTAATCTTTGGTATTGAGCTTCACTAACGATCGATGTTGAAGACTCTAAACTCCCTTCTTTTACATAGAGGCGATAGAAACGTTCTAAATATCGCTCAATGAACTGCAGCTCTTTGCCCTGAGGAACCAACACATAATCAGGTGCGACACAAATTTGTCCTGCATTTATGGATTTGCCGAGTAAAATTGCATCTACCGCCTTGCCAATATCCGCATCGCTACCCACAATAACCGGAGATTTTCCTCCAAGCTCTAAAGTCACTGGCGTCAGGTTTTTAGCCGCTTCAGCAGCAACGAGCCTTCCTATCTTTGTTGATCCAGTAAAAATCAGGTGATCAAAAGGTAGCGCGCTAAAGTACTGTGATATTTCTGCTTCTCCTTCAACTGGATACACATGCTCCCCTACTTCAGAAAATAGGTCACTCAGCACCTGGTTGGTGTTTGGCGTATGTTCACTAAGTTTCACCATTACCCGATTTCCCGCGGCAATCGCCGTCACAATAGGGGCAATACTCAGTACGATAGGGAAGTTCCAAGGCACCATTACCCCAACAACACCTAAAGGTTGATAATTAACACGGACTTTGGAAGGGAACAGTAATAAACCCGCCTTTCTTTTACTGGGCTTGAGCCACCTCTTAAGATGCTTGATGGTGTAGTTAATATGGGCAATTGCAGGCAGTAAATCACAAATCAAACTGTCAAACTCACTTCGGTATCCATAATCTTGGTGCAGCGCATCGACTAACATTTGCTTGCGCTCTAAGAGTTCATATTTGAGGGTACGAAGCAACTCTAAGCGCTGCTCCAGTTCCGGATAAGGCATACTGCTATAGCTGGCTTTTACTTCAGAAAACAGGTGCTTTAAGTCTTGCTCTGTTTTGACGTGTTCCTTCTGCCAACGATTAAGATCGACCACTTTTTCCATACTATTAGCCAACAAGTTTTTCTTCAATTCTTGGTTAAGCTTAGTCATTTTCGCAGACAAAGTCGCCTTATCCGATTGTGAAAGTGGCCCAGAGAAAAAAGCAGCACCAGAAAACCGTTCGTGGGGGTCAGGAGCATGTTGTCAGGTGCTGCTTAGTTTTACCAATTCATCAGTTGCAAAAGGCTGACTAGTGCCAGTCGCTCGATGAAAGAAGCTCCCTCTTCAAGCTTAGAGCGGTAGTAACCACTGAGTTGAGATTCCAGTTTGTCTCTTTTCATCACTTCCTCCTCTGTTGCCACCTATTTTGCGACTTTATGAGGAACAGAAAAACTGTCAATCTAGGATAATTTCATTCCCCATAAAGACGCCAATTTTCCGATAAATGGCAAAAAAGAGTAGTAAACTGGCAAAACTAGGAACAAAATCAATAAACAGCTTTCTGGTTTGATGAGTATTTTTTGTGTCTGACTTAAATCTATTGCGTTATTACAGCCGTTTAGTCCCACTTGGTGTTGGCGTCGAGCATAAAACAACATTGCCAATCGTTGCCGATTCGCTATTTACCACCTCCCGTCACGCACGCAACTTGCTGAATCAAATGCTTGATTTGTCTTGGTTATCTTGGATTCCAAAAGCTGGGCGCAATCAACGCTCTACGTTGATCCTTCACCTTCATCTAGACGAACTTAAAGCACAGCTGGCTTCAAAACGAATCCTAGAAGGTAAATATGAAAAGGCGCTGTCGATACTGGATGACGACGAAGTGGCGTTTGGACGATTGCTACAAAGCACCTCTGGCGCAACAATACGTGAAGGTCTGCTACATATTCAGCTCACCTACAAACGTCCTTTTGAACGCTTGGTGCCACATCAACTTCAGCGTTCCAGCGAGCGCTATCTGCTAAGGCAAATTTACTGCTGTTTAGTATCGAGTGCTGCCAATGGAAACCTAGAGCCACAGCTTGCTCATCACTGGCGCTATGATGAATCTAATCTTGAGTGGAGCTTTTACCTACGCCCAGGATTAACCTTTCACAATGGTGAAGCGATCAGTGGTGAATCCATAGTAAATCTGTTTAAAAAGCTAGCAACCTTGGCTGATTATCAGAATGAGTTACACCATCTGATTGACGTCTTTACACCTTCGCCAAACAAGATTGTTTTTAAGCTCTCTAAACCTGACCTCGGCTTTGGTGGCTTGATTTCTGGCGTTAAGTATTCCATTCAGCCCATCTCGCAAATCAGTGAAGCACCAATCAAACAAGTCGTTGGCAGTGGGCCATTTGAAGTGACCGAACACTCTGAGAGCAAGCTTTGCTTACAAGCCTTTGAGCGCTACTACGCTTGCCGCGCATTAACGGACCAAGTTACGATATGGCATCTTGACGAATCTGAACTGCAAAACAAGCAAATTCAGACCAATCAGCCAGGAGCTCAATCCAGTTCAGACTGTAATTACTACGTTTCTCACGCAGTAAGTAAGCACTTAGACCGCAATGTTCAACAAAGCCGCACTGAAGATGGCTGTATGTTTGTGCTCTTTAACCAATGCGGGGAGACGGTATTAGATGACAATCAACGTCGTTTTCTGTCTACTTATTTAACACCGCGCAAGGTGTTCGATTACCTAGAACAACATAACCTACTTTTCGGCTGTGAAGTTGCGCAAAACCTACTGCCGATGTGGCACAAGATCACCCGACCCGAGATGCCCGAAGCTCCCCTGCCTAAACAGCTGACTATCGCTATCTATGATTACAGCTCGTTGCGAAACTGCGCTTTAGCGGTGAAATACCTGTTGGAGCAATATGGTGTGGAAGTGGTGATTAGCAGCTACAGCTATCGCCAGCTGACGACTCTGGCGGAATCTGGTCAGCTTCAAGAGTCTGTCATCATTACCAATATCAACCTTGATGACAATCGACACGCCTCCGCATTTAACAGCCTTTACCATAATCCGATTATCCAACGCTGTATTGGTGAGCAGTCGAAGAAGTGGCTACTAGATAGGCTAAATCACCTGCGTTCGGAGACAGAACTACCGGATTACCTTGATGCTCTCGAACCTATTGCTTCCGCGTTGATCAATCAGTTTTGGCTTTCTCCCCTGTTCCACCACAGACAAACATTGCGCTTTCAAGGAGTGCTTAAAGACGTTGCACTCACCAACTGGGGATGGCCTGATATCAAAAATGTCTGGTCTGCCGATTAGTGTGATTTTTATCGCACAGCGTTAATCCTTTGAGCTCAAAATATAAAACCCTCCCTTAGCTCCTTCTGGCTATAAATTTCCGTGACAACAGTGCGGTTTTTTACTGACAAATGTTTTATTTTTGTCACAAAAAACATCAACACTGGTTCACAGAGTCAACATATTAATTTGAACTCTAAATATCATTTCGCTATTTTTATAACGTATTCATTAAAAAGGAAATTACAATGAAACTAAAAACGGCTGCATTACTAACCCTAAGCGCAACCGCTTTCCATGCCCAAGCTGAAGAGTGTGGCAAGGTAACAATCGCTGATATGAACTGGAATTCTGCCACAGTGATTGCCAACGTAGATAAGTTTATTCTTGAGCATGGCTACGGCTGTGACGCTGAATTAATCCCTGGTGATACCATGCCGACCGGCACTTCAATGATTGAAAAAGGCCAACCAGACGTTGCTCCTGAACTCTGGAGCAATAGCCTTAAAGATGCTTTGGACAAAGGTGTAGCAGAAAAACGTCTTCGTTACGCGGGTAAGTCACTAGTCGATGGTGGCGAAGAAGGGTTTTGGGTTCCTGCCTATCTAGTCAAGCAATACCCTGAAATGGCAACTATCGAGGGCGTTAAAAAGCACGCGAAGTTATTCGAGCATCCTGAAGATCCGGATCATTCCGCCTTCTATAGCTGCCCAGCAGGTTGGAACTGCCAAATCAGTGCAGGTAACCTGTTTAAAGCTCTAGGCTTGGAAGGCTCTGGTTTTACAATTATTGACCCAGGCTCAAGTGCAGGTCTATCCGGTGCAATTGCAAAAGCCTATGAGCGTGAAGAAGCTTGGTTTGGCTATTACTGGGCTCCAACCGCTGTTCTCGGTAAGTATGAAATGGTCAAAGTGGACTTCGGTAGTGGCGTCAATGAAAAAGAGTTCGTCGGCTGTACTACACAAGCTGAATGTGAAGAGCCTAAACCAACTATGTACCCGCCTTCACCTGTACACACAATTACCACTGAAGAGTTTGCTAGCCGCGCACCACAAGCTTATGACTATTTCACTAAACGTGGGTTTAGCAACGCAGACATGAACCAACTTCTTGCCTGGATGGAAGATAACCAAGCGGATGGCGAAGAGGCGATGTTCCACTTCCTAGAAGAGTACCCACAAATTTGGCAAGCATGGGTACCTCAAGATGTAGCAAACAAAGTGAAACAAGCGCTTTAAGCCTATAAGAAACCTATAGAGCCGCTAGGCACTATGCTTTAGATGTACTCCTTCGCTACAAGGGTAGCGAAGGAGAATAAAAGGAACTTATTGATGTCTAATGACAGCTGGTTCAACAGCTTTCCCGAAATGGAACGCTCTGATCTTAGAGCAATCCGCAAAACCCTCGATGGTGCATATCGAGATTTCTCACGAGAATATGGCGACCTTATTGAATCCTTCTTCGATCCCTTGCTCTCCTTCCTAATCTGGTTTGAAAAACTTTTGATTTCTACACCTTGGATGATTGTATTAGCAGTATGTACCGGCCTTGTCTACGCAGCTAGCCGATCTTGGAAGTTGGCTGTTGGTTGTTTCGTTTCTTTGATTCTTATTGGCTACTTTGGCATGTGGGAAGACACAATGCGCACTTTGAGCATTATCACCGTCTGTACCATGCTCTCGATTGTGTTGGGTATTCCGATTGGTATTGCGATGGCGCGATCTAATCGTGTTCAGTCGGTCGTTACGCCAATGCTCGATGTGATGCAAACCATGCCAGCCTTCGTTTACTTAATTCCTGTCGTAATGCTGCTTGGTATTGGTAAAATCCCAGGTCTTATCGCGGTTGTCATTTACGCCATTCCACCTGTCATTCGCCTAACCAATCTAGGCATACGTTTGGTTGATAAAGAAGTACTCGAAGCTTCAACTGCATTTGGCGCCAGCGCCAAACAACGACTGTTTGGCGTGCAACTCCCGCTTGCCATGCCCACCATAATGGCAGGTATTAACCAAACCATTATGATGGCGCTATCTATGGTAGTTATCGCTTCAATGATTGGTGTTAAAGGACTCGGTCAACCAGTGCTCAAATCGATTACTAACCAGTACTTCACACTTGGTTTGCTCAACGGCTTCGCAATCGTCGCACTGGCGATACTGTTTGATAGAGCCTCTCAAGCTTACGCGAAACGCACACAGGCTCATTTAGGAGATCTAAAACATGACTAAACCACTTATTGAGATCAGTGGCTTATACAAGGTTTTTGGTCAAAAACCTAAGTCAGTGATGGAGCGCGTCAAACAGGGTGACAGCAAAGATAAAGTCTTAGCTGAAACCGGGCACACCGTTGGTTTGAAGGAGATCAACCTGCAGATTAATCAAGGTGAGATCTTTGTCATCATGGGGCTCTCTGGCTCGGGTAAATCGACCTTGATTCGCCACTTCAACCGCCTAATCGACCCTACAGAAGGACAGATTTTGGTTGAAGGTACAGATGTCATGAAACTAAGCCAAAAAGAACTTGAAGAGTTCCGCCGTCACAAAATGTCGATGGTCTTTCAACGCTTTGGTTTATTGCCCCATAGAACCGTAGTCGACAACGTGGCTTACGGGCTTGAAATTCAGGGAATTGAAAAGCCTCAACGGCTACAAAAAGCCAACCAATGGCTCGATACAGTAGGTTTGAAAGGTTACGAAAACCAATATCCTTCACAACTTTCCGGTGGCCAACAACAGCGTGTCGGTTTAGCACGCGCGCTCTGTACCGATGCGGAAATTCTGTTAATGGACGAAGCTTTTTCTGCCCTCGACCCGCTGATCCGCAGCGAGATGCAAGATCAGTTAATCGAACTGCAAGAGAAGCTACACAAAACCATTATCTTCATTACCCACGACTTAGACGAAGCACTTCGCCTTGGTGACCGTATCGCCATTCTTAAAGATGGCGAACTTGTCCAGCAAGGCACACCCGATGAGATTTTGCTCCACCCTGCTGATGACTATGTTGAAGCTTTCGTTAAAGATGTAAACCGAGCTCGAGCCTTAACCGTTGAAACCGTCATGAATCCACCAGCTTATCGAATTACGGCAAATACGATTCAAGAAGCAATTGCTCAAATGAAGGGCTTTAAACAGGACTACGCTTACCATGTTACCGAGGATGGCTATCAAGGCGTATTAACCAAAGAAGGCTTGCTTGATGCGGCTAAGGACACAGCAACAGCTGAAGAAATTAAGCAAGAGTTCTATGAAGAAGTCCCTGCTGTATCTCCTGATGCAGCAATTGAAGAAGTCTTGGTCGATACCATGTCTTGTGATTACTCACTACCCGTTGTCGATGAAGACGGTAACTTACAAGGTGAGTTAGAACGAAGCGCGGTGGCTGAAATATTCTCCGACAGCTCAGAGGAGGAAATATCACCAGCCCCAAAGTTGGATAAAGCCTCTTAACTTCGGACAATACAAAAACGCCACTTGCAATCAATGTAAGTGGCGTTTTTATTTCAACTTTTGATTCTACGGCTCGTAGTTCGGGTTCATCAACGAGTAGCGGTATTCTTGGTCAGCCTTACCTTCGGCAATCATATGTAGCAATACTAGCCCAGTAGTACTGACACCACATTTGATATCACACGGCTCGTTGTAATCAAGTTCAACTGGCAGTGAAGACTGGCTAGCGACCAAAGGTATATTGCCTTCTTCAGGAACCACTAACATATCCGACTCTTCGGCGGCTGGTAGCGAAAACAGAAACAATTCCTTTTGTGCGTCAGCGGCAGACGCCACCTTTGTTGCTGACAGCAATACAGCACCTAGCAGCACACATCTATTCAGTTTCATATCTTGGCCAAGTTTATAAATTCCTCTGTATTATAGCTTTCCGCTATCTATCAGCAACTAAAAAAGCTCCCAAAGGAGCTTTTGTTAATATTTAAAAAGCCGAGCGAGTTACTTGTTGTTACGACGTGCTTCCACTGCATCGGCAAGTTGACGAAGTACTTTTTCAGTATCATCCCAACCAATACACGCATCAGTGATTGACTGACCGTAAGTTGGAGCTTGACCATCAACTAAGTCTTGACGACCTTCTACTAGGTGAGACTCAATCATCACACCGAAGATAGCCTGCTCACCACCAGCAACCTGACCAGCAACATCTTCTGCAACAACCATCTGACGCTGGTATTGCTTAGAGCTGTTTGCGTGACTGAAATCGATCATTACTTTTTGCGGTAAACCTGATGCTTCTAGCTCTTGCTTGATAGAACCAACATGGTCAGCGCTGTAGTTTGGCTCTTTACCACCACGAAGAATGATATGACAGTCAGGGTTACCCGCAGTCTCAATGATTGCAGAGTGCCCATATTTAGTTACAGACAAGAAATGGTGCGAAGCACTTGCGCTGCGGATTGCATCTGACGCAATCTTAATGTTGCCGTCGGTACCATTCTTAAAGCCAACTGGGCAAGAAATACCAGAGGCAAGTTCACGGTGAACCTGAGATTCGGTCGTACGCGCGCCAATTGCACCCCAACTAATCAAATCTGCCACATACTGTGGGGTGATCATATCTAGGAATTCGCTTGCTGTTGGCATACCCATATCTGTTAGGTCTAGCAGCAGTTTACGACCCATGCGCAGACCGTCATTGATCTTAAATGTATCGTTAAGGTATGGGTCATTGATAAGACCTTTCCAACCAACCGTTGTACGTGGTTTTTCGAAGTAAACACGCATAACGACCTCTAGGCGATCACCCAACTCATCGCGCAGTACTTTTAGACGCTTGCCGTATTCAATCGCCGCTTCTGGATCGTGAATAGAGCAAGGACCGATGATCACAAGTAGACGATCATCTTCACCTTTTAAAATATTTGAAATGGCTTCACGAGAACGAAATGTAGTCGAAGAAGCAGATTCTGTTGCAGGAAACTTCTCTAAAACTGCAACTGGCGGTAATAACTCTTTGGATTTGTTAATTCGTACATCATCTGTTTGAAACATTGCTACTTCTTCCTATTACTCTTGGTTGAACGCATCACCGAAATTGAGTGGTGAAAAAACGTTCACGCTTTCTTGTTCCTGTTCTGTGTAACTTATCTATCAAAAACCAAGGTTGCAACCACTATTTTCAATAAAAGGCAATATTTCTACTATTTTTACATTTTACATAGCGTGTAAATTTATAATTACACCTTTATAAATTGGGGGCTAGAGGAGAATTTCGCCCTCGTTTTTTATACCACAAGATGCATTATCAGCCTGATATTGCTAAGGTATTAATACAATAACAAAATCAGCAGATCAGGCATGAACGCCATTGAATTTACAAATGTCAGCAAGTGGTATGGTCAGTTCCAAGCACTCGAAGAAATTAATCTCAGTGTCCGAAAGGGCGAAATTTTAGTCGTTTGTGGCCCTTCGGGATCCGGTAAATCAACCCTTATCCGAACCATAAACGGATTAGAAACGCTAGACCAAGGTGAAATAACGGTTTTAGGCCAACTCAATTCAACCCTAGCTGCGGGCAAGGTGGGAATGGTGTTTCAACACTTCAACCTCTTTCCGCACCTCACTGTGCTAGAAAACTTAACACTTTCTCCAATACGTACACTTGGACTGACTAAAAAAGAGGCGACTCAGCGTGCACTACAGTTTTTAAAGCGAGTCAATATTGAAGAACAGGCTAACAAATACCCAGTGCAACTCTCTGGAGGGCAACAGCAACGCGTCGCCATCGCCCGTTCACTGTGTATGCAGCCAGAAATATTACTCTTTGATGAGCCGACTTCCGCCCTCGATCCAGAAACCATTCAAGAAGTGTTAGATGTCATGGTCGACTTAGCGCAAGATGGCATTACTATGATTTGCGTTACCCATGAAATGGGATTTGCCAAAAAAGTCGCAGACAGAGTGATCTTTATGGACCAAGGGCAAGTACTTGAAATGTCGACACCAGAGCAGCTTTTTTCTGCTCCGACACATCCAAGAACGCAGCAGTTCTTAGCACAAATATTGAGCCACTAAGAATGAAGAAAATAATCCAACCCGTTGCGTCTGCCCTGCTCCAAATCACCTTGCTCATCCTAGCCCTTACTTGGTTGCTTGATTCTGGTGCTAAGAGTATGGGGTACCAGTGGCAGTGGGAGCGCGTACCCGATTACATAGCCTTCTATGAAGATGGCGAATGGTGGCCAGCTGAGCTCACCGAAGGATTGCTCATTACCATCAAAATCTCTGCGATTAGCTTAGGATTTACGCTGCTCATTGGACTAACAACTGCGCTACTTAAGCTGTCTAACTCGTGGGTAGGACGAGGTATCGCCAATGTGTACATTGAGGCAGTACGCAATACGCCTTTGCTCGTGCAGATATACTTGCTCTACTTTGTCTTTGGCCCTGCTATTGGATTAGACCGATTTGCGACGGCCGTTTTGGCACTTTCACTCTTTCAAGGCGCCTATACCGCTGAGATCTTCCGAGGTGGTTTAAACAGCATTGCCAAAGGGCAATTTGAGGCAGCGAAATCTCTCGGGCTTAGCCCGTTTTACACCTACTACGATGTGATATTGCCTCAGTTGATTCAACGTACACTTCCTCCATTAACCAATGAGGTGGTGTCTCTGATTAAGAACTCATCCATTGTCAGTGTGATGGCAATTTTCGATCTCACTACCGAGGGGCGCAATATCGTCTCGGAAACCGCTATGCCATTTGAAATCTGGTTTACTGTGGCTGCTATCTACCTCGCTTTGACGCTGACACTGTCAGGGCTTTCTGCTTGGCTAGAACATAAACTCGGCGCTAGTTGGCGCACACAATAAAGGACAACTCTATGAAAAACATAGGACGAAAACTCATTTCAAGGAATGGATTCAAGGCTGCAATTACGGCTCTGCTAGGTTTAGCGATTAGTTTGCCAGCATTGGCTTCAGAAACGCCTAACTTAGACAAAATTAATGAGCGCGGAACATTACGCGTTGGCATGTCGACCTTCGTTCCTTGGGCGATGCGGGACAAGCAAGGTGAGTTGATTGGTTTTGAAATTGATGTAGCAAAACGCTTGGCGAAAGATTCCGGTTGGCAAGTTGAATTTGTTCCTACTGCTTGGGATGGCATTATTCCAGCTCTTCTGGCGAAGAAATTTGATGTCATCATTGGCGGCATGAGTATTACTCCAGAACGTTCAAAGAGTGTGTTGTTCTCTGCTCCCTACTCTCATTCTGGTGTTCAAGTGGCGGCGAACAAAGAGCTCGCGGAAGGATTCTCTGAATTTAGTGACTTCAACTCTCGCCGAGTAAAAATTGCAGCCCGTCGCGGAGCGTTTACAGTGCAAGTCGCTCGTGAAACCTTCCCTAAAGCTAAGATTCTTCAATTTGATGACGATGCGCAAGCTTTCCAAGAAGTGCTGAATGGCAATGCTCATGCCGTCATCGCGTCGAGCCCAAAACCAGAGCATGAAGCGGTTAAAAATAGCGACAAACTCTTTATCCCATTCAAAGAACGTTTGTCTAAAGGCAACGAAGCGTTTGCTGTTCGTTTGGGCGAAGCTGACAAAGAAGACTTCTTTAATCAATGGATTCAAGCACGTACTCAAGATGGGTGGCTGGAACAACGTTATGAGTATTGGTTCTCAACGCTAGACTGGCAAGATCAGATCGCATCTGGTCAATAACTGGATTGGCTCCAACTTGTCAAAATGAGTTGGGGCCACTTTTTGTGGAATAAACAAGCACGTGACTAAAAGCAACACACTTACTTCAATCGCACCACCAGCCTTTAAGCGCTCGATTAACAAGCTCGATGTCCTTCTTTTACTGATGTTAGCAGGGTTGAGCTACTGGATATACGACCGTTCTTCTGTCGGCGTTAACTACACTTGGCGCTGGCAAGAGGCCTTCTCTTTGCTCTTTACACCAAGAGCAGATGGGTCTCTGCCCTATTTTTTTCAGGGCTTATTGTCTACTGTACGCCTGAGTATTTGGGGGATGGTTCTAGCGTTAAGTTTAGGAACAGCGCTCGGCGTTGCTCGACACTCTAAAATCACTCTATTTGCTGTACCGGCAAATATGTTCGTTCAACTAATACGAAATATCCCACCTCTGGTATTTGTCTTCATCTTTTACTTTTTCATCTCTAACCAACTGATTCCATTGTTGGGTTTAGATAGTTTACTAAGAGAGCACTCGGGAGAGGTAAACTGGCTACAATCCGCGTTATTTGGCCCAGCCAGTCTTTGGGAAAATCTACTATCGGGCGTCTTATGTGTTGGTCTACTGTCAGCCGCATATGTTGCTGAGGTAGTACGCTCCGGCTTATCAGGCATCCCCAAAGGACAGTGGGAAGCGGCAGATTCGTTAGGTATCGGCGGATGGACTAAATACCGCTATGTGATAGCACCACAAGTTCTCGCGGCGATAACACCCGCATTAGCAGGACAAGCAATCTCATTGGTCAAAGACACATCCATCGTGTCGCTGATTTCAATCCAAGAGATGACATTTGTCGGCACTGAAATCGCCAACTCTTCAGGTTTGATTTTTGAAATCTGGTTAATAGTTGGACTTTGCTATCTTCTCATTTGCTTATCGCTATCACTGTTATTCAAACGACTAGAACAGCGAAGTTTGAAACACCTTCAGCGATAGTTAAAAGCTTACCGCCAGACTATTTAGGCTCGCTAGGTGCTCAGTTATTTATTCTGATTGGTATAACGGAAACTTTAGCTTCAAATAACTCACATAAAGCATGGCGCCTATTACTACGCATACAAGGTTGATACTCAGATCGAGAAATGAAAACTCGCGTAGAGTATTAAACATTTGCAGAAACTCGTCCAAACTGACCATAGCCAGCAAGCCTAATACCCATGGCGACAGCATCAAACGATGATAATGATAGTAAGAGATTGGTGTTGACCACGCAGCGATAAACCCGAGTGTGGTGGCTACCGTTGCGTGAAGCACCCATGCCCCACCCAGTAGCACTTCAAGCGCTCTTATTGAATCGCCATGAAAGTCAAACGACTTTGCCATCGAGGCCCCACCGCCAAGCGCCATTAGGCCACAAAGAACAATCAATCTTTTACTAAAAAGCTTCGTAGCTAGGTACATAGTGCGCTCTATTCAAAATCAAAACGCTCTGTAGACTAGCTTATTAAGACTTAGGATGACACCAAGAATACTGTCTATCTTGGAAATGAGACACTCTTAGAAGTATCCCTCCCAAACCAACTTCCACTGAAGAACCAAAAATCAGTAGTTAACACTCAAAACATGTGGCACAACAAATACATAATAAAAATGCATGATATTTATTTGATCATTATCTTAATTTATAAATGGAGGCATTGAATCATATATTGCACACATTATTGTGTAGCAAATCACATCATATAAGAGAGCATAAAATGCCCAAGATACGCAGTTTGTCTATTTTCCTTATTTCGTTAATCCTTGTAGCTATTTCTGGTTGTTCTGCTAAACCTGAACCTCAGATAAAAGTAGAACCAAAGGCAGAAATACCGATCGGCGCAAAGTATAGGCTATCTGAGTTTGAATTCGACTTAGTTCAGACACAATCAATTCCTCATATACTCAACAAAGAGCAAACTAAAGAAGTTATCCAAAAAACATTCAATTCAATTCTAAAAAACGCTGGAATGCTATACGAAGGAGATGATGAGGGAGGTTTTCCCGTAACTCTAAAACTCGACTATTATAGGCCTATAATTGGCTTTTCCAGTGATAAACTAGGCAAACCCCTTTTTTATTACAGCATACACACTAAGGTAGATGGGACTGCTAAAAAAATAATTACCACTGATGAACTTAGACTAGATAGTATTCAATTGTTTGACTTCAGTAGTAAAACAAATACCAAAAATGACATGAGCTACACTCTTTCTATAGGGGCTATCATTGCTCGAAGTCTGATAGATGAAACTCCCCACTCTTCAACCTATGTCAGAGAAGGTAAGACTGAAAAAGAAATCATCAAAGAACTAACGCCTCATTACCTCGGCTTACTTCTACAAGAAAGACCAATCCCAGAAGTGGATGAGAGTTACATCCCAGTCTCGCTTACGGATAAGTATTATACCATGTTAACGAGTCTAGATAGAAAAGTGCGCTTAGATGGCTACGATAACATTCAAGGAAAATGGTTAAACCAGCCAAAGTTATTTGATTTGGTCAACCAATCTATACTAGCACATTATGATCAACCACTTGATAAAGACACAGAAGAAGAACTCAAAGAGCAAATCAAAACTTTGGCAGAGCTAGGGCTAATTAAATACAAAGAAACCTTCTTACAGGTAGCCAAAGACGCGTCAACTTCAGAACTACGAAAATACGCCAATGAGCAAATGGAAGTATTAGAGATTCAATCATTCAAATCAGAAGCTATCCACAAACCTCTGCCTGTTAGTGTAACCGCAGACTGGAAGCAGCATCAATTGTATAACATGATCAGATCACAAGACCTTTACCTTAAGACACGAGCTGCTAAATTCGTCTACCGTGACTATCCTCAAGATGAGCTCTTATTGGAAACTCTGAGTGCTGAATTAGACAAATCACTGATAAATAGTTATAGAGCATCAACACGTGAAGATTTTCACGCTTGGATCTGTCGAGCGCTAGGTCTTTCGGGAAACACAAAGTACAAAGGGCAGTTAGAATATATTGCAAAGCATGCCAAATCAAAAAAAGTAAGAAACTTTGCGGAAGAATTTGCCGATGAACTCTAAGCCATAGTTTATCTTTGAAGCCCACCAAGGAGGTGGGCTTTGTTTTAAGGGAGATAATGATCCACCAGCAGAAGCAAGAACAAAAACATTAGGTGATAGATGGAAAACTTAAACGTTTCAATTGCTGATTTTTCATCTGGGTTAAACTTGAGTTTCCAAGCGTGACCAATAAAACCTAAGCTCAGAATTGTCGAACCAACCCAGTACAATGTTCCCGCCATACCGACTAGAGCAGGCAGCAAACAGACTAAAGCAAGTAGCACGGTATAGAGCAAGATAGACGTTTTGGTGTATTCAACACCGTGGGTTACAGGCAGCATTGGAATATCCGCTTTTGCGTAGTCATCTTTGCGATGAATCGCTAGCGCCCAAAAATGTGGCGGTGTCCAGATGAAGATAATCATCACTAGCAGCCAGCCATTGGCGTGCATCTCTCCCGTCACGGCTGTCCAACCTAATAGTGGTGGCATGGCACCCGCTATTCCTGCGATAACAATATTCTGCGGTGTCGCACGCTTTAAGTACATAGTGTACACAACTGCGTAACCAAGCAAACTTGCAAAAGTTAACCATGCCGTTAAAGCGTTTACGCCGATATAAAGAACGGCAAATCCCAATGCTCCAATAGAAACCGCGAATGCGAATACATGGCTTGAGTGTATTTCTCCTGATGGCAGTGGTCTTTTGTAAGTTCGAGCCATAATGGCGTCAATGCGCTGGTCTATAAGATGATTAAACGCTGCTGCTGAACCTGCCATCAATCCAATACCTAGCAGCCCAAGCACAGTGCCCTGAACGAGTAACGCACCAGGAACCGCAAGACACATCCCGACTACCGCAGTCAGTAGCATCAGAGCAACGACTTTAGGCTTAGTCAGAGCCAAATAGCTCCGCCATAGCGCTCTCTCTTGAGCAGTAGCAGATAGTGTTTTACTCATGCGCACTCTCCTTATTAATCACAGCAGAATCCATTGCAGACTTATGACTGGTTTGCCAAATGAGATAGTTGGTTCGTAATACAATCAAGAGCAACAAAGCAGCCCCTAAATTGTGTGCCACCGCAACAACCAAAGGTAAGCTCAATAATACGTTACCGATGCCCAGTGCAATTTGAATAGCGAGCATCAGCAATATCCCTTTCGCCACTTTGGTATACGCTTGTTTTTTCTCCGCGAGCAGCATAAACACGAGTGCCGAAACAAACAGAGTGACGACAACCGCTCCCACTCGATGCGTTACATGAATCGTCATCCGAGCACCGTAATCTAACGTGCCAAACTCATAGCTTTCTTGCTTAGGTTGGATCAACTCAAAAGCTCGTCCGAAATCGAGATAGGAAGTCCAGTTTCCTTCACATATCGGCAGTGTCGTACACATAAGCGCAGCGTAGTTAGAAGATGTCCAACCGCCTAACGCAATTTGCATTACCACGACCACAAGCGTAGAAGCGGCTAATAACTTCAATCTCTGCCTAGTTTTATTGCCTTCCTTAACCAATGGAGTTTGCCTCGCTTGAAGCCCCCAGTGAGTTAAGGCGAGCAAACTGAATAAGGTAAAACCTCCCAATAAGTGACCCATTACTATGATTGGCATTAGCATCATGGTCACTGTCCACATTCCCAGCAAGGCTTGAAAAATCACTACGACCGAAATTGCCGAAGCCATTGGCATCGGTATTTGCCCTGTTCTGATGCCAATAAAAGTAATGGCAAACACCACTGAGCCCAGTGTTCCCGCAAAGTAGCGGTGGATCATTTCTAGCCAAGCTTTGTCGGCTTCAACGGTTAGAGATGGGTACAGTGATTGAGCCAAAGCGATTTCATGCTGCTCATTAGGGACGGTTAGTTGACCATAGCAGCCCGGCCAATCAGGGCAACCAAGTCCTGCATCCGCAAGTCGAGTGTATGCGCCGAGCATGACGACAATGAAGGTGAGGATAAGACTGAATCTGACAAGGTTTATCAACTTCATATCGTGACTCCTAGCGATTTAGCCGACGCGAGATAACTTGAGCAACTTACGTAAATCGGCAAGTAGCCCTTTGCTTTGTGCAACTAACTCACCTTGTTTGCTCACTTTGGGATAACGCATCACCAACTGCCCTAGCGGATCAACAATCACGTATTCAAATTGATCAACAAGCTGAGAAAAACCATCATTTACTTTTATCTGAGCATACTCCGAATTTGCTAATACCTCGCTGCTAGGCGTAGAGATCAGTACAGGTTGCACACGTTGTTGGTACTTACCCAGTGCGATGTGGCTCTGACCAAGTAAATAGATTTGTTGCTGACAGAACTCATCGCATTGATCTGGAACCACATAACCAAGCTGCCACTGGCTCTGTTGGTAAGGGTTATCGATACCTAACGATTCTAATGTCGCCACCGGTTCAATAAGTTCGCCCTTGTTGGTCACACCCGATTGATACCAGTGTTGGCTCAATACTGTTTTGGCAATAATGGCAGGTAAAGCAAACATCACCACTAAGCTGACAAAAATGATCCTTCCTCTTAAAACTGGGTTACTCATCTTTTACTCCCTGCTTTAAAGCTTTGACTAGTAAGCCGACACTTAACAGCGCAAGTACTGCTGCCATGGAAAACCACTGCACTGCATAGCCTAAGTGCTTATCTGGATTCATCGAGACCGGTTGCCAAGGCTGAATATAAGGCCAAGGCTCAACCAACGGCTGCACAACAAAAGGTTCTATTTCGATCTGCCAATGCTGCTCTAACTGAGCAAAATTAAGATTCTGAATTCGGCTCATCGTGCCTTGCTCTAAATGCAAATCTTTGCTGAGCGGATTACTCGACTTGCGATAAAGCCTGCCTTCAAGCACAAGCTCACTATTCAACCAATTAACCTGTGGCAGCTGTGAGCGTAAATCAGGCCCTTCAACAAAACCGCGTTCAAGCAGCAGGTGTTGTCCAGATTGTGTTTTCACTAACTGCAACGCCAAGTAACCTACCTTGCCATCAACACTTTGGTTATCTAGTAACAAGTACCTATCCGTTACTGGGATCGCGCTAAGCACGACTTTTACCCCGGTTGGGTTACTGATTTGTTCCTCAGTCAGTTCAGATAAACCAATAGGTGACATTTTCGCTCTCTGTGTAACCTTTTGCTCTATTTGGCTTTTCTCTTCTGCTCTAGATAATTGCCATAAACCTAAGTTGATCAATATCGAAAAGGCGACCACAGTTATTAAACAAACAACCACAAACCTTGTGGTTTTCAGCGGAGCAAAAAAGGAACCACTCATGGTATTCATATTCAAACTTGTCCTAGTACTGCTGCTACTCTTCATCCTTGTTAACCTCGGTAGAGCGATGTTTGAAATGGTTAAAGGTCCTGAATCGGAAGACGACTCTGACCAAGATTCCCTCCCAGATGACAAACCCATGAGCTTTTATTTAGGTCGCCGCGTGTTCCTTTCTGCACTCGCTGTTGTGTTAATGGTGGCCGCCTTATTAAGCGGCCTAATTGAACCCAATATACGCCCTTACTAACAGCGTTAAAGCACGTAAACAAAGACGAACAGACACAACCACACCACATCAACAAAGTGCCAATACCAACTGCCAGCCTGAAAGGCAAAATGGTCTTTGGGCGTAAAATGATCTTTTGCCACTCTAGCTAGCAGTATGATCAAAAATGTGGTTCCTAACAGAACATGCATGCCATGGAATCCGGTCAATAAGAAAAAGGTATTGCCATAAATTCCCGATTGAAGCGTCAAACCTAAATCTTGATAGGCATGTGCGTACTCAACCCCTTGGTAGTACAAGAAGAAACACGCCAAAACGATGGTGATTTCAAGCCAGACAATCAGCGCCATACGCTTGTTCTGCTCTAAACTGACATGCGCTAAGTGAAGCGTAATCGAAGAAGTGAGCAGGATAATGGTGTTGATTAATGGCAACCCTTGCCAAGGCATAGCATTGGTCGTGTCTCCACCTGGAGTAGTCGTTAATGGCCATAAAGCCTCAAATGTCGGCCAGATAACCTCATGGGTCATCGCATTGTTTCCTGCCCCGCCAAGCCAAGGCACAGAAATCATACGTGCGTAGAAAAGTGCACCGAAGAAAGCACCGAAGAACATGATTTCGGAGAAGATAAACCAACTCATCCCCTGTCTATAAGAACGAGACAACTGCGCAGAATTCTTGCCACTCATAGACTCTGTAATCACGTTACTAAACCAACCCGCGAACATATAGAGCAGAAAGATAAAACCCGCGAGCAAAATCAGCTTGCCAAAGACACTCCCATCCCCGCCTTCAGCCATGTTCTGTACCGTCAGGCCTGCACCGACAGCAATCAAAAATAGGGCAACTGCGCCAACAATTGGCCAGCTGCTTTGTGCGGGCACATAATAGGATTGATGTTTTGAACTCATTGTGTTGCTCCTTGCGAAGTCTCATCGGTTACCTTAGATGAAACGTTAGCTAACTCGGTTGAGGTCGTTTTATCCGTGATATCATAGAGGGTGTATGACAACGTCAGAGTATGAATAGAGTCTGGAATATCAGGCTCGATATAGAAAATCAGTGGCATTTCTGCTTTTCCATCGGCCTGCAAAGGCTGCTGATTGAAACAGAAACATTCGATCTTGTTGAAATAGGTAGCACCTAACCCCGGAGAGACCGATGGCACGGCTTGGCCAACAATATCTTTGGAAGACAAATTCTTAGCATAGTAAGCGGTTTGAATCACTTCGCCGGGATGCACTTCCATTGAAGTTTGTGCCGGGACAAAAGACCAAGGAATCCCTTGATTATTGTGCGCCATAAACTCTACGCGAATAAGACGTGATGTGTCAGGAACCATACCTTGTGGTTGTAGCGCAGACTCTGTATTGGTTTTTCCGTTGATTCCTAAAGCTTCACACATCACGTCGTATAAAGGGACAAGAGCAAAACCAAAACCAAACATGGCAACAACCGCAGCGCAAAGCTTCAGCGTAAGCTTTCTATTGGATTTCGCTTGCCCATCCATAACAGAGCCCTTAGTCCACTTTCGGTGGCGTTGAGAAAGTATGATGAGGCGCAGGACTTGGGACTGTCCATTCCAGCCCTTCGGCACGATCCCAAGGTTTCGCCGAAACCTTCTCACCACCTCTGATACATTTGATCACCAGCCACAAGAAAATTAACTGTGACAGACCAAAGGCAAAGCCCCCAATTGAGACTATTTGGTTAACATCTGCAAATTGAATCGCGTAGTCCGGGATACGCCTTGGCATACCTGCTAAGCCCAAAAAGTGCATTGGGAAGAAAAGCACATTGACCGAAATGACCGAGCACCAGAAATGCCATAAGCTCAACCTGTGGTCATACATGTTTCCCGTCCATTTAGGCAACCAATAGTATGCCGCTGCCATAATCGAGAACACGGCCCCCGAGACCAACACATAGTGGAAATGAGCCACCACAAAATAGGTATCGTGATACTGAAAATCAGCTGGAACAATCGCGAGCATTAGCCCTGAGAAACCGCCAATGGTAAACAAGATGATAAACGCAATAGCGAACAACATCGGTGTTTCAAAGGTCATCGCCCCTCGCCACATAGTTGCTACCCAATTAAACACCTTAACGCCTGTCGGCACCGCTATTAGCATGGTGCAGTACATAAAGAAGAGTTCGGCGAAAACCGGCATACCCGTGGTAAACATGTGGTGCGCCCAAACAAGGAAGGACAATAGGGCGATACTACATGTTGCGTAGACCATCGAGTGATAACCAAACAACTTCTTACCACTAAAGGCTGGAATAATCGCTGAGACAATACCAAAAGAGGGCAAAATCATGATGTACACTTCGGGGTGACCAAAGAACCAGAAGATATGCTGGAACATTACAGGATCACCGCCCCCTGCGGCATCAAAGAACGAGGTTCCAAAGTACTTATCGGTGAGCACCATGGTGACAGCCCCTGCGAGTACGGGCATGACGGCGATTAATAGAAACGCCGTGATAAGCCAAGTCCAAACAAACATTGGCATTTTGAACCATGTCATTCCCGGTGCACGCATATTGACGATGGTAACGATCACGTTAATTGCTCCCATGATCGAGCTGATCCCCATAATGTGTACCGAGAAGACAAACAACGCAGTACTGTCCGGCCCATAGGTCGTCGAGAGTGGCGCGTAGAAAGTCCAACCAAAGTCAGGCCCCCCGCCCTCCGTAAATAGCGAAGCAATCAGAATGGCAAAAGCGAAAGGGAGAATCCAAAAGCTAAGGTTGTTCATTCTAGGCAGAGCCATATCTGGCGCGCCGATCATCATTGGGATCATCCAATTTGCTAGCCCAGTGAAAGCCGGCATCACTGCTCCAAACACCATGATTAAGCCATGAACGGTTGTCATTTGATTGAAAAACTGCGGCTCGACCAATTGCAAACCCGGCTGGAAAAGCTCCGCACGAATGATCATTGCCATCGCACCGCCGATTAAGAACATGCTAAAGCTAAACCAAAGGTAAAGCGTCCCGATGTCTTTATGGTTCGTCGAGTAGAGCCAACGGGTAATTCCCTTAGCTGGACCATGGTGGTCATGGTCATCAGCTTCAACAGCAATCGTGCTATTGGCGCGACCGATATCGGCATCAGTAGCTGGTGCTGATTTGGTTTTATCTTCTACGATCGAATCAGGTTTGGACGTTTTCATTGTCCCTCCTTAGACGCCTTAAGCTGGTTAACATCTGATGCTTGAACTAAATCACCCACACTGTTACCAAGACCATTTCTTTGGTAAGTCACTACTGCCGCAATCTCTTTATCTGTCAGCTGGTTAGAGAATGCTTGCATTGCTGTACCCGAACGACCATTGACCACAATATCAATGTGCGATGAGACATCGCCCGTTGCGACTTTACTGCCCGTAATGGCTGGGAATGCTCCGGGTATACCAGCACCGTTTGCTTGGTGACAAACCGCGCATCGATCGAGATACACTTTCCCTCCAATACTCATTAGCTCTTCCAGAGACAAAGAGGCGGTAAGTGATGCTGCAGCTTCTTGCTTCGCTTTCTCTAATTCGGCTTTCTTCGCAAGCAGCCACGCGTCGTATTTCTCTTCTTCCATTGCATGAACAACAATGGGCATAAAGCCATGAGCTCGACCACATAATTCAGCACATTGACCACGGTAGACACCCGGTTTGCCTATTCGAGTCCAAGCCTCGTTAATGAATCCTGGGATGGTGTCTTTCTTCACCGCAAAGTCCGGCACCCACCAAGAGTGGATGACGTCATCAGCTGTCATCAAAAAGCGTACTTTACGGTTAATCGGTAGCACCAACGGGTTATCCACTTCCAATAGATAATGCGCGCCCTTTTCCTCGATGCCATCAATCGCTTTTTGGCTAGTTGCGAGCAAACTAAAGAACTCGACGTCTTCACCGAAATAGCTGTAATGCCACTTCCATTGCGAACCCGTGATTTTGATTGTCAGATCAGATTGAGAAGTATCTTCCATCGCGACCAAGGTTTTGGTTGCGGGAATAGCCATTAAGACGAGGATAATGATCGGAATTACGGTCCAAATCACTTCCACTTTAGTACTTTCATGGAAGTGCGCCGCCACCGCACCTTTGGACTTGCGGTGATGATACATGGAGTAAAACATCGCCCCAAAGACCACAACAGCAATGGCGCAGCAGATGTAAAATATCAGCATATGAAGGTCATAAACCTGCTCACTGATATTAGTGACTCCCTGAGTCATGTTGTAGGCACTTTCTTCTGCGTGTGCAAAAGCAGTGACACAAATTAACAAAACACTACTCAATCGCCACAGTAACAACTGTAAACTTTTCAAAAGACCTCTCCTCTGCCAGAGTCATCAACCGTGATGCTGGTACTTGTTCCTGCATGTCACCTGAGCCTGCAAGAAAGTACCAATCAGCCTTTGGACTTGGATAATTCCTTATAACCAGTAAATTTCATGTAATTTGTTATATTTATGTTAATAAACGTTAGTTGGCGTTTCTAAATTGTGCAAGAAAGTCCTATTAGAAATGGTGACTAGGCAGAGCATAGAAAGGTTTAGCGATTGCGCTCTCGCAAATGATAATCAATATCAATTAAAATCAAGCTAAATTCAGCAAATAACATAGACTTAAGTTAGGAAATGAAGAAGGTAAAAACATCATGATGGAACAAGTGACGCGTTGGTTAGAGAAAGATCCTGACCCGCATACAAGAGAAGAGCTTCAACACCTAATCGATGAACAAGCATTTGATGAACTAGACGATCGCTTTAGCCAACGTTTGGAATTTGGTACTGCTGGCCTACGAGGCAAAGTGGGTTGTGGTCCAAACCGAATGAACCGTTTAGTGATTCAAGAAACCGCGACGGGTCTTGGTCACTATCTTGTTCAACAAGTTAAAGATGCAAAAACACGCGGTGTTGTGATTGGTTATGACGGTCGTACGGACTCTAAACAGTTTGCTCACGATACGGCTTCTGTTCTTACATCTCTTGGGATTAAGGTTTTCCTAACACATGCAGTAGCGGCAACTCCAATTGTTGCATTTGGGGTAAAACACTTTGATGCAGCAGCGGCTGTTGTGGTTACAGCCAGCCACAATCCACCAGAATACAATGGCTTTAAAGTGTACTGGGAAAATGGCGCGCAAATCATCCCGCCACATGATTCAGGTATTGCAACTGAGATTGACGTTGCTGCAACTAAGCCAATACCACTAATGGCTTTAGATGATGCAGAGAAGCATGGTTTACTCGTCTGGCTAAAAGAGGATTACTACGAAACTTACCGCCAGACGATGAATAACAATCCACTCTTGACTAACCATACTGCACCTAACGATGTCGCTATCGCATACACCGCTATGCATGGCGTTGGGGCAAATATGGCGCAAACCCTGCTCAACGACGCGGGCTTTAACCACTTCTACAGTGTTGCAGAGCAAAGTGAACCAGACGGCACTTTCCCTACCGTCAACTTCCCGAACCCAGAAGAAGCTGGGGCGATGGATATGGTCATGGCATTAGCTAAACAACACAACGCCGACATTGCATGTGCCAATGACCCAGACGCAGACCGATTTGCTGTCGCTGTGCGCAAGCCAGATGGTGACTATCAGATGCTAACTGGCGACCAAGTGGGAACTTTATTTGGTCATTACCTCTTGTCACAAACGGAGGCGAGTAAGCAACTTGTCGGCAATACGATTGTTTCATCCACTTTGTTAAACAAGATAGCCAATGCGCACGGTGCAACTTACTTCCAAACACTGACTGGCTTTAAATGGCTAACCAATGTAGCGATGCAAAAGCAAAGTGATGATCAGCAGTTTCTGTTTGCTTATGAAGAGGCTTTAGGTTACACGGTAGGTAACAAAGTCTGGGATAAAGATGGCCTATCTGCATTGGTTGCCTTCGCACAATTGACCGCTGAGCTAAAAAGCCAAGGAAAAACCATTTGGGATCAATTAGAAGCCATCTATCGTCAGCACGGTATGTATCTGAACTCGCAACGCAGTATTGCGCTTGATCCGAAGGCACCACCTGTAGGTGATAAGCTCAGGGCTAATCCTCCGACTATGATTGCGGGTAGTAAAGTGGAAGTGACAGAAGATCTTAAGTCACTCACCAAGCACTTTGCTGATGGTTCAACTCAATCCATCGACCTGCCAGCAAGTGACGTACTTATCTATCACCTATCATGTGGTGCTCGAGTGATCGTTCGTCCTTCAGGAACAGAACCGAAATTGAAGTGTTACTACGAAGTGATCGAGAAGTTTGCAGATTCTGATAGCTTTGAACACGTACTTGATAAGGCGTCAGAGTCTATGGGAATGCTGATTTCAGAACATCAGCACAGCTTACTTTAAGCTCTGAAAAAATCTCCCCCTTAAGTTACTTCACAGCAGCTTAAGGGGTGCCCATCATATTAACAACTCAATCGCCTTAAGTGGCTTTTTGCAGAAACAACCTCTACCGATTTTAGAACTCCTCCACTAGCATTTAAGTGAGAGCTAGGTTGTTCAGAAAGCTCAGTAATAATATGCTGGCATAGCTCAGGAACAATTGGCGATAGCAACCACGCCAACTCTCGAACGAAATTGCAGACGATCAAGCAAGTTTGTTGTGACTCTTGGACTGGCTGCCCTTTTCGAATCAACCACGGTGCTCGGTGATGGAAAAAAGCATTTAGCTTTGATAAAAGCGCATTGCACTCTTTAGTCACTCGATAAAGATCTCTTTCATGATACGCACTAACGATTCGCTCAAGATCGCAGGAAAACTCGCTAACATGAGTTCGACAGTCAAAATCTAACCTCCCAGCTGATTCAAGCGTTAATGAGCCAGAAAACTCCTTCACAACTATGGTGTGGTTACGTTTTACAAGGTTGGCAAAATTATTAAGTAAATCTCCATTTATTAGCCCAGTAAACTCCTCTAGCTCAACGTTACCATCTCTATATAGCGGCTTTTGACGAACTAAAGCATAGCGAATTCCATCAGTTGATAAACGCTGCGCAAATGACGAAGGATTCACAGTCGTCAGAGGATTCGATTTAGAGATCTTTTCACCACCGATGGTCCACCAGCCATGAACAATCAACTTTTTAGGAAGCGGCAGTTCCAATGCTAATAAAAAAGCTGGCCAATACACTGCGTGGAACAGCAAAATATCCTTGCCTATGACGTGTTCTGTTCGCTCAATTGCTGATACATCGGCGTCTTTTTCTGCAATCGCGGTGATGTAACTAAACAGAGCATCAATCCATACGTATACCGTATGCTCCTGATTGCTCGGTACCTTTATACCCCATTGGTTGTTAATTCTTGAAATTGATAAGTCTTCCAATGGCTCTGAAGCAAGTTGCTCGATTAAAGTGTTTTGATAATGCTGAGGAACGACTACACCGGGATTATTCTGATAATACTCTAGCAGGGCCAATCGATATTTCTCAAGCTGAAACAAATACGTTTTCTCTTCTACACGATTGATTGGTTGTTTGTGAACCGGACACAATAAGCCATCGAGCAGCTCTCTCTCTGGATAGAACTGTTCGCATGCTACACAGTAGTCACCGGAATAGTGCCCTAAGTAGATATCACCTTTCTGCTCCAACGTCCGCCACACTCTCTCAATATTGGCCTTATGCTGATCCGCCGTGGTACGGATAAAAACGTCTGGGTTAATGTCGAGCTGTGGCCAAAGATTGCGAAAGCTTTGAGACGTTTTCTCAACAAATTGCTCAGGGGATTGTTGATTCGCTTGCGCAGTATTGGCAATTTTCTGACCGTGCTCATCAGTCCCGGTAATTAAGTGACTCTTCACTCCGGAGAGAGAATTAAAGCGATGGAGAATATCCGCGACAACTCCTGTATAAGCATGGCCTAAATGGGGCTCACCATTGGCATAAAATATTGGCGTAGTGACAAAGCATTGCTCAGAGTGACGCGAATCGGAAGAACTGTGGAATAGCGATTTGAAGCTCATAGATAAATCTCCTCTAATTCCCAAACAAAGGTCGAAAAGAGATCTCTCTAAATGCTTATTCGCATCACCTTTCCAACACTTTGTTAAGGAATGGTGGTGCGAAAAAAGAAAAAATCAGTACACGCAGCCCATCCCTCCCAGCATTCGCTGAGAAGGCATGTTCATCATCATTTCAGTGACAATTTTAGATGAGCTGTGTGTTAATGATACTAAGTTCATAACTCCACACTAACAGAGTCATTTTTGTTCGACAAGCGTTAATCTTGAAAGCCAACACTGATACAGCAACACCCAAATGCCAGAATGTGCCATCAATGAAAAGGGCGTTTTCGGACTAGACATCCTAACCCTCAAAACAAAGTAACCGCTTTGACAACAGTGTGATTATTAACAAAGATAGAAAAATCTATTGTTTGCTTTAATACATTAAAGAGCTCTACAGATAAAACCCCACACCTATTGGTATGGGGCTTTTTTCTTGGTCCAGAAGCTTACAGTTGCTCTTTAACCACTTCCTCAAGTTGCTGATAAGGGACATAACCTGGGATCACTTGTTCACCCATGATAAGTGCTGGCGTACCCCTTAAACCTAAACCAGTAAACATGGCATAGTTGTTTTCTAACTGCGCCTTCACCTCATCACTGACATTTAGATGCTCCGTCGTTCCGGTTTTTTGCGCAATCTTCATTAAGGATGCGGCATTATGTGTGCCCGGTTTTGACACCAATAAATCGTGGACTTGCTGATATTTATCACGATCTTTTTGCCAAACGTTAAGCGCGTAAGCGGCCGAGTTCACCGAAGAGCTGCCTTCTTTAAGCGGTACATAGAGATTCACCACTTTGATTTGCGGGTAATCTTTCACGAGCTTATCTAGCTCCACGTCCAATTTCTTACAAAATGGGCAGCTGTAGTCTGTCACGTTGATGATCGTGAACTCGCCGTTTTCTGCCCCCATAAATGAGTGGTTAGGATCGTTAAGGTAGTTTTGGCTACTCTCTAGTAGGTGAGTAAACTGCTGTTGCTGCTTGATATACATTCCTAGGCTTTCATGTAATCCATCGACAACCTGCGGGTTTGCCTCAAGCATCTCTACAATCTCAGCAATCTTTTGATCTTGAGGTGCTGCCAATGCTGGAGCAGTAAAAAGAACGCTTGTAGCCAGCGCTAACGTAAGTTTATTGAGCATAGTAAATTCCTAATTGTTTAACCAAAGACGTGCAAGTAAGCCTGGCGGAGTCGTAATGCCAGTCGTGATTGATTCGATTTTGCCGTCTCTGACAATGAATATGGTTGGTGTCACTGAGATGCCCCACTGCTTAAACAGCTGAGAGTTCTCGTCGTTGACGTTGGTAAATTGATAATCGTGTTTTTGCTTGAATGCCTCAACACGCAAGTCTGTTCCAGAGGCTCCTGAGACCGCGACCACAGGGTAGTATTGACTCACCCAATCAACGGTAGGACTGACAAACTTACATACCGGACACCAAGTTGCCCAAAAATAGATAACGACCGGGGTTTGGTAGCTCATCTCGATCACATCAACTGGGTTTCCCTTTTCATCCACTGTGACTAAGTCCGGCGCCATTTCAGTCGGTACATCTTGGGCACGATAGAGATCAATTGCAGTGGTGATCACAATCGCGAATAGCAAAAACTTTGATATTTCTTTGAGCCAGTGAAGCGGTCTTATCTTCATTAACCCGCCTCCCCACTCGCTTGCTTAAGGGCTTGTATGACCGATTCATCGGTTAATATCACAGGCAGTGGAATGCCTCGAGGCGCATTAGGTCCATAGACAATATTAAACGGCACACCAAATCTGCCATTGGCTCGAAGATAATCCGTTACTAGGCCATCAGGGTGAGTCCAATCACCTTGGATAGGTGTGACATTCGGATGCTGAAGCGCCGAGTAAACGGGATCTTGTAAGATCACGCCAATCTTGTTCGCTTTACAGGTCACACACCAGTCAGCGGTCACGTTAACAAACACGGTATTGCCATTAGCTACTGACTCAGTAATGGCTTCATTCGACAGCCTTACCCACGGCAAATCTTCAGGTAAAGGCGTTGACCAATGATCCGACGTCATACTTCCAATCACTAGCCCGCCAGCAAGCAGCACTAAAGATGCGCCACCAGAGATGACAAACGCTTTATCGCCATAAACCTTTTTGATACGCATAAGCACGGCGACCAACGCGGTAGCTGCTAGAACAATGACCCAGAACACTGGAAGGTGGTTGGCGAGCAAGTAAAGCAGCCAAACGCTGGTGAGCAGCATCATCACACCAAATAGCAGCTTCACCTTATTCATCCAAGCACCCGGCTTAGGCAGGTAAGAGGCAAGTCCAGGGAACAATGCCACCACTATCCAAGGTAAAGCCATGCCTAGCGCAAGAGCAGTAAAGATAACTAGCATATCTATGGTGCTAGCTGCTAATGCAAAGGCTACAGCCGTCCCTAAGAAAGGCGCAGAGCATGGCGTGGCAAGTAGCGTGGCAAACATACCTTGCAGATAGTGCCCTGCATAAGAGTCATCCCCTTTTGAGGCAAGCCATGTATTGGTGTTCGACGATAGCCTAATTTCAAACAAACCAAGCATATTGGCACCAAACAGGGCCGTAACCGCCACCATAAAGCCGATAAACCAAGGGCTCTGGAACTGAATACCCCAGCCAATGGCACTACCGGAGAACTTCAAAATCAGTAGAAATGCCGCCAACAGCCAGAACGAAGTCAAAATGCCTGCTGAAGAAGCAAGAAACTGCAATCGCACTTTACGACGCTCTATACCTTGGGCGCTAATAACGCCGCTCAACTTCATCCCCAACACAGGGAGTACACATGGCATCACGTTGAGTATCAGTCCGCCCAGTAAAGCAAAACCAATCATCTCAACCAAAGAGAAGCTTGGTATTGGTGCAGACACAAGACCTTTTGTCACTTGCGCGGCTTGTTCAGCGATAAAATCCGTATCCTTAATGGTCACATCGACGAACTGTTCGCTTAGATTGATGTCACCAAGCCATGTCGATACATCAAACACTGCGACAAGTTTTTCGCCCTCAACTTTAAGATGGTTGAGCGCATAACTGTAATCACTGATCGCCTCTACTCGACTATCTACAATAAGTTCGGGTGCATCCCAGCCTAATGGTTTTATCAAAGTCACTTGAAGCTGATTAGTCGAACTATCCCAAACTGCACTTTGCTCTGAAATCAAAGGGGATGCTTTAGGCACCTGACTGATCGCTTGAGCATGTTGGTACATAGCCTGCTCTGAGACGACCAACTCACTCGGTATAAAGTCCAAGCTAAATGGATAATCGGTCAATACACAGATGGTGGTACATGAAGATAACGTCAGCTTAGCATCGAGACTCACTGGCTTGTTAAAGTCTTCGACATGCAGTGTCATTGGAATCAAAGTATCCCCTTTGTAACCAAGGGTGTTGATACCAAGTAAATTGAACTGCTGTGGGTAAGGCCAATGCCAGTCAACGGATTCCAGATTAGAAGAGCCCTGCCATGAAATACTTGGCGCGATGCCTCCTTCACCGGGCGAGCGCCAGTAGGTTTTCCAGTCACCTTCTAAAGCAACTTCGAGAAAACCTTCGACAGTTTTATCTGTAGGATTTACTTGCCCTGTCACGACAAAGCGAGTTTTTGCAGGAGGATGATCCGGATTAACCATCCACCCCGTCTCAACCTGTGCAAATGCTAAGGTCGAGAAAAGCACACTGCTCAGCATAAGGAAAAAGCTCAGCAGACTAAAAGGTGCAAATCGAGTTTGTTTTATCATTGTTGTGTCCAATTGAAACCAATCTAATAAATAGATACTCAGATATCTATTTTGGTTGGTATATGCCCCTCAATGGGGGAATAACAAATACGAGCTATCTCTGGCTAAAACTCAAGCCAGTAACGAATTTGTTTACTCTCGGAACACACAAAAAGTGAGATGAAGACGGGATTTGGGGACTATAGGTTCAGTAAACTGAGGAGAAGCTTGTCTGGTTGAGATAAGCCAAGCGACAATCACCAACAGCGCGACAAAGAAAGAAACCACGACGTGATCAAGATTAACCTTGGCACTGCCTAAAAGCTTCTCCGTTAAATCACACTGCTTGCTAATGTCCGTCGATTGATCGGTTACATGAGTGCTATCTGCAAGAGAAGCATACTTGTACTCACACACCGTTAGCATGCCTGAATTTTGCGTAAGACAAATAGCAAACACCCAGCCAATTAGGGCTAGAGTGATTTTTGCAGATTGTGTCGTAGCAAAGTTTTTAAACATACTGTGCGAGTTACTCACGATTTTAAGCCGGAGATTATGACAACCCCAAACGCCAACATTGTTAGTTTAATGTGAGAAGTCTCTTAGACAATTTTCTTTTGTAAGAAAATCTTATCAACGCCCGCGGTTGGGAACCCTGTATAACGTCCAACTTCTTTAAATCCTAATTTGGCATAAAAACCCGGAGCTTGAAAGCTGTAGGTATCAAGATATAAATCTGTAACGCCTAAAGCGCTTGCTTCAGACTCGATGCGCTCCATGAGCAGTGAACCAATGCCAGACTTTCTTTCACGCTCATCCACCCAAAGAAACTCGACAAACAGCGTATTGGTAAATATTTCGCCCGTTAGGCCACCAGCGAAATTACCCTCATCATCTTCTATGTAGCAAGCGAGACTCTGAATGTCCTCATCCGGGAAGTGCTGCATGTTGAATGCTTTCAAGCCATTGTAGATAACATCTTTAATGTTCTTTGGCGGGTTAAGTACAAACTGAACATTCATAGGCGATCCTTCCTTGTTTCCATATAGATCAAAAAGGCCAGCAAACGCTGACCTTTTATACCAATCTGGATAAGTAGGTGGTTAGATAATTGCGCAGGAAAAATCGCTTAGAGCAAGGCATAGATTGCAGCTAGCTAGTTGACCTACCTACACCATTCTTTGAAAACATAGCTATAACGCAGCTATCAGCGATTTTAACTAGCAAGAATGTCCAGATACTTATTTAGGTTGGTATTAAATGCGGTTAGCTCGCAAATGAGCTTAACATCCAAATCGCTAACACGACAAATATCAGCCCCATAAACTTATGCTGATATGTTCTAAATTTTGCGTTTTCGAGTAGCGGCTTACCTAATGTTCCCACTAACGCCACCAACAGTAGGTTGAACAAGAGACCTAATACATTGAGTAGCAAGCCCAGTGCTAACATTTGTTCGCCTGAACTTGCGGTAATGTTACTAGATACAAATTGAGGCAAGAACATCACAAAAAACACGAGGGCTTTAGGGTTGAGTAGGTTGCTTACCAAAGCTCTTTGGTAAAAGGTGGTCGCGACCTTGTTTGAGCCATCCATTTGCGGCGCATCAGCGGCACTTGCACGAATACAGTCCCAGCCCATTTTTAGCAAGTAAGCACCACCTAATAAGTGCAACGCTTTTAACGCAATCGGGCTCATGGCAATCAGTGCAGAAACACCGAGTGCAGCAAGCAGAGTTAGGATAATCCCTGAAGTGGCGTTGCCTAAGCTAGCAAAGATACCCACTTTACGACCGTAGCTCATACTTGAACTGGCGATAAGCAACATATCCGGACCAGGCAACAATAAAAGTGCAACAACAGCGGTCAAGTAAACCGGCAGCACAGAAATATCAATCATAGTTATAATTTTAGAAAAGCAAAAACGGCGGCATTTTAATCCAACAAAATCAATTTATCCACCACAAACAATAAATAGATAATCACAAAAATAGATTAAATGACTTTTACATTTGTTAATGAACTGAATATCAATTTGAGCAATTTTGTACAAAAATAACTAAGGCCTATAAGCTAGACTGTGAGATCCGTAAATAGACATTAGAGCGCAAGGAAAGCTTATGGCGAAAGGCAGTAAAGAATCAGCCAGTTTTCATTTAGCCGGTGAGCTAGGTGGGCTTGAATTGTTAGATGCGAAATATACGCATCAGAATTTCTCTCGTCATAGCCACGAGGGCTATACCATAGGTGTGATTGAGAAAGGGGCACAACGCTTTTATCGCACTGGAGGTAATCACATTGCCCCACAAGACAGCATCATTTTAGTCAATGCAGATGAGGTCCATAACGGCCAAACGGCGACTGAAGGGGGCTGGGAGTACAAGGCCATGTATCCGTTACCTGAGCAGTTTGCGCAGCTTACAGAAGGACTCTCATCTGGCTCATCCATCCCTTACTTTCCTGATCCCGTCGTTTATGATCCAGAGCTCGCACAACAATTACGCTTAGTGTTTGACACTTTAGCCCAATCAGACAATAAGCTGCTTAGGGAAACATTGATCTATGGCACCTTAGTCAAACTCGTTTCGCGTCACAGCAAGTCGAAACTCGATTGGGAGCCGAAGACTCGCAGCCAGCGCCAGTTGTTGTTAGTTAAAGAATTTTTGGACGATTTCCCACAAGCAGATGTCAGCCTTGAGGATTTATCCAAGCTGGCGGGACTCAGCCCTTATTATCTTACGCGTAGTTTTCAAAAAGAGTTCGGCTTACCACCACACGCCTATCAGATCCAAGCCCGGCTCAGGGTAGCAAAACAGCTTCTCCGTCAAGGACTTAAGATTTCAGACGTTGCTCAGGAAACGGGCTTTCACGACCAAAGCCACTTCCATAGGCATTTCAAGCGTGCTTTAGGTGTCACACCCAAACAGTTTATCGGCAAGCCATAGAGCGACAAACCCGCAATTTTGTACAAGCCGTTAGTACATCCGTGTGAGTTAATACGGCCATTATCCATCACACTAAAAACAATAATTATGAATACCATGACCTTCGAACAAGACAGACAACTCAGCCGCTCTCAACTCTTTTGGCAAGGTACCCTTGCAATGGTACCACTCAGTATTGCCGTTATCCCTTGGGGGCTGCTTGCAGGTTCATTTGCCATAGAATCTGGATTGACCGTTGTAGAGAGCCAAGCTTTATCAGCCATCCTCTTTGCTGGTTCCGCTCAGCTCGTTGCCACTGGGATGTTTAAAGCTGGCGCAACACTCGCCACCATGCTGCTCGCGATATTTTTTATCACTTCTAGGCACCTACTCTATAGCGTCTCAATGCGAGATAAAGTAAGCCCACTTCCACTCAGGTGGAGGCTCGGACTCGGGTTCCTTTTAACAGATGAACTGTTTGCCATTTGCGGTCTGCAATCTGAAAAGCAGTTTAATCGTTGGTACGCGTTGGGAGCAGGACTGAGCTTTTATTTGTGTTGGAATCTCGCCACGCTTGCAGGCATTGTTGCAGGGAGCTATATCCCAGCTTTAAATGAATTAGGATTAGAGTTTGCTGTCGCAGCGACGTTTATCGCCATTGTCGTTCCCAACGTGAAATCTTCTCCGGTACTTCTAGCGGTCGTCGTTTCATTAGTCACGTCAGTCATTTGTTATGCCCAAGGAATCGAGTCAGGGCTGATGATCGCCAGCGTTGCAGGTATGCTTGCTGGCTACTTTGCCGAATCGCTAAAAGGAGATAATCGATGATTATACTGTCTATTCTAGCGATGACTGTGTTGGTTTTTGCGAGTCGATATCTTTTCTTAGAACCGCGCTTACCTTTAAGGCTCAACCCTCAGGCTCAGCGACTACTGAAATACTCTAGCCCTGCCGTGTTGACCGCAATTTGGGCACCAATTGTCTTTATGCCAGAAAAACAGCTTTGGCTCTCGGCAGGTAACCCTTATTTGATTGGCGCACTCATTGCGGCGTTTTTAGCTTGGAAAACCAAGAATGTTCTCTTAACAACCTTGGTCAGCATGGTGGTGTTTCTGTGCCTAAAACTGCTCTAGCCAAACAAGGCTGCGAGTAGGAGCAAAACAACCGCCATTATCGCCACGCACTTGAGAAGCAGACCGACATTGGTGCTTCCACCTTTAGGCGCTTGATTACAACAACCCATAATAAAAACCTCCAATTGAACTCTCAATTGGAGGTTAATCCTTGACCTAGGGGGAGAGTAAAGCGTTAATTATTGAGCAACCCACTCAATCTCTATCAGCGTTTTGTCAGCGGACTTTAATCGAGCTAAGAACACATCGTCGGCATGCACTTCACCTACACCTTGTGGGGTACCCGTCATAATGATGTCACCATCGCACAAGGTGGTGTAACTCTTGAGCTCTTCAACAATCACTGCTGGCGAATAGATCATTTGTTTCACCGAGCCTTTTTGAACACGGACACAATTAATAAAAAGCTCAATTTCTAACGACTCTATCTCTAAACCAGCTAAAGGGACAAAACGACTAAACACCGCAGAACCATCAAAGGCTTTTGCGCGCTCCCAAGGTAAACCTTTTTCTTTTAGTTGAGACTGTAGGTCACGCTTGGTCAGATCGAGCCCGACTCCCACCGCAGACAATTCGCTCTGATTAACGATAAAACAGATTTCACCTTCATAGTGGAGTCTTTCTTGATGAAAGGAACTTAGATTAGAGGCAATAGAGGATGGCGGTTTGGAAAACACCACCATTTGCTCAGGAACAGAATTATTCAGCTCTTGGATATGTTCTAAATAGTTACGACCAACACATAGAATCTTGCTTGGCTCAACCAAAGCCTCTCCAAGTTTTACTGAACTCATGCCACCATCCCTGACCTAATTTAAGAAGCTAATATTCTAAGCTAAGTGGCTAATAAAAAAACGATTTGGTTTCAAAATTAAGAGCTCATACCCAATATTACTGAGGTATCACTTATCAAAATAGAAAAACGCCTATCCAATCCCGAATAGGCGTCAACACGATAGATGTGTTAAGGCAGTAGATTCTTAATTATAGGAAGTAACGTGCACCGATAGTCCACTTATCATCATCTTTGGTAGTATTGTCATCATCACCTAAATCAACTTGATAAGCAGCAAAAGTTACAAAGCTAGGCGTGATACTGTACTCAGCTTGAAAAGCAGTTTGACTGTAAAGCGTCTTCAGCACATCATCTTCTACATTTTCGTAATTGACACTTATGTTCAATCCATTCGACATACCATAAGCGAGTAGAAATTCAGACTGATCCGTATCTTTTAAGTTTGAACCAACACCAGCATTTTTAGTATTGTTAAAGAAATACTCATTTACACCATAAACAGCAGCGATATATATTCCATCACCATATGAACCATAATTCAGAGAAACCACATGTGAAGTGGCATCTTCCTTTTTACCACTAACCGTAATCTCTCCACCGGAATAAACATAGCCAAGCCCGACTCCCATTATATCGAGACTAACTGCACCTTGAACTCGAGCATCCACAGACGTGTCAGTATCTTCACCTTGCCATCCTAGACCAAAGTTAATACTACTGCTTTCAGCCAGACTAAATCCTTTACGATAACTGACCATTTGGTCTGCACGTGCAGAACCTAACGTTCCGTGATTTTTGTACAAAAAGTCATTGGCAAAAGCGATCGGCATATCTGCAACACCGGCCACGTCATAATAAGGGGACCACTGAGTTCCGACGACGAACCTACCCATGTTTTCATGAGTAGCTCCAATGTAGCCCAAGCGAGTAGTAAATGAGGTGTCACCTCCACCTAAATAATTTAAAGCCCACTCTCCTTTTGCATCAACTATGACTCCATTCCCCAGGTCTTGAGTTCCGCCAACATTTATCCGAGGTGATATTTGATGAACCTCCACATCGTCATCGGAGCCATATTCACCGATGCCTACATCAACATAACCACCGAGAGAAAGAGTTGAACCTTCGCTGTTGTAAATTTCTGCTGCGAAAGCGTTAGTACCACATGCTGCTGCCGCGATAGAGACGGCTAATAATTTAATGTTCATAACGTATGTCCGTATTGGGTTTAACCTTGTCCGAATTAGTGCTCAAAGACTAAAAACTGCGCGAACACCTAAAACGTAGTAGGTAAAACTCAAAAATGAAGTGCAACTAAGCACTTATGAACAAATAAAAATTGTCACAACGTAACACTGAAAATTATCAATTAGATGTAAGTATTTGTAATGCCAATTAATTAAATGAATATATAAGGTGATAATCATTTACCCGATCAAGTTCACACTTTTATAAATTCATACGGAACTTTTCCCAAAAAATCAAAATCCCCCAATAATTGGTTATCCAACTATTGAGGGAAATTCAATGTTTGCTAGGCAACACAGCTAAGTTATGCGTGCAATTAGAAGTCGTATTTAACGTTCAACTCTACACTTTGCTCGGCACCAAACCAACAGTTCGTTTTATCGAAACAGGTGTAGTACTCTTTATCAAATACGTTATTCACAACTAGGTTTGCGTGTGCGCCAGAAAGAGCCTCACTGATGCTGCCAAGTTCATAGCCCAATGACAGATCAACCACTGTGTAAGATGGCACTTTGCCCTGTGTGTTTGATGCATCCATCTGCATTTCACCCATGTAGCGAGCACCACCACCAAGTCTCATTCCCGACAATGCGCCTGAATAGACGTAGTAGTTAGTCCACAGAGTCGCACTATGCTCAGGAACATAAATCGGCGTTGTTCCGACTAAGCTTTGGTCAAGCGCCTCTTTCACTTTCATATCTATGTAAGTGTATGACGCCTGAACATCCCAGTTTTCCGTTAAGTCTGCACGTCCTTCTAGCTCTAAACCTTGCGAACGCACTTTTCCAACTTGGATTTTATCTCTATATGTTGGGTCAGCTGGATCGGCAACGATACTGTCATTCTTCGTAATATTGAAGTAAGAAGCGGTGAGGCTTTTCGACATATCTGGTGACATGTACTTAATACCCACTTCAAACTGTTCTCCCGTTTGCGGTTTAAACGAATTGCCTTTGGAATCTGTCCCTGCGGCAGGCTCAAAGCTAGTCGCAAAGCTTGCGAATGGTGAAACGCCATTAGCTAACTCATACAGGGCACCAACTCGGTACGAGAACTGATTGTGGTCAGATTTATCGGTCCCATCACCTGGAGGATTAGAACTCACTTTCTTATCACTAGACTTAAACAAGTCATAACGACCTCCAGCGAGCAGTACTAAGTTGTCATAGCGCATTTGATCTTGGAAATAGAAACCTGTCTGAGAGTATGAAATATCATGGTTTTCTTTGTAGACTTCTTTAATCTGGCTGCGATCTAAGAGATTGTTATTAGGTTTATAGGCATTGAAGCCATAAAAACCTGCGTTTGCAGAGTACTCTTTATACAAAGAGTCACCAGTCAGATCTTGATAATCAATTCCGAGAAGTAAGTTATGTTCCCAGTCACCGGTAACAACTAAACCAGAAAGTTGGTTGTCAATCACATAGCTTTTCGAACTTTCATTTGTAGAATAGATACTTCTTGTCAACTGACCAGTTGATGCATTAAACCCTGTGCCTCGATGATAAGTATTCTCTTGGTAGAGAGAGGCATCCATATAACGTGCATTCTGTAAGAACGACCAACCATTGCTAAACTCATGGTTAATTTTGTAGCCAAGCATAAACACGTCACGCTCAAACTTGCTCCAGTTCTCATCGCCCATTGACACGGATGGAGATTGCGCTTTCAGCACTTCCAATGGCATGGATGAGTTAATCCCCATGGCAGGATCTTTCTGGTAATACATGTTGAAATTAATCAATGTACGGTCAGTGACTTGCCAATCTAGTGATGGCGCAAAGACATAACGCTCCTCTTCAGCGCCATTAACTTGGCTATCTTGCTTACGCGCTAAAGCAACCAATCGGTATGAGAAATCGCTATCAGCAATCTGACCTGCTGAGTCGATAGAAGCTTCAACTAGATTACGCGAGCCTGTCGCTACGCCTACTGAAGTGCGATCTTCCACTTGTGGGTTTTTGGCAATGATATTCACCATCCCACCTGGTGGCATTGAACCGTAAAGAACAGATGTCGGCCCTTTAAACACTTCGATTTGCTGAATAGCAATTGGATCAATTTGAGGCTGTAGGTTCCAACCAGGTAAGTAAGGTAATACCAGACCATCGTAGTAACTCACGTTGTTTGTATTGAAACCTCGGATAGAGAAGTTGTCATACATGGTGACTGCCGCACCTTTTTGTTCAGTGACCACACCCGGTGCGTAACGCAAAGCTTGAGAGACCGATTTAACACCACGTTGTTCGAGCAACTCACCCTCAATAACCGTGATACCCTGTGGGGTTTCCTCAGGCTCTAAGGCCGTTTTCGTTGCAGTATTACGATAAGCTTTGCCCATTACCGTAATGGTTTCGAGTTGGGTCGTGTCTTGATTTGTCTCGTCCGCTGCTAAAACTGGATGTGAAAAGGTGGTCAGCAGCGCCAATGAAAGGGTTGAGCGCTTAAAATAGGTTGGAGTTGTCATGATTCCCTCAAATACCAATGCTTCTTCTAATTAAGAATAAATATCATTTGCATTGTACGAATCTAACAATAAGAAAGTTAACAATTTGGTGCATCTTTACCAGAATAACTAATTTAACTATCAACAATGAACGGACTAGTCTAGATGGAAACAGCAATAGGTACCCAATACTCCATTTCTGCCTCGTCAGATAAATGGTCATATTCTGCTGGGTAACATTCCAGCTCAAAGCCATCGACGCCTCTATAGCCTGAGTTAGGCAGCCAATGAAGAACAAACCACTCCAAGGTTTTAGGTAAGTTAGCCACTGGCCCCTTATGTTTGATAACGGCATAGGTTTGGCTAGGGACAGAGAGGGTATCAAGTTGGTCTGATATCAATGAAGGTAACTGAGGATAAAGTGGCATTTCACCCAGTTCAACGCCAGCCCAATAGTGGATATTACTGCCATCAAAGTGGCTGTGGGTAACATCAATCACACCCATAGCGGGTAAACGTTCTGAGGTACTGCTAGCTACAGCCTCTTCCAGCTTGCGCCATAACTGAGGGACTTTTTGTTGAAAGTCAGGGGTAATCGAAAACAAGCCATGAATCTCATCATGAATACCTTTGAGCAAAAAGCCACTCTTCGACTCAACTCTTACTTCAACAAAGCTCGCGACTAGCGCGCAGTTTCTCTCTGCTGGGTTTTCTATCGGCTTACGCAGCCCTGTTCTTAGTCCTAACTTTCGATAGGCTCTCGGGCTCATGCCGAATTTCTGTTTAAACGAGCGGCTAAAACTGATCTCTGAACTAAAACCAAGCGATAAACCAATATCGATCACACGCTCTGAGGTATCCAATAGAAGTTCAGCAGCACTGCTCAGCTTTAACTCTCGCACATAGCTAGCAACGGAGAGACCTGTTTCAGCTTGAAAAACGCGTTGCAGTTGCCAACGAGACCAGCAGCTTTGTTGGGCGAGCTCATCCAAACCTAGTGGCAAGTGTAAGTGAGAATGGATGTAAGACAGCAGTTTGCTGACTCGATTAAACCCATTTGAAAATCGCTCGATACTGTTGTCCATTGGATTCCCACTCTTTGCCTCTTGATGAATCAGGGATAGTATCAGAAATGTAAATGAGAATTAATATCTGTAGAGTATCATAACCCTATACAACAGCGCCTCGGCTGTAATGACCGAGGCGCTTTTGTTGACGTTAATCGTTACTTATTAGGCATTGGCAAAATTTCAAACATACCGTCAAAGTCGTCCAAGCTGCTGGTTAGCTTTTCAACTAAGGCAATATCCCCTTTAAGCTTCGCTTTTCCAGATTGAGTAAGCTCTTTTAGAGTTACCTTTCCAAGCACCATATCCGTCATATCTGTTTTGCTGATGTCTAGCATTACGTCCGTTTCTGGCAAGGTTTCAACTTGGATATTTGCCATGTTCGAGTTTGACACTTCGCCAAAATAGTATTCATTCAAATCAGGATGATGAATACCAAAGCTAAAGTCCAACTCTGCCTGTTCAGCTTTCTCTGCATTGAGCCTTACCGCTAGGAAATCTAGGAACATACCTGTTGGTGTATTGGCAATCACATCCGGAGAAGCCAGTTTGATAGAAGGCTTGATTTCCCCTGTTCTCAGCTCTACCGCACCTTGCAAGTACGAGTTGCGCCACGCCATGGTTTCAGACTGGTAGCCTTGCTGTTCAAAACTGTCTGCCAAAGCAAAACGATACTCGATATTGCTTGGGTCACATTGGACTAGATCATTAAATAGCTGAGATGCTTGCTGATATTGCCCTTGTTCGAAATGTTTCTGCCCTGCACTAAACAGTACATCCGCCCCCGCCGCTTCAACATAGACACAAGATTTTTCTGTCGTTTGGAGTGGGTTGGTATTTACTGGGTTCATATCATGATAGCCAAGGTAAAGGTTGACCACGGCACGAGCATTGTGACTGTATGAACCGTGATAGCCGTTGGTATGCCAAGTATCAATTTGCGACTGCGGAACAATCTTTTCGATTTCACGCCCTACATCGTTAATCGTCACACCATGGTTCGCTAAGCGCATGGCTTGGTTGTGGATGAAACCGTAGTTGTCACGCTGTAGCGTCATGTAGTCTGAGATTTCGTTTTGCTTAGTCTCTAGATCATTCCATACAGGCGCAGAGTGAGCGGCGTGAATATTATCGACCAAGCCACTATCGACATAACGCAGTTTGAGTTCTGTGAGGTATTTTGTCCAAATTAGCGCATCACGCACTTTTGCTCCGCGGAAGGTATAGATATTGTGCATCCCATCGTAAGTAAGTTCTGCAGTATTCAGTGAACGATACTCCGGAACATAAAGCACGATTTCGGCTGGCGCTTCCGCGCCCGGCATGTTTATCGCGTGGAAATCCAGACCATCAATAGTGACGACCTTTTCTCGCTCTTCTATTTCTACTGTCGGTGCAACCAGAGTGACTTCGCCACGTGAAGTGCCTAGGCCCAACGCGTTATCAACAATGCCTTGGGTATTGTTATCTAAAGTTGTGCCATATTGGTAGTTGGCACGACGGCTCATAGCTGTACCTGCTATTACATTTTCATCAGCTAGCTCTTTGATAAAATCATTAGGCGCATAAATTGGTGCGCCTTTAACAAAATCGCCTGACTCTATAATGCCTCGTGAACCGCCAAAATGGTCCGCATGCATGTGTGAGTAAATCATACCGGTAATCTTATGCTCTCCATTTATTTTTGGCAGATGCATTTTGGCAAACTCCCAAGAGGCCGCAGCAGCTTGCTTGGATAACAACGGGTCATGAATCACATAGCCATTGTCAGTACGATAAATTGTCATATTCGAAAGATCGGCTCCTCGAATTTGGTACACGCCATCAGTCACTTGATACAAGCCTCCCGCGGCGTAATTGAGCATACCTTGACGCCAAATCGAAGGGTTCACCGAAGCAGGTAACTGATCCACACTCATATCAGACATATACTCAAAACGATTCTTTAATTCACCCGCTTCATGAGTGCCAAATTCTGCAATCAGGCCCCTTTGTGTACGTTCAAATGCGGTCACGTCTTGCCAAGGTAACTGCTTTGCTAGTGCTTCATTGGCTTGCTTTGTGTGCTCTGTAGCGGGCTTTCCTTGATAGGTATCTAAGCTGGCATAATCCGCGGCCGCTGAAAATGAAACGATAAGCGCTAGTGAAATAGCAGATGGTGCAAAACGGGTAGTCATAGTGAGCCTCGTTAGGTCTTATTGTGGGTACATGGCTACTTTATTCGGTTGACACATCACAATATATACATCAATGTTTATTTAAAACATCACAAATCACGATGTATTGGAGCTCCTTAAATGCAAGAAAGCAGTATCGATCTGAATTTGTTGAAAGTGTTTATCTCTGTCTACGAGCATCGCTCAATTACCATCGCTGCAGAGGTGATGGGCTTGACTCAACCCGGTGTGAGCGGTGTGCTTAAGCGTTTGCAGCAGCAACTAGGCGTTCAGCTTTTTATACGTTCAGGTCGAGGTATCGCACCAACCCATCAAGCCCACGAGCTCGCTCGTCAAATTGAGCCTGCACTGAATCAGATTACTAACGCAATAGAAGGAATGGAGTCATTCAGCACTGCTAGTTCTCGTCGCTTTGTCGTTTATACATCCGAGCCAATGATGTTAATGCTGCTGCCAAAAATCGAAGCAGACCCAACACTGGGTAAGGTGCAAATTGAACTTCACCCAACGCAATCGAACGAAGAGAAACTACTCCACAACCTAAGCCAGCAAAAAGCAGATTTGGCCATTGATTTTGCCAACTATTCCGCGCCCTCTTTTTTTTCCGAATATTTTTATACCGATGAACTGTGTGTGATTGCCCGCAAGGATCATCCTCGAATAAAAGGGGGACTGAGTTTAGAGCAGTTTTATAGCGAAAAGCATGTGACGCTAAAGCTGAGGCGGGAAGATGCCTATCTCGCCGATTATTTTACTGAAGAAGTAATTGCAGAGCGAAATGTCGCCGCAGAGTGTGACTCACTCGTGTCACAGATGACCATGATTTCCAACAGCAACTGCCTAGCAGCCATGGTAAGAAGCATTGCTGATCAATTTGCCGACAAATTAGATTTACAAGTACTGGATGCTCCATTTACTAACCTTCCGGTTAAGTACCGAATGATGACGCATAATCGGATGAAATATAGCCCCGCTAATCAATGGTTAAGAGAGAAGCTTAAGTCTTACTTTGAAAGCTGAAAATAGAAAGCCCCGATATCAATATCGGGGGTTGTTTTTATTAACTATGTAGGCAAGAGATTAGTGCGCTAACTTTTCAATCACGCGCATTAAAAGATTGATACGTGGCTCGATGGATTCTAGTAACAAGTACTCTTGGTCACTGTGGAAGCCCGCACCGATTGGGCCAAGGCCATCTAGTGTTGGCACACCTAAAATCGCCGTGTTGTTCGCATCGGAACCACCACCGACTTCCTTCCAGTTGATATCAATCGATAGCTCTTGCGCAGATTGTTCAACCAAAGCCATCAAAGATTCAGTTTCAGCGCTCGGCACCATAGAGGGCTTGTAGGCTTCACGCTCAAGCTCAATCTTCACACCTTCAACAAATGGCGTTTTCGCCATTCCGTTGAGCTTTGTATCGACCTCATCGTATTCCGCATTGCTCCAGAAACGGATATCAACAATCGCCTCTGCTTGCTCAGGTACAATGTTGGCGCCAGCACCACCTGAAACAATCCCAACATTAAGTGTCGTGCCCGATTCAAAGTTAGTCATACCATTAATGGCTAAGATCCAGTTTGCCATTTCAGTGATAGCGCTACGACCCTTTTCAGGCTCATTCCCAGCATGCGCGGCAACGCCATTAAAGTTCAGCTTATAACGTGCCATCCCCTTGCGAGCTTTAACCAAACCACCATCAGCACGTGCCGCTTCAGCAACCAAAACGTTTTTTGCTTGCTTAGCGACGGATTGAATCCACTCGACAGAATCTAATGATCCAGTTTCTTCATCTGGGTTCATACAAACACAGATAGAAAGCTTATCTAGCACTGATTGGTCAAGGTTACGCATTGCATAAACGATATTGAGTAAGCCAGACTTCATATCTGACACACCCGGACCATTGGCTTTATCTTGGTCAAGGGACATGGGTCTGATTTCCGCTGTCCCTACCGGGAATACAGTATCCATGTGACCCACCAGCATTACATCAATCTGCTCAGCTTGAGGCTTATTGCGAATCTCTAGGCCAACACCTGCTTTACCGCAATCTACACGCTGAGTACTCCATCCCGATAGCGCTTGGAACTTAGCTTCAAACTCAGAAGCGATAAATTCGATGCCATCAAGTGTGTAAGTGCCGCAGTCCACATCGATTAAAGGACGCAGTTCTTCTAAATACTCATTTAAAGAGAAATTCATCGTTAACCCCTACACAAACAAGTTCATGACAAGCATTGCACCGAATGCGTTAAGTACTGAGATAGCGATCATCACAGGAATGTAGCGACCTTCAGTGCCGATAGGGCCCATGATGCGCCCCATGTATTGAACCTGAGAGCCCATCAGATAAATGGCAGGGGCAAGAATCGCGATATGTGCACCATTAAGAATGCCTTGGTCAAACAGCGTGATAACCACACCTACCGCGCCACCCATCGACATCCAAGCACCAATCAGTACTGCGGCTGCCTCTCCCGGCAGGCCAAATACCGCCATAATTGGAGAGAAGATTGTACCCATTAAATCCAGTGCACCGGTAATTTGCAGCGCTTTGATGATCACAAACGCCATCAATACGTTAGGAACAGTCGAGGTTGTCGCAATCACCCAGCCTTTCTTAGCACCCTCAACGAAGATGTCGGTTACCATTGGCTTTTTCGCTTGTACTTCACTCATTGTGCTGTCTCCTCTTTTAGATTTTGTGCATTATCTTTGTCTTGCTTTCCTTCTTTACCTTCTGTGATGTTGAGATAAATGCGGAATAGATTCGCGCCGATAAACTTGAAGATGAACATAATCGCTACGGCAAGACCAATAGACGAAGTCACCGCTAGAGAACCATCAACCATGGTTAAAGTGAAGAGCACTGCGCCCGATGAGAAGAAGTTAACAATGGTCGCACCCGCAGTGAACTGGAACATGGTGAAAACATCCGTTTCACGCTTGGTGAGTCGCCCTTCGTCCTTAAGTTGACGAGTCATGGCTGCGCCAGCATCGGTACTTTGCAGGGACGCAATCAAGGCAAGACCTGAGCTACCCGGAATACCCATCAAAGGACGTAGTAGAGGAGATAGAAGTTTACGAGCAGCGTCAAGCGCACCGTAGTGCTCAAGTACGTTGATCACACCAAGTGCAAACATAACCGTTGGGATTAGGGTTAGAGCAAAGATAAATCCATCGCGCGCACCACTGCCCCCTTTACCACGTAAAGAAGTAGTCGCGGCTTCAACGCCTTCGGCAGTCTCTTTTACATCATAAGCGACAGAACCAAACGAGCCATTCAAGGTCGTAAAGTCAAGCACCCCATACCATTCGTTCGACTTCATCAAGCCAGAGAAAAACACCACTGCGAAGGCCAAGGCAGCGTAGCAGCCCCATGTTACCTTTCGCTCTTTTTGAGTTGGATTAGACATAATTCACCTATGTATTCATATGTGGAACAGAACACATAGAATCATGAAGTAAAGCACCGGGCAGTATGATGATCCGTATCAAGTAGTGCTACGACTTATGTTTTCGCTTTCAATCACGATCATATTTTGTGATTACTCGCATAATTAGCACATCAAACCACACCAATAAATCAACATTGCACATCATAATGATTCATAACTTGTTAATTAATCGCTGACAATTCAAGCAGATCAAACCTACTTCACATACGTAAAACGCATTCATCTTTAAAATGGTGTCACAAAACATAAAACAACAATCCGCTTTCAAAGGAGTGAAAGTATGAAATTGCAGTGGTCCATTTTTGTCACCCTTTTTTTTCTGCCCTTTTCAACATTCGCCGCATCATCTTCTGATCAAATATTACCTCTTACCCAATCAACCATAGGCTACGCTGCGCTGATCATTTTCGGCATAGCCTATACACTTGTCATGCTGGAAGAATACCTGCAACTTAGAAAATCAAAACCTGTTCTACTTGCAGCCGGTATTATTTGGGCGATGATCGGTTATGTGTATTCTCAACACGATCAAATCGAAGTTGCTAAAGCAGCGCTTGAACACAACTTGCTCGAGTATGCCGAACTGCTACTGTTCTTGCTCGTCGCCATGACCTACATCAGTGCGATGGAAGAACGCAGGCTGTTTGATGCCTTACAAGCTTGGATGGTGGGTAAAGGATTTAACTTTAAAACCCTATTCTGGCTAACCGGTATATTGGCATTTTTCATTTCACCGATTGCCGATAACCTAACCACCGCGCTACTCATGTGCGCTGTGGTGATGAAAGTGGCAGGTGATAACACTAAGTTCATTAACCTTGCGTGTATCAACATTGTCATTGCAGCAAATGCCGGCGGTGCATTTAGCCCGTTCGGTGATATTACGACCTTAATGGTTTGGCAAGCAGGCCACGTCTCGTTTGCTGAGTTTATGCCGCTGTTTGTTCCGTCAGTCGTTAACTATGTTTTGCCCGCGATTATCATGTCGATGTTTGTGCCGGACGCGAGCCCAAATGTTGTCCACCAGCATGTCGAACTCAAACGTGGTGCAAGACGAATCGTTGCCCTGTTTATCCTCACTATCGCAACCGCGGTGGCATTCCATGCTGCGCTGCACTTTCCGCCCGTAATTGGCATGATGATGGGCTTAGCATACTTACAATTCTTTGGCTTCTTCCTGCGCAGAACGCTCAAAGCCTCTCTACATAAGAAATCTTTGATTGCGATAGAAAACCGGGATGATAATGCGTTAAAGCGCTTAGGATCTGTGGTGCCGTTTGATGTATTTCGACGTGTCTCCCATGCCGAGTGGGACACTCTACTCTTCTTCTACGGCGTCGTTATGTGTGTCGGCGGCTTGAGCTTACTTGGTTATCTAGGAATGATCTCAGAAGTAATGTACACCCAATGGGACCCTATTTGGGCCAATGTCATGGTCGGGATTCTTTCAGCCATCGTCGACAACATTCCAGTTATGTTTGCTGTACTCACCATGGAACCTGCGATGGATATGGGCAACTGGCTACTGGTAACTTTAACCGCTGGCGTGGGTGGTAGTTTACTTTCTATTGGTTCTGCGGCAGGTGTGGCTTTGATGGGAGCGGCACACGGTAAGTACACCTTCTTTGGTCACCTAAAATGGATGCCCGTGATTGCAATTGGTTACGCTGCAAGTATTGCTGTTCATATGATGCTCAATGGAAGCTTATTCACTTAACGGCGCCGTAGAGGGCACAAAATCTTTCTTTAACCAGATACTTGCAATGTCATACTTCGCACAGACATTGCAAGTCAGAAGCTCACTCTGACCATGGATACGCATCACAATATCTTCACGTTTTTCCTTCGAACTGTTGCGCATTTGAATCGTTAAATGGTCATCATCAACCTCAAAGGGCTTAGTAAAATCAAGCCCTTTAGAGTTAATATATGTCACTTTCGCATCTTTAAATTCAAGCAAATCACCATTAAATTGATTCTCAAACACCCCTGTAAAAGAGTAGGTTTCTTTATTAAGCATGCGCTCTGCTTTTTCTTCCGAGCAACCAAACAGAGTTAATGACATTACGCTAGAAAGTAATATCGCTATAACTGATTGCTGCTTAACCATGGCGTTACTCCATTCGTTCTAGTTTCAAAAGCTTAGATTTTCTTTCTACGCCACCTGCGTACCCAGTGAGCTTGCCATTTTTGCCGATGACTCTATGGCAGGGCACAATCACCGAAACAGGATTCTTTCCGTTTGCTAGCCCGACAGCCCTTACTGCTTTGGGGTTACCGATAGCATTGGCCAAATCTTGATAGCTCCAAGTTTCTCCATAAGGAATTGTAGTCAGCGCTTGCCAAACTCGCTGTTGAAACTCTGTCCCAACGGCTGCAATTGGCAAATCAAACTCAGTTCTATCGCCTGAAAAATACTCTTCTAACTGCTTGATTGCTTTAACAAGTATAGGATCATTTTCCGACAATTGACCTAACTCTTCAGGTTGTGTTGTCTGGATCTCAAACCAAACGCCACGCAAGCCGTTCTCGTTGGCTTGTAGCGTTATTGTGCCCAATGGTGAAATATAGGTGGTGTAGCGGTTGTTCATGCATGACTCCAGCAATGGAATGTTGCGTAACTCCCCCATGGAGAAGCCGTCGCAGCAGATAACTTAGGGAAAAGATTAAGGGCTTTTCTCACCACTAAATCCCCCTCCAGAAAACAGTTTGGTTCAGACGCCCCTCGCAAACGTGCGTAGCTGACCGTCCAAGGTCCTACTCCCTTCAGCTTTAGCCAATGCTCTAATGGAGCATCAAACTCATCAATCATATAGTGTGCAAAGCGTGACAGCGAATCTTTACGGCTTTGCGGCATACGTAGGAAGCTTAGGTCAGCCGCAGCAACTTCCAAAGGCGTAGGAAAATGCGTCACACAGCCAGCTTGCAGTGTGTTCACTAATAAGTTCAACTGACCAATCGCCGCTTTAATCGAAACTTGCTGACCAAGAATGGCTCGAACGCCCGCCTCCCATGTACTCCATACTCCAGGAATACGAATACCAGAGCATTTAACTAATTGAGGTTCTATATCGGATAGGTGCTGCTCGATCTGTAATATGTCACTGTCGAGATCAAACATACGCCTCAATTGATTAACCAAGTTTCTTAACAGCGACATATCATCGAGTTTAAACTCGACGCGCATAATACCGGTCTTAGGGTTGGAGATTGAGAACCAGCCTGTTTGCCCCTCTAACTCAACGTGCCTTTGATAGCTAGTATCAGTCACTGTTTCTAACCCTGAAATCGCTCTCAATCGGTAGAAGTTCAACATATGTTGCCAATCCAGTGGGCCACGGAAAGCCAGGTCGACATGATTTGACTCTGTTTGGATCGAGCTTCGCTTTCTCAATTGAGATGGTGGTAACTTCATGACTTGTTTAAACGCATCATTAAAGCGCCGCACACTATTAAAACCACTCGCTAGAGCAACATCAGTGATCGACAAATGACTAGTATGAAGCAATTGCTTAGCAAACATGAGTTGATAGTAGAGTGCATACTGCTTCGGTGACATACCAAGGTATTGATTGAAAAGCTTGCGCAGATAACGATCACTAATTCCTAATCGCTCCGACAGTTCAACCAATGAGGCATGATTGAGTGCACCATGCTCTATCAGTTTCACCGCTCGCTGAAAGGTGACTTCCACCCCTTTCCACGCCCAAGAGCTTGGTGCGCTGTCTGGCCTGCAACGCAAACAGGGACGATAACCGGCCTGCAGTGCTTGCGCCTTATCAAAGTAATACTCAACGTTTTCTTCCTTAGGCAAGTTCGCTGGGCAAATAGGTCGGCAGAAGATACCCGTCGTTTTAACGGCCACGTAAAATCGCCCATCAAAGCGGCTATCACGGGCGATTCTAGCGTTGTGACAATCTTTTTGTGTCAGGGTGACAAGGCCACTGTCCATGTGCTTTTCCGATATTGTTCAAACTGTTATCCAAAGTCTAAATCTTCACACAATAAATACTAGCCATTTTCGGAACTGTATCGAATTTGCCAACTGTTTTTCTTCTTCTAAAGTTATTAATGCAGACTAGAAAATAATAAGGAAGTTGGCTATGAACCTGCACTCTTGCACTATTGTGCTCAATGACGAGCTCACCATGACGTGTGACAATGTCGAACAAACTCTCGGCATCATCGATCAACACGGCCCTACCAATATCCACCGCATCCTCATTGATGCTCATGATGGTCAATCCATTCAGAGCTATCACGAACTTAGTATCGAAGAATCGATTGAAAGTTTAATGAGTATGTAGACCCATATTGACTAGGTGGTTTAGCGGTTGGTTCGCCACCTAGTCCAAAAAAAGTTATGCGGGAAAGCGACTGTAGATGTACTCAGCTTTCCTCTACTTCGACTCGTTCAAAAATTTTGAATATTACGCTCAAATATAAGTGGTTCCTCGAAAGTCAGCGCCTCTCTATACTCTTTTCATAAAGAGACAACAAGGTTTGAACAATTCGAACCTCTATAGATAAGAGACACTATTATGACCAAGACACTTGTACTGAAATCCAGCATTTTGGGCCCTCACTCTCAATCAAACCAACTGATTGATCACGCACTTGAAGGAAAAACTGGCATTGTTGAGCGTGATTTGGCTGCAAACCCAGTCCCAGTGCTGGATATGAGTGTGGCTACTGCATTGCGCGGCGGCGACGATCTTTCGGACGAGCAACAAGCGGCACTTACTCTTTCAGATCAGTTGATTGAAGAGTTAAAAGCAGCAGACCAACTGGTTATCGCAGCGCCGATGTACAACTTTATGGTCCCGACTCAGCTAAAAAACTGGTTCGATATTATCGCCCGTGCAGGAGTGACTTTCACTTATGCCGAAAATGGCCCTGTGGGTTTAATCGAAAATAAGAAAGCAATTGTTGTCACCACGCGTGGTGGTTTGCATAAAGACTCTCCGCGTAACTCAATTGAAAGCTACGTCACCACTATGCTTGGTTTTATTGGTATTACAGACGTTGAGTTTGTCTATGCTGAGGCGCTCAACATGGGTGAAGAGACCGCTCAAGTAGCACGTGAAGATGCACTAAAGCAACTTGTCAGCTTGGTTTAAGAGACTTTTGATCTAACGCCTCGCTAAAAGCGAGGCGTTTTTACATCTCGAGTAGGCTGAATGCTATTCGTCGTCAAAAGGCAAATCTGCCATTTGTTGGAGGCTGTATGCTGTTACTGGATCGATAGTTTGGACTAGCTCTTCCACTTGCTTAATCGCTTCAATAGAAGTGCTCGCTTTACGATAGCTCAAATAAATTGGGCGATACCAATCTTCTACCTCTTCAACCTTATGTAGCTGACCAGAAGCAAGGAAAGGTTCAACTAACGACGCAGGTAAGTAGGCACTGCCACCCTTTTCAAGAATAAAGTCCAATGCAATACGAGCAGTCGATGTGCGTAAGTACGGAGCCGGGATCTTCGGGTGGCGCTCAGCGTGCTCTGAGGCGAATTTCGTTCCCCAATCCACGTAGACATATTTGTCTTCGAATACCGACTCAAGCGAGTCTTGTTGTGTGGATACTAAAATTAGGACTACATCAGCGACTTTTTTGCAGTTGAGTTCGTCCGCTTTGATTTGGTCAAAAGCAAACGCCATATCTAGGGTACGCTCTTGCAAACAACGAGAAAGCACTTCGCGCCCCATGATTTCAGCCATAAATCCATAGCCCTCGAACTCGTCGGTAACCAAGCTCAAACAGTTTTGAAGATACGCATCCCAAACGCTAGGTGTACCACCTAAAGTTAATTGTAGCGCCTTGCCACTTTCCAACGACAACTCTAGTTTCGCTTGCTGTAAGGTGCTGACCATAACCTCAGCGTAACCAATCAGTCTTTCACCCGCCGAGGTAAGTTTGATGTTGTTACGATCACGAATAAACAGCTGGGTATCAAAATAGCTTTCTAGCTGCTTGATTCGCGCGCTCACTGCAGCTTGGGTGATGTACAGGTTTTCTGCCGCTTTACCAAAATGCCTTACTTGCGCCAGTTCTAAAAACGTTCTAAAGACTTTTACGTCCATGGGATTTCCTCTACCGACAATCTTGAAAGTTAGGGTCTGTTGACCTTTTGAGCTGATTTTTGCAGCAGTTTGTGGGTTCTTTCTGCAAGGCAGAGGCTTTGAATTGTAGTTGCTCTACCTGATAAGCCGATAACACAGCAGAAAGGAGCCACAAACGCTGCCCGAAGGGTTCGGTTAAAAGCGTTCTACTCTTTGTTGAGAGGTGTTTTGCTTAGAATGACTAGGCGACAAACCTCTCGCCGCGATTAAAACGCTTTTATCTCGAACAAAATTTAACCGTGAAAGGTCAACAGACCCTAGCAAGAACGGTAATTTTTTATAATCTTCAAGTCACTAAAGTGTTATCTAAATTTAATAAAACTATTCGATAGTTAAGATAAAAATGTTTTGTTTTTCTTTTATGAATTTTACGCCTACTTTTCGCTCTAGTTCACCCATGTAGGTTTTTATAGAGGCTACCAAAATGTCAGACACTCAATTTCGTCATGGCAAAAAACGTTTTTACGACAACACTAAGTTTCCGCGCGGTTTCGCTAAGTCTGGGGATTTTACGCTCGCAGAAGAAGAAATCCTAACGCTTTATGGCGATACCATGCTTGGTCTTGAGTCTGGAGATCTGCAACCAGAAAACCCCGAAGAGAAACACTTCGTTAAAGTATTGGTACATCCAGGCAAAGCAAAGTCTAAGCTAGAGCGAGTGTGGTTAAAGTATGTGCAGTTGGCTCGTGGTCGTAAGCGCTTCCACACACTGAACGGACGTACTAAGCCTGATGCGAGTAGCGTTGAAGATTATTCAGATGACGTGAGTATAGTCGAAGAAGATTAACTCCAAATATAAAATGCCCCCAGTAATGGTTTAACCAATTAATGGGGGCATTTCAATATCTAGGGCTTTATAACAAAAGCAGAGAGGTTATTTAGCGTTTACCGCCTTAATAAAGACCTCTTGCGCCCCTTCAACATTTAGCGCTTTGGCTTCATCAAGTAGGCTTAGTGCTTTGTCTAAATTGTTTGACTTCACCGCGCTTTGAATCGCGTTGTGGTAGTATGCTTGTGTTTCAGGCTGTACGACCTCAACCACCGCAGCTTGTGATGGTTTTAGCGGCATATCATCTGTTGTCGGACGTCCAATCGAGAATAAGCTCACTCGGTCAATCGATACTTCTATTCTACCTGTATCAGAGTTTGGGACTTTGATGTCTTTCACTTCAGGTAAGTAGTTACCTCTACCTTCAGCATCAAGGCGAGCGGGGTGAATAACATTGGTATAACCGTTTAACTCAGACTTATCCGTGTACACGATAAGATAAACTGAATCCAATCCTACTGGCGGGAAAAAGTCTTTGTCAGCAACTAAACGGTTGCCTAAATTCAATCTAGGCTTAGTGTAAACAAACTCATCTCGTTCATAACTTTCTAGCACTTTACCTGTTTTATCGACAACCATCGCGCGTGGTACAAACGCCGTATCTGAGATAAAGCTAGTAATCTCAATGGAAAACTCACCACGATTAGCAGGAAGCTCGAACACCGCAACATGACTATCAATTTCCTTGAAATCTAAGTATTGGGAACTCGCATTGATATCGATTACAGCTGAACTAGGAAGCTTCATTGCAGCAGACTGTAAGTCTGCCAACGAGCTTACTTTGTCAGCTTGCGCAGATTGAACATATTCTGGAGTCGGGGCCGTCTGGCAGCCTGCAAGAGCGACACAGCCGCTTAAGATGAGGGCACGTAAATACATAGTGTATCCTTTTGTTATTTTTCTAAGAGCTTACTACTCGTACTTATACAATAGCGAACCCATACTTAAAAGCGCTTAGAAAAATAGCCGACTTAAGTCGGCTATATTGGGACTAAACTATACGGACAGTAGTTAGCCTATTACCACCAAGCTTCAACTTGAACACCTACAACGTATTCAGAATCTTCACCAGTACCAAATGCATCATCATTTTCTTTATCGGTAATGTAAGAACCGTAAACGCGTAGTTCAGGGCGAGCCCAGAAACTGTCACCCATAGCCCAGCCTTGAGCGATAGTTAGCTTAGTGTTACCAAAATCTTCTACAGCAAGACCATCTGAGTTGATCTTCTCACCTGCATTATAACCCGCTTCAAAGATTGTACGCATTGTTTCGTTCCACTTGTACATTGGACGAACTACTAATGAATACTGATCAGTATCGAATTTTTTACCAGTAACGTTGCCTTTACTGTCTTTACCACCGATATCAGAACCATTCATATACGCTAGCTGATGACCCATTTCCCAGTTTTCACCTAGGTTCATCACACCCCAGTTGATTAAACGGAAACCAGTAGCATCGTTGTGTGCGCCAGAACGGTCATAGTAGCCACCTGAACCGAAACCAGACATTTGGTCACCGTAGCTGTTTGTACCCAGCTGGAAAACAGTTTGGTTAAAGCCGTTGCTCATGCCTTGGTGAAGAATAGCAGAAACTAATACACCGTCATCCGCTTCTTCTGTCTTATCTTTTTTCTCATTGGCAAAGTTGTAAGCCAAAGCAAGTTCTAAAGATGCGTCTTCCCAAAGACCAATATTCGCTAAACGAACGTCAGCAGTAAAGTTTGCAGCATCATCATTTTCAGTATCTTGAAGTAATGCAACAGATAGTTTCTGATTACCTACAGAAATATTCTCAATACCACCACCCGTACCAGAAGTGTTTAGGAAGTAGAAGTCCGTGATGTGAATATCTTTACGTTGGTAGTACGTTTTACCCGCCCACATAGTCGCTTCTTTGTCTGAAGCAATCAGACCTTTTGCTTTTACAGCAAATTGAGCAATGTTTACGTCGCCATCTTCCCAACCTTGTTTGCCATCACGACCAGCTGCGATCATTGACTCAATACGCCAAGTTTGCTCACCCGTCTTTAAATCCTCTGCGAATCCAAACTCAGAGTAGTTGTCGTTTTCGTTACCTAGACGACCGATACCGTTTTTATTTACTGATACATCACTACCTGAGTTACCGCTGATACCAGTACCAGCACGCATATAACCATTAAAGTCCACTGCGAAAGCAGAACCAGCTGCTAGAGTAGTTGCGACTGCGGCAGCCAATACACTTACTTTTTTCATTTTTAACTCCATTTAGGGTTTATTATTCTTGTTCCGCTCTGATTAAGTTTTTCCGTAAAGGCAGAAACAGAAGTCATTAAAAAGAGAGGTAAGATGGGCAAGCCCCCCGAGACTTAACCCCATTTGCTTCAACTGCAGCAAGGTTACCTAGGGAGGAGAAAAATCGACTCATCCAGATGAGAAATAGTTAGGGGGGATGAGAAAGGATGAGAAATCATACCGCACAATATTTTTATGTATTGAGTCACAAAAATTGGGCTGAGAAATAATGTTGTTAGAAAATTAGCTAGATCAAAACGTAACCTAGCTCACTATTTAACGCTTAATCATCATAATTCTGAAATAAAATTACATTTATAATTTTGTCGTAAGGCGCTTGACCAATCTCCTTCAAAACTATTTACTTAAGATTCAACAATAAATAAATACAGTAAAGTAGTGATCATGACGTGCTCCCGTCCATACCCTTTAGGCGCAACACCAGGTAATAAAGGGTGTAACTTTTCTATATATTCTCCTTATGCAGACGATATCCAGTTGGCGTTATTTAATGACAACGGTGAGTTTAAAACCTACCCATTAACCAACGAATACGCTGGAATTAAGTTTACCTATATTGAAAATATCTCAGTTGGGCAAAAATACGGATACATAGTTAAGCAAGGTGATAAACCGCATTTGATTTCAGATCCATACGCCAAAGCGATAGAAAAGCCGCTCCACTATTGCACACCTTTTAATTCTGAAAAGAGTTTTCAACTGGCTAAGTGCGTTGTGGTTGAAGATACATTTGACTGGCAAGGCATCGCTAAACCTAACCGTCCTCGTGAAGAGATGGTGCTATTTGAAACCCATGTGAAAGGCGTAAGTAAGCTGAATTCTGCAGTCCCTGTTGAACAACGTGGTGGCTATCTTGGTTTGGTGAGTGAAGCCATGCTCAGTTTCTACAAGCAGCAGAATATCAATACGCTCCAACTACTGCCTGTCGCCGCATGTATGCACGAGCCTCATCTGTTGAAGATGGATAAGGTAAACTACTGGGGCTACAACCCATATCTATTTATGGTTCCTGATCCGCGTTATGCAACCGAAGACGCTGTAACAGAGTTAAAGACGGCAATACGAGAATTGCATCGCAATGGAATCGAAGTCATTCTTGATGTGGTATACAACCATACGGCTGAAGGGGGAGCTGAAGGTCCTGTCTTTAACCTGAAGGCTCTCGACGAGCGTTATTATTTCAAGCATGGCGATCAATACGCCAACTTTACCGGTTGCGGCAACACGGTTGACCTCTCCTATCAACCTGCTATGAACCTCGTCATGGACACGCTGAGGTACTGGGCAAATGAGTTCCAAGTCGATGGATTCCGCTTTGACTTAGCCGCCACGCTTGGTCGTCATGGCGAGCACTTCAGCCCAGATTCAGCATTTTTCAAAGCGGTAGCCCAAGATCCAATCCTTCGTGAAGTCAAACTGATCGCAGAGCCATGGGACATCGGCCCAAATGGCTACCAAGTTGGAAACTTCCCGTTTGGGTGGAATGAATGTAATGATCGACTGCGTGATATTACCCGCAGCTTCTGGCGTGGTGACCAAGGTTTCTTAAAAGAGTTTGCCACACGCATTATGGGCTCACGTGACCTCTATAGTGCAGCCAATTGGCCTTACAAGCTCACCGTTAACTACATTACCTATCACGATGGTTTTTGTATGCAGGATCTTGTGTCATACAAGCATAAGCATAATGAAGCCAACGGCGAGCAGAACCGAGATGGGCACGGTGACAACCGTTCAGACAACTACGGCATAGAAGGCGAAACAGAAAATCCAGCCATCATTGAGCTACGAGAAAAGCAAAAACGTAACTTTATGGCGAGTTTATTGTTTGCGTTCGGTATTCCTCATATTCTTACCGCAGATGTGCTCTCTCACACCCAAAAAGGCAACAACAATGCGTATTGCCAAGACAATGAAACAAGCTGGCTAAACTGGCAGCCTTCGGAAAGCAAAACAAAATTTAAGTCTTGGCTAGCAGATATGGTCGCGGCAAGACAAAAATATATGGTGCCATTTATTCGCGCATTCAGTGGTGAAAAGCGCAATGACAACCGTATATACTGGCGACGACTTGATGGAAGCTTTATGGAGCACGACGATTGGAATCGCCTTAGCTCCGTTGCTTTGCATTTAGGAATAGGTGAAAGCGGAGATGAACTGTTCTATTGCATTAACCAAACCAACGCTCCTGCTCGCTTTACCATGCCTGAAAATGACAAAGCTGAGTGGACTATGATCTGTAATACAGACTCCCACGAATTACATCAAACCATTGATCACAAACAAGTCTTAGTCGCGCCCCGATCAATTGCGATCTTTTTTGCCCACAGCTAACTTCACAATAATGAGCAGTATAGTGACATGCTGCTCATTTTTAACTCATCATTTAGATATAACCTAGACTTATATTCATTGATGTGCCTGTGAAATCCATTTAATATACGCCGCAAAATAATTGTACCTTCCCCATTATTATCAGTTGGCACATCATGGCGTTACCAAAATTTCTCCTTCGAACGCTCAGACCGTACGTAATTCTCTTAGTTGTAGGGATCATCTACGCGGCTTATCATCAATTTCAGAAATCTGACAAAAATGCGTATTCTCAATCATTTGCAAACGTCAAAACGGCTTCGAGTCTGATTTCTTCTCAAGTTGAGGCTGCCGTCAGTAAACTCTATATATTGGATGATGCCACCTCCGTCAGTGAATTCGATACCACAGCAAGACGCATTCTGGAGCATACTCTCTCATACATAGACATCATTTCCGTCAACAGTGAAACTGGTCAGTATCGATCTAGTATACTCGCAGCCACACCTTCAGAACGAACGGCACACCTCGTTTGGCACCCACTAGACCAAGTATCCCCGCATGTTTATGTCTCCTCTATCTACGAGAAGCAACCGAGAAAGTGGGTCTTTGCGGTTAAGTTCATCCAGCAAAATAGCAATGAGATCTGGATAGAATTTGACCTCAAATCTACAACGCAAAGTTTGTTAGGTCTTCGCACGTTAGACTGCGGCTATCTGTTTGTGGTTGACAACACCAACGGACGATTAGTGTTTCACCCCTCACCTCACCGCATCGGCACAAAATCGATCAGCTATCGAGCTGGGATTGATGAGAAGATTAATAGCGGACACCTCTTTGGCAAGCACGAATACTTTTACAAAGGGCATTTAAAGCTATCTGTGTTCGACGGCAACAACCCTTACAACTGGGTGTTCATTTCGGGAACAAATCGCTCCGATGTCCTCGCCGCGACGCACCAGTTCACGTTAACTGCCGTCGTTATCATTTCACTTCTGCTCCTCGCCGTTATCGTTAATTATCTGATTTATCAGCTTAATAGCCACCTTGCTGAGCTCAATACTAAGATTGAGTTGGCAGATTTCAAACACTGCTTACGCGATATTTTGAATCGATTTTGCCACAACAAAGGCATTCAGATTTGTTTCTATGATGCTGACTATGAGCACTTTACGACGATTGATTATCATGGAAATAGCCATATTGTTTTGCACGATAGTGAACTCGCCAAGCGTTTCACTCCGAGCTCGATGAGCTACAAAGGTCGCCGCTACGTTGATCCTTTAGCCAAACGTTTACAAATCAACTCACGCCACTACACTCTGCCGCTATTTGATCGAGAAAACTTAATTAGTGTCATCTATATCAAAGCGACCTTTCCTGGCGTTCATAGTGTGTTAAGGATGATCCGAGACTACTCTGAAGTCGCGTTATCTAACCTCTTGATTCATAGAAGACTGCACAGTAAAGATGTCATGACACACCTTGACAATAAGCTCACTCTTCGCGAACAAATGGAATCACATATCAACGGTGAGCATATTTATATGGCCATGCTAGATATCGACCATTTCAAACGTATCAATGACCAGCACGGACATTTGTGTGGAGACCAAGTAATCATACAAACCGCAGAGCTGATGAAAAAATGTTTCCCCAAACCTAATGCTCTCAGCCTTGCCCGATACAGCGGAGAAGAGTTCTCCCTTCTATTTAGAGCCAACGATGAGAACGATGCCTATGAACAATGTGAGCTTTTACGTTACATGGTAGAACAATCTAAAGTCGTGTTTGATGATGTCCCTGTTAAGTACTCAATCAGTATCGGGATCACGTCAATGAAAGGAAACCAAAACATGACCATAGGTCGCGCTGATAAGGCACTCTATCAAGCCAAAGGGCTCGGGAGAAACCAAGTTGTGTTAAATACCTTTGATTAAAGACAACCATTTAAAATTGAGCAATAATGGATTTTCAGAGCAAGTAGATAGCTATGATAAAAGGAAATTACGACGCCTGCCTGTTAGGCGCTGCGTTTCAGTTTAAGGAGTAATCCATGGCACTCAAAGCCATTTCTGCACCACGTATTTTCGACGGTGAGCAATACCACAATCATGCCGCGTTAGTCTGGAAGGATGAACAGATCGAATCCATTGTGGCTATCGACAATCTACCGCAAGGTATCGACCACCAGCATTTCGAAGGGGCGCTGATTGCACCTGGATTTATCGATATTCAGGTCAATGGTGGTGGCGATGTAATGTTCAACAACGACATTACTCCACAAGGCATCGAGACCATTTGCCACGCCCATAGAACTCATGGCACAGCCTATTTATTGCCGACCTTGATCAGCGCAACACCAAACAATATCCAACAAGCATTATCTGCCACCGAGAAAGGCCTCAACGCCAAGATCTCCGGATTGCTTGGGGTACATTTGGAAGGACCTTGGCTTAACAAAGAGAAGAGGGGCGCGCACGATGCCAATCTTTTTTACGCGCCAACAGTCAGCCAATTAGAGCAGTTTGAGTGGCCAACGCAGGGTAGCGTACTGGTTACCGCTGCGGTAGAAAACATCGAGCCATCTGCTCTACAGTGGATGAAAGATAAGAGGATCACCCTATCCTGTGGTCATAGTAATGCCAAAGCGGAGCAATTAACTGAAGATAAACTTTCGTTAGTGGATGGCTTTACTCACCTGTTTAATGCGATGTCGCCTTTTGAAGGTCGCGAGCCAGGCGTGGTGGGAACAGCTTTAAACAATGATCACGCGTGGTGCTCGATCATCACTGACGGTATTCATGTCCACCCACAAAGCTTCCTTCTTGCGCACAAGGCAAAACCTCAAGGCAAGCTACTGATTGTTACCGACGCCATGGCGACTCTCGGAAGTAAAACCAATCAGTTTGAGCTCGATGGCGAAACAATTCGAGTTATCGACAACAAACTGGTCAACAGTCGAGGAAGTTTAGCTGGTGCGCACATCGGCATGGATGAATCCGTTGCCAATGTGATTCAGTGGGGAATTACAGAGGAAGAAGCGCTGAAAATGGCGTCTACCTATCCTGCCAACGCCTTATCATGCGATAATCTAGGAAAACTCAAACCTAATTTCCGCGCAGCGGCCACCGTTTTAGATGACAACTACCGCAGCCAAGCGGTACTCGTCGATGGTCAGCTATATTAAGAATTAGGAGGTACTCACCTCCTAATTCTTACGAAGCAAACTTGCTATCACTAGCAGCAAACCGCTCATAAGAAGGGCTGCCCCTAAGTTTTGCATTAAACCAACAGCGGATAAACCAAAACCGATCAGCAAATAATAGAGCAAGCCAAACAGTGCACCAGCGCTACCAGTCTGTGATTTATACTCTATTAGGGCTCGGCTCAATATATTTGGAATCCCTACACCAAATGAAGCAACTACCAATAGCATTGGGGCTAGCAGGGCAACTCCGTCTTGAAACAACCACACCATAATCGCCCCGAATATAGCGCCCCATGCCGACAGTTGAACCAAGAGTTTTGACTCATAACCTCGGGCAAGAAGCCCCTTGTTTAGCCAACTACCTGAGAAAGTTCCTACTGCTAAAATAATCCCGCTATATCCAAATTGTTTGCTGGTATATCCCATAGCATCAAAGATAAATGGACCAAGCAAATAGTAGCTGAACAATAAAACATTAAAACAAGCCACCATTATCCCATCTATCCAGATGTTTCTGTTTGCTAGCATTTGCTTGGCAAGTGGAACTATGTGGATGTTGCCTTTCATAGAAAGCTTGGTTTCCGGTAAACTTACTAAGCAAAGTAGGAACAAAGCTATCGCCATAATTGATAAAGAGAGAAACACGGCTTTGTGACCTCCAGTATCAGCGAGTACTCCGCCAAACATTAGCCCAATAACCGGACTCAGTGATATACCGATCCCCATCAAACCAAATACTTTGGCTAACCGTGCACCATCATAACTATCTCGTAGCATAGTCTGGGTAACCACTGAACCAACCGCTGCCCCAAATGCGCTAAGAGCACGCATGAATAGAAGTGTTTCATACTGCGAGCACTGCATAGCACCAACAGCTGCTACGCCGTAAACCACTAGCCCTAATAACATTGAACATCTTCGCCCTAAGCAATCAGCAGCCACTCCCCAAAACACGACACCTAGTGCGAAGGCACTAAAGTAAATCGATAGCGTTTGTGCAGCAGTATTACTCGCAACATTAAAAGCGAGTGCGATGTGGGGTAAGGCAGGGCTGTAGATAGTCTCGACAATTTGCGGAAACATCATCAGAGCTAGCATTACCCCAACGGAAGGAGTCTTATTCATTACAATATCCCAACTATAAAAAGTGGGCGTAGTTTAGACAAGAGTGTTAAAGTCCTAATAACGACATTGGAACAATAAACTTCAATATAAGAACAAATGGCGCTAATTAATGACAAGTCTGAATTTGACGTCGATACACTAGATAACTCAGTCATCGGAATCGCGGCTCGAATCGGCAAGCATGATTCAGGGATGCATATTCACAGTAAAGCTCAACTTCTCTATGCTCCTGAAGGGTGTATCAGTATACAGTTAGACGATAAAAAAAGTGTCTTGCCCCCCACCCGTGCTGCTTGGATACCTGCAGGGGTGCGCCACTGTGCGACCATGAACAACGTCGTTGAATATCGTTCACTCTACTTCGAAGAAACTCTGGTTGCGTCGTTCAACGAAGTGAAAGTCATCTCTGTAAACTCACTGTTTAAGGCTCTGATCGAGAGAATGTCTTTTTGGCAATGGGACAAGCCTAAGCGAGAAATGCACGCGACGCTCCAACTGTTTCTGGAAGAGCTCCAATCTGCATCCGAATATCAACTGACGCTACCTTTTCCTAACGATCCTAGACTCAATCATTGGCTTGAATCACTTCAACAACCGGACTCTAACGTGCCAAATTTGAACAACTTAGCCAAACAGATTGGCGCTAGCAGCAAAACAATAAGTCGCATATTTTCCAACCAAGCAGGGATGCCATACCAGTCATGGCGACAGCAATGGAGACTATTGAAATCAATAGAGCTTCTCTCCCAAGGAAAACAGGTCAACGATGTCGCTTACCAATTAGACTTTTCAAGTGATAGCGCTTTCATCACCTTCTTTAAGCAACAAACAGGGACTACGCCGCTCCAATATATGCGCACAACAACTTGATTCATTGGCAGATTACTCTAACAATGACGTATCAATGAGGGAAAGCCAATGTCCGACAAAATCTCTACAACTGCATTAGCCAAATTACGTGAACTGGAACCTAAGCAATTGTTCAACGAACTGAAATCTGCGGGTTACATTAATCGTGCTGAGGAAAGCTGGGTTTTGACCGAGATCGGCGCCAAGTTCGGTGGCGAATACGTCGAACATGCGAAGTTTGGTAAGTTCATTGTCTGGCCAGAAAACCTACTCATAGACAGTGTAGCGACCAGTGGTAAAACGATGAGTGCAACTCAAATTGGAGAACGCTTATCTCTCAATGCCAAAAAAGTGAATCAACTTTTGCAAGAGCTAGGTTGGATTGAAAGGACAGAGAAAGGCTGGACGGTAACGGAATCTGGACTAACAGTTGGCGGTTATCAACGGGAAGATAGGGAAAGCGGCTATGGTTTTGTTGTTTGGCACGACTCTATCGTTCGTAACAAGCGCTTAAAGCAATCTGTGATTGAGTTTTCTGGGCAAGATGCCGTGGCACATGCCACAGACAAGTCCCTTTCTAGCTTTAGACAAAAATTTGAAGCGAAACATCGCACTCTAGACGGTCACTATGTGCGTTCTAAAGGTGAACTCATTATCGACAACTGGCTCTATATGAATGGAGTGGTTCACGCCTACGATCGTCAATTACCGATAGAACAAGACGTCTTGAGTGACTTCTATTTACCGACTGGAAAGGTCTATTTGCAGTATTGGGGAAGCGACGCTGGCAACACCTCAGACAAAGAACAGCAATCTATCCGCGAATTGTATCAGCAGCATAACTTTGCTCTGATAGAGGTATTCCCAGCAGACATCGACAAACTCGATGACGTTTTACCAGCTAAGCTCAAAGCCTTCGGAATCAAGGCTTACTAATAAGCTGCCAAAGATAGATGGCTATTGATTGCGCTCTGTCAGCCACTCAATCAATTTGCTGACCATCTCATTGCCTTGCTCTCGAAGGTGTAACAGGTGATAGCCATTCCCAGTGGTCACACTAAGGTCAAAGGGTTGTATTAACCTTTTAAGTTTTAAATCTTGCGCAGCCAAAGTCAGATCACCAATCGCCACCCCGAAACCCTGCTGAGCAGCATTCATCGCTTGATCTAAGGTTGCAAAGGTTTGGTTTCCCTTGCCTTTTAATCGCGTATTGCCATGACTTTCCAGCCATAGCTTCCAGTCTGATTGCTCTTGATTGGCATGCAGCCAAGTGAACTGATTGAGCACGTCCTTATCACCATTTTCCACGATTTGCTGCCATAGTTCTGGGGCACAAACTGGCGCTAAAAACTCTTCAAACAGTAGTGTCTGATTGACCACTTTGCTTCGAGTCGGCTTACCGTAGGTAATGATCAGATCGAAGCTATCAAAATTCGGTACAGCTTCGTGTTTGGTTGTCGAAGTTAGCTCAACGTTCACGTCAGGGTATGCCTGCTGAAAATTGGCGATACGAGACAACAGCCATGAGGTAATACAACTCGGGGCGTTGAGTTTGATTCGATTCGCGCTGTCAGCAACCTCGCGAATCGACATCTGTAGCCGCTTAATAATATCTTCCGCCAACGGAACAAACTTATCGCCTTCCGGTGTTAAAGACAGCCCCCTCGCCTGACGGTAAAAAAGCTGAACTCCCATGATCTCTTCAAGGGTTTGAATCTGCCGACTGATGGCACCTTGGGTCATATTCAAGGCTTCAGCAGCATGGGTAAAGTTAAGGTAATACGCCGTAGAAAGAAAAGCTTGGAAGTTTTTCGTCGAAGGCAATCTTGTATTCATCATTATCATCCATGACTTTTTTGCATAGCTAGTATGCCTTTATTTCGATTCTACACAAAGAGCATATTGACTAAATTACTACTCACTAGGAGAAAGTACCTAATAAAAACCCTTTTGATTGACTAAATATTCAGTGAAGGTATATGAGATGACGTCACTCGCGGAAAAACTTGCGCCAGAGAACATAAAAAAATTAATACCATATCAATCAGCAAGACGAATCGGCGGCTCTGGTAGGCTGTGGTTGAATGCCAATGAGCTAGAACAACCTCTTCTCTTTACTGAGCACCAACCAGCACTTCATCGTTATCCTGACTTTTTGCCACACGATATCGCTGCAGCATACCAAGCGTATTGCAAAACCACGCAACCAACCATAGCAGTGCGCGGGGCCGATGAGGCGGTCGATCTGTTAGTAAGAACGTTCTGCCAGCCTATGCAAGATAGCATTGCGATTTGTACCCCTACCTACGCGATGTACGAATTTTGTGCAGAGTCATTTTCAGTCAATGTTATCGACTGCCCTTTGTTAGCCCCTGACTTCTCACTGGATGTTGAAAACGTAATTAAGGCAGCAGATAGCGCTAACCTAGTGTTTCTGTGTTCACCAAACAACCCAACTGGCCAGCTGCTTAAAAGAAATGACATTGTCGCAATACTTGAAAGCACTCAAGATAAATCGCTTGTCGTCGTAGATGAGGCCTATATTGAATTTGAACTCAATGAGAGTGTTGTCGACCTGATCGAACAATACCCGAATCTGATCATCATTCGTACTTTATCCAAAGCCTTCGGACTTGCAGCAGTACGATGTGGATTCATCATCGCTTCTTCAAGCGTTATGGCGTTTATTTCTAAACTGGTTCCTCCTTATCCAATGCCAGACAGCTCCGCTGAGATTGTGCTCAAAGCGCTGAGCCCTAAAGGACTTACTCATGTGCATGACAATACACAAGCATTGATTCGTATACGCGATAACTTTGTTCAGCAAATACAGAACCTTAGTTGGATAGAGACCATCTACCCATCTTCAACCAATTTTGTCTTGATTCGAACTCAACCTGGTATTGAGCTGTTTGAATACCTGCTTAAGCAAGGCGTCGTTACTCGCAATCAAAGTCATGAGCCTAGTCTTAAGCACTGCGTACGAATCACCATCGGCTCAGAAACCAGTATGCAGGAAGTCAGTAAAATCATTTGCAACTTTTCTGGCGCCCTGACACCATCCAATAAAAATAGGGATATTACTCATGAACAAAATGCTTAGTGCCTTTGCTTGCGCCGCAGCTCTACTATCTGCCCCTCTCATGGCTAAAGAAGTCCGTCTAGCCTCTGACTTTACCTATCCACCATTCAATTACATGGATGCAAGTGGAAAGCCGGTCGGCTTTGACATCGAGATTGCCGATGCCTTGTGTACTGAAGCCAAACTCAAATGCACTTGGGTATCGCAAGGGTGGGATTCGCTAATTCCAAGCCTACTGGCAAGAAAATCAGATGTTATTATGGCTTCAATGCGTATCACTGAAGAGCGTAAAAAGCGTATCCTCTTCACGAATAAGTACTACCAAACCCCAGCGCGATTTGTAGCAAACGAAAAGAGCAAAATTGAGCTCACTCCTCAAGGCTTAAAAGGTGCGGTCATCGGTGTCCAGAGTGGCACTATCCATGACCGATATGTCACCGACAAGTTTGGTGATGTTGCAGAAATCAAACGCTACTCTGGTCAAGATGAAGTCTACATTGATATGAAAAATGGTCGCTTAGACCTGACATTTGGCAACTCAGACCAATTAGCTCTGGCGTTCTTGGACAAAGAAATTGGTCAAGGTTTCCAGTTCGTAGGTAAGCCAGTAACAGACAAAGCCTATATAGGTGAGGGCACCGCTTTGGCGTTACGTAAAAATGACAAAGCATTAGCCGAGAAGTTTAACCAGGCGATTAAAACGATTCGCGACAATGGAACTTATGACAAAATTGCAGCCAAATACTTCTCCTTCGATATCTACGGAGAAGAGCTTTAACGCAATTTAAAAGAGGCTCAAACGAGCCTCTTTTACTTTCTATTTCATCGCATTACGATACCGAACCATAATCTCGCTATCCGGTTGATACTGTTGTATTAGATCGGCAAGCTTGCCCTGATTTTTAAGCTCATCAAAACTATTGCGCAACGCTTCAACCACTTGCTCTGATGTCTTATTCCCAGTCACTAACCAGAGCTCTTTGCATAGCTTATCGACTTTCACCACCTCGACAAACTCTTTAGGATCATACCCATACTGCTCCATGCGATAGTGGAAACTCGACGTGACCAAAGGGGCAAAATCTACTCGGTGAGCGCGCAGCAACTTAATCGCCACTTTGCCATAGTTAACGGGAATAATATTGGCAAAGCCCTCTTCTCTCGCTACCTCTTCAAAGTTGCTCGCAGTTTGAGCCGCGAAACTGAAATTTTTTAGATCTAGAAAAGAGTTGGGGGAAACATTAGGGCCATCAAAATGACGATAGATCGCAACCTCGTAGGGCGATACAGGCCCTATCCACTGATATTTAAGCTCACGGCTAGGCGTACGAGAAAGTGAGAAGAACAACGTGTTTTCATTTTCTTGAGTGTTTCGAATCGCGCGTTTCCATGGTGCAAAATGCACCTTCGCCACTTCCATAGGGAGCGATTGCGAAGCGTGTTCAACGACCGCTTCAACGAACTTCACCACATACCCTTCCGCTTGTTGATCAACTTGGACCTGTAGCGGTGGAAACTCTTGGGTATACAGATCCAATTGTATCGGCTCAGCGAGGCTAGAAGTCCCCCAAAGGAGCGCTATCCACCCAATCGCTAGATTGCCCAACTTACCAATCTGACGAGTCATATTATTGTTCTTTATGTTTATAAAAATAGGCAGCAATTGGCTGCCTACTATAAACCACTTATTGACAGGATCAATTGGCGATTGGTCTAACCTGTTGCACAATCACTTTATAACTAAGTCCTTGATAGTAAAAAGCCCCTTTCGGGGCTTAGTGATTTTCTTTACTTCGAATACCTTGCCATTGCGGCCTGTTCTTTAGGCACAACAGTCTTACCTATAGGGGCGAGTGATATATAGGCCAACTTAAGGTGCTGAAGCGCAAATGGAATACCTATGATGGTCACAAAGCAGGCCACTGCCGACATAATATGACCAATCGCTAGCCAGATACCCGCTAGTAAAAACCAAATGATATTGCCGACCATACCTAGTGGGCTAGTACCTATATCCATTTCGTTGGTCAGCTCATCGCGAGCGATAGCTTCGTGACCAAACGGGAAGAAAGAAAAGTTACCCATGACGAAACAAGCTCGTCCCCATGGAATCCCCACAATACTAATAAACGCAAGCAGTCCGAAGAACCACCATAGCAGTCCCATGATAACGCCACCACACAGGAACCAGATGATATTACCAAGAATTCTAAGCACTTTGTCTCTCCTTATAGAAAACCTATCCGTATACTGATTCGTAATGTTCTACGGTTGGGAACGGGTCATAAAAATGGTGTAAAAGAGCCTTCCATTCCTGATATTCAGCAGACTGTCTAAAGCCCTGTTCATGGTCTTCTAATGTTTGCCAATTCACTAACAAGATATAGCGATTTGGTTTTTCTATACAACGCTGCAACTGATGCGAAACGTAACCCTTCATAGACGAAATTATAGCCTGTGCTTTACCAAAGTTTTGTTCAAACTCTTTCTCTAAGCTTGGCTTAACATCTAAGATTGCGACTTCCAGTATCATGGTTTTTCCTTAACGTAAGATGAACAAAAGGGCTGCTAGCTCAAACCTTGCCAAACGGCCGTTGCGCCGCTGATCGAGCAAAGTAAAAGAGCGCCAGTGCGAATTTTCTCTTTCGGCAATGATTGAGTGGTCATCATGGCGAGCTTATAGCCCACCCACGCGGCTGGAATAAGCGGAATACTTATCCAAAGGTGGTGTAAGGTTAAAAAGCCTGCTGGCATTTGAATCACAAGCGAGATGATAGAGCTAAAGACAAAAAAGGCAGACAAATTGCCACGCAGTTGATTAGCTTCTTGGTGCTGAAGGAGCAGTGCCATTGGAGGCCCGCCGATTGCAGAGCTGGTACCAAAAAAGCCAGAAAAGAAACCCGCGACGCCCATTCGCATTGGTGTTGGCTCAATGCGAAAAGGGAGTAAGCTCACCACAACGGCGAACAGCACTAAAGCACCTAACCACAATGCCAGCAGGTCGGTCGAAACCATAACCAATAACACGCCACCTGCTATCGAACCTGGGACACGCCCAATCAGTGCCATTTTAAGGCCACCAATTTCGACACTGTCTCGATGCTTTAGCGCATTGAGGATTGAAATAAACAGAGCGACTAAACAGATTGGCGCAGGCACATAATCGGGAGAAACAAGAAACAATAAAGGCGCGGCGACAATCGCCAAACCAAAGCCGATCGCTGTTTGAACAAACGAACCAAGAAATATTAAAAACGCGGCAATTAATGCCTCAGGCGTCATCCATTCAGCGAACATATTATCCAGACAATTGACTAAAGAAGTACCTCCCATACTACTCTTAATCCAATGATTTACCATTGAATTTTATGCCTTCTAAGGCCCTGAAAAAACGGTTAAAGTCGATCTAATTGACCAAGATATTGCTCAGCGCTTTCAAGTACCTCTTGTTGCTGATTTGGTTCAAGGTTATCCCAAGAACGGTAAATGACTCCAACTCTAGGATTCTTGGTCAACAATTCACGATTTTTAACCATAAAGTGCCAATACAAGCTATTTATGGGACAAGCCTTCTCTCCGCTTTTTAATTTCACGTTATAATGACACTCTTTACAGTAATCGCTCATCCTATTGATGTAAGCACCACTAGCGGCGTAAGGCTTAGTACCCACAATTCCACCATCAGCAAACAGCGCCATACCTCTGGTATTCGGCATCTCAACCCACTCGATCGCGTCAACATAAATACCTAGGTACCAATCATCAACCTGGTTTGGATGTACTTCACTAATCAAGCAAAAGTTACCTGTCACCATTAACCGTTGGATGTGATGTGCATAAGCGTAATCTAGAGACTGTTCAATCGCATTTTTCATGCACATCATTTTCGTTTTACCTGTCCAAAAGAATTCCGGCAACGCATTCTCTGCATTGAGATGATTCAGTTGTGAATAGGTCGGCATATTGACCCAATAGACCGCACGAATGTATTCGCGCCACCCTAAAATTTGACGGATAAAGCCTTCAACCTGTGAGATATCGATCGCTGGATTTGCAGAATATGCAGACAAAGCGGCATTGATAACCTCCATAGGTTGGAGCATTTTAGCGTTTATAGAGAATGACAGGCGACTGTGGTACAAGCTCCATTTCGAGCTGTGCTGAGAAGTCATCGCATCTTGAAATCGACCAAAGTTAGGTAAACAGACTTGGCAGAAATAGGCTAACAGGGACAAACTTTGATTGCGGTTAATTGGCCACAACAAGCGTTCAACAGTATGTCCTATCGTTTTGATACGATGTCGCTTCAACCGATCCAAAATAGGATTAATCTGGTTTTCGAACATCAAAGGCAATGGCAATTGCTCGATATCTATCGGTTTGAGCTTATTGCGGTTATTCGCATCGTAATTCCACTTTCCTCCGAACGGTTTCCCATCTTCCATTAGAATGTTAAATCGCTTCCTCATTTTACGATAAAAGTGTTCCATCATTACGTGCTTCCCAACGGCAAAGTAATGGCTAAACTCATCGAAAGGCAGCAAGAAATGTTCACTTTCAACCATTTCGACTTCACATTCTTTGATCACTAGGCTCTCCAGCATCTGAGTCAACCGATACTCATCAGGACGTTGGTATTGAAAACACTTAGCTTGAGTATCCTCTACATAACTGTTGAGTAAATGGCAGAGGTCATCAAAATGAGCTGTATCATCCAAAGTTAAGTGCAATACATGATGCCCTTCTTCTTTCAACTCATGGGCAAACGTCTCCATCGCAGCGAAGAAAGCACATACCTTTTGAATGTGGTGTCGCGTGTACTCTGCTTCTTGGTACAACTCAGCTACGATATAGAGCACTGAATCATCAACATGTTGGAACCAAGAGTGTTGACTGTTTAACTGATCGCCTAAGATAAGTCTCACGGTATCAAACTTCACTGTTGCCTCCTTTGCAACTAAGTCCAATCCACTTGGCGATAAAGTCACCGTTCGGATCGTACAACTGTGTTTGATATTCAAGGTCAAATTGTCTGGTGGTATTTGGAGCCGCACCTATACCCGCAATATATTGCCAGTTACCCCAGTTAGAGTTCACATCATAGTCAATCAGTTGGGTTTCAAAATAGGCCGCCCCCATACGCCAATCCAAACCTAGCTCGTAAATCAGACAACTTGCAGCTAGCTGCCTCCCTCGGTTTGACATGTACCCCGACAGTCTAAGTTGATTCATACAAGCATCCACAATCGGGTAACCTGTCGTCCCCTGCTTCCATGACTCAAAAGCTTCTATATCTCCACTCGACATTCGAGTATCACCCGCTTTCTTGCCATCGAAAAACAACTGCTTGCCCTGCTTTCTTCCATGCCAATAGAAGTATTCTCTCCACAGCAGTTCAAAATAAATCCAATACGTCGAGTCGTTTGCGCCATGCCTTCGCTCGTAATTACGTAGCTTGCTCACTATCAGTCGAGGCGAAATGCACCCCAATGCAAGCCAAGGTGAGAATTTGGTTGAGAACAGCATTCCATCCAAACCATTACGTGTCTTCTTGTATTCGCTAGCCAATGAAGTTGCGAAGTAATCCTCAATATGTTCTTGCCCACAGCTTTCTCCTCCACAAAAAACCAGTTCATATTCGCCAGCCACTTTCTGAAATGGGCAATTATCGTGTTCGCTGTTAATACCAACGACAGGTTCTATAGATAAAGATTCAACCTGCTTTCTAAACTTGGTAAAAGTAACTGGAATCTCTGATACATCGAAAGGCAGTTGTTGTAGATTGAACAAAGTATTGACGGGCTGCTGCACAACCTGGATAGCTGGAAACTTCTGCCTCAATTGAACGAGTGTCTTCTGCTCGTCACTTCCCGCACTCTGATTACAAAAAAGGTGAGTGATTTCCAACTTTTCAATAAGGTCAGTGAGAAAAACTAGCGCAGGTTTTGATTCGATTTGAAGGGTCAGATTATGCTGCGTGAGAGCACTGGAAAGCGCATCTATAGACTGTTTGAGAAAGACTTGTTTTGCACAACCGAAGTGCTCTTCTCGCGAATAGTGTTTCAAAAAGGAAGTAAGGGAAGGATTACAGAATACATAATGCAAAGTATCGACTTGGTCAACAGCTCTAGCAAGCAGACAGTTGTCTGCCACTCTTAAATCATTGGTATACCAGTATAGTCCAGCGGTTTTAGACAACATCAGCTCCTCTTTTACTTTATGCAGTTTCGAACGCAATTAAATCGTCAAACCCATATACGAAAAAGAAGAGCTGAAGAATCAATCCATTACAGAATTACGCGGTCGCCAAACGTCTAACTGGTTGATCATTGATTGGCAGATGAATCAATGCAGCTGCAAACGCGAGAACCACTGTTGACCACCAAATTGGGTCATAAGATCCGTAGTAATCGTAGATTCGTCCACCAGCCCAAGCCCCTAGAAAACTACCGACTTGGTGGGTAAAGAACACCAGACCATATAGCGTCGACAGATACTTGGCTCCGAATATTTGGCGAACCAGTCCAGATGTCAGCGGTACGGTGCCAAGCCAGCAAAAGCCGATCGCCCCACCAAAGATTGCTGCAGTGTGCTCTGTAACAGGCAGAGTCACAAAGGCACCAATCACAACGGTTCTCACTAGATACAGTGCGGACATCACATGACGCTTGTTGAATCTGTCACCCATTACGCCCCAGAAATAGGAACCAAAGATGTTAAAGATACCCACATAAGCCAGAGCCATCGCGGCAGTTGAAGCCGGTAAATGCTTATCAGCCAGATAACTTGGCAAGTGCGTCGCAATAAACATCACGTGAAAGCCACACACAAAGAACCCAAGGTGAATTAACCAATACCCTTTGTGTGCGAAAGCTTCCTTTAACGCCTGCTTAAGCGTTTGGTTGTCATCTTCCTGATTGGCTGACGATTGACTTGTTGTTGCACGGCCATTTTTCATAAACAGAGCAAACGCAATCATTAGGCTGGACAAGATTGCGAAGCCTTGAAGCGCACCTTGCCAACCAAAGTCACTGAGTAAAGTTTGAGCGCCAGGGATCATTGCAAACATACCAAACGAACCGGCCGCCGTTGTTAAGCCAAAAGCTTTCGCTGCGTGCTGCGCGGGAACAACTTTAGCCACTGCGCCAAGTACAATTACATAACTAGTCGCACTCAGACCTAAGCCAACCAACACACCTAAAGAGAGGTAAAGTAAGCTCGGCTCCACAGCGATCGAAGTTAAGTACAAACCCGCGCCATAAGCAATCGCGCCCATGATGATGATTCTTTTCGCGCCAAAACGATCCGCTGCCATACCGACAAATGGCTGGAAAACGCCAAACAACAAGTTTTGCAGTGCGATAGAAAAACTAAAAAACTCTCGTCCTGTCTGAAAATGCTCCGAGATAGGCATCATAAAGATACCGAAAGATTGCCTAATCCCTAGACAGATAATCAGAATGGCTATCCCAAGCCAAACTATTGGTGGAAATCGGAAAATGCTCATCGCAAAGCCTTAATGATGATGGTGGTGGGAATGGTCGTGACCGTCGCCTGTTGTCTGATGACAACCGCTATTGATCGCCTGCTGCGCCAGTAGCTCCAACAACTTTGGTGAGTTGTGGACCGCCACCAAAGACAGGGCTAACAGCAGGATCATTCGCACTAGCTGAGCAAAAAGTGATTGAGAAAACATGATTCATTATCTCAGCATGGGTTAAAAAAGAGCGCGAAGTTTAGAGCTCCTCGCGCAATGACTCAAATGACATTTAGACAAAGATATTATGCATAGTATGCATAGTCTTAGTGGCTATGCCTCGACCTTCACTCAGCATTCCTCTCCCACTGTCTCATTTGCTCTATCCCGGATTGCATTAACGCCCAATCCAATAGACTAGCCTGATATTGCCCAGCCTTACCTTCTAATCGAATACCATAACTGTTGAGGCGGTAAGCAAGCACGGCATAGAACGCATCAACGGCACCTGGTCGAGCAAACATAAAGGGAAGTTCGGCCTGGGAGAAAATAGCGGTAACTCGTTCAATCTCAAGTCGTAGTGCTTGGTTTGACATATCCGCTGGCGGCACAGAATCTAAGGTGAAACTGCACTGAGAACGCAGGGTAAAAAAGCCTGAGTGCATTTCATTACAAAGCGAACGCGCTATCGCCCTTTGACTTTGATCTTGCGGGTACAGCGCCCCTCCTGATTGCTCATTGAGGTATTCAACGATGGCCAACGAATCATGTACCGCTAAGTTGCCATCTCTTAACACAGGCACCAAAGCAGAAGGCGACAATTGAGCCAGTTGCTGTTTTGACGCTGGATTTGAGAGTTCAATGACTTGAGCATCCAACTCTAAGTTCGCCATTGTTGCGCATAACCAAACACGCAGTGACCATGTTGAGCCCGTTCCAACGATTAGCTGCATTGTGCTTCCTCCTCTGTTATCAGTTCAAATCCTTCATCTAACCAACCTGTGATACCACCAATCATCTTTTTCATTGGTCGGCCGAGCTTTGCTAAACGAATCGCCGCTTTCTCTGTGCCATTACAATGTGGCCCAGCGCAATACACCACAAACAAGGTATCGAGCGGAAACTCAGCTAAGCGCTTTTCATTGAGTCTAGGGTGGGGAATGTTAATGGCACCGTCAATATGCCCTTGTTCAAACAAGCTTTCACCTCTGACGTCAACCAAAATGAAATCTTGCAGACCATTGCTAAGAGCATGATGCACATCCCAGCAATCGGTTTCGAATCTGAGTAGTTGTTCAAAGTGCGCTAGAGCTTGTTCACTTGCTGCGGCTTTAACACGAGATACTGCACTGGTCATAACTTGTCCTTGTTTTGTTATTGCTCGTGTCCATAGTGCAACCAATTCTCGATGTATTAAACTGGCTTAAAAGCCAATCATCGTTAATAATAAGCCAAGTTCAGAAACTGAAATTAATCTTCAAGGAAGAGAAATGAAACGCGTCGCGATACTCGCCCACAGCCATGCCGCGCTGTTTGAAATGTCTTGTGCTATTGAACTATTCGCCCTGCCTAGACCAGAGTTTGAGTCTTGGTATGAGACCGACGTGGTGACGTTAGAGAGCGCTGAATTCCACACCACAGGAAACATCACCCTTAGCGCGCAAAAGGTCGACAGCCTTGAAGATTACGACACTCTGATTATTCCCGGATGGCCGACTTGGGACTATGCGATTCCTGAGAAAATAGAAGCGGAAGTTAGTCAATTTTCCAAACAAGGTAAGCAAGTGCTCACTTTGTGTTCAGGTGCATTTTTATTGGCTAAGCTAGGGCTACTCGATGGCAAAACGGCTACTACTCATTGGATGTACGAGCAAAGCTTTCGCTCTCAGTTTCCAAACGTGAATTATCAATCTGATGTCCTTTACGTTTTCGATGGCAATATCGGTTGCTCTGCTGGTAGTGCCGCTGCACTCGACCTTGGCTTAGCCGTTATTCGTCATGATTTTGGTTATAGCTTTGCCAATCAAGTGGCGAAAAGATTGGTGATTTCCGCCCATCGACTTGGCGGTCAAGCACAGTTTGTTGAGACTCCGATGCTAGAGGTTCCCAACAATTTTGCATCGGCACTCGACTGGGCCAACAGCCATTTAGACAGGAGTATTAGCGTTGATCTTCTTGCCGAAAAAGCCAGTATGTCACGTCGAACATTTGACCGAAAATTTCGCGCCAGTTTCAACTTGTCTCCTAAAGAATGGCTAATTCAGCAACGTATTGAGCGCGCAAAAGGTCTACTCGAAATCGAGTCTCACTCGATAGAGCGCTTAGCCAGTATGGCAGGCTTCGAGAGTGCCACGACTTTACGCCATCACTTCCGGCGTTTGGTCGGCGTCTCCCCGCAGCAATATCGTAAGCAATTTGGGGATTTAGCCTAGCTCTGCTGTCGTTTTTGACTCACATCAACCGTACGGCGTTTATACCCATAATGGCGATGTGAAAAACACATCACCTTGTTAGCATGGCGACTCTTCAAAAAGGGATCGCCAAATCATGAAAGCTAACTTGAATAAAGTCCTGTTGGATATCGCGCTCAATTTAAGTTCCAACCAAAATAGTGAAACCCAATATCAGCATCTTATTGATGGTATTGATCAGGTGTTTCCTTGCGATGCGAGCGCGTTATTTATCCTCGATCAAGATGGCTTTCTTACTCCTGTCGCGGTTAAAGGCATATCGAGTAGCATCCTAGCACGGCGATTCTTCCCTAAAACTCACCCTCGTCTACAAGCCATCATGGAGAGCAAACAACCCGTACGTTTTGGTGCCGACTGTGAACTGCCCGACCCATTTAGTGGCATCCTGCTAAGTGAAGAAGCGGAGCTTGATGTCCATGACTGTATGGGCTGTAGCTTGTATGTCGGTGGGCAGTTAGTTGGAGTGCTGACGCTAGATTCTCTAACAGAGGGAGCATTTGATAGCATCGACCCCGTGACAATCGAAACCTTCGCTGCGCTTGCTGCCGCAACCTTACGCAATATTGCTCAAGTGAAAGCCCTTAAAGCGCAAAACAAAAAGCAAAAACACGTCACGGAAACCTTGATTCAGCAAGCTCGTTCCAAGCAAGGAGAAATGGTTGGCGTTAGTCCGCAGATAGAAAAGCTACGCACCAATATAGCAACGGTCGCGCAGTCTGACTACGCCGTATTGATCACAGGGGAAACTGGGGTGGGAAAAGAGCTCGTTGCGCACAGTGTGCACGCTCAAAGTCATCGCGCCAACAAGCCGATGATCTACGTAAACTGCGCCGCACTGCCTGAAGGACTGGCTGAAAGTGAGTTATTTGGTCATGTTAAAGGAGCATTTACAGGAGCAAATAGTTCCAGAGCAGGTAAATTTGAACTTGCCGATGGCGGCACTATTTTCCTAGACGAGTTGGGTGAATTACCGCTAGTGCTGCAAGCAAAATTGCTGCGTGTGATTCAACAAGGAGAGCTGCAAAGAGTCGGCAGTGACCAACACTTATTGGTTAATGTGCGCATTATCGCCGCAACAAATCGCTCTCTGGCTCAAGAAGTTGAAAATGGACAGTTCAGAGCCGATTTATACCACCGTTTAAATGTCTTCCCTATTTCAGTGCCGCCGCTAAGAAAGCGCGAAGGTGATCTCCCGGTACTCGCGGGATACTTGCTAGAAAAAGTCCGCAGCCAGTTCAACATCCCTAACCTGCATTTGCACCCTAAAAGCCTCAACCTACTTGAGCGTCAAGCGTGGCCGGGGAATGTCCGAGAGCTTGAACACACCCTTACTAGAGCCGCCCTGCGCGCCATCCAAGATCAGCAACAGATCATTACAACTCATCACTTTGACGGTGGTATTGAGACTACAGAGAAGCCGACAAGCAACAATTATCTACCCAAACAGAGTCAAGCTATGCGTGGATTAGTTGAAGGCTATCAAAAAGATCTGATCCTACATGCACTTGAGATATCGAATGGCACGTGGGCTAAAGCCGCTGAGTTTCTGCAAATGGATAGAGGAAATCTATACCGGATGGGCAAAAAACTCGGAGTAGAGATTTAACACTTCACCTGCCACTCAAACCAGGATAGTCATAATTGAAACTAACCTCTCAAACATGAGAGCCAACAAAACCTTCCACGCTAATCACGCTATATTCAGATAAAAACCTTTCCAATGAAATCAATTTTGAAATATAGTTACCACAAATGATTTCCAAATGGTCATTTTTGTTACACAAAACATTAAAAGACGCCGAAAAGTTTCTAATTTAAGTTGCCGATCACGAATAGATGTACAGAAACAAAATTCGGATTGGCTCGACTTAGGCCTGGTGGCTTCGATTTTGAATCGTTATAGATAGCATGAATGAAACAAATGAGTACTTAAATGAACTCCATATCGTCGTCTTACTTGTACAACACTCAGAACAGCGTTGATGGTATTACTCAATGAAAAAACTTCTTTTGTCTGCAGCAGTTAGCTTCGTTTTTGAGCAAAGTACTGCTTTCGCCAACACTCCTAACAATGCAATTACTGCAAATACTGACGACGACTATGTTGTGGCAGGAGACTACATTCAAATCGCTTTACCTGTGACGGGGCTGTTCGCGGCCTGGCTACATGATGATGGAGAAGGAGCCAAGCAGCTGACGTACTCACTTGCGACAACTATAGGTATTGTTCAAGCGGGTAAATTCGCCGTAGGCCGAATTAGACCAAACTCATCGAACTCAGCGTCGTTCCCCTCGGGACACACTGCGGCAGCATTCTCAGGAGCTTCTTTTCTACACACTCGCTACGGCGCTAAGTGGGGGATTCCTGCGTATGCTGCCGCAAGCTTTGTAGGCGCAAGCCGTGTTCACGGAAATCGCCATTATGCCGACGACGTTTTAGCTGGCGGCGGTATCGCATTTCTAACCAACCAGTTTTTCGTCTCAGAGTATTCCCCGGAAGGCGTAAATCTTAGCGCTGCGCCAATAAAAGACGGCATGATGGTCAATGTAAGCTTGACCAACAAAGCGTTTGAATATGACTCTAACAGAAAGCGTACAAATCCGGTTTATGCAAAGAGTAAACGTCACTCCTTTACTCTAGATATTGGTTTCAATACTTACGACACTTTGGGTGATTTCGGTGTAAACCAAACGCTAGAAAACTCAGCACCTGACGACGACTACCAGCCTTTCTCATCCGCTTACTATACGTACCAGCTAGATGATGATAGCTCGATAGAAGTACAAATAGCCCCTAACGAAACTCGCCGTACAGGTAAAGTAAGCGGTAACTTCGAGGTTAGCGACAATAGCTACTCACAAGGTGAAGAAATCTTTATTGCTCTGCGTCAATGGAGTGCTGGTGCACAATATCAAAAGCACTATCAGGTGAGTGATCAAGTAACTATGACGGCCGGTGCTGGTTTATACGCTTACTTAGTCGAATTGGAAACCGATCTATTAAACGGTGGTAAGCACTCCAAGCTAAGCTCCAAACCGGTGCTTCCGGCAATATCTGGGCAAATGGAATATGCCTTTAATGATAACTGGTCGGTTAAAGGAAGAATGGATTACCTAACCTTTGATCGTGACAGCGTATTCAACTCAGAAGCTGGGATTAATTACAAACCTAACACTGACTGGACGCTCGCTCTTAAGTACGCCTACACCAATAATCGATGGGATATGTATGACACCCGATACAAATCCGAGTCTGTTTTGCTCTCAGTGACTAACCACTTTTAACACTCCTTAGGCTCACCCCATTTGGTGAGCCTTTTGATTACCACTTCTTCCGGCGTTGTAATAATCACATCACTCCTTAGACACCCCATTAACCTACGTATTTTCCTCGAGTTATCGCATTCGACTGACACACGGGCATGTTTATTGTTCAAGGTTTAACCACAAACTCAATGCTTAGTCGTTCTTTCTCAGCGCCAAAACGCTAATACGATGTAATAAGTACAACACTCACGATGTATTTACTACATCAACCCAATACTAGAACAACCAATAAATTATATAAAAACAAATAGTTAAATATTGGCACACTACCTGCTCTATCAGTCTCAAAATAAAATGGCGGACGGTTCCGCTAACAATTATCACGACTGGAGACGCGCAATGTTCTGTATTCAATGTGAACAGACTATTCAAACCCCTACTGTAAAGGGCTGCTCATTTGCACAAGGTATGTGTGGCAAAACTTCTGAAGTTTCTGATTTACAAGACGTATTGGTCTACACCCTACAAGGGGTTTCTTACTGGGCTGAGCAAGCGCGCAAATTCGATATCATCGATATTGAAATCGACCAGTGGGCACCAAGAGCTTTCTTTTCTACGCTGACCAACGTTAACTTCGACCCAGAGCGCATTCTTGAACTTGCGTCAGTGGCAGCGCAATACAAAGCTCGCTTAAAAGAACAAACGCTCGCGGCAGCTAAATTGGGTGATATCGAACTGGATGAAGCACCATCTGTCGCTCACTTTGAGCTTCCAGCAACTGCAGAAGAGATTTTAGCTCATGCTCCTCTTGTGGCAGTTAACCGTGGCTACCAACATCTGAGTGAAGATGTGATTGGTCTGCGCCTACTTTGCTTATACGGCCTAAAAGGTGCAGCAGCCTACATGGAACACGCACGCGTACTAGAACAAACCAACACAAATATTTATGCCGAGTACCACCAAATCATGGCATGGCTTGGCACCGATCCAGAAGATTTAAACGCTCTGCTTGAGTGTTCAATGCAGATCGGCCTAATGAACTACAAAGTGATGGAGATGCTAGACGCGGGTGAAACGGCTACGTTCGGTCACCCTACTCCTACTGCCGTTAACGTTAAGACAGTAAAAGGCAAAGCGATTCTAGTATCTGGTCATGACCTACATGATCTAGAAAAGATCCTGCAACAAACTGAAGGTAAAGGCATTAATGTCTACACCAATGGTGAAATGCTACCTGCACACGGCTACCCAGAACTAAACAAGTATCCTCATTTAGTGGGTAACTACGGTAGCGCATGGCAAAACCAGCAAAAAGAGTTTGCTAACTTCCCTGGTGCGATTGTGATGACATCGAACTGTTTGTTGAATCCAAATGTCGGCCAGTACGCCGATCGCCTGTTTACACGCAGCATTGTTGGCTGGCCGGGTGTAGCACATATCGAAGGTGATGATTTCAGCCAAGTGATTGAGTGCGCTCTAGCTCAAGACGGTTTCCAACATGATGAAATCGAACAGATGATCACAGTTGGCTTCGGTCGTAATGCACTAATGGAAGCTGCGCCAGCGGTGGTTGAACAAGTGAAGGAAGGCAACATCAAGCACTTCTTCTTAGTGGGTGGTTGTGATGGTGATAAGTCTGAGCGTAGTTACTACACAGACTTCACCGCAGCAGCACCTGAAGACAGCGTAATCCTGACTCTGGCTTGCGGTAAATTCCGTTTCAACAAGAATCAGTTTGGTGACATCAACGGTATCCCACGCCTGCTCGATGTTGGTCAATGTAATGATGCTTACTCAGCAATCCAACTTGCACTAGCACTATCTAAAGAGTTCGACTGTGATATCAATGAGCTGCCGCTAACCCTAGTTCTATCTTGGTTTGAGCAAAAAGCGATTGTTATCTTACTTACCCTATTCGCTTTAGGCGTGAAAGGTATCTACACAGGTCCAACAGCACCTGCTTTCTTGACCGACAACCTACTGGCAATCATCCAAGAGAAATTCGATATGCGCAGTATCGGTAATGTTGAAGACGATCTAAAAACCATCTTAGCTGCTTAATCCTCGCCAATTTGCCTAGCTCTAATTGGAGCTAGGCACTTTTTTAAGAGAATACTATGACAAGTGAATGGCAAAACAACCTGCCAACAACTTTACGCTGCGTAGAGAAGTGGCAAGAAACCCCAGATACCGTGAGCATAACGCTGGCCCCAATAGGTGATGAAGATATCGCTTTCGAATTTAAGCCCGGACAGTTTGTCTCACTCGGTTTTGAGATGGAGGGTAAAGTTGAATATAGAGCCTATTCGATTAGCTCTGTTCCTAACGAACCCCTGTTAAAACTGACCATCAAGCGCGTTGAGGGAGGGTTAATCTCAAACCACATTGTCGATACCTTCGCCCCAGGTGATACTGTGTTAGCCCTTGCGCCTACAGGTCCATTTAACAGTGTCGATTGCACGCCAAAAGATAAAGTCGTTATGCTTAGCGCAGGTTGCGGTATTACTCCCGTAATGTCGATGACAAAGACTTGGTTAGCCGATGGTAAAGATATCGACATCGTGTTTATTCATATGGCTAAAAGCGCTCAGCAAACCATCTATTTTGATGAGCTAGAGTCAATGGACAGCAGTCACAGCCACTTCCACTTTAAGTTACTGCTAAAAGACAACACCGGGACACGTCATCCGCAAGGTCGCCTAGATAAGGCATGGCTACAAACCCTATGTCCTGACATCGCACAGCGCACCGTTTATCTATGCGGGCCAACTCAGTTTATGCAGGATATGGAGTCTCACTCACTCGCTCTCGGAGTTGAACCTCAAGCGTTTCATCAGGAAAGCTTCACTCCAATTGAAACCCATCACGAACCTTCTGCTGGCGGTGTGGTTCAATTTGAAGTGCCCGCTTTTGGTGTCACTGCTGAAGTTGAGCAAGGTGCGACACTTGCCGATGTCCTAGAAGACAATGGCGTGCCCATCATCATCGCTTGTCGCAGCGGTATGTGTGGTTCTTGCAAATGCAAAGTAACTAAAGGGGAAGTGTCTCGTACTAGCACCGAGACTCTGACTGAACAAGACTTAGCGGAAGGTTATACGCTCGCTTGCTCTAGCCAGATTCAGAGCGATGTTGAAGTCGAATTGATGTAATTTAACACATTCCGAGTAAGCCTTCACTTACTCGGAATCCTTTCTATCGTGCTAACTTACCAAACGCATTAGTCGGGCTCTTTTGCGTCGATGCAGGCTTAACGATTAACCCAATCCCAACCAAAAACAGTCCAGAGGCAATGATCTGTGCCATAGACAGCACCTCATCATACATAAAGTATCCACTCACTAAAGCAAACACTGGAACTAGTAACGTCAGTGGCGCAGTAGTACTTAACGGGTACTTAATCAGCATCAGATTCCACACCCAGTAACCAAACAGAGTGGTTGGATAAGCCTGAAACACCACGGCTATCGTCGTGTTCCAATCCCACTGTTCAAACGCCTGCCAGATGATCCCTTCACCATGTAGCGAGACGGCAAATAGAACAAGTGGCAAGGGCGAAAACAACATTCCCCACACATTGAAAGCAAAAGCTTGTGTCGTCTTCGACGCTTTAACAATGACCCCCATCAAGGTCCAAGAACATGCCGCGATCATAATCAATGCAACGCCCTTCAAGGTGACATTCCCTGTCGTCGCTGAAACCAGTACCGCTAAGGCACACATCGCTAATGCCGCCCCAACAATTTTTCGCAGCGGTGCCTGCTCTTTGAATATCCAAATCCCGACGGCCATGCCGATAAGTACATTGGTTGACAGTAAAACGGAAGACATTCCAGACGAAAGCCCTGCAGTGATAGACCAAGAGGCCATTCCCCACACACCGACCCCAAACACAATGCCGTAGCCGACTAGGTAACGCCACGCGACATTTGGCCGAGCAATAAAGAAGATCGCAGGAATCACCGCGAGCGAAAAACGTGCTGCTGTTGCCAATAAGGGGTGAACATTGGTTACCCCCATTTTGATCATCGAGAAGTTAAATCCCCATATAGCCATGACAAGCACGGCGAGCAATAAGTCATTTCTTTTCATATTCGTCCCTCTTATGTTTTGCCACAGTATCCCTTGAGCGGCAAATCATATACAGATACAATTTTCCAAATAAAAACCAGTACAGTTCAGGGACAAGAATGAGCATCTACCAACAGCTAGCGAACCAATTTATTGAAGAGATAGAAAACGGTAAAAGAGTCGAAGGGGGTAGAATGCCATCGCTTAGGCAGCTAGCGAAACAGCAATCCGTCAGCATGTCTACAGTGGTTAGCTGCTATCAAGAGCTCGAATCGCAGGGTTGGATTCACTCTAGGCCACAAGCGGGTTACTTTGTTTCACCTCGTAAGCCAGTGCACTCGACGCCAGATTGGGCTCAATTTGAAAGTAAGGTCTCTCACGTCATCAGAAGTTCACCAACCCACAGTGCGAAAAGTGGTCCATTGGGCGTGTCGAGCACCACGGCGGATGAACAGTCTGTGATTGAGCTGGAACGCAGCTTTCGCCGCGCACTGAAACGGATGGGAGACAGGCTCAATCACTATCCCGATATTCAAGGTGAGCCTTTACTACGCTGTGCTTTATCCACCCACTTTGCTAAGCTCGACTTACATTTTAATCCTGACCAGATCGTCGTTACCGCGGGGTGTATGTCTTCAATCAAGGCAGCATTGGAAGCCTGCACCAAACAAGGCGACACCATAGCGATCAGCTCTCCATGCTTCAATGGTATTTTGGAACTGCTAGGCAAGATGTCGCGCAAGATCATTGAGATCCCTTCTTTAGATGATGGTGTCGACCTTGAACAACTTGAAGCCCACCTCAAGCACAGACGTGTCGATGCAGCGATATTTTGTACCTCGCATATGAATCCACAAGGCATCAATATGTCAGCTAACCAGAAGCAAAAGCTGGCACAGCTCGCCAATGATTACCGCATTCCGGTGATCGAAGACGATGTCTATATGGAGCTTTCCTACTCTTCCCATACACCCTTACCAGCTAAATATTATGACAAGGAGGGTTATGTCTTATGGTGTGGCTCTGTGTCAAAAAGCCTTTCTCCCAGTTACCGTTTGGGCTGGTGCCTTCCAGGTAGATACCTAGATACGTACAAAACCCAATTTGCATCGACAAGTTATGGGGTTGCCCTTCCAACCCAACTCGCTGTGGCAGATTTTATCGAATCAGGTCAGTACGCCAAACATGTAAAAAGAAGGCGCACCCAATTACTTAGCCTGAGGCAACAATACCTTGACTACCTTACGCAGCATTTACCGCGTGACGTGAAATTCAGTCACCCACAAGGTGGCATGGTGCTGTGGCTTCAAATACCCAACTTGGACCAAAATGCACTCGCGCAAAGTGTCGAGCAGCATCAACTCGATGTTCGGCTTGGTCACCTATTTACCACGCTCGACCTGTATAGCGAGTGCATTCGAATCAATATGGGCTATCCATTACAGGGAGCGGTAAAAAACGAGTTAGACACCTTGATTAAGCTGATCCGAAAACACAATTCCACATATTAACGGTGAGACTTAACTCTTTCTTACAAGGAACATCAGGATTTATAAAGTATGGTTATTCCAAAGCCGATGTAGATCCAAGTACCCATTCTTCTTCAATTGTAAACCTGAAACTTGCTTCGTTTTAGTCACAACCTTTTGTCCCCAAAATAAGGGCAGCAAATGGTGATGATGTACTTTGATGTTAATGAGATCGAGTAGTTCTTGCTCCTCGCTCAAATTGGCAACGACTTTTTGTACATTAACTCTATGTTCTTCAAATTGGTCTTGGTTGAGAGCAAACCTCAGGGAAGTGGTAGTTAAAAGCCAATCATACAAGCCATAACGACTTGGCTGCTCCAACAGCTCTTCACACAAAAGCAGATCAATCTTATCTCGATACTCATCGATCGCATCTAAGTCAGAGATCGGAAGACATCTCACTTTTAATCCCGTTTTCTCTATTGTTTCAGTTAGCCAGTTAATTAAGTGGCGTTTGTATTTGAGCCTCCATTGACTATGGCCAATGACGACCTCTCCCGACAACACCGGATATTCAGAGTCTTCGTGCTTCAACAAACCGAAATGACTTATAATATCAATACCTTGCTGTTTCGAGTAGATTATTCGCTGTTGTTGAATAAAAGTAAGCAGTGCTGCTAGTCCATCTTTGGTTATTGACACTGAATCCCTTAGCCTAATTGCTAAAGTCGAAAATGCTTGAATTGGATGCTTTTCGCTTTCGTGGTTTTCTGCCTCAAAGCTTAAGAAACTGTCCAATGACTTCCCTTCATGGCAAAGATTTATCGTGCTGAGAAGAGCTCCCGTGGCAAAGTATTGGGAGTTTCTAACCAATACCAGTTTCTTGTCATCCCAATGAGTTAAATGAAGCGGTCCGGTACCTACACGGACACGATGCTGACCCAAAACCTGATACCTTTTTGTCGCAATTGAGGCATTTGGAGTAGTTAACGCAAAAACAAAGAGAGGATTAGGATCAAAAAGATCGATAAAGATAGCATTTTGCTCGCGATCGAAACCAACTCTAGCAACTTGCTTAAAGAGCCACTTATAAGGCCCCTCTGATGTGAAAAGTCTGTCTAGACTCTCGATGATATCTAATTTGGTAAGTGGCAAGCCATCGTGGCATAGGACATGAGGATTTATCCAAAAGCAATAACGTTTACCCTGATTCGTCACTGAGTATTCATAAGCAATATGATTGTGAATATGACCATTCTCATCAATTCGCAGCAACGTATCATACATGGCGCTGATAACCTGCATTTCTGCTGATACATAAGTCATCGCAGGATCTAGTTTATTAACTGGAGGATATTGAGTAACAGTCAACGTACTGCTGGCTTTGTGAGCTTTTTCAGTTTCATGCATCAATAGATGTAATATTCTTGAAGCGAGAGAGCGATGAGCTTCTAGATACTTTGGTATTTGATCTAGGTTTCCTTCAGTGAGGTCGGCTTGTATACACTCATATAAGGCCTGATATAGAGATGCAACAATAGTAATTTTGCTATTTTTCCCTCTACCAACGGCTGGAGTCCAAAGTATCCAACCACACTGTTGAAGCATTTTGATAATGGTCGAAGTATTCCGCCTACTGGTAGAAAAAATTTCTTCGAGATCATCAATAGATACTTCATAGCCACGGCCATAGCTGAAATTGTTGAGTAACTGCGACAATCTACGCAAGCGTAAGTCTTTCATATTCTTATTTAGTATTGATGCCCCATTAGCTAAAATTAAAGGTACCTAGAGCTCGATAGGTGCCTTGAAAATAGTCTATTTCTCGGCATAAAGTTATTCATCCACTGTTGTTATTTTCACACACGAGAAGTCCATCATTTTTATATAAGAGCCGTAAATTTGTTTTATTTAGACACAAATTTAAATAATCATCATGTCCGATATCACAAACAAACTAAAACATCACTACCACTTCTTGGTTATCAAATTTAATAATCTCAAGTATGAGATTATTAATATTTGCAACCTTCCTTGGTTGCCAGATAGTTATCTAATCTAAATGGTTAGATAGTAGGGAATAAATAAATTTGAATTCCTCAGTTTGTTTTAACGCATGCAGAAAAACAATAGACTGACTGGTATAAGCAAGGTTCACCAATGTGCCTAAATTCGACTCATGTACCTGTTCACACATAATCGCAGCAACCATACAACCACGTACATTTTTGTCATTCACATCAATCTCTAACAACTGAGCACAACGAATTGCCTCTTGTACACGAGTCTCCATGCTACATAAACCTCACTACAGCATCACCGTTTAATATAAGTAGCATTCGAAACTCTTCCGTATGACGCATAGCGTTCGCCAATAACTTTTCTCTGAAGCTCCAGTCTTCATCTGACGCTCTCGATACATACTGTTCAAGCTCTGCAAGCGCACTCTTCTCCGATACGTCTGGAGTACTTGCAATAGAAGCTAAAATGGATTTATTTACATTAGACGACAAATCAAAGTTTCTTTTTCGGCTATCTTCTATCAATGCTTTTAGAACCTTTTTCTTTTGTGCGCGAATCATACACATTTTTAACTCATGACGATCAAATGCATAACCAATTTCATCCAGTAGTTCTGTAACTTCCTGAAACATACTTTCTCCTAACTAAAACTAAACCGATCTTCTATACATGGTTAATTCCAGCCTGACGTTATATTTCATTTTAAACTCTATCTTTAGAACGAACTTGTACATCATCCTGATAGATTGTTTTTATTAATCGGCCTTCACTAAATCTCTAAACTAGCAATAGCAGTATTCCTAAAATCAACACGCAATGTAGAAGTTTCTCGATGATCCCTTTTCTCAATAAAATTGGGAGATCAATGATTGCGAAAACAAATTAATAGTACGGCTATCAGAAAAATAAACCATGAAACAAATAGGGCATAAAACTGCATGTTTTAGTGATCACCGTCACGTTAAAAATATTTTTAGTTAACAACAGTTATTTAAAATCAACAACTTAATAAAGGAAAATACCTAATACGTGAAGAGACCGCCCGAGAATGAGACAACAGGTCGAACCAGGACGTACAATCGCGATTCAAACATCTAACGTGGCAGTTAAGCGACAGTGGAAGGCTAGTCTAGTTAGGAAAATGGTGACTAGTAGTATTAGAAGTAAGCCATATGAGGGGATCCACCTTGTTTTCCGGCAAAGTGGATCGGTTTATCAACATCAGTCTGATTTTTAGAAATAGAGCATAGATAAAACAGTAACTTAGACTCTGATGTTACTTGAGCTGAAAGAGTGAGTAACAGGCGTTGTTTCCTGTTCTTGAACTGGAGCTTCGTCCGCCAGTAGGAGCTCATCCCATTCATGCGCTTTCTCAAGTAGCTCGGTCAGCGTTTCCTGAATCAAGCCAGAGCGATAATCAACTAACCTGACTGTAGTGAAAACAGATGCCTGTTCAGTACCTGAAAAAACACCGATACCGGGCTCGCCGCGAAGAGGTCCCATAGCGTACTCCGCAAACAACGAGAAAAGCTGTTTAGGTATCTGACTTGGAATAGTCACTGTTGTCGTTACAGAGAAGGCTAACTCCTGTGATACAGTATTGCCAACTATATTGACAACATAAGGGGGGCCCTCGGGACCTGCTGCTGAATGAACTTCAAAACAACAGATTTGGTTCTCATCAAAACTCAGCTGCTCAACGGCCAAGTCAGCAAGTATCTTTTTATATATATCCAAAGGTAATTACTCCTGTTAGCTCACTATTTACATCCCGAGCTGTAAATTTTGGTCCTTTTGTTGCTCATACGGCGCTATGAACTGAGCGTTAAATTCCGCATTCACTCTATGACTGAGGTCTTCACAGTGATTTCTTAGTTCAACCAGTTTTTTCTGGTCACCAGCTAAAGCTGGGGCTTGCTGTAAATACTCATCGGTCAGACGACTAAAAATGGCATCTTTACCAACGATAAAGCTAGAGAAGTTTTGGTTAATGAACTCTAGTGCGCCGCTATCCATATTCTCTAGGCCTAAACGAGCCTTGTTGGCATCAGTGACATCGTCGAATGTGGCTGTCGAAGGATCTGTGCCAGGCTTTAAAAACTGGGCATCATTCTTAAAATCACCGGCTGTCTGGCTAAACGCTGCTTTCACTAAATTTTGTACAGGGATGGCCTCTGTTAACTGTTTTTGCACTTCTGTTTTTATCTGAGTGGCTCTAGTCGTAAATGCACTCTCATTCTTGTTGGCAGCTCTGCTGAAAAAATCAACGACAGCGTTCTTAATTCGTCCTGCCTTTGATAAATGCCCTAAATCCCGAGTTGCAGAAACCTGCCCACTCCCATCCACGGTGATGGTGTAATCTTTACCCATACCTAAGTTAAGGTGGAATTTCTGTTCTTCACCCGTGTTTACTTTATCAAACTGTAAGTTATTGCTAACCGCATTTGTAATTGCGGGGTTAACACCACTAATCGACATTTAATTCTTCCTTACTGCGAGGTTTACCTTGATATGACATATACCTTAGCCTCAAATTAAAACGATTGTTATCAGTAACGGCCGAGCTATTTTAGAATCGATAAAAGTTAGAAAACTCCAATATAATCATATTATTAGCAATAAATTCATTGTCTAAAAACAAGGTGTTGAATAGGAGAAAAGATATAGGTGAAAAGAGGATTCTGTAAGCTTGTGAAAAAGAAAAAGCCCGACAAACATCTATTTGTAGGGCTTTTAGGACTGAGCAGTTCAGTTCGATTAGAAGATCGCGTGTGCCACTAGAACAATAATCGGAAGCGTCACTAACGTACGTAGTAGGAAAATTGCCACCAATTCTAGGAAGTTAATTGGCACCTTACTGCTTAAGATCACCGAACCTGTTTCTGACATGAAAATCAGCTGAGTAACAGACAGCGCTGCAACAACAAACTTGGTTAAATCCGCATTCACAGATGACGCCGCGATGATTGAAGGAACGTACATATCAGTGAAGCCCACCAGCATAGTTTCCGCCGCCGCCGCTGCTTCTGGCACATTAAGTAGCTCTAGTAGAGGTACAAACGGAGCACCCAGCATCGAGAACAATGGCGTCGCTTCTGCAACCACTAGGCCTAGTGTACCAATCGCCATAACAACAGGAAGAACACCAAACACCATATCTAGCGCGTTATGCACACCTTCTTTAGCCACTGAGCCTAAGCTTTTTACTTTGTCGGCACGCTTCAGTGCTAGCTCCATACCAAAGCCTAGAGTCGATTTACCTGCTGGAACCAGTTCATCATCTCGGTTCGGTGCACTACCATCAATGTAGAGATCTTTTTTGTAAGATAGTGGTGGCAGGAACTGAATTACCATCGCCGCCGCAACGCCAGACAAACAGATCGCAAAGTAAAACGGTACGAAATAGTTTGCTAATCCAACTTGAGTCAGTACCACAAGCGAGAATGAAATACCCACTGGCGAGAACATAGTTGCAACCACCGCTGCTTCACGCGCTGTGTATTTTTTATCTTCATACTGCTTACTGGTTAAGATAACACCGACCGTACCGTCACCTAACCATGAAGACATACAGTCAATCGCCGCTCTACCCGGTAGACGGAAAACAGGGCGCATAAACTTACTCAGTAACGTACCCAATAGCTCTAGCAGACCAAAGTTAAGCAGTAGCGGAAGCAATAATCCCGCAAGGAAGAAAGTCACCAATAGTGATGGAAGCAAGTCATTTAAAACTAGCCCACCCGTGTTACCGTTCCAGATGATCTCTGGCCCGATTTGATGCAACGCCAGTAGCGTAAATAACGCACCTAACGAACGAATCACCAGCCAGGTTGGCGTCAGAATGAAAAGTCTTGTAAGCAGATAAGATTGCGTAACAAAAGTTGGCTTTAAAAGACTTGCGGCAAGTGATGCAAAAGCTGAAAAACAGATCACGCCAGTGACCGTCGGTAAAATCGCATCCCCTAGCAGCGCTTTAACCCCTTTAGCCATTAAAGCTAGCGGGAAGGTAAAGTTACCGTCGTATGTTAGCGGTGCAAGGAAAAAGAATAATCCTAGCAATGATGGAATCGCAAACATCAGCAGATTCCGGTTAGTTTTGTGGTTCTCTTCAACGAGAAGTGTATCGCTCATCTGACTACTCCCTAGATGACTACAATTTCACTTAAAGTGAATAAATCTTCAATATGAGCGATTATATATCCTAAAAAGTCCAACACAAGCTAAAATTGCAATTTTATTCACCATTAATAAATAAAAAATCAAACTTAACATCTATAACAATAACTAAACAACAAAACATAACACTAGGGAATACTTCACGACTTACTGAGAGTATCTGGTGTCCCTCCTCGCGAGTTTAGCTCTGTCACTAACTCAACAAAATTATCTAGCAGTGCATTGGGCGAGTGCGGTAACCACACCAAACCGATTGGCCACTGGGCATAGCTCCCCTTCAATGGAATAAAACGCACATATGGATTGCTTATCGCTTGAGCGCTTTGAGGAACGATAGTAAATCCCAGTCGAGCAGAGACTAATGCGAGTAGCGTTAAGATATCGTCCGCTTCTTGGGCAATGGTTAACTCCAATTGATTGGCTGCGAGATAGCCCTCTATTTGACGGCTGAGTCCTGGGCCTCGATTAGTCGCCAATTTTAAATAGTTATGCCGAGCTAACGAATGCCACAGCTCTTGCTCGTCAATGTCTTCATCTCGATGAATGGCGACCACCAATTGATCATCAAACAGAGATAAAGTTTGAAACTGACTATCGCTCGGAATGCGATTGAAGCTTACATCGAGTTCACCACTTTGCAGTTGGTCTAGTTGGGTTTGGGAAGGAATGTCATTCAGCACAATATTGACGTCAGGGTAGCGCTGCTTGAATGCGGCCACAAAACGAGGCGCCTCATGGTAGGTCGAAACTCCAAAGCCGATTTTCAAACTTCCGTACAACCCAGATGATACTCGCTGCGACAGGGTGTCGAACTGCTCAAATTGACGCAGTAGGCGTTGAGCCTCGGGTAACAGCGACTGTCCTGCTGCGGTCAAACGCGCCCCATGGCGACCACGCTCAAACAATGGAGCACCCACTTTGCTTTCTAAACGTTGAATTTTCTTGGTAATGGCAGGTTGCGTGAGAAACAGCCTCTCCGATGCCAAGCGATAGTTTTGGCTCTCAGCCAAAATGCAGAACGCTCTAAGTAACTCAATTTCCATTCCAAACCCTTATTGAACAGAGAATTTATTTCATTATATGGAATGAAATAATTTTCTTAAACTCACAACCAGTTTTTATCAAGTAAGGAATCTCCGTGGAAAAGTTACGTGTCGCATCCGTTCAATTTAATCATCACCCTGGGGATAAAGCGTATAATCTTGCTGTGATTGAGCACTATGTAAAAAGCGCTCAAACGCAAGGGGTTGAGCTTATCTGCTTCCCAGAAATGTGTATTTCAGGCTACTGGCATGTTTCTAAACTGGGCAGAGAGCAAATCGTTCAACTTGCTGAACCTATTCCGGCAGGCAGTTCTAGCCAGCAGATTTTGTCACTTTCCAAACAAACGGGGATCAACATTGGCGTTGGGCTGATTGAAATTGATGAGCAAGGCTGTCTCTACAATACCTTTATCCTAGCCATGCCGAACGGCAATATCACCAAGCACAGAAAACTGCATACCTTTGTCAGCCCGCACATGAGTAGCGGCGACCAATACACAGTGGTTGAAACCCCGCAAGGTTGGCGAGTGGGCATATTGATCTGTTGGGATAATAACTTAGTTGAGAACGTAAGGATGACAGCACTCAAGGGCGCAGACGTACTGCTTGCCCCGCATCAAACAGGAGGTTGTCACTCACGTAGTCCGAACGCGATGGGAAGGATCAATCCGCAACTTTGGCTTAATCGACATAAAGATCCAGAAGCTATTCGATCTGAAATGCAGGGACGAAAAGGGCGCGCTTGGCTAATGCGTTGGCTGCCTGCACGAGCGCACGACAATGGGGTGTTTCTGATATTTAGCAATGGTGTTGGCGTTGATATGGATGAAGTGAGAACAGGCAATGCGATGATCCTAAACCCTTACGGTGAAACCATGGTTGAAACTGACGCGATAGACAACGCGATGATCATTGCCGACCTTGATCCCAAGGAGCTTGATATGTGCACAGGTAGGCGTTGGATAAGGGGGCGCAGACCAGAACTCTATCGTGAGCTTGCCCAGCGACAAGGCTATGAGCTTGACCCATATCATGCCCGGTTTAACGAAAAATAGTTCACCACTATCTGACCTTAGAGCTAGACTCTAAGGTCACTTAACAATGGGGATCTGAAAAGAGAAAGTGACGCCGCCCACTTCTGTCAGCTCTATATAACGTATCATTTCGACAAAAAAGCCGTCTTCATCAATCTCTAGATTCTTTTTCAACGCGATATCAAACAAAGCTTCAAGCGCGGCACTGTAACCAGCATCAGAGACTAGGTAAACATCACTGCATAAGTAGTAACCTTCAGGCAGAATAAAATCATACTTTTGTTCTTCAACTTGCCAGTCGCCAATATAGGTATCGATTTGATCCCAGCTCTGCTCTAGTTGATTAACTGGGGTGGCTCCCATCAAACGAACCGATTTCTCACCATAGATTTCCATCACACTGTCCCAATCTGGGTCAACCATAGACAGCTTTTTCATCCCTCGTTTCGGATGCCATATAAGCTCTGTCGGCATAGACTGAGCCAATTCGTTTTCTAAAGGGATATCTTTCCCCGGATGGCCGAGTTGACGGATAAATGCAGCAGATTCTCGCGGCGTTAATTCACAACCCATTTTACGTACTTGTTTAGCCGTCACTCCGAGCTCTCGCTTAAGCGCTTTACCCAGAGCTTGAGAAGAAGAAAACCCACAATATTGAGCAATCTCTGTCACGCTCCAAGGGTCATTGTTCATCAGTAAGCTAACCGACACCTGCAACCTTAAGCGACTTAAGTATTGCCCGGGCGTCTCGTTAAACAGCTCGGTAAATTGGCGGTGAAAATGATAGGGAGAAATCGCACTGGCCGTCGCGACTTGCTCCCAAGTTCTGTGCTCATCAAGTTCTTTATGCATTAAATACAAGGCGTGTGAAAATCGCTTACGCAGATGCTCAGGCAGCGGCTCTAGCAAGGCTATCTCGGGAACTAGCAAGAAGGGCTGCTTTTCATTTTCTGCCATTGCACTCGGTCCTTTTAGATCAATAAAATCACTATCGCTCGCTTGTTCGATTAAATCAAATACCTTGCTCATTGCACTGTGTCCATCACCAGTTGTTCTTCCATCGGTTTCGCCTGCTTACGACTGGTCAGTCCGAGTAGAATCGGAATCAATAATAAAGTAACCGCTGTAGCAAATAGCTCGCCAAACACCAATGATACCGCGGCAGGTTTAAGGTACTGGGCTTGCTCTGCCGTCTCACTCAACAATGGCAGCAAGCCACAAACCGTGGTAATCGTGGTCAAGAAAATAGCTCTCAGGCGACTCGTACCTGCTGTCACCAATGCTTGCTTAAGAGGCATGCCATTACGGTATTCATGATTGAAACGAGTAATCAAAACCAATGAATCGTTAATCACGATCCCTGTCATCGCCATCATGCCGAACATAGATAACAGACTGATGGGTAAATCCATAATGTAGTGGCCAAATATCGCCCCGGCAAAACCAAAAGGAATCACTGCCATAATGATAAACGGTTGCCAATAAGACTTAAGAGGAACCGCTAACAAAATGTAAATCAATAAGATGGTCAGAATCATTGCCGATTTAAATCCATCGGAGACTTCACTGATCTCCTCAAACTCTCCCCCCGCTTTTATTTTCACGCCGGGGTATTGAAGTTCAAGTTGTTCAATCCGCTGTGTCAGTTGAGTCATAGTCTGCTCGGGAGCTTGTATATCTCGATTTTGCTTCCAGTAGAGATTCACCACCTGCTCTCGATTTCTACGATACAAGATTTGAGGTTGCTGCTCATGCTGAAACTCAGCGATATCGCCTAACAGAACGGTTTTTCCGCCTGCTAACATTACCTGTGATTGCTCTAACTGCGCCAAGGTCTTACGCGCATCCCTTGGGTATTTAAGCAATACTTTCGTTTCTTGGCCTTGCTCTAAAAGACGGTGAATTTCACGCTCGCCATAGGCTTCACCCGCCAGTTTGGCCAATTTATCCTGCGTTAAGCCAAGCTGGTGACCAAACTCATTAAGCACCAAGCGAACCTGTGGCTGTCCACCTTTAGCATCATCGAATACATCGGCAACACCCGGTAGCACTGACAAGGTATCACCCAGTTCAATCGCCACGCGTTTTGCTAACTCTCTATCGCGGGATGATATAGAAATAAAGGTGCCACCAGCGGGCGCTTCTGCAGCACTAAACTCAACAGAGTAAGCCCCTTCAATCGCGCCGACTTGTTGTCGCCAACTGTCAGTCAATAGGTTGCCAGGGAGTATACTAAGAGACTCACTGGTCAACTCTGCCGTTACCTCAATCTCGCCATATCCATCAGACCATGCTAACAGGTTAACGATCGGTGGTTTGCTAAGTGAGTAATCGGCTTGAAGCTGTTGCTCGACAGAGAGCATCGACTGCTCAATCTTATCCAATGCTTGCTTTTGCAAAGGTAGCGGAGCGCCATCTTCCAGCGCCACTTTAGCGGTAATGTAACGCCCCGGAATTTCAGGAAAAATCGCACTGCGAATCGTTCCAGTCGACCACATTCCGTAAGCCAATACGATCATGGCGACAAAGCCCATCAAACTAGCAAGTTTGTACTCCAGTACTGCCTCAAGCGCAGGTTTATAAATACGTTGATTGCACCAAGTCAGGCCGCCTTGTGCTGTGGATTGAATCTTAGCGATTATCCCCTTTCCTTGTTTATGCGTAGAGAGCTGCGCCAAATGCGATGGCAGAATTAACTTACTTTCAATCAAAGAAAAAATTAGCGCGAAAATCACCACTGCCGAAAAACCAGCCAGTATTTTGGCAAAGTCATTATTGATCCACAGCATAGGAGAGAACGCCGCTATAGTGGTCAAGACGCCAAAGACAGTCGCTACAGACACAGAGTGGACACCATGCCACGCCGCTTCTTTACCACTCTTGTATTGAGAGCGCTTTTCATGAATGGCTTCACCGACAACAACGGCATCATCGACCAAAATACCCAGCACTAAGATAAAGCCAAATAGCGTAATATCGTTGATGCTGTAATTGGCAATTTGCATTGCACCTAACGTACCTGCTAGCGCAACTGGGATCCCTACCGCGACCCAAAAAGCCAGTTTAAGCTCTAAAAAGATTCCCAGTAAAACGACGACAATCACTAGGCCTTGCCATGCATTATCTCCGAGTCGAAATAGCTGCTCCTCGATATAAGGCGCCATATCAGCCATCACATTGAGCTCGATATCGTTAGGTAGAATTCGCTGTTGCTCGACTAACGTCTCTTCAATCGCTGAGCTCACTTTAAGTAGATTATCGGTTTGGCTAGTGCTGACCAACAAAGCAATGGCATTAGAACCATTGTTTCTTACGATTGCACCGCTTGATTCGTAATCTCTAGTAAGTGTGGCTATATCACCTAAATAAACCGTACCTGATGGCCTAGACACCACCACCAGTTGCTTAAGTTTCTGCAAGTCATCGGCGTAACCGTCACCACGAATCACCATTCTTCCTTTATCACTGACTAACTCGCCAGTTCGTGACTCCAGTGACATTTGGTTAATCGTGTTGGCAAGATCGTCTAAGGTCATGCCGAGCTTTTTTAACTCATCAGGACGAGGCTCAATAATCAGCTGAGGAGCACGTGAGCCCCAGTTACTAACTTTTGAGATCCGTGGATTGCTCTTTAATGCTTGCTCGACTTGACGCGCAATTGGCTGAAGCTGCTCATCACTGCGGTCACCCGACACCACGACGAAAGCCGCTAAATTGGTAAACTCATTGCGCACCACTTGTGGTCTTTCTGCTTGAGCAGGGAAGCCATTGATGGCATTGACGCGATTGCGTACGTCATCCAAGAGTTTGTTCAAATCCGTGCTACTGGTTTTGCGCACCACAACACTCGACTGACCCGCGCTAGATTGACTGGTGATCTGCTTGATTCCTGCAATACCGCTGATGGACTCTTCGATACGCTGGGTGATGCTTTCGTCTATTTGCTTAGCGCTTCCTCCGGGGTAAGCCACTGTAATAGATATAGAAGATGGAGCAATCTGCGGAAATGACTCAACCCGTAACTGTCCAAATGCCATCACGCCACTTGCGATGATGGCAAGCATCAGCAAGTTAGCGCCGACAGAGTTGTTAATAAACCACTTGGTTAACCAGTTCATTATTCACTCCTCAATTTGGCCGTCATTGCAGTCATGCTGTGAGGTGCCATTTGCTTACCAACCAACATCGAAATTAAAGGATAAACCACTACTCGACGAGACTGCTCACTCTGCTTGTCAAAACGAACGAACACTTGATCTTGCTGTTGACCAACCAGCGTTACCCACTCTTTCTGTAATCTATCTTGGTTATCTAAAGTCCAAACAAAGCCATCACGTGTTAAGGCGCTAAGTGGCAAGGTCGCAATGCTCTGCTGATTACCTAAACTCACTACAACTTTAACTTGCTGATTAGGTAACAACTTTTCCTTTTCTGCATAAGGCTCGCTGACTGCTAGCACAACCTGACGTTGACGAGTGTTGGCATCGGCTTGAGGGGCAACATAGCGAACCTTAGCAGGCCAATGCTGCCCTGCTCTATTTGATACCGAAATTTCTGGTTTGCTCAGCGCACCTTGTACTTTCTGCCAATGGAGATCCGAGACGGGCAGCGCCACATCAACTGAATCGCTCGCCGCTAACTCAAACAACACTTGTCCTGACTCTAACCACTCACCTGGGCTAATCATGCGTCGTAGTATAATCGCATCAAATGGCGCTACGATTTTGGCTTCACTCAGCAATTTGTTGGCGCTCTGCAGCGCTTGCTGTGCTCTGTCTAACTCCGCTTTCGCTGCCGCCACTTGCGGCTCTCTGCGTGCAAAAGGTGAGCTGGTTTTAGCTGATAACATTTTCAAAGCCACGGTTTGTTCATGTTTCGCCTGCTTGAGATTAAGCTCAGCTTGCGTTACTTGGCTTTTCGCTTGCGCCAAATTAGACGCTAACGCACTAGTCTCTAGCTTGGCTAATACATCACCTTTCGCCACCGTCATCCCCGGCTCTAATCGAGAATCTAACCAAGCTAGCTGAGCAGTGCTCGATGCTTTAAGTTGAATCGGCCACCTTGCTGCTGTGGTGGCAAGTAAAGTCAAAGACGATTTATGCGCTTGCGGCGTCACCTCAATAATTGAAACAGGTGCTTTCAGCTCCGCCTTCTCTTTAATCGGAGTCGGCTGTGGCTCTAAGTAGTCAACCATAACCAAGGCAGCGAAAATTGCGCTTACGCCTAACGCGACAGCTAAGATAGATTTAACCTTCATAAGAAATCTCCTGTTGGTTAGGGGTTTGGGCCTCAGCCTTAGACGAAACATTGAGACGTTGAGTGATCTCAGCCAAACGCGACAATGTCTGTAGCGTCACTGGTAACACAACTGCGACTTCAACGAACTCAAGCGAATAAGTCACGATCGAAAAGATCTGCCCGACACTAGGTTCGACCAAGGCACTCACCATCCACAGGTTGGCTAAAACCGCGCTCAGTAAGACGATAAAAATCAATCCATAAGCGATGGCTTCGGTATCTGACAGTTTAATTTCGCAGTTTTTAAGCCGTTTGAAATGCCCGCGAATGTTGGCAAACTTACCGCTATTAAGCGCCGTTACTTGCTGTTCTAGCTGATCGTTTAGCGCACCATTTAAGCGAGTGAAAGTGCCGTGAAACAGGGCGTAGATAATCAAGATGCCGATACCCGACGCTAAGACACTCAGAGCAAGATAGAAGTGGAATGCAGCGAGGATAACAACGGTAGCAACAAGCTGTACCACTGCCGTCATTAACGCCGGCAAATCATCTTCTAAGAAGTCCACCAGCTCACGAGACATGGTTAAGCGTGCGCTACGTACTGATACTGGCGCATGATTTAAGTTTCGCTCAACCAATCTGGCTAACTTAAAACGAATCTGACCATAGACGCGCGTATCATAAAAACGGCGCAATACGCTCACGACCACAACGGCTAGCAGTAGCAGGGCGAAGTGAATCAAGGGTTGCATGTCATGATTTAATACACCATCAATCGCGTAGCCTATCGCGAGTGGCAGTAATATCAGCATCACGTTTTCCACCAACACCATGAACCAAGTAAGCGCTACTTTGAAGGGCTCTAAGCCAATGGTGGATTTAAGTGTTACTTGGAAGCGGTCAGACATCATTGTTCCTGTGAATGAATTTGGCGTTAGTATTGCCAATTCATTTCAAGAAAAAGTGTCCCAGATTGCTGTTTTGATCATTTGAGTATCGATAACCTTTTGTTAACGCCTACCCGATTACACTCCTACCATAATCAATAAATCACACTTAGGTATGTGTTTAACCTAGGTATGGAGTCAGCATGAAATTATTCGCATCCATCGCCACCACCGCCTTAATTACTGGCTCAATCTGGGGGCTTGTCTTAGCTCAACCTGCCGTTGCCGAAGATGCCAGTGGCGCAAAATCGTCAGCAACACCCGTCGTCGATAACAAGCCCAACAACTATTTGCGCGGCGTCACTCAGACCATCGCATTACAAGGCGTGCCAAACTTATGGGATAAGTTCTACGCCAGGATCGATGAGGCTAACCCTCTACCTAAGAAGGTTGATCGCATCGTCGTGTTGTACCAAGCATTTAATGCAGATTTCTCTGAAGCAGAGGTGACAATTGGTTACCCGACCACAACGGGCGCAATAGCAAGTGACCTGACCAAATTACCAGACATAGTCGATGCAAAACTTCTGCTCAAGGAAGGAAAGCACAATGAAGCTGAGCTGACAGAGGCATGGCAGAAAATAGACTTTGCTAAAAAGCCTTATGCGGTAGTGGAAACTCACTACCTCAACCAACACGGCTTACCTGAAGCGAGCCAAATGTCCGTCTACTATAAGCAATAGGGTAAAGGAGATAACTATGTTTGAGTCTATGTCTCAAGTGTTCTCGGAAAGCACCATCATATTTACCGAAAGCTGGGTGGATGATAATTTCCTGCTTATTGCGGTCGCAATCTTCTTAATCGAACTTATCCGCTATGCGCTTAAAAAGAAGCTTAGCTGGAACATGATAGGAGATAGTGCGACTAACTTTGTCACGCTATTTTTCCTACTGATGACACTGTTTGTTGTCGGTCTAGCTTATGTGGGCGCGTTTGTTTTTGCCTACGAAAACTTTAGCCTAACTCAGTTACCGATCACGGGGTGGACAATTCTTGGCTGTTTGATTCTTGCAGATTTAGCTTACTACTGGGAGCACCGATTTTTACACAGTAATGGAATCGCTTGGGGAACGCACTCCGTTCACCATAGCTCGCCCTATTTCAATATATCGGTGGCATACAGATTTGGACCTTTGGACTGGTTTTTCCCGTTCTTTTTCCATTTGCCTTTGATTTTACTCGGCTTCAATCCGTTTGTTGTTTTGATGTGTGAAACCTTCGTTCAGTTATTTCAAACCCTTCTTCATACTGAAGCGGTGCGAAAGTTTCCTCGTCCGATTGAAGCGATATTCAATACGCCGTCGCATCACAGGGTTCACCATGCAACCAATAAACAGTACCTCGATAAAAACTATGCCGGAATACTGATTATTTGGGATCGTATGTTTGGTACCTTTGCCCGTGAAGAGGAAGAAGTAAAATATGGCGTTTACCCACGGATTAACTCCGTCAATCCATTTAAAGTATACTTCAATGGATATATGAAGCTTTTCAGCCAGATATGGCATGCGCCGGAGTGGAGCGTCAAATTTAAACTACTGGTTAAACCGCCTATCTGGGCTTGGCAGCAAGAACAAAAAAGGAAGTAAAGGTTCAATGACGATTAGTGCCCTGTTAATTGAAGACGATAAAGATCTCGCCGAAGCAATCAGTGATTACATGGAGCTAGACGGAGTCGAATTTGACTTTGCCTACAACGGATTATCAGGGCTTAACCTAGCGTTAAGTAACAGCTACGATATCATTCTTACCGACCTAAACATGCCTAAGATGGATGGCATTGATGTCTGCCAATCTCTGCGAGAGAAAGGGGTCAGTACGCCAATCTTGATGCTCACCGCCCGAGATACCTTGGACGATAAGTTGACTGGCTTTGCCGCAGGTTCTGATGATTATCTGGTCAAGCCATTTGCCATGGAAGAACTCAAGGTTCGCGTACTCGCACTGGTACGCAGAACTAAAGGGGCAGTGACCTCACTTTCAGTTGGCGATCTCAAAGTCGACCTCGATCAGCACCAAGTGAGTCGTGCAGGTCAAGCGATTAAGCTTCCTCCTGTGTGCTGGAAGATGTTGGTATGTCTGATTCAAAATAGCCCCAACGTTGTTAGCAAATCCAAGCTAGAAGAAGAAGTATGGGGCGATGAGCTACCCAATGCTGACAGCTTGAAAGTGCATTTGTTTAAGCTAAGACAAGCGATTGATGCGCCGTTCGAAAACAAGCTGATTCACACCCTCCACGGTGTAGGTATTACGATCAGAGAGGAAGAGTAAGTGAAGCGCGTTAGTATTAAGCGAGATATATACCTTTACTTGTTTGGTTTAGTGATCAGTTTAACGGCTATCTATGGCTTGATGATCAACCAAAGTTACCAGATTGGCCTCAATGAATCGGCTAAATATGGCTTTCTCTATGAGCTGAAGCTCGCTGAGACTGAGTTTCTCGCTACTGGCAAAACCCCTCAATCTCAAAGTAGTACCCTGCAAGTTTACTCAGACTTCAATCAAATCCCAGCAAAGTTTCTCCAACAGTTCGATTGGGAGACGTTTGAAAACGATGTGATTTACGAAGACTATATCGCCAATGCCAGTGGCGGTTATGGTGAGTACCTTTACGCTGCTCTTCACTATGTCGAAGCAAAAAACAGCTATTTGTACATCGTCTCCCAATATGACGAGGCCGTCTATACCGAGCTACTTAGCCAGAGCCCACCAGAATCCGTCAGCAAATTTAACTCCGCTTTCTTGATCGTCGGCGCATTGCTGCTGTTCGTCTTTCTTCTGATTCGTTTACTGATTCATAGACTCACCAAACCGATTATTACCTTGTCTCAATGGTCACAGACTCTCAATTTACAAGAGACCAACAAGCTAGAGAAGTTTCGCTATACCGAGGTCGACCTTTTAGCAAAGCAGCTTGTAGAGAGCGTTAAACAACAGCGTGAGGCAATTGAAAGGGAGGAGTTCTTTCTCCGCGCCGCTAGCCACGAGTTAAGAACCCCCGTATCCATTATTTCCGCCAGTGGTGAGATGTTAACCCGCCTTTCAGGCTCTATGACCAAAGGCGGTCAACGCGCAGTCGCTAGGATCAATCGCTCCGTGGTAACGATGCAAAACCTTATTACCACCCTACTTTGGATGAGCAGAAACCAACTTGATGATCTCGAAATTGAAGAGGTCGATTTAGAGCAATTGATACAGACTATCTTAACCAACCATCAATACCTGCAAGATGGAAAACAAGTCGCTATCAAAGTGAGTGCATTCCCCTCCAATTCACCAGTAATACTGCCAAGCATCTTGGTTGAAATTGTCCTAACAAATCTTATCCGCAACGCTTTACAGCATACTAAGCAAGGGGCAATAAATATCGAACTCTCGGGCTCTGATGTTCAAGTCACTAATTCATTGGAAGACTCGGAATCAAGTAGCTCTGAAGTTTCATTTGGTATCGGCCTCATTCTAATCGAGCGATTATGTCGCCACCAAGAATGGAAGTTTGAATATCATCAAGAGACAGAGTTTATCGCCAGTGTAAGTTTTCAATCCCATCGCTCGCAATCAGAGTGATAACCAAATCTTAACCCCCATTCACCTAAACTTACTCGTATAGTGAATTTTAGGAGTCAATTAATGGGTACTTGGATTTTAGAAACTCTACTTTGGGCAATTGTCACCGTTGCTGTCTGTGTAGCAATTTGGGGCTTCAACCTACCCAATATTCTCATCGCATTGGGTATTTCCGTCGGGGTTTCTCTACTGTTAGGAAATAGCTGGCGAAGCTAAGTAAACTTCCCCTACCTATCGAGCAATTTTTCATTCACGTTTCTCTCCTTTTTGAATAGCACACTTACAACACATTTACGCTACAAGCCATTTACAAACCTCTTGTAAATGGCTCTTTTTTACCTTTAAATCAAAGCTATGACTTTAACGGCGACGCTAAGACCACTCACCCTACTTTTTATCAGCTCGTTTTTGCTGATGAGCAGTCATGGCTTAAGTGGCATCCTCCTTCCTGTAAAACTAGCCGATGAGCAAGTCGGAGTGCAATCAATTGGTTTTGTACTTTCGATGTACTCGGTCGGTTTTCTGCTTGGCGCTATAATTGGTAAGCGAGTACTGCGTCAAATTGGCTTAGTCAGAACCTTTGCCATGTGTGGTAGCTTAGGTGCTAGTGCCATCTTAATCATGGGGCTTAGCTCAGAGATTTGGCTTTGGGCCATTATGCGTGCTGTGATGGGGTTTTGTATCGCTTGTGCTACCGCAACACTAGATACATGGTTCAACAGCGTGTCGACCGAGTCTAATCGTGGCAAGATCTTAGCCGTCAACCAGGTGGTGATCTTGAGTGCGATAACCTTGGGTCAATTTGGCTTAGCCCTAGCGCCGCCCAGTGAAACCACGCTGTTTATTCTATGTGGGGTGCTTTTTAGTATTTCGGTCTCACCTGTTGTGTTCGTATCTCACTTTGAACCACAAATAGAGCAAACCGAATCGATTCCGCTCAGAGAAATCTATACTTTATCACCACTGGGTTTTATGACCTGTTTTGTGTGTGGCATTCTCTATTCAACCATCGCGAACATGCTACCTGTCTATGCAGATGGTCAAGGTATTGCTGGCTTCCAGTTGTCTGTTTTTATGGGTGCAGCGACAGCGGGCGGTATCATTCTCCAACTGCCAATGGGCTATTTATCCGATAAGTTTGAACGGCGTAAAGTTATCTTATCTGGGTGCTTTGTTCTTGCTATCGTCAGTTTCGCGTTACCCGTTTCAATGCAGTATCAATGGCAAGTAGCACCGCTTATCTTGGTTGCACTGACTATGGGATTAATCGCCTGTTTATACCCACTCAGTATTTCAGAAACCTTTGATAGAGCGCTCAAAGCTCAGTTAGTTCCCGTCTTGTCAGGCCTACTGTGTATCTATGCTATCGGCTCAGTCATTGGCCCTTATACAGCGGCACTTATCATGGAGCGCTTTAATGGTAGTGCTCTATTTGGCTTTTTAATATTTGTCGATCTTGGCTTGATTGTCTTTACCATCTACCGAATGTCGGTCAGACAAGCACTCCCTGTGGAAGAGCAAGAAAGCTTCGTCATGCATACTCCAGCGTCAATCCATGAAGAGCTTGATCCACGTACTGAGTATCAAGACTATTCACTCTATGTTGATGAAGCTTGGGAGCAGGTTGAGTCGTTAGCCAAAGACCACCCGAGCAAGGCAATTGCATTGATACGTGGACTATCAAACAAAAACCCAGAGTGGGCCGCTTCTTTAGCAGAGAAAGCCGCCCAACTAGATAACATAGATACGGTGGTGCTGTTTCGCTCTCTTACCCTGACCAACCCAGACTTGTCGATTGAGATCGCGAAAAAGCTCGCAGAGTCAGAGCATGAACAAGTCGATGAGATTGTTGAATGGCTGATTGAAAAAGAACCTGAGAATACCATGCAGATCTTGGTGGCCATCAGTGATGCCATGGAAGAACAACCAAACAACTTGGTTGAAACACTCGCAGAACAATCTCCAGAGAAGTTGGCCGAATTCAGTCAAGAAATGGTCGCCAATATGGTTGAAACCAACCAAAACCTAAGGCTTGCGGACCGAGAGGAAAGTGATATTAATGAATCGGTCGAAGAGTTTATTAGTACGATTGCAGAATCTGCTCCCGAGCAAGTAGAAGAGATTACTCAGCTAGTTGAGCAATCGATTCAAGAACACGAAGAGCAGATCAATCCTGACACGCCATAGTTGTCGGGGTTACTTTATCAATCGAACCACTAGCGAACCCGGAGCGCGAACCGATTCTACGTTATGGCTGATCACGGTTCCGCTTGTAGGTGAGTAGTAGGTTTGGATCTCATCACCAAAGCTATTGTATTGCGTAGCAAGTTTTTGCCCCTGTTCGACATTTTCCAACAACTCAACATGACAAATCACAAAGCCACCTTGCTCTGCCCTCACACTGGTGATGGTATTTCCCTCAACGCATTGCTCTTGTGTCGTCTGTACCTCTCCAGCAAGCATCTCGTAAGAGCGCAGTACATTCAAAACACCCAGCGTTGCTCTATCAACCATCTCTAAATCGGTATAACGCCCCACGCCCACCTCAATAGTGATTGAAGGTATATCTGCCCGGTTATAAACCGTTTCAAGAATTCCAGGGTCACCGGGGTCATTGAGAATCACATCAGGGTTGATCAGCCTCGCCATCCGAATTGCATCGTCAATTCGGTAATCGGCAAACGCATAAAGTGGATACGCGCTACCGCTAGTTTGAGAGTGGAGATCAATCGCGAGATCAGCATTGGGTTTGAGTAGATTTTCCCACAAGCTATAGGCATAGCGACTGGCATCATCGCCATTTGGGTTACCTGGGAATATACGATTAAGGTTCGCAGAAGAACTGTCTGGCGCAGCAGAGTGAAAATCACGACTGTGGCGGGCAATGCCCGATAAGTTAACCGCCGGAACGATAGTAACGCAGCCGGAAATCGCTTTGCCCTCTAGCTCTCGGGCAAGCTTTTGCGCGGTTAAAATGCCATTTTGTTCATCACCATGCACACCCGCCGTAATCACAATGCGTTTTCCGGGCTTAGCCCCTTTAAACACTCTAACAGGCAATGTTTGCGGATGACCAATCGCGTCCGTTGCCACCGCAAACCAGAATTTATGCTCTCCCGCCTCAAGCGCGTTGACGTCTAGCGCTTGAATAGTTGGGTACATTGGCACAATACATTCATTGAGTGACTTGGTCATTTTATTCTCCACCTCCATCTAGCCTCTAACAAGTTACACTTCATCAACCAGTTTTTGTAGTAAACGGACAATTTCATCACGTTCGTGAGGTTCAAGAGCACTGAGAATGCTTTTGTTTATGCCAATAGGAATAGGAATTAACTCTTCTCTTAACGCTCGACCTTTCTCAGTTAAATAAATCCGAAAAGAGCGGCGGCTTTGCGGATCTGCTTGTCGCTCTACCAGACCGAGATTTTCTAACTTGTCGAGAGTTCGAGTCGTGGTCGAGTTCTCTACTTTAGACTTTTTAGCTATTTCTCTTTGCGTAACTCCCTCCTCTTCCCACAAGCACATTAAAGTAGGCCATAAGGCTATACTCAAACCACGTTTTTTTAGTTCAGCATCAAATGTCTTTGAAGCAAAGTTAGCAACTACGTTAATCAACCACCCAAAACTCCGTTGTCTATCAAACTCTTCACTCATTTGCGATCTGCTCTGTCCCAAGGCAATTAGAATAAAACTAATACCATGGTAACTGAACTAGAAAGAACTAGCACTAATAAAGCGCGCCATTGCGAGACTAGCAACACACTGCTCTCTTGATTTAGAAAGCGTTGCTTACCAGTTACCATTGCCCAAGTCAGTGGTTTGGAGCGCAACTTGTAGAACACAATTGCACCGACATGTAGAGCCACTAACGCAGGTAGAAGACTTGCCAACACTAAGTGCGCACTTTCAAGCAAAGAAAACACTGAATCCGTTAACCAAACTTCAGCATATGGCAAATTATCAAGCAACCCCGCCAAGGCCATTCCTGAAATACATTGAACAAGTAAAGCACAGAGCAAGGTTAGCACCATCCACCCTCCCGCTGGGTTATGACCTGGTCGCGATGACTCCCTACCCAATAGGTAGTTGAATACACTCCTTGGTGAACGCAGAAACTGCCTAAAACGACTCGTTTCACTGCCAACAAATCCCCAAACTATCCGCCATATGATCAAGGTCGTAATAGCTAAACCCAACTGGACATGCGGGCCATTACCGGAAAAACCGCTTGCCAATAGCGCCATAAATAGTCCTGCTTGAGCCCAATGATATAAGCGTGTTGATAGATCCCATACTTTCATTTGATGCCTCTTCAATTGTTTGGTTATTTATTTCATTTGCATTAATTTACACAGCAATAGTTGCAATTGCAACTATTGCTGTGTAAATTACCCCCAACAACACGCCATGATCGAAAATGATCAAACGATAAGAAGAGACGACCAATATGAACAAAGTCATTGTCAGCCTACTGTGCTCAACCCCTTTACTGGTTAACGCGCAAGACTACTCGCAGCAAATTGAACAAAGGCAGCATGTTTTTGAGCAAGTAGAAACACTCGTTAAGAGTGCGAGCCGCACCCTAGATGGTTCAAATACGGAGTGGGATAAGCTTGGTTCTACCAGTTCACAGTTAAAAAACCATAGCCAAAGCCTATTAGCTCTGTTTCCAACTGGCAGCCAACAAGGCAGTAAAGCGAAAGAGAGTGTATGGAGCAAACCCGAGAAATTTAATCAACTGTTGCTGCAAATGGATAAAGGTTTTGAACAGCTTTATCAGGCTAGTCAGCAACAAAACCTATCCCTTGCTGAGTCTAGCTTAGACTCCGCGCAAAAAACCTGTAAAAGCTGCCACCGAAGCTACCGCTCGCGCTGGTAATCAACCACAAACGATAACTTATCCAAATTACATAGAGGAACATGACATGAAAGCATTAACTACCGCAGCACTCATCACATCACTTTTCGCTTCAACTTTTACAATCGCGGCAGACTTCGGTGTCTCACTCGAATGGAACACCGACAATGCAGAAGAAGTTCTTAACACTATGCCAGAGCAAAAAGCAGCCTTTGGCAAACTCGTGGAACAAGGCGAAATCAAAGATATGTTCGTGTCTCGTAGCCAGATTGATAACCGCTCCGTACAGATGCTGCGCTTTGTTATCGAAGCAGACAACCCCGCACAAGTAGAACAAAAACTTAAGGATTTACCACTCTACAAAAAGGAGCTGGTCAAAATAGCAAACATTCAGCCTATGGGTTCAAAATGGTTAGACAATACACCTGTTTACAACAACTATGGAGTAACAATCACATGGAAAAAAGGGATAGAAGCACTAGAGATGGATCGTGTACTAGGCATCGACTTGCAACGTGTCATCAGTCTAAATCAGGCGGGGCTCGTCACGTCATCTTACCTAGATACACAAGAACTTAACGACGGAATTGTACGTCCAATTTACTCAGTTGCCTTTCTTGCTAAAGACGCACAACATGCTCAAGAGTTGAGCAAACAGTTTGAAGCCGTGATGCTTGGCTACGCGACGATTCAGGTTCAGCACTTGGGCCATAAGCTTGATTTAAAACGCTAAATCAGTGATTTAAATCCAACGATTCCATATATGAAAATTAAATTTATTAATTTTATCAACGAATTAGGAACTATCATGTATGTGGGAGGGATTCTTTCTCACATCGTGATTGGTGCAACACTAGGCCATGAAAGCCCAATAACGGCTTATCATGTGGGAATATATAAGGAGTTAAGTGCATATATCCTAATACTACCTGGGCTAGGGCTGAAGGTGCTTGCAGACCTGTACCTTTACCGACAATCCGATTACAAGCCAAATTGGTTAAGAATAAAACTATTACTTTTAAGTTTTCTCGCAGTCAACGCGTTTGTATTCTTAGTCCCAATGATGCCGGAAATGGTCGAACTAGCTAAAGCTTCACTCAACAAAGATACTCTCGATCCAGAGTATTTTGAGAAAGCTAAAATCGAGCAGCTTATAGGTATGTCTAACGCTATACCGTTATTCTTAGAGTTAGTGCTTGGTTCCTTCAAACCTAAGTTGTTTGGTGAACGCCCCAAGCCAACATTCACTGATTGACGTAGAAAGTCGGGTCTTTATTGACCCGATCTTTAACTCTCTTTCGTTGAGGTGACAATAACACTAAACAGAATCAGTGCCCCACCAACCACCTGTAACAGACTCAATGACTCCTGCAGCCACACCATAGCGAATATCGCACCAAATAATGGCTCGCTGCCCATCAGCAAAGAAACCCGTGTCGGTGACGTTCTGCGCACCGCATAGTTTTGAACATAGAAGGCAAACAAAGTACAAAACAACACAAGGTAAGCCACTGTAATCCAAAACTCTGTACTGGTTGGGATTACAAATTCAGATGCAGGCAAGTACGCCATAGCAGCGAATATCGCAACACCCGCGACCACGAGCGATTGGAGTGACGTAAGCGTACTTGTGGTAATTTCTTTTCCTTCGGTAAAACGCTTAGTTAGCGTCACCATTAAGGCTCTGAGCAATGCCGCCCCTAGGATAAAATAGTCACCTGTATTGAGTGACAATTCGATACCTTGGTTACTGGTTAGCAACAAGACGCCCACTACACTGCACAAAGTTAAACCCCATAAGGTATTGCTGACTCGTTTCTTATTGATTATCAACTCGGCGAAGGCCGTCAGTATCACTGATAAGCTAATCAAAAACGCCGCATTTGATGCTGAGGTTTGAGAAACCCCGAACACTTCGCAGAAAAAAATCGCCGATAGGATAAAACCGGTCGGTATGGCAATCTTCCAGTCTTTATTGAGCCCGCGGCGAAAGTCTCGAATCACTACAGGTAGCATACATAGAAAAGTGATCGAGAAACGAATCGAAATGAAAACTAAAACGCTAGTGTAAACAAGAGCACTCTTGGTCAGTCCATAACTTGTGCCCCAAAAAACTGCGACGAGTAGCAACAATGATTCGGTTAACGGAAACTTAAAACTTCCTTTTTTTAATTGACCCGTAGCCGTTGTCATCTTATTCCTCCATTTTTGTAAAAGCGATAACGAGTACATCCCTGTACGCGCATTTATCTATACTGTTTGGTGTGATGGCGGTCACCTCATGCATGGTTTTTTCATCATTGGCTAACACCACATCAAATGTTTTATCCAGCGTCAGGGATTCCAAAGTATTGCCCTTGTCGTCTGTGATCGTAGTTTCACCGCCAGACACATTGATCTTATTGATCATCAGTGACGCAATATAGGTCACGCCGTCACGATGCAAACCTTCTGGAGTTGGCTCACCTTGTTCAGCTTCATCAGCGATGATTCGATAGGGGTGTAAGCGAATGTTCCAATCCGTTGCCTGTTCTTCTGCCAAGTCATACACATCGCTCAGCAACAGCAAAAGTCTCTCTAGAATTGGGGATGTGACAAAACGATCCGTTAAAGGCTCAAAATGACGCTCAATGTCTCCATTTAATGAATTGATATAAGAAGGCTGAACATAAGGCTCATGGGGCAACATTGAAATCTGCTTACCACCTTTTGCTTTTAAGAACTGACCATAACGTCGATAACGATACGCCCCACCATCTGCCATATAGCGATCACGCTCTAGGTGGTTCCAGCAGTTTTTAAATCGAATTACCTCATCCACATTGGTTGTCAGCAGATTGGTCATCTGCTTACCGCTGACAAAAACGTAACTATTTTGACTGAGTATCTGAGCAATAACCGATGCATGACGCTCGATAGGCTTTTTCACCGTTTCCATATAGGCCACCTCGCACTACGCCGTTTGTTGTTGTTTTTTTAATGATGAGGGAGAGAGTGTGCGCAAACTTCTTTTATGAGCGGTTTGCACCTCCCATGCATCTCTATCACGAAGATACTTAGGCTCATCTGCAACTATGCCAGTTGCGAGAACATGTCCACGTGATAGTGAGAATAAAACACTGCCAGAGACATGCTCGGCAGTGTGAGCGATGAACGCATAACTTGAGCTCTGCAACATGCTTCCCCAACGGCCTTCAACCGCTTCTTGAGTCCACATTTCATTGTGCATCGCTTTTGCTTTGAGAACATCGGTAGGTAAAGTTGCTGTTTCCAACAACTTATATGCTTTCATAAGGATGTGAGCAGCGGGTGCTTCGCGCACCTCTAAGACTTTCTCATCCTCATCTAGGTGGTCGAAACCTACATATCGACCGATTTCATACGCGCCAACGTGGTTGTTAATGAAAGCAATTAACTCTTTAAGATTCATCGGTAAATCGTTGATTGTTACCGGATATCCCTTACGAAATCCTATTCTTACTTGATGGTTGTCAAGCTGCTTCGCTGGATTCCATTTTGACCAGCTAAACAGAGATTCTGAGACAGTAAATGATTCTGGGTCATCCAAAACACCCGACTCAAATTCACGGCACCAAAGATTGGCATCACCGCTGACATTGCGAGATTTAAATCCAACTAAACCAGAATGAAATAGCGCTGCGGTTTTCTCTTCACGAGTCAGTGCGGAGTATTCATAGGGCGAGCCGTAATATCCCTGATAGCCACTCGCCTCAATTGCGCCATTTAGACGTCTGAGGCTATTTTGAGATTGATTAGCGGTGTGGATGATGGCCTGACAATTGAGCTTTTGTGCCACTTGCACTGCCTTTTTGACAATGATTGGACGTGATAATGAAGAACTGACAGGGTAGTCGCCAAGATAGAGGGCCTGTGCTTGTATTGCAGAAACCAAACTATGTTCAACGAATTCTTGTTTAGCATCGAGGATCATGAGTTCGACACCATAATGATCGGTAATCAGCTTTAAATTGGACTCATCAATGCCTTCTCCAAGATCAACCACTAATGCGGTCACCTTCACTTTTTGTTCTTTAAGTATCTCGAGGAGGTATGTGCTATCTAAGCCACCACTGAACAGAGTTAAAACATGCTTAACCGTACTAGAGATGGTACGAATGTCTTCAATACTTCTTAACTTCTTCACGATGTCCTTTCCGCTTTCCTTGCTGTCAATTGACTTAATTAGTATCCATAAGTAACTTTATCGAAACAATACTGCAAATATGCAAAGGATTTTTGCGCCATGGACACAAATAGGCTTATTCCACTGTTATCTGAGATGGCAATCTTCGTCAACGTCGTCGACTCTGGTAGTTTTTCAAACACGGCAAAAAAACTCGGGGTTTCCCCCTCATCGGTCAGCCGCTCGATAACCCGCTTAGAAAATGCATTAGAGGAAAAGCTGCTTGAGAGAACCACGAGACAAATGCGCCTAAGCTCCACCGGTCAGGAAGTCTATAGTCTGTGCAGCGATATGATTAACTCAGCAAAAATGGCAGTCTCAGCGGCTCAAGCGGACAAAACCGAAGTATCGGGTGTACTGCGCGTCGCAGCGCCGAAAGCCCTCTCTAGACAAGTTCTGATGCCGATGGTGCTAGATTTTATTGATGCCTTCCCTAACGTGGCGCTGCAACTCAAAGTCGCCGATCACTATATCGATCCTATTGGTGATGAAGTCGATGTCATTATTCACATCACTGACAAACCTACGGAAGGGCTAATCGCCAAAACGTTAACCCAGTGCCGCCTAGTCATGTGCGCCAGTCCTGATTATCTTGAGCAACATGGCATCCCAATCCATCCGGAAGATATTTCATCCCACAACTGCCTTTGTCTTGGTGAAAACCCTCGCGATCGGGTGTGGGACTTTACCAATAATCACAAGAAAGTATCGATTAATGTTAATGGCTCATTTGCCGTCAACCACAGTGAGATCCGTCGCGAGGCCGTATTGCGAGGAGTTGGAATTTCAGTGTTCCCTGAGTTTGCCATTCAAAACTATGTGGAATCGGGTGAGGTGATTGAAATTCTGCGTGATTGGCATGTAGGCGGCAACTATCAAGGCAAGGTCATTGCTCAGTATGCTCAGTCTAAATTTATCCCAGGGCAAATAAAAACCTTTGTCGACTACATTCAAGACAGGTTCAGTCAGTTATAAAAAAGCGGAGGTTCCCCTCCGCTTGTTCTATTTGATCAGTATTGCTATTTCATCTGCGCTTCTAAATGGCTAACCAAGTGTTCTGCAAGTTGGTGACTAGCAATATTTCGACTTATCGTTTCCGTAGCAAGCTTGCCAACTTTGACTACATCAAGCCAATCTTGAATCATGCAATCAAACCCTTTGCTGGCAAGCATTGGTGTCCAATCTTTCAGCAAGAGTTTTGATTCTTGATTTTGCTGCCAAGCCCGCCCCTCAATAAAAGAATCAAACTCTAACGCTTTGTTTGCATAGGTCGCTGACACTCTCTCTTTAGTAACGCCAAATTGTCTATTCATCGACGCATGCAGCAGCGTTGAATCCGATTGCCATTGAACATCGACCCGAGCAAGCTGACGCTGTTCAAACTGCGCAGTCACATAGACATCGTCTAGCTTAGCTTGCGCGTTTAGGTTTACGCTATCTAGAGGATGGATGAAGTCATCAAACACAAAGGTGCGAATATCACCCGGTTGATTGAATCTGTGTTTCTCCCACCTTAGGGAAGTAAGGTCGCCAACCTCTCCTTGACCAAGTTCCTTGATGTGCTGGTTATACAAAGGAATATGGCGACGATTAAAACCGACATACAGTGGCTGGTTGTGCTTTTCAGCCAGCTCATACAGAAACTCAACGTCTTGTGCACTGTCAGCTAGTGGTTTATCGACAAAAGTAGGAATCCCTTGCTTGATAAAATAGGCGGCAATCTCACGGTGAACGAAGGTAGCAGCATGAATCATTACCGCGTCAGGAGCAAAAGCTAAAAGCTGTTGGTAATCTTGGCACTGCTTTTCAACTCGATACTGTTGACCGAGGCTAGCTAAAGTTTCAGGATTGCGCGTACAGAAAATTGGCTCAACATCAGCGCGTTGACAAATCACTGGCAAATACGCTTTTTGCGCAATATCACCTAATCCAATAATGGCTACTTTCATCTACTCACTAGCTCCATTTTAAAATTCGAACTTCATTACCCTCTTCAGGTAATCTCGGAATATTGAGAGACAATAACAAAGAAACCAACGCCATTCCGGCACCAATGTAGAAGACCGCCGCTGGCGATACTAGCCAGATAAAGCCGAACGTCACTGGAATAAACACAGCTGCAATATGGTTGATGGTGAATGAGACACCGGCGGTAGACGCCATATCAGCAGGGTCAGCGATTTTTTGGAAATAGGTTTTGATCGCCAGCGCTAGAGCAAAAAACAGATGGTCGATAACATAAAGTGCCGCAGCCCATTCTGCTGTCTCTACCAAAGCGTAACCAACAAAGACCCCAATCAAGCCAACGTATTCAAACATTAACGCTTTACGCTCACCGACTTGACCAATAAAGCGACCAATACGCTTGGCGAAAAGGAAGTTAAACACGTAGTTGATGATAAATAGTAGCGTGACATCGGCGGCAGAGTAACCAAAACGCTCCACCATTAAAAAGCCTGCAAACACAGTGAAAATCTGACGGCGTGCACCACTCATAAAGGTCAGCGCATAGTAGAGCCAATAACGTTTTTTCAGAACCAATTTTTTATTTTGCTGCACCTTGGTTTCAAATTGAGGAAAAGCAAACGCCATCCACACCACGAGCAAGAACCCAACGCCGCCAAAGGTTAAGTAGACCCATTGGAAATCCATCTTGAAGACCTCTAGACAAATCCAAAGCGAGCCATAGGTCACCAATGAGGCCAATGCGCCAACAGAGATAAACTTACCAAGCATTTCGGGTGCTTCATCTTTAGAAAGCCACTGTAGTGATAAAGACTGTTTCAGCGTTTCGAAATAATGAAAGCCGGTAGACATGAGAAGAGTCGTAAACAGCAATCCAAAAAGTGAAGGAAAAAAGCCAGTGATTGCAGTGCCTAGTGTCAAAGCAGCGAGGGAAAGTATCATAAAGCGCTGCTCTCGAATGAACAGCAACACAAACACTGCCGTAAAAGCGAGAAAGCCTGGTATTTCGCGCACACTTTGCAGCAAACCTATATCTGAACCATCAAAGTTTGCTCGCTCAATAACGAAGTTGTTAAGCAGCGCCATCCAACTTGAAAAAGCAATGGGGACGACGATTGAAATAAGCATGAGGAAGTTTTGCGGAGTTTTCCAACTCGCGGAATGATTCATGAGTGATTCCTTATGTGAACAAGCTGTTACATTAGATCGCCTTCGTCCCAGAAACAAACGAATTTACAATTTATACCATCGTAGCGCGCTTAGGCTTTGAAATGGTGTATCACCTACAATACTCAAGAAAAAATTTCTTTAAAACAATGCTTTAACATTCCTATTATTCTGGTTATGGTGAAGGAATGTTTAACCAGTCGAAAAGGCAAATAATATGGAAATAATAATACGTCCGACTCAAGTCTGCGATGCCGCTGCATTGTGTGAAATTTACTCACAACCTAAAGCGCAACGTGAGACACTCCAGCTCCCAAAACCTTCGTTGAGCATGTGGACGACCCGACTGGAAAACATGCCTACTGGTGTCTATAGCTTTGTGGCAGAAGTTGACGGTAAAGTGGTTGGTAATATTGGCTTTGAGCACTCTCAACGGCCCCGCACGGCTCACTGTGCAAGCTTTGGTATCGGCGTGCACGATGATTACCACGGGCTGGGTATAGGCAGCAAGTTAATAGAGACTGTGCTTGACTTAGCCGACAACTGGCTGCAAGTAAAAAGAGTACAGCTCGAAGTCAATACCGACAATGACAAAGCCATTGCTTGTTATAAGAAGTTTGGATTCGAGATAGAAGGTGAGTCCAAATTCGGATCTTACCGAGAAGGTGAATACATTAACACGTATTACATGGCGCGTATCAAAGTGTAACTTTTGCGAGGCTTACCTAAGGGTAAGCCTTTAACATCTCTAACGCGCGTTCTTTCAAACCCTCTGTGTAGTCATTGATTTTCCAATGTTTTGGACTCCAACCTTTCACAAAACGCTGAAAGTCTGTCCATGCAATGGCAAACAAAGGACGCCAAGCCGCTTCAACCTCTTCGGCAGATAAATGAGGTTGATGTTTCTGCAGTGCCAACTGAAGAGCAGCGAAATACTCATCCAGAATCCAAGCTTCCATTTCAGCACATTGTTGCGGCTCCACCGCACTGCTCATAAACAGCGCGACATCTTTCATCGCACACCCTTTACCTATGTACTGAAAATCGACTGCAGCTGCGTTTTTACCATCTGGAGAGAAGCAGAAGTTAGCCAGCTTCGCATCGCCATGCACGAGCGTTGTATAAGCGGCACTCTGGAGTACACTATCTATCTGCTTTGCTTTTGCCTTCAGCCCCTCATCACTCAATGCTTGTAACTCATCAGCTCGGGTAGCTAAATGCCAATAGGTGCCAACTTCCCACAGCCCCTCTCCTTGATGACCGATATGCTGGGCATGGAAATCGGCAAGCCAGCTTAGACAAGCACTTAAGTGATGTTGAGTTGGTGCTGTGACGACTTCGGTAAAACCCACTTGCTGAAGATCTTCCATCACCAATAACAGCTCTTGTTCATGCTGCTCAACCAGTATCGTTTGTGGAACTTTGGCATGGCATCGCTTCGCCGCAAATTGATACCAATTTAGTTCGACTTGATACGATCGAAGTTTACGTTGGTGCGAGACATCAGTATTCCAGCCTTTTGGGTGATGCTTAGGTTTCGGCAACAGAACATGTTTGACGATAATGCTGGTGCTATCGACATTGAGACGAACGAGCTCACCATAGCCACCCCATAAGGTTTGTAATACATCTAACGAATGTAGTGCGGAGTAGCCAAGCTCTGAAAGAAGCGGTTGATAGTTGTACTTCATTGTTATTCTGCTTTGAGATGAGACCACTGAGCATTGCGATTCAAGTAATGCACAACATAGCTGCAAATCGGCTCAACCTTTACACCAAGTTGTTCCACTTCCGGTAAGACGGCTTCCATCATCACTTTCCCGTAACCTTTACCCTGAAGCTCCTCAGGTACCTTGGTCGAGGTGATAGCGTACACATTGCCTTTGTCTTCAAACTTCACGATTGCGTAGTGATCTCCCTCAAGATGAACACGAAACTGTGAGTTTACTTCATCAAGAATTACCTTATGAGACATGTTGACTCCTAAAAATGATACTTAGCTCAACTTTATTGAGTGATTTGATGTTTGAACATACCGCCAAGCAAACATAGAATGGCATTGTCCGAAGTATATTTGTTTGTCATACGGACGTCACATATTCACCTACCTCAAAAACAATAACATGGTGGGAACAACGGAGGCTAGATGAATACCCAAGCAGCGGTAATTAAAGAGCAACCTGCTCGCTCTACAAACGACAGAAATGTTTCAACCTTAAATAGCACTGATGCGTTAGCCATGATTGAACATGGCGGTGAGTTGACGATTGGCATTACAACACCTGTAGGGACAACGTTTCGCTGTAAAACGTCTTTTATTGGTACTCACTCCGGCAATGTCATTTTAGCCGAGCTACCAAAGCTTTCAGAAGACGATTTAAACTTTTTCTTCCAAGAGGGTTTTTGGGCAACCATTCGAGCAATTTCGCCGAGAGGAGAAGGGGCTATTGTTCACTTTCGAGGACAACTCCAACATGTCATGAAAGCCCCTGTGCCGATTTTCACCCTCTCTGTTCCTCAAACTATGCAGGTCACGCAACTGCGTAAAGAACCGCGTTTCGAAGTGAATCTAGCAGCAAGAGTGATCGCTGAAACTCATAAACTCGATTGTGAAATTCGTGACCTCTCGAAAAGTGGTTGTCGCTTTATCACTGCCCCATTGAGCCGCCCTTTCCAAGTTGGCGATGAGATCGCTTTAAATGTTCAACTAAGCTCACTAAAAGGCGTAGAGTTCGCTCCTTTGTATGGAAAAGTGTGCAACTTACAGCGCTCGTTACATTATGCTCGCTATGGTGTTGCATTTACTGATGATGGAAAAGACAACGCCAAAGTATTACTCGGTCATTTAAAATTTGATGGCACTAAGCTTACGCTAAGATAACCAGACAAATACAAAAACGCCCTGCAAATTTGCAGGGCGTTTTGTTATATAGGGCTTATTAACCAATAAATGAAATGTAGCCTTGGAGGATAATCAAGTTAACAATGTCGATGAAAAATGCACCAACAATTGGCACGACCATAAATGCTTGTGGTGACGGACCAAACTTATTCACCAGAGACCCCATATTCATTACCGCAGTCGGCGTAGCACCTAGGCCAAAACCGCAGTGACCACCAGCAATAACAGCCGCGTCGTAGTTTGAGCCCATGACTTTGAAAGTCACAAAGTATGAAAAAACACCTAACACAACAGATTGCACAGCCAGAATGATTAAGAACGGAATCGCTAAGTCAAAGATATTCCATAGCTTCAAGCTCATCAGCGCCATTGCTAAGAATAGAGACAAGGAAACTGTACCTAATATATCCACCGTTTCCGCATCCACTTTATGCGTCTTAGTCACTTCTAACAGGTTGGTGATGAATACGCCGATAAATAACGCATAAACGAAATCAGGAATCATTAGCCAACTGATCTCAAAGCTGCTGACCCACTGCTCTAGATATTTAGCGCCCGTCACACAGATAAGAAGAATAAACAAAATCTCGATGACTTTTTTCGCGGTTACTTTGTCTTCTTCATATTCATTGTAAGTAACAAGTTCAGGGAAACGCTCATGGGTATGTATGCCAGTACCATATTCAGATTCAAAGCCATTCTTGTTAATCAGCTTTTGCGCGACTGGACTACCAATAATACCACCGATGATCAAACCAAACGTGGCCGATGCCATTGCGATTTCAAGCGTGTTAGATAAGCCATAACTATCAGCAAATGTTTGCGACCAAGCCGCGCCAGTACCATGCCCACCAGAAAGCGTAATAGAGCCAGCAATCAAGCCCATTAAAGGATCAAGCCCCAAAGCGGTCGCCATAGAGACTCCGACACCGTTTTGGATAATGATATAAAAAGACGCAACGGCTAAGAAGATAAAGACTTTAGCTCCCCCTTTCATCAACTGGGTGTAGTTAGCAGCAAGGCCAACAGTACTAAAGAACATCAACATAAACACTTCTTGCAACGGTAGAGAGAACTCCAGGTCTATGCCATTGAAATGCATTAATGTGATGATGACAGCTACGATAAGACCACCGACAATCGGCTCAGGGATATTGAACTTCTTTAAGACAGGAAGTTTAGAGTTGACGAAGTGCCCTAAGAATAAAACGCTGATAGCGATTAAGAAAGATTCTAGCGGTCCAACTGAAATTATCTGATTCATATAACCTCTTTTTTTGATTCACTCATCTTCCCTAACGAGTCCAGAGCCCTTATTGACTCTGTGGAGCTATGCTCATTGATTCAATTTTTCTATTGAAATTTGTCCTTATACAAACAGCCTCAAGATGCTCGTTTCAACAGTTAACCCTGTAAATATTAGTCTGGGTTGCGAAAAGAAAGCGGGCATTATTAATAAACTTGCGCCCATTTGTCGAGTATTGACTTAAAAAACACGACTTAAGAGGGTGTAAACGTGCGCCAGATATTAGCTTTACACATTCAGACGAGATAAAGATTGACAAGGTTTTCGGCAAAAAAATAGCCAACCGCAATGTTGCGATTGGCTTATATATAGTGTGAACAAATTACATTCACTAACAACGTCAGTTGGCTAGGTGACCCTCGGCTTAATAAGGGTCGCTTTTAATAATGCAGTTAGCGTGCCAACTTTAAAACCACGTTATTTTTGTCTTACACCGCATTTTTTGGGCGGTTTTACTTGCCAAAATGCAATATGAAAATTGCATTTTGCAATTATTTGCAAAAACATATTAAACCATGTTCCTATAAACACATTTATCAACGTTGATTTTTCATACTTTTTCTACATAAGAGTCGGTATACTCTTGGCACCTAAATTTAGTTATCACGAAGAATGAACTACTTAACTACTTTTCTCAAAGGCATGGCAATGGGCGCAGCAGACGTTGTACCTGGTGTGTCAGGCGGGACAATCGCATTCATTACTGGTATTTACGACACCTTGCTTGAAAGTATTCGTCGCATTAACCCTAGTGTTATTGGCATCTGGAAGCGCGAAGGTTTTAAAGCAGCGTTTGCACATATCAATGGTTTCTTTCTCATTGCCCTGTTTGGCGGTGTACTAACCAGTATTGCAACCCTCGCTAAACTGATTTCATGGCTACTGGTGACTCACCCCATTCCACTATGGTCATTTTTCTTCGGGCTGATTCTTGTGTCTGTGTTCCATATGCTTAAGCAGATTGAACAAAAAAGCCTAAGCCGATTGGTCTTTCTGCTTCTCGGGGTCGCATTCGCTTATAGCATAACGGTACTTAACCCACTCCAACTTGAACCAACCAGCATCAATGTTCTTCTCGCGGGCGGTATCGCTATTTGTGCGATGATCCTACCAGGCATCTCTGGCAGCTTTATCTTGTTATTGATTGGTATGTACACCCCAGTATTGGCAGCGGTTAAATCCTTTGATCTTCCGATCCTCGCTTTGTTCCTAACGGGTTGTGTTTTAGGCTTACTAAGTTTTTCTCACGTTCTTTCTTGGCTTCTAAAACGTTTCAGAGATCTTACTCTCGTCTTCCTAACTGGTTTAATGCTAGGCACTTTACCTAAAATCTGGCCGTGGAAAGAAACCATCAGTTGGCGCACCAACTCTAGCGGTGAGCAAGTCCCTCTGATTCAGCACAACTTATCACCTTCTGCCTTTGAAGCATTGAATTCTCAACCATCTCAACTCGGCATTGCTATTGTCTTAATGCTTTGTGCAATCGGCTTAGTTCTAGGTTTAGAGAAGTTCGCCGAAAATAGAGACCTTTAATCTTCAGCTTTGAACAACGGCTTCCATTGAAGCCGTTTTTTATTGCCATAAATCTAATCTGTAATGATAATCAATTGTAATAAGGGTTAGGTTTCTTTATTCTTGGCTCAACTGATTTAACGGAATAAGTACAACAATATGAGTGGCCATTCATTCTTTGAGCACCTCTTCGAGCACTCACAGCAAGTCACCCCTTATCTGCACGGCTCAATAAAACCCCTAACAGAGGTCAATACCGAGCACCCGCTCATTCATATGGATCGCTCGAGCTCAGAGAGTATTCGTGAACTGTACGAAAGACTTCAACTAGAACATCCCGAAGCCGGAGCGGCTTACTGGCTGACTCGTACTTGGACACTGCTTTGTTGGCAGCCTATTTATGTCGCTTTTATTGCTATCTACTCTTGCCAAGGTTTACCTAAACTCTCAGCTATTGGCCAACAAGTTCAGCCCAATTTTATCAGTGGCTATCAGTTTGACAGTGAAGACTACTTTGAGGGGACTGAAAAAGAGTTAATTGAACATGCTGGCAAAGAGCTCAACGCTCTATTTGATTATTTCCGCCATGAGATGAGTATCTGGACTCGTATCCGACCTGGATTTACTAATCACCTATTTGCAGACGGGATACTCGGTTGTCTAGTTAAGTTAAGTCAATTTGCTCCCGACCTTCCCGGAGAGTATTTAATTGGTCAAGCTCGACAATGGTTAGCTGCCTGCAACCTTCCTGAAAAACTCATGGCTTCACTTAGCTATGATGAAGCATCGAAGCAACTCGTCTTCGTGCGAACTTCTTGCTGCTTAGTCTATAAGTGCCAAGGACGGGAACTCTGTACTGACTGCCCTCGGCACCCGGACAATAAACGTTAAGACAGCTCGGAAACGTCTTTAGAGGGGCTCTTGGTAACTAAATAAGCGGTTGCGACTATCAGCACCGAAAACGCGATACACAAATAAATAGGATACAAAGCGTTAATGGTTGCGGTGAACGCCAGTAACGATGCTAATCCATAGCCAATAGTATGTGACATAGCGATGTAACCCGCCACGGAGCCTGGGGCATCGCTATGCTTTTCAGTCGCCTCAGAAGTATAGGCGGGAACAAGTAGAGCAGCTCCGCACGCGGCAATTGCCATCGCTAAAGCGTACAGCCAGATATTGGGTAAGAGGAAAAGTACCAAGCCACACAGCAAGCCCAACGCCCCGAGTCGATACATTTTCACTGGCGTGATTTTTCTGTTTTTAACAACTAGCAGCTGAACGGTAAACGTGCACGCCGCGCTGATCGTCAACAGCACCCCAATCCCGTCACTGATTTGAGCCGTCGACCAACTGGTTACCGAACTCATCAGCGGGGTGAAGGTGTACTGTAACAGCGCTATCGCCGCGCAAAGTAGCAAACCACTCACCAGATAAGGCATGAAAGATTTATTCGGCAACCAAGACAAAGCCTCAGCCGATTTCTTACTCTTTACACAATGTTGAGGCCTTGGCAGCAAGAGCACCGCGAAGAGAGCGACAACAGGAAGCGCGATCATCAGCATTAATGGCGCATAGGGAGACAACTTTAACGCCACTATAGCAATCAAAGGCCCAACAAGCCTACCCGTGCTCAACCCAATACTGACACTCGTGATGGCTTGTAATCGATTCTCTGCACCACACAAAAGGATTGCCCAATGTTGGCAAGCGGGAACCATTCCCGACACAGTGCAACCGTATATAACCCGAGCGAGTAGCAAGCCAACTAACCAGACCATCACCATATGAGGCTGATACTCACTTAGGATGGCAAATAGAAACAAGAGCACGAAACTGATCGCCATGCCAAACAAGGCTTGGACAGCCACATTTCTCGGCCCACGTTTATCACTATATCTGCCCCAATAAGGTGCCGAGGGCAAGAACAGAAAGCTCCCAATCGCGATGAGAATCGACCAAGTAGGTAAGCTAAATGCAGAGCGTTCAACTAAAAAAGGCAACGAAACGAGCAAGCCATTTTGGCCAATACCCATGAGTGCTGCAGCTGAACTGATTGCCCACAGTTGAGTCTTTTTGCTGTGTAAAACCGACATATTTGTAATTCATTGTAATTGTTATAAAAGTCAGCAATGCCCTATCCATTATCATTAATGATAGAGTTATTGATTGTGAAAATAATTCTCATTGCTTTTTTGGCGTGGTAAAGTTAGCGGCTAAAAGCCAATAACTCAACTTCATATTTCACTTATGTATCAACTTGTCGATGCGTCGTTCGAAATCGACGGTAAAGTTATCTTATCTCCCACTACGCTTGATTTTGCTCCGGGGAAGGTAACAACTCTCCTTGGTCACAATGGTTGCGGTAAATCGACTTTAGTCAAACTTCTTAGTCGTCAAAATGCGCCAACCCATGGACAAGTTTTGTTTGATCAACAACTCGTCTCTTCGTTTTCGAGCTTAGAGTTCGCCCATAAAGTGGCTTATTTGCCTCAACATCCGCCGATCACTGACGGTGTTACCGTTCGCGAGCTGGTATGTTTTGGACGCTACCCATGGAAAGGGGCATTTGGTCGTTACGGAAAAGAAGATTACGCCATTGTCGACGAAGCGATAGAGAAAGTTGGCTTAACACCATTTTCGCAGCGATTTGTCGCTACCTTATCAGGTGGTGAAAGACAAAGGGCTTGGGTCGCTATGCTACTCGCTCAACAAAGCCAATGTATTTTGCTTGATGAGCCGACTTCGGCTTTAGATGTTGCCCATCAATATGAACTATTAGCCTTAATCCGAGAGCTCAACCAATCGATGGGTTTAACGGTGATCATGGTACTGCATGATGTCAACATGGCCGCTAAGTTCAGCGATCACCTAATTGCCCTTCACTCTGGAAAATTGATCGCAGCTGGCTCTCCTCAAGAGTTAATGACGCCTGAAACATTAATGAAAATATACGGTATGGAGCTCGCGTTGTTCGAGCACCCTAAAACGGGCAAACCAATCAGCTACATCCCTTAAACCAGAAGGATCCTGTTGTGAAAAAACTCATAGTAATGCTCTCTGCAGCTTTGGCATTCAATAGCTACGCGCTCGATATTACCCATGAAATGGGAACGGCTTCCTTTGAAACGACGCCGAAGAAAGTCGTGGCACTAGATTGGGTACTGACCGAAACCGTACTCAGCTTAGGCGTTGACCTCGAAGGTGTCGCCGATACCAACGGCTATCAGCAATGGGTTGTAGAACCAAGCTTAGGTTCTGATGTGATTGATGTCGGCTCGCGCCGTGAACCTAATTTAGAGTTACTCACGGATATCAACCCCGATGTCATCTTAATCAGCAAACACATGGCCGCTGCCTATGAGCAGTTGAATAAGATTGCGCCTGTTCTCGTTTACAGTGTTTATAGTGAAGAAAAGCAACCATTAGCGTCAGCAAAATCCATTACGACCTCTTTGGGTAAACTGTTCGACAAAGAGCAACGTGCCAAGCAAGTGATCGAGCAAACGGATCAACGCCTTGCGAACAACGGAGAAAAAGTTGTTTCAGCCGGAAAAGCAGACAAACCGCTACTGTTTGCACGATTCATTAACGATAAAACACTACGAATTCACAGCCAAGGCTCTCTGGCGCAAGACACCATCAGTGCGATGGGGCTAAAGAATGACTGGCAAGAGCAAACCAATCTATGGGGTTTCACAACAGCGGGAACAGAAAAGCTGGCCGAGCATCAAAAGGCTAACGTGATGATTTTTGGCCCTTTGAAACAGGAAGAACGTCAGCAACTTACGCAGTCTCCTCTTTGGCAAGCGATGGAATTTACTCGTACAGATTCTGTTTACGAGCTTCCTGCAATTTGGACGTTTGGTGGACTAATCGCAGCACAAAGATTTAGTGACCACATTACCGAGCAACTCATCCAACAATAATGAATACCTTAAAGATCGCAAACCAAGCTAACAGGCGATTAAGTTTTAAAACAGCAGCGATATTCAGCGCTGCTGTTTTGATCATTGGCTCTCTGCTGCAAATCACCGCTCCCTATTCACAAGGTATTGGCCTCATTTGGGACACCATTTTTCATTTTGATTCTGCCAATTATCAGCATCTCATCACCCATTTAACCTATTTACCAAGACTGGCTGTCGCGATCATTTGTGGATTTGCGCTCGCCGTTGCGGGTTGTGTGATGCAGTTTGTCTTACGCAACCCTATCGCTTCTCCAACAACATTAGGCGTCGCAGCAGGTGCTGAACTGGGCATGGTGCTAGGTATTTTGTTGCTCCCCGCTAACCTTGTCATCCCAGGTTTTATTCCGGCATTTATTGGCGGCTGCCTCGCGACCGGACTGGTGTTTGTTTTAAGTTCTGCGAGAGGGTTTTCACCACTGCATATGGTGCTCGCAGGTATGGTGGTGAGCCTGTTTTTAGGCTCAGTCAACACCATGCTATTGATGCTCCATGAACAGCGACTCACCAGCATCTTTGTCTGGGGAGCGGGTGTACTTAATCAGAACGATTGGTCGAGTACACAAATGCTGTTGCCTTTGGTTCTCTTACCTACCTGCTTACTCTTAGTCTTACAGCGTCCATTATCCGCACTGCAGTTTGGTGACAATGTCGCTACATCGTTGGGCGTGAATATCAAACAGATCAAACTACTCTGCTTATCGTTAGCCATCTTCATTACCGCTGCCGTGGTCAGTGAGGTGGGCTTAATTGGCTTTGTCGGCATCGTTGCGCCAGCTATCGCCAGAATGCTTGGCGTTAGAGCCCTTGCCAAACAAATTCTAGCCAGTGGCGCTATTGGTAGTGGTATCTTGCTCACTGTTGATCTAGTGATCCAACCTTTCTCTGGTGTCGGTGGAGAGCTGTTACCGACAGGCGCGATGACAGCCTTAATTGGCGCGCCTTTTTTGTTGTGGCTACTACAACGAACTAAGCTGCAATCCGACCTTAAAGCACGCTCTGAACATGTCGAGCATTACAAATTAGTCAGCACTCGCAATATTTTGGCTGCACTGACCGTTGCACTCATCGCAGCTTCTCTCTTTGCGATTATGGTCGGTAAGAATCAGTTGGGTTGGAGTCTTGGTTTCAACCAAGCAATGTTTGAACTGCGAGCACCACGCGTACTTGTCGCGCTGATTGCGGGAATAGGTTTAGCATTTGCAGGAACGATAATTCAGCGTATCTCTAACAACCCAATGGCTAGCCCAGAAGTGCTAGGGATTAGTTCGGGTGCAGCGCTCGCATTGGTTCTCGGCACCTTGTTTGGTATCGCAGTGGGCAGAGAACAACAAATGTTGCTCGGTACGATTGGCGCGGTTTCGGTAACAGCAGTGGTATGGTTAATGGGCAGAAAACACAATTTTGCCCCAACACAAACCCTACTGACGGGTATAGCCTTAAGTGCAGGTTTAGATGCTTTACTTAGAATCGCAATGAGCTCAGGCCATGATAACGCGTCTGCGCTGCTCACTTGGCTATCTGGATCGACTTACTTAGTAGCACACAATGACGTTGTTCTGCTCGCGATTGGCGTCACCTTTGTTGGTGCGATTGCGCTATCTCTCAATCGTTGGATTGAGTTGATTGGCTTAGGTGAAGTCACGGCGAATAGTATTGGTATGAACGCCACTGTGGTTAGGTTGGTGCTACTGTTACTGGTTGCTGCCTTGACGACGCTGTGCACCATAGTGATTGGCCCACTCAGCTTTATTGGCCTACTGGCTCCGCATATGGCGCGTTCACTTCACCAATATCGAGCAACTCCGCAAATGCTCACCGCAGCCTTACTCGGGGCAACCATCATGGTATTGGCGGATTGGATAGGACGAACACTTTGGTTCCCTTGGCAGTTCCCTGCTGGACTGCTTGCGTCCTTGATTGGTGGCGGCTACTTCCTCTACCTAATGAGACGTTAGCCTCTAGAACCACAACTCGCCATAGGAGGCTAATGTATTGGTCTTCTGTGGCAACTCCTCCTCTCTATTGAAGCGCCCTATCTATTTGTTACTTATTCCAAATTCATTAAATTGCATTTTGGTTGCAAAAATACAATTAATGGTAATGAGATGAATTTATGATTACTATGGGGGCAAGAACACTACAAATTGTCACTCATGGAAAAGACAGCAATTACTAAACTTCAGCAAGATTTGTTCAATAAAGTCATCAGCAAGCTCAAAGCGGAGCATGCAAAAGTTGGCGACAACCTGAACGAATCTTCATTAGCCCAACAGTTTGAAGTCTCAAGAACGCCGATGCGCGCTGTGCTCACTTATATGTCAGCGTTAGGTATCGCCAAAGCGGTTCCCTATAAAGGCTTTGTCCTACAGCTAGATGCGCAAGCCATCAAATCCGATGATGCCTCCAATAAGGAAGAATCTCGCCAGGAGAAGCTTTACCTGAGACTACTCATGGATCTGTTCTTCGGTGATATCGACGCTGCATTTTCTGAGAAAGAGCTTCAAGAGCGCTATAACGCCAACCGAGGTGAAGTACAAAGTGTACTCCGCCTACTCGAAAGTGATGGCATCTTACGCCGCAGTCCCGGCTATAAATGGCACCTGGATGGCGTACTCAACACGCTTGAACGACACACCGAGAGCTACCGATGTCGACTTATCTTCGAACCTGCTGGTCTTCTTGAGCCGAGTTGGTCACTCGACCGCCACGCGCTAGAGGAGTGTCGCGACCATCACCTTAAAGCGATTCAAGATCCTGATGCAGTGAGCGCAAGTGAGTTATTTAACTTAAGTGCACAATTTCATGAGCGGATTGCCGCATGTTCTGGTAATCGCTTTTTGCTTGGTAATATGCAGCAACATAATCGAATGCGTAAAGCGACCGATCTCGTATCTATGCATATTCAATCTTCTGTCACCAAGTCTTGTCAACGCCGCCTAGATATCATCGAACTTGTACTGGCAGGCGACAACCAAGGTGCATCCAAGAAGCTCACTCAACTACTAGAAAATGATATTCGCGTCATGCAGCGCACTTATGGCAATGTGGTTAACCTTTCGCTATCAGAACGAGAAAAGCTCGTAACCAGTATTGCTGACATCGACATCTAGTTAATATCAATCGGGATTAACAGGCAGCTAAAGCACAGCTGCCTTGTTTTTCTATCCCACCCCCAAATCTGTTTTTACTCATAAACCCACGCTGAAGTCACCATACACCTGAGCGCTACCGACTCTTTGGTCCTCTTCAAACCACAATTATCACACCGCTATTGAGTTAAAAGAAAATAATTCGCATTAGCATATTGCACTTTCGCTGCAAAAATACAATAATAATGATTCTTATTTAGAAATAACAAAACAGTCTTGCCGCCAAATACTAATTTGCGCAGCTTTGTATTGAAAAACATAGAGAAAATAATGAAAGCGAGTAAAGGGAAGTTCCCTCTATCCACTGTTGTGCTAGCGATCGCCGCAGTAAGCACAGTGTTTACAGCCCAAGCACAAGAATACACAACTGAAGGCAAGATGGTGGTTGTCTCCAGTCGTACGCCTAAAGCGATCAGCGATATTCCTGGTACGGTTTGGTATATAGAATCAGAAACCATCGAACAAGAATACCGCGGTGGTAAGACCCTTGGTGATATTCTGGCTTCGGCAATTCCATCTTTGGATGTCAGCAGCGGTGCCCGCACTAATCTAGGTCAAAACCTTCGCGGACGTAAGATGCTCGTGATGATCGATGGCGTTTCTCTGCAATCTTCGCGCTCTATCAGCCGCCATCTAGATTCAATCGACCCGTTCAATATTGATCGTATCGAAGTACTTTCTGGTTCTACATCAATATACGGAGCAGGTGCTTCAGGCGGTGTGGTTAACATCATCACCAAAAAAGCGCAAAGCGAAGAATTAGAATTTGAATCCTATGTAGGTGGAACATCGGGCCTTAACTCAAGTGAAGACTTCGACTACAAACTTGCACAGTCTATTTCGGGCGGCAATGAAAAAGTTCAAGCTCGTACTTCTGTCGTATACACAGAGACTCAAGGCTTCTTCGATGCTAATGGCACCATTGTAACTCCAGATATCTCACAGGGCTCATTACAGTTTAATCAAACCGTAGATTTTCTAACAACAGTAGGTGTTAATGTTTCAGACACCAAAAAGCTGAACCTTCTTGCGCAATACTATGATAGCCAACAAGACTCGCCATATGGACTGTATATTGTCGGCAGCGACTTTGTAGATGTACGTAAAGGTTTTGATTCTGATCGTGAACACGGTACGGAACGCATCATGCTTAGTGCCTCTTATGTAGATGAGCAATTCCTTGGACATCAACTCATCGCGGAAGCGTCATACCGTAAAGAAGACCAGACTTACACTCCTTACTACCAGTCTTCTGGTCAGCAGATTACCGATGTCATTTCGCTTAAAGCTGCACTCGCGAAAAACTTCGATAAATTTAACATTGTTTATGGTGTCGATGCTTATCAAGACAAGTTGGAAAGTAACCAAGCACTGTATGATCCAACCATTGCCAATAACTCTGGCAACCTAATCAACAAGACTTATGCCCAAGTTGGACGTTACCCGGGAGTTGAAGTCAGCTCAGTTGCCGCTTTTGCTCAAGCAGACTATTCAATCACTGAAGATTGGACAGTCGAAGGTGGTGTACGCTACCAATACATGTCAAACAAGATTAATGATTTTGTTGATTACGACCAGCAAAAAGAAATTGCCAAAGGAAATGGTATTTCAGCTGATGCAGTCCCTGGGGGTAAGACAGATTATGGAGTCGCACTATTTAACTTGGGAACAATTTATCACCTAAACAGTGACTCTCAAGTATGGGCAAACTTCTCTCAAGGGTTTGATCTTGCTGATCCTGCTAAGTACTACGGACAAGGTAACTACACACTGGTTGGAGATCATTGGCAACTAAACGACAGCATTAACGTCAATGAATCAAAAATGTCAGGGATTAAGACCAATAGTTTTGAGTTAGGTTACCGCTTAGATACAGGCGATCTAAACCTACAAACTGCGGCTTACTATTCTCAATCAGACAAGAATGTTAAGTACAATAAGACGACCCTGCTTATCGAAGAAATCGAAGATAAGAAACGTGTCTACGGTTTAGAGGCAATGGCATCTTACTGGGTTCATGACAATATTCAGCTTGGTGCTTCTGGTCACTATGTAGTATCTGAAGTGAAAGGCGATAATGGCTGGGAAGACTATGATGCTGGCTATGCAAGTACTTCTAAGGCCAATGCTTGGGCAGGTTGGTACGACGCAGATCTTGCGGTAAAACTGCAAAGCCAAACCATGTTTGACTATGAAGATGCTTCAAACAACAAGCTAGATGGCTACACCTTATTTGATCTGGTCGGTAACTACCAGCTTCCAGTAGGTAGCCTAGGTTTCGGTATCCAAAACCTATTTGATAAGGACTACACCACAGCTTGGGGTCAACGTGCGCAAATCATCTACTCAAAGCACTATGAATCAGCAGCTTATGATTACAAAGGTCGTGGACGTACCTACACTCTTAACTACCAAGTTAAGTTCTAAACAAAGCCGCCAATACAGCAAAACCGCCCTGTTCGGCGGTTTTGTTTTATCTACTAGGTTCTGTTGACCTAGTGATTTACGCGTACTGCATTAAGTGTTTTTTCACTTCATCAGAAGCAAAAGACTGTTCAACACTCGCGGTATAGATCTGTTTGTAATCTTCAGCGGTAAGTTCAAACTGCTCCATCACCTTTTGCACTTCATCGGTCATCGTCGTATTTGATACAGTGCGATTGTCTGTGTTAATCGTGACTGCTAGACCGTCGTTGTGGAACTCTTTCAGTGGGTGCTGCTTAAGCTCTGGAATCGCTTTGGTTTGAACATTACTACTTGGACAAGCTTCAAGACCAACCACATCTTCTTTAACGCGTTTGTAAGCCTCTGCATGATCTTTGATTGCTACACCGTGACCAATACGCTCTGCACCTAGCAGCTCGATGGCGTCATAAACGTTTTGACCACAGCCTTGCTCACCCGCGTGAATGGTGATTCGGTAGCCTTTATCACGAGCATACTGAGTGTACTCAACATATTCATGAGCAAAGTTGTCTAGCTCAGCACCCGCTAAGTCAAACGCAGCAACGCCTTTACCTAACAAAGGAGCGCCAGCATCAATAATGTCGTTAACTGAATCGATTGGTAGCAGTTTCACCAATGACAGAATGTAGTTACCTTTAATATCGTACTGCGCTTCAGCACGTTTCATGCCTTTGACCGCACTCTCAATGATTTCTGCGTAAGTCAGCCCTTGCTGTGTATGCAGCTGAGGGCCAAAACGTACTTCAAGGTACTTCACGTTCTCTTTTGCAGCATCTTCGAACAGCTCAAAAGAAATACGCTCAATGCTGTCTGCGGTTTGCATCACTTTAATTGGCAGTGCAAAACGGTCTAAGTATTCTTGCAGGTTAGGACAAGTTTCCGGCGCAATCATCATTGTTTTGATCTCTTCGGCATTCTGGCTAGGCAGCTCAATGTTATTTTCAGCGGCTAAATCAAGCACAGTTTGCGGGCGAAGGCTGCCATCTAGGTGACAATGAAGATCGATTTTAGGGAGATCAAAGTAGTTCATCTGTTTTTGTCCTAACTTTCCTGCTTATTGAGTAAGCGTAGCTCAACACACCAAAGTGGCGGTAATGACACTTAATCATTTGTTTTGATAACGATAAAACTCATGGTATATGATTAACGATGATATATAACACGACAATTGTCCGGTCGCACGCCAAAATAGCCAAATCAATGTTAAGCAAAGCAAATTCACTATGGATAAGAATAAGATTTTAAGTGACGGGTTGAATAAGATCCGCCAACTAGTGAAACGTGAACAGTACAAAACCTTGCACGTCAGCAAAGGCGATTTCATCATTCGCCAACATAGCGAAGTCAATGAAGTGTATTGGACAGAAGCGGCGCAGTTTTCAGTGCTGCACACCGCAGAGAATGGGAAAACTCTCAGCTTAGGGGACTACTATCTGGAAGATAACTTCTTTGGTGAGATGGAATTTTTCTCTGGTAAGCCTAGCCCTTTTAGTGTCATTGCGACACAAGATGCTCAGCTGACCGTGATTCCAAAAGAACGCTTTGCTGAGTTCCTGCTTGAAGATGCCCAGGTGGCCTTTTGGATGAGTCACCGTATGTCGAACATCTATCTAAATACCATGCATATTGCGATGGAACGTTCTCTCTATCCGCTAAAGTTCAATATCATCAAGGATATGATCACTCGATATACCTCTGGTACTCACACTAGGGGTCACAGTTATATGTACCAAGAAGCACAAAGATTCGGCTGCACCGAAAGAGCCTATACACGCATTATCCACGAACTGATTAAGGAAGGATTGGTCGAGAAAGGCGTAGATAGCTCTGAGATAGTGCCCGTTGATATCGACAAGCTAACCGACTATCTAGAACAGTACTATCAATAGCACTAAACCTAAAATGGGCACCGATGAGGTGCCCATTTGGTTTTTAAATTCGCTTGAAGCTTATAGGTTGTTGGTACGTGTTGGTAAGAACACTTCACCTAACATACAACGAACGCTACCACCGCCAATGTTTTCAATCGTTTTAACGTTAAATGGCAGCAACTTACCATGGCTCGACAGTTGAGCACGTTGAGCTGGAGAAAACGTATCAAATGCTGATTGAGACATCGCAATCACTTTTTCACCGTTAACCGTTTCAAGCTGTAAAATGTTGCCACAGAACTGATTCATCTGTTCTAGTGAAATCGAAATCACCTGCTTGTCCTTCGCTAATGACTTGATGACAAATCGACGCTCAAACTCAGGGATGACCTCATCACAAATAACGCAGAAGCTTTCCCCAATCGCCATCATCACATTAGTGTGATAAATCGGCTTACCTGATGGCAATGCAGTCTGGAACGAAACCACTCGATCGTAACCAATACGCTCAGCATAATCTTCCAGTACTTCACGATCACAACGTTGAGAAAGCGCAGCGTAGACGGTTCTATTGACATGATCTTTTACCATCACGCCTGTACTTTCAAGGTGCGCATCTTGCTCTAGATATGACAGAAGACTGTCTTGAGATTGTACTGGGCGACCTGCACTTTCAAGCGTTGCAACTAATGCATCGACTTTAACTTCTTGCTGACGGTTTTTGCACGCCATCGGGAATGTGTATAGCTCACCACTGGCAGTCGTACTAAACCAGTTATTTGGGAACACTGCATCAGGTGTTTCCACCTCACCCAATGGGTAATCATAGACCACCACTTGAACACCCACTTGACGCAACTCCGCCACCATGGCGTTAAACTCTTGCATCGCACTTTGGCGTACTTCGCTGGTAGACAGAGAAACTTGGTGTTGGAATTCATTGTCCTGCGCCGTTTCGGCATTAAACGCAAACTCTTTTGGTGGCACCATCACCACACAATTAGCGTTTTGTACTGTTGATTGATTTTTCTGTAGTAGGGTTTTCTGTTTCAACATTGTGACAGACTCAATTAATCTCACTCATTACTGCCAATTGTAGACATAATGTTAAATGAAATATTACTGAATTAACCTGATAATTAACTACAACCACAGTAATAATTACCGCTATTAAACTTACAGCCAGTTATTTTTATTGTCACAATGACTTTTTATGATCTTTGATTGAATATTATGCAAAGGAAAGAATAATAAACTGGTTACATTTCCCCCACTAAGGGTATACCATTGCTGTACCAAGCTAGATAGGTGACTAGATTGGTGTTTCACCCTTCCTTTTAGGGTCTATTGACCCTAGTGGACGTACGCATCTGCCACATAGGCAACTTTCTATCTTTGCGTGTTTAGGAATTTATTTATGTTTAAAAAGTTTGAAGGCTTTACTAAGCCTTTCCCCGAGCAGGAGCCGACACAGCCTCCTTCGGGTATTTTTGCGTTTTGTCGCCACTACACTCGCGGGTTCGAAATCCCGTTGATCATCATGTCTGTAATGGCAACCATTGTCGCAATTGTTGAAGTTTCTCTATTTGGAGCAATGGGTAACTTGGTCGATTGGCTGTCGAACAGTAACCCAGAAACGTTTTGGCAAGATAACCAGAGTGATCTGATTTTCTACGGCGCCCTTTTGCTGGTTGTAATGCCTGTTCTTGTGGTTGGTTACTCGCTACTCGTTCACCAGACGTTACTTGGTAACTACCCAATGTCGATTCGTTGGTTAGCTCACCGCTACTTACTTAAGCAAAGCCTGAACTTTTATCAGGATGACTTTGCTGGCCGTGTCGCGACTAAAGTGATGCAAACCTCGCTAGCGGTACGTGAAACCGTGATGAAGACGATGGACGTGTTTGTTTACGTTTCTGTCTACTTCACCTCGATTGTCGTGCTGTTAGCTCAGGCCGACTGGCGCCTGATGATCCCAATGATCATTTGGCTATTCTGCTATGTCGGTATTCAGCTCTACTTTGTACCTAAGCTGAAACAGGTTGCTTCTGAACAAGCGGACGCTCGCTCAACCATGACAGGTCGTATCGTCGATAGCTACACTAACATTGCAACCGTGAAACTGTTCTCGCATAGCCGACGTGAAACAGAGTACGCCGAAGAAGGCATGAATGGCTTCTTAGGCACGGTTTACCGTCAAATGCGTTTGGTGACAGGGTTTGATGTCGCGGTCGAGATTACTAACTACGTTTTGGTGTTCTCAATCAGCGCGCTTTCTATCTACCTGTGGATGGATAACTCGATCAGTATCGGTGCGATTGCGATTGCGATTGCCCTAGCACTGCGTATCAACGGTATGTCGATGTGGATCATGTGGGAAGTCGGTGCTCTGTTCGAGAACATGGGTACCGTAGTTGATGGCATGAAAACCATGTCTAAACCCATTGATATTCAAGACAAACCAGACGCGAAACCTCTAGTAGTCAATCAAGGCGGTATCGAGTTTGACGATGTTAGCTTCCACTATGGTGACAAAACTAAAGGCGTGATCAGCAACCTTAACCTGAACATCAAGCCAGGTGAAAAAGTGGGGTTAGTGGGTCGATCTGGTGCGGGTAAATCTACTTTGGTTAACCTACTTCTTCGCTTCCACGATGTTGAAAGCGGTAAGATCAAGATTGATGGTCAGGTTATCTCTGATGTCACTCAAGACTCACTGCGCAGTAACATCGGTATGGTAACGCAAGATACCTCACTGCTGCACCGCTCTATCCGCGATAACATCTTGTATGGTAACCCTGATGCGAGCGAAGAAGAGTTACACCGAGCGACGAAACAGGCACACGCACATGAGTTCATCGAAACACTGAACGACCCGTTTGGCAACGTAGGCTACGATGCTCAGGTTGGTGAACGTGGTGTGAAGCTTTCTGGTGGTCAGCGTCAGCGTATTGCGATTTCACGTGTCCTACTGAAAGACGCTCCGCTTCTGATTCTTGATGAAGCAACCTCAGCTCTAGATTCAGAAGTTGAGGCAGCCATTCAAGAGAGCCTGAATGAGTTGATGCAAGGTAAAACGGTTATTGCCATTGCGCACCGACTCTCAACCATCGCCGCAATGGATCGATTGATCGTTCTCGATAAAGGCGAAGTCGTTGAGCAAGGCACTCACCAAGAGTTAGTTCAAAGCGGCGGAATCTACGCCCAACTTTGGGCACACCAGACTGGTGGCTTTATCGGTGATGAAGAGGCTGAAAAGCAAAGCGCTTAAATCACACGTTAAATAGACAAAAAGGAAGCCTCGGCTTCCTTTTTTATTGCTGCTCAATCAACAAAATGTGATTGATAGAACTTAGGGGTAACGGCAATTTTCTTTTTAAACTGACGTTGAAAGTGCGCTTGGTCAGAAAATCCAAGCTCTTGAGCCACCTCGGCGATCTCCTGACCGGATTTAAGCATCACCTTGGCACGTTTGATTTTCTCATCCATCAAATAGGCATGAGGTGGAAGACCATAGTAGTGCTTGAACGCTCTAAGGAGCTGGTAACGGCTCATCTGGGCTTCTTGCGCTAAATGATCCAACTGATGAATCTGGCTAACGTCATCAAGCAGTTTTTCTTGCACCCTTTTTAATGATGAAGAGGGGGATGGTTTAACCTCCATTGAACTCTGTACGTGAACAGCTTCAATAAAGTCATACAGACGAGTTTGCACCTGTATTTGGCTCGCTTCTGACTGGAGATCGTTAAACAGAGCTAAATAGTTATTTTTGATTGGCTCACTGCGCTCAAATGCGTGACGAAATGGTGTGTAGTCTGCACTATACCCAGCCTGAGATTGGCCGAGAATTTCTCGCTGAATCGCCCCCATCTGTTTGGTATCAACAAACAGCATGCTATAAGACCAAGTTCCCGCTTCCGGGTTACAAGAGTGAACATCGGCGGGATTAATCGTCACTATGTCACCGCGACCAATATGATGCGTCGAGCTGTGATTACGATAGTCAGCTTTGCCTTGTTGGATTATCCCAAATGAAAACTCATCGTGAGAATGCGCTGCATAACAAGCGGTGCTTTGGCTTGCGATTCTCATCTCAATCCAAGGCAGTACCGTACTTTGCTTAAAATTCGCGCTGTTATCTTTTTTCATGCGCAGCTCCTTGCGCTGTATAGGTTTGCAAAACTATAACCAAATCATGCTAACAGAAGCAGCCAAGGTTATCGCCATCATTCGATTAAAAATGCGCTGCTTATGGGGCTGAGATAAGTAACTAGATAAAGCACGCCCACTCATCGCCCATAAGCCAACACCCACTAAGCAACAAACTAACGACACCAGAGTAAACACCCAAAGCCAGTAATCTGTATTGCCCTGTCCGACCACATACAAACTGACTCCAGACATCGCCACCAACCAAGCTTTGGGATTAAGCAATTGGGTAAGCGATCCTATCCACCAGCCTGAGGTCAGCGTCGTTTGCCCTTCCAACTCAGCCACAGGTGCAGCAAATATCTGGTATGCGAGGTAGAGTAAAAATGCGCTGCCTACCCACTTCAATCTAGCTTCCAACAAGGGTAAAAGCTCAACCAACTCATGCATTACACTGCCAGAGATGAGCACAACTAAAGCATAAGCAATTGACGCTCCTAGCACCAGTTTACCGGCTTCTCGACTACCTCGTTGGGCGGCTGTGGCTGTCGCCAAAAGATTCACTGGCCCGGGTGTAGCGGCACCCACAAACGCAAATGCCAACATAGCAATAATTAAACTATTCATTTTGTTCTCCTTCACTAGCCATTTAGCCTAGCCAAAGAGAAGTAAGAGTTATTGAACGATATTGCAGGCATCCAGATAGAAAAAAGCCACACGCTAAGGTGTGGCAAAACAAAAAGAACTGGCAGTGAATAGTTCGCTTTGCGTTAAGTGAAGTTCAAGCTGAACTCCTAAAGTTGTTTAGTAAGTTTCAAACACACCGGAATTGTAATCCTGTATGGTTTGATTTATCTCATCCATCGTATTCATGACAAACGGGCCGTAATGAACGACAGGCTCATCAATTGGCTCGCCAGCGAAAATTAACACGCCACTTTGCTCGGACGCTTTCAAGTCGACTCGCTCACCTTTACCCAGCAGCGCAAGTTCACCCTGCTTGAGTGTGTAATCACCAACTTGAACCTTACCTTGATAGTTTAAGATCATCATGTTGAATTGCTCAGGTACTGACACACTCACTTGCTGGTCACTTTCGGCGCGCCAATCAGACACGCTAAGCTCAACACCCGTATTACTTAACGGACCTTTAAGCTGCATTTCATTGGCATTGATCGTTCCGGCGAGCACACGAATCAAACCAAGCTGCTCGTCACTATGTTCAGTGATTGTCTCTGGCTGAAAATCGACATATTGAGCTGGCTTCATTTTGTCGCGCGCAGGTTGATTTATCCAAATTTGGAAACCGTGCAAATCCCCCTCTTCCATAATAGGCATTTCACTATGGATAACTCCTCGGCCAGCCGCCATCCACTGAGCCCCACCACTTCTCAGCTCGCCAACATTGCCCATATGATCTTTGTGTTGAAAATGACCTTTGAGCATATAAGTTAGCGTTTCTATTCCGCGGTGAGGATGAGGTGGAAAGCCGCCAACGTAATCTGAACGTTGGTCCGACTTAAGCTCATCAACCATTAGAAATGGAGAAAACTGCGCATTGTTAAACCCAGCCACGCGCTGTATCTTAACCCCATCACCATCTGAGGTCGGATGAACTTGGATTACTTGATTAACTTGTCTGGTTACACTCATGCTGTCTCCCCTTAGTTTGGCTCCATGAAGGAATGAAGACAGTTTACTGACCTTGAAGAGTAAATTGAGCGGGGAGATTAGAGCCTGTCGTTCGAATAATTCGAACGACAATGAGATTTAAGCGGGTACGAGTGTTTTTAAAGAGGTGGGTACTATCAGCTTGTGTACTGGGGCAACAAAAAACATATACACTTTGCCGAACGTGTTCTTAACATCGACAACCGTTGTTGCATGCAAGGTCATTGTGTCGCCATCAGGAACAATAAGAAAAGAGAGCCGAACATTGAGGTGCTTATCGCAGTCTTCTACCAGCAGTTCGTTGTCGCTTAAACTCACAATAGAAAAGATACCCACTTGATCGCCAACTCGATACTCGCCAATCGGTTTGTTTTCATCCAAATCTGCCATACGCCCTAGGTGTTTCAACCCCAGTTTTGAAACAATGCGATTGCGTAAATCCATTAGCGCATTAACCCAGCGGGGCGTCTTATTCACCATCGCAAAGTAGACTTCGAGTGCGGATTCACCGTTACAAGCCAACTTTATGTTGTGTGTATCAGCGAAGTAGGCCCCTTGCAAATAGGGGTGAATGTTAGAGTGACTGGGCAGTTCCATAGCAAAACCTTGTTGGGTGATTAATCCTTCAATTTATACCAATCGGGATAAATAGCTGATCAGATAATTGCGCAGGAAAAATCGCTTAGAGCAAGGCATAGATTTTGTAGCTATCAGCGATTTTAACCAGCAAGAATGACCAGAAATTTATTCTGGTTGGTATTATGACCTTAAAGGTGACCATAGATAAAACAAAGGCACAGAAGTGAATATCTGTGCCTTGTCTCAATTTTAATCAGTGATGTGTTGCTGCCAGTAGCTATACAACCCATCCACATCACCCGAGCAGAGTAATGACATAGCGCCTTTAAGCTGCTCATCGCGCCAGTGCCACCACTGCATTTCATTTAGCTTCTCTCGCTCACTTTCTGAGAAACGATACTTAATGTGCTTGGCTGGGTTTGATCCCACGACTTCATAGGGTGCGACATCCTTGGTCACAACAGCGCGACTGGCAATAATAGCACCATCTCCTATGGTTACCCCCGCCATAATCATCGCTTCAGAGCCTATCCACACATCATTCCCCACCACTGTATTTCCTGCGCATGAAAATCCATCTTGCGCATCTGCGAAGTTCTCATCATATTGATAGAAAAAAGGAAAGGTCGAGATCCAGTCGCTGCGGTGTCCTTGATTTCCTGCCATCATAAATACAGCGCCCGAGCCTATCGAGCAAAAGCTACCGATGATCAGTTTATCGACATCGTCTCTATCCGGATTTAAGTAACGTGCGCAATCATCAAAACCATGGCTATGATAATAGCCCGAATAGTAGCTATGACGACCAACAATAATATTGGGGTTGGTTACCTGCTCGGTCAGCGGTTTGCCTGCAAATGGAGAGTCAAAAACATTCATAATTTCATTCTTTTGGTTATCTATGATTTAGTCCAAGGTTAGGATAAGGATAAAGATGACTCAGGTCACTGAGATTTATCATTGCCATCGCTCAGTCCACACTAACCCAAACTGGCATTGGTATCCGCATGGCAACACGATAAGATACCGCATCTCAACGTCACGGATGTACTAATAATGATCAATACCGCTCAGCAATTTATTGATGCAGGAGTAAAATACACTCCGCATTACTTTCAAGTCCCTTTAAATTACTCAGACGCTACGCAAGGTGAAATTACCGTTTTTGCTCGCGAGCTATCCTTGGTTTCAGATGGTAACAGCGCAAAGCCTTGGTTGGTCTACTTTCAAGGCGGCCCAGGCTTCCCCTCTCCTCGTCAAAATGGCAATAGCGGATGGGTAAAGCGCGCGCTGCAAGATTACCGTGTTTTACTGTTAGACCAACGCGGAACGGGCAATAGTTCAGTGATCTCTCACCAAACTCTGGCGCACCTAACACCTGAAGAGCAAGCGGAGTATTTAAGCTACTTTCGTGCTGACAACATCGTTCGCGATGCCGAGTTTATTCGCCAGCAATTTGGGGTTGAGCAGTGGTCAATTCTAGGTCAAAGCTTCGGTGGTTTCTGTTCACTCACCTATCTATCACTTTTTCCTCAGAGTTTGTCTCGCAGCTTTATTACTGGCGGTGTCCCGTCGATTTCTCGTCACCCAGACGATGTATATCAGGCGACTTTTAAACGAACGATGGAGAAGAACCAAGCTTTCTTCCAGCAGTTCCCTAAAGCTCAACAGCTGTGTAAACAGATTGCCGATCACTTGATCGATAACGAAGAATACCTACCCAACGGACAGCGATTTACCGTTGAGCAATTCCAGCAGATTGGAATTAACTTCGGTATGAGTGATACTTTCTTGCCAACCTACTACGCACTAGAAAACGCCCTTATTGAGGTTAATGGAAAAACCGAGCTGCGCTATGAGTTTTTGAGCAGCATGCTGATAGAGCAAGGTTTCCAGACGAATCCGATCTATGCCATTTTGCATGAATCAATCTACTGCCAAGGCTTTGCGTCAAACTGGAGTGCTCATAGAGTTCGTCAGCAAAACCCAGCGTTTAACTACGATAAAGACAAACCTTTCTACTTTACTGGTGAGATGGTCTTCCCTTGGATGTTTGATCAATACAAGAACTTGCAACCACTAAAAGCCGCCGCTGAGTTACTCGCAGCGAAAGAAGACTGGCAACCGTTATACGATATGAAACAGTTAGCAAACAATAAAGTACCAGTAAGCTGCGCTGTCTATGCCGATGACATGTTTGTTGAGATGGATATCAGCCGAGAAACACTGGCAGAGATGCCAAATGCCAAAGCTTGGATTACGAATGAATATGAGCACAACGGTTTACGTGCTGATGGCGAGAAGATCTTAGATACTCTGATTGCAATGGGTGACCAAACCGCAGCGACACTTATCTAACCAAAGAGCCCCCCGCACACAGGTTGGGGGGCCAACTTAAAATGTGTCATCGGTGTTATTCCATCGAGTGAAGACCAATCATATTGCCTTCAGTGTCGGAGACCATAGAGATAAAACCGTGTGGGCCAATAGCAAATTTAGTGTGAACCACCTTGCCACCAGCGCCTTCGACTCTTGACTGCTCATTAACGCAATCTTGGCAAGAAAAGTAGACCAGTGTGCTATTGCCACCTGGAGAAACCCCTTCCATTTTTGCTAACGCACCCGCTGCGCCATACTGCTCCATAGAGGATGGAAAAAGCCACATTTCTATTTCCATCTTAGCGTCACCATCAAGTTTCTCTAACGACGTTTCAAACACTGCTTCATAGAACGCTTTCGCACGCGACATATCGTCAACATAGATTTCAAACCAACCAACTGGATTCATTTGCATGTTCCTCCTAGACCTGAGCGAATGACTCTTTAAAACTAGCGCAGGACTTCAACAATTCCAGTCAGTACAACGCCCTTTCAAGTTTCAATTGGTGGAATACAGGCAAATAAGCCGTCAATCTAAATATGTAAATCATAAAAAATCACAGCCATATCTAATATTCCTTTCGCCCATAAGCGCTATAAACTCCTCGCAATTAAATAATAAAAAACATACCAAGATTATTAGTGAGGTAAAGGCGTAGTAATGGATATCTATCAAGAGAGTATTAGTTTTTTAGGCAATAATGTTGAATTCGATGACAACGGATTATTTCAGTGTGAGTTATCACCAGAAAGCGGCATTCATGACGAAGCTCTTTTTCTTACTATTTTCAAAAATGAAGCCACAATCAACCTACATGTTTCTATTACTAGCCCTATTGAGCTACCTATTCCCATGCCAGATCAACTAGCTGTTGCTTTAGGCGAGCAGGCGCTAGAGCCTTTTCGAGGCGGGTTCGGTGTTGGTCTCATACCCGATAGCCGTCGTTTAAGCATTTACAAGATAATAGCCCTATCCAACAAACCTCAAGGCTATGTCCAAAACACACTTCAGCAGTTGCTCGATAAAGTCGAACAATGGCATCAGTTCATTGAACAAGTTGAAACATCTACTGAGTCTATAGAAAGACCGAACTCAGGCATTTTCATTTAATTGTTTTCCATTATTAAATCAAGAGCGGAAGAAAATCATGTCAACCATTCATATTAATAGTCAGCATAGAGGTAATTTAGATCTTGCTGATATTCACAGATTAAAAAATGAAGCCAAACAAGGTGATACCGTTAAATTTGGCTCTATTTTTGGCAAAGAATATAGCGTTACCAAAAATAGCGATGGAGAAATAAGCTTAAAACAGAAAGAGAGCAAAAGCTTCTTTAGCCATTTTTTCAACAAGTCTGATGCAACAAAAAACAATGACTTGAAGCTCAATCAGATGAATCAACAGCTACACAACAAAGGAAGAATCGGTGAAGCGAAAGTACTCACCGTTACCTACAATCAGGCAAACCAAAAAATGCCGGAAGAAACAAAAAACTATTTCCAGAACCTAATCAAAAGTGGTGACTATGATGTCGTACTGTTTGCTGAGCAAGAATCTAAACTGCTTGCCAAAGATCTAGAGCTTGAGGGCATGAACCTACTCAGCCAAAACAAGATGAAGGTTATGACCAAAGGACTAGGTGAAGGCGTCAGCTACACGTCTATGTCTGTATTTGCCAAAGATGGTGCCGACGTTAAAGTAAAAGGAGAGTCTGAATACCGACACGGTTGGGGAGGCAAGAATATGGAGTTCTTGTTAGGCATTACTGGCAATAAAGGGGGCGTTAAAACTTCCTTAGAAGTCAATGGACAAGATATTACCGCTATTTCCGCACACCTAGACTCCAACAAAGAGGCCAAGCGTGAATTAGAAGGCAACAAACTTATGGCTGGAATTAAATCCAATGAGGAAGTTCTAATTACCGGTGACTTGAATGAGCGTGAAAAGCTTTTAGGCGATGGAACCATGTATGATCCTGTATCACACGATGACACTCATTTAGCGAAGCATGGATTTAAGTTTGAGGCTCTTAACAGCCATACCTACATGCAGTTAGATTCAACAGGCAAGATCAAGCATAAAGAAGGCCGAGATCGTCCAGACTTTGGCGAACTGGACAACACTGGATTGACCAACAAAACTGGGAATCTTAAAGACTTGCAAACTAAGGTCTTAGATGAAGGATTTGACAACGTGAGTGACCATAAGCCTGTAGCCTCAACCTTTACAGTAAGAGGTTAAAGAAGATTTAGTAGACCCTCTCGACTATCAGAGGGTCTTGTAACTATCGCTGGCGCTGGTAGCGACTTTGAACAATCGCATCGAGATAGACTTTGCTTTCAACCAAATTGTATTTTTGCAAACCATCCAGTTCCCCAAACAGTTTTGCGCCGCCACCGAGAACAACTGGAATAGTGGTGATAGCAAGTTCATCTATCAGATCTTGTTTTAAGAAGTTTTGAATTGTCACTCCACCGTCGATATACAAATCTTGGTAACCTTGTTCATTAAGATCCTTAACGATGTCAGGCAAATCTCCACTGACTAAGAACACCTTGTCTTGATAGCCAGATGGGACTTCTTTCAATGTGTTGCTCAGCACAAAGACGGGCTTACTGTATGGCCAATCAACGTCAAAGCTTAGTACTGCTTCAAGGGTATTTCTGCCCATCACCAACGCATCGACACGCTCAAGCAGGGGCACAAATCCCATATCAATATTGTCTGGGTTAGGTATCGAATGCAGCCAATCGAGTCCCCCATCCTTGTCTGCGATATAACCGTCAAGACTGGTTGCAATAAATACGATATTTGCCATGGTCAGGTTCTCCGATAAACGAGTTTGGACAAAGTATAAAACTGAGTTACAATTAATTCTACACTGTAGAATTAATATTAGATTAATGAGATCCTAAGATGTCTGTCAAGCAAAAACGCAGAGGGCGCCCTCAAGCCCAAACAAGCCAATTGGATGCTGAACGCATTCTTAGCAAAGCAAAAGAGTTGATGCTTAGAGACAATAAAATGCCAAGTGTCAGAGGGTTAGCCACCGAGTTATTCGTTGACGCAATGGCGATATATCACTACTTCCGTAACAAGAATGCATTGCAAGAATCTATCGTCATTTCTCTGATTGAAGATATCTACCAGCCTGACGCGAGTGAAGATTGGCAAACTCAATTATCACAGCTCTGCATCAGCTACGTATCTCTTTTGCATCGCTACCCTGGATTACTTGAAACGCTACTCAAAATGGACTCCGTCAGTCCTGCCAATGTATTTATCGAACGCTTTGAAACGATAGTGCAGCCTCTTGCTCTCTCCCCTGAAACCACTAAGCACGCTATCGACCTCCTTGCCGACTACTTGCATGGTTTCGCTTTGGCACTCAACTGCCAGCCTAGCAGTGAGCTCACATTAGATATGCTTTCTGGACCATTAAACCTTGTTTATCAATGCTTAGATCCTCATTTTGACCGATAAGACACTATGTGATTTACCAACGATATGGCTTCAAAAAACCTGAAAACCATGGCGAAGCGCTTCAGTCAGGCTACAATGACTCTTCATAGCCTAAATCACATGTACTGAATGCTAAAGATATCCAACAACGTCACCCTACAAGCTTGGGAGATCCAACTCACAGCAATACGAGCTCAAGGTGCGGGCGGACAGAACGTCAACAAAGTCTCGAGTGCTATTCATCTTCAGTTTGATGTTAAGCACTCTAGCTTACCTAGCATTTATAAAGAACGAATTCTTGCTCTGCGTGATTCTCGTATTTCTAAAGAAGGTGTCATCACAATAAAAGCTCAGCAATATCGAACTCAAGAGCAAAACAAAGAAGATGCGCTCAACAGACTCGCTGAACTGATCACATCGGCAATGGTGGTGCAAAAGAAACGTCGAGAGACAAAACCAACCCGCGCATCTAAAGAAAGACGGCTGAAAAGTAAAAACATCAAATCGCAGACCAAGTCTCTTCGTGGCCGAATTAAGCATTAAGCTCAGTGTCATATAGACTAAACAAGGATGGTTAGGAATCAGGTAAGATAATGACAAACTTAGGGAAAAGTATTTGTATCTTCAGTTTAATCGCCTCAAGCGCTGTATGGGCAAAGCCAGTTGCTAACTGGAAGTTTGAAAGCGACAGTGACGGCATAACCATCTACTCTCGTGAGCATAGTGATGGGCTAGTCGAGATTAGAGCCAGAATGTTCGCCCCCACCAGCTACGGCGCGTTTTTGTTGTTGCTGGAAGATACCGCTAATGTGCCGAACTGGATTGATAACGTCAGCCTAAGCCGCGTTATAAAGCAAATCTCATCCAACGAAAACATTGTCTACACACAATTTGCCGCACCTTGGCCTGCGAAAGACCGCGATATGGTCACTTACTCAAAATATTCCGTCGATGAGATAGGTTTTACACTCAACATCAAAGACGCCCCTCCAGCCAGTTTGCCCGAGCAAGAGGATTACATCCGCATTACCTCAGTAAAAGCCACATGGACGCTGCAAAAGCTCACCAATGGTAGTGCTCTTATCGAATACGTTGCTTTCGCTGATCCTGGCGGCGCTCTGCCTGATTGGCTGGCCAACAAACTCGCTAAAGAAAGCGCTCGCAATACCTTTATGGGACTGCGAGAACAACTTCCTAACTACCAAGGCAGTGCGCACCCCAATATCAAAGAGTGATAGAGAACCCGCTAACCTAGAATGCAAAGCTTGGGGTATTAAAGCCGAAATGTTCAAGCTGTTGTGGGGACATGTAATAGATTCCCTCCGCAGACGCCGCATGCATAGTAAACCAATAAAATTCTTCAGGTTTGCTTAGCCCAATATCTTGATAGTATTCAATATACGGCTGATGTTCTGGGCTGCTTTTTGGTAAGTCAACGCCACCCACCACTTTTCCATCATCATCTTCGAAAGCCCAAGAATGAACGCCTACTTTCGCGCCTTTTTCCGCCTTTCTGGTCACTCCTGAAAGAAACAGGTCCGTCCCACCTGACTCAACGATGCCATTCTCGCCTAAGTAAGTACTGATCCCCATCTGATGAATCTTCTTCGATAAGCGAAGATTGGTTTCATCGTCGACAGAACCTGGGATCTCCTTTAATCGCAGTAGCTTTACTTTCGGGTACTGTTTAGTCATTTGTTCAAATGCAGTGTACGACCCCGAACAGATAACACCATTCACTCGCGCCTGCTCAAATGAGGAGTCGACGGTAAAAGTCAGAGGCTCAAAATCATACTCATCTGCTTCTTGGCATTGCGACTGGAAGACATAGGGAGCAAGATTATCTTTTGAAGACTGACAACCAGAGAGTACGGTAACGGCGATAAATAGTGGGATTAAGGGTTTCAATTTCAGCTCCAAAACCATTCATTATTGTTATGGATAGTTTATTGAGCCATTGATTATTAATGTATATGGATGTTGTAAGGCTTTGTCATCAAATGTCAGAGCTAAAAAAGCCCAGTTTTCACTGGGCTAGTTTGGTTAGGCTAACTTATAGAAGACGGTCGCTAACGGCGGCAATCGTAAATGAATGGATTGTTCTAAGCCCTCGCTTGCTACCTCTTCGCTCGTCACCGAGTTAAGTACTTCAAATCCACTACCGTGGTACTTGTTGTCATCGGTGTTAAGCAGCAATTGATAGGTTCCTTCATGTGGTACACCCAATCTGAACTCTTCGTGCGGGACAGGAGTAAAGTTGGTCACGACAAGAATACGCTCTCCACTATCACTCAAGCGCTCATGAGCCAAAATCGACGCTTCAGCAGCATCTTGCAATCGCCACTCGAAGCCACGCGGTTCGCAATCTAGCTCATGCATTGCTTTCTCGCTGCTGTATAGCTTATTGAGATCGCGAGTCAACGCCTGAACCCCTTGATGGCGTTCAAAATCAAGCAGGAACCATTGCAGTTGATCGTCATGGTTCCATTCCGCTGTCTGACCAAATTCTGCGCCCATAAAGTTAAGCTTTTTACCCGGTTGTGCGTACATGTAACCAAGGTACGCACGCAAGTTGGCCGTTTGCTGCCACTCGTCGCCAGGCATCTTATTGTGAATAGAACCTTTACCGTAAACCACTTCATCGTGTGATAGCGACAGTACATAGTTCTCGCTGTGGGCATAAACCAATGGGAAGGTAATCGTATTGTGATGGTATTGACGGTGAATCGGGTCTTCTTGAATGTAAGACAAAGAGTCGTGCATCCAGCCCATATTCCACTTAAATCCAAAGCCTAAGCCGCCCATAAAGGTAGGTGCAGACACTCCCGGGAATGCGGTCGATTCTTCAGCTATGGTCATCGCATTCGGGAAGTATTTGTACACTTCCTCATTCATCCACTTCAGCGTGGCAATCGCATCGTAGTTTTCATTGCCACCATCAACGTTTGGAATCCATTGATCATGGCTACGTGAGTAATCGAGGTACAACATAGACGCGACAGCATCGACTCGAATGCCATCAATATGGAACTGCTCAAACCAATACAATGCGTTAGAAACTAAGAAACGTCTTACATGTTCACGGCCTAGATCGTAGATGTATGAGTTCCAATCTTGGTGCCAACCGCGACGAGGGTCTGGGTCGTGGAATAAAGGCGTACCATCAAAATTCGCTAAGCCGTGATCATCTGATGGGAAGTGCGCTGGCACCCAATCAAGTACCACACCTAGACCGGCCTGGTGACACTGATCGACGAAGTATTTAAAGTCATCTGGTGTACCAAAACGACTGGTTGGCGCAAATAAACCCACTGGCTGATAGCCCCAAGAGCCATAGAATGGGTGCTCGGAAACAGGCATCAATTCGATGTGGGTGTAGCCCATATCGACAAGATAAGGAATTAGCTGCTCAGCCAACTCACGGTAGTTTAAGAAGTCACCGTTCGCACCACGACGCCAAGAACCCGCATGCAGCTCATAGAAAGAGAGCGCTTCTTTGCGCTTTTCCGTCACTGGACGATTTTGCCACTGATCATCTTGCCATTGGTAACGGCTATGATCGTAAGTCACTGAAGAAAAAGAAGGGTACTGCTCCGCAAACGCGCCCCAAGGATCAGCCTTATGAGGTAAGCCTTCGCCATTTGGCCCTTTTAACTCAAATTTGTATTGAGTACCTTCAGGGAGATTTGGAATAAAGATACCCCAGATACCATAGTCGAGACGCTGCATAGGCGTGCGGCGTCCATCCCACTGGTTGAACTCGCCCACCAAACTACACGCAGAAGCATGCGGAGCGTATACCAAAAAACGGATACCCGAAATCTGTTTGCCACCACGCTCAAGCGTCATAAACTGCGCGCCCATATGCTTGTACATTTCTTTAGGCGTATGCAGCTCATCATATTCAGCGTAGATGTTGTGATACTGATAAGGATCATCTACCAGTTGCTCGGTGCCATTCCAATCGACGGCAAGCAGGTAGTGTGTTAAGTGTAAATCTTGCTCTTGTTTAAGGATAAAGCCAGAGGCATCTTCCCTTTCAAGTTCTACTCGCTGATCGTCGATCACTAATTCAACTTTATCAGCGCCTGGCATCCATACACGCAAAGCACCGTGCTCTGGATCGATAAAAGGCCCGATAAACGAAAATGGGTCAGCGAATGTCGCGTGTGAAAGCCGGTTATAAATCTTTGTTGCCTTATCTAACGTTGTTGTTTTCAAGTTACTTCTCTCCCTAACCTAACTTTCATAATCCAAATAAGATTAGTTGTCGTATTGACAGGTCAAATGACCCAAAAAGCCCGCTATGCAGCGGGCTTAATTAGCGTTATGACAGTTTACCGAATTCCGGCTCTACATAGAGTGATACAACCTAAAATTTTCTATGTATGAACTGCAATTAGACGACTATTTGCTTACTTTCGCTCGAACTTCGGTGAGCTTGTGAGCAATGCGATTAACCCCTTCATGCGCGAACACTTCGTCGAGATTCATCGACAGTTTACGACGCCAGTTTGGATACTCATCGACCGTGCCAGGAATGTTAACTGGCTTGTCCATTTCAAGCCAATCTTCCAGCTGGACACTGAGCAGTGTCGAAGAACCTGCTGCAACATGAAGTTGAAGTGCTTCCGCTAGGTAAGAGTCCATTGGTACATATTGCGCATCACGGCCCACACCTTCTGGTAGGTAACCATGCCATGCCACTGAGTCAAGGATACCTTGCTTACACTCTAGACGGTCAGCGAACAGACCTTTGAGCTGCTCTGCGTCAGGATAAAGGCCAAGCTCTTCACCCATCTTAAGGTCTTCACAGTGCCAGAAACCACGGAGCGTTGGCATATCGTGAGTACACAGGGCAGACATAGATTGCTCTGCGTAATGAGCAGGTGAAATAAAGCCGCCGTCATCTTCTGAAGTTTCAAAGAAGAAGACCTTGTATGAGTGAACGCCAGCGTCGCGTAGAATCTCGACGATTTCATCAGGCACAGTACCTAAATCTTCGCCAATCACACTACATTGATAGCGATGCGACTCTAATGCCAGAATCGCTAGCATGTCTTCCACTGGGTAGTAAATGTAAGCGCCTTTAGTTGCGTTTTCACCTTTAGGAATCCACCATAAACGTAGCAGGCCTAACACATGGTCAATACGCAGTGCGCCACAGTGCTTCATGTTCGCGCGCAGCAGCTTGATGTATGCATCATAGCCAGTCGCTTGCAGCACTTGTGGATTCAGCGGAGGTAGTCCCCAGTTTTGACCAAGTGGTCCAAGGACATCTGGTGGAGCACCGATGCTTGCATCCATGATTAGGTTACCATCATCCGCCCAAGTTTCTGAGCCTGAATCCGCCACACCCACAGCCAAGTCGCGGTATAAGCCCACTGACATGCCTTTTTCTTCAGCCAAAGCTTGCGCTTCTTTAATCTGAGTATCGGCAACCCACTGTAGGTACATGTAAAGATGAACTTGATCTTGGTTTTGTTCGATAAAGCTTTGCACCGCACTGTTTTCAAACTTACGGTACTCTTCAGGGAATACAGGCCAGCCCCAAACATTAGAATCTTCAGCGTGCAGTTTAGCGTGAAGCGCATCAAACGCCGCTTGATGAACTAAGCTCTCGCCACCCTCTTCAACAAAGGCTAAGAAAGTTTGCGCTCGCTCTGAATTTTTATCTAAGTGACGTTTCTTAAACTCAGTAAATAGCTGAGGCAAGACACTCATTTTCAGATCAGAGACTTCGGTGTAGTTTACCCAGTGTGACTCGCGTGCTTTTTGCAGACGTTGTTGGAACTCTGCACTGCCCACTTTTTGCTGCGCTTCAATGCTTAGTGCAAACTCCGGCACAGAACTAACGTCAATGTACATGATGTTTAGCCAGCGGCGTGACGACGGGCTGTATGGGCTCGCCCCTTCTGGGTTTGCCGGGAACAATGAATGAATTGGGTTTAAGCCAACAAAATCACCACCGCGTGATGCGATATCGGCAACCAGTTGTTTAAGGTCACCAAAATCACCAATACCCCAGTTGTGCTGAGTGCGAAGCGTGTAAAGCTGAACACTTGGCCCCCACATTTTCTTGCCGTTTAAGATGCCATCTTGTTTGAAACACGCTTTTGGCGTCACAATCAATGTCATCTCATAAGGGGCTTTACGACGCTTACGAGTGATAGTCAGCTTGTGATAACCCCAAGCGATATCTCTCGGTAATGCAAACACTAAAGGGCCACCCTCTTTGCGCTCATCGCGTACGATTTGCGATTGAAGATAGCCTTCAAGTACCTCTCCCTGCTCAGTATCTAAGCGCCAGCTAAACTCACTTTCACGAGCACTCGCTCCTAGATTCAGCGCCACTTCGACAGGTTCACCATCGCGGACAACCAGTACTGGGTCTAGCACATCTTTCTTATGCTTTTTCTCTGCTGATTTCAGAAGAGTTTCATCATTTGTCGTGTCATAGCCTAAAGACGCAAGTAAGTGACGAATGGTTTCGTCTTCAACTTTAGCTTCATCTCCCCACGCGCTAACGTAGCTGTCGGCAATTCTCGCCATTTCAGCGACTTGTTTTAATGCGTTATCTTGTTTCATCGCTCTCTCCGAAGGACTGCTAATACCTTCAAAATGTAGGGTTATTAATCATTATAAAAAGAGTAGAGCCAAGGCACATGGCCTTGGCTTTTTAATCAATTAGCGCTTAACAGCTTCTAATTTCCAAATGTTGTTCACGTAGTCTCTAATTGAACGGTCAGAGGTGAACTTACCAACCAAGGCGGTGTTCAATATGGCTTTCTTCGCCCAACCCGCTTGGTCTTTGTATTGTTTGCCCATATCTTCATGTGCTTGAACATAAGAAGCAAAATCAGCTAAACATAGGTATGGGTCACCACCATCTAGCAAGCTATCGAATGTTGCACGAAGTAGGCCTGGTTGACCTGGGGTGAACTCTTCGCCCGCAAGCAGGTCAAGCGATGCTTTCAGTAGAGGATCTGCGTGGTAGTAGTCGTAAGGGTTGTAACCTTGCGCTTTCACCGCTTGCACGCCTTCAACGTCTAGACCGAAGATGTAGATGTTTTCATCGCCAACTTCTTCACGAATCTCTACGTTCGCACCATCCATAGTACCGATAGTTAGTGCACCGTTTAGCGCCATCTTCATGTTACCCGTACCTGATGCTTCTTTGCCCGCTAGCGAGATTTGCTGAGAAACATCAGCCGCTGGAATGATGATTTCAGCCATGCTTACGCGGTAGTCTGGGATGAATACCACTTTCAGCTTGTTGCCAATGCGCGGATCGTTGTTGATCTTCTCAGCAACCTTGTTCACTGCGAAGATAATCTCTTTCGCTAGGTGGTAGCCTGGCGCTGCTTTCGCTGCGAAGAAACATACGCGTGGCGTACACTCAAAACCAGGTTCATTGATGATGCGGTGGTACAGAGACAAGATGTGTAGCAAGTCTAGATGCTGACGCTTGTACTCGTGCAGACGTTTGATTTGAACATCAAAGATAGCATTTGTATCTAGCTCGATGCCCATGTTCTCTTGAACCCAATCAGCTAGGCGCTGTTTGTTTTGCTTCTTAACTGCCATGAATTCCTGTTGGAACTTAGCGTCAGTTGCAAACTTAGCAATACCTTCTAACTGCTCAAGTTTTGCTGGCCACTCGCTGCCAATCTTGTCAGTGATCAGCTGAGACAGACCTGGGTTACAGAACTTCAACCAACGACGAGGCGTTACACCGTTTGTTACGTTAGTCAGTTTACCTGGGAAGATTTCGTTAAACTCAGGGAATAGGTCTTTCTTCACTAGCTCTGAGTGAAGCGCTGCTACACCGTTGACTTTATAAGAACCGATAACACAAAGGTTAGCCATGCGAACCATGCGGTTGAAACCTTCTTGGATGATAGACAGCTTCGCTTGCTTCTCACCATCACCAGGCCACATCTTACGTACTTCTTGTAGGAAGCGGTGGTTGATTTCAAAAATGATTTCCATATGACGAGGTAGTAGACGCTGAATCAGCGACTCTGGCCACGTTTCTAGTGCTTCTGGTAGTAGCGTGTGGTTAGTGTAGGCAAAAGTATTTGCACTGATATCCCACGCTTTATCCCAAGATAGACCTTTCTCGTCGATAAGGATGCGCATTAGCTCTGGGATAGCAATTGTTGGGTGCGTATCGTTAAGCTGAATTGTTTCTTGCTTAGGAAGATCAGCCAGCGCAAAACCTGCTTCTTCATGACGACGTAGAATGTCGCGTACCGATGCCGCCGAGTGGAAGTACTGCTGCATTAGACGCAGAGTTTTGCCTTTCTCGTGGTTATCATTCGGGTAGAGAACTTTAGTGATATTGCCCGCATCGATAAGAGCGTGCTGCGCTTCAAAGTAGTCGCCGTTGTTAAAGCTCGCTAGTGAGAATGGTGCAATTGCCTGACATTCCCAAAGACGTAGTGGGTAAACTGTATCTGACTCGTAACCCACGATTGGTAGATCCCAAGGCATTGCTTTTACGCTCATACCCGGTACCCATTTACGAACTTCTTTACCGTTCTCATGTGTTACTTCGACATGACCATAGAAGCCAATTTCTTGCGCAAGTTTAGGACGCGCGACTTCCCAAGGGTAGCCTTCAACACCGCGCCATGCGTCTGGTGCTTCTTGCTGACGACCTTCTTCGAACGATTGTTTAAACAGACCGTATTCGTAGTGTAGGCCGTAACCTACTGTTGGGTATTCTTGTGCAGCACACGAATCCATAAAACACGCTGCCAAACGACCTAGACCACCGTTACCCAGTGAAGGATCACGCTCTTCTTCAAGTAGGTCCGTTAGGTTTTGACCTAGTTCAGCCATCGCATCAGTGATTTGATCATATAGACCCATGCTGATTAGGTTGTTACCTGTCAGACGACCAATTAGGAATTCTAGAGATAAGTAGTTAACGCTTTTTGCGTTTTTGATTTTTGGATCTTGCTCGGTTTTAAGCAAGTCAAATGTTGTTAGTTCAGCAAGCGCTTTGCCCATAGCTAAATACCACTCACGCGCTGTCGCAGTCTCTTCAGTCTTAGCGTAAGTTGCTGAAAGGTGCTTCTTCACATCAGCTTGGAAAGTCGCTTTATCAAAATTTTTCTGTTGCGTAGGTTTCATTAGAGAAATCTCACTTATTGGTTCTAATCCATCTGTGCCATATCGTGCATTGACATGAACAGCAAAACATCCTCCCACAACACGGCAATTTGGGAGGAGGACGAAGGGCGTAGAGGGCGTATTACCAAGGGCTCAGTGATCTAACTCTCATTTAAATTCAACATCGTCTGAGCTCTGGTGATAGGGATCACGCCATCAACGCATTTAACCTATAACTGATGTATTAAAGATATGTGTAGAGGAACATAGTCAATTGAACAATATGCATACTCGGTCACAATAAGATTTGCTAGACGATGCAAATTACATGCTTTTTGGTGCAAGTGGGTGATCAAATCCCATTATTCACCCCACCAATAAGTGACAAGAATCACAAAAATAGGGCGTAGTTAGCATCAAAATGTGAATTACGCGAAAAACCCGCCGTCGATCAATAACTGTAGCGATTATTCTCAAGTAACATCCTTGCCAATAAGCTTAATTGCACAATATTTACTCAATTACGTACCAAGCTGATTGGAATTACGTGATCCTCTAAATATAGGGCACGGCATAGGGACAAAAAGATGTGGATTCCTTCGAAATTAACTCGCCCGGCTCGCTTACATAATGCGATTGTCCGACCACGAGTACTAGACCTTCTTCAACAAGCTCCATTTTACAAACTGGTCTTGTTTAGATCTCCTGCTGGCTATGGAAAAACCACGATGGCCGCCCAATGGCTATCAGATAAGTCACACGTAGGCTGGTACAGTATTGATGAGAGCGATAACGATTCATTCCGCTTCATCAACTACCTGCTACAAGCGCTCAATAAAGCGACGGATGGCAGTTGCCCGAATTCACAAAAGCTAGCGGAAAAGCGTCAATTCTCGTCGCTTCACTCATTGTTTGGCGAAGTCTTCACGGAAATGTCGAACTTCCATCAAGAGTGTTACTTGGTGCTAGACGACTACCACCTAATTTCAGAAGATGAAATTCACGAAGCGATGCGCTTCTTCCTCAAACATATGCCAGATAACGTCACTTTGGTTGTAACCAGCCGAGCAGCTCCACCACTTGGCACCGCTAACCTTCGTGTTCGCGATCTGATGATCGAAATTGGCGACGAGTTACTCGCGTTTGATACGGAAGAGACCACTCGATTCTTTAACCAACGAGTCGCGGACGGCATTGACGATGCAACGGCAAGTAATCTAAGAAACTATGTGGAAGGTTGGCCGTCAGCATTGCAACTTATCGCTCTGCAAGCCCAGCACCAGCATAAAACCTTAGCTCAATCAGCGGAATCTTTCTCTCAGTTTAATCACGCTCATCTATGGGATTACTTGGTTGAAGAGGTGTTTGATCTTCTCGACAAAGAAACGCGTCATTTCTTACTTCAATGTTCGGTACTCGATCATTTCAATGATCAGTTGGTCTGCGAGCTGACAGAGCGTGAAGATGCCCTTAGCATGATTGAGTCACTAAACCGATTCGGCCTGTTTATTCACCCGCTAGAGGGCGAGCAAAACTGGTATCGCTTCCACAACCTGTTTGCAGAATTTCTCGCTCACGAACGTACTGCGCGTATTCCTCAACAAGAGAAACAACTGCATCAAACAGCAGCAAAAGCTTGGTTGAAACTCTCTTCACCTCACCAAGCGTTGCGTCATGCTCAAGAAGCCAATAACAGCCAACTGACAGCGGATATCTTAAGCCAGTATGGTTGGAAGATGTTTAACGGCGGTGAGCTAATTACGCTAGAAAAAGCGATCAATACCCTCACCTCTGAGCAACTTTATAGCGAGCCTAAACTCTGCATGCTGCAAGCTTGGTTGGCTCAAAGCCAGCACAGATATAACGATGTCGGTGACTTATTGTCGAAAGCCGATGAGCAGATGCAGCAGCTAAACATTGTATTAAGTGCTAAAGAGCAGGGAGAGTTCAATGCTCTGCGTGCTCAGGTTGCGATTAACCAAGACGAACCAGAGAAAGCGCTCGAACTTGCTGAACTAGCACTGAGTCAAGTAGACAGTACGGTTTATCGCAGTCGCATCGTTGCAACCTCAGTGGTCGGTGAAGTTAACCACGTACTCGGGCATCTAAGCCGCGCCCTACCTATGATGCAACAAACAGAAAAGCTGGCTCGCCAATACCAAGTCTATCATCAGGCCTTGTGGGCAATGCTTCAGCAGAGTGAAATCCTCATTGCTCAAGGCTATGTTCAAGCGGCATATGAGGTACAGGATAATGCCTTCAAACTGATCGAAGAGCACCAATTACAGCAAGTGCCTCTGCATGAATTTTTGCTTCGCGTCCGAGCGCAAATTCTGTGGTGTTGGAACCGCTTAGATGAGGCAGAAGAGTGTGCCTACAAGGGTTTACATGTTCTAGGCGACCACAGTCCAAGTAAGCACTTACATAGCTACTCAATGTTGGCACGTATCGCAATTGGTCGTGGTGAACTCGATAAAGCGGGTAAGTTTATCGAGCAGATTGCTCACTTACTTAAACAGTCCACTTACCATGTTGACTGGACCGCCAACGCATCACTTTCGCTGATTCTGTTCTGGCAAGCTAGAGGCGATCTAGACTCCATTCAACAGTGGCTTGAAACCACAGTACGTCCTGAAACGGCATGCAATCACTTCACTCAACTGCAGTGGCGCAATATCGCTCGCGCGCAAATCGCTCTAGAGCAATATGCAGATGCAGGCAAAACACTTGAATTCTTACAGCAACAAGCGCAAGAAAACGAGTTGTTGACTGATACCAATCGAAACTTGATTGTTGAAGCGGTACTTGCCGTTTCTCAAGATGATGAAGAAACTGCACGTGAACACCTAAAACGCGCGTTGGAGTTAACCAATCAAACCGGTATGTTGGGTAATTTCCTCGTCGATGGCGCCAAGATTGGCCATATCTTAGAGAAACTTAACCAGAAAAGTGAACTCGGCGACTTAGAGCGCCATCGCGCACAGCAGTTGCTTAAAGATATTTCAACTACCCAACGCAGCAGCTCCGTTCACTTTGATGAAGAGTTTGTTGAAAAGCTAGTCAATCACCCAAATATCCCAGAGCTTGTTCGTACTAGCCCGCTAACTCAGCGTGAGTGGCAGGTGCTGGGGCTGATCTATTCTGGGTTTAGCAACGAACAGATTGCTCAAGAGCTCGATGTCGCCGGCACAACGATCAAAACGCATATTCGTAACCTATATCAGAAGCTCAATATTGCTAACCGCAAAGAAGCGATTAAAACCGCTGAAAACCTTCTGCAATTGATGGGTTATTAAGTGAGGATTTAAAGCACCTCTTACGTTCAAGAGGTGCTTTCCTATTATCTACTCTATAGGGCACTTTGTGGAGCAGCTAATGACAATTCCAGAAATTGCATTCAACCACCGTAAGGCAAACAATGCAGAGTTAGAGATTTTTGAACTAGAGAGCCTTTACCAGAGAAAAGGGCTACGTCACGATCCAACTGAACCTCACCGTGTTGCATTTTTTGCTTTGATTTTTATTCAAAAAGGCTCTGGTATTCACCACATCGACTTTGAACCCTACCCTTTTAAACCGGGTTCAATTCTGTTCGTCCAACGTGAACAAGTTCAGGCTTTCGACTTTAGTCAACAGCCGAAAGGCAAAATGCTGATTTTCACTCAAGCATTTCTCGACCAAGTCCATATCAATATGCGCTTGCCCAATTACACGCCTACGCATTTAAATCCGCACCACTCTCCTCTGCTCGATCTCGACGCAAATAGTAAAAGCCGAATAGATATATTGGTAGAGCAAATGCAACTAGAGATGAGGCAACCTAACCCTGATCCATTAATCGTTATGTATTTGTTTTCAGCCCTCGCACTCATTTTACATCGGTTAAGACCTGAAGTTCCTCAGGATAAGTTGTCTGACGAACAAAGCGCAAAGTTTGCGCGTTTTTTCGAACAACTTCAGGCCAACTTCCACAAAACACGTGACGCCAACTGGTACGCGCATCAACTAGGAACAACATACAAAACTCTCAATCTCACCTGCAAATCAGCAACGAACTTAACGGTAAAGCAATTGATCGACGCATTTGTCATTATCGAAATCAAACGTCGGTTAGTGGTGAACCAAGCAACATCTCAAAACCTTGCCTATGAATTTGGCTTTGAAGATGCAAGCAATTTCGTAAAGTTCTTTAAGAAGCATAGCCAAATGACACCGAGTCAATTTGCCAAGTACCACACAACTCCAAAATTGTGACCCCGTAAGCTTACGGGTTCGATATCTACCATTTTTTATCCTAAATGCACAATGATTTGCTAATTCGATATCCCTAACATGTTTCTCGAGCCAACATTGAGGTATATCAGAATGAAATTGTTAACTACATTAAAAACAACCACGCTTGTTGCAGCAGCAGTGAGTTTAAGTGCTTGCGCAACGCAATCCGAGTTAACCGAGCCAAGCCAGACGCAAAAAGCCGTTGCGGTTATCTCCAGTATTGAAACTGGTGACCAATCTGCAATTAGCTATATCAACCCAAACAAATACATCCAACATAACCTAGCTGTAGGTGATGGTTTAGCCGGGTTTGGCGAAGTATTGGCAGCGTTACCGAAAGGCAGTGCGAAGGCAAATGTAGTCCGAGCATTCGAAGATGGCGACTACGCTGTCACCCACACCGAATACAACTTTTTCGGCCCCAAAGTTGGTTTTGATGTGTTCCGCTTCGAAGATGGAAAAATCGTCGAACATTGGGATAACTTACAAAGCATTATGCCAATGAACCCAAGTGGTCGCACTCAGCTAGACGGACCAACACAACTACTAGATCTTGAGAAAACGGAACAGAATAAACAGCTCGTCACCGATTTTGTTCAGACCATCTTGATCGATGGCGACATGGCAAAAATCAATCACTTTATCGACAACGAAGATAGCGCCTATATTCAACACAATGCCATGGTAGCTGATGGTTTAAGTGGCTTGGGTAAAGCACTAACTGCGCTCGAAAAAGCTGGTACTCCAATGATTTACAATGTAAACCATAAGATTCTTGGACAAGGAAATTTCGTGCTATCCATCAGCGAGGGCGAGTTCCTAGGAAAACATACCTCATTCTACGACCTGTTTAGAGTGGAGAATGGCAAGATTGTAGAACACTGGGACGTCATAGAAGCTATCGCTCCTCAATCTCAGTGGAAGAACCAAAATGGTAAGTTTGGTTTCTAACAAAAAAAGCGCCATTGCGGCGCTTTTTTTAATTTCAAATCCCGATTAGAATTTTTTCGGTGCGTAACCTGTCATTACCTTAAGCTGTAGCTCTTTACCCAGCTTGGTCATTGGGTGAACCACAACAAGTCCCTTAACCGACTTCTTTAGCTTACCCATATCCGCTTGCTCTGCTTTGGTGATCTCGCGTGAAAATGGCATATCCAACAGACTCTTACGCTCTTTGTTCATATCGTAGCTCTGCTTGTGCTTCATTGAGTTAGCTTTCTTCGTCAGCTTGTCGATATCGTTGGTAAATTTAGTGATCATTTCTTGGTCACCACGGCCTTTGGCTGCCTCTAGTTTACGTTTGCAGTTATCTAGACGATTGTGGATGTTTTGTAGTTCTTGCTTAAGGCTCATGGTTACACTCATATAGAAACGGAAAAGGGCGGCGAGTGTAGCACAAGCCCACTCACTGCCCTAATTATAATCTTTCAAATCTACTTGTCGTGCTTTTGGTCGTACTTATTTACTGCAGTCTCAAGTAAATCAAAGTCAGCTTGGGCCAACAGGTTTTGTAGCGCCGAGAACTTTTGTTCTGGCCATTGATAAATCCCCATCTCTAGCAATTTTGCTATCTTCTCAGACTCAAAACGATACTTGATATGCTTAGCTGGATTACCGCCAACCACAGCATAAGGCTCAACATCTTTAGTCACTACGCTATTCGCAGCAACAACCGCGCCTTCACCAATAGTCACACCCGGCATGATCATCGCTCGCATACCGATCCAGACGCCATCGTGAATGATAGTGTCACCTTTGCTTTGATACGAGCGTTCGACATCTTCGAGAAACGGGTATAGACAAAACCAATCGACACGATGGTTATGGTTGCCCCCCATTAAGATAACGGCTTCAGCGGCAATACAAACATAATCGCCGATGTAAAGTTGGTCGATCTCCCACCTTGGCTCCCATTGTCTACTTATCTCATCCCCATGTAAGTAGCGGACAACAGACTCTTCAAACCCATTATCCCAGCAATCACTGTAATAGCTGTGGGTACCTTTAACATGGATGTTTTTGTTACTCACCACTTGATGAAGTAACTGAAATTTAGACCAATGTTTTTTAGTCATGACAAATTCCTCTGATTATTTAGGATTGCCACGGAACGAATTTTCGTGGCGTTGTTTACACGTTCAAACTAAACAACGCGTTTTGCACCCAAGGTTGCTTTAATAGTGGTTGAGCTTTCATGTTAAGACTCCTTTGTGCGCAAACTATAGGCCAAAGCTTAGAATTTATGTCAGTATTAAGTGAGTTTATTTATGTAAAAGAACAATAAGGAATGTTTATGCTTTTGCGCTTCGTGCTGCTGCCTTTGCTCGCTTTCTCAACTCACGCTTTTTCCGCTTCAGATAACATCACCATTCGTTATCTTCAGCCGGACAATAACGCGGAAGCTAAATTAAAATCAGAGATTGAGCAAAGTGGCGTCAACCAAACTCTCATTGACCTATCTGACGACCTCTTTCCTTTCAACAAAACACTCACCATAGAGTATGGCAGCGAAGATGGACCACTGTACGATCCGGAAAAGCATGTTGTGCAGATGCCGTATCACTTTTATCAAGAGGCGTTAGAGTACTTTAAAAACAACAAATATGAAGAAAAGTACGGTAAATCTGCGGAGCTTGGAGCGATAGATACCGTACTGCACACCTTGCTTCACGAAGCTGGCCACGCCTATATTGCCGATCAGAACATCCCTATTTTGGGCAAAGAAGAAGATGCAGTAGATAACTTTGCTGCCGTGATGATGATTGAATACGTTGAGAACGGTGAAGATGCCGCCATCAGTGCTGCGGATATGTTTGCTTTTGAGTCAGAAGACAAACCTGATTACTATGAGTTTGGCGAGTACATTGATGAACACAGCTTCGACTTGCAACGCTACTTTTCAACGCTTTGTTTAGTCTACGGCAGCAACCCAGAAAAACATCAGAACCTGCTCGACGAAGTGGAAAACGACTACCTTGCCGATCGTAAAGACTTCTGCGTGTTCCAATACCAGAACATCGCCCAAAATTGGCACAACTATTTAAATGTAGAAGTGGCTGATCAATAAGTTAGAAAACGTCGTAGGTCGTAGAAAGCTAAAAAGGAGCCCATATGCCAACACTCACTCTCTTCTACGACGGTCACTGCCCACTTTGCGTTAAAGAAATGAACAAACTCAAAGGGTACGACACACATTCTCAACTGCTTCTCGTCGATACACACTCACCTATGTTCGACAACTATCCTGATATTGATGCACAGAAAGCCGCGAAAATATTGCACGCGGTTGACGAGCAAGACACGCTACTTTTAGGGCTCGACGCGATTCACTGCGCATGGAAGCTAGTTGGAAAAGGCTGGCTTTACGCTCCACTCAGATGGCCGTTGATTAGACCCATTGCAGACTGGGCTTACATCAAATTCGCCGACAATCGATACCAGATCTCTAAGTTATTGACCGGAAAGGCTAAGTGCGACAACGGTCAATGTTTTCGCTAGATTCTACTAACGTCTAACTCATAAGACCTATAAACCCTTCAAGAATCACAGCCATTTGCCGATAAATTGGCTAATCTTATATTTATAAACTTTTGGTCTATAAGCATGATTCCAATAACCAAGCTCTCATCTTAGAAGATTAAGTGCAACGTTTTGTCTCTGAGTTGGGAAGCCATTATTACTAAAACAGGATGTTTGTATGAGTCTTACTATTCGTAGCCGCCTCTACATTTTGGCACTGGTCCCGCTGCTAGTCATTGCATTAGGTATGCTGAGTTTTACCTATATGAAAACCACACAGCTCAATGAGCAGCAGATAGAAGTTACCCGCACTAACATGATGAACATGAAAAAAGCGGAACTGAAAAACTACCTTCAAATGGCAAAATCAGCCGTTCAACCTTTTCTTGATAAAGGAGCCACATTAGAAGAGGCTTATCCGACATTGAAAACGCTTGAATACGGCAAAACAGGTTATGTATTTGGCTACGATTCCAAAGGGATACGTCGTGTACAGGGGCAAAGCGGTAAAGGGATTGGAGAAAGTTACTGGAATCTGCAAGATAAGCAAGGTAACTATCTGATTCAAGATCTTATTCGTAACGCTAAAACAGGCGAGTTTACCACCTACTACTTCCCAAAACCGGGAGAAACGGAAGCACTGCCAAAACTTAGTTACTCTATATACATTCCTGAGTGGGACTTGATGTTAGGGACGGGGTTCTATACCGACGACATCGACGCCATTATTACTGAAATGGAAAATGCTACCACCAGCGCACTACAAACCACACTATCAGCCATTATTGTGTTCTGCTTGGTCATTGCAGGTATTGTTGCTGTCTTCGCTGTTGCAGTGAACCGTACAATTATGAAGCCTCTAGAAATGTTCGACGAATCAATTAGCTCATTCGCTAGTGGTGACGCGGATTTAACCGCGCGTATGGATGATTTCAAAGCACCTGAATTCTCGCAACTCAGTAAGAACTTCAATGCCTTCGTTGCAAGCCTACAAACCATTATCAGTAGCGTCAGTAATGTGGGACAACAAGTGGTTTCCGAGACCAACAACATGTCGATGCGCGCTGCAAAAGTTGATGAACTAGCAACAGGGCAACGTGAAGAGACAGAGCAAGTCGCTACCGCGATGACAGAGATGACAACCACCGCTGGTGAAATTTCAAATAACGCCAGCCAAGCTGCCGATTCTGCCAAAGAAGCTGACGATAACGCTAAAGAAGCACAAGGCATTGTTAATTCAGCGGCTCAGTCTGTTGAAGCGCTAGCAGAAGAAGTCTCGCAGGCAAGTGGAGTAATTTCTCGCTTAGAGGGTGACGTGCAAAACATTTCGTCTTCTCTTGAGGTGATTCAAGATATTGCCGAACAGACTAACCTGTTAGCACTGAACGCAGCGATTGAGGCAGCTCGTGCAGGCGAACAAGGTCGCGGCTTTGCCGTGGTTGCTGATGAAGTACGTAAACTAGCAAGTCGCACACAAGACAGTACTGGTGAAATCCATAAAATGATTGAGCAGTTAAAAGCCGCCTCTGATGATGCAGTAAAAGCCATGGAATCAAGCCAAAGACGTGGCGCTAGCACAGTGGAAGAAGCCAATGCCGCAGCTCAGGCGCTGATTCAAATCCAAGAATCTATCGGCACTATCATGGATATGAACTCGCTAATTGCAACCGCGACAGAGGAACAAAGCTTAGTCGGCCAAGAAATTTCACAACGTATTGTGGTGATCTCTGATCAAAGTTCTCAATCGGCTGAACTGGCCAATGAAAACCGCTCGGGCAGCCAAGAGCTCAACCATAGAGCGAACGAACTATACGAGTTGGTTGACCGCTTTACTGTTTAAAACAGATCGTAAAAAAACGCCCTAATCCATACGGTTAGGGCGTTTTTTTACATCTCAATTAGCCGCTTTTAATTACCACCAAAACAGAGGTATTTCACATCCATATACTCATCAATCCCTTGCTTGGCACCTTCTCGACCAATCCCTGATTGCTTAACGCCACCAAACGGAGCCGCTTCTGTCGAAATAATCCCTTCATTGATACCCACCATCCCATATTGCAACGCTTCGGCTATTTTCCAGACTCGGTGAATATTCTGACTATAGAAGTAGGCAGCCAATCCATAGATAGTATCGTTAGCCATCTCTATCAATTGTTCGTCACTGTCAAAAGAAATCACCGGGGCGACAGGCCCAAAGATTTCTTGATGCACGATATCCATACTATGCGAGACACCTTTTATCACCAGTGGCTGCATAAACAGCCCATCTAACGACTGCAATGGAGTCACAGGGATCGCACCTTGTTCAATCGCCCCATCTATCAAGGTTTGGATGTTCTGTTTTGCTGCTTCACTGATGACTGGGCCTATAGTGACTCCAGACTCTAAACCATTGCCTACCGTTAGTTTTTGAACCTCTGCATCAAACTTAGCAACAAACTGCTCATACACATTGTTATGTACATAGAAGCGGTTCGCACACACACAAGTTTGACCTGCATTGCGAAACTTAGAGGCCATTGCCCCTGCGACTGCAGCGTCAATATCGGCATCTTCAAAGACAATAAATGGCGCATTACCTCCTAGCTCCATTGAAGTGCGCTTAACATCATGAGCACTCTGCTGCATCAAAATACTACCGACCTGAGTTGAACCAGTAAAAGAGAGCTTACGAATCAAAGGGTGAGAGGTAAAGATCGCTCCCACTGCTTTAGGGTCAGAACCAAGCACAACTTGCAACACATCGCGTGGAATTCCCGCTTGATACGCGAGCTCTGCCACCGCAAACGCACACAAAGGTGTTAGCTCTGAAGGCTTAACAATAAAACTGCAACCTGCCGCTAAAGCAGGGGCAGCTTTACGTGTGATCATTGCGATTGGAAAGTTCCAAGGTGTAATTGCGCAAGCGACACCTACTGGCTGCTTGATGGTCACTAGGCGCTTGTCTTGACTAGGCGCAGGAATCGTCTCACCGTAAGTACGTTTCGCTTCTTCTGCAAACCATTCGACGAAGCTCGCACCATATAGCACTTCACCTTGGGCCTCAGTAATAGGCTTACCTTGCTCCAAAGTCATTAATCTTGCTAAATCATCTTTGTTATCTAACAGCAATCGGAACCACTGTTGCAGCAAATTCGAGCGAGCCTTAGCAGGTAGCATCGCCCACTCTTTTTGAGCGCTATGTGCTCTCTCTATACCGGCAACTATATCTTGCTCAGTGGATATAGGTGCAAAGCCTAAACTTTCACCCGTAGCAGGGTTTGTGACCTCAAGACCTTGGTCATTATTTGCTGCCATAAATGAGACAAGGCTCTGATTAGTGAGTAACTGCATGGTAATTCCTTATGGATAAGCGCGTAGTCCTTACTATCTATCATACTGCACTTGGCTTTTACGTCAGCTAAACGTAAATAGCATTTACTGTTTTTGATAATATAAATTGCGTAAAAAGCCCTATCAGATATTGATAGGGCAGATCTTTTACTCGTGCGCTGTTTTTATTACGAAAGGTCTCTGTACATTCAACGCTGTATTCATTAAATACTGGCTCCCGGTAAGTTGGGGTAATCGGTATAGCCAACTTCATTTCCACCAAATAGGGTTGAACCATCAAGCTCTGCTAACGGATGCCTGTGTTTTAAGCGTTCAACCAAATCCGGATTAGAGACAAACGGACGCCCAAATGCGACCAGATCGGCATAACCTTTCTCAAGCACTTCATTCGCGCGTTCTAGGGTATAACTTCCCGCGACGATAATGGTATTGGTGAAATACTCGCGTAGCTCAATACGGAAACTTTCTGGTATCACAGGGGCATCACCCCAATCCGCTTCCGACAAATGTAAGTAGGCAATGTTTCTTTGCTGAAGCTGTTTCGCTGCCTGCAAAATTGTTGGCACAATATCTGGGCAATTCATATCTTTAAAAGTAATAAAGGGAGCCAACCTCACACCAATGCGACTTGCACCGATAGCAGCACTGACTGCATCGACAACATCGAGTAAAAAGCGCAGGCGATTTTCTCTGCTACCTCCATAGGTGTCTGTACGATGATTGGAGTTGGTTCGCAAGAACTGGTCGATAAGATAGCCATTGCCGCCATGAATTTCGACACCATCAAAGCCTGCTTCAACTGCCCGCTTCGCCGCATTGGCAAAATCTTGAACCACGCGATCAATGTCCTTTTGCGTCATAGCTCTTGGCTCAACGCAGTCCACCATATTGCCGTTACCCTGCTCGTCGGCAATCCAGACTTGCGTTTCCACTGGCTTTAATGCCGAAGGGGCTATTGGCAACTCACTGTTTTGAAACACAGGATGTGAAACTCGACCAACATGCCAAAGCTGACAAAACATTGCCGCGCCTTGCTGCTTAACGTCTTGAGTAATTTGTTTCCAACCAGCAACTTGCTCATCGGTATAAACCCCTGGGGTAAATGAGTAACCTTGCGAGTCATCTGAGATTTGAGTCGCTTCGGAGATAATCAGTCCAGCACTGGCTCGTTGTTTATAGTAAGTCCCCATCATCTGATTAGGAATATTGCCCGGCTGACTGGTTCGCGCCCGAGTCATTGGTGCCATTGCAACACGATTTTTCAGATTAACGGATTGAAGCTGAATTGGTTGAAAGAGTTTACTCATGATGAGTTCCTTATCATTGGGACAGCCAGACAACTGTTCTGGCTGCGATTACTGAGGGGATTGGTCAGATTAATTAGTGACACTAACGGGTTGCGGATTCTCTCCACGGTTGGCTTTGGCAATAAACAGCAAACCGATGAGTGGAACAATGATGGCGGCATAAGGAATCATGCTTGCTCCCAATTGACTATCTAGAACCATCCCTCCTAAGAATCCGCCAAATGCATTAGCTAGGTTGAAAGCAGAGATATTGGCTGTTGCGGCCAGCTCTTGGCCCTCACCACCGTGATTCATCACTCGAAGCTGCATTGCAGGTACATTGGCGAACGAAGCGATACCAAACACAAAGGCTGTGGCAACAAACATTACTTTGCTTTCGACAGCCACCCCCACAAGCAGCAAAGATACAATCATGGCTAGGGCCCAAAACATTGAGGCCTTTTGTAAGTTTTTGTCTGACGAACGACCGCCCATGGTGTTACCGACAATCAAACCCACACCGACAATGACCAGAATCCAAGTCACTGCGCTTTCACCAAAGCCTGTTATGTGCATTGCAATAGGAGCTAGGTAACCATACAGAGTCATAAAGCCAGACCAAGCAAATACTGTGATTGCTAAGCTAATAATAAGCATGGGATTTTTGAATGCAGCTAACTGCGCCTTCACATCCTTCGCTTCACCGTGACCTGTCGACTTAATGACAGAAGTGATGAAGAACAGTGCGACGAATCCAAATGCAGCCACGGTCAGGAATGTGGTGTGCCAGCCGAACTGTAAGCCAATCCAAGTCCCTCCAGGAACACCTAGCACGTTTGCCAAAGTTAAGCCTGCAAACATCTGTCCAACAGCGCGCCCTGCCATTTTCTCTGAAACCAGATTCCTCGCAACAACTGCACCAATACCATAGAAAGGACCTTGAACCAGACCAGTAATAACCCGGCTTATCATCAGAGTTAGATAATTCGGCGCAAAAGCTGACAACACGTTACCCGCGATAAACAGAACCATAAGCCCTGCGAGTACCATTTTCTTGTTGAATCTGGCGAGATAAATCGTGAGCAATGGCCCACCAAATACAATCGCAAGCGCATATGCACTAATCAGGTAACCAGCTTGTCCCTCAGAAATGGATAGCGAATGTGCGACCTGAGGCAGTATGCCAGCAATAACAAACTCGGCAGTGCCGATAGCAAAAGCTGCAAGTGTTAAGATCCATACCTGCAGCGGCATTTTTTCTTTATTCATTGGAATATCTCTATTGAAATCGAATGGGGAACTTAGGTACCAACGACTCTTAGTGGCTGATACCTAGTACTCGCGGAATGAATCAACCCAGCAACGCGCCGCCATCGACGTCAAGCACGGCACCTGTCATGTAGGTGTTTTGAATCGCAAACTGGTAAACCGCCGCTACATCGCTCGCTTCTCCGACCTTGCCAACAGGCAGGCTTTGTTGCGTTCTTTCGTACATAGCATTTCTATCTGCTTCAGCCATGCCTTGATATGCCTCGGTTTTCGTTAATCCTGGGCTGACAACATTGACCCGAATCGGAGCCAGTTCTTTCGCTAATACTTTTGCCGTCGCTTCCATTGCTGCATTGATCGCGGTTTTTACATAGGTATTGGCGACGACTTTGCGCGACAACATGCCGGAAGTAAGGGTGATAGAGCCGCCTTTCTTAACAAAACGAGCACCGTGTTTTGCCGCATTTATTGCTCCCCAGAATTTAGTATCAAAAGCGTACTTGGCTTGGGAAACCTCAACGTCTACTACCTTGCCAGCCGGAGCATAAGATCCCGCAGTGACGATAAGATGGTCAAAAGCGCCTATCGTTTCGAAGTAATGGTAAACCGCCTGCTCATCGCTAATATCGAGTCCTGTCTTACGACTGGCTACATGTACGATGCTGTTATCACTGGCTAATTGTTTAGCGAGCTCCGCACCAATACCTGATGTTCCACCGAGGACAACGTATACCGTTTTGTCTGCTTTCATGACTTATTGCTCCAATCTTGTTTCGATGAGGCCAGTATATTGATTGGATTGGATTTGATAATTGAGTAATATTTGAATTGATTATTCAGCCATACCGAATAATAAAGGAGAGAAAGGTGGACAAGTTTTCCGATATGACACTGTTTGTCAGCATTATCAAAAATCAGGGGCTAGCGGCCGCTGGGAGAGAGCTCGGCCTATCACCTGCAACGGTGACGGCAAGATTGCAAGCATTAGAAGATCGTTATGGCGTTAAACTGCTCAATCGAAGTACTCGGCACATCTCATTGACTGATTCGGGCGCTATGTATCATCAGGCTTGCCTTGAAATCATCGACAGCGTCAAAGAAACAGAGAACTTGCTTCAAACGGGTATCAAAGAAGTACGCGGGACATTAAAAATTTCCGCACCAAGAGACATAGGTAAACAATACATCTCACCGATGTTATCTGAGTTTAGCGAACTGTATCCAGAAGTGATTCCCTACCTCTATCTGAATGATAACTTGTCTAACTTGGCGGAGTCTGGATTGGATATCGTGATTCGTTATGGAGAACTTGCAGATAGCAATCTTATCTCTCGCAAGCTAGCACCAAGTCGACGAGTGCTTTGTGCCTCTCCAACTTACTTAGCTAAGAAAGGGACACCTATCACCCCGCAAGATTTAGCCCATCATGACTGTTTAGCTATGGTGCGAAGTAATGAAGAGCTCAAAACGTGGCACTTTCAAGACGAAGACAAACACAATGCGATTACTGTAGTGCCAAAACGCTTTTCTGATGATGGTGAAGTCATTCGTCAGTGGGCACTCGATGGCGCAGGTATTGCGCTGAAATCGATTCTTGACGTGCAAGAAGACATCAAACAGCAACGTTTAGTGACGCTGTTGAACGGCTATATGAAGAACTTCAATGCCTCAACCTCTTCGGCTGGCGCAGACTTAAATGTTATCTATTTAAGCAGGCAGTACCAACCAAAACGAATCCGACTGTTTATTGATTTTTTGATTGAGAAATTTCAGCCTTCTAGCTAGTTGTCTTAAGGCGACGACTTAGCTCTCCTGGGGTGGTTAGCACAAATGCCTTAAACTCTCTGGTCATATGCGCTTGATCCGAGAAACCATGTTCAAATGCGAAATCTGCAAGCGAGACATCTGGGTTTTCTCTCAGTTTACTCAAGCTGGAATGGACTCTACGCAACCTTTGAAAATATTTGGGGCTCATTCCGAGCCACTGGCGAAACCTGCGCTCGACTTGCCTTTGATTGTATGGAAACTGCTCTCCAATTTTCCCTTGTGTCGCTAACTTGATTAGCATCGCTCGCTTAGCAAAATCCGCTTCCAAAGGAAGTATTTGCTGTTCACACCATCGGTAAAGTGTCGTGAGATGTCTACTTTGATTTTGCTCGGACAATTGCTCATGAAGTGCCATAAGTACAGACATAATCTGCGTATCATTGTTAATAAATGACGGTAACATCATCCCTGGCTGAAAACGAATTCCACATAGCAGGGCGCCATGATAAAGCTCAATAATTTGAGTTCTGTGATTGTATTTTTGAACAATAATTGGATCACTTATCGGTGTATTTGATAGGCAAACTTCACCTCTCAACAGCAAGGTCAATCCAGAACCACCATCACAATACAATGGTTTCTTAATAACGCCACGCTGCCCACCCGTGACGTTTACCGACCATATCGCTTGAATATGGTCGGATAACTTGCCCCGCGGTTTAAAAATCCGAAAATCCATTTCGTTATTAAATTCTCCTCAGCCAGATTGTTACTTTGACAGGCTGCCAATTTCTGGCTTGAATGTTTTGGCCACGCGATTCCAGCTATTGATAGCATTGATCGCAAGTGTTAACACCACTAGGCCTTGCTCACCAAAGACTGCTAATGTCGACGCAAAATCGTCATCAGATATCGCATTATTACTACTGACCATTTCAGCCCAATGTAGCGCAACTTTCTCATCGTCGCTATATATAGGCATCTCTCGCCATGCAGTTAATCCAATCAAGCGATGCTCAGACTCTCCACTACTCAACGCCTCTTTACTATGCATATCGACACAAAAAGCACACTGATTAAGCTGAGACACTCTTAATTTAACCAACTCCCATAGAGCCAATGAGAGCGTTGGTTGCTGATCAAACTGCGCTCTTAAATAGTTTTCTTGACCTAGTAGAATCTGAATCCCTTCTGGCGCAGCATTAAAATAGTCTAATCTTTGAGTCATAGTATTATCTCCTTTAATAGATACGCTCAGATTATTGCTTTCCCTTACTCTATGATTGAAGATTTTCGACACCCATCCAGTCTTGCAAGCCGTGCTCAGTCATGGCAATCTCAAGTGTTATGATATAACATAACCAAAATAAGCAAAATTCACTGGATTGAATGCAAGATATCGAAAAGACCATTAAGCACGTTGAGCAAAGCTGCAAACATCGCGGCAAGCAATTAACGACAAAACGTAAGATCGTTCTACGCGCCTTAATACACTCCAACAAGTCTTTGTCTGCCTATGAATTGGTCGACTACTGCAAAGAGCACTTCGACGCCAACATTCAGGCGATGACCATCTATCGTGTTTTAGACTTTTTAGAAAGCGAACAGTTGGCTCACAAGATCAAAGTGTCTAACAAGTACGTCGCCTGTTCACATATTCATTGTGACCATGACCACGGTGTCGCTCAGTTCTTAATTTGTTCTAAGTGCAACAAAATCAGTGAGCAAACAATTGATCCTGCGATGGTTTCAGGGCTTCAGTCCAACGCGCGCCAAGAAGGTTTTACCATGATTAATCCGCAACTCGAGATCAGTTGTGTGTGCGATGATTGCGCAAAAAAGGAATCGGGCGGCTAAAGCAATCACCTCTCAAGCCAATCCCTACTGCTCATCCCCGCTTAGTTTTAAAACAAGGAGATTTCAAAAACCATGTCTGCCACGCTCATTAAAAATGCCCGAATCGTCAATGAAGGCACTGTTATCGAAGCCGACTTACGCATCGTCGGCCAAAGGATAGAAAAAGTTGAACAGGGTATGACCGCCCAACCTGCTGACACCATCATAGAGGCTAATGGCAAGTACCTTGTTCCCGGAATGATTGATGATCAGGTTCACTTCAGAGAACCGGGACTCACACATAAAGGCTCTATTGCATCAGAGTCCCGCGCGGCAGTTGCCGGTGGCATCACTAGCTATATGGAAATGCCCAATGTTAGCCCTGCAACGACAACCGTTGAAGCTCTCGAACGTAAATTTGATATTGCCTCGGCCAGCTCATTGGCTAACTATTCCTTCTATCTCGGTGCGACAGAGGACAATCTAGAGGAGATTAAGCGCCTCGACCCTAAGAGACACTGCGGCGTTAAAGTGTTTATGGGGGCCTCTACAGGTGATCTTTTGGTTGAGGCACCGCAGGCGCTCGATGCTATCTTCCGTGACTCTCCCGTTCTGATTGTTACCCATTGTGAGAGTGGTCCGGTTATCGCTCAAAACAAACAACGCCTTTTGCAACACAAATCGGAACTCACCATCGAAGATCATCCTCTTCTAAGAGATGACGAAGCTTGTTTCGCCTCTTCCTCTTACGCGGTTGAGTTGGCGAAAAAGCATGGAAGCCAATTGCACGTTTTACACATTACAACGGAAAAAGAACTCGCTCTGTTTGAATCAGGTCCAATCGCAAACAAGAAGATTACTGCGGAAGCCTGTGTCCATCATTTGTGGTTTAGTCACCAAGATTATGCAACCTTAGGTAACCAGATCAAATGTAACCCAGCAATCAAGTTTCCTAGTGACAGAGACGCGCTGGTCAACGCGCTGAAAACAGGCCAAATTGATATTATTGCCACCGATCACGCCCCTCATACATGGCAAGAAAAACAGGTCGCCTATGAACAAGCCCCTGCGGGTTTGCCTTTAGTACAACATGCGCTACTGACCCTGTTTGATCAGGTCAAATCGGGGTACCTGACCATGGCACAGGTTGTTGAAAAGGCTGCGCATAACCCTGCCATTCGCTACGCAATCAAGGAACGCGGATTTATCCGTGAAGGTTATTTTGCTGACTTAGTTCTGGTCGATCCTCAATCAACGACAAGAGTGAGCAACGAAAATAGTTTATACCACTGCGGTTGGTCGCCGTTTGCGGGGCATACTTTCTCTAGCCAGATTCAACACACTTGGGTCAACGGTGACTTAGTGTATGCAAACCAGCAAATAAACCCTTCATCTAACCCAGCAATGCGCTTGTCATTCAATCGATAACCGTCAATCACTCTAAGTCAGTCTATAGGAGAATAACCAATGAGCACTGATAACTCCGCAATAAAGGGAGTTCCAACCAACATCATCACAGGCTTTCTCGGCGTGGGGAAAACATCGGCGATATTGAATCTAATGAAAAGCAAACCAGAGGATGAACGCTGGGCGGTGCTGGTTAATGAGTTTGGTGAAATTGGTGTCGATGGCAGTTTGTTCCACGGGCAAACCAATCAAGGTCAGCAAGTATTTATCCGGGAAGTGCCTGGGGGCTGCATGTGCTGTGCAGCTGGTCTGCCGATGCAAATCGCCCTCAATCAGCTGCTATCAGAGGCAAAACCTGATCGCCTATTGATTGAACCAACAGGTCTTGGTCACCCTAAAGAAGTGTTAGAGGTTCTCTCTTCTGAGCATTATCGCCAAGTGTTGTCACTGCAAAAAAACGTCACTTTGGTCGACGCGCGTAAGTTGTCTGATCAACGTTATACTCATCACGAGACCTTCAATCAGCAGATTGCCATTGCTGATACCGTGGTCGGCAACAAGCAGGATTTGTATCAGCCCGGTGACAAAGCCAAACTCAAAGCTTATGTTGCTGAGGTCAGTCGTCCAAATACTAAGGTTGTCTTTGCTGAGCATGGCAGACTTTCATTGTCTGAGTTTGAAGGAAAAGCAAACCTAGACGCGCATACTCCACACCACCACCATCATCATGAAAGTAAACCACTGGCTTCCGAGTTGCCGATGCCAGACAGCGGTATGCTAAAAGCCACCAACTCAGGTGAAGGTTATCAGAGCGCAGGATGGCGATTTTCAGCGAACAAAATCTTTGACCGCCAAAAATTGCTGAGGTTGTTAGTCGGCTTAAAAGCTGAACGCATGAAAGCGGTATTCATTACCCAAGATGGCATCTTCGGCTATAACCTAACCGAGGATGGTCTGACTGAGTCTGATCTCGATGAATGTAGTGAAACTCGTATCGAAGTGATCGCCGAAACGGTAGCGGCAGACTTAGAAAGCAAGCTCCTTGAATGTGTTATACACTAAATGCAGTCAATCCTGAGTGCTCTCTACGAGCACTCAGGATTTTTCTAACTTGCTGACACCGTGCGTTTCTCTGCCAAAGCCATCGCAATGTTGGCTTTGCTATAGGCACTTTCATTGATGAAATGTGGGTAGATATCTTGTGCCTTCTCCCAAAGAATATCATGGCCTAAAAACGTTGCTAGTAGCGGCTCTCCTTGCTTCACCACTTCAAAGTCTCGCCCGCATACCATCGGATGAACCATAGCGCTGCGCATTCCATCTTGATCGAGCAGAATTGGCACCTCTTCCGTGTAGAAAAACGCGCTGTAATCTTGCAAGTTATCTAGCTGATTGAGATTGTGCTTTTCTACGTAATCTAGCACCGCCGTGAGCATTTGTTTCATCAACTCAAGTGTTTCCGACTTCAGCGAGCCATGAGCTTGAGCCCCGACTTCAATCATCACGCCATACTCGCCTGTTGAGCACAAATAAGGTTGCTCTGACCATGGCTTTCTATCTTCAAACAAGATGTTTGCTTTTGGCATGCGCTGTTTTACGTAGGCCCCCATTTTTCGGTAGAAGCGATCCGTAGAGAGTAGAATGAGCGTCGCGCCCATATTGCTGGTCGTGTTATGTAAATCAACGATGAGCTGATTTTTACTGGCAGCATATTTGGCAGCGAACGCAGAAGCGGCTTTACTCTCATGCAATACGCGTTCTTTCTCGTTACCAAGCTCAGCAAACTCTCGATTTAAGTCTGTCTCTAAATAGCGCACATTCTGTTTTACCGCTTCTGGGTTAGCGATCACCGAAGAGGTAGTAAATGTTGAACGTTCAGCGGAGTAAAGCCTGTCATTAATCAGCTTATGTAAATATATACCTGAAAGCTCATTACCATGTGTCCCCGCAACAATCAGCGCGCTATTGATCTTGTCCATTATATTTCCATTCCAAGGTTTTAAATGATGCAAATGTTATAACATAACAAAACATGCAAAATAAACTTTCTAGGGTTTGAAATACGCACAACTAAAAAAGCCTACCGAAGTAGGTAGGCTTAAGGGAGTTTAGGCATCAAGCTAACTAGTGGCTAGGTCCAAAAGCTCAGAGCGATAAAGGTTAGCACGCCGATACAAGCAATGTTAAGGATAATACCAACTCGCATCATCTCACTCTGTTTAATGTGCCCAGATCCAAACACAATCGCATTCGGAGGCGTCGCAACTGGCAACATAAAGGCACAGGATGCGGCAACCGCTATCAGAACAGACAGGATGACAGGCGACATGCCAAACGCTTCAGCAACACTTGCAAATACAGGGATTAATAAGGCCGCACTCGCCGTATTACTGGCGAATTCCGTTAAGAACACAACAAAAACCGCAATGATAGCGATGATGAAGAAGATCCCCCAGTGAGCAATCATCTCACTCAGGGTATTGGCAAGAAAGACACTTGTTCCCGTTGCCTTTAGAACATTACTCAAACAGATACCACCACCGAACAGGAGCAAAACGCCCCAATCTGCGGTCTTCTCAATATCTTTCCAGTGAACAACGCGGGCAAAGCTAACTGCGATAATGGCCGCTAGCGCCACAAGGGTATCAAACTTAGCGTAACCACCGAGCATGGCATTAATCGGCTTGCTGAAGATCCATAAGCAGACGGTGGCGCCAAAAATAGCCAAAGTCACAACCTTACCTTTATCCCAGTTGATCGCGTCGCGATTTAACTCGAACTCTCCAGATAAGTTTGGCTTTAGAGTCGCGTAAAGAACAGCTATAGCAACAGGCAATAAAATTAGCGAAGTTGGTACACCAAAGCTCATCCACTCAGTAAAAGTTAAACCAACTTCCGCAGCGGCGATAGCATTCGGTGGGCTACCAACAATCGTTGCAATACCACCAATACTTGCGCTGTAGGCGATGCCGAGCAGAACAAACACATAGGTCTTATGACCACTTTCAGAATTCACTTTGCTTAACACGCCGAGTACCAAAGGCAGCATCATCGCCGTGGTCGCAGTGTTACTGATCCACATTGATAGCGCAGCGGTAACACCAAACAGCATGAACACAGCCACACTCATTTTACCTTTAGCGAGGATCAGCACTTTATCTGCAATAACTTTATCCAGTCCCTGACGATGCATAGCGGCAGCTAAGGCGAAGCCACCCAAGAATAAGAAGATAATTGAGTTAGCAAAGTTGTTCAGTGCAGTTTGGGTGTCAAATACACCAAACAAAACAGCCATAATTGGGACTAAAATGGCCGTCACGGTGACATGCAATGCTTCTGTCAGCCAAAGAATCGCGACAAAGGTGAGCATACTAATACCTAGCACCACTTGAGGGTCAAAAGGCAAGGTAAAATACAAGATGAGAAACAGAGCAACGTCTGCGAGGATAATCAGACTATTGCGGTTGAAAAACCATTCTCTAGTATTGTTGGGCAAAGGGACACTATCATTTCTATTCATTATTATTTTTTCCTTATTAGGGCCTTGTGGCATAGCAAATGATCCCACATAAACGCCATTTGGAAATATTTTTCATTGCGAATTTGTTAACCATATCAACAACAAGGTTATGAATGTTAATGGTATGAATGAATTAGATATTTTTCCATCAACACCTAAATTGATTTTCACAAAAATAATTCACCCCAATTATTTATCAACCTCGCTTAGTAAAAATTCAATTGGCGTCATTGGCGAGTAATGTGTCACCTTTTGCCAGTGTGTGGCGCAATTTGATTGCTTATTATTTCCTCATCCCAACAACATAACGTTTAACAATCAGAAAATGAGGCACAATATGGCAAACACAGCATTAATTACTGGCGCATCAGGTGGTATCGGTTTAGAGCTAGCAAAAATACACGCACAGAAAGGTGGCGATCTTGTATTGGTGGCGCGATCTGAAGATAAGTTAAATCAACTGAAAGCTGAATTGGAAAGCGAATACCAAAGCAAGGTGTTTGTTATTGCCGAAGACTTATCTGATCCTCAGTCAGCAGATAGGGTTGCTGCTAGCGTCGAAGCGATGGGACTACAAATCGATACTTTAATTAATAATGCGGGTTTCGGCGGCCATGGATTGTTCCACGAACGAGCACTCACGGATGACCAAGCCATGATGCAGTTAAACATGGTGACCCTAACCAACCTAACTCACCACTTTTTGCAAGGTATGGTTGAGAGACGAAATGGGCGCATTCTCAATGTTTCATCGACTGCGTCATTTATTCCAGGACCATTGCAAGCGGTATACTACGCCACTAAGGCTTATGTCACCTCTTTTACTCAAGCGATTGCCGAAGAAGTTGCACAGTACAATGTTACTGCAACCGCTTTATGTCCGGGGGCTGTCGCAACAGGTTTTGTAGCAGCGGGGAACTTAGATGGTGTCGACATTTGGAAAAATGCCAAATCACCTCGTTCAGTCGCTCAGTGCGGTTATCAGGCAATGGAAAAAGGCGAGCTAGTTGCATTCAACGAACGTGGGCTAAAATTTCAACTTAACTGGGTAATTCCATTCTTACCGCGTAAGATGGTATTAAAAATGTCTCGTAAGTTTATGGAAAAGAACTAATAAAATGAAACGTGCGAACCGATTTGCCGTCTCTCCAATATGGAAAGTGCTACTCAATGACATGCAAATTGATCTCCAAACTGTGTTGGCTTATGCCAACCTGCCAGGGGATTTATTTAGCAGAGAAAATGCCAGCTTAGCGCCTCACGAGTACTTTCAATTGTGTAATGGCTTAGAAAAAGCAGCAGGGGATAAAGAGGTCCCTCTCTTGTTCGCACAGCACCTTTCAGTGGAAGCTTTTGATGCTCCTCTGTTTGCTTCTATCTGCAGTCCAAACTTCAACGCAGCCTTAAGCCGTTTGAGCCAATACAAACCGCTGATTGGCCCAATGATGTCTGTGGTGAATCAAACCGATCAATACACAGAAATCACCGTACGTTGCTACGGCTACCGCGAAGCACTGCCAAAAACGCTTGGCCTAATGGAAACTGTCTTTTTTACCCAGTTGGCACGATTGGCGACGCGAGAGCCAATTCGCCCACTGAGTGTTGAACTGCAAGTGCTACCGAAGGATATCACTCAGTATGAAAGCTACTTCGGCTGCTCCATTCGCAAAGGGGAAGAGGTAAAAATTCGATTTTCTGCGCAAGATGCCGCACGAACCTTCCTTACCTCGAATGCGGCTATGTGGGAGTTTTTCGAGGCGAAACTCAATCAAAAATTATCTGATCTCGATAGCAGGGCCACTACATCTGATCGAGTCAGAGCGGTACTACTGGAAGCGCTGCCAAGTGGTCAATCTAGTATTGAAGACGTCGCAGAAAAACTTGCGATGAGTAAGCGCACACTTCAACGTAAGCTCAGTGCTGAAAAGGAGAGTTTCCAAAGTATCTTACAAACGGTTAGAGAAGAACTTGCTGATCATTACTTAGAGAAATCAGAGATGTCTTTAGGAGAGATTTCGTTTCTGCTTGGCTTTCAGGAGTCCAATTCTTTTATTCGCGCCTACAGTGCTTGGAAAGGCGTTTCACCTGGTCACTACCGAGAGCAATACCATTAATCAGGTGGTTAAAAGGGGACTTGGCAGCCCCCTTTAATAAACTTATCCAATCAGCTTATCGAAGCTTTCCATTACTTCAGCACACTTCATCACTCTGCCGTGGCCTTGTCCTTGGGTTGCCACCAGCGTAACGTTTTCCATTTCTTGAGCCGCCTTTTGTGACACCTCAAACTTAGTAAACTTGTCACCTTGATCGTGGACAATAATGGTTTGCGCACTGCGTAACTTGAGCTTGTTGTATGGGTCGACGGATTGAATTGGGTAGTGGTACTGATCTTCAACCTCAGAAACGACTGCATTGAACAAACGCATTGAGTATCCTGAGCGAGCGACGCTGCCAAATAAGTTGTCGAGATAATCCAATACAGGCGCAATCAACAAGAATGGTTTATCGACCAACTTCTGATGATGACACTCGATTGAAGACGCCGTTCCCATGCTGTGACCAACAAGCCCAGCCACATCATCAACACTATCCAAAATCGCTTCTAAGCCATGAACAAATGCCGGAATATGCCCGTACACGCCGCCACTTTGACCGTGGCCCGGGTGATCATACGCTAATGCGGTGTAGCCTCGGCTAGCGATGTGCTCCATCAAGGGGTAAAACTGACTCGCACTCCCCGACCAACCATGGGTCAGCACCCACACTGGGCCTGTGCCTAATTGGTACGTTTTGAGTACCCCTTCCTTAGATTCTACTTCACCTTTAATCAATCCGGTTGGTTCAGCATTCTTAGGCTTTGTGCGCGCTGGGGTCAGCAGTAACTTGCGCGCGGTGTTCTTCGCATGATTAGGTGCGAGAGTGTGATGAAGCCGAGTAGTTATGTTAACCAAGCTCTTCTTTACACTGAACTTTTGCGAGGTATTAAAGTAAATCTTCTCACTCATGGTTTTATCCTTTTGGTGCCAGTCTCTACTTCTCGCCAAAAAGCGAACGACCGTGCTATTTTTAATTAAATAATAAGCCAAGTAGTGTCTACTTAGCTTAGAATTCGGTTACTTCCAGCTTGCAATCAAACGTTTAACGCCCTGCCAGAAGTGCTCGTTGCTCGCCTGTTCTCCGTGTATCGAATAAAACAGATGAGCACTTAAATACAAACCATACAATTCAAACGTGGCCTGCCTAGGTTTAAGATCTTGACGAAATTCACCATTCTCGACCCCTTTCGCAACCTGAATTCGTAAGTACTCTATCCAAGTCGCGATGGTTTTCTTTAGTACTTGCTGGGTAGGGGCCGATTCTGCGCTCGTCTCTTTCCAAGCATCTAAGAACATACAGCTGCCTTGAAAAGAGTGGTTCCACCCTAACCAGTTATCGAGCAGCAGTGTGAGCTTTTCTTCGATGGTGATCGAAGTTCGCTCCCTCGCGGGCGCAATCACGCGCTGAGTAAAGATCTGGTTGGCGTAATCCAAAACCGCTATTTGCAGGTTATCTTTAGAGTTAAAGTGAGCAAACAAGCCACTCTTCGACATCCCACATTGCTTGGCTAATTCCCCAATGGTTAGGCTCTCAAGCCCATTTTCACTCGCTAGCTCAAATGCCTTGCTTAAGATATTTTCTCGGGTAACTTTGCCTTTACTCATACTGCTCTCTCGTTACTGTTAATGCTATTTTTAGCACACTCGTTCTTTTTTGCAAATTTTATCTCACTTGTCACTGAATGAAATCACAAAGTCTAACCCGTAAATGTAACAATTCTTAGGGTTAGATTTGACTCTCAAATTACTCTGATAACTGATAGTAGCCGCTGCATAATTTGATTTAGATTCATTCCTTAAGGCTGATTTATTGATATACCCTGAACACTTTTAATGGTTTTGATGTCGTTATGGAAAGTAAGAAAATTCAAAGTATTGAGCTAGGCCGCGTGATAGCGATTTTAGCCATTGCCGCCATGCACTGTCAGATGTTTCTCAGCTATTGGCAAATTAATGAGACTCCCTGGGTGGGATATGTGTTTAACCAGATAACACGCTTTGCCGTCCCTTTGTTCTTTTTGATTTCAGGTTATTTGATCCAACCTAAGCTAACCGTTGATCCAATCGCGACGCTTAAGCGCTACACCACTCCTTTGCTGCGCATTTTTATTGTCTGGAGTGTGATATGCCTTGTTATGCCTTTTAACTGGGCGACTGTGGCTGAGCATGGGTATCTCGCCGAACGCCAAGGATATTGGGGTTACCTTGGGCAAGCACCACTCAACTCGCTGCTAGAAGGCGGTCTCGTCCACTTATGGTTTATTCCCGCGCTGATTTTTGCAGCTGCGATTGGTGCTGGATTGAAAAAGTTTAAGCAGATAGAGCTTTTTATCCCGCTTGGCATCGCACTGTATGTTTACGGTGTTCTTGCAGGCAGCTATCAGGGGCTAACAGAGTTCTGGTCTCCATTCTTTACCCGAAACGGCCCGTTCTTTAGTACCTTGCTGTTTGCGATTGGTTTTTCGATTCGTCAGCAAACGATAAATGCTACTTCTCGTCAAGCCTTGCTGCTGGCGTTAGTCGGTATGCTGTTACATTTCGCTGAAGCCTTTATCCTCAATAACTATCAGCAACCGTTTAATGGCAACGACTTCCTGTTTGGCACTGTGCTGTGGGGAACGGGCTGCTTTATGTGGTTACTATCAAACCCAGCACTCGGAACTCATTATTGGCTAACCAAGCAATCTAAGTATGTGTTACCTCTCTACGTGGCTCATCTACCTATGATTATTGTGATGATGAACGTTTCTGGAGTATTGGACCTGACTGGATTTGCCAAAGATATGACCGTACTGTTTGGCGCGATAGTGATAACCTTTGGCTTGATTAAAGGGTTAGAAAAAACGTCCCTCTATCGACTGCTATTTAGGTAGCTATGTTGGAGTATTATAGAGAGCATTGTTTAGGTAATCGTTGAACAATAGACAAAAACAAAGCGATGGGTAATCCATCGCTTTGTGGTTAATTGGGCTTACGAGCCAAGTCTCTGGCAAGAATCAAAGCTAAACCAAACACCTGTAGAAACAAGCCAATGTTCTTGTACCAAGCGATCCTTTCATTAAGCGTTGTCATCAGCTCTGATATAGATAGATTCTCTAGATAAAAGTCATCAATTTGATTTCGATACGATTGCTGGGCTTGGTTTATCAGCATCATCAATTGCGGAAGGTTGTCCAAACTAATCTCTGGTATTGGCTGATTAACCCACTGACTCAATTGACCCTGTAGCGTCGCTTGCAGTTGCTGTTGAACTTCGCCCTCATGAGCGATATGCAGGAGCAACATTTCACGCTTGCGTTCGAGCATTTCAACACTGTTCCACGCGAGCTGAATTGAATAGATGTTTTCGTCTTTTTGCTCAGATAGCTGACCAATCTCCCCACTCAATTTGTCCAGCACAATGCTCGACATCAAAAGCGCCAAGACATTGAGGACTAGCCCCGTCAGCACTAGCGCCCATGCAGGAGGAGAACGAAATATCATTACCACATCCTATCGAATGGTAAGTAAGCAATATTCAGTACAATCAGAACCGTCATCACTAAGAAGGTCATCTTCATCCCCGAAATACGACCTTTTAGTCTGTCTGCAAGGATACCTTTCGCATGTAATATACGGCCAAGAACAAACACAATACCACACGCATGGATCATCCAAGGGCTTGCACCGTTGTACTCCACCATAGCCATCAAAATCAGGGTAACTGGAATGTAATCCACCGCGTTGCCCTGTGCACTTCGGGCGATGGTCAGGGCATCCACCCCGCCATCCGCATATTTTACCTGAGCTTTGCGGCGCTGCTTAATCACTTGAATAGAGAGCCAAATCATTAGTGCAGCAAGAATTGCAGCGTAAAGCGCTGTAACCATCAACATTCTCCTTATGATTCAGGTTTCTAACACCTGATATTTTTCTCATCTCTAAGTATTACTAATTAAGCATAAAAAAGCCCCGCTGAATAGCGGGGCTGAATATTTAAGCCCAGATACGGAAATTTCTGTCGCCCTATCAAAGCGTTTCAATAAAGGGAGCTATCACTCTGAAGCGCTCAATAGCGAGGTTTAAGGCTTACAACGTCCACACTGTTTTGATTTTGCTTCACAGTCTACGAGGTTGCCGTGTTTATCGAGTTGGAAGGTGCAGCATGCCTCGAACAGTTTTTTAAGTTCAACACGGCCTTTCTGCACGCGCGATTTTAACGTTGAGTAGCTGACGCCAACTTTCTCAGCGAGTAGCTTTTGGCTTTCGCCGTTTAGTTCAATAGCTTCTAGCAGTTGAGATTGCTCCGCAGGCAAAGCATTAACACAGGGCTTAATACACTCTGCCATTTCTTGCTCTAAGCTGGCCTCTTGCTCTTCAAACCACAAGTCATCTGCTTCGAGTTCGCCATCACGCTGCTGGCGAGCACGCTTACGGTAAAAGTCGATGATGGTGCGACTAGCCAGTTGAAACAGCCAAGCTTTGACACTGCTGACATCCGCGATGGTAGATAAGTTCTGATAGGTTTTGAGTAAAATCTCTTGCTGCAAATCTTCCGCATCATCTGGGTTACTAACCTTAGAGTGAAGGAAAGACTTTAACGCCTGCTGATACTCTGCCCACACTTGCTCTAAGCTGAGGCTTGGGTTAGCAGTTTTCATCTGCGCAACACTCATCCTGCAAGAAGCCAATAACACCTTCTAGACATTGGTAATCGGTGACACAGTAAAGTGTTCGACCTTCTCGACGTTGGCTAATCAATCCCGCTGAAGCAAGGCTAGAGATATGGTGAGAAAGCGTTGAGCCTGGTATACCTAGCTTCTCTTGCAAGCTACCCACTGCAATACCTTGATAACCTGCTTTGACTACACTTTTGTATATCGAAAGACGAGTTGGGTGACCAAGCTCTTTAAGTGCTTTGGCAACGACTTCAAGTTCCATTACAGACTCCACATAAGATGATATATTTCCAAAATAATCGAAATATATCCAAGATGCAATAGTTAACAGCCCCACTTTCTAGACAAGCATAAAATGACGATTTCACCACCCATATTTGGTTAATCTAATGTTGCATATTTAACAGCTGTAAAACATTTGGGATGGAGCTAATGTTTCTTGTACGTGCTACAGGAGTGAGCGAGAAATCAATGAAAGTACTGATCCAATACACACAAACAGGAAAATATAAAGATCGAGTATGGGAGTCCCTGACGCTTAAAGCAAAGGGGGAAGTTCAAGCAGTGACACCTTCTTCGGCTGTTCGATTAATAGAGCAGAACAAAGCCGTTTTATTTACTACGGAAGAAGATGAGATTGTTTTTCAAAGCTAGTTGCTGCAAACCGATTTCGACTTAAGGGTTCGTTTGCACCTCCCCAAATCGCCAAACGCATACCCACCACCGGAACCAATCTATTCCCACAGATAGCTTGCTGTTCCGGTTTTTCTTGCCTCATTATCCATTGCTATCGGTCTTTCATTTCTATAACTTAGCCAAGCTGCATGGATGTTATTGGAGGTAGATTGTGAAAAAGCTATTGATAGTCAATGTTGGCTCAGCCCCTGAAAGCCAACTGAGCAAATTTGGTGATTTTGAACTGTGGGCAAAGCAAGCCATTGGCTCCACCACGCTTGAGATCGAGTTTCACGACGGAATCACTAATCCACTGCCAAAACCGCAAGTGCTCGCGGGCGTTATCATCATGGGTTCACTGTCCATGGTGACAGAAGAAACCAACTGGATGAAGCGGCTTGCAGCAGAAATTGTGCAGCTCGCAGAGCTTAACATTCCTACATTGGGTATCTGCTTTGGTCATCAACTTATTAGCTACGCTTTTGGTGGAGAAGTCGACTTCAATCCAAATGGGCTGGAAGTCGGTACAGTCAATATCTCCCGTTTGGAAAATAGCATCGACGACCCGTTGCTTAACCAGCTACCCGAACACTTCGACGCTCAAGCCGTCCATTTTCAATCTGTACTTACATTACCAAAGCAAGCTGTCCGGTTGGCACAAAGCAATATGGACCAGCACCATGCGTTTCGTGTCGGCGCGTGCACATGGGGCGTGCAGTTTCATCCCGAGTTTACTGCCGACATCATGCTCGATGTACTTGTGAACTTTCAGGAAGAGTTGGGAGAAGCGCAAATCGAGGCCAAAAAACAGCAAGTAACCTCAACACCACACGCCCAACAAGTTCTGAAGCGCTTTGCGAGTTTGTGCCTAGCTAAACTCAACACTAGGCATGGATAAAAACTAGAACTTTCGGGTTGAATCGATGACCAGAACAATTTTGCCTACAGCTTGATATTGTTCACTTCGGCGATGAGCACTTTGAATATCTTCAAGTGGATAGACGGTATCGATCGGAACTTTTAATTGGTTATCTTTTATGAGGTTAACGACTTGCTCTAGGTCTTTGGCACTGTTTTCAACCCACATACGATTAAATGCGATGCCATATATCCCCACTTCACCTTCGGCAAGTTCATCAAATGTAGAAACAATCGCACCACCCGACTTAACGCAAGAAACGGTTCTATGAAGTAAATAAACGCCTGGTTTTGCAACAAACGCAAGGTCATACCGCATTGAAGCATGCCATTCTGGCAATTGCTCATCGTAGACTTCATCCGCTCCTAAGCTTTTAACGTAATCGAGCTTTGCTGCTGAAGCTGTTGCAACAACATACGCCCCCTTAGCCTTTGCAATTTGAACAGCGAATGCACCTACACCGCCAGAAGCGTTGTGAATCAACACTTTGTTTCCACGTTGTAGTCGCCCATGATGATGCAACCCTTGCCAAGCAGTCACAGAAGCCAGTGGTAGCCCAGCCGCCTCCACAAAACTCAAATCATCCGGCTTTTTAACCACTAGATCCGCATCAACAGCCACAAACTCTGCGTTAGTGCCTTGCCCTGAGATCGGAGTAAAAGAAAGCACCTTATCGCCAAGCGCAAATGACTCAACCTCATCGCCAATCGACTCAACAACACCTGCGCAATCCCATCCAAGAACGAGAGGTAAGGTATGGGTATCAGTTTGTGCCATCATGCCGTTACGCAGATGAAAATCGACAGGATTAACCCCCGAAGCCACAACCTTAATCAACACCTGATTTGCCTTAATTGAAGGCTGTTCCAACTGACCGATCTCTAGGTTAGACACTTCCCCATATTGTTTTATAAATGCTGCTTTCATGTTTTTCTTCCTTAATATGTGATGAGAACAGCTTCAGTATTCAGCGATTCACCTATTTCTTCTAATTAATAGTTGATATAAACATTATTCCACAGGGGAATGAATTATATGGCTAAAGTTGATTTAAATCTGATTGTTATCTTTGATGCAATTATGCGCGAGCAATCAATTACGATTGCTGCTGAACAACTGGCAATGACTCAGCCATCAGTGTCTAAAGCCGTTTCCAGAATGCGCTATGCTTGGAGAGATCCACTGTTTTTAAAGCAGGGCAGAGGAATTACACCGACTCCTTATGCGAAAAAGCTATGGCAAGAAATCGCTGATCCATTGCGCCAGATAAATGGTTCCATTTCGCCTCCCAAATTTGACCCTATGACTTCCTCAACCCAACTCAGGGTCGCACTAACAGACGGAATTAGTGGTTTGTTTTGGCCTAAGCTCAGGGCGGTCATAGAGCAAAGGGCGCACGCAATTGATCTTTATGCTGTGCCATTTCAAGGAAATGGCGAACAACTTTTATTAAATGCCGAGGTCGATTTAGTGTTGGATTATTTTCCAACCAAACATCGTCACATCACAGTAAAGCATTTGTACGACAACCACTTTACCTGTGTAATGCACCCTTCTCACCCCCTAGCAGCTCAAGATTTGTCGCTGGAAGAATTTTGCCACGCAGATCATCTTCTCGTTTCATTATCTGGAGATCCTAGCGGAGCTGTAGACAAGTGCCTTATGGAGAAGGGGAAGCAGCGAAGGGTAGCAATGACAGTCAATAGTTTCTCATCTGCAATTGACCTGCTCCAAGAATCGAATCTAATCTGTGTTATGCCGTTTACTGTCGCGAGCAAGGCGATACGTAAAGAACAACTGGTAGATAAAGCCGTGCCTATTTCTGTACCTTCGCCCACTATATCGGTGGCTTGGCATACTCGAAATCAACCTAGCCTCGCACTGAAGTGGCTAATTAATGAGATAGAGCAACTCGTCATCCATGACTCAGAAATTTTTACAGCGCCCCTACTCCAGGCGTCACCATCAACAGGTTCAAGCCTAGGAAACCTTAGCGAGATTAACGAACAGACACCAATTTAAGACTCGCTACTCGACTATCAAAGTCAGAGATTCGAGCCAAAAATGCCGGCTTATCTTGTTTTGAAATGGAGCTCGCGAGCGGAAGATTGGCTTTCATTGGGTCTACTGCACGGTTACGTACTAAGACTTCAAAGTGCAAGTGGGGGCCTGTGATCCTACCCGTAGCACCTGCAATCGCTATCTTTTGACCACGTTTAACGTGTTGGCCTTTCTTGACCAAAAAGCGGTGAAGATGAAGGTAACGCGTCTTGTAAACACTGTTGTGTTCGATAACAAGATACTTACCCGCATATTTGTGGTTACGTACCGCGATCACTTTACCATCACCAGTTGAGTAGACAGGCGCTCCTACAGGAGTGGCGAAGTCTGTGCCGTTATGCGGAGTAACACGCCCCGTCACTGGATGCTTGCGTCGTGGATTGAATGGAGACGTGATGCGGCGATATTGTTTTGCTACTGGGTAGCGATCAAATGCTTGCTCTAGACTATTACCTTGCCTGTCGTAAAAGCGGCCATCTTCAGCCAAGAATGCTGCGACTTCTCTGCCGCGAAGATAAATGGCAATACCTTGTATCTCGGTATTTCCCGTCAGATGAGTACCTAAATATTGCTCTTTGACCAACACATTAAAACGATCCCCAGCGCGCAATTCTTTTGCGAAATCAACTTTGTCACGTAAGACTCGGGTAATGTTAGCGATCTGATTAGGCGTTAAACCCGCACGGTAAGCCGATAGCGAAAAGCTCCCCTGAATATCGCCCGCATAGAGCTTTTCCTGCCACACACCCGCTTCTTCAACAAAGCGGTAGCTAAAGCTATTGTCTGCCTCACGAGTAAACACCGCCCTTTCAACCAAGCTTTGGTGGTAGATCAAGCTCGCGAGTTGTTTAGAATCGCTATCAAGCACAAGTTCCAGGTGATCACCCGGCTTAATCGTGTCTAACTTCAGCGACTCGAGATCGGCCTCTAGAATACTTTGCAGCGTCTCGTAAGGTATGTTCCATGCCGAAAATATCGTGCTTAAGGTATCACCGACTTTAACAAAGTAGTGAGCACGAATTTCAGACGGCTGCTGGGTAGCTGGAACTGCATTTTCTAAGGATTGATAAGCAGTCACTTTGATCGGAGTTGGCTCACTCTTCGGCTCAAACTTGAAAGTCAGCACAGCAGAGAGAGAAAAGGCGGTGATCGCTACCGCAATCAGTATGGGACGAACGAGCTTCATAAAACAGACAAATCAGAACTTAATGTTATGTTATAACATTTATGGTGTGGTATTTACATGCGATCTTTGCTACTTAATATTTCCCAATGACAGTACCAAAGTTTCACAAACGAACTTCATATCTAAAATAGCGTAAACCAACCACAAACAAAATCATATTTACATCAAATCAGTTAGAAAAGCATAGTTTTAAAGCACATATCGATTCCACAAAACCAGATCTGCAATCATTTATGATTAAAAAATAAATTCTCTCTCGATACGTTTTAGTTTCATTTGTCTAACTAGAGCTATCTACCTGATAAAACGAACCTTTGTAATTTATTTCGAATTTTATGGAAATATATATTGATCTTTATCATCTCACTTCTATAATTCGAGAATAATCGAAATGATTTTGGAGATGTATTTAGATGAATAACGAATTTATAACCATGGCGAGCGAAGCGCTCGATATGTTTGCATTTTTAGCCACTGAACTGATCATTCTGTTTTTGGCCATTAGCTACATTGTTGGGGTGTTGCAAGAGTTCTTAACACCGGAGAAGATCCAATCGATCCTAAGTTCTCGCAACGGTAAGGGTTATGTTATCGCTGCGTTACTTGGCGCGATTACACCATTTTGTTCGTGCTCAACAATTCCGTTCTTGAAAGGTCTGCTCAGAGCTAGAGCAGGGTTTGGTCCCATGATGGTGTTCTTATTTGGTAGCCCACTCCTCAACCCTGTCATCATTGGCTTGTTTGTGGTGACATTTGGCTGGAAAGTCGCGCTGTTTTACTTCGCTATTGCAATGTTGGTATCCGTGGTCGCAGGTTATACGCTAGAAAAACTCGGTTTTGAGCGCTATGTAAAACCAGAAGCCTACCAGGTAGCGCAACCTTCAAGTTGCGGAGAGAGTAAACCTGCAGTAAAAGCAGAGTCGTCATGTGCAACATCTCGCTGCGGTGAGACCACGCCCGTTGCAGCAAAAGAAACGGCTTGTGGCAGTGAACCAAAAGTTGAAGTCTCTTGCTGCTCGGCAGATGGCACAGCAACAGCGACTGTAATTGAGAACAAAGAACCAAGCCGTTGGGCAAAAATTTGGTATTCAACATGGAAAGATTTTAAACAAGTCTTCCCTTACCTAATGCTAGGTATTGCTATTGGTTCGTTTATCTACGGCTTTATTCCTACTGAGTTGATTGCTGAGTACGCAGGAGCAGGAAAATGGTACGCAATACCAGTCGCAGCCATTATCGGTATACCTTTGTACATTCGCGCCGAAGCAGTCATTCCACTTAGTGCAGCATTAGTACAAAAAGGCATGGCATTAGGCTCAGTCATGGCACTCATCATAGGTAGTGCAGGTGCAAGTTTGACCGAGGTGATTTTACTTAAGTCTATCTTCAAAAATCAGATGATTGCTGCCTTTCTGGTTGTCATTCTCAGCATGGCAATAGGTGCCGGATTTCTATATAGCTTCCTCTTTGGTTAATACAAAAAAGGATTGGCATTGTTGCCAATCCTTTTTTCGGTTTAGAGCACATTACTCGTAGTCTGATGCATATGTCTCTTCGTAGGTGTGAGAGTACAACTCAAATAGATTGCCAAACGGGTCTTCTAGGTAAACCATTTTTGCAGGCTTAGAGTCGTCTTCTGGGTGATAGCGCATCACATCCATACGTACTTTGCCACCGAACTGCTCGACCTTTTCCATTACGCCTTCGAAATCATCAGTTTGTAAACAGAAATGGAAGATGCCTAAACGTGAGAAGTCGACCTCATGGCGCTCTTGACGCTCCTTCATCTCAAATAACTCAACACCGATACCATCAGTTGTCACCAAGTGAGCAATATTGAAGCCTTTAAAACCCTCACCAAATACGGCGATACACATACGACCAATAGCCGTTTCGCGCTCTTCAACGACTTTAGTGTTATTCATGACAATCTTCAGGCCTAACGCTTGAGTGTAAAACTCAACCGCTTTGTCCATATCACCCACCATGATACCAACGTGATTCATTTTCATAACTTTCTCCAGAATTAGTGCGATGTTTTGTTTCGATGGAGAGAGTGTATGCACTGGTGTTGATTAAATGAAATTATCAATAATTATAAAAACAATAACATAAATTTATCATATAAAAAGGAGAGGAACGTATATAGCAATGGGATAGAAAACCCAGAGGAAAGTCAGGCTCCTTTACTTCGGAGCCTGAGTAGATATTTAATCGTTAGACCAACTGTACCATTCGGTAGAGAGTGCGCGGACAGATTGATTCACCAACGTCATTGCACGTGATTCTACGACATAGTTTCGCAAAGGACCTGCGCCTTTTCTTTTATTGTAGATATCGTCATACATATCCTCGTTATGGTCCATCATTGAGAACATCGAATGACACCAAGCATAAATCACCACTTTACCTTGGCTTATTTTACCTAAGGTTGCACTTTTGAGTTTTTCTGTCGTATTGAGTGTCGCGACATCCACAACTTCGACTTTGCTGCCAAATTCTTGGGCCGCTTTTAAATCATCGAGATAAAACTGCTTTTCAATGACGTACTTTTTATTGAACTGGCCGGTACTCGAATCAACGGCTTGACCTGCTTGAGTACCATGTCGACCTGAGAATACGACATATCCGCCGGGATGGTTGAGGTGTCGAGCCAATGTAGGCCAAGAAGAGTTGGCTGTCTGAGTAACGGAAAGATAAAGCCTGCCGACTTGAACCCAAGGACAGGTTGTCCACGGATCATCAGGGCACGAGATAAGATGATCATTCATCAGTGACAGAGGAGTGCGTTGATCATTACGAGGCACAACTTCAAACATTATTGGCTCCTATCGGGTAATAAACGTTTGAATTTTATCATGGCACATTAATGGAGATTACAAAAATGTTAATACAACTTTAGTTTAGAGCATGAATTCTAAATCAAATTTAAGACTGGAAAATAAAACAAAAGCCAATTCAGTGGTGTGATGTTCTAATCTCACTAAATTGACTTTTTTGCTATCGGGATAAGACGATGTTCAGATATTCATTCTGATAGGTACTAACGTTCACCTTGTACTTCAAACTCGTCGTAGGTTAAGCGAGCCTTACCATCATCTTGAATTGTCCATACTTCCTTGTGAACCACACCGAATGCTTTGTTCATCGTCCAATTTGACGTCAGAATATAACTGCTCTCATCCACTTTTTCCCATCTTGTCTCTGTGTACGCAACGTCGCTGAAACCTTGGTCAATGATGTTTTGCCAAAAGGCTTGGATCTGCTCTCGGCCTTCAAAACGACCAAAAGGTTTGGCATGCATGATCGTGCCTTCTTGGTACTGCTTCGCACAGCCCTTTGCATCTTGGTTGTTGAAAGCGTGCTTCCACGCTGCTATGCCTGCCTGACAGGCTTCTAATACGGCTTGACTCATTTTTATTCCCCTCTCAATGATTGAGCTCAGTTTAGTGCTATGATTGACACGTAAAAACAAACAAATAAGAAATCACTGTTCTAAAATAGAGAACAATTAAATGAACAAACATCGCCAAATGACCCTGTTTATGTACATTGTTGATTGTGGGTCAATTTCAAAGGCCGCCGAAAAGCTAGAACTTTCCAAATCAGTACTGAGTGGCGCACTCAAACAGCTAGAAAGCGAACTGGACACTACTTTGCTTAAACGCACTACTCGCAAGCAAAGTCTTACCGTACAGGGAGAGATGTTCTACCAGCACTGCTTAGCGATGAACAAGATTGTCGATCAAGCTTGGGACAAGATGCGAGAAACACACCAGACTCCATCCGGCAATCTCACTATTACGGCTCCCCATGCGTTAGTAGAAACTGTGATTACTCCTGCATTAGCACACGCATTTGCGGCCTATCCTGAGGTTTGTCTCGATCTAAGGGCGGACGATGACCAATTAGACTTGATGCAAAATGATATTGATCTCGCTATTCGAGTCGGAGAATCTGGCGACAGCAGTTATAAACAAAGGAAAATAGGCGCATTTCGCGACGTTTTGTGCCAGAAAGCCTCATGCAGAACAGCCTTCAAAGATGCAAATTACATCGCTAACCACTGGCAAGGCAAACAGGTCACTCACACTATGCACTCCATTTCGACTGGAGATACCGTTGAACACCATTTCCTAGCTAAGCATAGAGTCAATACCATTAATCAAGTTGCTGCCATGATCGCTCACGGTATGGGAATAGGTATCGTGCCTGAGTTTGTACTTTCTCAATACCCCGAGCTCTGTCCTTGTTTACCTAATTATGCACTTCCTAGTACGAATGTTTACGCCTTACACCCATATTCAAGAACGCCACCTATTGCTGTTTTAATGGCAAGCGATGCAATTGAAGAGCAGCTAATAAGTTTTTACTCAGGTAAAAACGAGTAGAAATTAACCTGCATCAATATTCTTATTTATTTCACTAATCATTCAAAATTGATCGCCTACACTTGTTTAAAACGTCAGTGACTAGAGTAAGGAGAATGCCGTGATTTCAGTACATAGAGAATACGAACTAATCGATGTTAACCACTCCCATGCCCATGTTGAGATTAATCCTATCGGTCTGATTGACGTAGAGATCATGGAAAACAAGCAACATCATCAAGCGGAGTTTACTGAACTGTCATTTCAAAAGGTCGGTGGTCACACGCGATTGTGTGGCAAACAAAATAAAAAACCATGGCAGTTGGAATTAGACAATAGAGATGCAGAAGAGATAAATCGTTTGATCGACCAAGCGAGTGAAGAGTTTGAGACCTTAATGCGCGATCTCTGAGCATTGCTAACGTTCAAAAGCCATATCAAAGCTGAGATTTGATATGGCTAAATTCTTATATAGGCTAACGATTAAGGCGTTGTTTTCTTAACAACAAACTCATGCCCATCCAAAATCCCTTTGCCATTCTTAAGTTCATTTAAGCGTGCTGTCACCACACCATCACTGCTGGTAAAGTCCACGCTGTAGCTATCGACATATTCTTGAACGTATTTGCTTGAGAGGGATTTTAGCTTATCAATGTAGACCACCGCTTTATCAAATTCCCCTTGGGAGATAACCTCAAGTTTTGGCGTCAACAACTGGGCAAACTTATAGGGGTGAGCGACAAATCCGCTTCCCATGACTAAAGCCGCAATGATAGGCGTAGTGATGACTGCACTTTGGAACCACTCTGAAAATCTTTTGTGATCCTGAACTAAGCTGCCGTTCGCATTACGATTAGACCACTCTTTCTTAGCGCGTTTAAGTACTTTGCCCACTAAGCAGCGTTGGATCATGTAATCCACCAGCTTAACGATACGTTCAAACAATCCAGTTAATACGCTCACTAATGTACCCACACCAGCAAACGCATCACCCGCAGCCTCTAAACCTATCTTAGTGATACCGACCGCTGCGTTTTTAATTCCACCTAATGCGCCTGTCGCAGAATGGCGAGCCAAAGCATTGGCAATAATGCTTGGGTGGCCGCCCAATAGTTCAACACCACGGCCTGCATACACTTGCGTAATGAGATCTTTAGATTTACATACCGCTTGTTTTACACCCGAGTAGATATCGGAAGCACTCTGAACGTAGCCCCATCCTGGAATAAAGCTTGAAAAGTTTCCGGCAAACTCTCCAGTCATCCACGTAGCGAAGTCAGCAAACCACTCAACACCATAGAGTAAATCACCATAGATGTTACGCGCTTTGTTCATTAGCATACGGAAGAAGTCCGAAATCACCTGTTTAACTTTAGTAACCACTGCACTTGCGGTATCGCCGACAACTTTAGCCGCGCCAACGATCTTTTTCCCTGCTTTGGTTTGCTGCAGTTTGTTGATCGCATTGGTTTTATCTAAAAGACCTGATGCTGCCGATTTGAGATCGCTTAGTGGCTCGGAGCCAATGACAAAGTTGTCGAAGAAATGAGCGTTAGAGAATGCTGAAACCTTCGAGATCTCAGTACTCGCTAACATATACATGGCACCCATTCGCGCATCTGCCATTTGGGCTACTTGAACATCCAACGCAGTATTTTTTGTTTTACCAAACATTTTGTCTTTGATCAGACGCTTTAGAATTTTTACCTGCATGCAAGCCTCGCAACAAAATCAGACACAACCAACTATAAATTGATTGCTTACATTAATGTTATTTATACATTTGCAAGAATAATACATTTTTTTGCGAATAAGGTGGTCTGTTTAGACAAATGATGTGGAATGGGTTCCATTCGATATCATCAGAGCAACCTAGTAAATCAAAACCGCCTGACAAGAAATTCACAATCGAAAACAAAAATCTCCAGGAGTATCACTTTCGAAAAATCTTGAATCATTTTCGATTCAAAAATGAAAAGATATGAGGTAACATAGGTATAAAAGAGGTTATAAGCTATCTATAAAACCAATAGTGACAATAACCTTCTACAATAAAGAGGTTCGGTAGGTGAGGACGCAATAATGAACAAACAGAGCGCAGTTATTCAGCTTCCGTTTCCACTGCTAGTGATAAGCTTGTCGACTTGCGCTTATCATATCTTGCAATACATCTCGTAGATGCGAGATGAACGAGTAACAAAAAGGGTGCACTATTGCACCCTTAATCAAAACCGCTTCGTTATATCTCGTAAAAATCTGGCTTATAACGAAGAATGATTTTCTCCATCGCAGAGAAAACATGCTTGCGTTCTTCATCATTCAGATCTTGAGTCGCAAAGCTCATTTCGTCACGAATCATTTGTGCTAATTGATCGTGTACCTTTTTACCTTTCAGCGTCAAAAACAAACGCTTGGCATTTTTGTGGCTTGGATCTTTCGCACTCGCAATCAGTTCATTCTTTTCTGCATGACGAATAAGACTGGTCATTGTCCCTTTGCTGCGATGCAAACGTTCTGCGATAACACTTGGTCTAAGGCCATCTTCATAGTCTAGTTCCATCAGTACTAGCATTTGCTCAAAATTCACATCATCGCGAAGTTTCGAAATTTTGTTTTGAATGGAGTTCTGAACCATACGGGTAGCGATAAAGCTCATACCTACAGTGGTTTCAAATAGTTTATTTGATTCTTCAGACATTGTGATCATTCCAATTTATGTTATCTGCCCTATTATCCATTTATTAGTTCGATACGAAAGCATTTCCAGCACACTTTATCATTAAATTTGTGAATTTGTGCTATCAGATATGCATATGTGTTGATGATTGTTCGATTCATCACTCTTATAAGTGAGGGTAATCATTGAGCGGTTAGCAATTTCCACCGCCACCACAGGTATCACGACTGGAGTAATGCTAAGTGATGAGATAGTGAGACAAACCACCCTAGACACACTCTCATTAATTTGACACCAAACTAAGATAACTGCAAAATACGGCCGATAAAAAACAGTGTACATTATGAGGAAGCATGACTTTTGAACTCAAAGTGACTCTAAAAGACATCATTATCACAGTAATCTGTATTGTCTGGTCTACGCTATGGATTTCTTCTGAAATCGACAATCATCAAGAAATGCAGCAACAGCAGTTTGATGAGCTAAAAGAGGAACTGCAAAACATCATCCAACATGAAGCGAAAAAGATAGCAGCATGCCAATAAACAACGGCTTCCTTACCGACTAATACAACAGCCCCCAGTAGTCTGTTCGATTACTGGAGGCTCATATCAACGTTTTGCTTGCTTGCCTTTAACCAGCAAGTGACCTTCTAACATCGGCCAAAGTCTATTAACAAGTTTGTCTAGACTCGGTACTAACAAATACACCATCCCCACAAACAGAATAGAGCCAACAAGATCAATCGGTCGGTGCATTCCAAGCCACAATCGACTATAGGCGACGCCTATCGCCCACACACTGACGACAGCTACCAATCCATATTGTTTGTTTTGCCAAAATAGACCACCGAAAAATGCCAAACAAATCGCAGCGAAAATCGTGTGACCGGATGGGAAAGAGTAATCTTTTTCCCCTTGCCAATGGCGAGTACGCCAAGTCGTCACCTGCTGTGAGATTTGATTGATCACCTCTGCTTTTTGTACGGTATCTAGCTTGTAAAAATGAGCGGGTTGAGGGATCAAGAGTTGATGCGAAAGTAGCTCAGTATAAGGACGTGGACTTTCAGTAATATGCTTAAGTCCCGTTTTTGCCGCAAAACCAATCACTAAAATAATACCAAGCTGAACCAGTTTACTTAGAAACTGTGAGTTGGTACCCACTATCTTCCAAGTGGCTAATATAAGTAGGGAGAGAGTAATTAAGAATCCTTTCGAGCCTGCCGAATCTGTCAACAAGGTATAACCTAGCCCGGTTACATCAGATACTTCGCTCAATAAATCAATGTGGCTAACAAACAACGACATTGGTGCAACAACGAGTAAGAAAGCGACAAGCAACATCAAGCCTTCACGTTTGTTTTGAATGAAGTTTTTCACGATAGGGATTCACAACAGCTAGAAACGAAGCTGAATTTTAGTCGAGAAGGCGTGGAAAATTTATCAATACAATGTCAATTTAATGAAATTTCGTGTTGATTGACGACGTTACCCTCTATTTGTGTCCTTTACTCGCAACATACGTTGATCGGCAATATTCAATAAAGACTCCAAGGTTGTGTCGTTAAGCACTTTAGACGAAGCAATGCCAACACTGAATCCTAACTGATATAAGTGACTCGGGTCTTGATTAAACGCTTCGACTGCTTGTGTAAAGCGATCAATAGCGATGTGCGCGACCATTTCGGTGGTGCCCGACATTAAGACGACAAACTCATCTCCGCCCATGCGCGCGTAAACATCCGACTCTCTAAAAGATGACTGCAACAATTGCGTAAACTGCTTCAGTGCTTCGTCCCCCACTTGATGCCCGAATTGGTCATTCAGCAGCTTGAAATTGTCTAGGTCGAAATAGGCCAAAGAGACGGGGAAACCACCAAATCGGCAGTATTCGAGTAGCTTTTCTCCTAATGAAGAAAAACCTCGTCGATTAGATATTTGGGTCAATGGATCTGTGGTTGCTGTCACTCTGGTTGCTAACTCTTGCTCTACAATCTTAGCCAAATCGACAAGGTCGTTCACTTGCTCATGATTAAACTGGCGAGGCTTAGTATCAATCACACACAAGGTACCAAGCATAGAGTTATCATGGTGGACAAGAGGAACACCAGCGTAAAATCGCACGCCCGGCTCACCAACAACAAGAGGGTTATCTGCAAACCGCTCATCTTTCGTTGCATCAGAGATGATGAAAGGATCAGTGCCCAGGATAGCATGACCACAAAAAGAGACATCACGCGGTGTTTCTCGCGCATCAATCCCGTAGCAAGACTTAAACCATTGACGATCGCTATCGACAAGGCTCACGACAGCGATTGGCACATCGAACAATCTTTTAGCCAATCTAGTCACACGGTCAAAACGCTCTTCTGAATCGGTATCTAGAATTTCAAGCTGCTCAAGTTCATTGAGACGCTGAGCTTCATTATCTGGCTTATTGGGTACTTGCATTGGTCATCAAGAATTTTGCAAAAACATACTAAAAATCTTAGCAGTCAAGGATGAAGATGCCTGAAAGTTGACCAATAAATTTCAATTCATGCAGCTTGAGATAACAAATCTATCAACAAGAAAGACAGGGGGGCTTGAATACCAGATGCACTCAAGCCCTTAATTTTCATTTGGATTGGATTAGATTTTGACATCTAGCCCTTGCTGCCAAAATGCCACTTCCATGCGCGTTGCCGTTTTAAATACCTGAATCAGGTTCTGACCGCGTTGGCTGTTGATATCAATCTCTTCTAGCAATTGGTTAAAATGTTCTGAACCTTGTTCAACGCCAGACTGAAACTCTTCACCACCATACAACTCTATCCAGCTGCGGTATGGGTTGCCTTCTAGTTTAGTCGTATCGCTTTCACTCAAAGCCTTACCGATCACCGCGTAGCCAATCGAACAAGGAGCAAGCGCAGCATACAGCTCGACCAAATCGCCCGTCATTCCTGCATCAAGCACATAGCGAGTGTATGCCACCGTTCCAAAGTCTTCAGGCTCATTCTCTAAATCAGATTCTGTCAGGCCCCACTGACCACAGTAAGTCACATGGTGGCCAATTTCTGAATCAAGCAAAGCATGAACACTTGGCAAAGCGCGGCGCATATCTTCAAGGTTACGCGCTTTGTATATCGCCAAGGCATAAGCGCGAGCATATTGTTTTAAGAACAAAAAATCCTGCTTGAGATAGTGCAAAAAACAAGGCTGAGGCAAAGTGCCCAGTGCAAGTTGCTGTACAAAAGCATGCTCGGTGTACTCTTGCCAATCAGACTCACAAGCTTCGATGAGGTCTTGATACTTCATTAGTTAAACTCCGGTACGTAGTCCGCTGCTTTTGGCAGTGTCTCAATCAGATTTTGCGAGTACATAAACTCGGCGTAGTCATCATAACGGTTAAGGTCGACCGCAGATGGGCGCAGCGCAAAACGAGTTAAGGTATCATTCCAAGCACGTTGGTTAAGTTCATTATTCAAGGTATCTGGTGCGTAAGCGACAAACTGTTTCCAAGAGGCTTGCGGGTGGTTAACGATATAGGTCGTTGCTTGCTCCAACGCTTTGTTGAATGACTTGATGGCTTCAGCATCATGGGTTTTCGCATTAGCCACAAATACTAACTCATCGTAAGCAGGCACGCCGTGCTCCTCTGGGTAGAAGGCTTTCGCTTTGTAACCCTCTAGTTCAAGTTGGTTGGTTTCAAAGTTACGCAAACCGCCCCAAATCGCATCAACCTTGCCCGATGCTAATGATGTAGAGAGCGCCCAACCAACATTGATGATGTTCACATCTGAAAACTTCACACCTTCTTGGCCCAGCATAGTACCGATGGTGGCTTCTTCGTTGCCCGCAATCGCAATACCTATATTTTTGCCTTTTAGGTCAGCCAGATTGTCGTTCTTGCCGTTATCTAGCACCATCAAGGTGTTAAGTGGCGTTGCAATCAGTGTCGCTGAGCGAATCAGTGGTAAACCGGCAGCGACATCAATGGTCAAGCTGGGTTGGTAGGAAATCGCTAAATCGACTTTGCCCGCCGCGACAAGTTTTGGCGGCGTGCTTGGATCGGCAGGTTCTTGGATCTCGACTTCTATGCCTTGCTGTTTAAAGTAACCACGCTCTTTAGCAATGACGATTGGCCCATGGTTAGGGTTAACAAACCAATCGAGCATTAGAGTGAGCTTCTTCTCTTCTGCAATGGCATTCGCTGATAATAGTGAGGTGAGTAGTGCCACTGCACTGATTTTTTTGGTTATTTTCACGGAGTATCCTTTCTTTATTGATTTTCCCAAGGAATAAATTTTTTAAGTAGTTTGTCTGTAATGAAATAGAGAGAAACGGAAAGCAGAGCGAGGATGAATAATGCGGCGAACATTTCATCGATGATCATGCGTGCATTCGCTTGAAGCATTAGGTAGCCAAGACCCGCACTTGAACCGACCCACTCTCCGACTACAGCACCTATCGGTGCAATCACAACGGCAACTCGAATACCTGAGGCCAAAGTTGGCAGCGCAGCAGGGAGTTGTATGTGTCTTAATAGCTGCCATTTACTTGCTCCCATTGTCTTGGCGAGATCGAGATAACCCGTTGGTGTATTGCGCAAACCGTCATAGCAACAAGTGGTCACAGGAAAGAAGATAATGATTGCCGCCATCACCACCTTGGACGCGATGCCGTACCCAAGCCAAAGCATCAGTACAGGCGCAATGGCAAACACCGGGATTGCTTGGCTAGCAATAAGCATAGGTAATAGCCAACGTTTTAATGGTTTAAACAGCAGCATTTGCAGTGCAAAGATAAGCCCCATAGAGAGGCCAAGCAGTAAACCCAGTATGATTTCTTGCCCAGTAACAAGAGTGTGTTTCATGAGTACATCAAAACGTGAAATCAATCGCTCGAAGACATCTAGCGGAGCAGGCAAAATGAAGCTTGGTATATCAAACAAAACCACAACGCTGTGCCAAATGCCCAAAATCACCAACAGGCTAACCGTCATACGCACCATTGGATGTGTCACCTGAGCGTTGATTCTCTTATTAGGCAACGTAAGTTCTAGATTCGATACCTTACTCATAGTCTTGCTCCAACTTGTCTAGAATACTTCGCTGCAAAGCTGCACACTCACCATCTATCTCGCGCGGAGGCAGTGAGGCAGGAACGTCCAACGAGTGCGCATAGGCAGGTACACCCTGAAGCAAATAGAGCGCATCCGATAAACGTACTGCTTCTTGGGGATCGTGGGTAATCAGCACAACGGTTTTGCCCTTGAGTAACTTGGCTGACAAGGATTGCAACTTATGGCGCGTGACGGCATCTAGCGCTGAAAAAGGCTCATCCATTAGCACAACAGGCTTGTCTTGCATCAGTGTACGCGCAAGGGCAACACGCTGACGCATTCCCCCAGATAACTGAGCAGGCATACTATTAACATGGGCAGCTAACCCAACCTGTTCAAGCAACTGAAGTGCTTTGTCATGATCAACATTTTGCGCACCAAAGTTACGGCTTAACATAACGTTATCTATGACATTTAACCAAGGCAGTAATAGGTCTTGCTGGGCCATGTAGGCGATTTGCTCATGTAAGTCTTGCCCTTGGCTTAGCTTAAGGGTCCCCTTCCATTCCACTTTGCTATCAAGTAAACCCGCTAAATAGCGCAACAACGTGGTTTTGCCGCAGCCGCTTCGACCTAGCAGACTTGTCCACTTCCCAGCTGGGATGTGCATATCTAAGCCAGTTAGGGTCGGGGTTGGGCTATCGAGATAGCGAAGCTGTGACGCCTTAAGCTCTATCCCGATCGCTTTAGCGCACATTGGTGTGGCCACAGAAAAAGTGGTTCACTGGGCCATGACCTTGACCCACATCTAACTGATCGGCGTGCGCAATGGCTTGAGAGATATATTGCTTACCAAGATACACCGCTTTATGAAGACGGTTACCTTGAGCAAGGTATGAAGCAATGGCAGAAGAGAGGGTGCAACCTGTACCGTGCGTATTTTTGGTCGCGACACGTTTTGCGCTCAATAACTCACTGCTTTCTTGCTCAATAAGGAGATCATTACTGTTTTGGTCTTTCTCTAAGTGCCCACCTTTAAGCAGCACTGCTTTCGCCCCAAGCGTGCGTAATGACTCGATCATCGCCCCCATTTGCTCTTCATCTTGAGGAACCTCACCACCAATCAGTGCCGCCCCTTCAGGTAGGTTCGGGGTAATGAGATCCGCGAGTGGTAGCAGTTCTTGTTTGAGCGTTGAGATTGCCGATTGCTCTAGTAACAGATCACCGCTTGTTGCAACCATGACAGGATCAACCACGAGATGCTTAGGCTGATATTGACGTATTTTAGCCGCCACGACCTTAATGATTTCGGCATCAGCCAGCATACCAACCTTAACCGCGACGACATTCAAATCAGTGAATGCGGCATCGAGCTGGCTTTCAATATGCGCTAATGGAATCGGGTGAATGGCGGTCACGCCTCGGGTGTTTTGCGAAGTAATGGCTGTAATGACAGAGCACGCGTAACTGCCTGTCGCTGACATCGCTTTAATATCCGCTTGGATGCCTGCGCCGCCACCGCTGTCAGAGCCAGCAATGGTTAATACAATAGGTGTTGTGTCTTGTGAATGTGGCATAGATGCTCCTACTACAAGACGTATAGGAACTCTCGACCACGAAAAGAACGCTCATAAAGAGACTTACTATCGAATGCGAGTACACTAAACCCGAGAAATGGAATTAGTGTGCATAGTTCCCTACGTCAGTGCTAACTGAATCAGGTTCAACGGGTCTCGCTTCGCGATCTCAGCCCTTTCCCTATTGGGTAGGCTCCCCGACTATTTCCGCAGATGATAACAATAAAAGTAAATTTAGTGCATCACTTATTTGGTGCGATGCTACAAAAAACAAACAAAACATTAGCCCGCACATATGGTATTGATTGCTTATCTTTGTAACAGGATAAGTTTCTGAACTATAGTAACTTAGCTCACATGGAATTAAGGAGAGAGCTATGAGCCAGGAGGCACTACTATCTCGACTGAACGAGTTACCGAGAATCCAGAAGGTACTTCAAGAGCTTCTCGATATGGTCAACACAAGTGATGTCGACTTTAAAGAACTAGCGAATAAAATAGCAACGGATCAAGTTCTTAGCGCTAGATTGCTCCGTCTTGCCAATTCAGCTCATTTTGGAGGAAGCAAAAGCGTATCTTCGATAAATGAAGCCTTACTTCGAGTTGGAACAGGCCCCGTCAGAACATTAGTTGTCGCTTCAGTTCTCTCTAGTGCCTTCCCTAAAATTAAAACATTAGATATGGATAAATACTGGGAAGAAACGTTCGAAGTGTCGATTATTGCGAGCAAAATTGCCATTGAGACAGGCATGGATAGCAATGAAGTGTTCACAACGGGCGTATTACACAACATTGGCGAATTGATGATTCATACATTAGTTCCTGAGCAAGCAAAAACCATTGCAGAAAGAGCCGAAGCGGGTGAAAGTGCCATTGCGGTTCAGGAAGAAATATTAGATATCACAGCACCTACTCTTGGAGCAAAACTAGCCAAAACTTGGCGCTTCCCTGATGACATGGTCGACGCCATTGCAAATTTTGCGGAGCCACGAGATGCCGAGATTTCTCCTAAAATGGCCACCACTCTTCATTTGGCCCGTTCGATTCATCGCGACTGGGATCTGCTTGAAAGCGAAGAAGGCAAAGCTCGCTACCTTACCGAACACCCTGACTCTCGCTTGTTGCATATTTCAGCTGCCTTTGCACCAACAATCGACAAATATCGAGGTAATGGTCGTGACCTCGCCTCCCACTTAAACGCCGCATGAAACATAAGGTGAGCGTACGGCTCGCCTTTTTTCTATCAGAAATCTCTGTTATCGCATAAACTAATCTCGATAATTTTATGTTATGAGAAAGTACGATGATTAACCCTGTCTGGCTCAAAACCTTCGTTACCCTGCTCGATACAGGCCACTTTACCAAAACTGCTGAAAAGTTGTTTATGACTCAGCCTGGTGTTAGTCAACATATCAAAAAACTCGAGCAAGCTTGCGGCTATCCATTAATTGAAAGGCACAACAAAAGTTTTGAAGTTACAGAAGCTGGCCGTAGTGTTTACCAACATGCAATTCAGCTTGAGCGACAAGAGTCTGAACTGCTTAGTTCTTTAAACATGGAAGACCCTTTTTCAGGTGATGTTTCGCTGTCTTGTTCGGGTTCGCTGGCACTATTGCTCTACCCACATCTACTCAATTTACAATGTAAATACTCGCAGCTCATATCAAGACTAGAGGCCGCACCTCATCAAAAAATTGTTGCTGATGTCTTGTCTGGCGCAACAGACATTGGAATTGTGACGCAGGTTCCATCTGATTCTCGGTTTAGTTCAGAAGTTTTAGGCAATGAGCCGCTATGTTTAATGCTGCCCAAATCACGTGCATCCAAAAATTTAAGCCAAGAGATGCTAAAAGAAATCGGTCTAATCCAACACCCGGACGCGATTCATTACCTTTCGATTTACTTTGCTCAATGCGGGGAGTCTGAGCTGGAGAAAATGAATATCGATGATATTCCGGTCACAGGCTACATCAATCAGTTGAGCCAAATCTTGCTGCCTGTTGCCAATGGATTAGGATTTACCGTCTTGCCCAAAAGCGCACTCGATTCGTTTGCCAATAGTGAACGAATTTCTATCTTCGAACCAAGCAATGAAGTGGTAGAAACCTTGTATTTCTTGACTAAAAAACATCGCCAGCAACCGAAACGCTTTGAAACTATTAAAAACGAAGTGGTGCAACATTTTCAGCAGTAAAATGTACGCTCGTTAGCCAAAACTGATCGTGGTTTCTAACTCTTCAATCGAAGCGCCACCACTATCGCCAACAAGCACAATCGTCACAGCAAAGCGATTACCGTCTGTCGAACGTAAGAAGAAGGTTTCAATCTTTCTTTCCCCCATCACTAAGTACTGGGTTTTAATGCTATAGACCGAATAATCCCAGTGACCGGACTCGTCAATAACTAAAGAGCCTAATGTGCCAACCTTTGCAGTGACACTCTTAGGGTTGAAACGAATGCGACGACGGTTTTCTCCACTTATCGAGAACATACCGGAGTCAAACAGCAATGGGGAGAAGTCACGCTGTACCATTGATAGTAGGCTCGCATCGCCCGACGGTGCACCAAAAGAGTTCGCCATATGGGTGTTATTGGTCATTTGGTTTAGGTAAGCCATAACGTGCTCCTTAAGATATCTAGACTCAACCAATGTGAGCGTTCATATCTTCTACCAACGCAATGTGCATGCCAAAACAGAAATACTCAACAAGGTGTATATAACTTCGTATTTTCAAATAGATAATATTTCCGCAAAAAGTTCGCTATCTGCATTCTCAAAATGGGAAGCAAAACAAGAGTTATAGAGCCAAAATGAAAATATCATTCTCACATTGAATTTCACCGTCTAAAACTAAAAAGAGGAGCTCATTGCTCCCCCTGTAATTATTTTGACTGATAGTAAAGATCATTATTCTATGTCTCGACTTGGAGGACTTTTAGTTGTTCGACTAATGCAGTCACGATCGCATCATCGGTCGCACCTGCGCCTAATCCGAGTTCGCTATACCCCATATCATTGATCTTAATGTTGGTTTGTCCGCCGTTCTCATCGATAACTTCTAACAAGGTGTATGCGTCATCATTAGGATCGTTGATATCATCGACAACAGAAGCGTCTATGCTCGCAAATAAATCATTCATGCTCGGTGCATCCGGAAGTAGGTCTGACAAATCGATGATGTCATCACTGACTGAAAAATCCGCCAAGGTGTCTTGGGTTGGGTTCAATGCCGTGCCTGCATTCTCACTCAGCATGACAAAGGTATCTTCGCCCAGTCCGCCCAACAAGATGTCGTCACTAGCGCTGCCGGTTAAGGTATCGTCCCCTTCATGCCCATAGGTTTGAGAGATAGTGATCGCTTGGTCACTGACTAAGGCGCTCAGCAACTCTGCTTGAGTCATACCGGAAGTATCTTCACTGGCCAGCTCGCTGATCAGTACATCTTGCAAGGTAATGGTTTGAACCAAATCTTGATTGCTATCGAACAAGCTAATTTGCGTATCAGTTCCAACCTCATCAATGTTCACTTGCTGTGCTACTGAGACCGATTGCCAAACATCGTTAGCATTGACGAAACCTGATAGGTCAATAATGTCTTCGCCTGCATCAAAGTCTTTCACGTAATCAGTACCTGGCTGCGCCGATGTACCTACCGTAGAATCACTCCAAGCGAAGCTGTCTGTTTGCCCTGTATCAGAACCGTCATTTGGGCCGCCCCAAAACCATTCATCTGCGCTGCTCGCTTGTAGCAAGTCAAAGCCGATGCCACCTTGTTGAGCCATATTCCCAATCACCGTAATCGCAATCACTTGCTGCGTGGTTTTTACACCATCCGATACTTGTACAGTGAACTCGTCAGTATCTGTGGCACTAGCGACTAAGTCATTGGTTGAGCCAGGAGTAAGTTGATAGTCCCATTCACCCGTTGTTGGATTAAAGCTCAACGTACCGTAGTGACCGACTGAGTTACTTACTAACTGCCATGTAAGATCGCCCGTGTCAGTTTCGGTGTCTGTCGCGGCAAGCTGCCCAGAGGTTTGATTGAGGTAATCTTCTTGAACCTGACCTGCCGCCGAACCGGTAATTACAGGCAAGTCATCGGTACCTTGAATGTTGACGGTTAGCACTTGAGTAATCACACCACCATTGTCATCATCAATGGTCACGGTAAAGGTATCACTCACCAACTCATCTTTAAGCAATAACCCTGCAGCAACATTCAGGGTGTAGTTCCATACACCGGTAGTGCGGTCAATCGTCATTTCACCAAAGCTGCTGGTCAGCACTTGCACATCTCCGGTCAAGGCGAAGGTGTGCGTATCACTGGTGTCTTCATCGTCTGTCACAATACTGCCACTTGCCGATGTAATCGTACTGTCAGCATTGATGGTTTCGGTCAGTGTACTGCTTGAGGTAACGACACTCGGTGCGCCATTGGTACCCGTCACTTCAAACTCAACCACTTGAGTGTCTGTTTCATCCAGCTCATCCATCACTTGAATGGTGTAGCTGAGCATTAGGGTTTCGCCCGCCGCTAAGGATTGAATATCAGCATGAGTATTATTTAGCTCGAAGTCCCATGCACCGGTAGTCTGATTCACCGTTAGCGTGCCTCGGGTATCCGAACTGATCACTGACCAAGAATGAGGGTCTGAGTTATCAGGGTCGCCACTATCAAACGTACCAGAAAGGGTTGACAGTGTATCTTCTGTCACTTCTTGAGTCGCAATGGCAACAATATCAGGCGCGTCATTAGTACCGTTAATGGTGATGGTGATGTCTACGATATTGGACTCACCATTTTCACCATCAATAGCTTTGACTTGAATCGTATCGGTGGTGCTTTCCCCTACTGCCAACGCATTGACTGCGGGGGCGGTATCATCGACCATATAGGTCCACTCACCTTGAGCGTTCACTTGTAGCGTACCTAAGTTACCATTAGAGACGATGGTGAAGGTTGCACTGTCTCCCACATCAGCATCGCTGACCACCAACTTACCTGATGCGCTGCTACCCGAAGCTTCTTGCACTATGCCTTGAACATCACCGGATAACACCGGCACATCATTAGAACCAGTGACAGTAACCGTCACCACTTGGCTCACTTCCGCACCCAAATCGTCGGTAGCGAACACGGTAAAGCTTTCAGTCACCACCTCATTTTCAGCAAGGGCTTGGATATGTGGCTTATCATTGTAGATGGTGTAACTCCACTCACCGGTCGCATCAATAATAAATAAACCATAAGTACCATTGAGTGACTTGGCATCAAAGGTCACGGTATCTCCAATATCGACATCATCACCAATGAGCTGTTTGCTTTGAGTAAGCACACCATCTTCACTTAATGCGGCACTGGCATCACCGCTGATGGTTGGAGCATCATTCACCCCGTTGATGGTAATGACAATGTCTTTTTCAGATATTAAGCCAAAGCTATCGGCCACTTTAACGGTGATGGTTTCAGTGAATGGCGCTGAATCTCGGCCATTGAGCTCAATAAGATCGTTCCTAGTCGTATCTAGCTCATAACTCCATTCTCCCGATACGCCATCCCACATAAAGCTAAAGGCACCATACTGGGGAGGATTCTCAATGATCCAACTGTGGCTATCATTGGTATCGACATCACCCGGTTGCACTGTACCTGACAGGGGCGAGGTATTATCGGCATTGATGGACTCAGCTAAATCGCCGGTAATGTTTGGCGCATCATTGCTGCCCTGAACATCCACGGTAAATTCCATCAACTGCGGTTGGCCACTACCATTAACAACGGTTTTACCATGCTCATCGACGACATAAAGCGTAAAGGTATCTTGCACCGTTTCACCAGTTTGCAGGGACTGAACCGCATTACTGCTGTTGTTTAAGGTGTAAACCCAGTTACCACTCGTATCCACGCTGATGCTGCCGTATTGACCCGAGCCATCGACTAAGGTCCAGGTTGGGTTGTCGCCTAAGTCTGTTGGTGCCGCTAACGACCCCGAAGCGGTATAAACGCCGTCATCACTACCATCTTGATCATCCACATCCTCTGTCATGGTGAGCGTTTCAATCACAGGGTCCACAACCACTACATCTTCACCCACGCCTGTTACTTGTAAGGTAATGGTTCGTGTATCAGTCGCAAGCTCGCTATCAGTAACCGTCACGATAAAGGTTTCAGTGGCCGTTTCTCCATGAGCAAGATTGTTAACCGCAGCGTTATCGGCCAATACGTAGACCCACTCACCGCTGTCTGCATCAAGTGTTAAGTTGCCGTAAGTGCCTGATGCTGGGGTCGTTGGATCCAGCGACCATGTATGCGTGTCACCGTTATCTGGATCATCAACACCAAGCACACCGGATGCTTGCGGAGAGACTTCATCGGTCACTTCACCCACCTGAACAGTCACGCCCGGCGCAGGTTCAGTGATTGGAGAATCGGTAAAGGTGATCACTGGGTCATCGTTTGTCCCCTCAATCACGACTTCCATGGTGTAGTAGCCTTGATTGGTGTCAATGCGCCATGTTTCGGTGACTTCCTGCCCTTCAGATAAGCTTTGGACTAAGTCAGAGCTGTTATCAAGCGTGTATTGCCACTGACGGCCTGCGACTCCCGTTTGACCAGAACCATCAATCAAGGTACCAAAGATGCCACCCGAGATTGGGGAAACACCAGTGATGTTATTGTTTCCCGGTAAAACTGGCACCATGCCATCTGTCACAGTGGTGACATCTTCGATAAGGGTCGTCGATAAATCGCCCAGATCGGTACCAGCGCCGCTGCCACCACCTCCAGAGCCGTTTTCATCTTGACCATAGACATCAATAGTGATCTGGTGCCACTCTGAGACACCACCATCATTGTCGGTTGCAGAGACATAAAAAGTTTCTTGGGCGATATCACCGAGGTTCAGTGCTTGAGTGTCTGGATCGCTATTGTTGAGTAGATATACCCACTGGCCATTATTGCCAAGAGTTAGAATACCGTATGTACCAACGCCATAGTCGGCGTCACCTGGATCAGTGCCATTTTCAATCGTCCAACTGACTACAGAGCTGTCTTTGTCGACATCCGAAGAGGTTAACTGCCCACTGGTAGAGCTGAAATCGATCGCACCAAAGTTAGCACCATCTTCAATCACACTACCTGAGCTATCCCCAGTGATGACAGGCACATCATTAGTCCCTTCAATGTTGATGGTGACGTATTGGGTGATTACGCCGCCAAAGTCATCTTCTGCAATCACAGTGAAGACTTCTGATACTACTTCTTCACGCTTCATCGCATCCAGTGAATCTGGGTAGGCCGTAAAGCTCCATTCACCCGCTTGGTTAATATCAAACTGACCAAAATTACCTTGGTAGCTATTGGCGATGAAGCTTGGGGTATCGGCATCGTCTATGTCTGACAAGGTCATCACACCCGTGATAGATTGAGCGACTTGGTCTTCGACAAATGTCCCAGCAATATCACCAGACACCGTTGGCAGATCATTGGTGCCACGAATGGTGATCACCACATCACGGCTGTCGGTCTCACCATAGCTATCGGCCACTTCAACGGTGAAGTTTTCTTGCAAGGTTTGATTTGGATTGAGCTCTTGGATCTCGTCGAGCGCATTGTTGAGTGAGTAGACCCAAGCGCCGCTAGAAGTCATGGTAAAGCTGCCGTAATTGCCGACTAGATTGCTCGGTGACCATAAGTGAGTATCGTGAGCGTCTGGATCACCATCTTGCAGTTGACCACTGAAGCTGGCGGTATCTTCTCGGATGGTTTTCGCTATATCCCCTTTGATGCTAGGGCCGTCATTGTTGCCTTTGATATCAATGGTGAAATCTTTAATAGACACTTCGCCAAATCGGTCGACAACTTTGATTTGCACCGTATCTTGCAGAAGATCGCCCTTATCAAGTCGATTGACGGCATTGTTGCCATTATCGAGGGTGTAAATCCATCCGCCAGCTGAATCGAGTACAAAATTGCCATAGCTGCCGTTTGAAATAACGCTCCAAAGCGCTGAGTCGCCAACATCAGGATCACCCGAGCCAAAGGTACCACTGATGGTATTTGGCACATCATCTTCAACAATGGTAGGCGTATCGCCCAATACGATATCAGGTGTGGTGTTAACACCAGCCACCGAAATATCCACCGTGATGCTTTCTGTCGCGCCATTGATATCCGTTACTTCAACCTCGAATGTGTCGACTTCTGTTGTGCCAGGTGGGATCGATTGTGTACTCCAACGGGTGCTATCGAGTTGGTATAACCATTGGCCGTTATCATCAACCGTTAAGGTGCCGTAAAGGCCACTCGCCTCGCCGTTAATATCTTCGCCAACCACTTTCCAGCTATGTGCATCGTTGGTATCGATATCAAGGGCTAGTAGCTTACCTGTTGCGCTACTTTTCGCTGGCGTATCTTCAATCACACTGCCGGTTGTGCCACCAGTAATGCTTGGCGTGTCATTGCTACCTTCAATCGTGATGGTGATGGTTTCAGTGTCTGAAGCATTGTTGGAGGATTTGTTGTCATTGGTGTCATCAGTGACCGTGACCAAGAAGGTTTCGGTTAGAGTTTCTCCTGGAAGCAAGGCTTGAACCGCCGAGTGACCATTGGCTAAGGTGTAAGTCCACTCACCATTAGCATCAATTTGCAGCGAACCGTATTGGCCTTGATTGGTTTGCAGTGACCAAACATGGTCATCCAATCCATCAACATCATTGTGATTCAGTTGACCTGAAGTGGTCGCTGGCAATGCATCATCTTCGGTCACCGTGCCCACTAGTACACCATCAATTTCTGGTGCATCGTTGCGCCCCTTAACCGTAACAACCACTTGCTTGGTATCCACTTGATTATGTTTATCAACCACTTGGATGGTGAAATACTCTTTGACGTTTTGATTAAGCGAGAGAGCTTGGGTGTTGGCTGCTTGCGTAGCATTAGTGTCTAAGGTGTAAGTCCACACGCCATTTTGATTGATAGTCAGGGAACCAAATTGTCCATCAGGGTCGCCAACAATCGACCAAGTGTGTACCTCGTTAACGTCAGGGTCGCCAGTATTTAAAGTACCACTTCGAACGCCGCTACCATCGTCTTCCCAGATAGTTCGAGTTGAACGACCTGAAATATTCGGCGCATCATTTTGACCAAGAATGTCGATATCTATTTCAAAGCTGTCAGTGCCACCATTACCATCGTTGACGATAGCCGTGAACGTTTGTTCTTCGTAGAGTTCTCCGTGTTCAAACGACTGAGTCAAACTAGGATCGAGTGTGTATTCCCACTCACCGTTTTGGTTGATGGTGATGCTGCCGTAGCTGCCTTGGCCATTACCTTGAATTGACCAAGTGTGAGTATCCGTCACATCAGTATCATCAACACTGAGCACACCATCGGCCACCAGCATTAAGTCTTCTACAGTGTTGCCGCTGTCATCACCACTGATCACAGGATCATCGTTGGTACCTTCAATGGTAATGACGATATTTTGTTGCGATGTTCCCCCTAATCCATCATCCACCTCAACCACAAAGGTTTCTTGTACTTCTTGACCTTCAGCCAGTGGTTGTGCGGCATTATTATCAAGGGTGTAAGTCCATTCCCCCGTTTGGTCATCGATTGATATTGAACCGTAGGTCGAATACGTTTCTCCGACTAGAGCCCAAGTATGCGTTGCGCCGTTATCGATATCGACTGGGGTAAGCGTACCTGTGGTTTGTAGAGTCGTTTCCTCTTTCACCTCACCCGTAAGATCTCCCAACATAGCAGGAATATCATTGGTGCCGACAATGGTGACAGTCACGGTATGCTCTGTGCCATCGAGCGACTCTACGATAAAGGTTTCAACCTTAGTTTCACCCTCTGCCAAGTATTGAACATCCGCATTATCAACCGTGTAGGTCCAATCACCATCTTGGGTAATGTCTAAGCTACCTAGAGCACCTGCACTGGTGATGCCTGTGGCTGCAACGAAAAGTTCTTCGTCTGCACCATCGACATCAGAAATTCGCAGTGAACCAGTATCAATAAGCTCTGGGGTGGATTCATCTTCGGTCACGGCGCCAACATCGTCACCTGAGATCACTGCAGCATCGTTGACGCCAGTAATAGTCACAGTAATGGTGTGCTCGGTACCATCGAGCGACTCAACCGTGAAAGTTTCGACTTTGGTTTCGCCTTCGCCAAGGTATTGCACGTCAGCGTTATCAACTTGGTAGTCCCAGTTGCCTGAATCATCAATGGTCAGAGAACCCAATGCACCCGCAGATGCAACTACACTGCTTGGTTTAAATTCAGCTTCACCGCTATCAGCATCTGAAATGGTTAAGGTGCCAGAGTCAGTAAGGAGTGGCGTATCATCATCTTCCGTTACGGCACCTACATCATCACCGGCAATTTCGGCGCTGTCGTTGACACCAATGATAGTCACAGTGATGGTTTGTTCAGTTCCATCTAACGATTCAACCGTGAAAGTTTCGACTTTAGTTTCACCTTCCGCCAAATATTGCACATCGGCATTATCAACTTGGTATTCCCAGTTACCTGAATCATCTATGGTGAGTGAACCTAATGCGCCCGCAGACGCTACTACACTACTTGGTTTAAATTCAGCTTCACCAGTATCGGCATCCGAAATAGTTAACGTACCAGAGTCAGTCAGAAGTGGATTACTGTCATCTTCCGTTACTTCGCCGGTATCAACGCCAGCGATCACTGCGCTGTCGTTTACGCCAGTAATGGTCACGGTAATGATGTGCTGCGTGCCATCAAGGGACTCAACGGTAAAGGTTTCTGCTTTGGTTTCGCCATCGCCCAGATATTGCACTGAATCATTGGCAACGACGTAGTCCCAATTGCCCGATTCATCGATGGTTAACGCCCCAAGCGCCCCTGCTGATGCAACCACACTGGTCGGTTTAAATTCTGCTTCGCCGGTATCGGCATCTGAAATGGTTAAGGTGCCTGAATCGGTCAGAAGTGGCGTATCTTCATCTTCAGTTACAGCTCCAACATCATCACCAGAAATTTCCGCACTGTCGTTGACGCCAGTAATGGTGACGGTAATCGTGTGCTCTGTGCCATCAAGGGATTCAATAGTGAAGGTTTCTACTTTAGTTTCACCCTCGCCAAGGTATTGCACGTCGGCGTTATCAACTTGGTAGTCCCAGTTGCCTGCCCCATCAATAGTCAAAGAACCCAATGCGCCCGCAGAGGCAACCGCGCTGCTTGGTTTAAACTCTGCTTCACCACTATCGGCATCCGAAATGGTTAAGGTGCCAGAGTCTGTAAGAAGTGGCGTATCATCGTCTTCGGTGACAGCACCAACATCATCGCCGGCGATTTCTGCACTGTCGTTGACGCCAATAATGGTGACGGTCACGGTATGCTCTGTGCCATCGAGCGATTCTACGGTAAAGGTTTCAACCTTAGTTTCACCTTCTGCCAAGTATTGAACATCCGCATTATCAACCGTGTAGGTCCAATCACCATCTTGGGTAATGTCTAAGCTACCTAATGCGCCTGCACTGGTGATGCCTGTAGCAGCCACGATAAGTTCTTCATCTTCACCATCGACATCAGAAATTCGTAGTGAGCCTGTATCAGTAAGCTGTGGGGTGGATTCATCTTCAGTGACGGTGCCAACATCGTCACCAGTAATTTCCGCGGCGTCATTGGTACCAATGATTTGAATGGTGATCGGGTGTGAATTGCCATCAATGGATTCAACCGTGTAAACCTGGGTGATGGTTTCCCCTTCACCCAAGTATTGAATTGAGCTGTTTTCTAACTCGAAATTCCATTGGCCATTTTCATCAATAGTCAGCGTGCCGATCGCATCTTCCGGAGTAGTCAAAGACGCAGGGACAAATAGCTCTTCGTCTGCGCCGTCCACATCACTGATGGTCAATGTGCCAGATTCCGTTAACAGCGGTGTAGATTCATCTTCTTTAACACTGCCTGTATCTTGGCCTGCTATCACTGCAGCATCGTTTACACCGATAATGGTTACCGTCACGGTGTGCTCCGTGCCATCAACCGAACTCACGGTGAAAATCTCTTGTTTGGTTTCCCCTTCACCTAAGTATTGAACGTCTGCGTTGTCGACGCTGTATTGCCATAGGCCGGCTTTATCAATCTCAAGCTGTCCCAGAACACCCGCGGCTGGTACGACGCTGTTGGTATCAAATGCTTCTTCTTGCTCACCATCAACATCAGTAACAGTCAATTGACCAGAGTCTGTTAACTTTACCCCTTGCGAATCCTCCACTACCTGACCGAAATCGACCCCTGCAATCACTCCCGCATCATTGATACCGGTAACGGTGATGGTCACGGTTTGAAGTTCACTGTCTAACCCGCCATCGTCTGTAACGGAGTATAGGAAAGAGACTTGGGTGGTATCACCTTCTGATAAGAAATCGAAATCGGTTCCGGTTTCAAAAACAAAGGAACCGTCAGAATTGACCGTGACGCCACCGAGCTCCGGATTTGCGACTAATTGGTAAGACGCGATGGTGCCATCAACATCTTCCCCTTGAGGTAATCGCCCTTCTAATCTCTGGTTTTCAATAACAGTTTCAACACTGTCAAAAGCGACGGGAGCATCATTAAGTGGCTGGAGCAATATCTGTATACTAGCTTGCTGAACACTATTAAATGCTCCTACACCATCATCAACACTATATGAGAATAAACCAGCTACATCGCCCTCCCGGCACTCCTCTGGTGCATGAAAACAGATGTTTTCGAGTTGTTCTATAGTCAGCGTTTCTCCAATAATGATTGGAGTTCCATCAAAATGAGATATAAAACCTTTGGTTGGCAGCTCTGTGACCGTGATGCTCAATACCTCTCCATTCACATCAAACGGAATTAGTGGAGAAACAAGATTAAACCCTGATTCCTCAGTAAACGTTCTCTGCTCATTGAATACTTGCGGCGATTGATTGGTCGCTTTATATGCCGGGTCATCAAACAAAGAGACTCTCTGCTTTTCTCCTTGTTCTTTATCTAGCCCTCGTGTTTCAAACTCTGTTTTAGCAAGCTTTTCAACCCCCTCTCTTTCTATCGATTGAGACAAGGTAAGACTTGCGCCATTGCTTCCCCCTGCGGCTGGTGAAAACTCACTCAATGCTGTGGGGTCCAAGCCTTGTTCCAGTAAGCGAGTCACATCTTCGACCTCAGAGACAAAAGGGGGGCTTGGCTCTGGGCTCTCAACTAATGCTTTTCTCAACTCGGGCAGGCTATCTAAGTCCGACTGTGTTATGACAATCTCTTCTGGTCGTGGTGGGAGCCCCAAAGGAAGCACTCTAACGTTGCCATCTTTATCAACCGCTATCTGCGCACCTTCAGGAAGGGAAAGTGATTGCTTCATAACTGGCTCCTTAGTCGTCTTGGATAAGTCCTGCCACCAGCATTAACTTAGTGGAACAAGGCATGGACACTAGCTATCGCAAGTTATGAGCCAGTTTTTTTACCTGATACCGACAGACAATAAGCCTATATTTTTCAAAGCATTAAATAGTTTTTGTAAATTCAGGGGAAACTATTGTCAGATAGACAATCAAATTGAAAACAAAAAGTAGAAACTAAAAAAGGAGCCTATGGCTCCTTTTTTTCTGGTGATATCTTTCGTTATGCTTCGAGTACGTCTTCGCCAGACATTTCTGAAATCAGCAATAAATCATCTTCATCGAGCTTCATACCCAAGACTGGTAGACCGTGCTGAACTACCCAGCAGAAGAAGAATACGAATACGCCTAAAGCGACCAAACCTAGTGATAACATAGCCAAACCTCCTCCTTGGTTATCAAAACAGTATCGATAACTTGAAGATGCGACTACTTGAGAGGGATAAAGCAAAAGGCCTTTGAAAATACTTAGTTCTTATACGTTTTTCGATGCACTCTTAACGACGGATTCGTTAAGCCCTGTGTCTCTTTTTGCGTTCAGTTTATTCGTATTAACTCTGGGAGTTTACTCGTTTCTCTACACCTTTAAGTTATTGGAATACCCTTTCAATATAGTGATACCGTACAAATGTCGCAACTACATTTAGTGCCATATCAACATAAGATCACAAATTTTATGCTTCCATACGCATAATTATCCATTGGAGCACTTTTTACCGCTACGAGTGATTCGATTTCTGCTGTTTTTTTCCTGCGATATCTAGGTAATCAAATACCTGACGTACAAAAGGAGCCCCCACTTTTGAGCCGCCATTACCATGTTCGATCACCACAGTGGCGACATATCTTGGCTGATCACAAGGTGCAAAGGCAGTAAACAAGCCATGGTCAAGAAGATCATAACTCAGCTCCTTGGAGTTATAGACCTGATCCTTCTTCAAACCAAACACCTGAGCTGTCCCTGATTTGCCACCACTGCAATAGTCAGCCCCTCGAAACGCTCTACGCCCCGAGCCTCGACTACCAGAGTTAACCAGTCGCATCGCGTTCATCGCAATGTCCCAGGTTTTATCACTCACCCCTTTAATCTGATCATCGGTCTTGGTCGATTTGGGCTTTTCTTCACTAAATGGCGTACCGTGAGCTAAGGTCGCTCTCAATAAATGGGGCGCAATGACTTGACCGTGATTCACTAATACAGACGTTGCCTTAGCTATCTGCAAAGGCGTCGCTGTCCAGTAACCTTGCCCAATACCAATAGGCACGGTGTCGCCTTTGTACCAAGGCTGACGATAGCGAGACTCTTTCCACTCCCGAGTTGGCATATTGGCTCGCGTCTCCTCCGGTATATCAATCCCCGTCAATCGACCAAAACCAAACATATTCATCCAATCTGAAATACGATCGATACCTAGCTCATACGCAATGTGATAGAAAAAAGAATCAACCGACTCTTCAATCGCTAGCGTGACATTCACAGGCCCGTGCCCCCAACGTTTCCAATCTCGCCACACCTTAGTTTGTCTTGTCGTACCCGGAATCCGCCACGCACCATGATCATTACGAACTGTATCTGGCTCAATAATGTCTTCACTTAACCCAGCCACTGCCATAAAGGGTTTGACTGTCGAGGCAGGAGGGTACACGCCCAAAGTGGCGCGATTGACTAATGGATGGAATGGGTCGTTGAGTAGCTTACTGTAGGCTTTACTCGAAATCCCTTCTACAAACAGATTAGGGTCATAACTTGGGCTAGACGCCATAGCAAGAACACTATTGTCACGAGGGTCCAGCACCACGGCACTGCCTTCTCGATGATCAAGCTTATCGAATACAAACTTCTGCAAATCGATATCAATGTTCAGCACCAAATCCTGACCTGAAACTGGTGGGACATACTCAATGGTGCGGATAATGCGGCCGCGACTATTTACTTCAACCTCTTGATACCCTTGCTGACCATGAAGTAGATGCTCATAGTACTTTTCAATACCTAGTTTGCCGATTGTTTTCGTTGCTCGGTAGTTCGCAAGCTCGCCTTTCTCATCTAGCTGCTTGAGATCACGATCATTGATATGTGCAACATAGCCCAATACATGAGTCAATATCTCGCCATATGGGTAATCTCGCTTCATCTCGACATCAATAGAAAAGCCCGGCAGCTCATATTGATGGACTGAGAATCGGGCAACCTCTTGTTCTGTTAAACCATTCTTGACGATGACAGGTTTAAAACGCTTACCGTGATGGTTGTAAATTTTTTCTCGTTGAGCATCAGAAAGCGAGACCAACTGCCCCAGCTTATCCAAAGAGGCATTCAAATCCTCAACTTTTTCAGGAATCATTTGTAAAACGTAAACCGGAAAGTTGTTCGCTAAGATTTTGCCATTGCGATCGTAAATTAACCCTCGAGTTGGAGCGATAGGCAAGACCTGAATTCGATTGTCATTAGCGCGGGTTTTATAATAATCGACTTGCTTTACTTCTAAGCGATAAAGGTTGGCAATAAGTACTCCAAGCAGAGCAACCATAGCGACAAAAGCAACAATCGCTCGATTTCGAAACAACTTGGCTTCTTGGTCATGATTTCGTATCGCTTTGCTTTGGTGATGAAAGTTCATAGGCAAGATTTTAAAGATTGGCGAAATGCCACTCTTTACGTATTTACATTTAGTTACATTTGGCGCAGACGTTACCAATAACCGAATTCAAGTATGTACGAGCAATGTAAACAAAGTCAGAAAACACCCAAGTGAAAACAAAAAAGCCCCGAATGATGACATTCGGGGCTCAACCATTTAATAACGCTTATGCGCCGATTACACCACCATCTTCGCGCGTAATCGCCATGATAGTAGAGCGCGGTTTGCTGTTACCACCAGCAGGGAAATGAGAAGGTGCCCCACTTTCACCTGGGTGCTGAACACCCACAAACATAGTTTTGTTATCCGCTGAGAAGGTAAGTCCTGTAATCTCACAAGCAATAGGGCCTGTTAGGAAACGGCGCACTTCGCCCGTCATTGGGTCACCACACAACATCTGGTTGTTACCTTGGCCGGCAAAGTCACCTTTGTTCGAGTAGTTACCATCGGTTTGAATCCATAGGCGTCCTGCCGCATCAAAACCAATGCCATCTGGGCTGTTAAACATGTTATCAGCGTTGATGTTATCACTGCCTGCGTACAAGTTACCTTTATGCACTTCTGGGTTGCCCGCAATCAGGTACAGATCCCACTCAAAACCATCACTTGTATGGTCACCGTTTTGTGGTACCCAACGCACAATCTGGCCGTAGTGGTTTTCTTTGCGTGGGTTAGGACCACCAACAGGCTGACCTTCTTTTACACCGCGATGCTTATTGTTGGTCAAGGTACAGAACACATGTTTGTTATCAGGGTGAACCGCAACCCACTCAGGGCGGTCCATCGTCGTAGCGCCAACATGCGTAGCCGCGCGGCGCGCAAAGATCATCACCTCGGCTTGATCTTTAAAGCCGTTCTCTTTAGTTAGACCATTTTTGCCATGCGTTAGCTCTAGCCACTGGCCTTTGCCCTTAAGCTCCTTGTCATCCATTTCGAACTTAGCCACGTACAGAGTGCCCTCTTCTAATAGATCGCGATTCGCTTTGTCGTTACCTGGTTGGTACTTGTTCTTAGAGACAAACTTGTATAGGTGCTCGCCACGCTCATCATCACCTAAATACACCACAACATGTCCGTTGTCGTTGATTAGCAGGGCAGCATTCTCATGCTTAAAGCGACCTAATGCAGTGCGCTTAAGTGGCGTTGAGCTTGGGTCGTTAGGGTCGATTTCAACCACCCAACCAAAACGGTGTGGTTCATTTGGATGCTTAGCAACATCAAATCGTTCGTCAGTATCGTGCCATTGATATTTGCTCTTAGCTGCTTTAACACCATAGCGTTTGTGATCAGCTGACACCTCAGCGCTACCACTAGTACCAAAGTAACCGTTGAAGTTCTCTTCACAAGTCAGGTAAGTACCCCAAGGCGTTTGACCGTTTGCACAGTTGTTGAACGTGCCTAGTGGCTTCATACCTGATGGATCGAGTTTGGTTTTCATCAAGTCATGACCAGCGGCAGGGCCTGTCAGCTGCATTTCGGTATTTGCTGTAATACGGCGGTTACGCTGACCGTTTTTATCTAGCTTCCACTGGTCACCAGACTTAACGATTTCAAATACGGTTACGCCGTGTGCTGCTTGCGCTTTTAACACATCATCTGCAGTCATGGAGTTACCACCGTGGTCAAACAACAAATCATAGTTTGTATATTCGTTGTTTACGGCAATTACAGCGCGGTTTTCACTGATTGGGTAGAAGCTCATTCCATCAGTGTTATCTCCAAACTGGCGCAATTGTGCTTTCGAATCTTGCTTACCACTTGGATCAAATTCTGGTGCGTCTGCGAAAATTGGATCACCCCAAGAAAGGAGTGGCGTCGCTTTATAGCCTTTAGGCACGATAAACGCATCGGCAGTTGAAGCTGGTACGGCTTCAAAGTTAAGCAGCGGGCTATCATTTTTCGCTGCAAAAGCTTTAGTAATTGGGTTAAGTGAAAGAAAAGCACTCGCACTTACTGCTGCTGTTCCCGCTAAAAATCGACGACGAGATAGACGTGCATCGATCATTTGGCTAAATTCAGAATCCTGATTGTCACACTTCTTGTCTGAAACCGAACGCATTGCTGACTCCTTGCTTGAGTAATAATTATATAAATGCGAGCAAATCGTAGACGGAGAAAATGACACTTTGCTTAAGTTATTGTTTATTTAATATTAATTTGCAATATGACACTTACCCACAAGTTACATTTCAAACTTATTAAACTGCGCCATGGTTCACTTTTAACTAATAAGGTATGGCGTACATACAAAAAAATGTGATCAAAAACCTAGATCTTTTCGAAATTGGGGTCTAAATTAATCCCTGTTCATGAGGAACTACATTCACATAAGCTCAATGACGAGCTGCATTGTTTCTAAGTGAGGGATTATCATGAAGAAAATGAGAAGAGCACAATTGCATCGCGTACGTATTCAGTACTGGAAAGAGTCGAACAAAGACGCGAACAAATCTTAATGTGCTAACACCCAACTAAGCTGGCTTAACCGCCAGCTTTTGCGTTTCTAGCGACAAGGTTTTTCGAAAGTCGTGACTAAGCCGCTCGATTATTCGATGGAAACATCTGCGTCAATTCATGCAAAATGCTTTGAGTTTGCTTTGAATAAAGGTGTTTATCTTTATACCCGACCAACTGTACCTGACGAACCTTACCGGAAATCAACAGCTGGCGGATCATTCGATTGACCATTTGAACATCCAGTGCGGAGCCTCTCTCTAAACGCGATACCGGATAGAGACAAGAGAGATCAATATTGACGATAACATCATCACAGTGAGCTAAATAATTGGCTAGCTGCTGTTTGACCTGCAATCGGTAACTGAAACTGCATTCTGCCAATGTCATCCAGTCACAGCCAAGATCTTCGGCGTACTCCCACGCCCTTTCATCTTGGCTTGCTTGATCGATGCCCAAACAGAACAGGCGACATTCGTTATAACGAGATAACGCGAAATGAAAAGCGCTCCCTTGGTCTGGTTCAAGAGAAGCTTTAATCTCAAATTGCCGACCAATATGTATGATGCCAAGCTCACGCCGAGGAGAGTGGATAAGAGGTAGGGTGTGCAGCACTGTTTCACTGTTGTTCGTCAACACAATGGGCAGAGCTTCAGAGCCAAGATAACGACTTAAATGAAGTTGATACTTGCCGACGGGTTGTGCCTCAAGGTTGTAGTGACCACCGTTTATCCAACAGTGCCCTTCTAGCTCAGAGACCCAATCGTACATCTCTTCTAAGCTTTGATCGGCCATTTCGAAATCCACTTGTTTCATTGGTTTCAAGCGCTCACTGACGCTCAGCAATACCAAACGATGGGACAAAACACCGGTAACACTTTGCGTTTTATTACGTCGAAATAGCCCGAACATATCTATTACCTTTCTGGGGGCAATGCCCTCGCTGCTTGAAGAACGTGAAGAATAATCCTCTGTTGATTCATTTGAACTCGATGTGCAGGTGCCATCACCGAAATTGCGCCAACTAACTTCGAACCTTTCATCACTGGCGCGCTGATCCCAGAAACACCAGGGTCAATCTCAGAGGTACTAAGCGCATAACCTTGATTACGGATCTGCTCTAACTCTTGTTGCCACTGTTCCAATTGTTGTTGCTGACCAAAGTAACGCAGGATCTTTTCGCATCTTGCTGCAGGCATATAAGCCAACATGACTTTCGATGAGGCGCCTCGCAACAGAGGTTGACTTTGACCCTGGACGTAGCTGCAACGAAGCGCCTGCATACTCTCTTTGCGACTGACACAAAGTGCTCGATAACCAACAGGTACCATGTATGCCGCCATCTCATTGGTTTGTTTTTGTAAACGATTGAGCACTGAATCGACGGTATCTAGGTCATGCTGACTGGTTTCGTAGCTTCGCATAAGCAGTAATGCTGCCGGACCGATGATCAAGGTTTTGTCATTTGGACTTTCTTCTATCAAGTTCCACTCTCGCAGCAGCTTTAGGTGTCGATAAAGGCTACTGATAGGCGTACCCAACTGTTCACTAAGTTGCTTCGCTGTCACCGGCTCTTCATTCACCGCCACTTGCATAAGTAGCTGAAGCACCTTTTCGTTTACTTGCCCACTGTTTTGCTTCATTGAGTTCACTCTGTTCTTGTATCGCCACATTAAGGCCATGATCAAATTCTATTCTTACTCAATAAGAATGAGTAATTAAAAATAACCAGTGTTTCTCACTTAGTAAGAATAACCAAACTCTCTACAACTCCTTGTACTGGAATATAAATGGCTTTGTCCAAGACAAAACTTTACTTAACGGTAAAGTTAAAATATCCTTTCCAACCATAAAAATTTAGAAACGAATTATAAAGTTCGATAAATCATATAAATAAAACAACGAATCAGGGACAGATATGAACAAACTCGCCCTTTCACTTGGCCTAACCTTAACGCTTGCTCCAACTCTATTTTTCGGCTGCCAACTTTCTCAAGCAAAGCCATCAGCTAACTCGACCGCTTACATGGTTCAATTACCTATTGAACGAAAAGCGACTAAATTGATTGCGCTGGAAGGCGAGTTCAGACCATCTAAGTACACCAAGATTCAGGCGGAAAACAGCGGAAAAATTGCCAATATCTACGTCCAAGATGGTGAATACGTTGAAAAAGGTCAGCCATTGCTTGATTTCGATGCCACCTTGGCTGCTCTAGCAGTTAAGACCGCTCAAAATGAGTATCAAATGGCAACCAGAAACATCATCGAGCTTACTCGTACCACCGGAGAGGATGACCCAAGGTTTGAAAGCGCTGTCAATGCGGTAGAAGCGACCAGAAGTAACTTACTGATCGCCCAGCAAGATCATGAGGCAACCACCATGTACGCGCCATTTTCAGGCACACTAGGCCAGTTCCATTTGAATGCAGGCAACTACGTTAATGAAGGTGATTTGATTACAGAACTGATCGCGACCGATACTGTAGAGCTACACTTCACTGCTTCTCCTCAAGTACTGAACGTCTTTCGCAAGGTACTAAACAACTACCCAAACCATTTACAGGCTTCAATTGTCAGCCAGGAAGGTCATTATATCGATGGCAAGCTGCGCTATGTTGATTCTAAGCTCGCCAACCAAAGTCAAGAACTTAGCGCTTACGCCGTTTTCGACAACCGAAATGGCGAGCATTTGATCGGCTCAAAGACCGCTTTCTATTTGAACAGTCCACAGCAAGAACCTCAGCTATTTGTCCCAGCCTCCTCTATCCATACTAATGATGGGATTCCAACCCTGTTTGTCTTGGATGAAAAACGCGTAGTAAAACCCAAGCAGGTCACAATCGCCAAAATCAAAGAGAGCTACACGGGTTATGTTCCGATCAAATCGGGATTGGAGCCTAATGACTTCGTGCTAACTACTCCAGAAGCACCCGAGTTGGTCGGTAAGAAAATCGACCCTATGGTTAACCTCGTTAATCAGCTCAATGAGATACTCAATCGCCAATCTTGATGGTAAAAGCAGCAAACAAGTCGATAAAAGATGAAAAAACTCTCAATAAGCTATTTTAGTGATAGAAGGCATGATTATTTATGGTAGCTTTGCATCTTTCCCCATCCTGTACGGATAAAGGTATGGACAAACGAAACCAACGCAGTGAGAAAACCAAGCTCAGTATCATTTTGGCTGCAATTGAGTGCTACAAGGAAATGGGCGTACAAGGCGCCTCGTTAGAGCTCATTGCAAAGAAAGCGAATTCGACAAAGCCGACTGTCTATTCCCATTTTGGTTCTAAAGAGAACTTATATAAAGCGGTTGTTGAGTACATCATGGAAGAGGAAAAGCTCAATCACGCTTTACCTGATTTCAATCCGGCTATCGATATTCGCCAACAACTGATCGATATATTTGCCCAGCAGCTTGAACACATCATGCAATGTGAAAAGCGACGCCTACTAGTCGCTATCACCATTGAAGCCATGTGCCAGGGAAAATGTCACCTCAATGAAGTTGAGAGCATTAAAGCTTGCCCGATGGAGACTTGGCTTGAAGAGGCCATTCGTCACGGCGCTTTACCGCAGCAAAACACATCAGAACTGGCCACTAACCTTTGGGCGCTGGTTAAAGGGAGAACCTTCTTCCCCGTCTTCCTCGGTATGGCTCCGAACGACGCAAACGAGCGCCAAGCCAACTTAGAATCTGCGATAGATTTCTTTCTTGGCTGCCAAGGCATAAAATCAAAGACCCCAAACCAGTAATTGTTGAGTGCCCCCAATCGGAATGACTCTTTAAGATTGAGGATGGAATAATGTCAGGCGGCTCTTTGGGCTCTAAATCCCCAAGGACGTGCTGACGACCATTTCGGCAAACATGTCTTTGCCCCTTTCTTTGTTTCAACTGATTCGACACATTAATCCAAAGCATTATTTGACTTATTTGTCCTTATCTCACAGCATGACAAAGTTTGCATATTCACGACAGATGCATAGTGAGACTAAAAGTTAGTTCAAAAATATACCAATCATATGAAATGAAAAAGCCCCTAGTCGCGTCTAAAGGCTTGCATGTGGCGGTGAGCAGCCACATGAATTTAGGTTTAGTGAGTTGCTTTAGGATAAGCACTATTGCAATGGGCGGGATACCAGCATGAGAAAACGGGTAGGACACATAGGATCACCTGTGCTTTTAAACATGCATGAGTCAGAACAGAAAACAACAAAGGCCTGAATAGTCGGGCCTTTGTTGTCGTCATTGAAGCTCATCCTTGAGCAATTAACTCAATATACAAAAGTAACACTCATCAAATTGGATTAAACGCACCCCAACAGCGTTGCTTTTGCCCTGCCAGAGCTTGTATTACTGGTCAATATATTTTTCTGGAAGCACTCTTACTTGAAGTACATTGTCGACATCAATGAGCTTAGCTGCTGCCAAAATATCTTCTTTTGTTGCTGCTGCTAATTCTTGCGCAGTGATCCCATCGGCTTCAATTATATCCGGGTAAGTTTGCGCTGTTGAAGTTAAGTCGAACCAATAACTATTGCTTTCTACCTGCTGATCTACAGCGTCCAAAATTGGCGTTACTGCTCGCTTAAGTTCATCGTCCGTGATCAGCTCACTTTGCAACGACTTCAGCACATTCTTATAAGCTAAAAAAACCTTATCAACTTGAGCGATGGTCGTATTGCTATTGATTGTTAGATAACCGAAGTTTTTAAAACTGTAAGATTGCATGCGCCCAGACCAAGGACTATAAGCGGCACCGATAGCCTCTCTGATTTCTCTTGTTACGCGTTGCTGAATGACGTTCTCCAACAACAAAAAGTGTAAGCTTTGTTTCGTATTACGAGCATCAGGCAGATCCCAGTAGCTACTCGCAAGTGCTGTTGTTTTTTCACCTTTGTGATACCAAGTAACATCTTCCTTTTTAATTGCTGGAAACTCTACCTGATAACGTTCTATTGTTGCGTTTGCCTTAATATCTAATGCACCAAAAGTTTGGGCCACGTAGTCAATCGCCTCTTGAGGAGAAATATCACCAACAATACCTATTTCTACTGGGCCATTCGAAATGGCATTATCCATTATCGGTTTCAAGTCAGACATAGAGAATGCATCTAGCTCTTTCATCGAAGGTTCGACCCATCGCAAGTCACCACCATGCAGTTTGGACCTAATATTAACAGCCTGAACTTCTTCTGGGCTTTCCTGGTAGGTTTCTAAGTAATTACTTAACATTTGTAGCGTGAAAGACTTGCCTTGTTCACGATAGCCACCGTCAATCATTAAGGCGGCAAATACCCGAAGTTGATTAAGCGCATCTTCATTTTTCACTGCCTGTTTCAAAACAAATGCGTTAGTCTCTGCCGTGGATTCAAGGCCCATGGTCGTGCCTGCAAATATGCGCTTCAACTCATTAATATCATGAGCTTTAAGCCCACCAGTAGACATGCCGACGTTGTACAAATTAATCAGAGCAGATTGCTCTTGAGTTAATGCCATCAGCCCTTTACCAACACGGGCCGAGATGTATACAACGCTCTTCTCAAAATCGGTCTGTTTAATATTCAACATGACACCATTATCAAAACGATAGCGAAGAATATGCCCGTATTTGGACGTACCAATTAGCTGAGCTTTGCCTGGCTTACCAAAGTTCTGGTAAGCAAATTCAGTGGCAGCCTTCTCCACATAGGGCGTTACCTTAGTTTGTTGGCTTTCCGCATATGTTTCAAGCAACGTCTTCTCAAGGCCTGGGGCATTGCTACGCTCGGTTAAATAGAGACGAGGTGGTTGAGATGCCCACCTTTTCCGAAAGGCCTCATTGATTGATTTAACGGTCAATTGGTCTCGTAGTTCATAGAATATGGATAGGTCGGTTTGTGGTGATGCGATAACGTAACCACTATCAACGGCATTCATGACTCTGTTAGCAAGAGTGTCACTGGACGAATCCCCAGCCGTTTCGACACTAAGCTGTAGTTGATTTTCTAACGCTGTAAGCTGCTTCTTTATCTCATCTTCGGTAAAACCGAACTCAACCGCTTGACGTAATTTTTGCTCTAGTGTTGAGAGGCCAAATTCCCAATCTCTATCTGCTGTTGTCACCCCGATTTGACTTACACGAACAGATTCTAAGCTTATCTCTGATGACATACTCGGTGACAGAATTCGACCGCCACTTTCGTAGGCTAATGTGTCAATACGATTAATCAAAGCCCTAGTGCTAAGTAAGTGAGTCCAGTACTCTAGATTGAGTGCCTTACTGTTAGCTTCAGGTGACTCCTTCTCGAGAAAGTTAAATTCTATTCGCGTCTCTACATTTGGATCTGTAAACACTTTCGCTTCAACTTTACTCGGCAACACGACGTTAAACTCCGGGTCAACAGCGGGCTGAAACTCTTTATTGCGCCAGTCAGAAAAGAAATGTTTAACGCGTTCAAGCATAACGTCATGACTCACATCGCCAGCCAAAACCAGAGTGGTATTCCTTGGAGCGTAATAAGTTTGATAAAAACTTCTTAGGTCCTTTTGGGTGACTTGATCCATCCCTTTGATTGTCCCAAGGCCAATTTTATTGGGTAGATTTGCTCCTGCATAAATATAATCTGAAGAGTCAAGGAAACGGTCCAGCCCTACCGATTGACGCTCACGAACTTCAGACTTAATGACCTTACGCTCCCTATCTATTGCGCCTTGATCCAACGTTAACTCAGAAGCCGTCTCTCGTAATAAAAATAATGCCGTATTAATGCTTTCAATATCTGCCTTAGGTAAATCGAGTCGGTAATTAGTGTTGGTCATACTTGTGGTGGCATTAGTGTCTGCGCCAAAAGCTAAACCGTGCCTTTCAAGCATTGAAATCATTTCGCCTTCTGGAACATGAGTTGAGCCATTAAATGCCATGTGCTCTAAAAAGTGTGCAAGTCCTGGCTCTTTACCTTTCTCTTGAAATGAGCCTGCGTCCACAAACATACGAATAGATAGCCCCTGTTTGGGCGTGCTGTTTTCAACGGTGATAACGCGCAAGCCGTTATCAAGCAGAACCGTTTGATAACGAGAATCTAGAGCGATATCGGTTTGGGTAAACCAAAGTGCCGATTCATTAGGCGCTGAGATTGTCGTAAAAGGAAGACACGACAGAGAGAGTAAGACAAGAGTTTGCTTAAATTTTTGGTTCCACATAGGTTACGCACTGGGTCTAAATGATGAGTGAGATTAATCCTATAGGCAGCGTAAATGCCTGTCGAGAAATTAGTAACCTCACAAAATTAGATTTTATATTAGTAATATAAGCATTGCGTCGATGAGTGCGCATAGTAATCACTTACCCTTATGAACTTTGGCGATGTAGTGGTTAGGCAAAGTACAGAAGTAACGATGACGTTTTATCATGGAGAGTCGGTTGATGTATTGAACCATTGCGCAGCCTATTCTTCTCGCTCCGGTTATATGATTACGTCTCAAACATGTGGTGATTGGACGGGCGATCGTGTTCCTAATCCATACGACCCCCACCTTCAGCAGAATAGCGGCTCACTTGTAAGTTGACACTGCGGTACAAGCCATCAATCGAAAAGATTGCAGTTGTATTGCAATGACTCATCGTACTATAGAAACTCCCGTTCATGTACACGAGACCTCCTAGTGGGGGAATGAACTTTAAAGGTTTTGTTGTACTACAGGTAATCCGTTAAAAACTAATTTAGCGCAATCAATGACACAGAAGTGTCCAAATACTAGCTAAACAACCGTATTCAAGAACAAGAATGAATGGAATCTTGCTAAAGGTGTGTCGATAGTGCCACCGACACACCTTATCGTTGTTGGCGTTAGGAACAGACTTTATAGGCTCGCACCGTTGCTTGAAATGACCCCCCGATACCAGTAGTAACTTTTCTTAGGTTTTCGCGCTAGAGTTCCGCTTCCATCATCGTGACGGTCAACGTAGATGTATCCGTAGCGCTTACTCATTTCTGCGGTTGAATTCGCCACAAGATCGATAGGTCCCCAACTGGTAAAGCCCATCAGATCGACACCGTCAAGCACCGCTTCCCTTGCCTGAACAAGGTGATCATTCAAATAAGCGATACGATAGTCATCGATAATTTCGCCATTTTCGTCAACTTCATCACGAGCACCTAGACCGTTTTCAACGATAAACAGTGGCTTTTGGTAACGATCATGAAGGAAATTGAGCAGAATCCGCAGGCCTTTTGGATCGATTAGCCAACCCCATTGACTCTTTTCGAGGTATGGATTTGGCACGCTATCAACGATGTTGCCCACCTCTTTTTGCTTAGGATCGGCGCTCGCACAGCCACTTGCGTAGTAACTAAATGAGATAAAATCGACACTTGCACTTGCGAGCTCCTCTAGATCACCCGGTTCCATTGCAATTTCTATCCCTTGCTCACGGAAGTAACGCAGCATATAGCCAGGGTACTTACCTCGGGTTTGCACATCGCCAAAGAACAACCACTTATTGTTCTCGTGCATCGCTGCAATCACATCATCAGGGTTACAGGTGTACGGATAGTTCATTGCCCCTAGCAGCATGTTGCCAATTTTGCCATCAGGTATGATTTGGTGACACAGTTTAACCGCTTTAGCATTCGCAACTAATTGATGATGAATAGCCTGATAGATCGCTTGCTCTGAGGCATCTTCTTCGAGCCCGACACCAGTAAACGGAGCATGCAACGACATATTGATTTCATTGAACGTTAGCCACAGCTTCACTTTATCTTTGTAACGTTCAAATACCGTGCTGGCGTAACGCTCAAAGAAAGTAATCAACTCACGGCTCGCCCAACCACCATAATTTTCCACCAAAGCATAAGGCATTTCATAGTGAGACAAGGTGACAAATGGCTGGATATCGTATTTCGCCAGCTCATCGAAAATCTTGTCGTAATAAGCTAGCCCTTCCTCATTGGGCTCACGCTCGTCGCCATTAGGAAAGATGCGTGTCCACGCGATTGAAAGGCGCAAACAGTTAAAGCCCATATCACTAAATAGGGCGATATCTTCAGGGTAGCGGTTGTAGAAATCGATGGCCAAATCTTTAATCCCATCGGTTCGCTGTTCGCGGGTTTGATGGGGGCTTAAAATCCCATTTGGCAACATATCTGATGTAGATAATCCTTTGTTATATAAATCAAAAGACCCTTCTACTTGATTGGCAGCAATAGCGCCCCCCCACAGAAAGTGATTGGGAAATGTAGTCATAATCGATTCCTAAATCAGCATTAACATCTGCCAATCATTGTAGAGATGAAACGAGGAACAAATGAGGTCTGATTGACTAGAGGTTGTTTCCTATTTTTACCAACAAACCGTCGATAATTTTCATCATTTCGAGACCTTAACGACAACATTCACCCAGTACACATATTATGCTTACTGTAGGATATTCAGAAGAGGACACGATTATGAACTACCGGCATATTCTTGTTGCCCTAGAGCTTGAGGAAGAGACCAAAGCTCTGATTGATAGGGCGGTATACTTGGCCAAACTGACCGATGCACAAATCTCTTTTATCCACGTAGACGGCTCACATGGTGAAATTTATCCAGAGCTAGTCGATCTGAAAGACACACCGGATCAGCAACCATTAGGCGAACATGCTATCGAGCAAATTATTGCTTTTGAAGAGTACAGTCCGCTTGCGATCAGACAGATATTTGTGGGCACTGGCGAACTGGCTGACAAGCTTAAAAACACCATAGAAGAGAACAATGTCGACCTGTTGATCTGTGGTCATCACCATGATTTTTGGAGCAAAATCGTCTCATACTCCAAACATCTTGTCGATAAATCACCGGTTGATATTCTCATAGTACCAATCTAAGTAAGTTGCGCTCAAGACAGGCAAGCAAAGGCGAGAATCTACTTATCTCGCCATGCTTCTGCTACCACTAGCATTCATCTAACCTTACCTACCTTCTACGGCCAATTATGGAAGTTCTGTTCCATAGTGATTGGAATAATTAGCTATTTTTCTCTGCGAGCAACTGCACTAAATTAGCCCCATCGACATGAGCTAGAGCGGATTTTCGATAATTGGGGCATGTTCCAACTACACGTTAATTGTTGACGCACCGAACATCAAACCCAACTGAATTCGTAATTTTTAGATAGTTAGGAGCCAACATGACTCATCCAATCATCAAAGACTTAAACACTCGTTACACAGCGAAAAAGTACGACGCAACAAAACGCATTTCTGTAGAAGATATGCAGGTAATTAAAGAAGCTATCCGCTTATCTGCATCGTCAATCAACTCTCAGCCTTGGAAATTTATCGTACTTGAGAGCGATGAAGCCAAACAGCGCTTCCACAACACGTTTGCTAACATGCACCAGTTCAACCAACCGCATGCAAAAGAAGCATCACACACTATTTTGTTTGCTCATAACCCGCACTTTACTAAAGAGCAATACGCAAAAGTTGTCGATGCAGAAGTGACTTCTGGACACTTACCAGCAGAGCGCTACAACGACATGCTAAACGGCGCTTACGGTTTTGCTGAGCTAAATACAGATGAAACTGGCTTTAACGGTAACTGGACTAAAGCTCAAACCTATATTGCTTTGGGCAACACGCTGCACACTCTTGCGCGTATGGGCATTGCATCTACTCCAATGGAAGGGGTTGATCCTGAGCTAATCGGAGAAGTCTTCAAAGATGAGCTAGACGGTTACGTGTGTGATTTTGCTTTGGCTATGGGTTACCACAAAGAAGGTGAAGACTATAACCATGGTTTGCCAAAAGCGCGTCTTCCAATGGATGACGTAATCACCACACTTTAAAAACTAATTGAGAGAGTGACATCAACCATGACAAAGTTAACCATCATTGCCAATATCATTGCTAAAGACGGTCAAGTAGAGCTAGTCAAATCTGAGCTTATCAAGCTAATCGACAAGACTCGTGTTGAGCAGGGTTGTATTAACTATGACTTGCACCAAGACAATCAAAACCCAGCTCACTTTGTATTCCACGAGAACTGGGAGTCGGAAGCCGCGCTTGATACACATTTGGCAAGCGAGCATATAGCGGCATACTCAGCAGCGGTAGAGGGTGCGATCGAGAGTTTTACCCTCAACAAGATGACGCACATTGCGTAATCGAGGATAATAGGCGGTGTTTTTTCCAACCGGAGCTCCGCCTTATGAATGTCACTCACCTCAAAGCACTTTTACTTGCCATCGAGCTGGGGTCGATGTCCGCTGCGGCGCGCAAGTTAGGTAAAAAACAGTCTCAGGTCAGTCAGTGGATCTCTGACCTTGAGATTGATCTAGGTGTCAGCTTTTTCGATCGAACAGGCAACAAAAGCACCCTAAGCGCTCAAGGTGAACAACTCCTCCCTTCCCTGACTCATACCCTTGCGCAACTTGATAAACTCAACCATCGAGCAGCAGCACTGAGCCAAGGAGAGCCAACATCCATTCGCATCGGACTTGAGCACTATATTCCTGAATCCCCGTTAACCAATGCAATCACTGCCCTGTTTCAACTGCCAAACGTGTGCCTAGAGATTTACCGAGCAGAGTTTCAAGAACTCAGCGAAAATCTGCACAGTGGCGACACAGATATCATCATTCGCCATGAATCAGGACAACTGCATCAAACTGAAGTGGAATACGCTAAATTAGGCTGCTACCAAGAAGGCTTGGTCTGCCATCGTTCGCTGCCTCTAACGAAATTGCAGCCTATCTCTGTTGATGATTTAAGCCTGTTCAAAGAGTTGATTTGGGGGGAACTTGGAGAAGAAGAGGGAGAAGGCTTTAGCCCCGACTATGCCGTGATCAATGATCTAACGCTACTCATTCGATTGCTAGAAAACGGCCAAGGATTTGCTTTCTTGCCTCTTGATAATCTCCATCAACAGCTTAAATCGGGCTCTCTCGTCGCTCTTGACTCTGATTTTGAGCAAAGCGCGATCCCACGCCGTGTTGAAATAAACTGGCGTTCCAGCCTCACATTATCAGAGACCGGAAACAAGGTGATTGAGGCGATTAAAAACCTGCACCAATTTAGATAATGCGAGTGGTTACTGCTGATCTAAATCAAACACTATCTTACCTTTTAGGATCGTCATCCAAATATCAGTGGCTTTTATCTTTTCTGGTGAAAGTTGGGTAATGTCATGAGAAAGCACGGCAAAATCAGCCGACTTACCTAGCTCAATCGAGCCCGTTACCTCATCAATACCTAGACTAGCAGCGGCATTAATCGTATAGGCCTCTATGGCGTCTTTAACGCTCGGTAAACCTGTTTTTCCCATAATCACACTGTTAGCGATCCCCACCAGAGGGTTGATGTCGTGAACGTTCCAGTCACTGCTTAACGATACGTTAGCACCTGTATCGAAGATAGCTTTTAGGTTCATCAAGGCTCTTGTGCGTTTAGCACCTAAGAAGGCTTCTGCCCACTGGTGGTCGTGGTAAGCGACGTAATCAGAGCCTACTTGGAAGTCCGCGGTCACATCTAATTTAGCAAAACGTGGTACATCTTTAGAATTGACTAACTCAACGTGAGTTAGGGTGTAATCTCTATCGCCACCTTGGCTGCGCATTGCTTCGATCGCGTTCAACGACTCGCGAATCGCTCCATCACCAATCGCATGGATATGAGCACCGTAGCCAATCTTATCTAGTGCTTTTAACCACGTCTCCATCGCTTGTGGTGGAATATAGTTAATGCCATACGGTTCATCTGGAATATAGGTATCAAGATAAGGGGCGAGCGTCTTGGCGGTACCATTGACCAAAATACCATCGCTGTACATTTTGACTTGATCAACCAGCAACAACCCTGACGTATCCGCTGAATATATCTCGCTTAAGAACGACAATTGAGGCTGCATACTGTCCGTAGGATAAATCCAAGGCCTAAGCGAGACACGCGCCGTGAGATCCCCGCGCTTTTCTGCTTCTTGCCATACTTCATACCAGCCGCGCTTCCAATATAGGCGACCATCACCGATCGTGGTAATACCGTGAGCTCTTGCTTCTTCTAGCCCCGCCATAAGCCCTTCATAGCTTTGGTCAAACTGCTCTTCTAAGCTGTTCCAAGCCATTTCCATCACGATATCGCCCGCATTATCAAACAAAATGCCATTGAGCTCACCGGTGTACTCATCTTTTAGGATCTTACCACCTTGTGGCTCAAGTGAGCTTTTAGTGATACCAGCGAGCTCTAAAGCCACCGAGTTAACCCACATAGAGTGAGACGTTTGCTCCATAATAATGACTGGCTGATCTGGGAAAACGGAATCAATCACTTCAAGTGGGGTTCTCTCATTGCCTTCAGCAAGAAGTGCTTCGATCGAAAAGCCGTAGCCCATCACCCACTCCCCCTTGGTCGCGTCTTTGCGACACGCCTTAAGGTAAGGGATTTGATCCTCTAATCCTGCATCCATGCTCACTTCACATTGCCCGCCCGCTTCTGATGCTGCTTCAAAGACATGGTTATGGTTATCGACAAAGCCAGGCATTACATAAGCGCCTTCTAAGTCAACCACTTCGGTATAACGATTGGTGAATTTATCTGATTCAGCGCTTTGGCCAATATAAAGAATTTTTCCGTTGGCGATGGCGATCGAATCTGCCGATTGGTGACCATAAATCTTGGCGTTAGTTAACACCATATCCGCACTGTCTGCTGCAAAAGTATGAGTACTCATTGATAAGCTCGCGAGTAATGTCAGAGTGAAAGCTCGTTTCATTGGCTTGTTCCTTTTTATTCTTCCCTAACGCTTCTCAGTATAGGGTGAGTGAATACGCATAGCCTAACAAGTGATTAGATTGATAGAAAAATAGTCACTATCAGAGAATTGGGATAGTCAGTTTGAACTGCTCCAAGATTCTTTTTAGATTTTTATCGCAATTGATCTAAGTAGCTGCCAAAGTAAGTAGATAAAAATAAACGAGTAGATACTCACCCCTGTCATCTTGGCTCTTAAAGATAAGCCCAAAGGGATGGGAGACCAGTGAAGAGATAATTATAAATGGATTCAATTACTCAAGCAGCGTTAGGTGCAACAGTAGCAGGTGCCATTGCAGGCAAAAAGTGTAATGCAAAAGTGCTGTTAATCGGAGCCGCGCTAGGTACCTTACCTGATCTCGATGTCATATTAGATTATGGCGATGCAGTGCAAAACACCATTAAACACCGCGGTTTTAGTCACTCTCTGCTGGTTTTGTTGCCATTTTCTTGGATTGTTTCTTGGCTGTATTGTCGCTTAAAACCCGATGCTTTCTGGAATTTCTCCCGCACCTTTTTACTCACTGCGAGTGTGTTGGTCACCCACGCTCTGCTAGACGCAATGACGACTTATGGCACGCAACTTATATGGCCAATACAAGGTTACTTTTCACTCAACAGTGTATTCATCATTGACCCTATTTACACCGTTCCTCTATTAGTCGCAATTGGTGTAAGCCTGTTCTCAAACTCTAGAGGTAGCAGGTGGTGTTTATCTATGCTGCTCACCTCCACGCTTTATTTGGGGTGGGGCTATGCTTCCCAACAGTTCGTTGCGGCTCGAGTTGAAGATAACTTGGTGTCACAAAACCTTCCTAGCCAACAAGTTCTGATTACACCAACCCCTTTTAATACGCTGTTATGGCGAGTCATTGTTATGGATGAAGGACAATATTGGGAAGGCTTAGCCTCGATATTAGACGGGCAATCTCATATAAATTTTGTGTCACGTCCATTAGGGCAATGGCCAATGAAAGAGAAATCCGAAACATTAAAAGGGCTACAAGCTTTTGCGCATAACTACGTAAATTATCGAGTTGAAAATGACGCTTTGATTGTCACTGACCTTCGCTTGGGGATGTCAGATAACCTGCCGTTCGAATTTATCTTCGCTCATATGAATGAGAGTGGTGACTGGCGACTACTCGATACAACTCAGCGTTACCCGAGTGAAAGGAGCTTGGCGCAGATTGGTCAACTTTGGGAGCGACTAAAAGGGGATCAAACGATTGACGCAAACTTACACACGACAGCCCCACCTGAAGATCAACCAACTCAGGAAAGCAAGGTACCATTTGGCAGTAGCTAGCGAGTGCGGTTACCTCAAAACTCGATTGAGCTCCATCTCATAAGAGGGAAACTGTGAAATCGTGTTGTGGTTGGCACTAGGTATGACGATAACGTCTCTCAGCTGATCGCTAAACTTAGAAACTAACTGCTCGGTTCTTGCTCGTGTGATCACTCGATCCTGTTCTGCAATAAAGATATAGGTTTTAGCCGTAATGTCTTTCACCCTATCTGCGGATTTGTATTTATCTTTGAGCAACCAAGAAACTGGGAACATCCAATAGATATCTTTGACGACGTTTTCGATACTATCAAATGGCGTCACCAGTATGAGCTTGTCTACCTGTCTATGAGCAGCGATATGTGTCGCGATACCAGATCCCAGACTTCGACCCATTAATGATATGGAATTATGTTTGCTTTCCACTGACTGAAAAATCTGCATGGCATCGCTATACAATGCCTTTTCCGTCGGTACACCTGAATCATTACCGTAGCCACGGTAAGGAACTAAGTAGATGGTATAGTTTGGGGCCACTGACGTGAATAGAGGAATATTGGCCTCGATACTTTCTGCGTTGCCACCATAATAGATTAGCGCCTTATCTTGACCGTCATTGAGCACCCAACCAGGCCGTTGGACACCATCAACAACGAAGCTGGTATTCATCTCGCCATAGACATTGCTGACGGGCTGAGGGAAATACATAAGGCGACGTTGCAAGGAGTAGATAGTCAGCGCAATAAGCAAGTAGCTCACTACTACAGTAATTAGCAAGCTTTTCATTCTTGCCTCCCACAAGGCTTGATCTTATGCCGCCAATAGACAAATCCATAAACCACGATATTTATTCCCACTGCCGCCACACCGAGAAAAACCTGAATGTCAGAACTCAATCCAGGCGGATAAATTATGGGAACGACATAGTGCTCAACAAATCCCCCCGGATAACCTTCAACACCTGCAGAAAACCTGAGTTTGTTTTCTAGTGGTGTCAAAGGACAAATCCAGCCATTAACACTTATCGCTACAGCCCATAAGGCCGCCGGAATATGGACATACATCATATACCGACGCCAAAGCACTAGCATGCCTCCAAGCAAGGCGAAGATAATAAACAACAGATGAAGTATGACGACTAGATCAGCCAACGTTCGATAAATCATATTTTTTCACCCTTCCCTAGGTCAAAAATAGCTTACCGATACAATTAGTGTTATCTACATATTTGGGAGTTTAAAGTAATGCTCCGATGAACAAACAATAGTTCAGCTATCAAACCAGAGTCTTTGTAGCGATAAAATTCCTGCACTGTCTGTCTCCAAACCGTGCAGAGAGTTGGCGACATCGTAACTCTCAGAGTCGCGCCACAAAGGCACAAACACACCATTCTGAATCAGCCAATCCTCACAGCGATAAAGCTCATTGAGGAAGTCTTGCTCGGTATCACTTGCCAACATCAGTTGATCAACAATAGAGAGAAACGCTTGCTGCTGCTCTGCTGAAAGGCAAGAAGCGAACGCCAAGCTAGTGAGCAACCATTTGTAATAGCCAAACACAGTGTTGTTAGGAAAAACATACCCTCCAACGGCAAAATCAATCCATGTCTGCTTCAAATGCTCTAGAGGGAAGAGCTCAATCTCAGCACCTTGCTGTCTAAGGTGCTCAATCAGTTTTAACCTAGGCTCAGTCTGACCTGAAATACACACTCTCAGTGGTCGAGTAGGCTTACTTTGATTCGGGTGATAAAGAAACACACCTTTGTTTTGATGATAACCAGTGATGGAGTTGGCAATAGGAATGTAGTCACTGGCTTGTTGTCGACAGAACTCTCGCGCTTGGTGAAAAATCCATGCTTTTTCGTCCATCGACAGTTCTGATTGATGATGTTTAAATTCGATCACATCACAGCCTGTTTGCAATGAGATCTTGTCAACACCTCCGCTTGGAGAGGCTGGGCATCGATGATGTACGATATGCCCTTGAACACTGCTATCTGCGTCATCACTCGTCCAAAACTCCGCCCGGTCGATAAAACCACCTGCTGAGAAGTAATTAGGATTCTTCGCCAATATCCAATGATGTTCCGAGCTGACTTCAAGTGCATAAGGTCCCGTCCCATAAGGAATCTCCTGCTCTGGGCTGTCTAAATAGATTGGAGCATGGGCCTCGGACAGTAGATGTAGAATCGACTCATGGCGCTGAGACATCTTGATCACCACCCATAACCCTTCGGCCACCACTTCCAAGATATGGCGATAGAGGATTTGGTAGTTGTGCGGCTTACTCACTCGGTCTTCGATACATTTTGCGACGTGCTGAGCAGTCAGCTTTTCACCATTGTGAAAATAGACATCGGGTCTAATCCTTAGCCACAGTTCATTTTCTCTAAACTCGTAGTGGTGTGCTAGATGTGGCCGTATCGCTCCTGTTTCATTGTCGTACTTAAGTAACGTATCGAACATGGCTTCAATGTACAGTCGTGAACTGGATCTATAAGCCCACAATGGGTGCATAATAGGAAGAGAATAAGGAACTAAGGTCACTAGGGTGTTCAGGTTTTTTAAGCTTTCCTGTGCCTGCGTCAGCCAACTTGGTAGCTTTTTGCGAAACATCTCCTCATAACCAAACAGATCCGCGTACCTTGCCGCTTCACTCAAATGCCCTTTGTGACAATGCTGCTCAAGAACACTCATCAATGCGGACTCAAAACCATCGAGCAAGGTTATCTCTGACTTGTTACCCCGACCTCTACCCGGCTTCCACGAAATCCAACCAATACTCGCTAAGGTTTTCATTAGCTTGGCAATATTACGCTCAGAACAGCTAAGTTGCTCAGCTAAACTCTGGACATCGGTTGTTGCTGCGATATTCAGCGAATAGTAACGACTCAGCTGCTGCAATCGCTGCAAGTGGATCTGAGTGATAAAAGGTGAACTTTGATTTTCTACCATATCATTATTACTTCCTGTTTATTCAACAATAATAACCAGCAGAGACAGAGAAAGCAGGAGAGATTTTATGGACCCTTTAGGCTATGCACTTTACACATTGAATGGTAAGGACTATTTAGTCAACCCAGAAGTAAAACAACCCATTACGGACAAAGTACCACCCGCTGCAATGCATGTTTTATGTGTATTTTTCATCGGCTTGTTTGTTGGGATGTTGTTTTAAGAGTTTCGTATTTTGGAGTCGTCACTTTTGAGCGCCTAGAGCAACCAACCCAACACTTGGATGCAAATAAATCAAATTGCAAATAGACAGGGCGTTGTACATCGTTAATATAAGGGGCAATTTTCGCTCTAATGGTTATCTATGAATAAAGCCTTTGTAATCCGTGCCCGCGCAGCTTCGACTGACCATAAGGTTTTCGTTGAGGGAGTCGGTGGCGACGCTCATTCCGAAATTCTTGCTCATGTTTTGATGAATGCGATTTTCACTGCTCAATCTCATCGAGATGACGTGAAGGTCTATCTGGTCATTGAAAGTACTGCGGACTTTTCGCGCACTCTATGCTTTGAGTCCACTCAGCTTTCCAACATTGGTGGCTTTCATGAATCGGCGTTAATCGCTTTAATTGCGAAAGCATTGGAGCACTCTGTCGGCATGAAAAAAGAAGAGCTGCGCAATGTGGCAAGCGGCTTAAGTGTCGAAACCATCAGCTTTGAAAAACTGGTTCAGCGCTTGGCAGAAGACTATACGCTCTACTTACTTGATAAAAAGGGCACGGACATTCGTGACGAGCCGTTTGATGGCAATGCTTGTTTTATCCTAACCGACCACATTCCAATGCCGAAAAAGAGTTGGAACAGTCTTAAGCGTTTAGGCACGCAAAAGGTCAGCCTTGGGCCTCAAATGCTGTTTGCGTCTCAATGTATCGTACTCATTCATAATGAGTTTGATCGACGCGGGTAACGCAGTTAGTTAGAGTTCATATAGGTGCCAGTTGCCTCTATAACTCGAACTTCATTAAATACAAAAACGGCCGCTAACTAGCGGCCGTTTACAGTGTAAAGGGAAGTTATTCTAGCGTCATTGCCAGTGCAGCGGCAACGTTACGTGAGGTCATCTCGACATTGAATGCCGCTTCTTTAAGCGCAGTCGGCAGATCGGTTGCTCCCAGCACTACGCTGTAGACGGCATCAATGCCGTGTTCATGCACAACGTGGCAATCTTGCGCGATACTTCCCGCAATACCAATCACAGGCAAGTCGTACTGTTTGGCAGTGCGAGCGACACCGATTGGTGTTTTGCCATGAATGGTTTGGCTATCGATACGACCTTCACCAGTAATCACTAAATCCGCATCTTTTACCACTTCGGCCAGATTGACTGCATCCATGACAATGCTGATACCTGGGCGTAGGCTCGCATCAAACAGACCAAGTAGAGCCGCTCCAAGGCCACCCGCAGCACCTGCGCCAGCTTGGTCTATCACTTCTTTACCGTTAGTTTGGCGAATCACCTCAGCGTAGTGAGCTAGGTTACTGTCTAGCTGCTCTACCATTTCAGGCGTTGCGCCTTTTTGCGGGCCAAAGATATGAGATGCGCCTTTCGGGCCACACAGTGGATTATCAACATCACACGCCACCTCTAACTTAACATCAGCTAGGCGGCTATCTAGACCAGACAAATCAATGCTAGCAAGCTTCTCAAGCGCTCCGCCCCCATAAGCTAGATCAGCGCCTTGTTCGTCTTGCAAGCGAGCCCCTAACGCTTGGGCCATACCAATACCACCATCATTGGTCGCACTGCCACCAATGCCTACAATGATATGTTTCACCCCAGCATCAAGTGCTGCTTTAATCAGTTCGCCAGTCCCATAGGTCGTCGTTAACAGTGGATTACGCTTCGCGGGTTCAACAAGGTGTAAACCCGATGCCGCGGCCATCTCAATCACGGCTGTAGAGCCATCGCCCAACAAGCCATAGAAACCTTCAACAGGCTGACCTAACGGTCCTGTCACTGTAGCCGTTACAATGCGACCACCCGTTGCATCAACTAATGACTGCACGGTACCTTCACCGCCATCAGCCATTGGCAACTTAACAAACTCTGCGTCTGGCATTACTTTTTTAAAGCCGTTTTCAATCGCAGTCGCCACTTCCATAGCAGTTAAACTTTCTTTGTACGAATCAGGAGCAATTACAATCTTCATTTTCATTCCTTAAACAAATAAACCAAACACACCGAACATCATGGTCGAGACGAAGGCGATCATTAGACCTACCGCAGACTCGTATGGAATCAACTTCAGACGTTCGCGAATATCCATGTGCACCGCACCACCCGTTGCATGGAAGAAGCTGCCATGAGGCATGTGATCAAGAACTGTCGCTCCCGAATGAATCATTGCAGCACCTGCTAAAGCTGGCACTCCGAGTTCTAAAATTGTGCCGCTAAACACACTTGAAGCGACTGCCGTACCCGCCGTTGTTGACGCTGTTGCCAGTGCCATCATTGCACCTGAAATTGGTGCCAGTAAGAATGAAGGCAATCCAGATGCCGTTAATACATCAATCAATCCATCTTTAAGGCCAGAGTTAGCAATAATGCCCGCCAATGTACCTGTACCAAGCAACATTACTGCGACTGGTGCCATACGGCTAAGACCGGCAACAGCGAAGTGATTGGTATCTGCAAAGCGTCCCATGACTACAGCGCCGATAAGGCCACCTAAAGGAAGCGCAATTAATGGGTCAACGTTAATACCAGCTATCGGGCGCAGTGACAGCAGTGCAATCGCAACCAATGGTGCAACAATCGCTGCCTTAAAAGCGGGTAGGCGCGAGTGATCTACTTCTACCACTTCACACGCATCCACTTTAGAGCCTTTGTTTACAAGCTTTTTCGCGATGAAGTAAGCCAATACTAAGCCGCACAAACCAGGAATCACACCTGCCGCCATCACCGATGTCAGTGGAACATTAAACGCATCGGCTGCTGCAATCGCGTTCGGGTTTGGTGACATCACATTACCCGCTTTACCGCCGCCCACCATGGCGAGCAAAATTGCGGTCTTAGAGATATCAGCGCGGCGTGCAATCGCGAGTGCAATTGGTGCCACCGTAATAACAGCTACATCGACAAACACACCAACCGCAGTCAAAATCATCGTCGCGATAGCGAGTGCAAGAAGCGCGCGTGTTTCACCCACTTTTTTCACTATGGTTTCGGCAATCGACGTTGCCGCACCCGACTCAATCAAGACACCCGCTAGTACACCAGCGGCAAGAATACGGAGTACCGCAGTAACGATACCTTGCGCACCACCAATCATCAGTGAAACTGTGTCAGTTAGTGATACACCACCGACCACACCACCAATTAAGGCACCAATAATCATGCCGTATGCAGGCGGCACTTTTTTCAAAATAAGGGCGATGGCGACGACCAAAGCGGTCAACGCACCAAGGGTAGTGACTTCTATCATTTTGTTGTTATTTCCGATTATTTTGTGAACTGCCTGAAGAGTAAGAGCAGAGACAAATAAATTCTTTATGCAAAATGACAGATTTATTATTATCTGAAACGAACGTTTTTGTGCAAAATGACAAAAACCTTCAAATGATCACACACATTTTAGGGCTAAATACAGTTGAACTTTATGGTCTAAATTATTGATTTTTAAACTTGTAACTTCTTCAATCTTTTCTATTCGGTAACGCAGTGTATTGCGGTGAATATGGAGAGCTGCACAGGTTTGAGCCAGATCGCAATCCTGAGCAAAAAATTCCTTTAACGTCTTAACCAGAACATCTTTACTATCGTGTTGCTGCAAAACTTCAATCGGGTGACTTATCTGATTGCGACGCCACTCATCTTGCTTCAAATTATCAATCAGAACCGACAGCTTGTGCTCTTGATAAAATAAGATCGCATCTTTGCTTTCATCGCTACAAGCTAGGGTCGCCTTGGCCGTTTCATAAGAGCGAGATAACCCGGTAAGGCCGGGGAAATACTCTCCCATGGCGATTTTGACCGTAAAGTCCGCCTCTTGAGCGATCCGCTTAAGCAGGCGTTTAACCCGCTTTTTCTCTTCAGCTTTACTCCATGTATTGTCGACTAAGGTCACTGGCTTGAGCACGACAACTTCGTTTTGAGAGACAGACACAATACCTACAATGTTGTCTCGCTCTGGGTACTCCAACAGGTGCACCAGCTTCTGCAACTGCTCTAACGTCAAAGGTTGACCTTGCTTAGGTATCACCTTAACTGTTGCAGCGATCCTTGGCTGAGCTAAATCCAAATCTAATCGTTCTGCTATCGATAGCAGCTGGGTTTCATTTAAGGTAGAACCCTGTATTAGCTGCAGCAGTAGCTCTTCTCTATGACGTTTATTCCACTGAATCTGAGCCATTAAATCAGCTTGCTCAACGATGAGTTCAGCGGTCATCTTAACCAGTTCGCCATAGCGTCTGACCTCTTCAGGCTGCCCTGAAATACCGACTACACCAATCACACTATCTTGATGCAAAATAGGCAAGTTAATCCCTTCTTTTACACCAATCAGAGTACTGGCAACCGTATGATTAATTTCAACTGTTCGGTTGTCATGTATCGCCAATAAGGCGCCTTCATGGGTTCGGTGCAATCGCGCTGGATCGCTTGAGCCGATAATTATCCCGTTCTCATCCATCACATTGACAGAAAACTGGATAATTTTTGTCGCGCGCTCAACGATTTGTCTCGCGATTAACGTATTTAACTGCATCTCTTTACTCGTACTCGAAGCCTTACTCTTCCTAGGGCTAACATAGCACAACTCCCCCGCGCTTTTATTGCGCCAACAGTGCCTGCAGCTGAGTAACCAAGAAAAATCCCGATGTAAGCACGCGAGGTGCCTGCTAAGACGAGGCCCGAACGAGCCTCTACCTGTTGCCTTACAACGGGAACGCGTACAAAAGGAGACGAAAAACTACGCGATTTAAGTAATATCAACCCGACTGATTTCCCCCACAACGGCTAGTCAGCAAGATTGATATATAGATACCAATCACCACCAATTGCTTGTCGTGATTGGTATGGGATAGCGAGGGAGAGGAATCCTTGCTATCCCAGACGGAAACTAGAGGTAGTAGACCCTAATCTCGAATCGAATGTCCTGAGCGCTTCTCAATCGCTTTAATCAGCGCTGAGTGGTCCCAGTCCTGTCCGCCTTGAGCCGCGCACTCTTCAAACAACTCTTGTGCGTTTTGCGTATTAGGCAGTGCAACTTCTAGCTCTTTGGCACCCGTTAGCGCTAGATCTAAGTCCTTCTGGTGCAACGAGATTCTGAAGCCAGGATCAAACGTGCCTTCAATCATACGCTCGCCGTGGACTTCCAAGATCTTAGAGCTTGCAAACCCACCAAGCAACGCTTGGCGCACACGTGCTGGATCAGCGCCCGCTTTTGAAGCAAACACCAGCGCTTCAGAAACCGCTTCTATGTTAAGTGCCACAATAATCTGGTTGGCGACCTTACAAGTTTGACCTGCGCCGTTTTCACCGACTAGCGTGATGTTTTTGCCCATCACCTCAAATAGAGGGCGAGCTTTATCAAACGCTTCTTGCGCGCCACCCACCATGATGCTTAGCGTAGCGTTAACCGCACCGACTTCACCGCCAGACACTGGTGCGTCTAGGTACTGTGCACCACTTTCATTGATGCGCGCAGCAATCGCTTTGGTTGCCATTGGTGAGATTGAGCTCATGTCGATCACAAGCTTACCTTCAGCGCCACCCGAATTTAGGCCAGCTTCAACACCATTCTCACCAAATAGCACATCTTCTACTTGTGGTGTATTTGGCACCATAAGAATAGTAACGTCTGCCGCTTCAGCGGCTGCTTGCGCAGAGTTAACAACTTGAGCTCCCGCATCCACCAAGTCTTTTGGCGCGGGATTAAAGTGATCAGATAGCACAATGTCATAACCGGCTTTTTGCAAGTTCGCTGCCATTGGGCGACCCATAATACCTGTACCAATAAATGCAATTTTCATATTCTGTTCTCCGTAACGTTAGCCCACCCTTTGGCGGGCACAGACCGCACTTAGCGGTATAGGTTGATCCAATCTAAGCCTTCAGTGGTGGTGGTTTTCGGCTTGTACTCGCAGCCAACCCACCCTTGATAACCAAGCTCATCAAGATGTTTCAAGACGAATGGGTAGTTAATCTCCCCAGTACCCGGTTCATGTCTGCCTGGGTTGTCGGCTAACTGCACATGGGCAATTTGGTCGATGTTGGCAGTCATGGTTGGCGCTAGGTCCCCTTCCATGATTTGCATGTGGTAGATGTCGTACTGAATGAACAGATTGTCACTACCCACTTCTTTAATCACCGCTTTCGCCTGCTCAGTGGTGTTGAGGAAGAATCCCGGGATGTCACGCGTATTGATGGCTTCAATCACTAAGCGAATGCCAGCCTCTTTTAGAGCCTGCGCGGCATAACGTAGGTTGATAACAAACGCCGCATGCGCATCATGTTGGCTTACCCCTTGTGGAACGATCCCTGCGAGGCAGTTGATTTGGGTATTACCCAATACTTTGGCGTATTCAATGGCCTTGGCGACGCCTGCTTGAAACTCTTCAATTCGGTTTGGGTCCACCGCGATACCGCGCTCGCCCGCCTCCCAATCGCCGGCCGGAAGGTTGAACAGCACTTGGGTAAGTTGGTTTTCATCAAGTTTCTCCTTGATTTGAGCGGCTTCTAAGGCGTAAGGAAATAAATACTCTACGCCACTAAAACCCGCCTTTGCTGCGGCCTCAAAGCGATCTTCGAAGTCCAATTCGGTAAACAACATGGATAAATTTGCTGCAAACTTTGCCATTTTGATTTCCTTATTCTGTTAGCTGTTATTGATTAACGCCGTTGGTGCGTCGTCAGCGCTTTCTGCCAAGGCTTCGAACTCATTGATTGAGTCAATCTCGACGCCCATCGCAATGTTGGTTACGCGCTCTAGAATCACTTCAACCACAACAGGCACCTTGTGCTTGTTCATTAACTCTTTCGCTTGAGCAAACGCCTCTTGCATCTGCTCTGGGTCAGTCACTCGAATCGCTTTACAACCTAAGCCTTCAACAACCGTCACATGGTCTACACCGTAGCCGTTGAGCTCTGGAGCATTCTGGTTCTCAAACGCCAACTGAACACAATAATCAATGTCGAACTGACGCTGCGCTTGCCGAATCAGACCAAGGTAAGAGTTGTTTACCAAAACATGGATATACGGCAGGTTAAACTGCGCGCCAACGGCCAGCTCTTCAATCATGAATTGGAAGTCGTAGTCACCAGAGATAGCCACGATATCGCGATTAGGATCCGCGGCACGTACGCCAAGTGCGGCAGGTGTCGTCCAACCTAGCGGGCCAGCTTGACCACAGTTAATCCAATGACGTGGCTTATAAACGTGTAGGAACTGCGCTGCCGCAATTTGAGAGAGACCAATCGTGCTGACATAACAAGTATCGCGACCAAACGCTTTGTTCATCTCTTCATAAACGCGCATTGGTTTAATCGGAGCGTCGGTATAGTGAGTTTTACGTAACATCGTCGCTTTACGCTGCTGACATTCGCCAACCCACGCGCTGCGGTTTGGTAATTTACCTGCGTCACGCCATTCACGCGCCACTTCCACCAGCAGTTCAAGTGCTGCTTTGGCATCAGAAACAATACCAAGATCCGGACAGAACACACGCCCAATTTGAGTCGGCTCTATATCAACGTGAACGAACTTACGCCCTTTGGTATACACATCCAAAGACCCCGTGTGGCGGTTAGCAAATCGGTTACCGATACCAAAGACAAAGTCGGATTCAAGCAAGGTTGCGTTGCCGTAACGATGCGCCGTTTGCAGACCAACCATACCTGCCATCAATTCATGGTCGTCCGCGATGGAACCCCACCCCATCAGAGTTGGAATCACAGGAACACCTGTAATTTCAGCGAACTGTTGCAGTAACGCTTCAGCTCCCGCATTAATAACACCACCACCAGAAACGATCACTGGGTTAGCAGACTCACACATCATTTCGATGGCTTTTTCTACCTGAGCACGTGTTGCTTTTGGCTGGTATGCCTCTAACGGTTCATAAGTATCAATATCAAACTCGATTTCCGTCAGCTGAACATCTAACGGTAAGTCAATCAGTACCGGGCCTGGTCTGCCTGAGCGCATTAGGTGAAACGCCTGCTGGAATGCACGTGGCACCTGTGCTGGCTCTAGTACGGTTGTCGCCCACTTAGTGACGGGTTTAGCAATAGATTCGATATCTACTGCTTGGAAATCTTCTTTATGCAGGCGAGCTCGTGGCGCTTGCCCTGTAATACAAAGGATTGGAATTGAGTCCGCTGATGCAGAATACAATCCGGTGATCATATCTGTGCCTGCTGGACCCGATGTGCCGATACACACGCCGATGTTACCTTGATTGGTACGCGTGTAACCTTCTGCCATATGCGAAGCACCTTCCACATGGCGAGCAAGTACGTGATCAATACCACCGAGCTTTTTCATTGCCGCGTACATTGGGTTAATCGCTGCGCCAGGAACACCGAAGGCAATGTCTACACCTTCCTTCTTAAGTACTTCTACCGCCGCCTCAATTGCCTTCATCTTTGCCATGCGAACCTCCATTTCGATTGTATACAATTCAAAGATACTTTGTGTACTATGAATCATATTCAGAATTTGGCAACCCCCAAATGCAACATTTTTTCAACATAGAGCCATTACTCGAAGCGAACACTAACCCCGAAAACCCTAGAAATCATTGCTTTATATAAAATATCTTTACATAAAAATATTTTCCCAACAGAGCAAATGAAAAATAAATGTTAAATACCCTTTGATTGTTTACATGAATTGAAATATAAGTATTCGTGCAACATGATTTTTGTACACAAAATCATTCGATATTGTTTAAAGGAGACGAACAATGAGTCTGAACGATGTAGCAGAAAGAGAAGAAACCGCCTGTCTGCGCGTAGTCGGTAACATGGACACCCCTGAATACCAAACCATCCTTAACAAAGAAGCGCTCTCATTCTTAACCAAGCTAGTTAAGAAGTTTGCTCCACGTCGAGATGCGCTACTCGCTGCTCGCGAAGAGCAACAAAAGCGCTTTGATGCTGGTGAACTACCGAATTTCCGAGCGGATACACAATCTATTCGTGACAACAAGAGCTGGAAAGTCGCCACTCCGCCACCTGAACTGTTAGACCGTCGAGTAGAAATAACCGGCCCGATTGATCGCAAAATGGTGATCAACGCACTGAATTCAGGTGCTAAGGTCTTTATGTGTTGTTTTGAAGACGCCTCTTCCCCTACTTGGGAGAACATGGTTCAAGGGCAGATCAACTTGCGCGATGCCAATGCCCGCACGATCAGTTATCACGATGAAGCAAAAAACAAACATTATCAGCTAAGTGATAACCCAGCCCTACTGATTGCCCGTCCGCGAGGCCTGCACCTGCCGGAGCAATCGATCCAATTTGACGATAAACCCATTCCTGGTTGCTTGATGGATTTCGCGCTCTACTTCTACCACAACTATCTATCACGAGCAGAGCAAGGACTTGGGGTTTACTACTACATTCCTAAGCTAGAAAGCATGGAAGAATCACAATGGTGGGATGACGTTTTCTCTTTCACTGAAGATTACTTTGGTGTCGAGCGAGGCACGATTCGTGCGACCGTTCTGATTGAAACGCTACCTGCCGTATTCCAAATGGACGAAATGCTTTACGCCATGCGTGACCATATCGTCGCAATGAACTGCGGCCGCTGGGATTACATCTTCAGTTACATCAAGACCCTCAAAAACCACACCGACCGCATTCTTCCAGACCGACACGTGGTTGGGATGGATAAAGAATTCCTTAATGCCTACAGCCAACTGTTAGTACGTACTTGCCATCAGCGTGGCGCCTTGGCAATGGGCGGTATGTCAGCTTTCATCCCAGCCAAAGATCCTGCAGAGATGGAGCGAGTGACCGCCAAAGTGATCGAGGATAAAGAACGTGAATCTCGCAATGGCCACGACGGAACTTGGGTTGCACATCCAGCGCTCGTCGATTTGGCAATGTCTGTATTCGATAAGAATCTTGGCGGAAAGCCAAACCAACTCGATTTTGTCAGCCCAACACATGAAATTGGCGCAGATCTGCTGCTAAAACCGTGTGAAGGGACACGCGATGAAGCAGGTGTTCGCAAGAATATCCGTATTGCGCTTTATTACATCGAAGCTTGGATTCAAGGCCATGGTTGTGTGCCGATCTATGGCTTAATGGAAGATGCCGCAACGGCAGAGATCTCGCGCGCTAATATCTGGCAATGGATTCATCACTCAGTCGAACTTGATGATGGGCAAACCTTTACTAAAGAGCTTTTCCACCAATGGCTGTATCAAGAGCTCAACACTATCAAACAGGAAGTGGGCGATGCTCGATTCGCAGCTGGCCGCTTTGAACAAACCGCTGACCTTTTCTTCGAGCTGTCAACAGCGAAAGAGTTCGCCACCTTCCTGACCTTACCAAGCTATCAGCTTCTTAACGGGGCTGCGTAATACCAACCTAGTTCGTCTATTCGAGCTAGGGCGGTAGAACATTAACAGGAGATAACATGGGAAGTTTAACTCTAGATCAAGCACTCTCCGTCATTGACGGTACCTTTCAGGCAGGTTCCAAGAGCAAAAGCGCACCGCTCACGGTCGCCGTTCTCGACAGTGGAGGGAAACTCATCTCTCTACAACGCCAAGATGGTTCTAGTATGATGCGACCAGATATCGCGATTGCTAAAGCTTGGGGCGCACTAGCGCTCGGGTGTTCTTCGCGAAAGCTCGCTCAAGATGCCGACAATCGACCTGCATTTATCTCCGCTGTTAATGTTCTCGCACACGGTAATATGGTTCCCGTTCCAGGAGGATTGCTCATTCGCGATGCCGAAAAAAACATTCTTGGCGCGGTCGGGGTCAGTGGTGATTTATCTGATATCGATGAAAGCTGCGCACTCGGGGGAATTGACCACGCCCAGCTTTATTGTGATGACGCCGTCTCTTAGCACTGACTAACAAAGCTAAACAAAACGCCCTCAGTTGCACACGCAAATGAGGGCGTTTTTCTATTTCGTATTTTCGAAGAGATTACTCGTATTGAGTAAGCCAGCCTTTCAAAATAGTGTTCATCTGTTTTTTCTGATTAGCATTAATACCTTTAACCAACTTTTCCTGTACTGCGGCGTGCTCTTCAATAATTTTGTCGATCAGCACAAAACCATCTTGGCTTAGCTCAACCGTCACACTACGACGGTCTTCTTTGCTGTGCTCGCGGCTGATCAAACCTTTAGACTCAAGCTTATCTAATCGGTTCGTCATCGCGCCAGATGTCAGCATCATAGAATCAATCAGCTCTGAAGGGGTTAAGCGAAAAGGTTTACCACTACGACGCAAAGTCGCCAACACGTCGAACTCCCCAAGTTTCAAGTCATAGCGCTTATGTAGCTGAGCCACTTCTGTCTCCATATACTTGGCAATGCGCATCAATCGACCCATTATCGCCATAGGTTCAGTTTCTAGCTCTGGCTTTTCCTTAGCCCACTGGTCTACTACTCTATCAATAGCGTCCATGAATATTTGTCTCCAGTAACAAAATGCCGTTTTGAATATCTTAACATAAAGATACTTTACAAACAGCGCTTTTAGGCGTACATTCCTCACAAAAGTATCTTAACGTAAAGATAGTTATTATGAATATATTACTTGCCATGATTCCGGCGTTCTTTTGGGGAACCACTTATGCCGTCACGCAATACACACTTGCGGACTGGCCTCCCCTATTACTGGGTGCGATCCGTGCACTACCAGCCGGACTTCTGTTGTTGGCATTTAAGCCAAGCCTGCCGAAAAAAGGCGACTGGCAGATTTTGTTTAGCTTAGGATTGATCAATATTGCGACCTTCTTCGGGCTAATCTTTGTCATGGCGCTGACGTTGCCTTCTGCCATTTCTGGCGTCGGCATGATCTCAGTGCCTGTATTTGCGATGCTCTACAACTGGCTGATCAACAAACATCGCCCAGGCTTGATTCAGTCGGTATGTGGTGCCACCCTGATCGCACTCGCTTGGATGCTGTTTGACCCAGGTTCAATTAGCCTAAATCCGATTGGTTTGGGGGCTATGCTCGCGGCGATCATGTGTATTGTGGTTGGCAGCTCGATCACTAAATCACTCGGCAATCGTATGCACTGGTGGACAGTCTTAACCTGGCAGCTCATCCTCGGTGGCGTGATCCTGTCTATCGCCGCAGGTGTTCAAGGGGCAATGGAACCGGCGAAATACGCTGCGATTTTCAACAACTTCTCAATGACCAATCTGTCTGGTTTGTTATGGGTTGTCGGGCTTAACACGGCGCTAGGATACGGCATGTATGTGTGGCTATTGCAACGTATGTCTGTGGTCGACTTTACCTTTGGGGGTATTGCCAATCCGATCGCGGGGATCGTGTCTGGACTCGTCTTGCTCGGTGAATCCTTCACCCCATTCCAGTACAGCTTGATGATCGGCATGATTGTGATGTCTTTGTTACCTCAAGCGATACTCGCCATAAGGCAAAACAGACCAGCGCCCGCTGAGTGCCAAAGCTAAAAGGCACAAATTATCGCTCAAATAGCCGCGCCACTCAGCGCGGCTTTTTACTTTTTAAAACGGCTCCTGCGTGATTGCTATACTGACTAAGCTCATTTTAGAAAGGTGGAAGCAATGTGCGGAAGACTCAATGTCATCGACGATCCCTTGTGTAATATCGTCTGTGAACAGCTTGGCTTAAATTTTAATACTCATAGCAACAATGATTTACGTCCGACAGAACAGGTGGCTTGTTTAGCCAGTGATGGTAGCAAACTACAGCAGCGCAACCTCGCATGGGGCATTAAGCCTGACTGGGCAAAGCGAGTTATCATTAACGCCCAAGCAGAAACTGTGACGCAGAAGCCCACCTTTGCCAGTTCGTTTCAGTTCAGTCGAGTGATTGTCCCATGCAGTGGTTGGTATGAGTGGCGTGAGGAACATGGACGAAAGGTGAAATACCTATTTGAGCAGCCAAACAAAGGAGCTCTGTACATGGCAGCTATCGCACTCGAAAACAACTCAAAAGTGGTCACACTCACCACGAAACCCAATCCGCAATGCGCTCAATATCATCACCGCATGCCGCTACTGATTGACGCAAACCATGTTCCTAACTGGGTTACAGGAACCGTAGAGCAAGCTCACTCTTTATTGAATGTTGAATACAATCAAACATTAAGAATAAGCTAGCCCAACAGGTTAGCAGGACTTAGAAAATCGGCTTTTGCTTGTCTTTCACGTAGAAAAACAGACTGATAGCAACAAACAAAAACGTAAAGTAGTAGAAGAATGAAGAAAGAGAGGCAATGAAGTCAATATGTTGCTCTATCTGCTCTTCGCTATAGTTTTTCGACAGTAATTTGTAGTAGTAAGCATACAAAATACCAATCATCCCATAGCCAAGATTAAACATCAGCCCTTTAAAGCTCAGTACTGTGGCTCGGTTGTGTGATTCGGTGTTTTTATTAAGGTGGTAGCTAATGAAAATATTCATCGTCATTATGATGAAGATTAATAGCAACGCCGGAATCACCCCGTAAATAGACCAGCCTAAGCTAATCCAGTAATAGGTCGCCATCGTCGCGATGCCCATAATGGCAATAAACCTTCTCGGAGCGATGCTCTCCGCCAACTTTCGGCTTTGCCCCGCTAATACTATTTGCAGCAAACTTATCCCAGCGCCAATCACCCCAAAGTAGATGATGGGAATATCGATCGCTCGATAGTACTGGCTGTTCATGGTTAAAAACATACGTGAAGTGTGCTCGAACAGGCTGTAATAAAGCAGAATAAACAGAACATAGGGTGTGGAGAGCACCCACTTACCCGTATTCATAGTGAGCTTAAGACTCGCCATTGTCGTTGCCAACTTACCGCTGTCACTTGGCAACGTCTTCTTCTCTTCCCTCATGCTAAATGCAGCGTACATGGCGATAAGAGCAACAAATAAGGTCGCATAAACAGGAATGCGCATTATATCTTGAGTCGTTTCTGGCGCTGAGAATCCCAGTAGATGATAAACATGAGCCATAAAGTTAACGTCGTACATTGCAGCGCCTACCAAGGTAACAACTATGCCGACACTTGAAGCAATACGTAACTGAATCTGCAACACTCGCGGCCAAAGATCTTCTTTTCCCTGATCTTTAAGCGTGTCATAAGCCAGTGCTTCATCGGCACCACTGGCTAATGCCATAGCCAAACCGCTCAAGACCCGATTTACCAAAAATACCATGAACACTAAGGTGGGATTACCAGTCGGAACAAAGGCGATCATGGCGATTTCTATAAACATGACAATTGAGGACAGCACCACCAGCTTTTTACGCCCTAGAGTATCGGCAAATGCACCCGATGGTACTTCTGCTAGAACGATGGTTGCCGCCCAAACTACATTGAGCATGGCAAACTGAGAAAGGGTCAAACCATAGTCTAAGTAGAGTAAAGTGAAGACTGGATAGTAAAAGCGCGCAAAGTAGCTGCTTCGGAACATTAAGAAGCAGCGAACATTGCGGATTTGAAGAATTTGTTTGAGAGTCATTAAATACTCAGCAGATTGAATAACATAAACTATGTATATACCCTTTTTTAATAGGACTCTAGAATCTTTACTAAGTTGACCAAGTCAAACACATCAAGCGATAAACAGGTTCCATTATTAGGCAACCTTCCTACTTGAGCTTTTACACTGTAAAACAGCTACATTCCGTAACGGAATGGTTTTCCGATAGTCACCATATCGCGATGAATAGGAGCAAGCGCTTGAGCATAGTGGGCAAGCAATGACAAGGTATATTGACTACGTTGGTGCATCTCATCATCTTGTAATTGGTGACCTTGGGTCATCAGCGTTTCGATATTGCGAAACATCAGATGATCAGGCAAAAAACAGGCATGGTTGTTTTTGCTGCCAGTCATACGTAATTCACTTATCGGATAGACGCCATTCACACTGGCAGAAACACTCACTAGCAATACTGGCTTGTGCGCTAGCTCTTCATCAGTCGTTAACAACAAGAAATTCTTAATTGCAGGTGTCGCCATTCCATGCCACTCAGGCGAGATAAGAATCACAGCATCAGATTGCCTTAACATTTCTGCAATAGGGGGCCATTGCTGCCACTCTTCGGATTGCTGCCAAACACCTTCATTCCAGAGCGGCAAATTAAGCTGATGTAAATCCAAGATATTGATAGTTTCAAAGTGCTTTTCAGATAATGATTCTAAATAGCGAGCGACGTTTAAGCTCTGCGAATTGTCACGCTGGCTGCCAGATACGATAGTAAGATTCATATTAGTTTCCTTCTAGTGATCGAACGGTTGGAGTTTGATTAGATAGAGTCGATTTTCCTGAAGAGTGATGGCTTGCAAGTACAATAGAGACTAAAACCAGTAATGCTCCAAGCAACTGAAATACCGACAAATGCTGGTCGAGAACGATATAACCCAAGATACAAGCAGAGACACTGCTTAAAAAACCGAGAAATGAGACCGTCGTTGTAGGCAGCTGATCAATGCCTCTAAACCACAGAAAATACCCAACTACGGCTCCGAAAACACTCAGGTATAAGTAACCCAGAGCGTTCATTAGCGTTAGTTGATGAGGTACCCCCTCAAACCATATAGCAACTGGGAGCAGCATTAATCCACCAAACAGGAGCTGCCAACCCGTAAAATTCAGCACAGACATGCCTGTAGGTCTGCCCCATTTTTTAGTCAAAACGACCCCACTCGCCATGCTTAATGTTCCAACATTCGCGACAATGAGACCGACTAAATCTAACTTCGCGGTACTATTTAGGACCAGTAAAGCGATTCCAAAGATGCCCACTACTGAGGCGATTAGCTGTATTGCAGACACCTTTACACTGAGTAACCACCAACTCAGCAATATCACGACAACAGGTTGAATAGACATCACCATAGCGGCCATACCACCCGGTAAGTAGGTCGCTGCAAAAAATAGGCAATAAAAGAACAACCCAATGTTCAAAAATCCGAGTCCCCCAAGTCGAGCAAGCCACGCCGAGCTGGGTAGCGTTTTACCAAACAATACGAGCAACAAACCTGCCGGTAGGGCTCTAATCGTTGCAGCGAGCAAAGGGCTTTCCGCTGGCAATAACTCTGTCGTCACTATGTAAGTACTTCCCCATACGATAGGGGCGAATGCCGTCAACACTATGGTTTTAATCTGATGCAAATCCTTCACTAGAGTCTCTCCATATAACCTCAACAAAAGTATCTTTTGCAAAAGATACTTTTTATAAAGTAATGGCAACTTAACTTTTGATCAAGTATCTTTTTAAAAAGATATTTAGATGAGAGATAAAAATGCCATCAGATAGTGTCGATTTAATTTTGGCTCAATGGAAACAAGCAAGACCCGATTTAAACTGCTCGTCGATGGGAGTTGTTGGCCGCTTGCGTCGCACAAGCAATCTGTGGAAGTCGAAGATGGACAGCGTGTTTAAGCAACATGGACTAAGCAGCATTGAGTTCGACATCTTAGCAACAATGCGCCGTAGCGATGCCCATGGCATTACCCCAACAGAGTTATATAAAACTCTTATGCTGTCTTCTGGGGCAGTGAGCACTCGGATAGAACATTTGGTTAAGCAAGAACTTGTGGAGAGAGTTTTTAGTGAGCATGACAGACGCAGCTGTAAGGTGATTCTAACCAATGAAGGCATTGAACTTGTCGATAACGCCCTGAACGATCACGTCGACAATATGAACAATATGCTTAGCGCTCTAAACCCAGATGAACAAGATCAACTTGCCAATCTACTCCGCAAAGTACTGTTATCTGAAACAGACAATAACTAGCCGATTTAGCTCATGCTTGTGTTATGAGCTAAACACGGCACTGTATACTAGCTTGGTTAAAAGTTCTAAAAACCGCTGTCGAAAATTGCCATATCGGCATCTAAAAGCGTCGAACGTAGCTTCTTAAGCGGTTGATAATCTGGATCATTGTAGAATGCTTCTGCCGCTTGTTTAGAAGGGAACTCGACTAAAATGACACGGCCTTGTGGCATAGCACCTTCTCTTACATCTATCTCTTCTGTTACCGCCAGAGCTTTACCACCATGCTTTTGCAAAATAGCGTGTGCATTGGGTAAATAGTCTTTTTGGTGCGACTCGTGATCGTGAACTCGAACAAACGTTAGCATATATGCTGGCATGGTAATTACCTCTTAATCGTTGAAATTGGTTAGTGCATAAAACGGGTAATGGCTTCTCGCGCATTGTCTTGATGAGTAAAATTGCTTAGGTCTGAAAACAGGGTGGCTTGGTCAACAATTGGACCAGAAATGCCCATGCGACTACCGTAAAACACACCACTTTTATGAGAGTCGTCGAGTAATGCTGTAACGAAACGTTTAGCGGCAACGTCAACACTATGAACTTTGCCAAACATCGACATAACTTGCATCATTAGCTTGAAAACAAAGCGTTTAACCAAGGGCTCACTTTCTAGAACCTGCGTCCCTTTCGTTCCACCTGGGCTCATGGTGACAAATCGAATATTGGGATGTGTACGAGCCAATGCTGCCATCCAAAGAGCCCCAACATACTTCGTTGTCCCATAAGAAGCTTGTGAATCTTTGTTTGACGCAAAAAAGGAACCATTCCCTATTGATACAAACTCTTCAACCGAAGATGTCTTTAGGTTTGGTCTCTCCATCCCCATTTCTTTAACGCCTCTGGCTGATTCCGAACCCGCATACAGTGCCACTTGAGTTAGTTTTTCTGTCGCGAGTAGGTTTTCAAGCAGTACTGCATGACCAAACACGTTGACTGCAAACTGCTGTGTAACACCATCAGTGGTTCTTTGGTTAAAATGTGTGCCTCCAGCTCCCCCAGCATTCATGATCAGGGCATCTATCGGTTGTGAAAGCTGTTTAATCGCTAACTTCACTGATTCACTGTCTGCAACGTCTATCAACAAGACTTCGAAGATGTCCTTCCCGGTTATTTGGGTGAGTTCGGCTTTTGCCTGCTCCGCTTTTTCTTGGTTGCGACAACCGAGATATATCTTCTCTGTGCCTTCAACCAAGGCGAGCTGTCGAGCCGACTCCTTTCCAATTCCCGCATTCGCACCGGTAATTAATATTCTTTTCAACATAGCTTGTCTTCCTATTCATAACTCTTAAAAGCCGATGTTTTCGGCTAGCCATACTTTATGGTTCCAAGATAAGCAATGACATGATAAAAAGATAACCAAAATAAAAACTCAACATGATTACTTAAACCTATCATCTTTAACTGGAATCAGCGGATATGACCAACGAGCAACTCAAAGCGTTTTTAGCCGTCGCCGAGCAAGGTAGCTTCAGGAAAGCAGCAAAAACAATCTTTAAAACACAAGCTGCTGTTAGCGCCTCCGTCAAATCGCTAGAAGAAAGATATGGTGTTCAGATGTTTAATCGCGATGAATATCGCCCTACTCTTACAGAGGCTGGAAAAGCGTTTTATAACAGCGCAAAGATAACAATGAATCATTTCCAACGGCTGGACCAAATTGGTCATCAACTGACCAAGGGGGTTGAACCTGAGTTTACAATTGTGGTGAGTATTGCCGTTGATCTTCCCCCACTGTTAACAAAAATAAAATCAATCACGTCACAATTTCCCAATACCCAGTTTCGAATCCATACCGAGTCACTGCACGGTGTCGTAGAACGTATAGACGACAATAGAGCGGACCTTGCATTTGGCCCTGCATTGGGATTAAACATCGCGCATGAAAAACTACCGATAGCGAAAGTTAATTTTATCAATGTTGCTGCACCAGACTATTTCCCGCCTAGCACCAGCTATAAATTTACCCTGGAAGAAATTGCGGAATACGCTCAAATTGTCACACGAGACAGTGCTACCCATTCAACCAAGGCTTCTTTTCATACGCTGCCAAATAGAGAAGCATGGAATGTTCATGATTTCATGACTAAGAAAGAGTTGATTAAGGCAGGTTTTGGGTGGGGAAGCATTCCCGAACACTTGATAAATGACGAACTCAAGCAAGGGTTATTGGTTCCCATTCACGTTGAAGGCATCCCACTAAAAGCATCTGGTGAACTATTCATGTTTAGAAACCGAAATCACCACCACGGGCTCGTCGCCCAAAAGCTTTGGGACCAACTCAATCTTGAATTTGCAGTTGAGTAGGCGGATGCAGGGAGCATATTTCTCGCCTGTCATTGAAAACAAGCCGTTTTTATCTCTATTTCTTATCCCTCAAAGGATAGTGAAAGAGTCAATCTATGTCGAAATGCGATAACTAAGAAACCAACTTTATTATTGGCATATGCCAATAATAAGTCGTTATAGTGCTCTAAATTTCAACGAATTTTGAAGCCAGCATGATCTACGCAATTCCTTGTATTAACAACGTGGTAAGTAATCACTTCTCTCGCTGCCAGCAAATCGCCATCATTGATTCCATCACGCAGCAAACACAGTACCTCTCTATCTCTGAGGATGAATCTTGTTGTAGTGCTAAGAAAAAGTGGCAACACGTTATCGCTGGTTACAAAGTAGACATTGTTGTAGTGAGAAACATTGGCCAAAATATGCTCAAAGGGCTGTTTCAATCTAAAGTTAAAGTGTTAGCCACAAAAGCGAAGCAAGATGTGCACAGCATCAATTTTGCCGAGCTGATTGCAGTAGAGAGTTTGGATTACAGTCGAATATCACCAAAGAAAAAAGCTTGTGGCAAAAACGACGCCACTCTCACATTGGCACCGTCGCAACCAAACTGGCGCTCAATCCGGAGGATTAGACGATGACGTTACTACTTACAGTACTTATTTTCGTTAGCTTTATAGCCTTAATGGCGATCGGGGTGGTGTTCTCTCGCCGACCAATTCAAGGCAGTTGCGGTGGTTTATCGAAACTCAACATCACTAGGGAGTGCAACTGCAAAGATGCGTGTGAAGGGACAAAGCGCACGCTTTATCAAATCAAAGAGCCTGAGTAGCTCAAGCCTATTGAAGTTTTAGGGCATGACCTTGGATGATGCTACTAGCAACCTTATGCCTAGCGCGTTTAATGATGTTTCCAAACGTTTGGCGCGACACCTGCATTTGCACCGCGGCATCAATCTGATTCAATCCTTCTTGATCGGCAAGTTTCAGTGCTTCTAATTCATCCGGCAACAGCTCAACAATCTGCAACTCATCCATAGTCACACCATTGGGTTTGTAAAAAGCATGAGCTGCATGAGTGCAAATGTGACGATGTTTCTTAGGACGGGCCATGATCAAGTTCCAACACCAATTCAATGATGCTTCAAAGTTGCTTAGCCTGTAATTGTAGCAACCTAACCAATTCGAAACCATGTGAATCCAAAGGTTGCATTTATCACACCTCTTCTTTAGGGTAAAAGCATGACATATTTGTTTAGCTACACCTCTCCAGTTTGTTGCTGCTGTAATCACTTCGATATACGGCGGCTTTCGTGTAGCTATTAGTTAGCAAAAATCTATACCTAATCACAGGCCGCTGATGTTCTCATCCGCGGCCTTTTTGTATTTGAAGGAACAATCTATGACCTCAGCGACCCTTTCGTTATTTGACACTATGGCTCGTGAACAAAGACCATTTAAGTCCATTGATAGCAATACCGTAGGCCTTTATGCTTGTGGTCCAACCGTATATGACTACGCTCACGCGGGTAACTTACGTACCTACCTTTTTGTCGATACCTTAAGACGCGTGTTGTCACTCAATGGGTATCAAGTAAATCACGTTATGAACATCACAGACGTTGGCCATCTAACTTCAGATGCCGACACTGGTGAAGACAAAATGGAGAAAGGTGCTAGAAAACAAAATAAGTCTGCCTGGGAAATAGCGAAATATTTTGAGCAAGCTTTCCTAACGGACTTAAAGCAGCTCAATATCTTGACCCCAACCACCATCTGCCGAGCAACAGAGCATATCCAAGAGCAAATAGACTTCATCACTGAACTTGAAGAGAAAGACTTCACCTACCAGACCCGTGATGGAGTCTATTTTGACACCAGTAAATTAACTGAATATGGTCGACTCGCACGTTTGGATACATCAGGTTTAGAGGCCGGAATTAGGGTCAACATGGCTGATAAAAAACTGGCGACAGACTTCGCATTGTGGAAACTTTCTGGCGAGCAGGCAAGGCAAATGGAATGGCCTAGCCCTTGGGGTGTTGGATTTCCTGGCTGGCACATCGAGTGTTCCGCAATGGCGGAAAAATACCTAGGAGAGCAATTCGACATTCATGTCGGCGGCGAGGATCATATTCCTATCCATCACACTAACGAGATCGCGCAGTGCCAAGCAAAAAACGGACGCATACAAGCAAACTATTGGCTTCACGGTTTTTTTCTACAACTTAACAAAGAGAAAATTTCTAAATCTGGCACTTCTTTGCGCCTAGAAGCATTACTCGAGCGCGGATTTGAGCCCTTAGCCTATCGTTACCTTACATTAACGAGTCACTATAGAAGTCATCTAAGCTTTACTTGGGAGAGTTTACAAGGAGCGCAAACAGCACTAAAACGACTGAGAAACAAGGTGGCTAAGCTAGCAGATAACGGGCAGTTGATAGAGGAATATAAGCTGCGTTTTATCCAGCTCATCAATCAAGATCTAAATATGCCAAAGGCTCTCGCTTTGTTATGGGATGTATTAGACAGCGCCTACCCTAGCCAAGATATAAAAGCTACTGTGTTGTTTTTCGATAAGATATTCGGCCTGAATATTGACCATATTGAAGAGGTTGTAGTACCCGACGAGGTCATAAAGCTTGCCGAAGAGAGGCTGGTACTGAAGCAACAAAAACGCTTTGCGGATGCCGATAAGATCCGAGAACAAATCACAGCACTTGGATACCATGTTGCCGATAAAGGCGACAAGTTCGAATTTACTCCGCTGTAATAACGTCACTAACGCGCAGAAAGGCTCAATTGCTTTCTGCGCTCTAGCGCTTTAACTCGATAAATTACGCAGTTTTGGATCGTCGGTTAGGTATTCAACAAACTCAATCTCAAATCCTGCAGGATCAACGAAGTAGACATTTTTACGGTAAGGTTCATCAGCGCCCGGCTTAGCGATAGGATAACCTGCTTCAACCAATCGGCCGATCACCGCGTCAATGTTGTTGGTGACATAAGCAAAGTGGGCTAGTCCTACCTGATGCCCTGCCAGTTCTCGATTGTCTCCTTCACCATGATCGCTCAGCGCAATATATTGGTATTCATCACCAAAATGTAGCCAGTTTCTCGGCTTACCACTCCACTCTCCTTGTCCTTCATCTCGCACCGACCAATGTGGGAATGCCGCTTGATAGAACTTCAACATCTCAGGGATGTCCTTAACCACTAAATTAACATGCTCTAGTTGAATCATTGCTTTCTCCTTTTCAATTCCTAGCCAACAAGAAGCATGCTAAAACCTCAACCAAGGTTGAGGTAAAGAACTTTTTTCATTTAATTCAAAACAATGTTTATTGGTTACTTATATAAGTAAAACCACTTCCTCTAGTCGACGTAAATCGCTTTATCAGGACAGCGGAAGTAATCAAAGATCATTGCGATATCTTCAGGCAGTACTCGCCCTTGTGAAAGTTCTGGCAATTGTTCGGGTAAGAAGAAATCAATATCTGAGATTTCGATATTGGTCGTTGGCTCGCCAGACACGAAATCACATAGAAAAAACAGCTTATAGATATGAAATGGATACTCAGGCTGATAGTTGTGGGCGGCTCTGTCTTTTACTGCAATAAGCCGCGGGTTCTCAACCACAAAGCCAGACTCTTCGAGAACTTCGCGAACGACACCTTGCTTCGGTGTTTCGCACACATCGCCCCATCCGCCAGGCAAAGTCCAGCAATCATCTTCACGCTCTCGAACCAACAGTATCTTGCCATCTTTGATGACTCCGGCACGCAAATCTATCTTAGGTGTCGGATAGCCGCTTTCTGGGATAAACAGCTTCTCTACCGCAGCAACAGGCGCATCGCTTAAGTATGCGAACATCTGATGAGCAATGTGGTCAAGTTGCTGGTAACGCTCTAAATCATACTTATCACGACCGTAGGTTTCTCCCGCTTGTGCGATCGCTTTAATCTGCTTTGCCCAATTCAGCCAAGGTTGCATTGAAAACTCCGTTTTGCTTGTTACTGTTCGATAGGTTTAATCACTCGACACGGGTTACCTGCTGCGACAACGTTAGCTGGAATGTCTTTGGTCACAACACTCCCCGCTCCAACCACGCTGTTTTCACCGATAGTGACGCCAGGGCAGACGATCACACCACCGCCAAGCCAAACATTGTCGCCAATAGTAATCGGTGTACCAAACTCGACGCCTTCTTCAACACGACCTTTCACATCGAGAGGGTGACCTGCTGTGTAGATTTGTACGTTAGGGGCAAAGAGGACGTTATCACCGATATGAACTTCAGCCACATCCAACACCACGCAGTTGAAATTAGCGTAGAAGTTTTTGCCGAGTTTTATGTTCGAACCATAGTCACATCGAAATGGAGGTTCTAGGTAAGCGTCTTTAGAATCAGGGATTAGAGTATCAATCGCGCTGCGCCACTCTTCAGTATCTGGAATACTATTGTTGAGCTTTTGCAGAACTTTACGACATTCAATTCGTTCGTTGTATAGCTCTTTGTCCCACGCATCATAAGGCTCGCCAGCGAGCATTTTCTCTTTTTCGCTTCTCATATCACTTACCAGTCAATCTTAAAATTACCATCGAAATATCGCATACCAATGTCAGCTTATAAAAAGATTAAATCACTAACTTAACGCAGCGTGTGGTAGGTCACTTTTTGCGTCATACCGACGTAAACAAATGGTTGTAAGTAATTACTCACTGTTATGTTTTCAAGGGTTACAATTAGCCTTTAGCCGCTTTTGATAATAACAATTCGTAGAAGCATTTGGCGGCTGGGCCAGTTTTCGCTCCCTTAGGAAGCGTAATATGCAGCGGGACTTGATACCTTTCATTGTGCTCGACTTTAAGCACCTTAAGCTGGCCTGTGTTTCTTAGCTTGATGATGTGCTCTGGTAAACGGCAAAAACCGACGCCTTGCTCCACCGCTCGAAATGCATGGTCAAAATTGTCGACGGTTATCCGCTGATTCGCTTTTAACCAACCGACATTTTGCTCTTTATTCTCAACCGGAGTAGCCCCCAGATCGCGAATGACAACTTGGCAATGAGTGGCAAAATCCGCCATACAAACCTGACTTTGACTTGCGAGTGGGTGCTTACTTGAGACAACGGGCAACATACTCGTCATCGAAAAAGCTTGAGCCGGGTAATTGGTCACCGGCAAAGTAATAATCGCAATATCAGCTTGCTCACTGGTCACCATTTCTGCCGTTTTAGATAAAGATGTCTCTACCACTTGAATCGAAGTGGTACTGTTTTGACTAAGATACTCTGCCATCGGTTGATAGAGCAGGCTCGGGTCGCAAAGGTGATCTATCGCGACTGTAATCTCTGACTCGACACCCGCTGAGATTTGTTGGCTTAAGTCTTCCAACTCTCTTGCCTGTTCGAGCATACTGCTCGCTCTTCTAAGCAGTGAACGACCATGCTCTGTGACTGTTGCACGTCTGCCCTTAACCTCCACCAGCTTAACGCCCAGTTGATCTTCAAGCTTTTTGATCGAGTAAATCAAGGTTGTATGGCTTTTGTTTAAAGCCGAAGCCGCGGCTTGAATACTGCCCGCCCGATCCACTTCTTTCAGCGTAACCCATTGCTCAAGGGTACTTTTCAGTCTCATCGCATAACCTGTCAATTTTTTAGACATTTATACACAACATTATGAACTTTTCTGTTCAATTTATATAGACAACAATATCTCCATCGAACGGAAACACGCGTTCACAACAGACAACAATCGGAGAAACTAAAATGAAACTACTACAAGTCGATTTTGAATATCATGGCCCTATGGGCGCAGAGATGTCTAAAGCATTAGTTGGTCTAGCGGAGTCAATTAATCAAGAGCCAGGCATGATCTGGAAAATCTGGACGGAAAGCGAATCTGAAAAGCTAGGTGGTGGTATCTATCTTTTCCAAGATGAGGTCAGCGCACAAAATTACCTAGACATGCATGCTGCTAGGCTGAAAGAAATGGGCGTAGCAGAAGTACGTGGCGTTATTTTTGACATCAATCAGCCACTGACTGAAATCAATCGTGGACCAGTAGGTCTGTAAGGAACCGCTATGACGAACAGACTGTTTTTAACCTTACACGGCAGCATCTACACTGTGTTTGCATTCGCACTGTTTTTTCTGCCAACCATGATGTGGCCAATGTATGGCGTTGAGATTAACGATAAGTACGCTTACTTCCTGTCACAACACACAAGTATCTTTCTCGGAGGCGTAGCGGCAGTAAGCCTGTTTTTAAGAAAAATAGAGCACAAGGAGACAATGCAACAGCTACTCAAAGCTCTGCTTGTCACCAATCTTCTCGGTGTCGTAATAACTGGCTATGCTGGATTGACAGGGATCTTTGTCGGCTTCGGTTGGAGCGATCCGGCCTTCTTCGCTCTGTTGTCACTATTGAGCTATTGGCAGTTGAGTGCCCAAAAGAATTGAAAACAGTGCACTTTGGGCATGGTCTAAAAGCTACGCCCAAAGTTGTCCTATTTCGTCACGATAAACTTACTGTAAGTGCTAACTTTACCGTTGATGTATTCGATTCCGCAGTGAATGTTTTCTAGGTTACTGCCAACGATTTGATACTCAACAATAAACTCACCACTTATGACTTTTATAAACAAGAAGCCTTCCATCACTTTCCACAAGCCCTGAAGCGATTTGTCACTGAAGAGATCTTTCTCCGACAAAGTACCGTTTGGGTTGAGCCTAATCTGTGAGGCAAAGCCATCAACATTTACTTTTACCCAAGTCTGTTGGTGGACTTCATAACTTAGAATTTTTCGGCGCTGTTTCACCCACTCTTTTAGCTCTTGTTCTTGGGTAGGAGTTAAGCTTGGTAGATCTTCCATCTCCAGTAGAGTGTGGTGTTTTTCGTACCAAAACAGTTGTAAGTGAAGCAGTTTCATTCTTGTATGCAGCTTATAGATAGGAAAGTCAGCGCAACTGTGCTCCAACTCAGACTTGAAGTCAAATCTTATGCATTCGATTGAAAATGCGCAGTGCAATACGGGGGGCTTGCACTGCACTATCCCATAAAGGGGATGAAGGGCGCTCTGATTGAGCGCCGGAGCATGATGCCCTTGTGCTAGGCACCTCTATTCAATGCTAAGCTGCAAATAGCTTTGGCAAGCCAGCATGATCACAAGCTTGATTTAGCCGACGCTGAGCAGTGACAATATTCTGTTTCCAATTATCATCCTGAGCCCACATTTCAATGACCAAAGGGACGACGCATTCTGTCTTCTTGAGGGTATCGAATATCGAGTTGAAATCGACCTCGCCTTCGCCGATAACCAAATCGCGAAATTGCCCTTTATAATCTGAAGTCACTCGATAGGTGTCCTTAAGGTGAATTTGAGTGATGTGTGGTTTACTCAATTTCAGCTCAGTTACGATATCGTAGTTCCAACCAGAGATGTTGCCAACGTCAGGGTAAGCCGTAAAATAAGGAGAATCGACCTCTCGGCTTAATACCTCAAATTTACTTAATGAATTCAGGTAGTCGGTATCCATAATCTCGACAGCAAGCATGACACCGGCTCTTTCAGCTAGCTTCGCTGACTGTTTCATTCCTTGAATAAACCGCTCGTGAGTCGCGTGATTGGCTGGCTCATAATAGACATCATAGCCTGCTAGCTGAATCGTACGCACGCCTAGCTTGTATGCCAATGAGATCGCTTTCTCCATATGCAGTAAGGCTTGCTCGCGAGTTTCAGGATCAACTGAGCCGAACGGGTATTTGCGATGAGCGCTTAAACACATCGATTGAAGAGGAACCCCATAACGTTCGCACTGGTGACGCAGAGCATAAATGGTTTCATCATCCCAATCTAAGCGGCTGCGACGTTCGTCAGATTCATCCACAGAGATCTCTAAAAAATCGAATCCTAGCTCTTTGGTCGTTTTAAGCTTTTCTTCCCAACTTAGCTCGTTAGGTAGGGCCTTTTCATACAAACCGACTCGGTGGCGTTGAAGATTTTGATACATAGACGACTCCTAGCTCCAGAAGCGGTCAATTTGAGCACGAAGTGCTTCAGCGGTTTGCTTACCCTGCTCACCCGCTAGAGCTCGACCCGCAATAAAAGTTTTGGCCTTGATACCCTCAAATAGGTAAAGATCTTCAGGCACGATACCGCCAGTGATCGATAACTCTAGACCAAGTTCAGACAAGGCACGCATTTTTTCCAAGTCTTGTTCGGTCCAGCCAACTCCTGCCAACTCTGCGTCACGAGAGCGGTGATAAATGGCTTGTGAGACACCTAAATCAACCCAAGCTTGAGCGTCTGCCATTGTCCAATTACCGTAGATCTCAATCTGAATTTCGCCCTTGTGCTGATCCGCGACTTTCTTGCACGCTTCTATAGTTGCAATATGTGCGGCAGCGGAAACCGTAATCCAATCAGCTCCCGCCTCGAAGGCCATTTTGGCTAGAATGGCTCCGCCGTCTGTCGTTTTCATATCGCACACTAAAATATGATCAGGGTGATTAGCACGCAGAGTCGAAACCGCATTCATACCCTCAGCAAATGCGAGGATAGTGCCCACTTCAATCACATCAACAAAGCTTTCAACATTGTTCGCAACTTCAATGGCTGCAGGTAAATTAGTTTGGTCTAGGGCTATTTGAATCATTGGTTTTGTCATCTTCGTTATCCTTTAATTTTTTCACGTATTAGACGGGCCAAGCCATCTTGATTGTTATCTGTCGAGCACACGAGTTTGGCGTGTGACTTCACGGTGTCGTCGGCATTGCGCATTGCGACACCTAAATTGGCGTATTGAAGCATTGAGATATCATTGTGATTGTCGCCAACCGCGATCACATGATTTGCGTGGTAACCAAGTTCAGAGACATATTCAGCAAGACGGAAGCCCTTGCTGTTTCCTTTTGCGGCAAAGTCAATTCGGTTTGACCAAGAGCGCTCACCATTGAACTGTCGCTCAACCCAAGGGTGTCCCAACAATCTCTCCACTGAGCTTGGGCATCCCTCAACAACGAACTTCCAAACATGCTCTGTCTGTTTTGCTGTTTCACTGAATGAGTCAACCTTATATATCTTCGGACGGTGGGCTTGTGGTGCCGTTTTAGCCCAGCTTTCCAAAGCTTGCATGTAGGTTATCGGGTTGTAGTTCGAGTAAGTCATGGCGTCAGAAATGTACATAACCATCTTGACTTGAAACTCGCGCGCCAGCTCAATAAATATCTGCGCATCTTCCTTATCAATCGAGTTCTGCTTGAGAACCTTCTTATTGGCATAGTCATAAACATACGTGCCGTTACAGCAGATTATTGGAGTGTCTAGTTCAAGCTCGTAGTAATAAGGCCTAGCAGCAGTATGATGACGCCCTGTTACCACGACGACTTTACAGTGCTGCTTGGCTTCTTTAATCGCGCGTTTAACTTCAGGATGGATAGTGTGTTCATCTGTTAGCACTGTTCCATCTAAATCTAATGCTAATACCTTGTACATGGGCTCTTCCTCCAACAAAGATTAACGCTGACCGTAGTAAGCATTTTCACCGTGTTTACGCAGGTAGTGTTTGTCAGAGAGCTCTGGCTGAATTTTAATGCCACTATTCAGCGAGCGAGTTGCCAACGCCATTGCCGAAATCTCTTCCAGTACTACGGCATTGTGAACCGCATCATTCGCGTTCTTGCCCCAAGAAAATGGCGCATGCCCTGCCACAATCACGCTAGGAACAGCCATAGGCTTAATGCCGCGTTGCTTGAACTCTTCAATGATAACGAGCCCAGTATTTTTCTCATAAGCCCCTGAAATTTCATCGTGAGACAACTTACGGGTGCAGGGGATATCTCCGTAAAAGTAGTCGGCATGAGTCGTACCGAGTGCGGGAATATCAATCCCAGCCTGCGCCCAGATAGTGGCACTACGTGAGTGAGTGTGCACTACGCCACCAACCTCTGGAAACGCTTTATAGATTTCAATATGCGTCGCTGTATCACTCGAAGGATTTAGTTTCCCTTCAATAATTTGGCCTTCTAAATCCACGATAACCATGTCGTCTGCGGCCATGGCATCGTACTCAACACCGGAAGGTTTGATTGCTAATACACCAAGTTCGCGATCTATTTCCGAAACATTTCCCCAGGTGAATGTCACTAAGCCGTATTTTGGCAGCTTGAGATTGGCTTCGAAGACACGTTGTTTTAGTGCGCTATACATAGTTTCTCCTTACGCCGTTTCCGCTAGCGCTTCATCAATAACGTCAAACACATCAGTTTTAGTTCTGCAGCGGCGCAACTTGTTAAGATCAACGCCCGTTTCACTATCTTCGTCATCAAGTACCGTGGTCACTTCCATTAAGCTTTCCATATGCTCATCTGAAGAGCTTCCAGCTAACGTAATCAGTACATCAACAGGCTCATCCTCCCCTTCAAAGAACACAGGCTCTTCGAGAGTAACGAGCGCAAAAGCCGTTCGAATTACGCCATCTTCTGGGCGAGCGTGAGGCAGTGCCAAGTTAGGTGCAATGCAGATGTAAGGGCCTAGTTTCTCTACACTGTTGATAATCGCCTCGTGGTAGCTTGGCAAAATCGCACCAGATGCGGTCAGCATGTCTGTACCAATGGTGATAGCTTCACGCCAATTAGAAGCAGAAGCTTGTAGTTTGATTGAGTTGTTGTCGATCAGTGATTGCTTAAAACCCATTGTTCTATCTCCAGTGAAGTGCCAGCAATAACTGGCACTTAGTTATTGTTATTGGTTGTTTTGTATAGAGGTTACTTTGCTCCAGCGAAGTTCTTATCGATGATTTCTAATAACTCATCACCAAAAGAGTTCGGATTGAGCATGTTCTGTACACCCAAGACAAACTTGCCTTCGCCTGGCTCCATTTCAGCAGATAAGTGTTTCGATGAGACGATGATGTCAGTGGACGCAAGCTTAGACTTGTAGTCAGATACCGCACATGAGTCCATGACATGAGGGATACCTTTTTTCTCTAGGTATTTACCAATCTTCATCTTCATCATCATTGAAGAGCCTTGCCCATTACCACATACAGCTAAGATGCTTACTGGGCGAACACCGTCGCTCGCTTTGATCGCTTTCTCTACCGCTTCAATCACTTCAGGTTCTTCTGTAACAGAAACAACGCCTTGCGCATCTTCTTCTGCTCGAAGCTGTTTGGACGCAAAGAACATGTATACCAGTGAAAGTGCGACTAATACCCAGAAGAAGGCTTTTGACATTGAGATACCGGCAAAGATAGGTGGGAACACTAGAGCCCAGTCAGCCATACCCATCCAACCACTGAACTCCACACCATGATTACTAATCAGCTGAATAGCCCAAGCAGAGCCAACCACTTCGATAATGCCCATCACGAAACAGATCTTCATAACCGCTTTCCAGCCACCAAAGTGGTTAGCAAAGACACCAATTGTTGCGTTCGAGAAGAACATTGGAATGAAACCTGGAATGATCATGATTGGAGAGTCAGCAAGCAGCAGCGCGCCAACAGCAAGGAATTGGCCAATAGCACCCCACATGAAGCCAAACACCATAGCGTTAGGAGAAAACGCGTAGATCGCAGCACAGTCGATAGCCAATACTGCATTTGGAATCACGCGTTCAGAAATACCCTTAAATGCTTCTGACAGTTCAGCAACGAACATACGAACACCAGCAACGATAACTTGAATCGCTACAGCAAACTTCAAGCCTGTTTCTAGGATGTAGATTGTCCAGTGCGTTTTACCCGCCATTGTTTGTAGGTTATCTAGGCCAAACGACAGCAAGATAATGCCAAAGAAAACCGTCATAACGATCGCTGTTGCAGCGATACTATCATGGAAGATATGCAGCCATTTAGGCAGTTCGATATGGTCTACACTATCGTTCTTATCGCCAAGTTTTGGTGCAATCTTAGTCGCGATCCAAGAAGCAACCTGCTGTTGGTGACCAATAGAGAAACCAGCACCACCCGTTACTTCCTCAGTAGGCTTGAACATGATATTGGAAGAGATACCCCAATACAGCGCCATTAACACTGCTGAATATAGGATGGTCTCCCACATTGAAGCGCCAAGGATGAAGTAGAAAACAGCAACCAAACCTGCCTGTTGGAACATGATATGCCCAGTCAGCATAATAGTGCGAATGCCAGTGAAGCGGCGGAAAAGGACGAGGAGAATGTTAATGCCTAACGCTAGCAGTACTGCATAGCCAACCCAGGAATACATATCTCCCATGTTTTCCATCGTCGCCATCATGGTTGTATATGGGTCAATAACGGATCCCGTCAATCCATGATATTCCGACAACTTTTCAATGACGGGTTTAAACCCCTTAACCAATGTGCCCGCACCAACTTGGACTAGCATAAAGCCAACAATCGTTTTGATTGAGCCTTTGATTATCGTCGTAGGATCGCGTCTCAGCAGCCAATAGCCAATAAAAGTAACGAGACCAAGCAGCAAGGGGGCTTTGGTCATTACTTGGCTGTAAAATATATAGAAGATGTCGTATAAGAACTCCATATCTTTACCCCTAATAGTATTTGTAATTTTATTTGGTTCGTAGGACAGAACGTTTTCAACTTAATGTGTGAAATACGCTCTCTTTTGCTCACGAATTAAACTTTAACAATCAAAAGTAATCATTCAATGCTCATTTGTGATTATTTTGATTTTTATCAATTTTGCCCTCATTCAATGGCTGTTTTTGGGTCACCGATCACACCAAAAACCACTAAACACATAAAAATCAGCAACTTATAATTATTTGTGATTTATAACATATTTTTGTTTCATGGTTATTTGACAATCAAACTGATGATTATTAGAATCAAAACAAATCACAAGCAATCACCAAGTAATCACAACACTTGAAAAGGTGATAAGAATGAACGAAGTACAAAGACACGACGGTATCTTGTCGTTATTAGAAGAAAATCGGACGATCAACGTCTCGCATATCATCAACAGCTTTAATGTTTCTCCTGCGACAGCTCGTCGCGACATTTCAAAGCTCGATGAGTTGGGCAAATTACGTAAAGTTCGTAACGGTGCTGAGCGTATTGAGAGCCAAAAGAAAAAGTGGTCACCACTAAACATCAACAGTACTGAGCACTATGAAGAGAAGTCTCTTATAGCCTTACGTGCCGCTGAGTTGTGCGACCCGGGCGATAGCGTGGTCATCAACTGTGGTTCAACCGCATTTTTACTGGGCCAAAAGCTGTGTGGCCAAGATGTACAGATTGTCACCAACTACTTTCCATTGGCGAGCTATCTAATCAATGAGGATCATGACGATGTGATCATTATTGGTGGCCAATACAATAAAGCGCAAAACATCTTTCTTAACCCTGCTCCTGATTCGTTGGGTGGGTACGCGGGTAACTGGATGTTTACCTCAGGCAAAGGCTTAACGGAAGCGGGGCTTTATAAAGCAGACATGCTTACCGCTGTAGCAGAGCAGCAAATGCTTGAGCAAATCGATAAGTTAGTCGTGGTAGTGGATAGTTCGAAAGTGGGTCAAAGAACAGGGATGGTTTTCTGCCCCGCGAGCAAGATTGATATCGTTATAACCGGCAAAGATGCCAACCCTGACGTTGTCAAAGCTATTGAAGCTCAAGGAACACAAGTCATTCTGGTTTAACGCCACCAAATAGATAAATAACACAATAAATTGCTCAGTGTCTTAATCTCATATTAAGACGCTTGGCTCCCTACATCCTAAATAAATCAAATTTCGTGAAATTAAAGGTACTGTTATGAGCAAAGTGAATGAAATAACCCGTGAATCTTGGATCTTAAGCACTTTCCCTGAGTGGGGTACATGGCTAAACGAAGAGATCGAAAATACTGTTGTAGAACCAAATACATTCTCTATGTGGTGGCTAGGGTGTACTGGGATCTGGCTAAAAAGTGAAGGCAATACCAATGTTTCGATCGACTTCTGGTGTGGTACAGGTAAGAAAACTCAAAAGAATGCGTTCATGAAAAACCAACACCAGATGATGCGTATGGGTGGTGTAGAAGCGCTTCAACCAAACTTGCGTACAGCAATTTTCCCACTTGACCCATTTGCGATCAAAGAGATCGATGCTGTACTCGCCTCTCATGATCACGCTGATCATATTGATGTCAACGTTGCCGCTGCGGTCCTACAAAACTGCTCTGAGCACGTTAAATTTATCGGCCCACAAGCTTGTGTCGATCTATGGATGGGCTGGGGAGTTCCTGAGGAGCGTTGCGTTGTAGCAAAAGTTGGTGATGTATTAGAAGTGGGTGACATGAAGATCCGCGTTCTCGACTCATTTGACCGTACTGCACTAGTAACACTTCCAGAAGGCACATCGTCATACGACAAAGAGATCTTGGATGGAATGGACAAACGTGCCGTCAATTATTTAATCGAAACAACGGGTGGTTCCGTTTATCACTCTGGTGACTCACACTACTCGAACTACTACGCATCACATGGTAACGAGTACCAAATTGATGTTGCATTACTTTCTTATGGTGAGAACCCTCGCGGTGTCACTGATAAAATGACTTCATCGGATATTCTCAGAGCGGCTGAGTCACTAGACTGTGAGGTCGTAATGCCATTCCACCACGACATCTGGGCCAACTTCCAGAATGACCCTCGAGAAATTGAAGTGCTATGGAACATGAAAAAAGATCGTCTTCAGTACAGCTTTGCTCCGTTCTTCTGGCAGGTTGGCGGTAAGTACACATACCCAACAGACAAAGGGCGTATGCATTATCAGCACTTCCGTGGTTTCAAAGACATCTTTAAAAATGAACCAGAACTGCCATACAAGGCGTTTTTATAACCGTACCCATAACTGCCAAGCCGAGTGTTTACCCACTCGGCTTTTTTATTGTCGAACCTAATTCCCACCTAACGCTCACCTCGCCTTTTGTTGCCAACCTGCGTAGAATACGCGCTCTTTTCCCATTCACGAGCAATTATAGGCAGTCAGTTTGCACACAGTAGAACAGCTTAAAAGCGGAGAGCTTGCAGGCATTCAGCGTCTTCAAATTTCTGAACAATTAACCGAGTTACCACAAGAGATCTTAGCCTTAGCTGATACGCTGGAAATTCTCGATGTTTCGAACAACCTTTTAAGTGAACTGCCAGAATGGCTCACTGAATTAAAGCAACTCAAAATAGTGTTTGCTTCCAATAACCGTTTCACACGCCTTCCGCTTGTTCTCGGACGCTGCGAAAAGCTTGAGATGGTTGGCTTTAAAAGTAACCAAATTGTTCGTGTCGCCGAAGAGTCATTGCCAGAGCAACTTCGTTGGTTAATTCTGACTGATAACCAGATCGCTAAATTGCCAGAATCTTTGGGTTATCGCCCGCGCCTGCAAAAATTAGCCTTGGCAGGTAACAAACTGACATCACTACCCAACAGCTTTAGCCAGTTGCTCAACTTGGAGTTAGTGCGCCTATCAGCAAATCAGCTTGAGTGCTTCCCTAGCGTACTACTTGAGCTTCCCAAACTGGCGTGGATGGCTTTTGCAGGCAACCCTTTCTGTGAAAGAACCAGTCTTGAAGAGAGTGTTCCACAAGTTGCTTCAAGCGCTTACAAGCTTAATCATGTTCTAGGGCAAGGGGCATCAGGGGTGATCTCTCACGCGGACTGGATTGATGCCAATTTCGACTTCCCAGCCAATGTTGCGGTAAAAGTGTTTAAGGGGGATGTAACCAGTGATGGCTATCCTTGCGATGAGCTGCAAGCTTGCCTGCAAACGGGTCACCACCACAACCTTGTGAAATCTATCGCTCAAGTAAACGAGGACAATCACCTTGCCCTAGTGATGGAGTTGATCCCAGATAGCTACTTCAATCTTGGTCTACCACCAACACTACAAACCTGTACACGAGATGTTTTTAAGCAAGACTTCACCCTTTCGGTCAGTCAGATTGAAAAGATCGTTGACCAGATGATGGATGTGTTTAATCACCTACACGATAACAAGGTATGTCATGGTGACCTCTACGCGCACAATGTGTTGATCAATGAACAAGGTGAGATGATATTTGGCGATTTTGGCGCCGCATCAGTCTATGACTACTTAACCGAAACCCAACAACGCGGTATTAGAAAGATTGAAGCTCGCGCTTTGGGGCACTTTATTGATGATCTGCTCTCGGTATGTAAGCCGATTGAAACACAAACTGCGGCCTACAAAAGCTTAAAGAACCTAGCCTTAATCACTGGCTAAACTGCTTTACAAAGAGCGCTAGTATTACATGTCTATTAGCGCTCTAAATCACGGTCAATCTCTTGCTGAAGCGCTTCAAGTTGCTCAAGTACGGCGAGAAACTTCTCCCCAAAATCCGTCACCTGATATTCCACCCTTGGCGGCAACTCGTTGTAAACCACTTTATCTAAAATACCGAACTCTACATTACGCTTTAGACATTGATTTAGCACCTTAGTCGACAGCCCTTCAACGCTACGCACCATCTCTCCAGGACGATTTATGCCTGCAGCAAGCAATTGATAAACCGTTAGTGACCATTTGCAGCCATAGATGGTTTCGACCATCCGCGCGCTACTTTGAGGAGCGACTTTCCTCGAAAATTTTTTCTCTTTGTTATTCATAAAGATGTACCAATAAGTACCTACCCCACCAGTTAGTACTTACTATCTAACGCCTTGGTATATGGGTAGTATAAGTACTAACAAAATAACCAAAACGATAAGAAACTGGAATATTCTTATCTAAATAATCCCATTGCCTGATGCCAATAACACTGCCTTCAATTGAACAAGTAACGGGAAGGAGAAAAGTATGCTCAATATGAATTTTGCTGAGCGAGTCGTGATTGATACTCAGTCTATGCCTTGGATCGCCAGCCCTGCCCAAGGTGTTTGGCGTAAACAACTCGAACGTGAGGAAGCGGAATCAGGCCATACGACAAGTATTGTGCGCTATGAAGCAGGCTCTCAGTTTAAAACCCACCCTCACCCAATGGGTGAAGAGATCTTTGTGTTAGAGGGGGTGTTCTCCGATGAAAATGGCGATTACCCAGCAGGGACTTATTTACGTAACCCTCCGGGCAGTAACCATGCTCCATTTAGCGACAAAGGCTGCGTGATATTAGTCAAACTAAATCAATTTGATGCACGCGATAGTGCGACAGTACGAGTCAACACAAACACACAGCAATGGCTTACAGGGATTGGCGGCCTTGAAGTGATGCCCCTACATGATTTTGAGCATGAGCATGTTGCCTTAGTGAAATGGCCAGCCGGAGAAAGGTTTCAACCACATAAGCATTTTGGTGGTGAAGAGATCCTTGTTCTCAGTGGCAAATTCTCCGATGAACACGGGCAGTATCCACAAGGTTGTTGGATACGCAGCCCGCATATGAGTGAGCACTTTCCTTACGTCGAACAAGAAACCGTGATCCTAGTGAAGACAGGCCATTTGCCTCTGGTGGTTTAGCCCAATGTAAGGGCATAGGCTTAGCGAATGCCCTTGTTAAAAAGCAATTATCGACCACCCGCTATATCGATAAAAGAGCCAGTGACGAACGACGCCTCATCAGACAATAACCAAGCAATAGAGTTCGCGACTTCTAATGCCGTTCCTCCGCGTCCCAACGGAAGTTGTGGCCCAAGCCTATCTACGCGTCCTGGCTCCCCCCCATCGGCGTGCATTTCTGTATAAATACAGCCTGGTCTGACACCATTAACACGAATATTACGTGACGCAAGCTCAAGTGACAGTCCTTTGGTTAACGAGTCCATCGCGCCTTTAGAGGCCGCGTAGTCTACGTATTCAAATGGCGCTCCTGTTCTTGAGGCAGCGGAAGAGACGTTAACGATAGAGCCATTTCTATCAAGCTGATTGATAAACGCTTTACAGCACAAAAAGCAGCTTATGACATTGGCGTCCATTACCTTCTTGAATCGTTCTAGGTCAATCTCACTCAAGGTTGATTGAGTAAACAGAATACCTGCATTGTTCACCAAATGAGTGACTGTGCCATAGCGCTGGGTAATTTGGGCAAACATAGCTTCAACTTGCTCTTGGTCTGAAACATCAGCCTGAATCGCGAACGCATTTCCGCCCTCGGAAGTAATCTGCTCAACCACTTCATCAGCACGCTGGTGGTTTTTAAGATAATTGACCGCGACGGCATAGCCTTGGCTTGCAAGAAGTTTTGCGGTTTCAGCGCCAATTCCCCTACCCGCTCCCGTTACAATAACCACTTTATCCATTTGATTTCCTTTACTCTTCAATTCCAATTAAGGTGACTTTACAGTGTAAAATCCGTTGGTTCTTGCATCTTCTCTACACCAGCCATTAAACGCTCTACCAACAAACTCAATGCCTTAGGTTGATAGCGCCTTTGCTTATACACCAAGTAGGCTTGTCTAACACTGCGTTGATACTGAGGCAGCACCCTAACTAAGTTCATCCCTTTATGCACATGTCTGAAAGGCAACGACGCCACGCCCAAACCTTTCTCTACTGCGCCACATACCGCCAAAATATCATTCACGATCAGCTTAGGCTTCACGCTCATCACATCAACCAGATGCTCTTGCTCATACACGGAAATGTCTAGAGCATGATCAACGCTGACCCAGTCAAGCTGACTCAAAGAGGCAAGATCGTTAACCTCCCCTACTTTGGTTAAGTACTCAGGACTGGCAAAAAAGGCATGGCGAGCTTTAAATAAAGGTCTAGCGATCATCTCATTCATCTCAGCCAAGTCGAAGGTGATCAGCAAATCTCGGTCAGTCTGTGGTACTGCTTGCTCTTGGCTAAGCACTAAGTCGAGCGATACTTTGGGGTGATCAACCAAAAACTGCTCGACCACCTCCCCCACAAAGGCTCGATAAAAGTTGTGCGGAATAGCGAGCTTTATCTTACCCGATACTTCCTGTGTATCAGAAAGCATTTGTCCGAATCCAGATTCGACCGATTCCATGCCACTTCTAAGCAACTCAAAGGCTTCTGAGCCACTTTGTGTTGCAACTAGCTCTCTGCCCTTCTTTTCCAATAATCGCGTATTGAGGCGCTGTTCAAGCGCAGATAAGCGACGTGACATGGTCGAAACAGGAAGCTGAAGCTTTTTAGAAGCCGACAGCAAAGAGCCTTCTTCCACCACACTACAAAACAAATAGAGATCATCCATGTTTCCAAATATGGAATTCATACTTCTATACCTGCTTATTTTTTTCACTATTGGATAGTTATATCCTTAAATACATCAGAACAACAATAAGAAGAGGAGAATTTATGAACCGCAAACATTTTTGGATTTCCGCCCTGCTTTCGTCTTTGACCATGGCCATCATTATGTCGGGATTAATTTCTGGCTATAAACTGGGTTTTAGTAACGAGTGGCCAGCAATTTGGCTAGATAGCTTTCTTCTGGCATGGCCGGCAGCGCTAACACTTAACTTGACTGTCTTACCGCAAATTAGAAAGTTGTCTAACTGGTTAGCTGGCGCAAGCGCTGTCTCGCAAGCTTAAAGCATTTAAAAAACAAAAAGGGGACCTCATGTCCCCTTGTCATATTTGTTGGTGCCATTATGGCGTGATAATACCTTGCAACTCTTGCTCTCTTTGAGCCGTTATCCAATTAAGGCATTGCTCTTTTAACTGTGGCTCGACTGACGCGATCAAGCGACATGTCGCATCGCGATGTTTAATCCACTGCCTTTGCACTTCTCTTACATCATCAGCTTGTGGTTTTGGCATCGCATAGTCTTCTGATGGCAGTTTAAGCGCACTCATTAGCTTTTTGTATGTCGCATTTAATTGGCTATCTGTTTCACTGAGTGGCGTGGAAACGGCCTCTATATCGCCTTGAATGGCTTTATCTAGCGTTGAAAGATAAAGATCCTTCTGCGACTGAATCGAGTCTATAATCCAAGCAGTACGCCCCGTACCACCATGCATTTCTTCTTGCTGCGCTTTGAGCGTGACATAATCTTCCATCTCTTTATAAGCAAGATTCAACAGAGCTATGCTCTCCACAGGCAGTTTTTCAGTTAACGCTGAAAGCTCAGTTTGGCGACGTTTCTCCTGCTCTACGGCATCCCTATCAGCGCAATACCCTGCCCCCGCGCCACTGGTCACGCAATGACAAAGATTAAAAGGCACCACTTGATCATTTTTCCAATGCTTATAGTAATCGGTGACCGCAAACGACAGCTCTGCAGGCACATCACCACCACGCGTTATCAACCAAAACACCAGCTCCGGATCGGGTTTACCAAACTTACTTCCCTCTTTTGAAGCTTGTTCAGCTAACTCCCATACATCGTAGAAGGGCCAATCTCCATCTTCATCCTCTACCTGATAAGTTTTAAAGAATACATCAGGGTCACGCTCAGGAACTTCGGCAGCGTAAGTCAGTACTTGCACCTTTTCTTGTTCATCATAGAGGGTCAAGTTAGGATTTTTACGTTTGGCTTTATAGTAAGTCTCTAGTGCGCTTTTAGGGTCAGACACTCTAATGCTGCCTGCGCGGAAAAAGACCTTATCTAGATAGTATTTTAGTGCCTCTTGATGACCATGCACCGCGGCTTGCTGCAAATGGTTGACACTCTCTTCATCCGTTAAAGTGTATTGGTAAGCAAGTCTAAAGTGCGCTTCTGCACTGCCCTGCTCAGCCGCCTGAGTAAACAAAGTCTGCGCTTGTTTTTTATCGCCTGCTTCATAGAGCTGCTGCGCTTGCGTCACGAGATCCAGCTCAGTAGCAGCAGCGGAAAAAGCCAAGCTACAACTCAATACAATCGGAATAAATTTGGTCATCATATCATTGGTCCATCAATAACAGAGTGAGCAGAATGAATGCTCTTTCGAGTTTGGTATCAGCCCTATTTTTAACACGCGAAAACAAAAAAAGGGATCGAATCGATCCCTTTTTAGTTTATCTGATTTGCAGCGCTTAGCGATTACAGCTCAGCGTTGTGGTAAACCTGCTGAACGTCATCACAGTCATCAAGAAGGTCTAAGAACTTCTGGAATTTCTCTGCATCTTCACCCGCAACTGGCGTGTGAGTTTGAGGTACGAAAGTGATCTCTTCTACATCAAGAGTCAGGTCTGGGAACGCACCGTTTAGAGCAGTCTTAGTTTTGAAGAACTCAGTGTGAGGTGCGAAAACCGTAATCACGCCATCTTCAAGTTCAACGTCAGTCACGTCTACGTCTTCCATCATCAGCGTTTCTAGAATGATTTCATCATCATCGCCTTTAAACTGGAATACTGCTTGGTGATCAAACATGTGTGAAACAGAACCTTCAACACCAATTTTCGCACCTGTTTTAACGAAACACTGGCGTACATCTTGGAAAGTACGGTTACCGTTGTCAGTTAGACAATCAACGATGACGCTTGTGCCGCCAGGACCAAAGCCTTCGTAGCGCGCAGGAACGTAGTCTTCGCCGCCACCACCGTTTGCTTTATCGATCGCTTTGTCGATAACGTGTGCAGGAACTTGGTCTTTTTTCGCTTTTGCGATCAGGTGCTTAAGAGACAAGTTCATGTCTGGGTCTGCACCGCCATTTTTCGCGCACATGTAAATTTCTTTACCGTATTTGGAATAAACTTTAATTTTTGCGCCAGCAGTTTTAGCCATTGAGGCTTTGCGCACTTCAAAACTTCTTCCCATCGGGATGTTCTCTCTAATTCAATTTAACGCGAAGGATTTTAGCAAAAAGCGAGCACATTTCAATTTCTCGCCTTGCAGAGGAAATGGTTACGTTACGCGACGCCCATTACTCGCTTATATTTAGCTACAGACTCTAGGAATGAAGCCTTTTCTTCTTCATCGGCAATTTTGGCTGCCTCCTGATCAATCTCATCAGGCACAGCTTTCGCTTCACGAAGCTTCCAAACCAAAAATGAGGCTTGCTTATCAAGTTCAATCTTGTTTTTTTCGCTTGCAGGGAGAGTTGACAGGTTTATCGACATAGCAAAATTTAAATCTGTAAAAATATGGGGAGGGAATATACCACACCCAACGCGAATGTAGCGAGGAATTGCAGAGGGAGTGAAGGGTTAGATCAAAAAACTCTCAAAAACAAAGGGGGGCTTTCCTGTGCCCCCCTTAGGTAATCGCATATGTGTGTCACAACTAGTGCAGAATGCCTAGTTCCTTTGCCTCTTCGATAGTTAACCCACTCTCACGAATCTCTTTTAATGCTTCGATACGACGACGAGCTTCGGCAGATTTGGCACCCTTAGTCGGCTTTTGTGACTCTACTTCTTCCGTGAAGTCCCACTTGCCAGCAATTTTACTCATTTCATCATGGTCAATAGAATTAATGGACATAATAACCTCCGAACAAACCATGCTAGGGACAGGTAATCTGTAGCAAAACCTCTCGCCCCTTGTTAAGAATTTTAGTCCCATAATGTGATTGTGCTAATAGTTCAGAAACTCTTACTGTTTTTTGTATAAATAAGTTTTGCGCCTGCCGTTGTCGCACAGTACATTTAAAGGATTACCCCTACAGAAATGAAGGCGATCCGGGTCTCATTTTTTCTTAAGTGTTTTCTTCTCTAGCCCCCAGTGCTGAACACATTCTGAGCGCATTTTTCGAGTCACTTCACTGTTTTCAATCGTACTTCTTTTCACTCAAAAAATAAGAGTTAATGATAATCATTATCTTTTGTGTTTTTGAGTAAGATTATGAGTAAACTAACCAGCACGCATGCCTATCATGCAGACCCGATCATCAAGGTTCGGGATTTATGTGTCGACTACATTACCGACACGGGCGACTTCAACGCAGTGAAGTCAGTCAGTTTTGACATTGGTAAAGGTGAAATATTTGGCCTTGCCGGCGAATCAGGTTGTGGTAAAAGCACCATCGCTTTTGCAATTAATCGTCTACATAAGCCACCTGCGTTTATCTCTGGCGGCGAAATTCATTTCGAGGGGCAAGACCTACTTAGGCTATCCGATAAAGATCTCGGTGCTATCCGCTGGAGCGAAATTGCTATGGTCTTTCAAAGTGCCATGAACTCACTTAATCCCGTGTTGCCAATTCAAGAGCAATTTGCCGATGTACTGCGCCACCATAGAGGCATGAGTGAGGAACAAGCCAAAGATCGCGCGGAAAAACTACTCGATTTAGTCAACATTCCCCGAGAGCGACTCACTGAGTACCCTCACCAGTTCAGTGGTGGTATGAGACAGCGATTGGTCATCGCGATTGCTCTATCACTCAATCCAAAGCTAATCATTATGGATGAGCCGACTACAGCACTCGATGTGGTGGTCCAGCGCGAAATATTGCAGCAAATCTATCAACTACGTGAAGAGTTTGGATTCTCGGTGCTGTTTATTACCCACGATTTAGCCCTGATGAGCCAATTATGCGACCGCATTGCCATCATGCGCCATGGCGAAATTGTCGAGGTTAATCAGTCTAAGCAAATTCGCAACAACCCTCAGCACCCATATACACAAAAGCTATGGGCTTCATTCCCGAACATTCACGAAGGTAAACATCAACAGCAAGGAGCCCTCGCATGAGCCAACCCATCATTCAACTTAACAACGTGGTTAAAGAGTTCACTATTGGCGGAGGGTTTGCGTCTGTTGAGCGATTTAAAGCCCTGCAAGGGATAACCCTCAACCTGCATAAAGGCCGTACCTTAGCGCTAGTTGGAGAATCTGGCTGTGGTAAAAGTACTTGCGCACGCTTGATCACTAAGGTTTACCCAACTACATCTGGCGAGATCCTGTTTAACGGCAAGAACATCGATGAAATCACCAGTAAGAAAGAGCTTCTAGATTATCGCAGCAAGGTGCAAATGGTGTTTCAAGACCCATTTGGCTCGTTAAATCCAACCCAAACCATTGAGCACCATTTAACTCGTCCACTGAAGATACACAAACAAGTGGCAAACAAAGCCGATATTCCTTCTAGGCTGAAGGAGCTGATCGAGTTAGTGGAACTGGCTCCTGATACCTTAGGCAAGTACCCACATGAGCTAAGCGGCGGCCAAAGACAAAGGGTGAATCTGGCAAGAGCACTCGCGGTAGGCGCTGAGGTTATTCTTGCTGATGAGCCGACCTCTATGCTGGATGTCTCCATTCGTCTAGGTGTCCTCAACCTGATGCAACGGATGAAAAAAGAGCTCGGTATTGGCTTTTTGTACATAACCCACGATCTCGCGACCGCGCACTACATTGCGGAAGAAACCGCCGTTATGTACAAGGGGCAAATTGTTGAATGGGGTGATACTCAAGCGATCTTAACTGATCCGCAACATCCATACACCAAGCTACTGATCTCTGCGGTACCCGACCCCGATCTGCCATTTGGTCAATTAGTGGAAAATGAACCAAACTATTCTTTAGATGCTGATCAGATCCGTGAGCAAAGTGCGATTGTTAAAGAAGGGTTTGATCAAGTCGGACCAAATCACTTTGTAAAACATTGGGTTAAGGCAGCATGAGTCAATTAGATATGTGGGTAGAACAGATCGGGATCTGGTATCAACACCGAAAGCATGATCAAGGTAGTAATCTTGAATCATTGATCCTGTCACCTCCAGAGCAAATTTGGGGGCCGTTAATTTCTGGTCAACAAAGTAAGGCGATTGCCTGTTGGTTAGATGGTTGCCTGCGTATCTTTAATCATACTCGTTACGACGCACCTGATAAAGCGTACCAGTTTCTACAGCTGGCCTATAGCAAACTGCAAAATGTGGTTTCGAATCCGGCCAGTGAGCTAGAACTAAAAGATTGGTGTATGAAGCGCATGCAGCACCTGACAGTATTAAGCTTGGAGTTCTGCAATCAACAAAGTCATTGCAGCTGGCAGGAAGAATCTCATCAGTTGATCGATGCCCATGTTCAGTTTATGGCAGCCCATGCTTGGAATGAACCACGGAACGATGATCAAGGTTTCCCGTTATGGAAGCATTAATTTCTATTCAATGCAAAAACGCCCTCATATCTAACGAGGGCGAGTACTATTTTAGATTCAATAACGAGTCACTAAGGGTTGTATTTAAAGTTACTAGTATTTAGGCAGCTAGTATCGATATCACGCATTGTCTCTGGCTTATTGATCGCACTGAAAACTATATCTTTAAGACAAATATTCTTCCCATCTCGCGCGTCAGTGATTATTCCATGACCACCATCATCAGATGTCAGGCTTAACTTATTTGAGAACTTTACCGAAGAAACTTCAGCCCATGCAGGAGGAGTTTGGCCATCATTGGCACCATTTAGTAACAACACAGGATAAGTCACGGGTGCCATAGAAGTATAGTTGCTCGATGGGACAGTGCTAATGTTCCAAGCATCACACGCTTCACTGCTCAACCCTAGGTGGTGACTAGTATCGACAACACTTTGCACGTGCTCTCCCCATTTAGCGCGGCTCGAATGAACTGAATGATAGACAGGCTTGACTGGCTCTTCTGCACAAATATTAGATAGCCCCATCCCCGCAAACATATCTGGTTCAGTAGCACTATACTCATCTATTGCCATAGAGATTATATCGGATTCAATTTGTGCTTTGTTTAACCTGAGAAGTGCTACTGGCTCAAACTTTTTGTCACCAACGACACTATAAGTACGACTCATACTATTCTGGACTAGATAATTGAGTAACGGCAATCGATACTGCTCGCCTATCTCGCCAAGACGAGTGTTCAGGTCAGATTTTAATGTGTTCTCATTGCAATAAGGCGCACTTCGGCGACAAACCTCTAGCAAACGATCAAGTGACTCATAGTTTGACCAAGGCATATCTTTAATGCCATTTACCTCTATCGGGAATACACCATCCAACACCATCATTTTAATAGCGCTCGACTGCTGGTAGCCTGCTGCAATCTGTTTTTGTTCTTCTCTTGCCATAGTCATAGCAAGTCGGGTTCAGTACGAGACACCATAGAGCTTCCAGCCACTCTCAAGTTGATTTGCTTCAGTAAGCTTTTTCTCCAATACAAGAAGATCTAGAGCGTTGTTAACATTAGTATATTTTTCTAAATCAACTCCGCCGTTAGTATACTTGTTCTTGCAGTCTTTGATTTGCTGAGTCGTACCAGAGTCACCAAAATCACAACTCAAAGAAGGCGTAGAGTATCCAGTACCGCGCTGATCAACAAAATAGATGTCATGGTTGGATGAAAGAGCAGGAAAGTGACTATTGCTATAGCCAGCAATGTTTAGTGACATTCCTCCAGGTCCACCATCCAAGAAAACAAATGAACCTTTTTTAACGCCTTGGGCACTCGTCTTAGCAACTGCAATTTGAATCTTCTTACTGTTTGGTTGCGTGTAGTCTTCAGGAACTTGTAAAAGCCAGCAACTATCAACGGTATTCGGCTGAGCATAATTCTTACCAACCAACTGTAGTTGATTACATTGTACTGTTTGCAGCTCAGCAGACGCATTTGATAGCGTTGACAAGTTCACTAGACTATTACTGGTTACTGATGGAGTACTTCCTCCATCGCCTCCCCCACATCCAGCTATCACTGCCGCAATCGTCAGTACTGCTATTTTTCTATTCATCTACGAAGCATCTTCACCAAAAAATAATTAGCGGAGCGTACTACCGATTTCCACAATAAAACATGAAAGGAATGGCCTTAATAATTGCGTCTTTTTAACCTTGAGAACCACTAAAAGGCTTGCTAGCAAAAAATACGGAAAGATGATCAAGGGAGATTACCTTGATCATCGTTTCGTAGCAATCAGATAACCTGCTGAATTTTAGGCAAAAAAAAGCGAGCTCGGAGAACTCGCAAAATATTCAGAATGAATGTAACAATATGAGCCAATCTATCAGGGATAATCCTATCCCTCATTCATCAGAAAGGACAAAAGGTTGTCTATTCGGGATAAATATTATCCAACTGCTCCTGAGCCAATGTCAGTGCACTGTCAGGGGAATGTAGTAGCTCTGTTCAATAGCGCAAAGAATGTAACAAGGTGTATATCAGCGTAAATAAACACAAAAAAGCCAGCGTTTGAATCGCTGGCTTCATATCTTGCCCTAATTGATGGCTTAAACTGCCACCTCATCTAGCGCTCTGAACACAGTTTCGTCTAGGTGACCTTCAAAAACTTGTTTACATACCTTACGACGAACAGCCAAGCCCGCAATTAAGCGCTCAATAGACAAATGCTTGTTCTCACTTTGACCATTGTAGAGCTCTACCATCTTGCTTAGCGTCTCGTAAGGAATCGCCTCTTGACCGACTCGGAGGTAATCAAGCTTGTCAATCAGCTCCAGACACTCTTCTTGAATTGAGCTATGGGAATGCCCTGTCATAGCGGCTAAAGCCGATATAGAGCGTTCTAGAGCCTCTGAGGAGGTATATTTGGATAGAGTAATGGTAATCTCATCCGCATTGATCTCAACCAGGTGCTTACGTTGCTTAACACGACGGCCTAACTTACCGCGCGGTGAACGCTCTTTGCGTTGGATTGGCTCAAATTCACCATCGATGATCTGAGACATCTCTTCAAGCTGCTGTTTTGACACCATTTCGTTACGAAGCGGGTTTGGCAAGGTTGGCGCCATATTACGCTTACCCGCATTGGTGGTTCGGGCGCGCGAGTAACGCAACACTTCTTCGGCATCACACTTGATATCAAATTGATAATCTTTGACTTTGCCATTTTCGATCATTGCCGAGATCGTTAGGTGGTAACCCCAAAGATTGACCAAAAACAGATCTTCGGTGCCCTTGTCTTCAGCTAGTCTTTTCAACTCGCGGATCAAATCCATCGAGAAGCGACGCCATTCAATATTTCGCGCCAGTTTCTGGTTCAACTCACTCAGTAACATCACATCTGAATGACGGCGAGACATACGGCTGCGGAAGTAGCTATACAACTGAAACACTAATGTGTGCTGCTTTAGAATTTCAGGCGGAAACAGGAAGAAATAATCGCGCGTAAGCAGTTCTTCATAGAACGACGGCTCCCAAACTAGGATGTATAGGTTTGGTTTAATGCGAATTTCGCCGTCAGCGCCCTCTGTGGGGGCTTCTTCCGATGCGGTAATGGTACGGGCCAAAAATCTAAAACGATCGCTCTTAAAGCCTTCTGGCATGTTCTCACTAAGCCATCGACCAGTCAGCTCGTGCAACTGGAAGTCAGTAAACTCAATTCGATCAATACTGTCACGAATAGAATCACGAGCCGGACCACTGTCTTTTTTTCCACGCAGGGAAAGAATATCGGTGATGTACAGTGGGGTTTTATTCGGCACATGAGTACCATCTAACTGATACTGATGTTGGTGATGTTCATGATATTGCACCGTCAAAGTGAACAGCGCGAACAAGGTCATCAGATCATCAACCGTCATAATATTTTTAGATGATCGTGTTTCGATCACAGCGCGTGTACCAGAGATCGACACCATGCTCTTTTGGTAGCTTTTGCGGGTACGTGGTGGCGCTAAGGCTTGATCTATGATGCCTGCCCAGTTGGTTGGTGAAACCACAAACTGATCTGCTTCATCTTTCATTGCTGGTGGCGTGTTTAGCCCGTGCTCATTCAATAATCGTTTATTGACTTGAGTTTGCGCCAAAGCTTTTGAGCGTTTCTGTTTCTCGGTTTGTTTAACAGACTCTGTAACCAGACTCGTTGCACCTAAAACGGAGATTAGCTGATTGGGGTTCACGAAACGGTGCAGCATGGTTTTTCCAGCCAGACCCTCTTCAAATCGAACAGGAACTTGCTGAAAAAGACCAATATTGACGGCTGCACGTAACCTTTGCTGGATAGCTGCGCGGGTTACTTGACCATCAGTGGCATCAATCAGTTCAGTTGTAGAAACTAATCCATCTTTGCTGCTAAAGCCTCTTAGGGAGATAAGATTAAGAAGTTCGACGATACTTTTGGTAACGCCTTTGAAGTGTTGATACTGCTCTATCCAATTAACAGCAACTTCAGATACTTCAAATAAGTGTCCATCTTTGTGGCTTCTTGGCGCTTTGATCAGTAGTTTTTCGTCTGAGCTCATTATTAGATCCGTGTCACACTAGCCGTAATATCGCTATAGTTCCGAAAGAATAAAGAAAAAAAGATCATAAATAAAGAAAAAATTATTGCTTTTAAATAACTGATCTTTTTGATTAATCTGATCTTAATTGATTATATGATCTATTGATCCGGGCGTTCTGACGTCTGTAAGTGTATGTACATAAAGAGATTTTTTTAAAACCTTTGGAAAGCATGATCATGATAACCCCGAAAGCATGATCAATAAGTCTTTGAAAGCATGATCAAATATTACTAGAACGATGATCATCATTAATTCGAATCTATGATCAACGTGCCTATGAAAGCATGATCATCAGCCCTACACACTTTATCCACAGGACCAAGAATAACTGTTTGAGATTGACGACGAAACCTTCTCTTTTTCCTGGCCTAACTTCCGAAACAATGATCAAGGAAGACGGATGTAACAACGGGTATTGATTGTTATCTGAACAATATCTTTAGTTGAACGACAAGTCGTCTATTTTGCTGTGCTTTTATCGCTAGTCTTCATTGTTTCGAAAGCATGATCAAGTAAATGACATCGTTCCTGCATTGATTAAGTTGTCGTTCAACAATTCGTTCTCTTAATGCCTTGTCGGCTCTTATCTCTTAGTCCATCTGCATTCGTCCGTAATTCGATGGTATTTTTTCATGCTTCCGGTAGATAGTGTTACTTGATCATTGTTCCGATCTTTGATCATTTGTTTAGGATCTAGAATCCCCTTGTTTCCGAACTGAAATTTCCTTGATCATCGTTCCCTAAGTAGTCAAAGTTACCGAAAGCATGATCACCATGCCTTCCTTGATCATTGTTCCAGTAAAGTTCTAGCGCGGTGTATTTCTAGCATGAACGAATTTAGCTACTTGGGTGGAGGCTTTTTCATTTTGCTGCGCGACTTAAGTCAAAATTGCACCAACCGTAAAATAGAGCTAATTCTTAATCGTTCCGGAGAGTTAACTGATTAGATGCATTTACTATTATTTTTACATTGTAAATAAGTGATGCTGTAACACTTTTATTGTTGTTAGACTTTAAGGTTGTTATAAAGAACTTTTTAACAATGATTTGACCTGTTTTTGCTCTTTGACTTTAAAATACATGTCGTATTTCTATTTAATGTGATTAATATCTATAATTGCATGTTCACCTTTTTATTGTATGTTGTGCAAAGTGCTGTACAATAATCATCGGGTCACTACTAACGGAATTTGGCAAATGAAACGAGAACATACGATTGAGAGTCTCATTCAGCTAGCAGAAAAAACAGCTCAGGTTCAAGCTGATCGTATCGAAATAGTTTTGGAAGAACGCAGCGATGAGCATTTTCCTCCAATGTCGAAAGCGTTGATGGAAACGCGTTCGGGCTTAACTCGACGTAAATTGGATGATGCAATTAGCAAGCTTGAAGAGTCTGGCCACCAATTCACTAAGAATAATGCCAACCATTATTCAATCTCTTTGCAAGAAGCGCATATGTTGATGGATGCGGCGGGCATCCCTAAGTTTCATGAGCGTAAGAAGAATGGTGACAATAAGCCATGGATCATCAACGTACAAAACCAAAAGGGTGGTACAGGTAAGTCGATGACAGCGGTACACCTTGCGGCTTGCTTAGCGCTGAATTTAGATAAGCGTTACCGTATTTGTCTTATCGATTTAGATCCTCAAGGGTCACTACGTTTGTTCTTAAACCCGCAAATTAGTCTGACCGACCACGACAACATCTATTCAGCCGTTGATATCATGTTGGATAATGTGCCAGAAGGGGTGGAAGTCGATAACGAGTTCCTACATAAAAATGTCCTGCTGCCCACACAGTATCCAAACTTAAAGACGGTTTCTGCTTTCCCTGAAGACGCGATGTTTAACGCTGAAGCGTGGCAACACTTATCGCAGAATCAGTCTTTGGATATCGTGAAGCTGCTGAAGGAAAAACTGATCGATCAGATTGCTGACGACTTCGATGTCATCATGATTGATACTGGCCCACACGTCGATCCACTGGTATGGAACGCTATGTACGCCTCAAACGCGCTACTGATTCCGTGTGCTGCGAAGCGTTTGGACTGGGCATCAACGGTTAACTTCTTCCAGCATTTGCCAACTGTGTACGAAATGTTCCCAGAAGATTGGCAGGGTCTTGAGTTTGTTCGTCTGATGCCGACTATGTTTGAAGATGACAACAAAAAGCAGGTCGCAGTATTAACCGAAATGAATTATTTATTAGGTGATCAAGTAACGATGGCGACTATTCCTCGCAGCCGCGCTTTTGAAACATGTGCTGATACCTACAGCACGGTATTTGACTTGACGACAGGCGACTTTGAAGGGGGTAAGAAAACCCTAGCGACTGCGCAAGATGCGGTGCAAAAAAGTGCATTAGAACTTGAACGAGTTCTGCATAGTCATTGGTCATCATTAAATCAGGGGTAATTAGAAAATGGCAATTAAAACTTCAGATTTAAACGCGAGATTATTTGGCAAGGCGAATAAGCGTCATGTCACTACACCGCAAGAAGCGCAACAAGCGGCGAAAGAACAAGCTCAGGTGATTGAACTTGCCGTTGCTGGTGAAGAGAAAGTTCAATTCGAATTAGTGCGTATTCCTGTTGAAAAAATAGGTGAGTCAACGGTTGTATTTGCAGAAAACGCTCGTGAGCAGTCGTTCTTAAACGAACATGCGTTATCAGATGTATTGGTTACGTTGAAAGAGCGTGGTCAGCAATATCCAGCAGTCGGTCGTCGACGTGAAGATGGCAAGATTGAAGTCCTTGATGGTAGTCGCCGTCGCATGTCTTGTATTCTTGCAGACAAAGAGTTCATGATTTATGTCGGAGAGAATATTAGCACTGAACACGCTAAGTTCTTGTCTGACGTCGCGAACGCTCATAAACCTTTGTCTTTGTATGAGAAAGGTCGCGAGATGCTAGCTAAACTGGAAAGTGGGGAAGCTGAAGACCAAAAAGCTTTAGCCAAGATGTTCCAGTGCAGTGAAGCACTAGTGAGTGGCGCACTCAAAGCTGCTGATCTTCCGCTTGAACTTCTACAAGCTTACCCAAATGTGGCTGAGCTGGGCCGCCCAACAATCGTTAAACTGCATAAGCAATTTAATGCTATGGAGTCAGATAAGCAGAGCAAACTTCTCAATAAGTGCAGCTCAGATGAAGGTTTTGTTTGGCAGCGTACTCAATCTCAAGGGGTGGCTCGAATCACTAAAGAAGTGACAGAAACCATCGAAGCTTGGATTGAAGAGCTATCACCAACTAAGAAATCCGCCGTGGCTAAAACAGAGTTAGTGAAGGGTCGCGCTAGCTATACCCGCAAAGGCAGCAACTTGACGTTAAACTTGAAAAAGGTTGATGACACTTTGATGCAAGAGTTACTAGACCTAGTTGCGAAGAAGCTACACTAAGTCATCACACTCATTTATTAAGCCGCTATTTGCGGCTTTTTTTATGCCATAATATCGCTAACTCCAATCCTATCGTGCTTATGAGTTTATGACTGCAATCAAAGACTATTTTTCCAACTTGCTCGCGTTGTCCGCTAAGTCTAACCATCGCTATGGTGTTGTGTTACAAGGTAGTGAGCATTGGCAGAAGCAATGCCTCGATACTCTTTTTTCTTTGGTTGTTGGTAAAGACATTTTCTTGCTTGGGGGCGATTGTAATGATGAGGTGGAAAAACAAGTCGGCTTCAAGAAGGGTCATCAGCTCTTAGGGCAAGAATGCCTATTGTTGTGCTGTGATTTCCGGGAAGGGTTTGACGCTAATAGCTTCACTGCTGCAACAGGTTGTGTGAAAGGTGGTGGGCTGGTGATCATTCTACCTGAGAAAACCAGTAGCCCAACGCTTGCCCAAACATGGTTAAACAATGCTTTTCACAATCTCATTGTGGTTGAAGAGGACGGCAAGTTATCAATGCCTCCGTGCAGTGAAAACCAAGCTCATGAAAAGTTTGAACAGCAAAACCAGGCTATTGAGAAAATCCTTAAAGTCGTTGAAGGGCATCGCAAGCGTCCTCTAGTGATGACCGCTGATCGTGGCAGAGGAAAAAGCAGTGCTTTGGGTATTGCTGCCGCGAAACTGATGCAAGAACGGTCTATCCATATCGTGGTGACGGCACCAAGTTTAGCGACCGTTCAGCCAGTTTTTGAGCATGCTCAACGGTTGCTACCTCAAGCAACTGCTGATAAAGGCCGTCTTCAATTTCAGCAATCAGTGCTAGAGTTTGTTGCGCCGGATGAACTGCTTCGCAGCCAGAAAACGTGTGATTGTCTGTTTGTCGATGAAGCGTCAGCTATCCCCATTCCCATGTTGAAGACTATGGTTGAACAGCATCATCGCGCTGTTTTTTCGACCACGATTCATGGCTATGAAGGATGTGGCCGAGGCTTTAGTGTTAAATTCCAAACATGGCTAAAGCAACAACGTCCTGGTGCTCGGTTTTTCCATTTGGATGCACCCATCCGTTGGAGCGTGGGTGACCCGCTTGAGCAATGGCTCTTTGATACGTTCCTATTAAATGCTGATTTGGCCGATGTGAAACAGCAAGCTTCGTCGAATCAACTTATCCAGTTAGATAAGCGAAAGCTCGTCGCTCAAGCTTCGATTCTAAGAAGGTGTTTTGCTTTATTGGTGAATGCTCATTATCAGACCTCTCCCAATGACTTAATGCTGTTACTTGAAGATGATGCGATACAGCTACATGCGATATTGGAGGATGACCAATGTCTAGGTTGCATGCTCACAGTAGAAGAGGGGAGGTTATCTCCGGAATTGGTTGAGCAAGTTCAGTTAGGTAAGCGCCGCCCACGAGGACATTTAGTGCCAAGTTTATTAGCCAATCAACTTGGCGTGACTGAGGCCGCTTTGCAGTCGAGCCAACGAATTATGCGCATCGCCGTTCACCCTAGTATGCAAAGAGCAGGTATCGGCAATGCTATGGTCAAGCAACTTATCCAAAGCGGTCGTTACGATTTTTGCTCCACCAGCTTTGGTGCCACTGCGGAACTGATTCATTTTTGGCGTAGCTGTGGTTTTTTTCCCGTTAAGCTAGGCAGCCAGAGAGAGCAGGCGAGTGGCACTTATTCAGTCGTCATGCTAAGCGGTGACATTGATTGGGGGCATCAAGTCGAGGGTTATTTTGATCTCTCTTTCCAATATGCTGTGAGTGAAACTTACTGCGAACTTGAGATTGAACTTGTCCGTAGTTTACTCGCAAAAGATAATGCTTCCGTTGAAAAGCCTAAACTGAATAGCCTAATAAAAAACTATTGCAACGGGGGAGCGAGCTTTGACAGCGTAGTTCCATTGCTCGATCTATGGTGGAAGAACTCGCCGCATGTATTGGATACCATGAGTGACTTTTTCATTCGAAAGGTTGTTCAACGTAAAGACTGGCAATGGTGCGCTAGAGAGTTCGGTTTTGCTGGGAGTAAGCAGGCAGAACAGGAGTTTAGAGCTCAGCTTCTTACCTCTATCATTAGTAATAGTTACGTTGGTAATTAAGCTGCCCAAATTTACACTGTAAAACAATGTTGGCTGCGGCCATGAAAGTAAGAATTTACAGTGTAAACAACTACTTTTTTACACTGTAAATTGAAATCACGCCTAACGCTGTTCATCAGAACTTGGCTCATCCATTGGAAAAAAATCATAATTTCCTAAAACAATGCAACACTATGTAATTATCTAAAAAGTAAAGATAATCTCCTGCAACTTTAAATCTATCAACAAAGACTCATCCATATTCCGTATATAAGCAACTTGCGAATTAATGATTCCTTCCTACACTCATTCTTAAGCAACATGCTTAATATCGGCTAGGAATAATAACAAAGTAGTTAAGGTTGAAAACATGGAATGTTTGTTACCTGAGTCATTAGATATCTCAACGGTACTCGACTCCGCGACCCAATACAAAACTTGGCTTGCTCAAGACAATCAACTCAATATAGATGCGTCACATGTCAGCCGCGTTGATGCTGCTGGTATTCAGGCTCTGGCGTCATTATTCCTCTCTGCCAAATCCAATCAGATAGACATTCAATTAGTACAACCTACTCCGTCACTGATCGAAGGTATTAGTACACTTGGACTGGATGATCATTTTGATATGAACACCGAAGTTGGAGAACTGTAAATATGACTAAAATTCTAGCTGTGGATGATTCCGTCTCAATTCGTCAGATGGTGAGTCACACTTTGCGCGACGCAGGGTATGACGTTGAAACTGCAAATGATGGAAGAGATGCGTTAAGCAAGGTGACAACAGCCAAATTTGATGTGGTGATATCCGATGTCAACATGCCAAATATGGGAGGCTTTGAGTTAGTGAAGGCGCTGCGCGAAAAACCACAATACAAATTTATCCCAATTCTGATGCTGACAACAGAAACCAGTACAGATAAAAAGCAACAAGGTAAGTCAGCGGGAGCAACAGGTTGGTTAGTGAAACCGTTTAATCCAGATACGTTATTAAAAACACTAAAACGCGTAATCTAAACGGTTTCTTCTCACAGCAACGTCAATTGGTGAGGCTACAATATGGCTTTAGATATGGAACAGCTGCGCAAGATGTTTTACGAGGAGTGTCGTGAAAATCTTGAAGTGCTTGAAGATGTACTACTTAACTTAGACCCGGCTCAGGTAGAAGAAGAGTCAATCAACACCATATTCCGTGCAGCCCACTCGATTAAGGGAGGGGCAGGGACGTTTAACCTACTTGATATTAGTGAGTTTACTCACAACGTCGAAGCCTATCTCGATTTGGTGCGCAACAATGAGCGTTCACTTTCCGCTGAAACGATCGACCTATTGCTTAAAAGTGGTGACTGTATTCACAGCATGCTCGAAGGTCACGAGTTGGGTAACGAAGTTAACGTCGCGCTAAAAGAAGAAGTCGGAGTTAAGTTAGCACAGTTGCTCAGTGAGGCGCCATCAGAGACAGTCGATGTTCAATCCGAACAGAATCCAGCAACTAGTAGCAAGGGTTCGAATCAACCTTGGAAGATCACCTTCTCTCCTCACCCTGAAATGTTTTTTAGTGGCAATGACCCATTACGTATTCTCCGTGAATTGAAAGAGTTAGACGAGTCTTGTCAGATCTTTGTAGATACGACAAAACTTCCAGAAATCGATGACATTGAAGCCGAGCTGTGTTTCCTTGCTTGGACTGCTAGTTTAGATAGCAGCGTTGAAGAAGCGCAAATCCATGAAGTGTTCGAATGGGTTGAAGATGAGTGTGACCTAAAGATTGAGCAAACACCGCAACTGCAGCAAGAAGAACAGTCTTCAGATCTTATCGAAAATGCCAAACAGCAAAGTAAAGCTGAGGGCGTGGTAAGCGCTACTCCCGAGGTAGTGAATACCGCACAAAGCAAAGAACCGAATAAATCGACTAAGGTGGCTAAGTCAGACTCCAATGTAAGTTCAATTCGCGTCGATATCGATAAGGTCGATAGCTTGATTAACTTAGTCGGTGAGCTCGTCATTACACAATCTATGCTGACTGAAATTGGTAACGACTTCACCATTGAAAAGCTAGAAAAACTCAAAACCGGCTTAGATCAGTTGCTGCAGAACAGCAAAGACTTACAAGAAAATGTCCTCAATATCCGGATGTTACCGATGAGCTTTGCTTTCAGTCGTTTTCCACGCCTTGTCCGCGACTTGTCGAGTCGATTGGATAAACAAGTGGATCTACAAATTAAAGGCGAGCAAACCGAATTAGACAAAACCGTTCTAGAGCGAATTGTCGATCCTTTAGTTCACCTAGTTAGAAATGGTATCGATCACGGCATCGAACAACCCCAGCAGCGCCTTGAAGCAGGTAAGAGTGAAATGGGGACTATTGAGCTCAACGCCTATCATCAGGGGGGCTCGATTGTCATTGAAATTAAGGATGATGGTGCGGGCCTAAATTGCGACAAGCTGTGGAACAAAGCACTCGAAAAAGGCGTACTTGCTGCGGAGTCTCGCCGCGAAGAGTATTCCGATAAACAAATCATGAATCTGATTTTTGCCCCTGGCTTCTCTACCGCAGAAGAGGTTTCTGATATATCCGGTCGCGGCGTCGGCATGGATGTCGTGCGCCGAAATATCGAAGAGCTTGGTGGGCATATTGAAGTGGAATCTGCGCTTGGTGCGGGGAGTTGCTTTACGATTAGTTTGCCATTAACCCTTGCCATTCTTGATGGACAGTTAGTCAGAGTGGGTGGTGAAGTGTATGTGATCCCACTCCTTACGATTGTTGAATCGATTCAAATTGATCCCAACTGCATCAAGCTCGCCTCTGGAGGAATCGAACTTTATCGCCTCCGTGAAGAAAACATTCCAATTCTTCGTCTTCAAGATGAGCTCGAAATGGGCAATAGCGAAGGCTTAGAGCAGCGTATTCTCTGTTTTGTTGAAGCGGCTGGTAATCGAGTTGGCTTATTACTTGATGAATTACTTGATCAGCAGCAGGTGGTCATCAAGAGCTTGGAGTCCAATTACTGCAAAGTCGCGGGTATCTCAGGTGCGACCATTTTAGGGGATGGCTCGGTATCGCTTATTCTCGATATTCAGGGGCTGATCACCAACTTCTTAAAAAGAGCCTCCGAAACCACTCACAAAGGCGTGGCAGCTTAAGGAGCGAGCATGGAAGCAGTGACAAGCGAAGTAACCAATATTCATGACATGTCAGATGCTGCGAAGCAGAACATAGAAGCCCAGGCAGAAGTACTCTTGGACAATGTTAGTGGAGAGGTCAGCGAAAGTGCCGACTTCCTTAGTTTTAAACTCGCTCACGAGTTGTATGGCGTAGAAATCAAAGATGTGGAAGAGATTCGAGTGTGGGAGCGTCCAACCCCAATACCACGAGCACCTCAATATGTTCGAGGGGTGATTAACTTACGCGGAATGATTGTCCCTGTGGTTGACCTTAGGTTGAGGTTCTCGGTCGGATCTAATGAATACCGCCCTACAACCGTTGTTATTGTGCTTCGCTATAGTGATGAGGATCAGGATCGCTTAATGGGGCTTGTGGTTGATGGAGTGAGTGATGTTGTCAGTCGTGGCGACAACGACCTGTATCCAGCTGTTGGCGAGTCTAAAGTAACGCCTTACCTACAAGGTTTGATCAACGTGGGCGAACACGTTATGTCACTGCTCGATACTGAAGAACTGCTCAATATAGACCGAATTCTGAGGGCTGAATAATGATTATGACAGAAGAGTTTCTCAGCTTCGTTTTAGAAGAAGAAGAGTATGGTGTGCCGATTTTGGATGTCCGAGAGGTTCGCGGTTGGAGCTCTGTTCGTGAAGTGCCAAATTCTCCAGAGTACATGAAAGGCGTGCTAGAGATTCGAGGCGAATACGTTCCTATCGTCGATCTAAGAATGCGTTTTGGCTTGTCTCCGGCACAGATTAGTTCGACGACGGTAGTCATCGTGCTAAATGATTCACATAAACACCCGCTTGGCATCATTGTCGACGGAGTGTCAGAGGTTTACCCGTTAACGGAAGAACAAATAAAACCTTCACCACATGTCTCTACTAGCGTCGATCACAGTTACGTGCGCGGCATAGCATCGGTGACTAACGGGCATTTAATACTTATTCATTTGGAGGCTCTCTTTGATGTTGCCGAGCTTCCTGTACCCAGCCAAGAGGAAGAGAGTTGGGCCTAATACCAAGACGGGTGTGGTCTATTCGTTTTGGTAATACACGTCAGAAGAAGCAACCAGTGAGGGAAAACTCATGGCATTTTGGAATCGGAAAACAGCGCCTGCTGCTCAATTTGAAGCGCCAACGCAGGACACACTAACTGAAGAATTTGAACCTGAGCATGAACAAGGTGTCACCAAGGAACAGCTTTTCTCTGCATTAAATGCAGCGCAAACGGCTTTGATGATGATTGACCGTGATTTCAATATCACTTATCTCAATCAAAAATCAGTCGATCTGCTGAAAACTCATGAAGCCTTGTTTCAGTCAATTTGGCCCAACTTCCGCGCTACGGAAGAGTTTCTATTAGGCTACTGTATTGACTTGTTCCATTCTAATCCAAGTCATCAGCGTCAGATGCTGTCTAACCCATCCAACCTGCCGTATACCACCAACATTCAAGTCAAAGATGTTCTAATTGAGCTTAACGTCGGCGCCATTATCGATGCTCAAGGGAACTATGTCGGTAACACTCTTGAATGGTCTGACGTTACCGAGAGTGTGAAACGAGACAACGAAATCTCTCGCTTACAAGCGGCTGTTAACCAAGCCCAAACCGCTATGGTGATGATTGACCGAGATTTCCAAATTACCTACGCAAACCAAGAGACTATTACTCTGTTCAAAAAACACGAGGCGACAATGCGAACGGTCTGGTCTGGGTTTACTGCTAGTGAAGAGTGGCTGATGGGACGCTGCATTGATGAGTTTCATCGCAATCCTGCTCACCAGCGCCAGCTTCTCGCTGATCCCAGTAACTTACCATACAGCACAGATATCACCATTGCGGATATAAAAATTGAGCTAAACGTTGCCGCTATCCATGATGCTCAGGGGAGTTATATTGGCAACACTCTTGAGTGGCGTGATGTGACGGAAGAACGTGCTCAAGAAGAAGAAATTGGTCGTTTAGCCTCAGCTGTTTCTGGAATGACAACGAACCTAATGATGGCGAATAAGGACGGTATCATTACTTATCTTAATCCCGCCTTACAAAACCTATTGAGTAGTCGTGAAAGAGATCTCAAAGAGGCACTCCCTGGTTTTGATGCCAGTAATCTCGTCGGTAAGAACATTGATGTTTTCCACAAGAATCCTGCTAATCAACGTAGCATCATCAATAATCCAGACAGACTTCCTTTCTCATCAAATATCGCTGTGGGTGGGTTGGAGTTCAATCTAACCTGTATCGCAATGCGTGATGGTGAAGGTAACTATATTGGGCCTGCGCTCCAGTGGGTTGATATTACCGAACAGCAAGATGGGCAGCGCCAAGTCGAATCACTGATTCAGAAAGCCATTGCAGGTGAGTTGAATGAGCGTATCGATACCAGTGTTTACAATGGATTTATGAAAGAGTTAGGCGATGGGATCAATAACCTGTTAGACACCATGGTGACACCTATCGGGCAATGTATTGATGTGATGAGTCAAGTTGCCGATGGCAATCTCAATACCACGATGCCAGAAGATAATACCGGTGAGTTTGCTCGACTTTCTAATGCGGTGAACACCTCAATCCTTAACTTGAGGAATATGGTCGATAAGATTACTCAATCTTCTGCTCGAGTTGCCACGGCATCTACAGAGATTGCTGAAGGTAATAATGACCTTAGTCAGCGAGTTGAGGCTCAAGCTTCTAACTTAGAAGAGACTGCGGCAAGTATGGAGCAGATGACGGCGACCGTTCGTCAAAATGCAGACAACGCGAAGGGCGCGAATGAGCTGTCTGATGATGCGGCGAAGAAAGCTGGTAAAGGCGGTGAAGTCGTTGGACAGGCTGTCTCCGCCATGGCTGAGATTAATACCGCTAGTAAGAAGATTGCTGACATCATAGGCGTTATTGATGAGATTGCGTTCCAAACCAATCTACTGGCCCTTAACGCTGCGGTAGAGGCTGCACGAGCGGGTGAGCAGGGTCGAGGTTTCGCAGTTGTTGCGGGAGAAGTTCGCAATCTAGCGCAGCGCAGTGCGGCTGCGGCGAAAGAGATTAAGGGCTTGATCAAAGACAGCGTTGAGAAAGTCGATGAAGGTTCTCGCTTAGTCGACGAATCCGGTGAAACTCTTAACGAAATCGTTGAAGCGGTACAGAAAGTGACAGAGCTGATTGCCCAAATTGCTTCTTCAAGCCTTGAGCAATCGACCGGTATTGATGAGATTAATCGCTCTATCACCACCATGGATGAGATGACTCAGCAAAATGCTTCACTGGTTGAAGAAACTTCAGCGGCGAGTCAATCGCTCAAGGATGAAGGTAAAGAGCTACTCCACCTAATGAACTTTTTTGCCACTGACAATAACGTCACCACATTTGAGTCAAAATCCAAAGATAAGGGCGGGCGCGATACCAATATCCGTGAGATTCGAACACCGAAAGTGGCGAACTCAAGCTTCAAGCTTGAAGAGGATGGAGACGAATGGGAAGAGTTCTAGCTCAAACTGAGAGTGCGGTGCCAGACAACGAAGAGTTCGAGCTGACTGGAAAAGACTTCAAGTTTATTCAGTGGTTTATGCACAAGAATGTTGGCATCTTCTTCTCGGATCGAAAAAGAACCATGGTATATGGAAGGATTAGCCGTCAGCTTAGGCGGCTAGGCCTTAAGCGTTTTAGCGAATATCGGCAGATTATAGAACAAGACCCTCAAGAGCAGGTTAGCTTTATTAACTGCTTAACAACCAATAAAACGCAGTTCTTCCGTGAGTATCATCACTTTGAGTTTATCGAGAAAGTTTTGATGAAAGAGTGGCGCCAACAAGGGGTGAAAAGACTTAAAGTTTGGTCAGCAGGGTGCTCTACGGGGGAGGAGCCCTATAGCTTAATATCATCCTTACATTGGGTGAATGCGCTATCCCAGTTTGACGATGTAAGCCTCACTGCCACTGATCTCGACACCAAAGTTTTGGCGCATGCAAAAACGGGTATTTATAGTGATGAGGCTATTGCAAGTATACCCAAAAAATATCTTAAACCCTGTTTTGTTCGGGGGGTAGGGCAGCATCAAGGTAGTATTAAGTGCAAAGCTGGCCTACAAAAAAGAATCAACTTTCATCGGTTGAACTTACTTGAAAAGTGGCATTTTGAAGAAAAGTTTGACCTCATCTCATGTCGTAATGTGATGATTTATTTTGATAGGCAAACCCAAGAAAAATTAATTCAACGTTTTCATCAGCAGCTAAAACCCAACGGGGTACTGCTTTTAGGTCATTCAGAGGGTGTGCCTGCGAGCTTAGATATTTTCCATCATCTAGGACATACCATTTACGTAAAAAAGTAGGCGCTAACCATGAGCTGGGCAAGAGCGGAAACACCCAAGTACGAAAACAGTCACTTTGATCGCTTCTATCATCCTTTAAAAGAAAAACACATTGTAAAGGTGTTTCCTGGGGGGGTGTATTGTAGTCGTAAGACAGATGAAATTATCGCGACAGGTTTGGGGTCATGTATTGCTGCGTGTATGTGGGATAAAGAATCAGAAGTGGGAGGAATGAACCATTTCTTACTGCCTTTTGACAGTAAGTCGCAGTTAAAAACATGGAAGCCAGAAGAAGTTATATCCACTGCCTCTCGCTACGGCAGCTATGCGATGGAAATGCTGATCAATGCACTGATAGAACGGGGAGCGAGGCGAAGCAATCTACAGGTCAAACTGTTTGGAGGTGCACAAATGTTAGGGCGCAACAGCATGGTTGGGGAAAAGAATATCGCGTTCATCCTAAGTTACGTCGAACAAGAAAGCCTTAATGTTGTTGCTCAAGATCTTGGCGGGCTAGAGCCAAGACGAGTGTTGTTTGATCCAATCAGCGGAAAAGCTTGGATTAAGCGTATTCCATTTACTGAAATGCATAACCTACAACATCAAGAAGAAAAATACGCCAGTCAGTTGGATAAAGAAAGTCATCGCCCACATGACGATGACGTGGAGCTGTTCTAATGAAGAAAGTTAAAGTTTTAGTCGTCGATGATTCTCCTGTTTTTAGAGCATTGCTCTCTCAACTCATTAACTCAGATCCAGAGCTACAGGTTGTTGCCATGGCGGAAGATCCATTTCAAGCGAGAGATCTGATTAAGCAACATAACCCCGACGTCATTACTCTAGATATCGAAATGCCAAAAATGAATGGGGTTCAGTTTCTAAAGAATCTCATGCGTTTGAGGCCGATGCCTGTCGTCATGATATCCACCCTCACTCAGCACGGGGCAGAAGCGACACTCGCGGCTTTAGAGCTTGGTGCAGTAGATTATTTTCCCAAGCCTTCGGTCGAAAGCACTGCGGAGATGGTTAATTACAAGCAACTGGTTAACGAAAAGATAAAAATGGCGGCAGGGGCAAATGTAACAGGTAAAGGCTCGGCCGTTGAACCGGAAGTATTACCGACGATTAAAGGTCAAAGTAAAGTTGAAGTGATAGCGATTGGCGCGTCAACCGGAGGAACGGAAGCGGTGAAACAGGTGCTTTCGGCATTGCCCGCAGGGCTCCCCCCCATCATCATTACTCAACATATTAGCGCTATGTTCTCAACCTCCTTTGCTGCACGGCTGAATGAGCATAGCAAGATTAACGTCAAAGAATTGAGTGCGAATAGGGCGCCGTTGGTCAATGGCTGCGCTTATCTCGCTCCTGGAGATAAACACCTCGTTGTTGTACGACGTGGAAATCATCTTTATTGCCAACTGGATGACCGACCGGCGGTGAATCGCCACAAACCTTCGGTTGACGTTATGTTTGATGCGGTTGCAGAAACCGTTGGCAAAAATGCAATCGGCGTCATTCTTACTGGTATGGGGAAGGACGGAGCACAAGGAATGCTTCGTATGAAACAAGCGGGTGGCAAAACCATCGCGCAAGATCAAGCCTCTTCGGTTGTTTGGGGGATGCCCCGTGTGGCGGTGGAGATGGATGCTGCTCTATCTGTTCTCGACCTGAAGAAAGTCCCCAAACAGATATGTCAATTTTTGTCTCCTGATGAGTAGTCAGGTGACATACAACCTCAAGGAAGACCGATGAAAGCTAAAACAAGCAATATAAAAACTCGATACTTCATCGCAATTGGATCACAAGTTGTGCTCTTGTCTATCGCTATGAGTATGTCTACCTCTATCGCTCATGTAGCATTGACTGTACTCGCCGCTGCAATTCCATGGTTTGTATTGCCTAAGCGAGTGACAAGTGAAGTGCCATCTAAAAAAGCCAGTGAAAAGGCTCTTTCGCCTGGCAGCACTCCACCTAGCGAAATCTCTCCGATGCTGAACTTAATTTCTCAGCAACTAACCGACCCGCTTGATCACCAACGAAGTGTGGTCGATGAATCCGTAGAGACGCTCAACGAAAGCTATTTTGAGCTGCAAAAGCTAGCTGAGGGACAAAGTCAGATCACATCAGAGCTTGTAGATAACCTGCTCGGTAACCGTGATCATGAAAGCGACATAAGCCAAGTGCTACCTAAGACCGAAGCGATTATTCGTCAATTTGTCGATACCTTAGTCAATGTTTCCGAAAAAAGTATCTCGGCAGTGCACAGTATCCATGATATGTCGGACAAACTAGATTCGGTATTTAAGCTATTGGCTCAGGTTAGAGGTTTGTCCGAACAGACGAACCTTCTGGCACTTAATGCAGCGATTGAGGCTGCGCGTGCTGGTGAGGCTGGACGAGGATTTGCGGTCGTCGCACAAGAGGTACGTAATCTTTCACACAAAGCGAAAGAGCTCAACGATGAAATTGAAGCGGAAATCAATGTGGCGCAACAGACAGTGCAAGAGGCAAACAAGACGGTAGGTGAGATGGCTTCTATTGATATGACAGAAGCGATTGAATCGAAAGACAAGGTTGATGAGATGCTCCGCGGTGTCCAAGAAGTGAATATTTCAGTGGAGCAAGAAGTACAGAAGATACGTTCAAGTGGGGATCGATTACATACCCAGGTTGATAATGGTATTCGAGCGCTACAGTTTGCTGACATCATCGTTCAGCAGGGGGATTACGCTAAGCAGTCCGTCGCCTATCTGCAAGAGTTCATCAACCTTTGCGAGCAATGGACTCGTCAAGATATCGATCAGCAAGATTTTGCCGAAGCAGTCGTAGCACTTCAATCTCAGGTTGAAAGTCGAGGGGCGCCAGCCGCATCGCAAGAAAGCATTGAAGAAGGGGAAGTCGAGCTTTTCTAACCATTAACATACGTTAATTACATAAGGTCAAAGGGGAAGAGTATGTCAGTAGAAACAGTGATTGATTCCGCAACCAAGCATGTCACCATTTTGATTGAAGGTGCGTTTGGATTTAATTTGGTTCAAGAGTTTCGTCGTTGCTATAACGATCGCCAAGAGTTTCGTTTCACAATTGATCTCAGAAAGGTTGATTACATAGATAGTGCGGGCCTTGGTATGTTGCTCAATATGCACAACTACCTAGGCCAGGAAGATGGCATGATTCGAATAACCAATACCTTGCCACAGGTGAGAAAGATTTTAACCATTTCTCGCTTCGATAAGAAGTTTGCCATTGAGTAATAACTCGGAGGTTAGTTATGCATGTAATGATCGTTGATGATCACGCGACCAATCGAGAACTATGCCGATTCATGCTCAATCATCTAGCTGAAACTGTCACTACGTTTGAAAACGGTGAAGGGGTGGTAGAGGCTATGAAAGAGATGGACAATTTGCCCGACGTTATCCTGCTAGACGTAATGATGCCGATTAAAGATGGTTTCACTACAGCGGAAGAAATTAAGCATGCGTTTTCTGATGTTCATATTCCCATTATTTTTCTCACGGTACTTGATGACCATGTCTCGTTTGAACGCTGTCTAACCGTCGGAGATGACTTTATTCTTAAGCCGGTTGAACGAAGTGTTTTGATCGCTAAGGTGCAAGCGCATTGCCGAATCGTTAAAATGCATAACGAAGTAAAAGAACAACGCGATGAACTGAGCCAATTCCGTGAGCAAGTCAGTTATGACTACGCCATTGCAGAATCTATCTTCTCCAATCTAATGCATGAGATGAGTTCGCAGGTTAAAAACATCTATGGCATTAACTATTTATCTACTCCTTCAACGGTGTTTAATGGCGACTTGATTGTTGTTGCGAATCGTCCTCATGGTGGTGTGTATGTCATGATTGCCGATGCAACAGGGCATGGATTGCCCGCAGCAATTTCTGCGATTCCCGCGACTCGAGCATTTTTTTCTATGGCAGCCAAAGGGCTCTCACTCGGTGAAATAGCAAGAGAGATTAACGATGTATTGGTTCGTTTCTTACCTATGGGGATGATGCTAGCAGCCAGTATCTTTGAAGTCCGTGCAAATGGATTCGAAGTCTCTTGGTGGGGAGGGGGGTTACCTGACGGATACTTAATTGATAATGATGGCACTATTGTCAGAAGATTAACCTCCACTCATATGCCACTGGGGGTGCTACAAACCCACGAGTTTGAATCTGATTTACTTCACTTCAAACTGGAGCCCGACCAACAAATCATTTGCTACACTGACGGTGTTATAGAAGCGACCAATGAGTCTGGAGAGCAGTTTGGCCAAGAGCGCCTTGAAGCCTCATTTACCTGTCAGCAGTCAGTGATTCCCGTTCTTTACGAATCCGTACGTCAGTTTGCCGATGAATCTGTGGGTGATGATTTATCGATACTGACCATGAAGTTTCCTATTTTAAACGGCAACAACCAAGATGTTCCTATTGAACCCATTCAATACAACAAAATTCCTTGTAACTCTACGCTTCGGCTAGATGGTAGCGTGTTGCGCCAAGTGACAGTCATGACCGAAGTACGAAAGTTTTTAGCAGGCATTTTAATCAGTGGCGCTCACTTAGACTTGGTTTGTTCTGTACTTTCCGAGCTGTTTGCCAATGCTATTGATCATGGTTTACTCAAGCTTGATTCCTCAATTAAAGAGCAACCTGATGGCTTCTTTCTGTTCTATCAAATGAAAGAAGAAAAAATAAAACAGATTGATGACGATGCTTGGATTGAGCTCGGAGTTAACTACGATCCTAAGCAGCAAAAAGTGACGCTTGATCTTGAGCACAATGGAGAGGGGTTCAATTACGAGAGGGCCCACAACTCGTCAGGGCAAAACCAAACTCACGGTCGAGGCATTATTCTTGCTTCTGAATTATGTGATTCGTTGGAGTATTCCAAACAAGGCTGTCGTGTTACCGCTGTGTACTCTATAGGTGCTGCTCATCACTTTCCGAGCTCTAGCTAACGTTATTTACAGTGTAAAAACGCCTTCTAGTGATGTACGCCTTAATTTGTCACACACTTGATACAGTTGGGGGAATAACTTCTATACACTCAAGTAAGGACGTACATAGGGCAGAATGGCATGTGGAACAAGTTTGTCGCTTTTTCTGAAGACAAGGAACAGGTTGTCGCGAAGTTATCACCGGATATTACAGTGGATAATAACTTCGACACCAGAGGGTTAAATGATGCATTGGCAGCGATCGGTGCTGATGAGTACAAGCTACTTGATGATGAAGTCGCTCGATTTATCAATCTCGCCAAAGAGATGAAGAGTGAAGCTTATATCGGGATTTCGATTGCTGAAGTGCAAGATGCGACGGTTGAAGTGGTGCTTTCTGAGCATGACATGTTGGCGAGTATGGTTGTGGTTGGTGCCTACAAAGGCAAGCCACTTCGTGGACCGCAAATTGTGCAAGCTCTTGCACAGGCGCATGTTACCAAAGGCATTAACAAGCTTGCGTTGAAAAAAGTTTTGGTAATGAGTCATCAGTTAAAGGCAGGGGAAACCTTTACTCAGCCAGTTGCTAAAGGTAAAAACCCTGTCCAAGGTGTCGATGCTAAGTTCGTTCCTCTTGTCGAAGATCCAACCAAACAAGTTCTTGCCCCCAAAGCCTCTGATGAAGACGGCAAAGTGGATATGCTTAATCTTGGTGAAACCATTACCGTTTCTGAAAATGACCCTTTAATGAAAAGAGTTCCGGCGACAAAAGGCAAGCCTGGCATTACGGTACAAGGGAAAATTATTCCGCCTAAACCGGGCAATGACTCTGTACTTAAAGCGGGTAAAGGAACCAAAGTATCGCCTGATAATCCCAACCTATTGGTCGCAGAAGTTTCCGGTATGCCCGTGTTAAAGGAAAAGAGTGTCGATGTGGAAGACGCGCTTTGTTTGCCAACGATAGGTGTATCAACTGGGCATGTTAAATTTAAAGGCAATGTGGTGGTATTTGGCAATATTGAGTCCGACATGGTTGTCCGTACCACGGGGTCACTGACTGTCGGTGGCTTTATTGAGTCTGCTGACGTTCAGGCGCAAGGCGACATAGAGGTTGCGAAAGGTATTATTGGCCACAACGTCTCTGAGGATGAGAAGAAAAGCTGTGTGGTGAAATCGGGCGGTTCAATTACAGCCAATTACGCGCAGTTTAGCGAATTGCAAGCGGCCACGGATATTCACCTTGCCGTGCACTGTATGAATAATGAAGTACGATGCGGACACAATTTAGTGGTATGTGACGCCAATGAAAGGCAAGGAACACTTAGCGGTGGTAGCGCAAAAGTCGGCGACAAAGTAACTTGTGTAAATCTTGGGGTTGAGGGCGACACCGCCACTCATGTGCATGCCTTTGCTCGCTTCCAAATGTTTAAAGACAAGCAAGCTAAGTTGAAAGAGCAGTACACCCAAGCTCAAGAAGCAACCATGGATATGGTTCGTAAAGAGTTGGAGTTAAAGAAAATTCCTAAATCAGAGCGAACTCCAGAACAAGAAGAGAAACTCGAAGCGGACAAGAGCGATGCCAATGCTCACCTAGAAAAAGTCAAACACGCTCGTGATACTCATGAGCAGGAGTTAGAAGTGGCATTAGAAGAATCTATCATTGAAGTGAAAGGCAAGGTCTATACTCACGTAACGGTTCAATTTGGCGAAGAGAAAGTCACGACCAAGCGAGTTCATGGGCCGAGTACCTTTAACTTCAATCAGTTTGAAATTAAGTTCTCCTCAATGTTAGAGGAAGAAGATGTCGGGCAAGATGTCTAAATAGCTTCAATGTTTCTCATAAAACAATTCCACCCGCAAGCATCTTGCGGGTGGAATTGTTTTAACAATAGGCTCATACCTGACAGTGAATTTAGGCGCCGACTAATACTTCTTAGCGAGTACTACCAGTGAGCCAATATTTACATTACGATTAGAATACCGTGTTGAGTATTTCACCAAGCGCCTTGTAGGAAAGCGAAGTCTGGCCAATGGTGTAGTTTTCTTGCATATGTTGCTGACGCATCGCGTCATCAAACAGATAGCTTTCGGTCTGCTTTGCTGCACTGTCGATACGTGTTGGACACACTTGAGCTAGATTATTGGCATCCCAGCTTAGTTCTTCTCCTAGATCTATGATGTGGAAGCCAAAGTGTTCAATATCTGTCTTGTATACTGGGTAGCGATAAACGACTTGCGGAACATTAGCGATCAAGCCTTCAAGGAATTGGTTCCCCCAACCTTCAAGCCAGCTTGGGTAGGTTACAATATCAGCGTGGACATAAGCATCCCACAATGAGTAGGTTTTGATGCCGTTTTTGCTACCACGCGAGTGCTCGATGCGATGGTTAATATCAAGCAAAGTCACATTCATCTGGTCTGCTTTCGCTTTGAGTTTATCGTAGTATTCATCTTCTTCATTCATACCTGCAAGAACAAGAATGATTTGGCTATCGGGCTGAATTTGTTGCCCATTATAGAGAGTTCTACCGATCCAGTCAGGGAGCTTTTGGTTTAGTGCCGCAATGAGATCAATGGCGAGCTCTATGCCTTTACGCGCAACAATCCGTGTGGCTTGCAGGATAACAATGTCCTGATCTCGAATGCCAAACTCACTTCTAAGATCTTGACTGTAGTCATCGATCTTCCAGTCTGAATGGTCAAAGTCGAATACATTGGGTACAACAGTCGACTCATAGCCTGTCGCATTTTTTAATGATTCCTTAGCTAACTTGTTGATGACGCAGTGCTTGTCTTGCGGGCGTTGTGGAGGAAAGTGCTTGTCGAGTATCTGCTGAATACTTGGGTAGCAAGGCTGACTAAATTTCTCACGTTCCCAATGAAAATCGTGGTGGTGATTGACTACTTTAACCCCGGTATTCTCGATTGCTTTTTCTAGACCAATTGCGGCGGCTAAACTGTGCCCAACAGCGAAGATGTTGTTGGGTACAATCACATCGATATTGAGCTTTTCTATGATTGCAGTGGCTTGAGACGCGATCTCTTCAGCTTGAGAGTGAATGGCTTCAAGCAGAGACTGTTCTGTTTCGAAATATTTAGGTGCAATGAACGCATCTTGAGTAATCTTGGCATTTAGTTCGTCTTCATAGCGCAGAGCGTTGATGCATTCTGCTTCAACACTGCCAGAACTGCCTGCCATGTAAAAGACTTGATGTCCTTGTTGCTCGAGCGCCCATTTCCATTTATCCATCTCAAGTGAAACGCCGTCTGTTTCGCCGACACGGTAGTGAGTTAACAAAATTCTCATAACTTATAGTTCCATAACAACTGTAGAGTAAAGGTTTAAACCTTGTTCATCGTTCCCCGGAGCATTTCGGCTTCCTGCGGCAACGCGATTTAAAATATCCATTGAAACATTGCCGCTTTGAACCTCGACCGCGTATGCTTTCATTGCTGAACCACCATCGATTGAGATGGCATTTCGTATTGTTTCACCGTCGAAGAAATTGATGTCTGATTGCGCTAAGCGACTCACAAGGTTTGCGACATCAACAATGTTTACTCCGACGCTCATTTCGTGCCGTCCATCAAACAGCAGATAACCCACATGGTTGTCAGTTTCAATGAACAAACCACCAGGTTCACGGATGATAGCGTCAAAGTTATTGGTTTCTTTTCCCGTGCGTGACAGAGCTGCGTCAGTGTTTGCGACTTCATCTAGGGCTTTTTCTGCTTGCTGGGCACTAAATTGAGCTCCGGTTGGAACAATACTTTGTCCATCAATGACCGAGGGCACCAACCCGCCTAGAATCTGGGCATATTCTGAGAAATCGCAAGAGCGTGAGTAAGGAATCACGGAAACAGGGGTTCTAGCTGGCAATCCGTTTGGGTAGAGTTGGTTAAACTGTTCAGTTTTAAGTGACAACACGGCACCAAAAGAAGGCAATGGACATTCGTCACACCAAACTTTGACCACTTGCTCATACGGCTTTTGTCCTTCCCCCTGATTACTAATGAAGATATTGACGCGATCTTTAACGGCCAGCATAGGGGCGAAGGCTTCCAGCGAGCCCTGGTATTCATAGGGATAGTTTGGATTAAACAGGGCTACGTCAAGTTGTTCAACTTGGTCCATCGGTGGGTTAATCTTGTCTGCTTTGATAGTGCGGCCCGCGATGGTAATGTCGTAAGCGTAGTTGCGAATATTAGGTAGAACCTTGACTTCACCGCTATGTTTAATGCCAATTGCAGCACTGTGTGCACTGTCAAAGCCTGCCGTTTCAATGTTGCCTTGTGCGTCGGCAAAGTAGTAAAAGCCTAAATAGGAAAGTATCTCTGGTAACTGATGTTCAGGATCAGAATATCGATGCTGATGTGACCATCTATGAGCGCCGACGTTAAGGTCTCGAGTCATGAAGTAGCCTAGGTTACCGACTAAACCGCGAAATGAAGGACCTGCATCGAGTCTATCTCTTAAGTTAGCCAGTTGGTTACCAGTAAAATGATAGCCAACATGAGTCTTTTTCAGGTTCTTTTGTTTTGCCCACGCTAGAGTGACAGACGTACTTGCTAGCGGTTTAGGTAACTCAATAGGGGTATAATCATCCACGCTAGGAAGTGAGTCTGGCTCGAAATGTGGCATTTCAAAATGGATGCGTTTTAATTCAATTTCTGGATGTGATTTTTTGGTCGCGCTAAATCTAGCTTTTAAATCAGTTTCAAAAGTCGTTTCAGTATTAGGGTGAAGTGGATTGCCAAGTGGTCCTTGGGCCACTTTGAACCCAGCTATTGGGATTGAATTAAAGTAAGCTCCGGCAGCGATGGTTTGTGGAACCCAATGCTGTTTTGTTAGCTTTTGGTCGCATTTTGACGAATTTTGCTTAGTTTTTGGGCTATGTGTCTGATTTTTCATGGGTGCTTTATATAATTGGGAACAGGTTTTTGTAGGGTGCGACTAACCGCACCCATATGAGTTTATGATGCAGAATAGGCCAGCTGGTATAGAGGTATCATCGCGGCACCAGTAGCGGCCATTTTGTCGCCAGAGAGTGTCGCTGGTGTAATGTTGGGCATAACTTCTTCATCTTCGAGATAGTTCTTTAGCGAATTAATGCTCGCATTATGCAGGTCTTTAACCAACTGAGAGGGAAGGAGTCCGCCGACAATGATCTCTTCCGGGTCGCAGATGGCGCGAATGGCTTGCAGTGCAGAAACCAACTGTTGCTGAGCATTCTTTTTCCACTCGATGACTTTTTCTGGGTTCTTGGCTAGCAAGGTTGATAAAATTTCTTCACGGTGTGGGCTTGGATCTGACATACCCAGGTAGTCATACAAACACGACAAAGATGGACGATTATTGCGGTCGGGAAACAACTTACCGATACGACCGGCGTTCCCGCCTGCACCACGATAGGTTTGGCCATTGAAGAAGTGGCCACCACCAATACCATAACCTAGATAGAGATAGAAAAAGTTGGCATGGCGAGCACGTTTAGAACGCACTGATTCCCCCAGCGCTGCTGCGTTGCCATCGTTGTCTATCCAGCATGGGCAATTAAATTGTTGCCCAATACGTTTTGGTATATCGATCTCTTCCCATTTTTTAAGGTGTGGTGGCATCGTAATGTTATTGCTACCTTGAACAAAGTTACAGCTGGTAGTCATCCCAATTCCAATCAGCTTAGCAAACTCTTCTTCAAACGCTTTTGAAGTCACTTTAAGCAAGTCAGAAAGCTCATCGATGGCCGATTCTGGATCAGAAAAAATACCGCGTATAGCACGTGAAAAGACACTTTCACCTGTGAAATCGACCAGCTCGATACTTATTTTTTCAAGCTCAATATTGATACCTAGGCTGTAAGCGGCGTTGGGGTTTATTCCCAACTCAATTCCGGGCTGTCCACGTGATCCTTTTTGTTTCCCGGTGACTATGATCAGCTCGTCATCGAGCATCTTCTTGGTTATTTTTGTTATCGCTGCTGGTGTCAGACCACTTTTCTCAGCGATTGCTGCACGTGTTGTGGGTGCGTTGCGATGGATTATCGATAGTATTTGACGCTGTGTATCGGAGCCAAAATCAATCACATTCAATCCTTAACCGTTTAGGTTTAATTTCTTGTTATTCATCCATTGGCTAACCACACAAACTCTACGCATCTTGTTGGTTAGACTGTTATTGGACACTACTATTTGATTAATCACCTGAGGTTTCTTATTCAAGTTATTAATCAAATAGGCTCGATCGAAACCGAGCCTGAATTATTACATTAATACGTTCTCTACAAACGCTTTTTTCGCTTCAGTTGCGTATTCTGATGTAAAGAACTCAGAGCTGTATGAACGTTGCGTACTATCGACTAGTGCGTTGGAGTCATCTGCATCTGGGTGTTGAGGAGCTGCTCCGAACACTGTGTTTAGACCTGTCTGAGCCTGTGCTGAAGTAATCCAGTGAATGAATACTGCAGCCGCCGCTTTATTCTTAGCATTCTTTGGAATCATGATGATGTTACCACCACCTGGCATACCAAATTCTGGAATATAGAATTTAATGCGTTGCGTGATTGCGCCATCTTTTTGCAAACCGGCTAAATGATCTTCCCATGCTGGTGCCATGGCGATTTCGCCATCGTTGATACGTGTCAGGCTGTCAGCGTTAGATGCGGTGATGATAATGTTGTCTTTTTGCTCTTCAAACCACTGCCAAGTTTTGGACCATTGCGTCATCGCTGACTTGTCCATGGTGCTTTGGAAGTAAGTATCGTTGCTGCCAGATACATGGTAGATAGCACGTTGAATAAACGCATTGCCTGCACCACCTTTATTCGGATCGTTAACACCAAACTGCTCTGGATGTTTTTCAATCCATTGAGTTAACTGATCAAAAGATTGCGGTAGCGACTTTTCATCAACACGCATTGGGTCGTAGGCAAAACCGGTCTGGTTACCCCAAAACGCGTAAGCATACCCTTGGGTGTCGACTCCGACTAAGTTGGTGCGTAATTTATCGCTACCAGGGATAATATCAGTGAGTGGGCCATAGACGACGTTGCTTTGAATCATCATTGGCAGTTTGACGGTGTCCAATGCCATCACGTCAATGGTTCCCTGATCTTTGCGTGCTTCAGCGAGTAGTTTGTTGCGGTTACCTGCTTCATTTCCCTCAGGTACACGCACCTTAATGCCATACTCTTTCTCGAATGAACGGAAAAACTTACGGAATTCTGGTTGAAGGTACCAAATGTAGGCGTTGACCATTTTTTCTTTTTTGGCTTGTTCTACGATTTGATCCCAAGTCATGGTGTTTAGGTCATAAGCAAAAGTGTTCGTCGATAGACTGGCAGTTGTTGCTATGGCAGCGGTAAGAAGGAGTTTTTTCATTGTTGTGTCTCTTTATAATTTTCTGTTATAGGGGTACAGCTTGTTATGATTTAGGCTTTGCCTGTGGATTCTGCGAGGTAGTTACCTTTAAGCAGACGTTCAATAATCAGCATTAGAATGACATTTGGAATCACCAGTATCAGAGAAACCACCGCCGCATTCGGGCGAATAAATGAATAGCCCAGATAAGAGTAAAGAATGGTTGGCACGGTGACGTAGTCTGGTGAGCCAAGCACAAATGCAATATTGAACTCTTCAATACTGATGACTAAGCAGAAGATCAGTGATGCCAGTAACCCGGGTTTTAGCATCGGTAGGTAGGCATTTTTGAACGTAGTCCATGAGTTTCCCCCCAAATCTCGGCTAGCATCGATTAAGTCTTGTGGCACGCTCTTAAAACTCGCCGACAAAATGCGGATAGCATATGGTAGGGCTAGGACAGTATGACCAACGACGATACCTATGTATGCGTTGGAGAAATCCAGAGCAATCAACATTGAGCTGAAGAACACACCAATTATCATACCCGGCATCACAAGAGGTAGTAGCGTGATCACTTCTGCAATTCGTTTGCCTCTGAATTCAATACGGCCAAAGGCGTACGCAGTGGGCAAAGCCAAGAGAACGGTAAGGATTGCCACAGCAGGAGCAATGGTATAACTGTTTTGTAGCGCTTCTACCAGCCCCGAGTTTTCCCACATGTCTGTCCAACGGCCAAATGACAGTACTTGAGGTAATACATCTGGATAGCTCCATGGATGCTCTGGGTCGACTAAAGACCATAACAAAGCCATGATGAAAGGAACGCCGAGCCAAAAGAAGTTTACTGCGATAAATAGACCGATAGCGATTTTGTTGATCAGCTTTCCATTTTTGGTTTTCACTTTTGGAGTGCTCCCGCTTGGTAGAGCTTTTGATACCAAAGAAGTCATTATTTCAATCTCCCTTTCTTATAAGCAAGTGGCGCGGTTAACAGAGAGATAGCAAGCGCTGCGATAACAGCCGTTACCATAATGATCACGGCGATAACTGCACCTTTATTCCATTCCATAAACTCTGTAGAGGTAATGTGCATGAGCATTGACAGTGAGTAAGTGTTTTTCGGCCCGGCGATAGAGTAGAACGAGTAGTCGCCTAAGGCGCCAATGAAGATTAAGATCAACGAGACCTGAAGTGATGGAATCGAAATGGGAAAGATGATGCCTTTAAATCGGCTCCATGCAGAAGCTCCTAGGTCTGAAGCGGCATCCAATACATCATTTCGGATAGAGTTGACCGCCCCTGCCAGCAAGATCATGGCAAATGGCAGCTGCTTCCACACTTGTAGCATGATTACACCCCAGCCAAAATCGTCGTTTTGCATTCGGATGGGTTTGTCAGTGATACCTAGACCCATGAAAATTTGGTTAACGATACCGTGGTAAGAAATGACGTTTACCAAGAGAAATGCTGCAACTAGACCTGGGATAAACATTGGTGCTCTAAGAACCCCAGTGATTGTTGTTGACCCTGGAAACGGTTTGCGCAACCAAAGTACTAACGGGTAGGCCATTGCTACGGCGCCAAGCGCACCGATTACGGAAACCTTAATTGAGTAAATCAGCGACTTATGTAGTTTTGCGTCGCTGAGAGCTTCTTGCCAGAATGAGAGTGAAAAGCCACTTTCCCCCATCATATTGTGAAACCCCAGGCTTTGAGAGATCACCATATAGAAGGTTGACCCCATCAAAAGCATGATAGTGCCGACACCGGGAAGCAGCATCAGCCAAACTTTCCAGCTGGTGAGATTGTTGTTCATGCTGTGACCTCTTCTAAGAAGCGGATACCTGTTCTTGGAATCGAAAAGTTTAGTGATTGGTTGTCGAATACAGGTTTCTTTGGTAACTGAATGCGAACCTCGATAGTCGAGTCTTGCTCAGGTTGTACAACCAAATCTGTCACATTACCCATAAATGCCATTTTTTGTACATTGGCAGCAAAGCTGTTCTCACAACTGCTGGTGGCGACGGATGCGTCTTCTGGTCGCCAACAAACATAAACGTACTCACTCTTTGGCTGCTCACTAGACTCGACAACAAATTGACCTAGCTCGGTATCGATTTGGTAGGTGTTATCTTGAGCGAGTGGTTTTACCTGCGCAGGCATGATGTTTGCGGCTCCGATAAAGTCTGCGACAAATCGGCTCGCCGGACGATAGTAAATATCTTCTGGAGTACCTATTTGTTCGATTCGTCCTTTATTCAACACGACAATCTTATCTGACATTGCTAGTGCTTCTGCTTGATCATGAGTGACGTAGATGGCGGTTAGGTTATAGCGCTTTTGCAGCTCTCGAATCTCAAAACGTACCGATTCACGTAATTTAGCGTCGAGGTTAGACAAAGGTTCATCAAATAGAATCACTGCCGGTCTGGTTACCATGGCGCGAGCGAGCGCAACACGTTGTTGTTGTCCACCAGAAAGTTCGCTTGGCATCTTGTGAGCGTGTTCATCGAGATCTACTTGAGATACCGCTTCTTCAACACGTCGCACCTGTTCGTTCTTAGTCACTTTTTTCTGTTGCAAACCAAATGCAATGTTATGGTCGACGCTTAAGTGTGGGAACAGTGCGTATGACTGGAAACACATAGCGGTATTGCGCTTCTCTGGGGAGAGATTGTTAACGACTTCATCACCAATAACGATTTCACCAGAGTCTGGGGAGTGAAAGCCACCGATCATTTTGAGCAGTGTAGTCTTGCCACAACCGGATGGGCCAAGAAGGGTGACCATTTCCCCTTCTTCTGCAACAAAACTGATGTCTTTTGACGCTACAAAGTCGCCAAAGTTTTTACAGATATTTTTTAGTTCTAGTCGTGACATTCGATTGCCTTTTATTGTCGAAGTTTGTCTTTTGTCAAAGCGTAGAGTAGGGCACTAACATGACAAATATATTAACTTGGTTAATTTAATGTTTTTGTGAAAGTGTTCACGGCTTGAGCTTTGTTAGAGGTTTTCTTAATAAAAGATAATGAAAGTGTGATCTTGTTTGTGGAAATGATGAGGTTTTATTAAGGTCGTTAATTTAAGTAACAAATAAGATAGAGCTGCCCAATTGGCAGCTCTGAAAAAGGGATTAGTTCGAGTTTAGAAGTGCTAAAAGCTGCTCGGTTTTGTCTTTCAACAATTGAGTACATGCCCTTGTTTCGACATTTAAGCGAACGACAGGTTCGGTATTAGAAGTTCTTAAATTGAACCGCCAGTCGGAGAACTCCATACTAATACCATCGGTGTGATCAACCGTTAATGCATCTGTCTCAAAGATAGATTTAATGCGCTGAAGTGTCGATTCGGGAGCGGCTAATCTGCAGTTAATTTCACCCGAGGAAGGAAACGCTGCAATACGCTCAGCCACCAAGTTCGACAGTGTTTCGCCTTTCAAACACAATAATTCGCTGACCAGTAACCAAGGTATCATACCGCTATCGCAGTAACCAAAGTCTCGAAAATAGTGATGGGCGCTCATCTCTCCACCATAAATGGCATCTTCACAACGCATACGCTCTTTGATGAACGCGTGACCAGTTTTAGACATGATGGCATTGCCACCATTGCGCTCAATTATATCTATGCTATTCCACGTTAGGCGTGGGTCGTGGATGATCTTAGCCCCTGGATTTTTGACGAGAAACGCTTCAGCGAGCAGACCTACAATGTAATACCCTTCGACGAACTGGCCTCGTTCGTCAAATAGGAAGCAGCGGTCAAAATCACCATCCCAGGCGATTCCCAAATCTGCATTATGTGCCAAAACGGCTTCGGAGGTATCTTTGCGGTTTTCCGGTAACAAAGGATTAGGGATTCCGTTAGGGAAGCGACAGTCAGGCTCGTGGTGAAGTTTAATCAATTCTATTGGAACACCGAGTTGTAAAAAGCGCTGTTCGAGTGCATCAACTACATGCCCTGCGGCACCATTACCAGAGTTAACAACTAACTTAAGTGGTGTGATGTTTTTGAGGTCAACGTAGTTAAGCAAGTGCTCGGTGTATTCAGCAAGATGAGAGGTTACTCGGTAGTTGCCTTTACAGGCCGGCTCAGTAAACAGGCCTTGTTCAGCTAGAGATTGAATTTCCTTTAGACCGCTCTCGCCACTAATGGGTTTCGCTCCTTCCCTTACTAGCTTTAATCCGTTGTAATCTATGGGGTTGTGACTCGCGGTAATCTCTACGCCGCCATCAACATCCATAACTTGCGCATAGTAGTAGATTTCTTCAGTACCTGTTAACCCAAGGTCTATGACATCGACCCCAGCATCCATTAACCCTTCTGCTAGCGCTTGTTTTAGAGGTATCGATGTTGCTCTGGCATCACCTCCCACAACGACGCTACGTGCGTTGAGATATTGACCAAAAGCGCGGCCAATCCGATAGACGATATCGTGATTAAGCTCTTGTTCCAATTTGCCACGAATATCATAGGCCTTAAAACAGGTTAGTTCTTTCATTTGCTACCCTTATGCATTGCTTGTCATTAATTGACTTTCTTTTTAAATCAATGAATTAGAAGTTTATGGGAGTTTAACTTGAAGGTCTTCCCTCTGCCTATCTCACATTTTTACTTCTTTGTTTAAATTAACTTAACTAATTTAATTTAATCGCGATAGTATAGAGCGGAAATTTTGTGGAGAAACACGTATGAACTATGCACCAGCCGTAGGAATAAAATTCAACCATGATGGCACGGTAAGGCAATTTCCTGGCAATACTTTTATTTGCCATATCGACCAATCTTCTGAACTCATCACTTTGCTTGAATGGGCTCAAAATGAGCTTAAGCAAATGCAGTGTGGGACTAAATTTTCGTTCTTGCCGATATCGTCAATGCATATGACGGTATTTGAAGGGGTTTGTGATCAAGTGCGGTTGCCAGAAAAATGGACTACTAAACTGCCGTTAGATACACCTCTGGCTCATACGACCGATCTATTTGCCACTGAGGTTAGCCAGATTGGTGCGCATTCTGGTTTCGAAATGGAGTTTGACTATGTATACAACTGCCCAACAGGTGGTACTTCGATTCGCTTGAAGCCAGCGACAGAATCGTCGCGACAAGCACTAGCTAATTGCAGAAAGAGGTTGAGAACATCGACAGGCATTAACATGCCAGAGTTCGATTCGTATCATTTTCATATCACATTGAGTTATCGAATTCTGGAACTTGAGCAGGGCGAGAAACAGGAGTTGCAGCAGACTTCGGAGCGTATTGAAGAACGTTTTCAGCATGAGTTTGGACGACTTAAAAATGGAGCCGTCGAGTTCTGTCGCTTCGACAACATGTTTAAGTTTGAAACACTACTGACTCTGTCTTAATTGGCGGAACTATCTGATATTGAGTGAGGTCTGTAATGCCTTTATATAAACTGGAAAACGTCATACAGAACTATGCCTGGGGCAGTAAAAATTCGCTTCGAGAGTTATTTTGTATAGATAACCCCAATAATGTTCCGCAAGCTGAGGTTTGGATGGGCGCGCATCCGGGAGGCTGTTCGAAAATTGCTGGGTCAGGCCACCTTTTGTCTGATTACATTGAGAAAAATCGAAAGGACGCTCTTGGTGATTATACTTCGGTTCGATTTGGAGAGCTTCCATATCTATTTAAGGTGCTTGCGGCAGAAACCCCACTCTCTATTCAGGTGCATCCTAATAAGCGTAAATCTGAAATAGGTTTTGCTCGAGAAAATGCTCAAGGTATTGCGCTAGGTGCGGCAAATCGAAATTATAAAGATCCCAACCATAAACCAGAGCTTGTATACGCACTGACTTTCTATAAAGCAATCAACGGCTTTCGTCCGATTGAGCATATAGTAGAACTGTTCCAGCAAACCGGGATAGCTACCTTCAATGATGAGGTTTCACGACTAAAAAGTAATCAGACGAGCCAAGGACTGAGGTCATTCTTTACTTCGGTGATGTCGGTGAGTGACGAACGTAAAGCGAAAGCGCTCAGAGAATTGTATCGTGCGATTGAGCGTCCTGCTCGAACCGCTATGTGTCGAGAAGCGCTATCATACTGCGCGGATTTCAAAACCTACTATGACGGAGACATTGGTTTATTTGCTCCTCTAATGCTCAATACCGTCGAGCTCGAACCTGGTGAGGCTATGTTTCTTGACGCGGAGACTCCCCATGCCTATGTGGAAGGTACAGGGCTTGAGGTCATGGCAAATTCAGACAATGTTTTACGCGCGGGGCTAACTCGCAAACACATTGATATCGCTGAACTGATCGACAATACCAAATTCGAACCGATCAAGCCTGAAGAGGTCAAGTTAATCCCAGTTAAGAAGCAAGGTAAGATTACCTATCCTATCGCAGTGGATGATTTTTGTTTTGATATTCTATATTCAGAGCAAACGCCAAGCCACCAGTACGTTCGCAGCGCCGAGATCGTATTTTGTGTCGAAGGAGAAATGACACTTTCTACCGACGACACACAGATACGATTGGAACCAGGTGAGTCTGTATTTATCCCTCATGACTCCATAATGTATCATTACCAAGGTATGGGAACCCTTGCTCGAGTATACAATTAGTCAAATGAAACTATGTTTTTACATAGGTGAGCAGCTTGAACCCTAGTTACTCATTAGTGGCATTGAGTTTATCGATGCTGCTCAAGGAGCTTACCCACCGCATGTTTACTGGTCTTGCTGATTTTCTGCATAAGCTCAAAGGAAGGCTGGTGGATACCTTGCTGTTCGAGATCTTCAAGCATTATCATCCATAACTTTGCTGTCATTTGAGAGTCGGCTAAAGCGCGGTGAAACACGCCATCATTATCAATGTTCTTAAAACGCACCAAGTCACCCAGTTTATGGCTTGGTGCTTCCTGATTAAGCCTGCGAGAAACCAATAGTGAACAGGCAAAATGGCCTTGGTAGGAAAGGCCAATACGTTCTAGCTCTCCGTCCAAAAAGCGTTTATCGAACGAAGCGTTATGTGCGACAAGGTTGTCGTCAGCGATAAAGTCACAGAATTCTGCCATTACCTCCTCACAGCTTGGCGCATGGGCTAGCATATTATTGGTAATGCCCGTATACCCCTCAATAAAGGAACTGACTCGAAACCCAGGATTCATCAGTTGCTGAAAGGTATCCACTACTTCGCCGTTAACGAGTTTTACTGCACCTATTTCAATGGCGCGATCGCCCATATTTGGTGATAAGCCAGTAGTCTCAAAATCGAGGACAATAACGGAATTTGCTGATGACATAAAAGGTTCCAAAGGGTAAATATGAGGTGAGTAAATAAGCGAGAGTTTAGCTAAATCATCGCGTTGATGAAGATGCTTGAGCAGCGAGCCAGATTATAAGTTCCTTAAACCTGTCGGTAAAGGTGCCGCCCACCGCTAACGTGGTATGTACTAAGGCTTGAGTGTGCTTTGCCATTCACTGAGTAGTTTTATGTGCTCAGGGCCTATTCCACAGCAGCCTCCGATGATCGTCGCTCCACTCTCAAACCACGCCTTGCTGTATTCAAGATAATCTTGTGGTGTTAGCTCTCTCATCGCTTGAATGGTGTCATTGGCTTCATGTTCATCACCGATTGGGGTGAAGTTGTTGGCGTAGACGCCAATCTCGATTGAGCTCCCTAGCTCATTAAGAACTTGTTTCGCTTCGGTCACCGCGTTAACCATGACCTCGGGTACTGAGCAATTAAAAAAGATGCCGCTGCCACCAGCTATACAAGCGCGTGTTGTTGCCTCTCGCACCGATTGACCAGAGCGCAATTGAGCAGTCTTAGTGGTATCCGCAAGAGTAAAAGCGTAATAGCTTGCTTTATCTGTCTGAGATAGAACCGATACAATAGCGTTGAGTTCTTCCAAACTTGAGATGGTTTCCGCTAGCCAGATATCTACGTATTTATCTTGTGCCTGATAGAGTAGGTTAAAGATCTGCTTTGCCTCTGCTGGACGAAACAAATCTGGTCGGTAGCTGCCAAAGGCGGGTGGTAGAGCGCCTGCCACTTGTACTGCATGTGATGCTTTGTCAGCTGATAGTCTGGCTATTTTGGCTGCTTTCGCAGCGAGATTCGCTCCTTTAGCGTTGAACAGCTCTTGCCCAAGATGAAATGGAACACAGGCGTAACTGTTAGTGGTAATGATTTGAGCGCCAGCATCTATGAAGTTGGTGTGGGCCAGCTCTACGCATTGCGGTGACTCAATCAGTGCCTGAGCACTCCAGAGAGGCTGAGAAAAAGGCGCACCCATTCGCTTGAGCTCGCGTCCCATTCCTCCATCTAAAATAGTCAGTCTTTTCATTATGTCGATATTTGTTGCTGTGACTCTTCGTTGATAGTTAACCATCTTGGTTTAGAGATCAATGACCAAATTCATCGACAACAAGTCTGTCATGGCGTCTTAGTTTGAGGAGTTAGCGCTTCTGTATCATAAAGACGCTAGCGGTTTTCAGACTGCTTCAAGATGGCGAAATGTTCACAGTGATTGAATGTGGCAAATGCTTGAAGCTCTTCGTCTAATGCGGTTAGAAATGCCGCTTTATCCTTTATTGAAGGCTCGGTGAACAGGTGGAGTACGTTTAGTACAGACTTCTTCTTATCAACCTTGCAGTCTGCCCGTGCGACTAATTTGCCATCCCATAAAATAGGTAAACAGAAGTAGCCAAACTGCCTTTTAGCTTGGGGGACGTAGCATTCAATCAGATAGTCAAAGTTGAATACGGCGTTGGCACGTTTTCTTTGAATAAGCAGATTATCAAACGGAGAGAGTATCTTTGCTCGTTTGCGATTGATGCGTTTGTCGAGCAACTGAAGTGCTTCGCTTTCTACCACATACTCGCCTTCACCTATTTTTATCTGCTCAACTTCTCCACTCTCTATTAATTCATGTAGCGCTTGCTTCACATGCTGTTTGACGTCTTTAAGCTGATAGGTCATCTCCGCGAGAGTACCAAAGCTGTGCGCTTTCAAGTAACTCATGACAAGAAATCGTGCGTGTTCTTGAGGCGTTGGCATGGAAGTATCGACGCTAGTGGGTAACACGCGTGAAGTTAAGTCATAGACTTTGTGAAACCCTCTTCGCTCAGCAATCATTAGATCGCCCTGCATGTATAGGTTTTCTAAGGCTTGCTTAGTCGGCTTGGTATGCCACCCATCCGTTTTATGGGCTTTTGACTCAAAGTCTTTTGCCATCAGTGGGCCTTCGGACTCGATGCGCTTAAGAACATCGCTCATCAATTGACGGTCATTGCAGTACCAGTGTTTTTGCTGACCGGATTTGATCGCTGCCTTTCGCGGTAAACTGTAGCGAAAGTTGCTCATAGGTAGATAAGCGGCGGCGTGAGACCAGTATTCAAAGACTTTGCGGTCAGCGACAAGCTGATCAAGGTGCTTGGGTTGATAGCTTGGGTTACGACTCCAAAGTGTATGGTGATGGGCTCTTTGAACAACGGAAATCGTATCTATCTGCACATACCCTAGTTGCTCGAAAGCGTTGAGTGTTTTGCTATAAGCACTGCCTTTTGACTTTCCTACGGGAAGCCCTTGGGCGATGAGGGCAAGTTTTTGTGCTTGAGATAGAGAGAGTGACTTCATGTTGTGATGTTTTTCCCTTGTTGCTCCATGGACTGCACCGCATTAAAGCCGCGCAAGATATTCCCTAGGGTAATCACCGCAAAAATCACGATAACAATCGATAAATGCCATGCCTGACTTAAACCAAGTTGAACCAGCGCCATACTGACAATCGAAGAAACGATCATTTGCCCACCCCCAGACATTGCTGCTGCCGCTCCTGCCTGTTTTTTGTATGGTTGCATGACCATAGCTTGGGCACAAGGGAGCGCAATCCCGTTTCCGAGAATCATCAGCAATTGGCCGATCATCATATAAAGAGGTTCAAGGGGACAAATGAAAAACCACAGTGCGGAGCTTAAATGCAGTATCGGCGTAAATAGCAGTAATTTTTTGCTGCCAATCATAGGTCTGACACGATTGCAGATACTGGTACCGGTAATCATCCCCAGTGCGGGAATGATCGCCCATAGTGCGTATTCGTCTGATGTCATGCCGATCTGGTCTTGCATGATAAAAGGCATGATGGAGACAGTGGTAATCATCAGACTAAAGTTAAGCCAACCTATGCTGGCAAAACTCATGAAATAGCGCGATGTCAGTAACTGTTTATATTGCTGAACCATCTGTTTTGGTGACGGAATCTTGTTGGTCGCTGAGAGCGTTTCATCAAATCTGAAAGCGAGTAGTCCCCAGGCTATAGCGACGTAACCTAGCAAAGAAACGAACACCATCGTCCAACCAAAATGGTAGTTAATAAAACCACCGATAACAGGAGCAACCAATGGAGTAATGGAAGCGGCCATGGCGATGTAGGATAGGGCGACAGGTAACTGGGCACCACTGTATCTGTCTCTGGTTGATGCTCTAGCGAGTACTGCGCAGCAGCCCGTACCTAACCCTTGCAGAAAGCGCCCTAACACCATGCCATTAAAGGAGTCTTTCAACACAATGATCACCAGCAGACCTGAAAGGGCGATCAGTAACCCGGTAAGCAGAACTTTTTTACGCCCCAGAGCATCGGAAATTGGACCGTAGATAAATTGTGAGGGGCCAAAGCCTAGTAAGTACACACTAACTAAAAGCTGTGCTTGGTCGAGCGAGATAGAAAAATCTTTCGCGATCCATGGCAGTGATGGGAAAACCAACCCCATGCTGAGCTGACCAATACTGATGATTAAACACGCCAGTAAGATGGTTCGAAACTGAATAGGTTTACTACTCATTACACCTCACCAGACGGATCGCTATGATGACCACGACGGCGTAAACAACCTTCTTGGTCGAGCTTGTTAAGTTTTGCTTTGACCCGTTTGACGGTGGATAGGCTGACATCGCAGGCAGTGGCGACACTTTGCATCGTCTCGCCTTCAAGAAGCAAAGACTTGATCTGCTGATGCTTGTGTTTGTCGGCAGGCCGACCACGAAACTTCTCTTTCCAGCGCTCGGGATCTCCCTTTAACTCTTCTCGACCTAACTCAGCAGCAAATAGCCGATGCTGGATTTGAACTTTCGCGTAACCAGACAGCAAGCTGAGCATTGATTGAGTGTGAGTGCAGCCGCTTTGCAGAGTTAATGGTTCGCACAGGGTTTTGATGGTTAGCCCTTTATCAAGCAGTGTTTCTAGCGTGTTTTTGGCCTGAGAAAAATCGCGGCCAAAAACCGTTAACCACCAGATGTATAGGGTGTCGCCGGGCTTGACCTTTTCAAGTAACAGCTTGAAACCAGGGCGCTCCGGTGGCGGTACATTCCCCTGGACTTTGTCTTCAATGTGTTCACTCTCTGCAGCAGCACTTTGCAGCAACTCTAGGTGTTCAGCGTAGGCTCGGTTCTTAGGAGAAAAACGCGTGTAGATGTAAGTGGCCATAATAATCGCATTGGTTCATTTGATGTAATGGCTCATAATATAGTTTGGTTCATATTTGCAGTCAACACCAAATGAACCAATTTGGGTTAGTTAGAGCTGCTTAAGAAAGTGATTAGAGATTCTATGGACTAAATACATGAGGATGAAACAGAGTTGAGATATAGTACGCGCGCCTGTTCAATTGTATATGAGTCATTTTATGTTGTTGTCTCTTCCTCCCATTATCACGCTTTCTTTGGCGATCATTTGTGAAGTCTTCGCCACGTCTTGGCTACCTAAAACCAACCAATTTACGTCGTTACCAGCGAGTGTAGGAGTGCTTATAGGCTATGGGTTGGCCTTCTATCTTCTATCGATTACTGTGCAAACCATGTCGTTGGGGGTTGCATACGCTGTATGGTGTGGGGCGGGTATTGTCTTGGTCGCTGCTATCTCATGGCTTGTATATGGTCAAAAGCTCGATGTTTATGCGTTAGTAGGTATTAGTTTTATTCTGACTGGGACAGCGATCATAAATATCTTCTCTTCTTCTGTCAGTCATTAATCTGTCATTTAAGCGTCGAAAAACTGCAACCTGATTGAAGTAATTTTCACTTTTATTTCAATCAGGTGAAACCATGTTACCTCCTCTCCGCGCCCTTGTGGCATTTGAAGCGGTTGCTCGTCTCGGTTCAATTGGCGCAGCGGCTCGCGAACTGTGCGTTACGCAAGCTGCGGTTAGTCAGCAGCTCAAAAGCCTGGAAGGTTTTCTCGATACCACTCTGTTTGAACGTAGCCAAAAAGGGGTCAAACTTACTTCGGCGGCGCAGCATTATCAGCCTATTGTGTCGGGGTCACTGGCCCACTTAAAACTGCAAACGCAAATCCTATTCGGTGAAAAAGAAACCGATGTTCTAAGCCTTAGAGTCAACCACACTTTGTGTCACAACTGGTTGCTGCCCCGCTTATCTGATTTTTATCACAAGTATCCGTTTATTCGGCTGGATATTCAGCTGGTGGATTGGCCGTCGACTAATCCTTGTCAGAATGTCGATATCGAGCTGACCAACGGCAAGGTCGAGAGTGAAGATACGCATTCAGAACGCCTCTTTCAGGAGCACTGGCAACTGGTATGCAGTCCGAGCTTTAAACAGACTTATCAGCAGACGCTCGCTGAACGAGATTTTTCCGAGCTACCAGCGGTGCAAGTTAAAGGGTATCAGGAGAACTGGCTGCAATGGTTGAGCCACAACCAGTTTGATATCACCTTGCCAAGGGTGCAATTAGAAATCAGCAATTCACTGCATGCACTAGAGGCGGCAAAACAAGGCGTTGGCGCGCTATTGGTCCGTTCACTGGCGGTGTCACAACAGCTCAAAAGCAAAGAGCTGGTGCTTGCCATTGACGCCTCCATGCCAGCGGAGTCAGGACACTACCTTATTACCAAGCCTAGTCGCAGCGCCAAGGTGAACTTCTTCTGCGATTGGTTACATCACCAGATAGAGATGAGTGAACAGGTCTAAAGATTTTCTAATGAGTTGCCATAAAAAATATGTAGGGCACTCAAGCAGACTTGTCATATAGCTCAACTAATTTACTCCCATATCAATTAGTACGAGGTTGCCATGAGCGCTTTCTCTCAACAGATGATACATCGAACCAAGGTGCTGTTTTTTACCGCACCGCTCTTATTGCCTTTGGTCACCTTTTGGCTAGTGCCATTTGGTTATTCGATCTACATCAGTTTCACCGACTGGGATTACATTTCTCCAGATTACGATTTTATTGGTTTAGAAAACTACCAATACATGGTCGAGGACTTTGAGTTTACTCAAGCGTTGCTCAATACGTTTTGGTTCTCACTAGGCGTTGTGGTTCCAACTGTTTTATTGGGGCTTATGTTTGCCTTGTTACTGCATAAGAACTTTGCTGGCAGCCAGTTTTATCGAGCGGTGATTTTCTCTCCGTGGATCACTCCGACGGTCGCCGTCTCTATTGTTTGGTCTTGGGTATTTGAGTCTAAAGCAGGCTTGGCCAATCAACTGCTCATGTCGGCAGGTTTTGACAGAATCGCTTGGCTAGAGCAAGGCGACACAGCGATGACGGCGGTCATCATTGTGACGATATGGCAATCAATTGGCTGGACAATGCTGTTTTATATTAGTGCGTTGAACAAAATTCCGACTTCACTTTATGAAGCGTCATTGATTGACGGATGCAGTAGCCTGACCCGCTTTATCAAAATCACTTTGCCTCTGGTGTCACCCACCACGTTCTTTTTAATTGTCGTCAATATCATTACGGCGGTACAGGCGTTCGATCAATTTCAGATCCTGACTCAGGGCGGTCCTGGCGGAGAAACACGTACTCTGCTTTACCTGTTCTATCAGCAAGCGTTTGAGCGATATGAAATGGGGCCTGCAGCAGCGACATCTTTGGTAATTTTCCTAATCACGGGGTTACTAGCACTAGTGAATACTTACATCGGTAAACGTTGGGTTTACTACTAAGGACATATTATGACGATTCAAGTAATGGACGCTAAATCTGTTCCACAGCAGCGTGCTTATGTGCAGAGCAAAACAGCTAGCTCTACAGAAAATAAGCGCGATAGTGAGACTCAGCAACGCGCATCAAGCATCAACACGCAAGCTTTGCTAGTACCAGTAAAGCACCTGTTTCTGGTGGTCTGCGGCACAATCATGGTATTCCCATTTTTATGGATGCTATCCGGTTCGCTGAAGAGCAATGATGAAATATTTTCTAGTCCGCTTAATTTAATTCCAGAGCACTTTCGCTGGGAAACCTTTGTCGATACTTTTCAAAGTGCACCGTTTGGCTTGTACATCTTCAACAGTTTTTCTGTCGCGTTATTTACGACACTGCTTGTGATTGTTAACTCCGCCATGTTTGCTTATGCGCTGACCCAGCTGAAGTTTCGCTCAAAAACAGTGCTCTATTTTGTCGTGATGGGGTGTTACATGCTGCCGGGGGCGGTGACCTATATTCCATCTTATATCACGTTGGCAAAGTTGGGCTTGTTGGACTCACATATGGGGTTGGTGGTTTCTAATGCTGCGTCTATCTTTGGTGTGTTCTACTTACGCCAAGTGTTTATCAAGATTCATCCATCCTTGATTGAAGCAGCCCGTATTGACGGCGCTGGCGAGCTAAAAATTTTGTGGGCAATTTTACTACCTCAGTGTAAAGCAGCGGTAGCAACACTGTTCTTAATCACTTTCATTACTAACTACAACAGTTACATGTGGCCGAGTCTGGTTATTACGTCTCAGGAACTAAACCTGATCGCTACTGGTATTCGTCACTACTTCATCGCCGAAGGTAACTACGGATTGAACTGGTCGCAAATTATGGCGGCGAGCACGATTGCGGTGTTGCCTTTGTTGATTCTATTCGTCATCTGTCAAAAGACGATTCTTTCAGGTATCGCCGATAACGGCGTAAAAGAGTAAACGGAAATGAAACTAAAAACTCTCGCACTAGTGTGTGCTGGCGCGGCAAGCGCTTCTATGTTCTCTGGTAGTGTACTGGCTAAAACAGAAGTGAATTTCTGGTATTCCGGCGGTACTAAACCGCAGCAAATGATGACTAAACTGATCGAAGAGTTCAATGCGAGCCAAGATGAGTACGTGATCAAACCTGCTCTGCAAGGTAACTACGCTGAAACCTATCAAAAGCTGCAAGCTGGTCTGGCTTCAAAAACTGCACCTGAGTTGGTTCTTTTAGACTCTGGTCGTGCTGAAGCTATGCATGGCAGAGGTTTGAGTCGTGATATGACGCCATACATGGATGACGAGTTTAACTTCTCCGATTTTGTTGGTGCGTTCAAAGAGCAGGTGACAGCGGAAGATGGCACTGTCATTGGTCTGCCAGCCTATGGAACCACACAGGTTTTTTATTACAACAAACAAGTGTTGGCTGACAATGGATTTACTGAGCAAGATCTAAATACATGGCAAGGTGTGGCGAAAGTCGCTGAAAAAGTGACTCAAAGAGACGCCAAAGGCAATACCACCTTCTATGGTTGGGAGCCGATGTGGGGCAAAGACAACATGATTGACGCCGCGTTTTCTAATGGTGCCAAGGTGATCAGTGATGACGGTAAGACGGTGCTGATTGACTCACCGGAGTGGGTTGAAGTGTGGGATAGCTTCCGTCAATGGATTCACGACGATCAGATCATGCGTATTCACCACGGTGGTCAAGGTTGGGAATACTGGTACAAGACGATTGATGACGTGATGAAAGGCAATGCGCTTGGCTACACGGGCTCTTCTGGCGACCAAGGCGATCTGGATTTCACTAAGCTAGCAGCAACCACACAGCCTGGCTGGGGCGCAAATCCATCGGCACCGCAGGCTGGTGCTCAAGTTTACATCATGCCTAAAGGGACGAATGAAGCAGCCGCGAAAGGTGCGTTTGAGTTCATTGAGTTTTATACCAATGCGAAAAATACCGCAGCATGGTCAATGTTTACGGGTTACATTCCTGTACGAAAGAGTGTAGAGAATGTGCCTGAGTATCAAGCGTTCACTAGCAAGAATCCACAAGCCTTGATCCCACTTAAGCAGGCGAGTTTTGCGACCAAGGACTTCTTAGATCCGACCAATGGTAAGATCATGGATGCACTAAAAGTCGCAGCAGACCAAATCCAAATTCAAAACGTGCCAGCAGAGAAAGCGCTAAAACAAGCGGCTAAGAAAGCTCAACGCGCGTTAGATAGAGCGAACCGCTCTTAACCCTTTTCTAGCCCGCTGCTTTGGTGGGCTAGCTTTTCTCAATCCTAATAGTAATCAATGGGTGAGTTGTATGACTCGATTTCAAGGTGAGCTGCCTTTTGGCAGGGTTCGTCTTAACTTCGATGTTCCGCTTGGAACCAAGACAGTGACGATAACGGGAACAACCGTAACGAAAGGCTTCTTATATGCGGCTGTTTATGATGTACAAGGTGGTTTTCGCGGCAAGTTGTTGTTTGAAAAAGCGTATAAGTCTTTGGTTGTTAGCAATGAGCAATCTGGATTTGGTGCGATAGATGGAGAGCTAGCAGCAGGAGAATGGCTGCTTGAGCTGTACAATTTAGAAGGGGAGTTTCGCACAGAGCGAGCTATGCAGTATCAGGTCGATGTGGCTTGTTCGCAGCAAAAAGAGATGGCAGATAGTGCCCTACCTCTACGTAAAGTTGTCTCTACAACGCATGAAATTGAATTTGACTACAGTGAAGTCAAATGCCCTGAGTCCCGTTGGTATCGTGGTGATCTTCATGCTCACACTCAGCTCTCTGATGGTCATAATAACCTTGAAGCAGCTACTGAGATTGTGCATGCACAAAACTTAGATTTCTTCTTTTTTACTGAACACAACATCACTCAACCTAAGCTGCCTGTTTCTAGCCAATGCCTTTTCTTACCCGGCATTGAAGTGACAACGGACCTTGGTCACTTCAATGTTCATGGTGGTGTTCAATCGCTTGACCTTAGAGATATTGAACATAAAAGTGCCGCTATTATTGAATCTGGACTAAAGCTTGCGAAACAAGGTCACAGCTCAATCAGCATTAATCATCCGATGATGAGACCATGGCATTGGCACTATGCTGATCTTGAATTGAGTCGCGTATCGACATTCGAAGTTTGCTGCGATCCAACTTGGTCTACCTCCCCCAAAGCGGCTGAACAAGCGCTCGTGGTATTGAATGAATTGTGGAGCTGTGGCCATCGTATTGCAGCAATAGGCGGCAGCGATTCGCACCTAGAGCCACATGAACGTAATCCAAAATCTGAAGAACCATCGATTTATGGTGATCCTGCTACCTTTGTATTTAGTCATGGCTTAAGCGGAGAAGGCATTCTCGCTGGCCTGCGCAATGGTCATGTCTATCTGGAGCGCCGCTGCGGGCTTGAGTTTGAAATCAATCAAGGCGAATTGATACCGGGGCAAGACTCGGCTGGGCGAGAGCTGAGCTATGTACTCAGCGTTAAAGATACAAAATACCGGTATATGGCTGAAGTGGTGGTTGATGGGCAAGTAGCATCCTGTATTGATTTGTCTCAACAGCCACAAACCCTCGAAGTGCCGAAAGGATACTCATGGTGCCGAATCGATATTCGCCGCCACATAGGCGACGAGCAACGCAACCAGTTTGAAGGTTGCATCAATGCCGTATTTGACGCCAACCAACCAATATTTAATCAACCTCTAGTTAAAACTTGGGGTGAACTAATGGAGCGATTAGAGAGTGATGAAGTTTAAAGCCCTGCTATTTGATAAAGATGGAACCTTACTTGAGTTCCACAATATGTGGCTCAACGTATCTCGCAGTGCGAGCGAGCAGGTCAAAGGGTTCAGTGATGAACACCAAGGTCATCAAAGTGTCACAGTGAATGAGTTACTCTCGGCTATCGGTGTACAAGGAGATAGGGTAGATAACCACGGCCTGTTGGCATCTAACCCCGTTGAAGATACGGCACGAGCGTGGTTTGAAATGTTGCAGCCGAATGTGTCTCTAGAGATGTTTACTCAAGTGACAAAAGCGGCATTTAATGACCAAGTCGAACAAAATCCGCACTGGGTCGAAGCCTTACCCGGTGTGGCCGATAAGCTTTTTTCATTAAAACAACAGGGCATGCTGCTTGGCATTGCAACCGCGGATACCAAAGATTCAACTCTGTACACACTTGAGCAATCAGGCTTGAGCGAGCTGTTTGATTATGTGGGTTATTCTGATGGCGATATCGAACCTAAACCCGCTCCGGCTTTATTGAATGCGTTTTGTCAGCAGTGCGATGTAAAGCCTCATGAAGTGATCATGTTTGGCGATACCGTCTCAGACATGGAATTTGGTCATAACGCGGGCGCAAGAAAAGTCGGCGTGCTTACCGGTACTGCACTGCGAAGTGAACTTGAGCCAGTTGCTGATCTGGTGATCCCATCCGTTGCCCATTTTGACGCGCAAGCATTTAACGAATTGATTTAAGGAAAGTCATGGCTGAAGTGACATTGAAAGCGGTAGAAAAAACCTACCCGAATGGTTTCAAAGCGGTACATGGTGTCGACCTAAACATCCGTGAAGGGGAGTTTATGGTCTTTGTTGGTCCATCCGGCTGCGCTAAATCGACGACATTAAGGATGATCGCTGGCTTAGAAGAGATCTCTCATGGAGACGTGTTTATCGGCGAAAAGCGCGTTAATGATCTTCCGCCAAAAGATCGTGGTATTTCGATGGTGTTTCAAAACTATGCCCTTTATCCACATATGTCGGTTTACGAGAATATGGCATTTGGACTCAAGCAGCAGAAGTTACCCAAGTTAGAGATTGAAAAGCGCATTGCTGAAGCTGCGAAAACCCTTGAAATTGAGCATTTACTGCAAAATAAACCCGGTGAAATGTCTGGTGGACAAAGACAGCGTGTTGCCTTAGGCCGCGCCATGGTGCGTAAGCCAGATGTGTTCCTATTCGATGAACCACTTTCTAACCTTGATGCTAAGTTACGTGTTTCAACGCGTGTCAGTATCGCCCAGCTACACAATGATCTTAAGGCTGAAGGTCAAAACGCGACCATGATCTACGTGACACACGATCAAGTTGAAGCGATGACGCTTGGCGATCGGATCTGCGTTTTGAATCAAGGTGAGATTATGCAAGTGGACACGCCGATGAACCTCTATCGCTACCCGGCAAATAAGTTTGTCGCTGGGTTTATTGGCTCACCTGCAATGAACATACTTAAAACACGTATCGATGAGATTGATGGTGTGATGAATGTGATAAGCCAAAATGGGACGCGTTGGCTGTTGCCGGCTGATAAGCAGTCTTTGGCTCGTCAACATCGTGGTAAATGGGTTTGGTTTGGCATTAGGCCAGAGCATATTCAACTCGCTAATCATGATGCACTCGCAAGTGATGTGAATACTCAGCGCCATACATTAAGTGTGGTTGAATCTATGGGTAATGAGCTTTACCTCTACTTCCAACTCGGTGCAGATAAAATGATTGCTCGTGTGCCGTTTGATGCGGATCGAATTGTACAAGACGGGGATTCTACTTTATTAAGTTTTGCTACATCTCAATGTCATCTGTTTGATTTAGAGACTGAGCAGGTACTTTCTGAACACCATTAATTACCCATTACAAACGTCTAACTGATAAGCCAGTGGTTTGCGCTCAAGCCACTGGCTTTTCTACATTTTGGCGACTTTATTCGATATACCATTGTTATCTCATCAGTAAAAATCGTCTCACAGTGAAATTTTTCTGCGGACTATCCTATCTTTATCAATGTAGCGTATGAAATGGGTGCGAATCATAAACTTACTAACCCAATCGTTGCTGCAGAAGATAACACTCAGTTAACACGCCAGTTGCGTGTTGTTTTTAGGTAAGGGCAGTTCGGGGCGAGTTATGACAGAGTTAGCGGCGACAATAGAAGCTTGGCTGTTTCAAGACAATGTCTCTGTGACGATGCTGTTCATAGGCATCGTTTTACTCTCTTACCTATTAGAAGACCTAGCGATAGTTACCGCAGCGACCTTAGCGGTTGAGCAGTTGATGCCGACCTCTGTTGCCCTGATGGCGATATTTGTCGGTATCAGCACTGGAGACCTTGGCCTTTACTTTATGGGTAAGGCGGCGCAAAAAGTGCGTTTTCTTCGCTATCGTTTGTTCCGTTATCAGCGAGCAAGGAGTATGCAGCGTGAGCTTCATCAGCAAGCGTTTATGACCTTGTTTATCGTGCGTTTCATTCCTGGTCTCAGAACGATTGGTTTCACATTGAGTGGTTTTCTAGATGTGCCAAAAATCAAATTCTTTATTGCAGTCTTGACGGCGACGGGCCTGTGGACAGCGCTGGTTTTTGGCTCCTTTTTCCAACTCGGCAACGCGCAGTGGCTTCAAGATAGTCAAGTGAGCTGGCTACTTATTCCACTGGGCCTGTGCCTGATGTTGCTGCTAAACAAACTGATTACTAAAACACTTTTAAGGGATGCGTATGACACAGCTCGCTAACGTTGAAATGATTCCACAGGGAATGGTCAATGCGGGTATGCCCGTACTCCAAGAGCCTAAACGAGTAATTTCTCCGTTTGAATTCTTGCCTGCTTGGTTTTTCTACACACCCGTTGTGCTGCAAAGTGCGGCGTTGAGTGTCGTCCATCGAGATTGGGCACTGCCATTGATCGCCAATCCAGCCATCAAATTGAGTGGCATGGTCGGGGAGTCAAAGCACGACATTTTCACTTCTGCGGGTAAACAAACCAAAGAATGGATTCTACCATTTATCACTTTGACTAAAACTGAGCAACGTACTCAAGACTTACTCAGTGATGCTAAAAGCCAGCTTGAGAAAGCAGAGCTGACGTACCCGTTAGTGGCAAAGCCTGATCTGGGTTGCCGTGGGGTTGGAGTGAAACTTATTCATTCGGATGAGCAACTGCAAAATTATATTGAAACCTTTCCTGTCTCTGGTCGCTTCTTACTGCAAGAGAAGTCGCAATACAGTGCCGAAGCTGGCGTGTTCTACGTCCGGCAGCCTGGAGAGTCGCGCGGGAAAATCATCTCTATTACTTTGAAGTATTCCCCAAGGGTGATTGGGGATGGTCATTCTACTCTGAAAGAGCTAATCGAAAAGTGTCCAAGAGCAGGCAAACTTCAGCATCTTTATCTTCCTCGTCATAGTGAACATCTCGATTTGGTGGTTGCAGATAAGGACGAGTTTCAGTTGGCATTTGCAGGTAGCCATTCTCGCGGTGCTATTTTTCGCGACGGTAACCATTTCATCACACAAGCGCTGGAAGAAAAGTTAGATCAGATTCTCGGCGATTTTGAAGGCTTCCACTATGGTCGTCTCGATATCAAGTTCCAAGACATTCAAACCCTAATGAATGGTGAGTGTTTCGATATCTTGGAAATCAATGGGGCGAGCAGCGAAGCCGCGCATATTTGGGATAGCGATACACCGCTGAGCGATATCTTTACTACGCTTTTAAAACAGTATCGTTTGCTTTACCAGATTGGCTCTAAGCATAAAAAACAAGGCCACAAAACCCCGACATTGGGTGCATTGCTTCAAGCTTGGCGGGAAGAGAAACTCTTAACTCAGCTTTATCCAATGACCGATTAACCGTCGCGCTTAGGAAGAAAAACATGAAAAATGTAATGACACGCTTAGCGACAAATGCTCAGACGCGCCCTTCCCAAGCTGTGGTGGGATGCATTGAAACACTCAATCAAGGTTACGAGTTTTTAGAAACGCTCAGCCAGGAAGATTATGTCTTTATTGCTCAACCGCATGTGAGTAGTTCGATAGGTGAGCACTTTCGTCACTGGCTTGATTTGTTTCACGCTATCAAGCTTGATCCGCTCAAAATCGACTACAACGTTCGCCGCCGCGGGCACGCGGTAGAAAGAAGCTTAGACGTCGCCAAGCAGGAAATCAGAGAGCTGGTCGAGTGGCTGTTTGAATTACCGTCCAATGAACTTCACCAAGCCGTCAGCGTTGAAACGGAAGTCATGTTGTCGCAAACCCATGTCGAGGAAGTCTCTTCAACATTCGTTCGTGAGCTGACGTTCGCTGCGCTACATGCTACCCATCATTTTGCGATGGCTAAAGTCGTTGCCTCTTTGCGTGGTGTCGACTCTGACAGCCATTTTGGCGTCGCGCCCACAACGGCAACTTACCAGAGGGCTCAATAGGTATGTGTACATTATCTTGGGTTTATCATGGCAATAATCACTATGAAGTTTACTTTAATCGAGATGAGCAACGTTCTCGCCTACCTGCACTTGAACCTCAAAGTGTTTTGATTGACGGTGTTCATTGTCTGATGCCGATTGATCCTGTTGGTGGTGGCAGTTGGATTTCAACCAATGAACATGGCGTTACCGTCTGTCTGCTCAACTTTTATCAAGGCATGACGCCAAATGGAGAGTTAACCAGTCGAGGTCTTATCATAAAACGTCTAGCGAGCAGTTGTTCGAGCCAGACTGTCGATAGCCGCCTGTTGGATATGGATTTAAGCTCGTTTGCCCCTTTTACCGTCGTCTCTTTTGACACCAGACGCACCGCCAATGAAACCGTACTTTGGACTTGGGATGGCGAGCTACTTAGGCGTTCTCATGCTTTTGCCCCGATTGTGTCTGCAGCGATGCACTTTGAAGAGGCGCGTCAGTATCGTCTCAAACTGTTTAATGAGTTGATCACTACCATGCCTGATCAAGAAGTGGGTCGCCTGTTCCATCAAACCTATGACGCAAACTATCCGCATCTTTCACCATTAATGGAAAGAAATGATGCGCGCACTGTAAGTTTTACCTCGGTTGTCGTGTCTTCTTCTAAACAAGAAATGAATTACCAATCTATAGACAATCATCGCAATGTTGATTTTCGCACTAGCCTAAGTTGCCTTAAAAACGACATTGTCGAACAAGGAGTTTTCAAATGAAAAAGTTATTCGCCCTGCTGATCATGTTATTCAGTTTTCCTACCTTTGCTGCGGATGAGATTTATACCGGAATCTTTAGCAACAAAGCCGTTAGTGGCTATGACACCGTGGCCTACTTCACTCAAGGTAAGCCAGTGAAAGGAGATAGTAAATGGCAAACCGAATATAAAGGCGCTGACTGGTATTTCTCTTCACAAGAAAATCTCGACAAATTCAAAGCAGACCCAGATGCATACGCACCGCAATATGGTGGTTACTGTGCATGGGCGATTTCAGCCAAGAATGACTTTGCTTCATCCGATCCGAAGCAGTGGGCAATCGTTGATGGCAAGCTTTACCTTAACTATGACGCAGAAGTCAAAAGTTGGTGGGACGACGACCGCGCGGGTCACATCTCTATGGCTGATAAAAACTGGCCGACATTAATCCAATAACAATAATAAGGAACAAACCCATGAAATTTGCGCCACTAAAGCATATACCCTCTGCCTTTATCGCCTTTGTGTTTATTCAATCGCTATTTTTTAAGTTTTCTGGCTCTTACGAAACCGAGCATATTTTCGGCACTTTAGGTGAGTGGTCAGGAATTGAATGGTTTGGGGTTTATGGCGGTTACATGATTGGCTTTGCAGAGCTCATCGCTTCTATCTTGCTGTTCACTCGATTACATGGTGTTGGAGCTGCTATGAGCGCGGGCATTATGACCGGTGCGATCTTCTTCCATCTGTTTACTCCGTTAGGTGTGGTTATGCCAGAGTTTAATGCGATGGGCGAAGTGGTGGGCAGTGACGGAGGTTTACTGTTTGGTATGGCGTGTATCGTGTGGAGTTGCGGTGTCTTCTTGTTTATTCGCGACGTTAAAACACAAGGTACATTCACTCACAGCCTTTTAGCGAAAGGAGCTTAGTATGATTGATAGTCCTTTTCGATTACCGCGTAAAACACCATTTGGTATTGGAGAGTCCGTCTTAGAATGGGCGACAGGGCTTGCTACGCTTGACTCGTTGTACAAACAAGATGTTCTACCAGAAGACAGTTTTGAGTTTATGCATGAAGCGTTGGCTCGAATTGGTACCCAGTACCAGGTTGATCATGGCAGCCTTGAGAACATCCCTGCGGAAGGCTCGGTTTTAATCGTTGCCAATCACCCGTTTGGTGGTATCGAAGGGATTATTCTCGCTTCTTTGATTTCTAAAGTACGCAAAGATGTCAAAGTGCTGGCGAATGAGCTGCTCAAGCGCATACCAGAGCTTGATGAGTTGTTTATCGGAGTTGATGTGTTTGGTGGTGAAAAAGCCAAGCGAACCAATCGACAAGCGATTAAAGAGGCCAATCATCACTTAAAAGAAGGTGGAGTTCTGATTATTTTTCCTGCTGGTGAAGTCTCCTCGTGGCAAGCCAGTGAGAATAAGATCACCGATAAAGCGTGGAGTAAGTCAGTTGCTAAGTTTGTTAAGCATGCCGAGGCGACCACCGTTTCGCTGTTCATCAATGGAATGAACAGCAAACTGTTTTATCAAGCAGGGCGAATTCATCCATTACTCAGGACGGCGATGTTAGGTCGAGAGCTACTCAACAAATCGGGAGAGACCATCTCGGTCTCAGTGGGTAATCCTATTCCTTACAGTGAGATTAAAGACTTCGATAACGAAGAGGATATTACTCAGTACTTTCGATTAAATACCTATCTGATGGGGAGTATGGGCAACGAGCAAGCGCCAACCCTACAGGATGAGAATGCTGAAGCTATCATTGCTCCTGTGTCTGTAGAGACATTGGAAAGCGAATTGCTCGCACTCGAGTCTTATAAGCTGCTAGAGCAGGGGGATTTCGAGGTTTTCTGCGCGCCAACTCCAAGCATGCCAAGCATGATGCGCGAGATTGGCCGAGTTCGGGAAGAGAGCTTTAGGGAAGTGGGCGAAGGCAGTGGACGCAGTTGTGATATCGACCAGTTTGACCAGCATTATTATCAGCTCTTTGTCTGGAATAAGGCTAACCGCGATTTAGTCGGCGCTTACCGTTTGGGCTTGGTTGATGAGTTGCTTGCCAAAGGTGGCATTGATGCTCTCTACTCGACGAGCTTGTTTAAATACGATGAGGCTTTCGTTGATAGCTTAGGTCAGTCTATAGAGTTAGGACGTTCAGTGGTCGCAAAGCAGTATCAAAGGAACATGCACTCTTTACTTCTGCTGTGGAAAGGCATTGCTAGCTTTGTTCAACGCAACCCTAAGTACACCCACTTGTTTGGCCCAGTCAGTATCAGCAATGACTACAGCCCAGTCGCACGCCAGTTAATTGCATCAGTGATGTCCGTTCACTATTACGATGATGAAAAAGCTAAGCTAGTCGCACCGACAACGCCACTAGAAAAAAGTGGTCAGGAATTCTGGCGCCCAGATATGCTTAGTTCTTTGTCCAAGTTACCTCTGTTGTCTAAAGTGTTAAGTCGTTTAGAGCAGGGGATGGGGTTGCCTGTTTTGCTCAGGCAGTATTTAGGTATGAATGGCAAACTGGTCTGCTTTAATGTTGACCCTGCATTCAATTTTGCCCTAGATGGTTTGATCGTGGTTGATTTGACCACAGTCCCTGCGCGAACCTTAGGTAAATACATGGGCAAAGAGCAGGCTCAGGCTTATTTGGATTCTCATTTGTCCTCATAAACCACTTGATTACGCCCTTGTTTTTTAGCGCGATAGAGATACTTATCCGCATTCGCAAGGGCTTTTGAAAAGCTTCCTCCTTGCCAAACGCTAACACCGATACTTATCGTAAGCGGTTGATGTGAAGAAGGCTCTGGAAGAGAGTCACCCAAGAAGACTTCAATCGATTTTCGAATTCTCTCGGCAATTTGTATCCCTTTCTCAAGTTTTGTCTCAGGAAGTATCACGGTAAATTCTTCCCCTCCCATTCGACCAAAAATATCACTATGACGAATATCTTGTTTGATTAACGCAGTTACGTTGCGCAGTACATTATCTCCGACTGCATGGCCAAACTGGTCATTAACCATTTTAAAGTGATCTAAATCGAGCATAAAAACGATGGTTGTATGGTGATGAAGTGCCTCTATATCTCTGACTGCATCCATCAGTGCCCTTCGGTTAAAGATCCCTGTCAGAGGGTCATATTGAGCAAGTTTGGTTAACTGCTGCTCTTTGTGGCGAATGGTTTGGGTCATCTTCTCAAAGGCGTTGAGCAGTTCGCCGATTTCATCTTTTCGCGTGGTTCGCTCTATTTTGGGGTTCCCGCCTGTAGAAAGAAGGCGTATTTGCTTACGTAAGGTAATGATTGGTTTAGCCACATACCGGGAAACAAACAGAAATAGCAGCAAGAAGAGCGTGATTGAAACAGCGATATAGATGTCGACCTCTTTTCTTATCGTTTGACTGACTCGATTGATTTCGTCTTGGTCGACAAAAAGCACCACACTAATGCCTGTCTTATGTGAATGACTCGTGTCTAATAACAGTGAGGAGGCAATACTGGGATTAATATCAACAGTTTGATTGGTCAGAATGCCACCAAGATCTTCTCTCATTACAGGCGCAGTATTTTGGTTGAGTTTGTACTCTGTGAGCTTGTTTTGTTCTAGATACCGGTAGCCAGTGATGATGTGTTGATCTTTATTGCGAATTAGAGCGACATCTACCGCATGCAGTCCTTGTTTTAGAAAATTCTGTTTTACGGCAAACAGCTGATCTTCCAATATCGTTCGATCAAGAACAACGGTATAAAAGCCGACGAGGTTGTGTTGGCAATCCAAGAGAGGGCGAGAGAAAAAATAAGTAGAGGTATCGTAAATCAAGTCAAGTTTGGCAACGGTCGCATCATCAACCATGGTCACTACCGCTTTTGGTAAGTGCTTCATCTGGCGGAGCTTAATCAGTTCTCGGGTTAATTTTCGGCTTGAAAAAGAGTTTTCTTCCCCCCTATTTTTGAGTTCTGAAAGCGCTGTCACCAGTTGTTTTAGCTGCTTTTCACGTTTTGGCGCAGCTAACTTCCAATCTGCAGCAGATCGCATCAGTAGTGATAAATGATGACTGTCGAGTAACGACGCGCCATTTAAGTTCTTGCGTAGTACATAGCGATTGCTAGGGTTGGCAGAAAGAGTGAATTGATTGGTGTGGCCGTTGATATCTGAAACAAAAAGTGCAGAGAAACCAGCAGAATAGCTCAGCGCACTGGCGACAGAAATAGGTGAAGTAGAAACTTCAATCTGATGGCATTGCTGGAGTTGAGCGCTTATATCATCAAATTCGCCAAATCGTCTTTCAGCGAAATAGCCAATATCGACAGCGACTTGGGCTGTTGCCAGTCGACTGGTTTGGTTGATGTGCTCTAGCATCAGGTTTTTGCGAGCAACGAAGTAGCCGTGACCAAACAGGAATATGCAGGCTATTAAAGGGACAAACAGTAAAAAGATCTTATATCTCAGTCGGCTCATTGCACTCCTACTCGTTGATCCGGTGGAGAGATAACGCCAAACTGCTTGACTACTTTTAGCGTGCCTTGTTGGTATTGTCCAAGATACATGGGTAAGTCAAAATGATTGTCTTCTCGAAGATGTATTTTTTCTGCACCTGAATAGCGAGTCAGACCATGTAAGTTATTCATGACTTGCTGATGGGTTGCAAGATCAGATTTTTCTATTGCCGCCTTGAGTAGGTAGACTAAGTCGTAGTGGGCTTTGGATGAGTATGTGATTATCTCATCTTCGCCATGAAAGTGCCGATACTGCTTAGTGAATTGATTGGTGAAATCAGTTTGCAGGTCACTGAAAAAGTGCAGGGGTGTATAGATACCTTCTAATAGCTCTGCATCTACAGCGTCGAGATAAGTTTCGTCTGCGGCGAAAGCCACGACTTCTATCGGTCGGCTAAAAGTGTAGCGGCGAAACTGCTTAATAAACTCGAAACCATCTGTGCCAGGTAAAATAAGCATTAATACATCACTTTCAGACGCCTCTAGCCTCTCTAGCACTGGGCGGTAGTCTGTGACATCAAATGCAGTGAATTCTACAGCCGTTACCTCGCCTTTATTGCTGTCGACAGCTTGTTTGATGCGCTGTGACATTTTATGGGGCCAGATATAGTCATAACCAAAGATAAAGTACTTTCGTTGATTCTTAGCGATGAAATAGGGAATAACAGGATCGATGTAATGTTCTGGAATCGTGCTATAGCAAATTAGGTAGTTGTCATGGTGTCCCCCCTCGTAATCGATACCGTAAAGCATGGGGATTTGGTATTTGCTGGCAATTTCACTCATCGCATATCGCGATGAGCTGCTTATGGGACCGAGCAAAGCATGGACGTTGTGTTGTTGAATTAGCTCACGAGTGTAGGCAACGGTTTTCGCCGGATCGGTCTGATTATCTCGGACAATCAGTTCTATCTGACGGTTATTGACGCCTCCTCTTGCATTGATTTGCTCTACTGCGAGCTGAGCCCCTTTCAGCGCTTTATCTCCATAGCCACTGAAAGTTCCGGTAAGGGGTAACACCACACCAACTTTGATTGGAGTGATGGGCTCGGTGCAGCCGAGTAAGGAAAAGAGCCCAACTATCGCGAATACTCTGATGAAATGCGGCATGTATTACTGTCCTTAGTAAATGATTGAACATGCGTACTGGCTTTATCCTTAATAATAATACAGTTATAGCGATTAGAGAGTAAAAAGGCGGCTTTAACTCCAATATCGGTGCAGTGCTCTAAAGTGCCGAGAGTTTGAAGTGACTCGAAAGAGTGGACTGGCTCTTTAGTCAGGCGACAAAAATCTTGGAAAGCAGGCGAAAGTCTAATAATTCATCACGTCAATCTAACCTATCACTTCGATTCATCCTGCTAGCTTTGATGGACAAACAAAGGGATTACTCTTTGTTTGAGCAGTCAGTTAGCGAATAAAAAGGATGAAAAATGAAGATTAATCTAACCCTACCTCTAATGAGTTTAAGTGCATTAGCCGCATTGAACTCGATGAATGTGAGTGCTCATGGCTGGGCGGAGTTCCCTAGCGCGCGCCAAAATACATGTTATGAAGATGGCGGTTTTTGGACTGATGAAATACCCAATCAAGCGTGTCAGGCCGCTTATGATCAATCGGGGGCTTATCCCTTTGTGCAGCGCAGTGAAGTGGCCGCGAATGTGGCTAACTATCGAGACATGGCTCATGTCAAAGTCATAGTGCCTGACGGTGAGCTGTGTTCTGCTGGCGATTCGGCCAAGAAAGGGCTTAATGCTGTGTCTCCGCATTGGCAGCGTACTAACGTTGCATTAGATGCCAACAATCAAATAGATTTTGTATTCTACGGCCAAGCACCGCACAACCCTTCTTATTGGGAGTTCTACTTAACCAAGCCAAGTTATGACCCTTCACTACCTTTAACTTGGGATGATCTTGAGTTAATTGATACCGCAGGCGATATTGCAGTCGATGCGCAAAAGCGATACCGAATGAAAGTCACTTTCCCGGCAGAACGCTCTGGCGACGCGATCCTATACACTCGATGGCAACGTATCGATGTGGCAGGTGAGGGCTTTTACAACTGTAGTGATATTACCTTGCGAGGCAGCGGAACCAATCCGCCAACCGATCCTACTGACCCAACGGATCCGAATAACAATCTGACAGCATTGGGTTACTTTGTGCCACAAGGGTTTGGTCCGGTAGAATCTGGCGACACGATCAGATTCCGTACATTTGATGCCACTGGGGCAGAAATTGTCGATGTGTCTTTAGCCATTAGTGCCAACAATACCACAACGTGGGCGGCTGAAATTGCAGATCAGTTTAACTCTCAGCAAACGGGTGATTGGTATGTGGGGATTTGGCATGCAGAAATGAACCACTATATGTTTGATACCAATAATATCTACGCCAACCAAGTCTTAGCGCCCAACAATACTTTCAGTTATGCCCTTTCGCTCATCAAAGCAGATACACCTCCTGTCGAACCTACAAACCTTTGGGATAGAGATAAGGTCTACGACACGGGAGATGTTGTGACTCATAATGGTAGAGAGTGGACAGCGCAATGGTGGACAAAAGGTGAAGAGCCAGGAACCACTGGAGAGTGGGGCGTATGGCGATAATTTACATTGTAAATCTATACTAGGCACACGAAGAAGTGGCGACCAATCGGTCGTCACTTCTTCGTTATGACTGTGATGTAGGCTACGTGGAGCTGTTTCTCGTCTTGCCTTAAATAACATATTGTTTACACTGATTTCGATGTGAACGTATAAGGGTATCGAATGAGTCGTATTAGGCAGAAAAATCAGCAGCTAATTATTGAAGTAGCCAGTGAACAGTTTGCTACCCACGGTTATGCGGCGACAAAAATTGTCGATATTGCTAAAGCGGCTGATATTCCTAAGGCGAACGTTTTTTATTACTTCAGCTCCAAAGATAAGCTCTATTACGCGGTACTAAAGACCGTAACCCAGCCATTGCTTGAAGCATCACGACCGATTGAAGAACTGACAGACCCAGTTCAAGCCTTAACCGAGTATATCGAAGCGAAACTTCGTATTTCACGCGACCATCCTTATGCATCAAAGGTATTCGCCAATGAAGTAATGTCAGGGGCAAAAGCACTACCAGAAGATATTGGTCAAGAGCTGTTTAAGCAGTCACAAATGATCATCGATAAATTTTCAACCTGGTCACAGCAGGGGTTGATGGATGATGTTCCGGCGCACCACCTGATGTTTACCATCTGGGCCGCCACCCAAACCTATGCAGACTTTGGCTGGCAAATCTGCAATGTCATGAAAAAAGAGCAGCTAGATAACGACGATTATCATCAAGCCGCTCAGTTCATCACTCAGCTTATTATCAACGGCTGCGGCGTTAAAACTAACAGTTGAACGGTTAAGCGAAACGTCCCCACACTGTTAAAGGTGTTAAAATCTCAAAGCCAAGTGGTTCAAGTCGCTGTACTTCTTGTTCATCTCCATAGCCGACAATATCTTGATTAGGGTAAAGCATTTGCAAATGCCCAATAAGAGCGGAGAATAACCACGGCTCGCCCCATAAATTGTAGATGCCGAGCGTGTGTGTATCGTTGAAACTCGTAATACCCGCGACTTGCCCATTTGACTCAGCAGTGAAGAACCTGATGGCCTCAGAATCTAGCACGCTGCTAGGGTAAATAGGCGTATAGTTTTCTTCGCCACGCCAGCGAGTTTCCCATTCAGCCAACCCTTCAGCGCTCGTCGCTTCTGAGATTAGGACACCATCGAGTTGTCGAAGCGGTGGTTGAGCTTTCTTAATATACCAATTCGCATCAAATAATTTAGTGAACCCTAATGGGGCGAGGCTTAACGCGGCAAAGCAATCTTTTACAAAATAGCTGCTTTGTACGGGAATGACTTCTTCCAATAGCCCTTGTGTAGAGGACGTATTGAGTGTGACTAGATTGGGGAAAAAGGTTGGCATTGGGTCTTTCGAACACCAGTAATTCGCTTCAAGTTTTGTTTCCACTTGGTGTATTTCTGCTACACGCTGGCACCAGTTTTGATTATTGGTTATGGCTCTAAGAGTGGTTTGTTCCATTCTGTTTTTCACGATATTCCCTGTAATTGTTGATAACCCTAGTGGTTAGCGGTACTTGTTTTGGTGTTTAGATTTGGCTGATTTTTCATTACCACGTTTATAGTTACCCGTTTCTCTCGCCATCAGCTGTTGCTGTTGTTGATGGTTCATTTCAGCAGCCCGCGCTGTAAAGTGAATTGCACTTTTTCCTCGCAGTGTCGTCACCAAGCTCCCATCACGGTAGATCTGAACGCAGTTCTCTGTTGAGTGGTAGGTAAAGCCTAGATGTGTTTCCATACTGATTAATCCCTAATTTCTATAAAATCCAATCAATCATTATTGTCTAATATATTGATTACAAAGAGTTTTCAACACAAAGGGCGGTAAGGGTAAGTGTTGAATATGTTAATAGAATGTGGCTCAAACTTTGACAGAAAAATAACACTCACAATGAGATCTTAAACTCAATTAATCAATTTAATGAATGATATTCGTAGTGTTGCATTTTATCTTTTGCTCGCTTTTTAAGCATACAAAAATATAGGATGTAACATAATGAAAAACGGATATAAACTTTCCGCCCTTGCTGTTGCTATTTTGGCTTCAGCGTCGGTTTCAGCAAACGTCAGTGCTGACCCAACTCCAGTTAATTCTCCTTTCATCACAGATGTTAAAGGCAATATCATTGAAGATTATTCGGCTAAGCCAGCCGAGCCTGCGTTTTTCTCTATGCGCATGTTCAGTACACCTGCTGAAGATCGTGGTGATTGGTTCAATATGTCGGCCAATTACTCAAGTATTCAAGGTGTAGGCTCAGATATTGTTTATGATTTCATGCTGCCACCACTTAAACCTCAGCCTATCATTGTTGCGGTGCTAGATTCAGGTGTCGACATTGACCACGAAGATCTAAAAAACAAACTTTGGACCAACGAAGATGAGATCCCAGATAATGGCATCGATGACGACGGTAACGGCTACATTGATGATGTGCACGGCTGGAACTTCTTGGGTAACTCTCTAGGAATTAACGTTGATCAAGATACGTTAGAAGTGACCCGTGAGTACAAAAAGTACTTAGAACTTAAAGAGGGTAACCACTGGATTCCGCCAAAGAAACGCAAATACTATCAAGGTGTTGAGGCTGACTACCTAGAGAACGTTGAGTATTACACCGCGGCTCTAGAACAAGTGACAGCAGCGACTGAACAAGCTAATGGCTACAAAGCGCAAATCTTAGCCTTGGTTGAGCACAAAGATTTTACTGTCGATGGTCTACAAGTTCTGCTTTCTCACTCTAACGCTGATGTGGTTGCAGCGGCTCAAGGATTACTTGGCGTGTTTGATTCTTGGTATTCATTTGAGTATTTAGAGTCACGTACAAGCCGTTATAAGGAATCTTTGGACTATCACTATAACCTAGACTTTGATACCCGTAGAGACATCGTTATGGACGATATCACTAACCCTTGGGAAAAAGGCTACGGCAACAATGATGTAAAAGGTCCAGTGGGCGCTCATGGTACACACGTAGCGGGTATCATTGCCGCTGAGCGTAATAATGGCTTAGGGGTTGAAGGTATTGCGGATCACGCACAGATCATGGCAGTGCGTATGGTGCCAAATGGTGATGAGCGTGATAAAGATATCGCGAACGCAGTCCGCTACGCAGTAGATAACGGTGCAAAGATCATCAATATGAGTTTTGGTAAGAGCTACTCACCACGTAAACATATTGTTGACCACGCTTTCCGCTATGCAGCGCGCAAAGGGGTGCTTATTGTTCACTCGGCGGGTAACAGCAAAACGGATAACGATATCAAGCCAAGCTTCCCGAACCGTTTCGCTAAGCACAAATGGTCTCGTCCAATCTCTACTTGGATGGATGTTGGTGCATCGGCGAAATACGCAGATGACTCTATGGTCGCAAGCTTTAGTAACTTTGGTCAGGAAACGGTAGATGTGTTCGCTCCTGGCTATCGCGTTCTTTCCTCTACACCTGACAATAACTATGCTGCGTATAGTGGTACCAGTATGGCTGCGCCTGTGGTTTCGGGTGTGGCTGCCTTGGTATGGTCTCACTACCCAGAGCTATCAGCGAAAGAGCTTAAAGCGTTGTTGATGAGCAAATCACGTACGTATCCAGAGTTATTAGTGAAGAAGCCATCGTCTCCAGAAGATTTAGTACCATTTAGTACGCTATCTATCTCTGGCGGTATTGTTGATGCAGAAGCGATTTTCGCTGAGCTAGCAAGTCGATAGTACGATAATTGGATGTAAAAGAGGTCGCGTGATGCGACCTCTTTTTTTTGCAACTAAGCCAGTGCTTGCCTCAAGCGTTGCATTGCTTGTTCTAATGTACTCGCCGGGCAGCCGAGGTTAAGTCTGACAAAACCGCAACCTTCTTTGCCAAACGCAATCCCCATACTTGGGACAAGCCCCGCTGCGACAAACTTTTGCTCCAACTCGGCGTCAGTCAGGTTGAGAGGGCGGCAGTCTAGCCAAGCCAAATACCCGGCTTGTGGCGCAGTAAACTTCACTTCAGGCAGTTCCGCTTGCAAAAACTGCTCAAGCTTAACGATGTTTGCGCGAAGATAGTCTTTTAACTCGGTTAACCAACCAGAACATTCTTGATAAGCAATAGTCGCTGCACTCATAGAGAGACTGTTGAACACGTCCATGCCATGCGCATCTAGCCGACGAATAAACTGAGTTCGAAGTGACTCATCTGGAATCATAAAGTTAGAGATTCGTAGTGACGACAACCCAAATGTCTTACTCGCTGCTGTTGCGACAATCAGGCGTTTAGTGAGCGCTTGCGGCAGACGTAAAGCAGAGTAATACCGCTCATCGCCAACCACTAAATCACCCCATATTTCATCACTTAGAAGCCACACTTGGTACTGCTCGCAAAGCTCGGCAACCTTTGTAATTTCGCTTTCAGACCAAACTCGTCCTGTTGGGTTGTGCGGGTTACACAAGATCATCGCTTTTGCACCATTGGCGAAACAACTTTCGAGGTGATCAAAGTCGAGTTGATATTCGCCTTTAGTTTCTGCCAATGGGTTTTCAACGACAACACGATCGTTGAGCTCAATGATCTTACGGAAAGAACCATAGCCCGGACTTTGCATGACAATGCCGTCACCTTTTTCGGTGAGCATTTGCAGTGCCATTGCGAGTCCAGGAAGTACGCCGTGTACTGTGGTAATCCAATCGCGTTGAATATGAGTATCATGTTGGTTTAGATACCAATCGATGGTTGCTTGGTAATACGCATAATCGCGTTCCGCGTAACCAAAGATCCCATGCTCAACACGTTGGTGTAGTGCGTCCAACACCACGTGTGGCGCCTTAAAATCATAGTCAGACACCCACATTGGGAGCAAATCCGTTCCAGTTAATCCCAGCTTTTGCTGCATAAAGTCCCACTTAACAGAGCCACTTTCCTTGCGGTTCAGAATTTGGTCGAAAGCGTTCATCAATGATTTACCTTATTTTGTTTCTACTGCTGGTGTATTTGAATGCTCGTCAGCAATCTGTTGCTCGTTTTGCTGTGGTTTTGCTTTTGCGATACCAAAGCCAGTGAAGCCGTAAATCAGAGCGAAGATCACGCCGGTGTAACATTGAATCGCCCACGGTAGGTAATCTAATGTCGCCACGCCCAATGTGCCTGCCATGTAGATACCTGCGGCAGTCCAAGGGACTAACGGTTCAATGATGGTGCCTGCATCTTCGATGGTGCGAGACAAGTTCTTGGTGTCTAAGCCCATCTTGCGGTAAGCGTTTTGAAACAACTCACCTGGAATCAACAGTGCCAGTTTGCCGTCAGAAGTGGTGAAAACCACAGTGATGGTTGCCACAACAGTTGAAGCAATCAGCTGACCTGTAGTGTGAATTGCATGCAGGAACTTACCTAGCACCACGTTTAGTGCACCTGTCAGGCTCAAGATACCCGCGAAGGCAAAGGCACAGAATACTAATAGAATTGTGCTCATCATCGAGAACAGACCACCGCGGTTAAGCAGCTTTGCGATATCAGGAACCAAGCCATTTACACTGTGACCGTTAGCTTCAAACATCGCCAGGTTGAAGCCGTCGACGTATGCTTGGAAGCCTTGGTTTAGACTAAAGTCTTGGAAAATCATACCCAAAACAATTGCTATAGCTGAAGCGCCAAGCATCAATGGTAGAACAGGCTTTTTCGTTAACGCGCCCCACAGGATCATGACTGGTGGAATAAGAAGTAGGATGTTGAAGTTATAGAGATTATCTAAACCCGAGATGATTTGAGCAACTTTCTCTGGTTCGTGAATGTTGGAGATATCAGCACTTTGACCAGCGAAAAAGAACACTACAGAAGCTATCACAAAGCCCGGTATTGTAGTGTAAAGCATATGTTGAATGTGTTCGTACAAGGTAGTGCCAGAAACGACAGGCGCAAAGTTAGTTGAATCAGAAAGCGGTGAGATTTTATCACCAAAATAGGCACCAGATACTACTGCACCAGCGGCGGCTGCCAGCGAGACGTCTAGTCCTGCTGCAACGCCCATTAGTGCGACGCCAACCGTACCCGCAGAGCCCCAAGACGTCCCCGTACACACGGAAACGACACTAGTGACAAAGAAAGCGGCAATAAGAATGTATTCAGGACTGATGACTTTAAGTCCCCAGTACACCATGTAAGGGATTGTGCCGCTGACCATCCAGCTACCAATAAGGCCGCCAACGGAGACCAAAATCAAAATGACAGGCATCGCTTTTGCCAGTTTTTCTACGATGGCATTGATAATGTCATCCCAGCTGTAACCAATTTTCCACGCGATAAGGCCAGTAAAGGCAGCTGAAATCAGCAATAGAACTTCAATGCGAAGTCCGAGTATTCCGTATCCGACAACCAGAAGTGCAAACATCACCGCGATAGGGGCGAGTGCGATTCCGAACGACGGCAGAGGCTTAGAATTTGTCATGTTATTTATCCTCAGGATCGATGTAGGGTTTGTTCGCAGTGGATAGTAACGGTCATATAATAGGCAAAATGAGAGCGGTGTGTTGTTTTCATGTAAGCGCATACATGAGGTGCGCGAATGTAAGATTCATCACAGTTTTATCCGATCTTTTGTATTGCATTGACGGTTTGGCGGCTAACTAAGCTCGCTTCGAATTGATGCTTATTCGGCGGAGAATAGCCACTTTTACTTAAATTTAGCGCCAGTTTCGCTGCATATGTTGACATTTTATCAATTGGGTTATGCATAGTGGTTAATCGAGGGTAGAGGTATCGCGCTAACAACACATCATCAAAGCCAACAATGGAAATGTCTTCCGGGACCGACAGTCCTTGCTCATGCAAACTCGCCATTAAGCCAGCAGCCATCACATCGTTAAATGTCACCACGGCAGTAACGCCCGGGCATGATTGGAGAAGCTGACGCCCCGCCTCTTCACCACCAGATTCACTGAAGTTTTGGTTGATGACCCAGCCTGTTGGAATGGCTAAGTTAGCTGCATTCATCGCATCTCGATAGCCTTCAAGGCGATCGGTGCGGTCTTCAATCGGCAGGTCACTGGTGACACATGCAATTTTGCGGTGACCTTGCTGAATCAAATATTCGACTGATTTCCGTGCGCCTGCTCGATTGTCCACCCAGACAGAACGATTGGAGATTTGTGCAATAGTGCGGTTGAGCAATACCATTGCCGGAAGGTGAGCTGCGTATTGCATTAGCGTAGCGTCATCGAGCATCTTGGAGTGGACGACCATAGCTTCACAACCTTGGTTGATGAGAAAGTCGAGCCCCTCTTTTTCTCGCTGAGCATTGTGCCCACCACTGACAACGACCAACTGGCAGCCATTAGCTCGTGCAACTTCTTCAACGCTTTTGGCGATTAGGGCAAAGAAAGGATCGGCCAAATTTCCTGTTAGTAAGCCTAAAGTGTTGTTGCTGCGCTTTGCCAGTGCAGTGGCGCGCGCGTCCCTTCGGTAGTTGAGCTGTTTGATGGCACGCTCGACTCGCTCTTGCGTCACTGGCTCGACATAACTGGTTCGGTTGATGACGCGTGAGACGGTTGCTGTCGAAACACCAGCTAGGCTCGCGACCTCTTTCATGGTTGCCACTCATTTTCTCCAAGGTGGGTATTAAGGGAGTCGAAACGGGGCAGAGTGTAGCGATTATTTATTGTTGATTATGTTAGTAAGCTCAAAGGATAGAACTTTAGAAATTCGCGCAGGTGGCTTGTTTCGGTAATTCAACAACATAGAAAAACAAAAAAGCCACGCACCTAAATAAATTGATAAACGTGGCTAGCTGATTGGTTTTTTGTTGGGCTTAGCCTGCGGTTGGCCCGACGAGTCTTTGCTGCCAGTCTTCGAGTATGCCTGTGTCTAAACGGCGTTGAATCAAAGCTCCCCATGATTCAACTAAGGGCAAGGTAGACATCTCTTGTAGAAGTGTCGGCTCTAAGCAACCTTCAAAAACGGCACCCATAACACGCGCAAGTGACCAATCTGGATAAGGCCTCTCACACAGAATGATTTCATCACCTACGCCAATGTCACCTTCTTCTAAGACACGGAAGTACCACCCGGTTCTTAGCGTATCTTGAACTCTTTTCGCCATATCATGTTGGTCGATTCGGACATTGAGCTTCCAACACGGCATGCGTCCTTGCGACACTTCGAGCAGAGTTGAACCAATACGTATTTTATCTTTAAGGCAGATGCTGGCTTCTGTCACTCCGGATGAACTTAGATTTTCGCCAAAAGCGCCCACGGACTGCAAAATGGCTTTATCACCGAGATCTTTTTGCCAAAGTGGGTAGTGCTCGCTTGGGTAAATGTGAAGGGCTTTTTGAATGCCACCATGAAAGCGCGGATCGCCTTGTTCATCGTTGGTAAAGCCAACTTCATTGGCGTGTTGTCGTTCTGTGCGAACCTGTTTGTTGATGGCACTTTGTGCGCCATGCGCGAAGGGCTTTGTTTTTCCTGTCAGAACCGCGTTTACAACACCGAGCTTTTTCATGCTTCCTCTCACACTCTCTTCAATCAATCTACTTGGCATGATAGCCTAGACTAATAGTGACGGAATAGGGATGTAAAGACAGTTAACCATGTCAACTCGCCAAATAGAGTCTAACTCAGGGGTGGCCACTTCCAATGAGATGATGGCTGCAAACCCTCATTTGCCTGCTTTAGTGAAAACGATAGATATGCCGAAAGGCTATATTGACCATCTGCACCAACATACTTGGCACCAGATTATTTTTCCGTTAAAGGGCTTGCTACAAACTCAAACAGAGCAGTACCAGCATCTTGTGCCTCATACATCGGTTTTGTTTGTTCCTGCGGGTGTCCAGCATGAATCCATCGCCTTAAGTTATACTACCTTCATTGGTATCTATCTCAATCCAGCGTTTGGTGCGCCTTACGAGTCTGATGTGCGCACAATTTCTCTTACGCCATTTCTCAATGAGCTATTGCAAGAGATTCGTCGCCAGTGTGAGCGTCATGTAGAGGATGATGAGTTAGCGCGTTTGTTAGCGGTGCTGCATGACCAAGTATTGCGAGATAACGTACAGACTTATCAGCTACTGTTGCCCAAAGATCGGCGCTTAAAGCTTATCTTCGAACAACTTACAGAAACGCCTGCATCGGCAATCTCACTCAAAGAGTGGGGAGAGAAAGTTGGCGCCTCGGAGCGAACATTATCGCGCTTGTTTGCCAAGGAGTTTAATACCTCATTTCAGTTATGGCGTCAGCAGATCCGCTTAATCTATTCGCTCTCATTGCTGGATGAAACGCATTCGATTCAAACCATCGCCGATCGCGTCGGGTATCAAAATGACTCCTCATATATCAAAGCTTTTAAGGCGTATTTTGATGTGACTCCTCAACAGTTCCGTCATCAAACCTGTTAATCTAAAGGCAGTTGGAAGGTACTCTTGATCTCTTTTACCGACACATTTGATTGAATAGCGCTGACTCCTTTGACGCGTCTGATCGAGCTGATTCGTTCAAAGTATTCATCAAGATCTTTCGCGACCACTTGCACAATGTAATCTGCTCCGCCAGCAATACAATGACACATGAGTATCCAATCGGACTCTGCGACATAATCTTCAAATGGTTGGGTATTTTCGACCTCATGGCTGCCTAAGGTCACCAGTGTAAAGCCCGAAACCTGAAAGCCGAGTTTCTTACGATTCAATCGAGCTGCATACCCCTCGATATAGCCCTCTTCCTCCATCTTTTTCCAGCGTCTCCAGCAAGGCGTTTCGCTTAGGTTCACTGTCTCTGCTAATTTGGAGTTACTCATTCTGCCATCTTTCTGTATATGTTCTAAGATGGATAAATCTGTACTATCTAGTTCAAAATTGGTGGATTCTCTCTTTTTCATGTCTTAAATGGAAATAGTCTGCCTTAAATTGCTTTAATGTTAACCCAAATAGCAATTTTATTCCTGAGCGAATCGTTAGACTGGATCTCATATTGAAATTATCACTTTATGGGAGAGAGCAATGAGTGCTCAACTGATGACAGCTTTTATGTTGTTTGCAATATCGATTTCATTAACGCCAGGGGCGGGGAATATTGCTTTAGTAGGGCTGTCGAGCCGTTATGGCATTGGGGCAACGCTACCGTTTATTCTCGGTAACGCGGTCGGTGTGGTGGCGATTTTGGGCGGTGCGAGTATTGGCTTGGTGAGTTTATTTACTCTTTACCCCGAACTTTACAATGTCTTGAAATGGTTAGGGGCGGGTTACTTGCTCTACATGGCTTGGGGCATTGCCAACATGGAGATGGACGAAAACTCAAGTATCAAGAAATCTGGTTTTATGTCGGGTATTTTGGTTCAGATACTTAACCCGAAAAGCTGGGTCGCTTCATTGACCGTGTTCTCTCAGTTTATTTCCCCAACTAGCGATTACCTAACTCAAGTGGTGATTATTATTAGCGTGATGGTGTTTACTGGTGTCATTGGTATGCTGCTATGGGCGTATTTTGGTTCGATGCTTAATCGCTTTATCCAATCTCCGCAAAAAATGGTCTGGATAAATCGAGGCTTTGGTGCCAGTTTAGTACTTGTCGTGGTGTTTATGGTCAGTCAGCCGAGCCTATGATTAGGCTTAGCCGTACTTACTTGCTTAGGTACGTTGGTGTTGAGTTGACTTTCTTTTGTTAGCAAGCGCTTTTGGTTAGGCAAGCAACCAAACATCAACTGGGCAAAAGTCCGCGAGCTAGATTACGCACGGGAGAAACGTGATCTTCGAACGGCACTTGTCGCCGAAGAAATGTAGTACCTTCAACGAGTTCAGGGGTGCTAATCCGATCCATTCGAAAATGACGAAAATCTTTACGTGTCGGATCCCAGGCAACCAAATACCATAGTGGTGGTAAAATCAGCATAGCTTGTGGCTCAACATTTCGTTGGGTTATGGTTCCTTTAGCGTCACGGTATTGAAAACGCAGGTGTAGCCGTTGTAGAAAAGCTTGCTCGAATGCGGGAAGCAGTTCGGAATCCATCGTTCCCATATCAGATATGTCAACCTGCGGAGCAAGCTTTCCGATATACAAGCAACCTAGAAAATGACGCAGATCGCGTACTTGGTCTGAGGGGAGTGCTTTCTCTATCTTCGCAAGCCCTACGTCCGCGAGACCAGAGAAAGGTAGGTTTCCGGCCGCGCGCATTGATTCAACGCTGATGAGAAGCGCAAAAACTTCAGAAACTGACAAGCGCACGGTGGTTTGAATTGATCGTGAATCAAGTTGCAAACCACCTCCGCGACCTGGTTCAGAGTGGATGACAACCCCCTCATCACGAAGCGCGCTAATATCACGCAAGATTGTTCGCCTAGATGAGCCAACCTCTTGAGCAAGGTCAGCCACGGTGGAAGTACCGTTGCGGCGAAGGCTACGTATTATCGATTCTTGTCGTAGGCGAATATTCATTTCTAAAGTTTACCATTCAATGGTGCCAGTATTTGGCACCATTAACATATACAGTTTCTCTGTCCTCGTCAGCAACAAGGTTTCGAGGTTGCCACGCACACTCGTAAATGTTTATAGCCTAAAGCATCCCTCCTAAGTAGGAGGCGCAGTCTGACGATTCCATCCAGATAAAGGAGAAATGTAATGTTTAATCCAACCGATTTTCCCAAGCCCACTTTTGTTTCAGTCAATGACGTGAAACTTGAAGTCTTCGAAGCAGGCTCGCAAAATGCTGGAAACCCCATTGTGCTATGTCATGGCTGGCCGGAGCATGCCTTTTCTTGGCGTTATCAGATACCAGCTCTCGTAGAAGCGGGATACCATGTCATCGTCCCAAACCAGCGCGGGTACGGCAATTCGTCCTGTCCGACAGAAGTCACTGCTTATGATATAGATCATTTGTCGGGTGACTTGATCGCGCTTCTTGATCACTACGGATACAAAGACGCCACTTTTGTCGGTCATGATTGGGGAGCGATGGTGGTTTGGGGTCTGGCTTTATTGCATCCAAATCGTGTCAAAAAAGTCATAAACCTAAGCTTGCCTTATCAGGAACGCGGAGAAACTCCTTGGATCGAATTTATGGAACAAGTACTCGGCAGTGACTACTATTTTGTCCATTTTAATCGGCAGCCAGGTGTTGCAGATGCGGTATTGGATGAGAACACGTCTCGATTTCTGCGTAATCTGTATCGGAAAAATGAGCCACTAAGAGAACCAGAGCCGGGCATGGCGATGATCAATCTCGCCAGAGTCGATACACCGCTCGGGGAGCCGTTAATGAGCGACACTGAGCTGGCGGTTTTCGAATCCGCTTTTAAATCAACAGGCTTCACTAGCAGTATAAATTGGTACAGAAATCTTGACCGTAATTGGCATCTATTAGCAGACGTAAATCCCATCATTCAAGTGCCGACGCTTATGATCTATGGCGACCGAGATGTGATCCCTAAGTCCGAAAGGCTAACTATGTTTGTTCCTAATGTAGACGTAGTCAACCTAGATTGCGGCCATTGGATTCAGCAAGAAAAGCCGCAAGAAACCAACCAAGCAATCTTAAGATGGTTGCACCAACAAAGTAGTACCGCTTAGCTCTAAGCCAGAGTCATTGCTTGAAATCTTCCACACCGAGCTATCTGATATGGCTCAGTGATTGTCCATTCTAAAATACAGATTAAACTGTTGATCCAGTTTTATTGATATTCTGGTGTCCCAGATAGTTTTAGAGGAAGCTAAATGAACGATACTGAAAAGCAAAAAATTGTCGATTCGCTTGGTCGCTTACTTGAAGAACACTATGTTTTACCCACTATAGGTAAAGAATTGAATTTGATGCTTCAGCAAAACTATTATCGAGGCAGGTATCATGGTGAGGCGTTGATTGAGGGCTTTATAGAAAAGCTAACGCAGGATGTATTTTCTTTATGCAATGATAAGCACTTCAAGATTATAACTAATGATTCTATTGTTCCTCCTGAACAGCGATTTAGGAGTAGCAACTTTGGCTTTGAAAGACTGGTTTTTATTACGAGCGAAGTGGCTTATTTAAAGCTATCTCGTTTTTGCTCTCCTTCTTTTGCTTCGCAAATTGCTCATGAAACTATGAGTAAAATGGCAGGCATAGAGCACCTTATTATCGATGTTCGAAATAATGGTGGAGGGCATCCTGATATGGTTAAGCTAATCACGTCATATTTTTTTGATAGCAATAATTCTATTTTATTAAATACCATTCGCTGGCGAGATGACCCCTGCTTGGAAGAGTTTTGGACTGATTCAGATACTAATAGCTACCCAGAACTTAACTTATATGTGTTAACAAGCAATGAGACCCTGTCTGCTGCTGAAGAGTTCTGCTACAACCTTCAATGCTTAGAGCGAGCCTTGCTGATTGGTGAAGCAACAGGTGGTGCAGCCCACCCTTGTCGGTTGTTCGACCTTACCCTAGGCCTATCAGTTGCAATTCCTGTAGGTGAAGCAATTAACCCTATTTCCAATCGAAACTGGGAGCAATGCGGAGTGATACCTGATATTGCCGTAAGTGCGGGCGATGCACTGAAGGTAGCGTTGGAGAAACTAGGTTTAAAAGAAAACGCGGATATAGGCTTGTTTAACGAGAGTTGAGACATTAATGGATATGAGCTGTAGCTCCACATAACATAGGTTCGAAGGGTCCGTGGTAGATTCCTAGCCCTTCTCTGCAACTCGCTTTGGTTCACTGATGGCAGTTGAGCAATTTTGTTCAAGTTTTTTATTGATGACTTGAATATATTGGCCTAGGAATTATGTGAAAGGGCTCAAGAAAAGGAGGGAGCGTGGGTAAAGATAATCACTTCAAATATACAAGCAGTTCTCAGCAGGATGAGGTGTCTATGCTGTGTGCGGTTATGAGTGATTTTACCTACGCAAAGCATGCGCACGAGGAGTACTCAATCGGCTTAACGCTTCAAGGCCGACAAGACTTTTTCTGTCGCAGCGCTTTTTATAAAAGCACTCCCGGCAGTGTGATGCTTTTCAATCCGGAAGACATACATGATGGTCACTCAGGTGTAGAGCAAAACTTAGAATACGTGATGCTCTACATCCATCCGAATGAGCTGCATCCTCTGTTTCAGGCGCTAGGCCATAAAAAGAACACGACACTTAGGTTAAACCAAACCTTATTTGATGACTCACTTTTAAGGCGTCAGGTTTATGCCATGTCTCAGCGTTTACAAGGAGAGTCTTACTCAAAGATTGAACATGAAGCGAGCCTGTTTCAGTTAGCACAATCTTTAACTCGTCTGCATGGAAGCCTTGAACTTCCGATTCACAAGACGCGAGCAGACAGGCTTTTGCTTAGAGCGAAAGAGTATATTTTGGCGAACCTTGCTTATGATATCTCTATTGATGACATTGCAGAGGTCGCCAACATGTCGAAGTTCCATTTCATCCGCGCCTTTCGCGAGCACTTTTGCATAACTCCACATCAATATGTTTTGAATTGTCGCATCAACTATGCGCGCAGACAGTTATTGGCAGGACACAGCTCAACGATTGCCGCTGTCGCCTCTGGCTTTGCAGATGCAAGTCACCTTAACCGTAACTTTAAGCGCGTATTTGGCATGACACCAAAACAGTTTCAGCTTCAGTGGAGCCGATAAGCTAAGCGGCTCACTGTGTTTTTGGAGTGCTAAATGTCAGAAATCTTCGCCTACGCGATCGGGGTGATGTATACCCCTGGCCCTGTGAACCTTTTGGGGTTACATAGTGGCTTGAACAGAAATACACGTTCTCACCTTGGGTTCTTTATTGGCGTCGGAATGGCGATGTTCATTTTGTTCGTCATGCTAGGATTTATTGGATTAAAGGTGATTAATCCGCAGGTTCTACCTTTCATTAGCTTGGCGGGTTGCCTGTATATATTGCATATCGCGTGGAAGGTTGCGGGCGCGAATGTCGAACTCTCTCAAGATACCAGCGATTCGAATTCGCTGAGTTTTCGCGATGGCTTGTTCATGCAGCTACTTAACCCTAAGGCATTAGTCGCGACCTTGCCTGTATCAACGATTCAGTTTCCAAGTGTTGGTATTACGGGCAGTGCGATTGTGTTGTGGTCTTTAGTGTTAGCTATTTTGGCTTTTGGCGCACCGACAGGCTACTCATTGGCGGGGTTGGTATTAGGCAAACGAATTTCTAATCCGAGTTACTTTAAAGTGTTCAATCTCCTGATGGCGGCGCTGCTTGTTTATGTTTCGCTGACCATAGGTTATGAGCATGTGGTTACACCGCTTTTGGCTTTGTAAGTAAATAGGCTCTCAGGAGGCGCCGAACGGCGCTATCCTGAGAGCGATAACGACTTAAAGCTCCAATGTTTCACCATCTTGCGGGATAAGGACTTTATCGCTTAACCCTTCAGCATCTAGCGAGCGTTTCAGAGTGTCTCGATCTATTGGGCAGTGGTTTAGCGCTTCCATGTGGTTGGCAATCACCTTGTTCGGCGATAAGCGAATAAACTCCATCACCTCATCGCTCGACATAAGCAGCGGCTGGCCGACATCCATCTGAGCTTGCCCTGTTGCGACCACAGTAATATCAGGCTTTAGCTCACTCAGCGCTTTTCTTACATCAGGTGTTAATACGGTATCACCGCTAATGTAAAGGCTCGGCTCGTTCGGCAGTTGAAGGAAGAAACCACAACCATTCGCCATCACTTTATGAATCCAGCCATGACCGTGTTGGGCAGGTACGGCGGTAATCGAGCCCCCAAGAAATGGCGTGGTTTGCCAAGGTGTTAGCCCATTGGCAACTGTCATTCCGTACTTCTCTAGGTAAGCTTGGTCTTGGCTCAATGTGGTCACTGGCACGTTCTGCTCAATCAGGAACTTTTCACCGGCAGGATCTAAATGATCTCCATGCTGTAGCGGCTTAAAGCCAAAGGTCTGGCTATGGGTAATCAATGACTGGTTAACCTTGCTAAGCAGGGCGTTCGCATTGTTTGGTAAATCTACAGTTGGGTTCTTTGCTGCTTTAAAGCGAAACACGGAAAACGGCGGCATAGAGCCCTTAACACCTAGCATCGGGTCAATCAAAATATAGTGCTCGCCAGACTCAATAACGAACGTCGCGCTGCGTAAGTGGTGAATTTTCATGTGTAACTCCTATCTGGTTGATAGGGTAAGTATGCAGCTTAGTGGTATTGTGCAATACTGGTCAAAAGGACAACTACCGCTCAAATCGGGTCAAAGTGGATGACGAAATACAAGATTGCTTTAGTGGCGCTCGATGACATCAGCGCATTTCATCTTTCGGTGCCTTGTTTGGTTTTTCAAGATATCTTTATCGACCAACAGCCAGTGTTTGATCTAGTGATCTGTAGTGAAAATATGTCGAGCGTCTTTCTGAGTTCTGGTTTTAATGCCTCAGTAAGCTGTGATCTGTCGGCGATGGATGAAGCGGATATTGTGATCATTCCTAGTTGGCCCAACTCATTGCCCGAGCCAAGCGCGCTTTTGCTTGAGAAACTAAATAGCGCCTATCAACGCGGTGCGACAGTCGTCGGTCTTTGCTTGGGTGTTTATGCGCTCGCAAAAGCAGGTTTACTGGATGGCAAACGAGCAACAACCCATTGGGGCTTTAAGCAAGCTTTCCAACAATCGTTTCCTCACGTGACTATCGACTGTGAGCCGCTGTTCATCGAGCAAGATAGAATAGTGACCTCTGCCGGAACGGCTGCTTCTCTAGATTGTTGTCTTAACATCGTGCGAACCCTTTGCGGTAATGAAGTGGCATCGCAAATTGCCCGCTTAATGGTGACGGCGCCGTTTCGAAGTGGTGGACAGCAGCAATATATCCCCAGCCCAATTGCGGCTAAGTCAGATAACGTCACCAGTTTTGGCAAGGTACTCGATGATATCAGTCTGAACTTAGTTAACGACTATGACCTAGACTCTGTCGCTCAGCGCTGTGCAATGAGTAGAAGGACATTTACGCGCCAGTTTAAGGCTGTGTATGGCTGTACTTTCGGCGAGTGGTTGCTAAATCAACGCCTAGCATTAAGCCAGCAACTGCTAGAATCTACCCATCACCCAATATCGACCATCGCAGAGCTTTCTGGGATCGGTTCAGAAAGTGTCTTCCGTAAACACTTCAAAAAGAGCTTCAATGTCTCGCCCTCTGAATGGCGGCTGACGTTTCGTGGGGAGGGTTGACTAAGAAATGGGAATGCCAACTCTGGAAGTACTAGTTTTTATAGATTTTAGGAAGTGTATGTTGGATTTTTTGCCTCAAAAACGTTTTGGACAAATACTCCTATCTGTTCGAGGAGTATGTTTATCAGACTGAAATTTATCTATCATTATAGTACTGCTAGCTGCAGACCTAGTCAGTATTGAGACGAATGATTTGGCGATAGTGACTGTTATACCCCCATAAATCATGATAAACATAGAAGGGTGTATACAAAAGGTTATGATCGCTTAACAAACAGTAAATAGTTACTTTATCGATTCCTTTAGAAACTTAATAAGATAGCCAATTTTATATTATTAATAACTTTATAGATATAACCATTGCCCAAATCAATGGCAATCCATGACATGGATTTCAGGATAACTTATGTATCAAATGCTAGTTTTTTTATTAGTACTATTTATGTCGCCACAAGTAATCTCCGAGGGTGATACCAGTTGGCTTAAGGCAAGAAACAAATACCCTTGTTCAAAGGAACTAGAGCAATGTTTCTTAGATGATTTTTCATCAGAAGATGATGCAAAGGTTGTCGATGGAATATTTCTCTACTTAGAAAATATAGATTATCTAAGTAGCTATTATCGCAAGGAAAAATTCTTGAATGAACTGGCGGTTATCTCTAAGAAAAATAAAAACTTTGCTTTTTTAATTGAGGCGAGTATTTACTTCAATGGAGGGGTGGCTGAGCAAAATGTAGATAAAGCAATAGAGATCATAGAATTTAGCCCTTTTTATAATGAGAATGACCCTAACCAGATGATTATTCTTGGTCGGAGTTATTATTTGAAGTTTACGATGTCAAAGGAACCTCCTTTGGACTGGTATTTAAAAGCTAAAAAGTATCTCAAAAAATCATATGAATTGGACAAGAGCTACGTGACAAGAGAGCTGTCTTATATCTTAACTAGATCAAGAGATATGAAAGAGTTGGAGTTGGCAGGGGATATATTCAAGTTCTTTGCGGATACTGGTGATGAAGACGATGTATATAACTATGAGGTTTATATTGAGGGGATGAGACAACTTAGGGCAAATGAGAAAAATTGAATAAAATCGATATTTAAGTGTAATAAAACGAATGAGTTCGAAACTTTTAAAGGATTAAACTTTTTCTCACCACAATTTTACTTGCACCTCAAAAGAAACTAACCTTTCACACCGAACCCTGAACCAAAAACTAAAAAGGTCGCATTACGCGACCTTCTTGGTTTTAATCTTAGCGAGATTCCAACGGGTATGAGCGGTAGCTCCACATGCCGTAGGTTCGAAGGGCATCGCGGTAGATTCCTAGTAGCTCACTGTCACTTGCCTTGGTGAGCTCTTTTAGTGGCTTGTCAGGGTAGCTGACTGTATCGAACGTAATGCCTTGTGGGCCTGTTTGCCAACTTGCAATCTCAAACAATGTCTGACCCCGACGTACATGGCTTGCAGAGCTAATGATGGTCGCATGTTGGATGTTATGGCGGGCTAGTGCGTAGCTGCTAAATAGCGCGTTGCCAACGGTGCTGGTGGCGTAGTTTTCTTCAATGATTCTGTCTTTGCTGACGCCTTTCGCGATCAACCAGTCAGCCATTAACTTGCCTTCGGTCTTGTGGTTCTTTGGTACGCCACCCGTTAGCACGATAAGCGCATCAGGGTTCGCTTTTGCCATTGCCAAAGTGGTTTCAAGACGCTCAACTAAGATCTGGTGCATTGAGCCATCTGGGTTTAGTGCGTAACCCAGAGTAACAATCGCTCCCTTATCTTCTAACTTACCTTGCGCTGCTTTCTCTTTTAGTGGCGTCTCTAGTACGCGATCCACTGTCGAGAAAATTCGCTTAATGTCAGCCGCTTTACCTGCATTGAGTTTAGATAAAGCATCCATGTGTTTGCTTGACTCAGCTTGGTTGCCTTTAAAGCGTTGCCATACCGCAAGGTAGGCATGTAGATCCACATCGTCCGGTGCCACCGTCAGTGCTTGCTCAAATAGCTCAATCGCACGATCGACATTTTTGTTATAAATCTGAGCATTAGCCGCTGAGATAAGAAGATCAGTACGGTATGGCTCCAGTTCGTATGCCTCTAGTAAGCGATCGGTAACGATCTCCATATTGCTTGGCATTTTCGCAGTGAACCCAGCATGCGAGATTCGAGCGGGGGATTTAAATGCTGTCACGGCATCGCTCAGAAGCTGATCAACCACCTGTCTTTTAGTGACGAGTTGGGCGTAATCTGTTGAGGCTTGCACTGTAGAGTCGTTAGCGGCAAGAGAGTATGGCGCAGCAGTTAAAGCAATAACGCTACCTAGAGCGAGGGCAATGATGTTCTTCTTCATTAGGAGATCCTAGTGTTGTTATGTGTCGATCTAAGTCGACGGATTTTTTGCAGTGTAAAATTACCTCTCAGATAGTCTGTGAGTTGGTTCTCACTTTAAATGAAACACTCAGCATATGGTTGTGGTTTGCGAACTAAGATCACGAACTGTATATTTAACCTATTGATATAAATGATAATTATGTCGTTAATATATAAGTAGCGGGGGAGAAAAAGCCTGCTTACTCGCAGGCTTTATGGTTACTTAATCGCAGTACAAAAGCTGACGTCAGCATGCTGGGTTTGTGGGTCGTAGCTGTGGTAGAGCTCGAAGCAAGGTCTGTCATCGTTTTCTAGCCCTGTTTCGATCACTTTACTCATCAAATCATCCCAAGCAAGCGCATATTGGTTGTGCTGGGTGATGTTTTGGCGCATCACTGCGTACTCGCCACCGGGAAAGTCTTGCAGTTCTATGCCATTTATTACGTCTGTCTCTTCAGGCACCATCAAACAGATATCGGTACGACATTTATCGCTTGGGGTCACTTCAGGGTTGTCGTGATAGATGAAGATACAAGTGTTTTCCGCTAATCCTTTCATCCCAGCCCATTGGTAGAGTCGGCCACTGGCTTCTTGATAACCTTCGCCGTAAGGGCCTGTAACTCGGACATAAGCCAGTTTTGTCGCTGTAAAGTTTTGCGTTTCCATTTTGTTGCTCCACGTTGTTAGTTCAGAGCCAGTATATGAATCGCTAGGTTTGTCTGCGTTTCCATTCTTGCGCAGCGTGTGTCCAATCTTGCTGTTTCGCGATAATTCAGAAAACTGCTGGTAGTTTTCGCAATCACGAAAAGCACTTGGCGTTACCCCATAATGTTGCTGAAACGCTTTAGCTAGGCTCTGTGAAGAGGCAAAACCATACTCCAATGCGATGTTTAACACGGGTTGTTTTGATTTAAACAATTCGTCGGCTGCTGACTGCAATCGCAAACGTCTGACAAAATCAGCGAGGGTTTCTCCCTGCACGGCTTTGAAGGTGCGATGGAAGTGATAAGGAGACAGGTTCGCTAGGGCTGCGACTTCTGGCAAATTGAGGGGTTGGTTGAAGTTCTTTTCGAGATAACGAATCACTGGAATCAGCCTCTTTTGATAATCAACGCGCATTACTGAGCTCACCCTTGCTTTAAAATGACTGTATAAGCGTACAGTAAATATGCTCGATTTAAAAATGGAGTTTTGATAAATGCGTAGCGCACACTGACGAATTGAGTCACACTTATTGCTCTTTCTCCGCAAGCAAGGACAACCATGATCGCTTGGAAGCAGCACTTAGCCGGTTACGAGTGGCTTATTCACCAAGTCTGGTACTTGGAGGTTGAACATGGTGAAGTGATTGATCCAAAACCTCATCTTATTCCTAATCCGCGCGCTCATTTGCTGTTCACTCCCAAGCATCAAACCTACAGCTATGACAACGGTGAAACCTTACTTCGTGGCAAAGGAAGCCACCTACTGACTGCGAATGAAAACCTCCTTCTGTTAGAGGATGAGGCTCCGATCAAACGCATCGGTATTACCTTTCGACCTGAAGGACTCTATGCTCTCCCATCTGCTTGTTACGATGATGCCCAAGTTAACGCGGTTAACCAGTGTCAGTGGTTTGATTGGCTGAGCCCTTTATTTGATGAGGATTTTCAACAAGCACTATGGCAACAAGATTCACCAGAAGCGTTGTTAGATTCGATAAAACGTCACTTAGACTTTTTAAGGATTGAACCCTGTCGAGCCAAGCCGTTTTTAGTATCGCAGAAGGCCATCGCGGTGATGGACGCGCAAGCATTGAGTTCACCGGAGCTCGCGATAGATATGGAACAGGTTGCCGCGCAGTGCGCGTGTTCTCGAAGAACGTTAGAGCGCAGTTTCAAGCAGGTGGTTGGCCTGAGCGTTAAGCAGTATCAACAAATGGCCCGTCTTGAGCAGATGATTTTGGCACTCTACAAACAACAAGAGGCGATTGATTGGGTGAGTTTTGCGCAGCAATTTGGCTTTAGTGATCAGTCGTACTTAATACGCACACTCAAGCAGCAGCTTAAAAAAACGCCGAACAAGTATTTGCAAAAACGCGACCTGACGATAGATATCTACGGTGACTTCGAGTAGGAACTTGCGGCGACCAAGACAAGCAAGTTGTCGCAAAAGTCCAATTATTCTCTGGTTGGTTCCACTAAGATAGTTGCCAGATAACGAGGTAACACATGTCATATCAAAAACTAAAACAAGGCCAAACCATTCCATTTAATGAGTCGTTGAACATTCAACTGATTCAAGCGTCTGATCTAAAAGAGATTATCGAGATGCTGAATGACGATAAGGTCAACAAGTATCTGTTCTTCGCCCCGGCTGACGATAGCCTTTATGAAGGTTTCTTTGGCCCAATCATTGAGAACACAGCTCAAGCGATCAAAGATGACGTTTGGCCAGAGAGTCCGACGTTTGTGATTCGTGATCAGCAAGGAAAATACATGGGGATGTGTGCCGTGACGTCGGTAATGTTCCTAACGGGTAACTATGAGGTCGGTTATCAACTACCGACTTGTGCATGGGGTAAAGGCATTGCGACTCGTGCGTGCCAAATGATGACGGAGATTGGGTTTACCGAGCTTAAGGCACACAAAGTCAGCGCAGATTGCTACTCATCGAATGTGGGTTCATACAAAACGTTAGAGAAATGCGGCTTTAGCCAAGAAGGACGTCAGACAGACTATTACAAGCTAGAGCAAGGCTTGGAAGACAAGCTTTACTACGGTATGACCGCAGAGCAATTCGCCTCTTTCAGTCGTTAAGTGATCAAGCGACGCGTTTAAGCAGTAAACAAAAAGGCCGCTATGCCCATGATCGGGTTAGCGGCCTTTTCTATATTAATAGACCCTAGGTCTTAGTTGCCTTGATTTTGGCTTTGAAGCTTCTCTTTTGCTTCTTCAACTTTTGAGAAATCTAAGCCCAACTCATCGACGGCTTCTTTGATTAGCGCAGGGTTTTGCATTACTTGCGCCATCAGCATTTGTAGCTTGTCTTGTGGCAGGCCTAGTTGGCTGATTGTTGCCATTGCTGCAAGAGGGTTTTGCGTCAGAGTTTGGAAGATTTCGTTGATCTGTTCATCGCTGATGTTGTTCTCTTTCAGCAGTGCAATAATCGGGTTCATCATATTTCCTTTTTAATCTATTGATGACTTTGCGCAGCAGTTTATCACTAGGATAGCGTGGATTGAACTAGCGTAAATCCAAATAGCTGAAACTAGATTGCGGCTTAATAGCCTGTTAACTCCATATACCCTGAGCCAGAGTGAGTGCCCTCGATGCGAACTGGGCCTTCCCAATAGGGGACTGAAAGGGGCATTTTAGCCTTGGGGTTGAGCGCTGAAACCAAAAGCTCAATTTGCTGGCTCGGAATAGCCACTTGCCACTCGGTTGGATAATTACGCCCTTGGATTTCAGTTTGTTTGGCCGCGTTCAATTGAATCTCATTGGGTGAAATGGCGATACCTGAGCCATCTTGTCGCATCAGTCTGGCGCTAGAGTAACTGGCTTTTCCTGTCTTGGAATCTCGCAACTGGAATACTACCAAGCTGGTTTCGTCGCTGAGCCTTAAGGCAAACCAATCCCAACCTTGTTGCGAGTCGAGCAAGAACTGCGAGCTCCACTCTCTGTCTATCCAGCCTTTACCCGTTACTTGATGAGTGCTGCCATCAATAATGACTTGGCCAGAAACATCAATAAACGGCTGGCTATAGTAATACGAAGCCACCTGACCATCGGCACTTTTGGTGCTGTAACCTTGCTCGCCCTGTTTTTGATAAGGCGCGCGACTAGTGAGTGTCAGAGAGTAGCCAAACTGCTCTGAATTGGCATTGAGTGTGGCGGGGAAGAGATCGTTGGTTGAAGAACGCCACTGCCAATCGTCGAGATAAACCCGAAATGGCGACGCATCGACGCCTGCTAACGAGGTTTGAGCGCGCGACCATTTCTCATCGGCATAATGCTTGTCTATTGTGGTTACCGCGCTATGCGCCATATAGATTTGTTGGCTCTGCCATACGGTTTTGTTCGCTTTGTTTTTCCCATCTTCTGGCGCGGCAGCAAAGCGAAACTGTGTCCACTGAACACCGAGCGGATTGCCACTTTCATCGATTAAATTCGCCGTTAAATACCACCACTCATGACGAAAACTAGGGTGTGCTTGATGATCAGCAGGGAAGGTGAGTTCAACGCCCTTAACCACAGGAGTGAATGGACTACTCTCGCTTTGAGCTTCTCCACTGCCTAATAGCATTGCCATATTTTGCTGCTGAGGCTTTTCACAGCCAAGCAGCAACAGGCTGCCCAGTAGCCAAGTGAGGTTGCGTGCTAAACGACTCATTACAACACCTCGCTTTGCAAACTAGACACGACAGGCTTGCTGACCAATCGCCACAGCGGAATCAGTGTCGCAACTACCGCGACTAAGATAGTGATTGCTGCAATGCTTAGGGCATCACTCCAACTCCACAGGTAGCTTAAGCTCCAACCAAAGGCGCGCAGGGTAACGATGTCCGTCAATACATAACCGACCATAGCGCCGAGTGGTAGAGCGATAATCAAAGTAAAGCTGACCAAAGCGACGATTTGCCCGATGACCATGGTCATTAGTTTGCGGCGACTGACGCCAAGCGCGTATAACCTCGCAATGGCGGCTTTGCGCGCGTCGAGCAACATAAAACAAGCGCTAAATAAACCAATCACCGCGACCATTAGAGTCACGCCATTGAGGGCGCGCGTGATGGCGAAGGTTTGCGAGAAAATATCGAGAGCGATGGATTTGATTTGCGCCTGATCGTAAAGCTGGCTTGGGTGCAGATTCAATTGCTTTCGCAGTTGGTCGTAGACGAGATCTGGGTTGCCAGAGACCTTGACGCCAAGGCTGGTGGGCAAGTTGGTAAAGCCGCTTTCACGCCACAACTTTGGAGCCAATAACACTTCACCATTGGGTGAACCGTAATCATGGAATATCGCCCCGACGCGCAGAGTTTTGTTTGGAATGGCATCGAGCTCAAGTTCGCTATCGAGCGATAAGCCGAGTTTGACCGCAGTCGGCTCACTGATGGCGACCAATTGACCTTGGTAAAAGCGTTGCCAGAAGTTATCAAGGTGAGACTTGAACACCATGGTTTGCTCTAAGGTATCCTTGTCTTTGGTGCCGAGTAAAGTGGGCAAGCCTTGTAGGTTATCTTCAACATAGTATTGTTTGTAGACCGTCTCAACGCCGTCAAATTGCTCTAATGCGCTCTCTACATTGGCTATCTCTCCCTGTGCGGGACTGACGTAAATATCGGCATGAAGCCTCTGTTCGAGCCACTGCTTTAGCGTCGATTCAAAGCTGCCAACCAAGGTATTCATTCCTATATTGGCTGTGACCGCAAGTAGCAGTGCCATCATGGCAAGAGAAAGCGGAGAAATGAGCTCGCGCAGTTCAGCGAACAGGTATTGGATCAAACCGGAACGGGTACGCCTTTCACATTCGTTGGCGAGTACGCTGAGTGTTTTAGGCAGATACAGAGGAATCGACACGACAAGTACGCCGAGCCAAGCCATAGTAAAACGGTGATGCTCACTCAGCCATAATCCAGCGAGCGCCGCAATAGTCAGCACAATACCAATCATGAACAGTTGGTTTTCGTTAGACGTTTCTGGGGCTTGATAAAAACCGCCATGAGAAGAGAGCGGCTGGTTCACTCGCTGTTTAAAGTGCTGCCAACACGCCAATAGTGTTGCCGCTAGGGTTAGCAGCAGAGCCTGCGCCCACCATTGCCACTGCCAAGTGCCGGGAAGCAGTGTTGCTCCGTAAAGTTGTTCAAGTGTGAGCGCTACGGTTGGGTGCAGCCAATGACTAAGCTGCATGCCCAATACAAAACCGAGTGAAGCACCGAGGGTAACCAGAATAGTCAGTTCAATCAGCAGTGCCGTGAACACCAGGTTTTGCCCAACCCCCGCTTGCTGAACTTGGACTAACAGTCGATTGCGTTTGAGTAAGCTGTACTTCACGCCGTTATAAGCGATAAACAGACCAACCAGAAATGCCAATAGGCTCATCGCAGTAAGATTGAGGTGGAAGCTGTCAGTGAGTGAACCAAGGTCAGTACTTTGATTGTTGGCGATCCATTGTCCTTGCTCGTCGATGAGGTGTTGCCACTTTACTTGTGCGTTATTACCTGTATTGAAGCCTGCGTCAAAAACGGCAATGTAACTAAGCTGTCCTTGTTTGTTGAGTAACTGCTGGGCAAAGCCAATATCCATCAACATTCGGCTGCCTAATTGCCACTCATCGGGTAATACGACGACACGGGTCGGGACTTCATCCAGAGTCAGCGTTTCAACTTCGCCTAAGTTCTGGTGTTGCGACAGGCTCATCATCACTATGGGTTCGCCAGCTAAAAGCTCAGGCAGGGGTAAAGCACTGTCGAATAGAGAAACGTTTTGCTCGTTGCCTGATGATTGTTGGTTGTGGGTTGAATAGCGAGAGCGTGACGAGATAGCCGCAATCAATTCGCTACCTTGTACTGACCAGCGACGACCTTGCTGGTCTCGAACTCGCCCTTCAATTACAGGTAATGATGCACTGAGTCCGCTTTGTCTGAGGCTGAAGTAGAGCGATTCAGGCAAATAGTTTTGTCCAGCTGGTGGAATAATCAGGTTTTGCGCTTGAGCACTCAATTGCTCGGTAGATTCCGCATAGCTGCGCTTAGCATTGAGGTTGATTGCTTGTACGGCAGCAAACAAGGTTACCGCCAGCACGATACCAATCAAAATGGCGGCTGCTTGAAGAGGAGCTTGGCGATAATGCGCCGCAAACAGATTCAATGTGAGTCGAGTTTGTGTGAGTCTGATAGGCGAGAATCTAACCTGAGTCATGGTCTTACCCTCGGTCGCTTTGCTCTTGCAAAGTAGGGAGGGGTTGCTGCAAATCACCATTGCGTAATTGACCGTTTTCTAGCCGCAAACGAGTCTGCATAAACTCAGCGCAATCGGGGCTGTGGGTCACTAAGAGCACCGCAGTGTTGCCGTGGGTGGTGATTTCACTCAGTAGCTTCATCACCTCCAATCCTGATTTTTGGTCGAGATTACCTGTCGGTTCATCGGCAAGCAGAAGCTTAGGCTTATGAGCCAATGCGCGTGCGATGGCGACTCTTTGTTGTTGGCCGCCAGATAGGGCAGAAACGTGCCTATCAAGAAGCTGACTGATGCCCAATGTCTCGATGAGATAATCGCACCAATCGTTCCATTTTTGTTGGTTTAGATGCAGAGGAAAGGCGATGTTTTGTTTTACGTTGAGTGGTGTTAACAGGTTGAATTGTTGAAAGATGACACCGAGCTTTTGATGGCGGAACTGGCTCCATTGCGAATCTGTCCAAGCGGCTGTTTTATCGCCATCTAACCACAATTCACCACCGGAAAGCGGCTCAAAGCCAGCAATGACATTGAGTAGGGTACTTTTGCCGCTACCACTTGCGCCCGTCAACGCCACACTTGCACCTGTCGCTAAAGTGAAGTCGACGCCTTCCAATACGTGATGGGTTTCTTTGCCATCGACGAAACTTTTGTTGGCGCGTTTTAGTGTGACAAGTTGGCTTTCCATTTTGGCTCCAGTCATTCATCAATCGTGTATCAATTTATACGCTCTACTCCAAAGCGTTTATCTACTAAAAGCATGGTCATTGAATCAAAGTTCAGTGATTATTCTCAACTTTCCAAAAACTTACCTTAGATTAATGTGTCAGATTTATGTTTTTAATGTAATGTATTTTTCTTTTTTCTGAGTCGAGTTTGAATGTGACTAGATACATATTTACCGCTTTTATTTCTCTGTTCGTAGTCGCGTGTTCTACGTTACCTAAAGATCAAGCTAATTTACAGCTGGCTGCTGAGCGCGGCGACATCAAAGCCCAGTATATTCTTGGCGCTTGGTATGCCAAAGGGCAAAATGTAGAAAAAGATAGTAGGCAAGCAATCTATTGGTATCGCAAGGCCGCAGAGCAAGGGCACCCACAAGCGCAATATATTTTGGCGCGCAACTATGTTAAGGGAGGAACTGTTGAAAAGAGCGCAGAACAAGCGATTGAGTGGTATGAAAAAGCTGCCAACCAAGGACATGTAAAAGCTCAAAAGGAACTAGCCGTAATATACATAAAAGGTCGAGGCGTTGAAAAGAATGAAGACGCCGCTTTTTATTGGTTTCATAAGGCTGCCGAACGAGGAAACGCATATTCTCAAGGTTACCTAGGATGGATGTATGATACAGGAAATGGTCCTCAGAAAAATGAAAACAAAGCTGCTTATTGGTACTTGAAAGCTGCTGAAAATAACAGCTCCTACGCCCAAACTAATCTCGGTCGGATGTTTGAAAAAGGGATTGGTGTTGAGAAAGATACAGCAAAAGCGATGTCGTGGTACCAGAGAGCTGCAGATAAAGGATATGCGAGAGCTCAGACTCATATAGGGAGGATGTATAGTCACGGGATTGGTGTTGTGGAAGATGACACTAAAGCAGTGTTTTGGTATAGGAAAGCAGCTGAGCAAGGTTATGCTAGAGCACAAACTAATTTAGGTTGGATGTTCAAGAATGGTGCTGGTGTTCAAAAAGATGAAGCTGAAGCGGTTCAATGGTATCAGAAAGCAGCTCAACAGGGATATGCAAGAGCCCAGACGAATCTTGGGGGGATGTTTGAGGATGGGGCTGGTGTGCAGAAAGATGGAGCTAAAGCAGTTTATTGGTACAAGATTGCTGCTGAGCAGGGATATGCAAGAGCGCAGTTCAATTTAGGTTGGATGCTTGCCGAAGGGGTAGGAGTCGAAAAAGATGTTACTCAAGCCATATCTTGGTATGAGAAAGCTGCAGAGAAAGGGTACGCTAGCGCCCAGACAAATTTGGGATGGATGTTAGAACATGGTGTTGGTGTTGATAAGGATGAAGCGAAAGCTGTTCATTGGTATAGAAAAGCTGCAGCACAAGGGAATGTTAGAGCACAGAATAATTTAGGCTTGATGTTAGAAGAAGGTTTGGGTATTGCTAAGGATCTAACTCAGGCAGTCATTTGGTATGAAAAAGCTGCTGTTCAAGGGGATGCCGAAGGTCAAACGAATTTAGCATGGATGCTTGAGGAAGGCGTAGGTGTTGATAGAGATTTGGATCAAGCATTGTCTTGGTATCTTAAAGCAGCTGAACAGGGTTACGCGAGGGCTCAGACTAACTTAGGATGGATGTTTGAAGATGGCTTAGGTGTCGAAAGAGATGAGAAGGAAGCAGTACTCTGGTATCAGAAAGCGGCTGATCAGGGATATGCTAGAGCTCAAACTAATTTGGGGTGGATGCTTGAGAATGGTGTTGGGGTTGATAAGGAAGAGGACAAAGCCTTTATATGGTACAAAAAGGCAGCTGAACAGGGGTATGCTAGAGCTCAGTACAGGTTAGGTATGATGTATCATGAAGGGCGAAGTGTTGATAAGGATATGACTAAAGCTATATTTTGGTACACGAAGGCAGCAAACCAAGAATATGATAAAGCTAAATATCAACTCGAACATATGTAGTTTTATATAAAAAGCTGCGTTGGAGCCAATCAAAAGCCTGAGCTTGCTCAGGCTTTTGTTATTGAACTTATCTTAAACGTAGTACGCTTCAACTTCGCCTTTTAGTTGGATTAGCATTGGGTTACCAAAGCGGTCTTTCGCTTTTGGTGATGCAATCTTTACCCAACCTTCGCTAACACAGTACTCTTCAACGTCTGTGCGCTCTTGACCTTTAAAACGAATACCGATTTGGTGATCGAAGCACTCTTTTACAAAGAAAGGGCTACGTGGGTTACCTGATAGGCGATCTGGTAGAGCTGGTTTAGCTGTATCTGTCATGTTTTTCGACCTTGAAGTCCGTAAAAAAAGTGCGCCATTGTAAGTCACAGATTGCTATGGGTTCAAGACATCTAATGACAGTTATCACAAACGATCTAAGTTTGAACCTACAACCCCTTCAAATACTGGGCATTGGCCGTTGGCTGAATCATGCGATTGATGGTACTTACGTTGTCGTTATTGTGTTGTGCTAGGAGCAATAAGAACGCATCAATCAGTTCTGGTTTATTGGCTGTCACTTGTGTTTCAGTTTGAATATCACGCAGATCGATCAACACATCAGTGAACAGTTGCGGTAAATCTTGCAGCACTTGTAGGTTCAATACGTTGTGCTCACTGTAGATTGAGTTGTGGCTGCCCTTTTGTTTTTGCACTACGTATGGGTTGTCTTTGAGATTAATGATTGATGTACGTTTGTCACAACGCTTCAAACAACCTTTATTGACTTTGATCTTGCGGCAGCCTTCGGTCTGTTGGAACAAACATTGGCGGCTAGTCTGCAGTGTATTTGGGTGGTAGATGCTGTAATAGCTGCGCATGTTTTGCGGACGCTTAATATGGCGCATCTGCTTCATGTTCAACTCGTTGGAGATAAACGCACCGCTTGCGGCAAACTCTTGTTGTAAACATTTGAATGAGTAAGAGTTGACTGTATTCATCTGTGGGCCTGCAATCCAACCCAGTCCAAGCTCCTGAGCTAAAATGCCCACACCGGAGTTGTTAGTGATCGAGAGCGCTGGCTTTACTGCCTCTAACAGTGTGCGTGCAGCTTGGTAATCGCCACCAATCAAAATCGCAGGAAACCAAGGTTTTAACTGCGGGTTTGCTTGGAACAGCTCGATCATTGCATTCAGTTCAGCCGCCAGCCCCATCGGCAGCTGAAAATAGACGTCTACGTCAGTGAATTCGAGCAGTGCGACGTCTTGTGGTGATGAGATCAATACCGATAACGTTGGCTCTCCTTGAAGCATTTCTGGCTGAGGCAGAGGCGGTAAAGTGGGTACATCAATCGCACCTTTTAGGCTGCTAGCAGAGGCTTGTGTTGCAGTGACGTCAAATTCCTGGGTCTTTTCAGCTACTTTTTCGATGATTGCTGTTTTGTCGTCGTAGAGCTTTTTCTTCACTGCTTGCACATCGTCGGCGGATTCGCATTTGTAGATTTTCGAAAAGTGTTTCACCGCATGGTCGCGGGGGTTGTCGATGTACATCGCTTTACCGAAGTCACCTTGCAAGAATGCATTGGAGAAATCACGGTTGAAGACGGTGTACAGTTCCGTGGTGTCATTCGACAGTTCCACGCCATCGCACAAGCGGTCAATCTGCTTACGCCAGTTGTCGACCACGGTGTAAACGTAGTGAGATTTCTTGATGCGGCCTTCCACTTTCAACGAATACACGCCGGCATCGGCAAGTGCCGCCAAATCGCCAAAGGCGGAGTTGTCTTTCATATTGAGTGGGTAGCTGTTACCAGTTTTGGTGGTTTGGTACTCTTCACGACAAGGTTGACTGCATCGACCGCGGTTGCCTGAAGCGCCATTACGCGCAGAGCTGATGTAGCAAATCCCTGAGAACCCAATGCAGTATGATCCGTGGACAAACACTTCCATCATTACATCATGCTCACGACCAAACTGAGCTAAATGCTTAATCTCACTGATGTTCAACTCGCGCGATAGATTGACGCGACTTGCTGTCAATCGATTGAGAAACAGAATCTGCCCCTCGTTATGGGTGTTGAGCTGAGTTGATGCGTGTACATCTAAATTAGGAAAATAGTTGTTGAGAATGTAGGCCAAACCAAGGTCTTGCACGATGACGCCGTCAATTGCTGTGGTGTTCAATTGACTAAGCAAGCGCACAATGGCTGGAATTTCGCTTTCTAGAATCAACACGTTGAGAGTTAGGAAGATCTTACAGTTATGCTGGTGCGCAAGCTGCAATACGCCATTCAAGTTATCTAAGGTGAGGTTAGTGGCTCGGTTGCGCGCATTGAAACGGTCTAAACCACAATAGATAGCATCCGCCCCAGCGGCAATGGCTGCCTTAATCGAATCTAAATCTCCGCCCGGTGCTAATAACTCAAATTGATCGCGTGTCACTACTTATCTCTTACTCAATAAAATAGGAGCGGTATTTTACGGGGATAAAAAGTGTGATCTAGCGCTGATTAAAGCTTTGTTAATCTGCATCAATTAATTTGTCTTCTAAGGCGATATTTCAATTATTGGTTGCAATCATTGCGAATTGCTTTAGTGTTATGCCTATGTATAACACTAAAGCGCAATTGATAAGGCAAGCTTCATGACAGATTGGAACGAAACGCAGCCTATCTTTCGTCAACTAGCGGATCGAATTACAGAGCAAATCCTGCAAGGTATTTGGAACGAAGGAGAGGCATTACCTTCGGTCCGAGCCGTCGCAGGAGATTTGAAAATCAACCACATCACTGTGATGAAAGGTTATCAGCTACTGGTGGATGAAGGTCTCGTAGAAAAAAAACGCGGTCAGGGAATGTTCGTGGCACAAGGCGCACTGAGTCAGTTAAAAGCGTCGCAAAAACAGGATTTTATTCAGCAGCAGATCCCGTCAATCGCGGTGAAACTGCAGCAGCTAGACATTCCACTTCAAGAATTTATTGAGCAGTTAACACTGCACGTTGAGGGCAAACAATGAGCGTATTAATTGAAGCTCGGCAGGTAACCAAGCACTACTCAGGTCGAGCCAAAGAGCAAGGCGAAGCGATCAAAAACATTAGCTTTGAACTCAAAGCGGGACAAGTCCTCGGTTTGCTTGGTCACAATGGTGCAGGTAAATCGACTTTGATTAAAAGCCTGCTCGGTGCTCACGACTATCAGGGTGATATTCAAGTACTGGGGCTTGAGCCTATCTCACAGCGCGCCAAAGTCATGGAGCACCTGTCTTACATTTCAGATGTTAACGTGCTGCCTGACTGGATGACGGTAAGACAAATTCTTCGGTATACCGCCGGTGTGCACCCAAGTTTCGATGTGAACAAAGCGCGCGCTGTACTTGAAAAAACCGACATCAAGCTTAATAGCAAAATCAAATCGCTGTCAAAAGGCATGAAGGTTCAGCTACACCTAGCGATTGTGATTTCGACTGACACCAAAGTATTGATTCTTGATGAGCCGACCCTCGGCTTGGATCTTGTTTACAGAGACACCTTTTATCGACATCTTCTTGAATGGTTTCATGAGGGAGAGCGTGCCCTGATTATTGCCAGCCATGAGGTGTCTGAGATTGAACACCTGCTAACCGATGTGTTGATCCTTAAGCATGGTCAAGCAGTGTTGCAATCGTCGATGGAAAACATTGCCGAAGATTACGTGATCGTAGAAACCACCGATGAACAACGCGCACAAATGGAAGCATTGAAGCCGCTTTTTAGTGAGCGCGCTCTTGGCAGTACGCGTTGGCTGATTCGCTGTGAACAAGCGCAACAACTCGATAGCGTAGACAAAATTTACAATGTAAAACTGGCAGATCTGTTCTTAGCTCTACAGAAGGAGGCAGCGTAATGAATCCTTATTTTTATATGCTAGAGAAAGAGTGGCTAGAACATAAAGTAATCACGCGTATTCCTTTGGTGCTGCTCGTGTGTGGTGTAGCGCTGCTACTCTCGATCTTGATGAATTCGACTATTCAAAGCAATGTCACTTACGAGCTAACGTATGATGTGAATGGCTTCGAATCTGGTTATGAATTAGGTAAGCAGTTAAGTGGCTTGGCGTTTGGCTTCACTGGCTTTTTGTCGATGTTATTGACCTGCCTTTATTTCCCGAAGACATTACGTAAAGAGCGCCAAGAGGGCAGTGTGATGTTTTGGCGTAGCATGCCTGTCTCTGACATGACGACACATTTAGTGAAGCTTGGTTTTGGTTTGCTGGTGACACCTATCATTTGTTCAATGTTGGTTGTATCTGCAGACTTCCTAATGTGGGTGATTAATCTTGTCATGTCGGAGAAATTCCCACTGTTCTTCACTGGTGAGTCAATCTTTTACGTCTTTACCCATTGGTTTGAGTTTATTGGTCGCATGTGGTTAGTGGGCTTGGCGCTACTGCCGCTCGCAACTTTGGCCATGGCCATTTCTCAGAAGGTTAATTCGCCTCTGTTAGTCATGGTGATTGGTTTTTACGTGATTAAACTGCTTTCGACAAACCTGTTAGGGACGTACGCAGTGAGTCACTTCTTACAGGCTTTAACGACCTTGCCATTTGATCTGCTTATTGAGGGCAATCCACTTGTTGCCTTTGCAAATGTTGGCACCGTTAACTTGGTCGTCTACTTTGCATTGGGCGTGTTGGGCTTGCTGGCAAGCTTAAGATTAAGTCGCTCTGTTGACTAGAACGCTTTGACGGTTTGACGGTTTGACGGTTTGAATATAACAAAGGCGCTAACGGTTGGTTAGCGCCTTTTTTGTTTGCGGTGGATTGTTATTAGTCTCCAAGCGGCTGACGGTCTAAGCCACCTCGATATGAGTCTAATGCCAACTTAAGCCGTCTTAGTTTGTCTCTTGAACGTCGCTTATGGTTGACGGCAAGCGCCATCGAAAGGACATCAACCAAGGCTAACATTGCGTAACGAGACGCAGAAGGTTTGTAGATAAAATCTGTTTCTTGGTGCTCAATCGGCAGTGTGAGATCGGCAATGTCAGAGAGCGGCGTTGAGCTCGGTGTGATGGCGATGATCTTTACCCCGTATTGCTTTGCCAGCTCTGCAGTTTCGATGATGGTCGGCGTGTATCCCGTTGCGGATAACATCACCAATACGTCATTACTGTCTGCGGTAGAAGCAATCATACGTGCAAGCAAACCGTCGTTATAAGCAACCACAGGGTAGCCTAAACGGAATAGTCGATGCTGCATCTCTTGCGAGGCAATGGTTGAGCCTCCACCCATACCAATAGAGATGACTTGTCTTGCATTGTGTAGCCAACCCACAGCGGTATCGATATCGGCTTCGTTGATCAAATTGCGGTTGATATCTAGCGACTGCTTGATTGATTCGTAGATGCCCTGATAACCACTTTGATCTGGCGGCTCAAGAATGAAACGTTGACCAACTGTTAGGGTTTGCGCCAGCTTGATTTTCATATCACGAACGTTTTTACAGCCAACGGCTTTAGCAAAGCGAGTAATGGTTGCTTCACTCACTTCAGCGCTTTCTGCAAGCTCGGTGATACTCGCATTCGCCGCAGTCTGAATGTCGTCCATGATCAGTTTGGCGACTTTCTTCTCAGCGTCGCGCAGGGCGCTAAAACGCTCAGTGATTTGCGAAATAATATCGACGTCTAAACTCAAGATGTTTTCCTATTCTCGGGAGACCTATGTTTGGCCTCCATATCAATGCTTTGCAGTATACCTGATTCATTCAAGCGTAAAAGTTCAGCGGTTTAGAAACGTGTTTCTACCCAGTGAGTCACATTGTATTCATCGTCGCACACGGCGATGGCACGCCATTTATCGAAAGTTAGGCAAGGGTGTGAGGTTGAGAAAGCGACAACGTCGCCAACATCGAGTGGGCAATCTGGGTCTATCTCCATAAACGCATGTTGATCCATCACTGCAGTGGTCACCGCATTAGAGACGGAAATGGCTTCCCCGTCGCGGTATGCTCGCTCTGGGATGGGTAAACCGGCATCAAAAGCGACGTCTCTTTTTCCTAGGCCAACCACGAGTTTACCCGGCTCAGGTTTTGAGATGACGTGTGCCCACACTTCAAGAGAGGACTGTAAATCACCACCTAAATCACACGCTGCTCCTTGGTTTTTCTCAGCTCTCGCCATGACTTTGTTTTGAGCGTCTAGATAGATCCCCGTGTCATGGATGGCGTAGCAACCTGGGCGAATAATGGCATCTAGATCGTCGAGGTTGGCAAAACACTCAGAAACTACGTCGTACCACGCTGAACCTGCACCCGTCACAATTGGCTTACCTGAGATGAGTTGATCGCGAGCCAGTTTACGGCCAAGCGTTACGATCTGATTGAGAAAATCACGAATGGCTTGTTCTGCATTATCACCATGGATGACCCCTTCGTACGTTTCAATACCAGTCAATGACAGGTGAGATTGTTCGGCAATGCACTGAGCAAGCTCGACAACTTGCTGCTCAGTTCGACAGCCGCAGCGTCCACCTTCAACACCGAATTCAATCAAGACATTGAGTTTGACGTCACGGCTCGCAAAGAACTGCCCAAGTGCTTCAATGTTACGCTGTGAATCAACGCAAACAAATACATCAACACTATGCTGCTCAATCAGATTGGCCACGATAGCCATATTGGCTTTGCCGACCAACTGATTAGCGATAATGATTTTACTTGCCCCTGCTAACGCCGCAACTTCAGCTTGAGCGGCTGTGGCGACAGTCATTCCCCATGCGCCTTGGTCAAGTTGCTGACGAAACAACGCGGGTGTCATGCTGGTTTTGCCATGCGGGCATAACTTGACGTTGTGGGTTGTGGCGAAGCGCTGCATCCAGTCGAGGTTATTGTTGATTCTAGATTGTTGAATAACGGCAGCGGGCAGACTGATTTCTTCGTTGATCAAGCTGTAGGTTTGCTGGCTATCACTCTGATATGGCTGAGACTTCTCACCCCACCCAGGGATGTTGATAGTATTTTTATGATAGTTTGTATCACACTTTTTCTCGAATTCTTTCATCGCAAGCTCACTTCTAACATGAATTAAGTTATTGATTAATAATGTTTGTTACTATCTAGGTTAATTTGCATGTTAGAAACTATCAAGCAAATTCGGTTTTTATGTGTGTTTTGTCACTGATTTAAATACGGGAATTATTAGTATGTACACATGCAAACGAGAGACGAAGAGAGTGAACCATGTTGTTCGATACCATAATCAAAAGTGTAGAAGTCTTTGACGGTACCGGCGCTCCAGCATATACCGCTGATGTCGCAATTCGTCACAATCGTGTAGAGCAAATTGGTGAGTTATCTGAAGCGACGGCTAACAAGGTGATTGATGGGCAAGGCTTGGCACTCGCGCCGGGTTTTATTGATGTTCACACTCACGATGATACCAATGTGATTCGTTATCCCGAGTGTCTTCCAAAAATCAGTCAAGGTGTGACGACTGTGATTGTTGGTAACTGTGGCATTAGTGCCAGCCCGACCATCTTAGCCGGTGACCCACCTGATCCAATGAACCTACTCGGTAAGCAAGAAGATTTTAAATACCCAACGTTCGCTAGCTACGCGCAAGCTGTGCAGCAAGCAAATCCTGCAGTCAATGTAGCGGCATTAGTCGGTCACACCACTTTGCGTAATAACGTGATGGATGACTTGCAACGCACCGCGACCGATGAAGAAATCGCTCAAATGCGCAGTACGCTTGACCAAGCGATGGCAGAGGGTGCGCTTGGTTTGAGCTCTGGTCTTGCCTATGCGAGCGCGAAACAAGCGACAGCGGACGAGGTCATGCGCTTAGCACAGGTGCTCGGTCAACACGGCGGCATTTATACCACCCACATGCGTACAGAATTTGAAGAGATCATCTCCGCAATGGAAGAAGCGTTTGAAACGGGGCAGTTCGCTAAGGTACCGGTTGTTATCTCGCATCTTAAGTGTGCTGGCGCTGGCAACTGGGGACGAACAAAAGAAGTGCTCAATGTGATGGATGAGGCGGCGAAACACCAAGATGTGTCTTGTGACTGCTACCCGTACTCCGCTAGTTCATCAACACTCGACCTAAAACAAGTGACCGACGAGATCGATATCTTTATTACTTGGTCTGAAACCGCCCCTGAACATGCAGGCAAAATGCTCAATGACATTGCCGAGGAGATGGATCTGCCATTAATGGAGGCGGCAAAAGCGATTCAACCTGCTGGTGCGGTTTACCACTGCATGGATGAAAACGACGTTAAACGTGTTTTGAAATACAAACTGACCATGGTTGGCTCCGACGGATTACCCAATGACCCACATCCACATCCACGTTTGTGGGGCACTTTCCCGAAAGTGCTTGGGCACTACTGTCGTGAAGAGAAACTGTTTTCATTAGCGGAAGCCATTCACAAAATGACGGGCATGTCAGCCAAGCGATATAACTTAAAAGATCGCGGCGAAATAAAAGTCGGGGCTTACGCAGATTTAGTTTTATTTAACCCAAATACAATAAAAGATACTGCAACCTTTGAAAATCCTATTTCAATGGCAAAAGGTGTTGAATCTGTATTTGTTAATGGTGAGTTGTCATATTTATCTGGCGATGTAACCAAAAATAGAAGTGGCGTTTTTATTTATAGAAATGACGCCTAAAAATTAAAATTAATTTATTTATTATCAATTTAATAAAGTACTTATACTGGAGAATATTATGTCTATTAAGCGTTACGGTGTAGAAGGTGGAACAGGCACTGGTGGTCAACACCTTCCATTTGCACGAGCGACTGAAGCAGGCGGTTTCCTATACGTTTCCGGTCAAACACCTATGACCGACGGTGAAGTGGTAGAAGGTGGTATCGTTGACCAGTCTCGCCTAGCGATTCAAAACTGTGTCGATATCATGACTGAAGCGGGCTACACACTAGAAGATGTGGTTCATGTAAAGGTTGTTTTAACGGACTCTCGTTATTTCCAATCATTCAATAAAGTGTTCAAAGAGTTCTTTGGCGAGCACCCGCCAGCACGTATCTGCATGGTGTGTGATTTGGTTGTTGATGTGAAGGTAGAAGTTGATGTGACTTGTTACCGCGAAGATCGCCGATAGACTTCACAAATAATAATTAAGAGTGCCGGAATAATTTCGTTCCCTGTTAATATTGTTTCGGTGCTCTCATCCCTACAAATATAATTCTTAATTGCATAGCAACATAAATATTAATTAAATATAAGTAGATTTTATATTTAATTGTTGTCTTAAATAGACGAGATAATACAGCTGCAGGAATTATATTAATCTGAAAGATGGATTTTGACATTGAGAGGTGTCCAATGAATAGTACACTTTTTCTTACTGGCTTCGGCGCATATGTAGTATTTCTGATCTGGCTTGGATGGTTTGTTTCGCGCAACCAAAAGTCGGGGGAAGATTTTCTATTAGGTGGCCGTGGCTTACCTCTGTTTCTTGTATTAGGTACAACCGTCGCGACTATGGTCGGTACGGGCTCAAGTATGGGCGCGGTTGGTTTTGGTTATGCTAATGGCTGGGCTGGTGCGCTTTATGGCATCGGTGGTGCCATTGGTATCTTACTTCTTGCGCTATGGTTTGCTCCGGTTCGTAAACTGAACTTTATGACCATGAGTGAAGAGCTTGCTTACTATGTGGGTGCAAATCGCATCGTCAAAAACGTGGTTGGCTTGCTTATCTTTATCGCTTCAATCGGCTGGCTAGGCGCGCATATTCTTGGCGGTGGTATGTACCTCGCGTGGATCGCTGACATCGACCTTAACCTAGCGAAAATCATCATAGCTGCAGCGTTTACTATCTATGTTGTGATTGGCGGTTACACTGCGGTTGTCTGGACGGATACGATTCAAGCAATCATTCTATTTGTTGGCTTCATTCTGATGGCGGTTCTATCGGTTCAACATATCGGTGGTATGGACAACCTATACGCAGCTATGGACCCGGCCGCAACAAGCTTCCTAGCAATTGAAAAGCTCGGCATCATTCCAGCGGTATCTTTAGCGGTTGTGATTGGTGTTGGTGTACTTGCGACGCCTTCATTCCGCCAGCGTATCTACTCGGGTAAGGATGTGTCTACCATTCGCCGCTCGTTCATTGGCTCGGGCGTACTGTATTTATTCTTCTCTATCATTCCTGCAATCATTGGTATGGCTGCACATGCGATTGACCCAACACTAGACAACCCTAACTTCTCGTTCCCATACATTGCTGCAACTGTATTGCCAGTAGGTATCGGTATGATTGTTCTGATTGCGGGTCTGTCAGCAACCATGTCGAGTGCAAGCTCTGATGCGATTGCGGGTGTGTCGATTCTACTGCGTGACGTTTACGTTATGTTCACAGGTCGTGTGCCAAACAAAGAATCCATGCTCAACTACTCTCGTCTAGCGCTGGTTGTGGTTATCGGCTTTGCTCTACTGTTTGCTCTGACTTCAAACGATATCATTGGCTACATCACTAAGATGATTTCGACCGTTATGTCAGGCATGTTCGTGTGCGGAATGCTAGGTCGCTTCTGGAAACGCTACAACTGGCAAGGTGCTATCGCGACACTTGCTGGTGCTTCAGTGGCTTCATTCACTGTTATGCTCAACGCGGATTACACAGCCTTCTGGGGCAACCCAGTGATTCCATCTTGTCTGTTCGCACTGGCAGCGGGTGTCGTAGTGAGCCTATGTACTCCTGCTAACCAAGTCAGCCCTGAAATGGCAAGAGCAATCCTTGACGATGAGCGTGCTCTGATGGAAATGGAATTGTCTGACTCAGGCGTCCTAGAAGAAGACAAATCTGCACAACGTCCTGCCACTCAAACTAGCTAGTTTTCTCCACAACTTTGGCTCTGCCTAGCAGAGCCACTGTTTTTTATTTTTCCAAGATTAAGGTGTGTTATGTCGGCATCTTCTAATTTTAACATTGCTTTTTTTGGCGAGTGCATGGTCGAAATCAGTGGGTCTCCACTGAGTAAAAAATTCGGCGGTGACACGCTCAATACGGCGCTTTACCTATCTCGTTTAACTCAAGATCAAAATGTCTCTGTGCACTATGCGATGGGGCTTGGTCACGATGAATTGTCTCAGAGTATGCTGGAAAACTGGCGTCAAGAAGGTATTCAAACTGAGCTAGTTGAGCGCATCGAGAACAAACTGCCCGGCCTATATATGGTTGAAACGGATGAGACGGGTGAGCGTCACTTCCACTATTGGCGCAGTGATGCCGCAGCCAAGTTTTACTTTAATAGCGAAAGCCAATCCAAACTTGAAGCTGCACTGGCTGGTAAGGTGCTAGATGCGGTATACCTCAGCGGTATCAGTCTTGCCATTCTAGACGACGATTCACGTCAACGCTTACTTGATGCCGTTTGTACCTTCTCACTTCAAGGTGGAAAGGTGATATTCGATAACAACTATCGCCCGCAACTTTGGTCAACAGAGCAAGCGCAACATTGGTATGCAAAGCTTCTACCTTACGTCGATATTGCTTTGATTACAGAAGATGATGACCACATCGTCTGGGACAGTAAAGAGTCGGTGCAAGCGAGATGTCTGCGCCTGGGCTGCAAAGAAGTGGTGATTAAACGTGGTTGCGAGCCTTGTAAAATCATCACCACTAGCGATCTAGGCATAGAAGAGCGTTACGTTGCGGCAAGTAAAGTCAACAAGGTCGTCGACACGTGCGCCGCAGGGGACTCGTTTGCCGCAGGTTATCTTGCTGCGCGCCTTACCGGAAAAAGTGCCAGTGCCTCAGCGCTATTAGGCCATCAATTAGCTTCAACCGTTATTCAATACTCAGGCGCGATTATTCCTTTCAGCGCAATGAGTGGACTTATTATTGGGTCACAAGACCAGAAATAGAATCGGAAACTATTATGTCTCTACAAGCTACATCTCAAGAAATTATCAACAAACTACAGCAGTTCAAAGTTGTCCCTGTCATCCAAATCAACAAGGTTGAACATGCAGTACCTCTAGCCAAAGTTTTGGTTGAAAATGGCCTACCCGTCGCTGAAGTGACCTTCCGTACTGAAGCAGCAGCAGACGCAATCCGTGCAATGCGCGAAGCGTACCCTGAAATGTGCATTGGCGCGGGAACAGTACTCACGTCAGAGCAAATTGACCTCGCGAAAGAAGCCGGAAGTGAGTTCGTGGTTGCCCCTGGTCTTAATCCAAATACGGTTCGTCGCTGCCAAGAGATCGGCATGCCTGTTGTTCCTGGAGTCAATAACCCAAGCCAAGTCGAGCAAGCACTAGAGCTTGGTTTAACCTTCCTAAAATTCTTCCCTGCGGAAGCATCTGGCGGCATTAGCATGGTCAAGTCTCTGCTTGCTCCATACGTTGATGTGTCATTCATGCCAACTGGTGGTATCGGTAAACACAATATCAATGACTATCTAGCGATTGACCGAGTGATTTGCTGTGGTGGTACTTGGATGGTGGCTCCAACACTGATTGAGAACGAACAATGGGATGAGATCGCGAAGCTTGTCCAAGAAGCGGTTGCGCATGTTGCGTAATTGAATCGAACATTAGTAAATTTGGGATGACACGGATGAACAAAGCAACGTTAGCACTACTTATTTCTGGCTTAATGGCGGGGCAAACAGCGATGGCAATGGCTCCTAATACTGATCTTAATCTTATGCCTTACCCTCAGGAAGTCGAACTGGGGAAAGGGCAAATCGCGCTCGACAAAGATTTTAGTATCTATGTAAAAAGTTATGATTCTGAGCGTGTGCAATTCAATGTAAAACGCACGATGGAAAGGCTTTATCGTCAAACCGGTTTACCTATGCTTCATTGGCAAGCCGAGTCTGAGAAAGACGCAACCTTGGTGATTGATATTCGCAAGGCACCAAAAAGCCAAGTACAAGGCATCGAGAGTGATGAGTCTTACCAACTGGATGCTAAGAATGGTCAAGTTGTTATCCGCTCTGAGCGTCCATATGGTGCGCTACATGGCTTAGAAACCTTCCTCCAGTTAGTGACAACGGATGCTAAGGGCTATCATGTGCCAGAAGTGTCGATTGAAGATGAGCCACGCTTTAAATGGCGTGGTGTTTCATACGATACGTCACGTCACTTTATCGAGTTTGATGTGATCCTACGTCAGCTTGATGCGATGGCATCGGCGAAGATGAACGTCTTCCACTGGCACATTTGGGATGACCAAGCGATTCGTATTCAGCTAGATAACTACACTAAACTCTGGTCTGAAACGGCAGACGGTGACTACTACACCAAAGACGAGATTCGTTATGTGGTGAACTACGCGCGTAATCTTGGCATTCGTGTTATTCCTGAAATCTCTTTACCAGGGCATGCTTCAGCGGTTGCTCATGCTTATCCAGAATTGATGTCTGGTGTCGGCGAGCAAGCTTACCCTCAGCAGCGTGGATGGGGCGTGTTTGAGCCGCTGATGGACCCAACCAACCCTGAACTGTACACCATGCTCGAAAGTGTCTTTGATGAGGTAGTGGAGCTGTTCCCTGATGAGTACTTCCATATTGGCGGCGACGAGCCGAACTACAAGCAGTGGAAAGAAAATCCGAACATTCAGAAGTTTATTGCTGACAATAACCTAGATGGTGAACGTGGCCTGCAATCTTATCTCAACACGAAAGTGGAACAGATGCTTGAGCAGCGCGGCAAGAAAATGTCTGGTTGGGATGAGATCTGGCATAAAGATTTGCCGACTTCTATTGTTATCCAAAGTTGGCGTGGACACGACAGTATTGGTCGTGCCGCGAAAGAAGGGTATCAAGGGGTGCTTTCAACGGGCTATTATCTAGACCAGCCGCAACCGACTAGCTACCACTACCGCAATGATCCAATGCCAACAGGTATTGCTGTCGACGATAAACTGCATAGTGGTGAGCGATTCGCAACCTACGACTGGGTTAAACCGCGCAATAAGGGCGGCCCGCGTAAAGGTAATCTGACCATCATTGAAGCAAAAGATGGTACGTACCGCGCGTTTACCGATTACAACGGTAAGTCTCGTCAAGAAGTTCATATTCTTGAATATGTTCCGGGCAAAGTGTTCCGCGGTCATTTCGATAACTTTATGTCCTACACCGAGTTCAACTATGAGTTTGCTGGTGGCAAGCTTAAGCCAAGTAGTTATCAGCTTATCGGTAACGTTCGCTGGCCTGCGACAGGTGAGCTGGTGGCAGGAAGTTCAATCAAGGGTTCTGTCATTCCTCAACCAAACGGCGGCTACCCTGCCGAGCTAACCAAAGATGAACAGCAGCTCATCTTGGGTGGTGAAATCACCATTTGGGGTGAAAATCTTGATTCAATGACCATCGAGCAGCGTTTATGGCCGCGTAGCTACGCGATTGCTGAGCGTTTGTGGTCTAGCCAAGAGCTGACCGATGAGCGCAGCATGTATCGTCGTATGAATGCGATGGATACGTGGTCTGAAGTCTCCGTTGGTTTGCGTCATCACGCTGACGCCAACATGATGCTTAAGCGCCTCGCAAATGGTGCGGATGTGATGCCTTTGCAAACACTCTCTAAGTACATTGAACCTGCCCAGTATTACGCGCGTCACTGGGAGAAGTGGATATCAACGCCGAACAAAGGCGATCTTTACAACCAATATGAACGCTTAAATCGCTTTGCTGATGCGCTACCGGTAGAAAGCTTGGCGGTATATCAGATGAATGATTTGGTCGAGGCGTTTGCTAAGGGTGATAAAGCCGCTCTAGATACATTGCAAGGCCATTATCAAGCGGTGAAGTTTGCAGCCACTCAGGCTAAGCCAATTTTTGCAGCGAATGTCGCGTCAGTTGATACGGTTGCAGTGGCAGAGGCAAGTGTGCGAGTAGCAGACTTAGCCTTAACGTTAATTGAAACGGCTAAGCAAGGTCACCAAGTTCGCGCAGCGGATGCGACAGAGTATCAAGCATTGATTGATCAAAATGCCATCATCATTGATGAAACGATTGTCGCCATTGTTAAACCAACTGAGAGCTTACTTAAAACTCTGAGTAAATAATGGTTAAACCAATTGCCGCGAGGATCTCCGAGCGGCAAAATCCTTTTTATTTGGAAGTATTACAATGCAAGTAAGCGGTCACTTACGGTTTTTCATCGGAACCTACACGGATTCCCCGAGTCAGAGCCAAGGCATTGCTCAAGTCAGCTTAAATCCACAGACTGGTGAACTGACTCTCCTCGACGATTTCTACCCTCTACGTAATCCTTCTTACCTCAAACAAACCCGCCAAGCCCTATATAGTTTTTCAGAAGTTGCTCAGCAAGACGGCGCACAACTTGTCTGTATGCAAGGGGGCATCAATCACGCGTTGCCCATTTTAGGTGACTATCCTTGTCACTTAGACGTTTGTGAGAATAACCAATACCTAGCCGTTGCCAACTATGGCTCTGGTGATGTCAACGTGTTTTCTCTAGGTGATGATGGAGTACCAAGAGAGCTGGTGATAACGCTGTTTGAAGAAGGTAAAGGCCCCAATTTTGATAGACAAGCGTCCCTGCATGCGCACCAAGTCGTGTTTCAGCGCACGGAAAAAGCGTTGGTAAGCGTGGATTTAGGCAGCGATGCCATCCGCTTCTATCACATTGAGCAAAACCAATTTCTCTTGCAACAAACGCTAGCTTTAACGCCTGGGTCTGGACCTCGCCATTTGGTGTTCAATCGTACTGAAGATAAAGCTTATGTTGTGTGTGAGTTAAGTGAAACCTTGGTTGTGCTGACCAAAACAGACGCTGGCTGGCAAGTGTCACAGCAGTCAGACTTAATCCCAAATGGGGAGAAAGGAGAAGCCGCGTCCGCGATTAAGTTGTCGCAAGACGAGAGGTTTATTTATGTGTCATGTCGACAGCAGAACGTGTTGAGCTGCTTTGATGTTTCGCAACCTACAGCGCAATGGCTTGGCTTAACCGATTGTGGCGGTGGTTTTCCACGTGATTTTACGATTAGCGATTGTGGCGAGTGGGTAGTCGTCGCCAATCAGCATTCCAACAACCTTACTAGCTTTCGTCGTGATTTGAAGACGGGAGCATTAGTCGCAACAGGATATCAGTGCCAAGTTGGCGCACCTGTCTGCGTAATTGAACAAAATAACGATTGAGAAGAGTATGACAATTCACCGTATTAACCCTACTAAACGTTGGTCAGATGTAACGGTATTTAATGGCATTGCTCATTTTGTCGGTCACTATCTACGTGACTGACTTTGCCAATTTCGATGCCCTGAATGAAGTGTGGGATAACTGGTTTGTGGAAGGCACAGCACCAAGTCGCGCTTGCGTTAAAGTCGAACTTGCAGATCCTAACCTATTGGTTGAAATGGCATTTGTCGCGGCTGCGGGTGAAAAGTATCAGTAGTATTTGCTGAGCAGAAACGTAAAAGGTAGCGAAATCGCTACCTTTTTTGATCGTGTACTTGCTGCGTGATTACGCTTTTTGCAGATCGCGAGCTGGGTAAGTCAGTGTCATACCATCTACCGTTACTCGAACGTAGAAGCCGCCGCTGCTTAGACCAACAACCACCATCTTACCGAAATCAACGCCTTTTGTTGCGACAACAACATCATCAATTGCAAACATGGAAACACCTTGAAGTTAATGGATAGAATTAATCTCTCGGCGCGGATTTAAACAGCAATTGCTCCTGACAACTAATCAGGTTTTTTGTCGTTACAATAAAACAAATTTTCCATCGGGTAGGCTAACCCCTTTACTAAAACTTCTAATTTAAGTTGTTGTTTTTAAATGAGTCTACGTAAGCTTTATCTTCCTTCATAATATGGTTTTTAAGCCAGTTTTTGAGAAACGTCATTAACTCATCGCCGATGTCTTCCCCTGTTTCTACGCGACGCTGAAAATCTAAGACCTCTTTTACCAACTGTTGATGCGCCGCCACATGATGACTGGTTTGCTCGTAGCCGATTTGTTCGAACAAAATTTCTTCATAGGCAAAGTGGTTAGCCGTGTAGTCAATCAAACCCTGAACCACTCGCTTGATCGAAGGCAGGCCATAATTGTGTTTAAGCAGGTAATAGAGCTCGTTAATGAGATGGAGTAGGGTACGATGCTGGCGATTGATTTCGTCCAAACCAATATCGAGTTGAGCGTTCCATTCCATCAGTTTTTCTCGCTTGGCTTCATCGGCTTCAATTTGATTTGAATTGGTTGCAAAGCGATGAAGTAAGGAATCAATTTCCCCAGACAAGTTACGCACCGTAATACTGGCTATCAAGGTTTCCTGAGTAGATCGAACATTGTTATCGGATTCCGAAGCAATAAGCGCTAGGCTGTCTTGTAAGCTTTGAGTTTGACCTAGTTGCTGCTCTGATGATTGAGCAATATGTTGGCCGTAAGTACGTACTTCATCGATTTGTAGATTAAGCTCTTTGAATGTGTGCTCTGCCGTAGATGCTATTTCTAATGAGCGTTGCATGCTTGATTTGTTTTCTTGCATGGTTTCCAACACGTCATCAGTCTTGGCTTGAAGATTGGTTATCTTATTACGAATCTCTTCTGTTGCTTCTTGAGTTCTTTTTGACAAAGAACGGACTTCATCGGCGACGACGGCAAAACCGCGGCCTTGTTCTCCAGCACGAGCACTCTCTATGGCCGCATTTAGTGCAAGCAAGTTAGTTTGTTCGGCGATGCCACTAATGGTCTCCATTACTTGGCTAATCTGCGCGGTTTCTTCCATCAATGACTGAAAGTGTTCATTGGAGTTTTCAATATGCTGATTGGCATTATCGAGCGCTGCTTCTAAGGCAACCATGTCGTGGGTGCCCTGATCTGCTTTGGATTTGGCTTGATTAGCCAGTGTTGCGGTTGATTCACAGTAGCTAGAAACGTTTTGCGTGATTTCAGAGAGCTGGCTGATGATCTCTTTGGCGTTATCAACATCTTGTTTTTGTCCGATCGCGCCCGTTTTTGAAATCCCCGAATCTTCTTGGACGGTTTCAGCAACTTCTACTAAGCGGGCAGTCGATTTACGGAGGGCGTGTACGGTTCGAGAAATATCCTCACCAATGCGGTTGAAAGTACGCAACAAGGGAGTGCTGGGAGTATCATTGCTGTCAATTCTTATCGTAAGATCACCCTCTGATAGGTGGGTAGCGACTTGCTTAAGCTGATTCAACAAGCTGGTCATAGAGGTTATGGTATATACCACAATCAAGTGATAAATCAGTAACAAAATGAGCCATAACCAAGATTGCCCTATGAAGAGCTCAACAGCAATGGGAAGAATGAACAAGGTTAGCAGCATTGACCACTGCAACGAAGAGAGTCTATTTAAGCTAGAAAATAATGATCTAAACATACGCCAGCTCCTTGGCCGGAAATCTGTTGCTCACTTCATTAAATTTAGGCGATAGATACGGAATGACCCACCGAAATCAAACATTAAATTGATTAAAATTAATTCTAAAGGGCTAGTTTTCTAAGTTGCTCACCTTAGTCTTCGTCGAGCTCATTGAAGGTAGCTTGAAAGTAGTCCCACACTAACTGACCAACCGGGCCAAGCGCTGTAGTTTTCTTGCGCGCAATATAAATGGGTACGTTGAGTGGTTCGAAAGTTGGAACAGGGATTAGCCCTGGTTCATGCTCGATTTCATGTGTGGCGAGTCGCCCCCAACCTAAGCCACTTTTTATCAGCGACCTTTTTGTTTGGTGATCAGAGACATACCATTGTAAGGCTTGCTTGACGATCCCCGAGTCAGGGTTTGACTTGTAGGATGATTTAACCACGACTTGCGGGTATTCATACAAATCACTCTGTTTGATTTGGTTTAGCTTAGCCAAAGGGAACTGGTCTGAAATGAATACCGGCAAACTCAGGTTATCAATGCGCTGATATTCTACCAACTCTTGGTTTAGCTCTCTTACGGCATAAATACCGATATCCACTTTATCATCCAACAACATACGCTCGCCTGAGGCGGTTTCTATGTCTAGATGAATTACAGTCTCTGGATAGGATTGCTTAATGTGTTTGAGAAGCTCGGTTACTTTATCGGTCGGGAAGATCGCACTAATACTGATCTTGAGTTCACTTTCGACTTCACTGTTCATCTGACGCGCGAAAAGGTCGAACTCGTTGGCGGCATCGAGCAAGCGCTGGATTTTTTGCAGCAGAACTTTGCCTTCTCTGGTAAGAGTCGGGCGGTAAGTGTCACGATCAAAAATCTCTATTTGATAGTGATCTTCAACCTGCTTAACGGAATAAGACACCGCGCTACGCGCTTTAAATAGCTTCTCGCTTGCTTTGCGAAAGCTACCTTCCTGATGAATCACGTTAACAACGTGCAAATGTTCTAAGGCAATCATGGTCTAATAATATGACCATTATGGTCTAAAAGCTATGCTTTTTTCGTTCATGTTTCTCTTCTAAAGTAACTCCATCGCCAGAAAATACTCAGCTTAACCAAGCGGTTTGTTCGTACTGGCAGAAGATGGCCAACTGTTTTGAACATTTAGGAGTGAGACTATGACTTTCCAGATTTTAACGACCCCAGATAGCGCATTTGTCGACCTACCTGACTACCCATTTGCCCCTAACTATGTCGAGGTTGAGGGAATGCAAATGCACTTCATTGATGAGGGAGAAAAGGACGCTCAGGTTATTTTTCTGCTTCATGGTCAGCCTTCCTGGAGCTATCTCTATCGCCATATGGTACCTGTGCTCGTGAATGCCGGGTATCGCGTCATTGCCCCTGACCTAATTGGATTTGGTAAGTCTGATAAGCCAGCGACAAGTGATGTGCACACCTACGCGAATCATGTTCGTTGGATGACAAGTTTTATTCGTCAAACTGGTGTGCGTCATGGTGCGGCATTCATGCAGGATTGGGGTGGAATGATTGGCTTACGCGCTTTAGCGAACCAACCTCAATGGTTAGATCGTTTGGTGGTTGCCAATACTGCTCTCGCTGAGATGAACGGCTTAGAAAAGTTTATGGTGCCAAAAGTGTTGAAGGTCATGGCTGCAGCAGCAGGTAAAGCAACGTTCGATAAATTGGCAAACAAGATCAACTACGGCAACTGGGCTGGATACTTCAGGCATAGCGAACAACTAGAGATTGGCAAAGTCATCCAACTACTGACGACCAAAGAACTGAGTAGTGAAGAAATGCGAGCCTACGATGCACCGTTCCCGTCATCTGAGTTCTATGCAGCACCACGAAAAATGCCTGAAATTGTTGCCGCTGAACTTGATGAAGTGAATAAGGATTGGAAAAAACTTAAACAGTGGCGCAAGCCCGTGTTGACACTATTTAGCGATCAAGACCCATTCCTTGCGGGGCAAGGTTACGACGAGAAATTCCAGAACAATTTCCCTGGTGCTTCGGGCCAACCACATATCACGATAAACAACGCATCCCACTTTTTACAAGAAGATGAATCTGTCCAGCTAGCCAATAAAATGGTCGATTGGTTAGAGCAAACACAATATAAACAAGAGAAGGTAACAGCATGAAAGTATTAGCAATTGGAGCAAATGGTGTCATTGGGCAAGCCGTCGTTAACCAACTGAGTCAGAATCATCAAGTGATGGCGGTTGGGCATAGCCGTGGAGAGGTTACCGTCGACATTGAAGACCAAGCGTCGATCAGAGCTTTGTTTGAGCAAGTTGGTCAGGTAGATGCGATTGTTTCAATGGCGGGTAATGGTGAAATGGGCAGCATCGCAGACATGCCAAGTTCAGGCTATGCGGAGGTTTTAAAGGGTAAGCTAATGGGGCAAGTTAACCTCGTTCGTATTGGTCTGGAATATTTGAAAGAGGGAGGTTCTATTACCTTAACTTCTGGTCAGGCTGCCAACTACCCAATGGCGGGGACAGCGGCGATTTCTATCGGTGTAGCGGGTATTAATGCGTTTGTCGGTGTTGCTGCCTTAGAGCTTGAAGAGGGCAAGCGTATCAATGCGGTCAGCCCTGCTGTGGTTAAAGAGACTTTAGAGCAATGGGGTGTTGATAGCAGCACAGGAATTCCTGCAAGTGAAGTGGCTAAATTCTATCAACAAAGTATTGAAGGGAATGACAACGGACACATCTTTGATGCTGTTTTAGCTCACTAGTCTTCCCAAACGCAAAACGCCCAACAGATGGTATGTCTGTTGGGCGTTTCTCTCTGAAGCGAGCCGTCAGGTTACTAGGCGCTATTTATCTTCAAGTTGATAGGCCATTGGAAAGACGACGGTGATCGGGTGGGGTGCCGTGTGCTTTGGAAACTTTGTCGCGAGTATCGTTTTCGTTGCAGCGGTATCCAAAATGGTATGCCCTGAACTTTCTAATATCGTGAGCCCAATTACACTGCCTTTTTGATTGATATCTGTCTGTATCATTGCGGTACCTTCCAGCGACAGACTTCTTGCCTCTTGTGGATAGTACAGATTAGATGACAGCCTTTTGATGTATTCTTGCTGATCAAACCCTACCGCATCAGTTGTGTGTGTGGCTGTAGTACAACCTACAGCGAGCAGAGACCATAGTAAAAATAACATTCTTATGGAGATGGATTGATAGATCGATTTCATACTCAAGACAATAAGACCCATCTATTTTTTCGTTCCAATCACTTGGAATTGATCGACAAACATACCTTGGCTAATCATCCAAGTATCTTTAGGTTTATAGAAGTAAAACTCCCACGTTACTGGATGATTTTCATGTTTGGCCACTTCCACAATACGAACGAGAGATGGAGATAATTCTTCATAATGAATATTCTCTGCTCCAATGATTGAACCGTACATAGCCAGCACAACTCCAAATTGTTGTTTGAGAAGAGTAAGCTGTTGTTTATTGGCGCTAATCGTCGGATTATTGCTAAATAGCTTATCGATAGCTTGAGTTGATTGTTCAGAAGAAAGCTCTTTGAAGAATTTGTCCACTTGCTCTTTGGGTTGGCCCTCATACGCTGAGGCTGTACCTGCACAAAACAACAGAACTAATCCTGCTATTAACTTCTTCATATAAATACTCCTATAATTTTTTGTTGCGAACTGTTGATACTACTGACGCGGGTTGGTTTGGACTATTGAGAATGTATTGTTATTGCAATCAATAATATGAGTCATTAAACCGCCCCAAAACTGTGTTTCAGGAGGCCCGGTAAACCTGACATCGCGCTGAATCAATGTTTCAAAGAAGCTGTGTATGTCATCAACTTCTAAGCTAAAACCCAAGAATCGACCACACTCAAATTCTCCGATTTCTTCCACTTCGAGCAATAACTGAATATTGTCTAACTGATAGCCAATAAATCCGTCATTTGCGCTGCCAAAGACCTTATGTAGTCCCAGTTTGTGGGTGTAAAACTGTTCGGATTCTTCAACAGATTTACAGGGAATACGCATTGTGTTCATTTTCATCAGTGTGTCCCTTGATATTTAACGTCCAATTAAGCCTTACCGAGAGCTCTTGTATCTAGCTTGGTGCCGAGAGGATCTTCTGCAGCTAACTGATACTAGATTGAAGAGCAATTGCCGTTTTGCGCCATTTCGGTTTTTAAAACCTGTGACTTACCGTGTGTTTCGTCGACAAGCTCAACACCAGCGCCACCGACAAACACGCCCATTTTTATGTATTGATTGATAAAGTAGTTGCGTCCTTCGTCAGTGAAAAGCGTCACATGGTTTTCTGAGAATTCAGATTCGGTACTGATAATATGTTCTTGGTTGCCTTTCACCTCATGATAGAAGAACACCCCCGGGGCCGTTTCGCCAATACATTCGCCATCGACATAGACAAACTTTTTAAGCGCAGCGCCTACAAACGCATCTTCTCGATAAACGTAAATACCCGAGTTGCCTTTTTGTGGGGTAGGGAAGGACTTAGCATGTTGTGAAACCTCGGTATCTACCGTAGGAACAGAGGCACAACCAGAGAGTGCAAGGAGTAGAGCAGAACAAAGAAACAATTTATTTTTCATATGATTAACCTAGCCTTTATAAAATCGGTGGCAAACATACAACAAAATAATATTTTAGTGATTGTTATTGGTAATAATTGTGATTCTCATTAAGTTTTAAGTGTGGGCGATTTATCTACTCGCCCATTTAATGAGCACTTAACGAGCCTTAGCTTGGCTTATTACGTATTTCTTTACTTTCTTCATTGCCATTTGGCGTTTCAGGGGCGACAGGTAGTCGATAAATAGATTACCAGAGAGGTGGTCTATTTCGTGCTGCATTACAATGGCTAAGAACTCATCACTTTCAACTGTGATCGGATTTCCCTCTCGATCCAGCGCAGACACAACCACCGAAGTAAAACGTTCAACTTCAGCGTAGTAATCTGGCACAGACAGGCATCCCTCTTGACCAAAGGCTTTGTTTTCACCACTGACGACTTCCGGGTTAACTAGGATTAGTGGCTCATCTCTGTTATCTGAAAGGTCAATGATCACCACCGCTTCTTTACGACCTACCTGTGTAGAAGCCAAACCAATCCCGTTGTCAGTCGCATACAGGGTTTCGAGCATATCGTCGATCAGAGTTTGTATTGACGCAATGTCCGTGACTTTCTCTGCGATTATCTTGAGGCGCGGATCTGGGGCAGTGAGAATATCTAATACAGCCATTTATCTTTAAATCCTAACAATTTGTTTAGGCTATCAATTTTAACCAAAAGAGCCGAGTGTAGTGAGTCTTAGATTGAAGAAAGTTAATGTTTCTCACTGTCTATTCCACAAATCTGATACAGATAGCTTTATTAATAAAATGTAGTGATGTTTTATATGCTTTGTTAATGGTGTTTGTGCTCTAAAAGAGCTGGACATTTAGCTAGTAGGAATATCTTTGTGAATCAGATGCTTGGTAGAGGCTCGTCGGTTTCTGATACCGAACCCATGACGAAAAAAACGCATCGCGCCAAGTTTAAGTGGCGGGGCATCGAGGTGCGACTGGGTCTCGCATTAGCAATGCTATCGATGACGACGTTACTGCTCGCCCTTTTTAGTTCGACCACTTATGACAAGCTAGAAAGCGCTCTGCTCGAGCTCAAGGAAAAAGAAATCCCAGCTCTTGAGCAGGCGGCTAGGCTAAACGATATGGTGCGTTTGGTGATCACTGATTCGTCACAGTTAGTCGCAGCCGATTCGAACCTTGAAAGGCGCAATGCCATGGTTCGTATTGAAGACAGCATAGAAGAGATGAACCAAGTACTTGCCCATTTTCCTGAGTACCATGCTTACTTTAAAGACTTGATTATGCAGGTGAGTAACAGCCTGAGTTTACTTTATCAAAGTGGTGAAGAATCGCGGCAGCTCAACAAAGAGTTACGCAACTTGCTAGAAGGTTTTTATCCTCTCTTGCAGCAAGTGAGTGAAGAGCTTGATAGCTTGCCTGCGGAGCAAAAGTCTCGTCTTCAGTACAGTCAGCTAAAGGCTTTGTTGTTCTATCAACTAGGTTTGGTTGAGAAGCTTTATAATGATGGCAGCTTCAACGAGTTGGATTACACAACCTATCGTCTAGAGCAATTGGGACAAGATTGGTTTAGCTTGTGGCTCGAGAGTGGGCTTGCTGAATCTTTGCCTGTGCTCGATGAAAAGCTCTCGGTTATCTACACCCTTGCCTCTCGCTCAAGCCGTTTAGTTCAGCTCAAGAACCAAGCGTTGGAGCACTACTATCAGCAGGAATTCTTACTTGAAAACAGCCGTAAATACCTGCATCAACTCTCCGTTCAAATAGAGCGAAACACGTCAAACGTTAACTTAGAAATTGATTCGTCGATTGCCCATGTACAAGCCTCATTAGCTTCAAATCGCACCTTCTCGCTTGCTCTCTCGGTGTTTAGTCTATTTGCCGCTGCGGGGATCGCGTGGTTCTACGTACGCAAAAATATTTTGGAGCGCCTGCTTAACCTTAGAGACGATATGTTTGCCATTTCAACAGGGCACTTGGATACCCATATTGAGTTAAAAGGGCAGGATGAAATTACCCAAATGGCGAAGTCCTTGCAGGTATTCCAAGCTACCGCAAAAGTAGTGAAAAAAACCAATCAAAAACTGGAAGCCGAAGTCGAAGAGCGTAGGCTGGCAGAAGAGAAACTTCGCGTCACTCAAGATGAGCTGGTTCAAGCTGGCAAGCTCGCCGCGCTAGGGCAATTGAGTGTTGGAATTACTCATGAAATTAACCAACCTTTAACCGCGATCAGCAGTCATACTCGCAGCGCGCAAAAGTGGCTAGAGCAAGCGCGTTCAGATAAAGCGACCCAGAATCTGCACAAAATTGAAACCCTGCTAGGTAAAGTCGCGGCTCTGACGCGTCACTTGAAAGCCTTCTCGCGTAAGAGCGATGGTAAAGTGAGCTCGGTAGCGGTGATGCCTGTCGTCAACGATGCGATAGAACTCTTTGCCAATAAGCAGATACCGATAGTGCTCGACTGTAATCTCTCTTCTTGTGAGAGTGTTCGAGCAAATCCCATTCGCTTAGAGCAAGTGTTAGTTAACTTAATCAGCAATGCGATTGATGCCGTAGAACAAACCCCTGAGCCGCTTATTTTGGTGTCTGTCTCTAGAGTGGGAGAAGAGGTCACGATTGCGGTGAAAGACAATGGAAAAGGCATACTCGCTGACGATATTCCTCATATTTTCGACCCATTTTATACCCGTAAAGAGGTGGGCAAGGGCTTAGGATTAGGGCTCTCGATCGCTTTTAATATCATCAAAGATTTTGGTGGTTCTATTCGGGTTAACTCACAGCCGCAACAGGGTAGTGAGTTTGTTGTTCATTTAGAAGGCGCAAGAACATGACGATGGAAAAGCAAATCACCCTCATTGACGATGAACTAGATGTCGTAGAGGCAGTCAGTGAGATGCTAGAGCTTGAAGGCTTTAACGTAACCAGTTTTACCGACCCGAAAGCGGGTTTGAAGTCGTTATCTCCGGACAGTAAGCAGGTTGTTCTATGCGATGTACGTATGCCGCAATTAGACGGCCTATCTATGCTAGATGCAATTCAAAGTCGTTCGCCTGCGTGTGAAATCATCCTGATGAGTGGTCATGGTGATATTCCGATGGCGATAGAAGCGATGAAGCTTGGTGCATTCGACTTTATCGAAAAGCCGCTACAAAGTGACGAGCTGATAGAAAAGCTCAACCTCGCTTCAACGCAGGTGCAGAACGCCCCAGATACGCTTTCGAATACGCCAGAGCTACCGATTGAAAATGTCGTGATTGGGGTTTCTAATCAAATGGAGATGGTACGAAGCCAGGTGTTGGCTTTGGCTCGAACTGGGGTGGATACCATCATCAATGGGGAAACTGGCACGGGCAAAGAAGTGATTGCTAGAGCCCTGCATCGTTACTCGAAACGTCGTGATAAGCCTTTTGTTGCCATTAACTGTGGCGGTATGACGGAAAGTATCATTGAGAGTGAGTTGTTTGGGCATGAGGCAGGCTCTTTTACCAGTGCGAATAAAAAGCGTATCGGGAAAATTGAACAGGCAAACGGTGGCACTCTATTTCTTGATGAGATTGAAAGCATGCCGATTGCGGTTCAGATCAAGTTGCTCAGAGTGATACAAGAGCGAGTCATTGAACGTGTTGGCGGTAATACACTGATTCCGGTTGATATTGTTGTGGTTGCAGCAAGCAAAGCTGATTTATCGGAGCTGAGTCAGCGCGGCGAGTTTAGGGCTGATTTGTTTTATCGGCTCAATATCGCCAGTCTAAATTTACCACCGTTACGCCAACGCAAAGAAGATATTCAGTCTCTGTTTAGGCATTTTGTGGTTCAAGCCAGTCAAAAATATAAAACGCGATCATCGACCCTCTACGCTGAGCAAATACAACAGTTGTGCCGTCATGACTGGCCCGGAAATGTGCGTGAGTTAAGAAACGTCGCAGATCGATTTGTATTGGGCATTGTGGGCGAAGGGTTTGATTTGCAAGCACCGTCGACTCAAGGTAGTGAAGCCTTTGCGTTTGAGCAGCAAATGGAGCAGTACGAGCGCAATGTGCTTACTGAAGCGTTGATTGAAATGGCAGGCAATATTAATGAGGTGTCGCTGCGGCTAAATCTACCGCGCAAAACCTTATATCGAAAGATGAAAAAGCATCAACTGGACAAAGAGAGCTTCAAGGCGAATCGCGCCAACTGAGCGATAGACACAAATGACTCAATATAACGGAGTGATAGTGTGGCTGAAGTTATATTATTGAAATTTAAGGTTAAAATATTTGGCATAGAGAGTGCTATAGAGTAACCACTCTGATTTAAACTCGCGGAAATAAATCTGTAAAACGGATGTAAACCGTTTTTGTCAGAGTCGATTAAAAATCAATAAAACAATTTGCTGCAAGGAGAAACCGATGAAGCAAATCTTAACCAGTGGTATCACTCTATTGTTAGGTGTTAGCTCAATTGCCATGGCGGGCAACGAACCAGCACAGGTCGGCCCACGCCCTCTCTATCTCGTTAGTGATATGGAAGAGAGCCCTCTAAAAACTAAGCTTGAAAGCTGTAGTGACGGCCCATTTTATCGTAGCGACTTTTCGATTGGTCACCGCGGCGCAGCAATGCAGTTTCCTGAGCATACCAAAGAGTCGTACCTAGCTGCGATTGCGATGGGAGCGGGTGTACTTGAATGTGATGTGACCTTTACCAAAGATAAACAACTGGTATGTCGCCATTCACAAAGTGATCTCCACACTACAACCGATGTTCTTGCTCACCCAGAACTTGCTAAGAAATGTTCGGTGCCGTTTAAACCAGCGAATCCTGAGACTGGCGAGGATGCACAAGTAGAGTGTCGTACTTCAGATTTTACTTTGGCTGAGTTTAGAACCTTGAAAGGTAAAATGGATGGCGCAAACCCGAAAGCCACTACCATCGAAGAGTACATGAATGGGACGCCTGGCTGGCGTACAGATCTGTACTCACAAACGGGTACTTTGATGACCCATGCTGAAAGTGCAGCGTTGTTCAAAAAGCATGGTGTGAAGGTGACGCCAGAGCTGAAGTCAGCCAAAGTTGAAATGCCTTATCAGGGCTTCAGCCAAGAGAATTATGCGCAGAAGCTAATTGATGAGCTGAAAGCGGCAGGGTTTACAGCCAAAGATGCTTATGTTCAGTCATTCAACCTAGATGACGTGAAATACTGGATTAAAAACGAACCTGAGTTTGGTAAACAAGCCGTTTACCTTGACGATCGCGTATACAATCTAGAAGGCTTTACTGCGACGCTAGAGAACATGAAAGCGCTATCTAAAGATGGTGTTCAGATCATTGCTCCACCTCTTTATGCGCTTATTCAGTTAGATGATAAGAATGCGATTGTTGCATCAGAATACGCGAAGCTAGCCAAACAAGCCGATCTCGATATTATCGCTTGGACATTAGAGCGTTCTGGCCCACTTGCGCAAGGTGGCGGTTGGTATTACCAAAGCGTGACTGAGCAAATTAAGCAAGATGGCGACATGATGAAAGTGTTGGATGTGTTGGCCAAAGATGTAGGCGTATTAGGCGTATTCAGTGATTGGCCATCAACGGTCACTTACTACGCAAACTGTATGGATATCTAATCTGCGATACAGCCTAAGTTAGCAAGATATTTGATTAAAAATGAAGGGCTTTCGAGCCCTTTTTTTAATTGTAAATTTCATGGGACAAAAATGACCCAAATGGCGTAGCTTGCGCAAGACACATTTGACCCAAATTAAAAAATGCTAGATGTGCTTTTAATTAAGTATTTGAAAGTAAAAATAAAAATAGATGGCACGTCCCCTGCAATAGTAAAGGTGAACATCAACAATAACGTGAATGTAAGGTTCTAATATGAAAAACAGTGTAAAAGGATTGTTAATCGCTGGCTCTTTGCTGCTTCCATCTATGGCGATGGCAAGTGAGTGTGCTAACCGTGGGGTACTGGATGAAAGATATTGTGATGAAAACCAAGATCTAGTGGCTGACTCACCAAAAGACTCGAACGAGTGGATCGACCCAAGCACCTTAGTTTTCACCTACACACCAGTAGAAGACCCAGCGCTGTATAAAGATGCGTTTGCCGATTTCCAAGCACACCTAAGCAAAATTACTGGCAAAAAGGTCATTTACTACACTGTTCACTCTAACTCAGCTCAGGTTGAAGCCATGCGCTCTGGTCGTTTGCATGTCGCAGGTTTCTCAACGGGTCCTACCGGCTACGCTGTAAACCTAGCGGGTTATGTGCCAATTGCGGTAAAAGGTGACGAAGCAGGTTTCCAAGGCTACAACCTAGTGACTATCGTTCGTAAAGACAGTGGTATCAACGAAATGGCGGACTTGAAAGGCAAACGAGTTGCCCATACATCGGCCTCTTCAAACTCTGGCAACCTAGCGCCACGTGCTTTGTTCCCAGCACAAGGCTTAGTACCAGATGAAGATTACAAAGTGCTTTACTCAGGTAAACACGATCAATCTATCCTAGGCGTATACAACGGTGACTACGATGCAGCGCCTGTTGCATCAGATGTTTATGACCGTATGGTTGCGGCCGGTCGTGTTGATGACTCTGAGCTTAAAATTATCTACCGCAGTCCACGTTTCCCAACGTCTGCATTTGGCTACGCTTACAACCTAAAACCTGAACTGGTAGAGAAAATTAACGAAGCTTTCTTTAGCTACCGATTCACTCCAGAGATGAGTGCGGCATTTAAAGGTGCAGACCGTTTCTCACCAATTACCTACCAAGAAGACTGGTCAGTTATCCGCGATATCGCTCATGCAACAGGCACGGCTTACACAAAAACTGGTCTGAAGAAACTGGCTGAGAAAGATGCGGCTAAGCGCGCTAAGAAAAAAGCAGCTGAGCTAGCAAAGCAAGCCACCAACCAATAAAACAAAAGTTTCTAATTCTCTAATAACGTCAAAAAGTACGGTGCCTAGTGTGTAGGGCACGGGCATCGTACACCCTAAATTTGGGCTCAAAATAAGAAAACAAGGAATAGTAGTATGGCCGTAGCAAGCTGTGACGCATCAAAATACGACGGAATAAAGATCAATAATCTCTTTCATGAGTACGTGGCAGGTAAGCCAATCCTTAAAGGTATCGACATCAATATCGATCAGCCGGGCATCATTGCCATCATAGGCCCATCAGGTACAGGTAAAAGTACCTTATTGCGTTGCATCAACCGCTTAAACGACCCGACTAGCGGTGAAATCCTGTTTGAAGGTGAAGACCTGACAAAACTGCAGGGGCAAGCACTACGTAAACAGCGTCGTCACATCGGGATGGTTTTTCAAGAGTACAACTTGGTTGAGAGACTAACGGTAATAGAAAATGTGCTCAGTGGGCGTTTAGGCTACATGTCTTCATGGAACGCTTGGCGTCGAAATTACTCGAAAGAGGATTTGCAAAAAGCATTTGAGCTTCTTGAGTTCGTTGGCTTGCAAGACTTTGCCAATCAGCGTGCCGATAGTCTTTCTGGCGGTCAGCGTCAACGTGTCGGTATTGCACGTGCAGTCATGCAAGACCCATACATCTTATTGGCGGATGAGCCAACCTCATCTCTCGACCCTAAAACCGCGGTCGAGATTATGGAGCTGATGGAGACGTTTGCCAAAGATAAACAAATCCCTGTTCTGGTTAATATTCATGATGTGAACTTGGCGAAGCGTTTTGCTACTCGCATCATTGGTATGTGTAACGGAAAAGTGCATTACGATGGCAGCCCAGAAGGTATCAGCGAAGAAGATCTGAAGATCATCTATGGAGGTGAGTCATGGCTAGATTAAGCACGTCACCTTCTTCGGTAAACGTTGAGAACCCCTTTAAAGCATCATGGGCGAGCCGAGTGGGCGTGGTTGCAGTGGTTGCTTATCTGTTTTACAGCTTCTCGACACTTAACCTTAGCTTTGAACGCCTGATTATCGGTTTTGGAGAAAGTGAGCGCTTGCTATCTCGCATGTTTCCACCCGATTTCTCTCGTTCGAACCTGCTACTTAGTGGCTTAGCAGAGAGTTTACAGATAGCGATCATCTCAAGCTTCTTTGGCATCGTTATCTCTTTGTTTCTCGGTCTTTTGGCGGCAAGAAACATGATGCCATCGATTGTCTCAACACCAGTACGTGGTTTTATCGCGCTGTGCCGATCATTCCACCCAGTCATTATTGCCATCTTATTCGTTAAAGCCGTGGGCTTTGGCGCGTTAGCGGGGATTCTGACCTTGGTGTTTGCTTCGATTGGTTTCATCGCCAAGCTTTTTGCTGAAGCCATTGAAGAGATCTCGTTTAAACAGGTTGAAGCCATTCGAGCAACAGGGGCAAGCTTTGCGAGTGTGATTTTGTTTGCGGTGATGCCACAGGTATTTACGCGCTTTATCGGCTTTGCTAGCTATCAACTTGACTCAAACCTACGTAACTCAACCATGGTGGGCATTGTTGGTGCAGGCGGTTTAGGTGGCACTCTTTTCTCTGCTTTCCAACGTTTTGATTACGACTTTGTTGCCGCTATTCTTATCACCATTATTGCACTGATTCTTGTAGGTGAATTCTTATCTAATGTAGTAAGGAGAATCTTCTAATGACAACCGCTTCAATTGATAGAGAGTGGCAGCGTTTTACGTTCAATGAGCGTTTGGCAAGGTTCGCCGCCTACTTGTGTTTTGTATCAGCGATAGTTTGGTCTTGGCAGACTATAGAAATCATTCCAGAGTTCCTCTACGACGCACCAGCGCAGTTTGGTGACATGTTTAGTCGCATGGTTCCGTTGGATTACGGTTTCTACCCTGAAATGATTCATGCAGCCCTGATTGAAACCCTGCACATTGCAACTCTTGGAACGCTTTTCACTTTGATTCTCGCTATTCCATTAGCCTTGCTAAACGCACCTAACATTACGCCAAGCAAAACATTAAACTGGATTGCACAGTTCTTCTTGGTTTCTTCGCGTTCGGTTAACTCACTGGTATGGGCATTGCTGTTTATCGCTCTGTTCGGTCCTGGCGTATTAGCAGGAATCATGGCGATTGCTGTTCGCAGTGTGGGCTTTGTCGGTAAACTTCTCGCAGAGGCGATTGCTGAAGTGAATATGGGAACAATCGAAGCCTTAAAAGCGACGGGTGCCTCTTGGATGAGTATTCTGCTTAAAGGCTACTGGCCTCAAGTTATGCCGGCTTTTTTCTCGATTGTCTTATTCCGTTGGGATATCAATGTTCGAGAATCTGCCGTTTTAGGACTAGTAGGCGCTGGTGGTATCGGCGTAGTGCTTAACGACGCGCAAAACCTGTTCGAGTGGCAAAAAGTGTCGATGGTTCTAGTGAGTATCTTCGCTGTTGTTATTCTTGCTGAAGCACTGGTCGTGCATGTGCGTAAGAAGTTAATTTAATTGGTTTACGCCGATTGAAAAAAGGCAGGGGAAACCCTGTCTTTTTGTTATCTGGCACTTTTAGTGTTTGAAAGCAGCTCGTTTAGCAAAGTATGGAGCTCGTGATGATACTGACCACCTAACATAGAGATGGGTACTCTAATCTTACCTTGGGCGTGAGTTAGGAAGACGACTCTGCTGCTTCCCCCTTCGTTGGCATAGCTTTTTTCTTTTGCCTCTGTGACCGATGAAAGCTGACATTGTTTGGCTTTGCCTAAAATATGGCTAACCATCAGCCTTTGATCATTAAACATCAGCTGATAGCTTAAATGTTGAAGGGCAATAACGATCATTAGGCTCGTTAGAATCAGCATAAATAGAGCCATGTAGAGCGAAGCTGGTGGGTCAATGACAAGTTGAGTAAATAGAATAAGAGCAATCAGCATAGTGAACCAAGAAATTATCGCCCCCAAAAAAGATATTTGGACATCTTTCATGTCAGGGTAGCGCTTTCTCGTGCTCTCCTTGTGGCTCTTCAATACAGCAAAAAAGGCAAACATCAACAGGGGTATTGAAGCTCTAATGTATTCAATATCTTCCATAAGTATTCAGTGTGACGGCTATTTGCTGTCTAGTATACTTTCAATTCTTGGAGTATCGAGCTCTTCAGAACGTAATTCATGTTCGTATTTTTGCTTTTCGTGCATCGCTTCAATTAGCTCACGATCTAACTTAGCAAAGTAGAGATCTTCTTCCGCTTTACCTCGCAAGCGAAGTTTTTCTGTAAAGTCCATAGTAGCCACCTCATCAGATTGACCATCTAATTTAAGTATAGATAGCGAGGCCAGTCGTTGAGGTGATCCTTGTCGAAAGAGTTGTCAGAATGTGACTAGATTTACAAATAATAAAAGGGTCATTTATCAACTAAACTTAAGGAGTACTTGATGTCGTTTTGGAGGTAGCTATGGACGTTCTAGTTCAGTTTGATAGGACAGGAAGCTATCAAGATAATCCGTGGGATCTACCAGTTTCATACCAAAAAGGAGAGATCCACTCAGTGACTCCTCTTGCCGCGATTGTGTTGATTGATAGGCGCGAAGCTCATCTCTATTTTCATGAGCGAGATAAGCGGTTCACCAGTTCCGAGAAATAATGCTTTAGCAGTGAGTTAAGTCTAAGTAACGGTAGAGAATTTTACTGGTATTGCGCTTGTCTAAATGTTTTCGGTCATCATGAGACCACACGGCTGTTGTCTGTTTGAAACTTCATTACTAATAAAAGTCTCAATTACGGACTAAACTTAGAAGATGCTCGATGTGTTAGGAGGTAAGCATGGAGTTTCTTGTCCAGTTCGACGAAGAGGGTTTGTACCAAAACAATCCATGGGACATCCCAGTTCCCTATATGAAAGGGGAAGTGCGTGCACTTAATCCTCTTCTTGCTATGGTAATGATTGAAAGGAATCAAGCCCACTTGTACACCAACCTTAAAGATAAGCGACTGCCTATCTCCGAAGGGGAAGAGTGATCTAACCTTAATAGAGACGTAGTAGCTACCCTACTGCGTCTCTTTTTGTGCCAGTAGCTGTTTTGCAAACTCGGCAAATCCATAACCGCCCGGCTGAGTCATGACCAGAGAGGGTTTGTGTGTCAGCCTATGCCAATAGTGCTGGATGTTTTTCACTCCAACAGTCAAGGGCAAGGTTTCAAACATTTGTTGGTCATTAAGCGAATCACCGACATAGCAGCACTTGGTCAAAACATCTTGCTCAGTTAATCCTTTCGATTTTAAATACTCAAATGCGCTGTTACGTTTTGAATGATTGCCGTACCAAGCATTGATATGGATTGAACTCGCTGTCGCATGCGCGCCTAATTCGTGAATACGGGCGACTATCTGCTCTACGATATTAGCGCTTAGTGGTTCTCGATTTTGGCCGATATCAATCGCGACTTCACACAGGCGATAGGCTTGGTCTAGGGTCAAGTTTACTTGTGGGTAATCTGCGAGAATATCTTCTACTTGCTGCTTTAGCTGGCTTTGTTGTTCACGCATCTTTTGCAGCGGTTCAGAACTGGTAAGAGAAATGCCCTTGGTGCTTTTTTCCAAAGTAAAAGCCCCATTCTCACCTAGTACTGCATCGACAGGCCAAAGCTGAGCAATATGATCGCACCAACCTGCACACGCCCCAGTCACCGCGACAACTTTAATCCCCTGTTGCTGTAACTCTGATAGCGCAATCAGTGTTTCCGGTGGCAGTTTGCCTTGCCATGTCAATGTGTCATCGACATCCGTCAAAACCCACTCGATAGACTTCCATTCCTTTGAAAGTAACTTTTCCATATTGATTATCTAATGCTGTTTAAAGAACTGTTTATCTTATGAAAATTAACTCTGTATTTCAGTGAACTTGCTTAGGTTAATAAGTAACCGATAAGATAATCCGTTTTTTGCCGATGTCGTAATTGGAAATGCTTGTTGTCATAATGGCAACGCGCCAAACGGTGGAGTATCGAATATTATCCTCGCAAACGATTACTATATAAGTGAGGTAGCTATGTCCCGATTCCTTTTATGCGCATTTTCCTTTGTGCTTCTTTATCCTACGGCCATTGACCTCTACCTTGTTGGGTTACCTCAAATAGCCGCCGATCTAGCCGCAACGCAGTCGCAGCTTCATATGGCGTTTTCTATCTACTTGTCAGGTATGGCAATGACGATGCTGTTTGTTGGTCGACTTGCTGACCGATTCGGACGTAAGCCTGTTGCTATTGTTGGTGCCATTGTTTTTGCTATTTCTTCTTGGCTCGGTGGCGCATCTCAAACCAGTGATGCTTTCCTGATGATGCGTTTTTTCCAAGGCGTAGGGGCAGGGTGTTGTTACGTGGTGGCCTTCGCTATTTTGCGCGACACGCTTGACGATCAAAAGCGCGCTAAAGTGCTCTCTATGTTGAACGGCATCACCTGCATGATCCCTGTTTTTGCACCAGTCATTGGGCACTTAATCATGCTGAAATTTCCTTGGCCTGTCCTGTTTAGTGCGATGGCGGCAATGGGGGTTTTAGTCTGCTTGATTGCGACGTTTGTGTTGAAAGAAACCTTGTCAAAACAGTCAAATGATCAGTCTAACAGCGAAGAACCTAGTTCTAACGAAACGCTATGGGACCGTTATTTCCTTTCTAGAGTTTTGTTTACCTCGCTTGGTGTGACGGCAATTCTTACTTATGTAAATACTTCTCCAATGATAGTCATGGAGACACTGAACTTCAGCCGCGGTGAATACTCTACGGCAATGGCGCTCTTGGCTATGGTAGGGATGTCGACTTCTTTTTCAGCCCCTATTGCCCTGTCTTACTTTAAGCAAGGAACCTTGTTGCTAGGCTCACAAATCATTACTTTGACGTCGGCTATCGTCATCCTCGCGGCTCACTTGAATGGCGATAGCTCGACGCTTTACATGCTAGGTTTTGGCTTGATTAGCATGGGGTTCTCTATGGGGTTTGGGGTCGCGATGAGTCAAGCACTTAGCCCTTTTTCCAACAAAGCCGGTTTAGCTAGTTCGGTGCTGGGTATTTCTCAAGTGTGTTGCTCCGCCCTGTATATCTGGTTTATGGCATGGATTGGTGTGTCTGCGGTAAATATGTTGCTAATTGCATTGGTTGCTGGTGGCGTTATCGGCATCGCTTTAATACTATTAGGAGCAAATCAACCACGTAGCGATCTTCATGAAGAAATCACTTGCACGCCTTGATCTGAATTTACTGCTCACTCTGCAATTGTTGCTACAAGAGCAGAGTGTGACCAAAACGGCAAAGAAGCTCAATGTCACGCCTTCAACGGTAAGTAAGGCATTGGGTAAGTTGCGTGATTGGTTTGATGACCCGTTGTTCGTCAATACTCCGCAGGGTTTAAGACCAACGCCACTGGCGAGCAGCATGGAAGAGAGTCTGTCTGACTGGCTACTTATTGGTAGCCAAATCGTCTCAAGACGTGGTGACGAAGCACCAACAGGTGTGCGTTTTAACCTTGGGGTAGAGTCTCCGTTATCTTTGATCATGGTTGATGAATTGACTAAGCGTATTCACCAAACATACCCAGATTCTAAGATTAAATTTACCAATTGGGACTATGACTCACTAGAGGCCATTGCCCGTGGTGACGTCGATATCGGTTTTACGGGTAGAGAGAGCCACCCTCGATCAAAAGAGTCTCTTGAACTGCTGCCTTATTACATCAATTTTGAAGTACTCTTTACTGACTTGCCCTTGGTTTATCTACGTAAAGATCACCCCGCGCTTGAGCAGGAATGGAACTTGGAGACGTTTCTCAGCTACCCACACATTAACGTTACGTGGGAGAAAAGTGAGAGCTGGGCTCTGGATGAAATACTGATAGAGCTTGGGTTAAGCCGTAACGTCAACTTAACCATGTCGGGGTTTGAGCAGGCTCTGTTTGTTGCGGAAAAAGCAGGCCATGAAATGATCACCACCGCCCCCAAATATTGTCAGAAATATTGCCAGCAACTCCACCCAGATCTGGTTGCCATGCCGATTCCATTGGATGACGAGCAACAACAGAAACTTAAGATCCCATTCACCATGATTTGGCATAAACGTAATAACCGCAATCCAAAGATAAAATGGCTGCGAGATACGATAAAAAACCTCTACAGCCAATAGATTTAAATTAGAGACGATAAAACCTTACAAGGAACGACGATGACTAATTTGCTTGCGAACTTACCTGACTCTCTCAATGAAGAGCAATTTGAAGATATCGTTAAGGGTAAGGATGTACGTATTGAACGAATCCTCTCTCATGGTCAAAGCTCACCGGAGTCTGGTTGGTATGATCAAGATGAGAGCGAGTGGGTGATGGTTCTATCTGGGTTTGGTGTGATTGAGTTTGAAGATGGTCGTATCGTTAAGCTTGAGCAGGGCGACCATGTCAATATCCCCGCACACTGCAAACATAAAGTGAAGCAGACCGCTCAAGACGAGATAACGGTCTGGCTAGCGGTTTTCTACAAAAGCTAAATTTCACTCGCGAGTTGGGCTAAATACGCGCGCATGTACTGAGTTCTGATTCTAGCCTCGGTTTTAGCGGCGTCAGTGTTCATCATCTGCTCAAGTTTAAACAGCTTGTTGTAGAAGTGATCGACGGTGTAGTTTTTATCATCATACTCTCGATTCTCACAAAATGGATCGTCTGAACTGTATAAGCTTGCGCCAAAGTTAGTACTTACTTGTAGGCAGCGAGCAATCCCTACCGCTCCCAAGGCATCAAGGCGATCTGCATCTTGTACAATTTGCGCTTCTAGTGTTTGCGGTGTGATATTTGCGCTGTAACTGTGTGCGACAATCGCATGATGAATGGCATCTAAATATTGAGCTGGGTAGCGGATGGAAGTAAGGAATTCGATGGCTTTGTCGGCTGCGACCACAGAGCTCTTACTGCGCTCGGGATGGTTTTTCGCGAAGGTGAAACAATCATGCAGATAAGCGGCAGGTAGCACCACCTCTAGCTTGGCGTTTTCTTGTGCACATAGGTTGCGCGCAGTTTTGACTACTCGTTTAACGTGATTGATGTCGTGCGCTGGATCTTGAATCATCTCCTTTTCAATAAACTCAAACATGGCTTGAGTGTACTTTTCTACAGTTTCCAAGCGAACTCCTATGATAATTGTTTGATTTTGAAAAGTTTAACATGGCGATGCTCCGCTACTGTCATTTCAATGTTCGAGTTTCTTGACCCGTCTATTAGTGTCACCTTTAAGCTAGACTCTTCGCGGTTAATTTCGAGGCATTGAATCTTGCATACTCCCCATAAATTCAGTGGCTATACTCAGCCATTTATTCACAGGCTAGGCCAATTACCTCCAATGTGGAAAGGGATTGCCTTAGCGCTATGTTCAACAGCAATGTTTACTCTGGTCGGTGTTATTGTTCGAGTGCTAAGCGATACCATTGATGTGTTTCAAATACTGTTTTTCCGACAACTGGTGTTTATTACCTTGTTGATGCCAGCTATGGTTCGTAGCCTAGACATTTTGCTTAGACCTAAACGAGTCAAGCTACACGCGTTACGTATTCTAGGTGCGTTTATTGCTCTTTACTTTGGTTTTGTCACGGTAAGTAATATTCCTTTAGCCGATGCTACGGCACTCGGCTTTACTCAAGTGCTGTTTGTAGCGTGTATCTCTAAGCTTTGCTTGTCAGAGCGCATCACGGCTACGCGCCTATTCACCATCATTGTGGGATTTATCGGTGTGATGATGGTGGTTCAGCCACAGTTCCAACAAGCTTCACTGCAATATACCGGAGCAGGCTTACTGGCTGCAATGGGGGCTGCTGTGGCTGTTATCTGCGTGCGAAAAGTGGCACAAGAAGAGCCTAGAATTACGCTACTTGCTTATCAGGCGCTGTTTGTAGGAGTGATGGCTTTGCTACCAAGCCTAGCAGCTTGGCAGTGGCCGAGTTGGTCGGAGTTAGGTCTACTGCTATGTGTTGGTGTGCTTTCATCTGTGGCGCAGTGGATTGGTGTGACGGCTTATAAATATGGTGAAGCGAACGTTATTGCCAATGTCGAGTATGGAAAGATCATTTACTCTGTAGCTCTTGGTTATGGGGTGTTTAGAGAAATTCCCAATGAGCTTGCGATACTTGGCCTACTCGTGATTGTTGCTAGCGCCGCTTTGCCGATCGCTTATCACCACTTCAAATCCTTTATGGTTAACAAATTGAATGATGATAACAAATCATTATTTAAATAATAAAAAACGATAATTTCCTGTCTTGGTAGCTTGGTCGTATTCTTAGTGCAAAGTTTATGACATGAACCACCGACACAATAGCCCGCGAGTGACTCTAGGCTGTTGTCGCTATCGACAAGGGGAAATGATGAAATTTCTGCACACCATGATCCGCGTGACTGATTTAGAAAAATCGATCGAGTTCTACACTAAGGTGCTAGGTATGCGCGTTCTGGATCGCACTGAAAATACCCAATGCCGCTACACGCTCGTGTTTGTCGGTTATGAACAAGGCGGCACAACGATTGAGCTGACTCATAACTGGGATACAGACCAGTACGAAATGGGCAATGCATTTGGTCACTTAGCACTAGGCGTTGAAGACATTTACGCCGCTTGTGATCAAATTAAAGCCTTAGGTGGCAATGTGACTCGTGAGCCTGGCCCAGTAAAAGGCGGCTCAACACATATCGCCTTCATCACCGATCCTGATGGTTACCAAATTGAACTGATTCAAGTCAGCAAGTAATGGGGCATAGACTAATGAAAGACGCACTATTTCAACCTATCCAATTAGGCAAACTTGAACTTAAAAATCGCATTGTGATGCCGCCGATGACTCGCTCACGTGCTAGTCAGCCGGGTAATGTGGCAAATGATATGATGGCGACGTACTACGCTCAACGTGCTGGTGCGGGCTTAATTGTGGCAGAAGGCACTCAAATTTCTGAGGTGGGTCAGGGTTACGCTTGGACACCGGGTATTTACTCAGCAGAGCAGATTGCGGGGTGGAAGAAAGTCACCGATGCCGTTCATGCAAAAGGCGGTGCGATCTTTGCTCAGTTGTGGCATGTAGGACGGGTTACTCATCCAGATAATATTGGTGGAAAGCAGCCAATCTCGTCGTCTGCCTTAAAAGCTGAGAATGTAAAAGTCTTCATCGATAATGGCACAGATGAGCCGGGATTTGTCGATGTTGTAGAACCACGCGCGATGACCAAAGAAGATATTCAGAAAGTGATTGAAGAGTATCGCTGGGCTGCACTAAATGCGATTGAAGCAGGCTTTGACGGCATTGAACTTCATGCGGCGAATGGCTACTTGATCAACCAGTTCATCGATTCTGAGGCGAATAACCGCACAGACGAGTACGGTGGCTCAGTTGAAAACCGTCTGCGCTTCTTAGGCGAAGTGGTCGAAGCGATGACAGATGCAATTGGCGCGGATCGCGTTGGTGTACGTCTAGCTCCGTTCACATCACTGAATGGCACAGTAGACAAAACTCCAGTAGAAACTTACACGGCGGCAGCGGCTCTACTTAACAAGCTCAATGTTGTTTACATGCACATTGCTGAAGTGGACTGGGATGATGCTCCAGATACCCCCGCTGAATTTAAAATCGCAGTGCGTGAGGCTTACCAAGGAACGATCATCTACGCAGGTCGCTACAACACTGAAAAAGCGGGGCAAGCGTTGAATGATGGTTTAGCCGATATGGTGGGTTTTGGTCGCCCATTTATCGCAAACCCTGATCTTCCGGCTCGCATCGCGAACGACTACCCACTAGCTGAGCACGACCCTGCAACGCTATTTGGTGGCGCAGAAAAAGGCTTACTTGATTACCCCGAGTATCAAGCTAGCTAATTGAAGCGAGTCAAACTAAGGCAAAGCACCTCACAACCCCCAGTGAGGTGCTTTTTTGTTATTAGCCTCGTACTCAAGACTGTAACTAGAATCTGAGTAATCTTGGTTGGCCTCTTTAGCTCAACAAGGCTTTACTCTATAATTGCCGCGCTTTTATCTGGGTTAGCCCATCATTGTGGAAAAATTATGATTTCAAAAAACCAACTTAAACTACTTCGAGCTCTTGGCCAAAAGAAGCAGCGTAAAGCGCATGGTCTGTTTTTGGTGCAAGGAGAGAAGAACGTACTTGAGTTGGCGAATAGCGCGCTAACGGTAAAGCAGGTGTTCGCTACACCTGAGTTTCTTGCTGATTATCGCACTGAACTAAGTGGATTCGAGTGCATCGAAGCATCACTTGATGAACTGACGAAAGCGAGCACTTTGGTCAGTAACAATGCGGCGATTGCCGTGGTCGAAATCCCTAGTGTAGAGACACCAAAAGCACAAGGCTTGATGATTGCGCTAGATGGCGTGTCTGATCCTGGTAACCTAGGGACTATTATTCGTGTTGCCGATTGGTACGGTATTAAACACATAGTCGCAAGTACAGATTGTGCTGACCCATACAACCCAAAAACCATCAGTGCCACGATGGGCAGCTTTGGTCGTGTGACGGTTAGCCAACTTGACCTGCCAAGCTACCTAGAGCAATCGAACTTACCTGTCTATGGTGCTTTCCTCGAAGGTGAAAGCGTGCACAAAACAGAGTTTGCTGCAGAAGGGATTTTATTGATGGGCAGCGAATCTCACGGCATTCGCGAGCAAGCCGCTAAGTTTGTTACCGATAAGATTACCATTCCTGCTTTTGGTGGTGCGGAGTCACTTAACGTTGCTATGGCAACTGGCATCATCTTAGACAACCTGCGTCGCCAACACGGCTAAGAGCAGGGGCGCTTCAATTTGCCAGATAGCTAGAGTTGACCGTTTATCCAAAGTGAGTCAACTTTAGTTCTCCAGTTCTCCAGTTCTCCAGTTCTCCAGTTCTCCAGTTCTCCAGTTCTCCAGTTCTCCAGTTCTCCAGTTCTCCAGTTCTCCAGTTCTCCGTGACGAAGGAAGGAGTAGGGAACCTCCTTCAGCGCCCGTACACCAAACTAATCATAAATGCCAAGTTAGGTTGAATGAACGCAGAGTCTCTGTGGTGGATATATTAGAGTAAATTTCTGGATTCTAAATAAACCAGAATTACCATTTTTAAAGCCGGCTTCGAAATGTTTTGGGCGTGAGCCCGGTGTGCTGTTTGAATACCTTCGAAAAATAGCTACCACTTTGATACCCCAAGTCTAAGGCGATTTTGGTGATGGACTCATTAGGGTTGGCTAAACGTTCTTTGGCAAGGCTGATGCGATAAGCTTGGATCCAGCTTGCGACGCCCATATTGAACTGCTCTCTAAAGGATTGCTTTAGATAACATTCATTAGTTGCGAGTTCTTTAGATAAGCCCGGTATGCTCCAATCAATATGAGGCTGCGTTGCAATGAGGTCGCACGCTTGCTCGGCGAGAGACTTAGGCTCTTTGTGCACCATGAGTAACGCAAGCAGCTCTAGGATTTTTCCTCTTAGCCATACTGTTCGGGCTATACCTTGGAAGTCATTGTTCCAAATCGAGTTGGCAACGTTAAGAATCTCTCCCGTAAGTGGCATTTGCCATCCTGTTTCATAAAGGTCGAAAGGTTTGAATGATGAACCCCTATTTTGAGGAAGAAGATTTTTAGTCAAGCTATGGTGTAATGGGAAATGAATTCGAATGTTCTCAATTCGACCTCCTTCTCCTAGCTCAATAGGGTTTACAGGTTCAGGCTTCGGCAAAAGTGATGCTATGCATCGAGAAGCAAAAGATGCGGCTGGGTAATCAGGGTATTTGGGGCTATAGGCGTGGTTAATACCAGCAAAGCTGATATAGAACCCCGCGTCTGCTGGATCATTGAATTGAATGTCTGTTGTTGCTGTACAGTTAACGATGTAGGCATTCACACCATCATCGAGAGCAACAACATCAAACGTTCCATCTACGCCGCCTACTAAGTTTAAGCTCTTCACGATATTACTCATTGTTTCAGCCTTCGTCGTTTTCTCGTGAGCATCTCCCTGAGTAATTAATATAAATGATAATAGATATCATTTGTAGAGATTATTGAACTAAGTCGAGTTCACAGAGAAAGAAGCTCTGGATATACCTAAAGCTTCTTTAACGACAGGGCTTGGTTAGATTTGTGAGATGAGGCTCGCCTTCTCATTTGGTTTTAAGACTGGGATTATGAAGATAGCGATGAGGCTAAAAGCGATCATTAACATAAAATGCACTGAATACCCGAAAGCGCCGATCAGTGCCCCGCAAATGATAGCCATCACGATTGCAATGAACATATCCATCGATTGGAAAAGAGAGAAGTCCACACCTGACTGATGTCCGGAGGCAAACCCCATCATTAGAGTATAAAGCGCAACAAATTTAGCCGACGTAATGATGCCATTAACGACAAAGATACCCGCGATTAACCATCCCTGCTCAGCAAGATTTAAGTCGTATGCTAAATAGAAGCTAAAAAACACGACTTCAAAGACCATCATTAGTAGTAACACATTGAGTGATCGACTTTTTTTTATTAACCAGCCACCTAGCACTACGCCAATTAAACCAGTAATCACTCCCCCTCCGGCAACTAAAAGACCTAAGCTTTCTAGCTCTATGCCACTGTCGACCAAGAAAGGCATCATCATTGATAATGTCCCTCTCGTTCCGAGCTGCGATACGGTCACAAGGAGCAGTCCAATCCTTACTTCAGGATTAGAAAATGCAGCTTTAAGGGAGGGAGTGCGAGCTGTTGGCACGCTTTTCTGATTGGCGCTGTGATTCCAGAATAAACAAAGCGTTGGCATACTGAATAATAAAGTCAGAAGAGCCAGACCGAATAATGCGGTTTGCCAATCGAGCAATGAAGTCGCATAGATAAACAATCCACCGCCAAAAACAGCCCCTAGATACGAACCACCAACTTGCATGACGTTGCCTAGGTATCTTCTTTTTGCCTCCAACTGGTCAATCGCCAGACCGTCTGTAGCGATATCAGCGAAGCTGGAAAATAAGCTGATAACCAAAACGCCAGCAAACAGGGTCATTCGATTCTCGATCGTTCCAATGATGCAAAGCGTAATGAGTATGGCAATTAAAACTAGCTGAGAACCGAAAATAATTATGGCGTGATTTTGTAAGCTAGCTCCCTTTTTGCGTTGCCGTTCGATCCAAGGTGACCACAAAAATTTAGCGACCCAAGGAAGCATTGCAAGGTAGAACAACCCTATTTGGGAGGTACCTATGCCCTCATGTCGCATTATCGCTGGCAAGCCTTGAAGTGAGAACATACTGACTAAGCTTTGGATGGTATAAACGCTCGCCAGAACGGCGAGCAATGGTTTAACCATAGGTTTCATTACCACTCGTACTTCGCTTTCACGCCAACTTCTCTACCTGTCCCGTAATTGCTGTATGTCTGACCATAAGAGAATGCGTAAGTGGTGTAGTCTTTGTCAGTAATATTGTTACTAAAGAGCGAGATAGACAGGGCTTCGCTGTAGTCGTAGTCAATGGATAGATCGACTAAAGTGTACGCACTTTGTGATAGTGAGTTAGCTTCGTTAAAGTAGATTTTAGAGTTATAACGAGCTTGAGAGTTGATCGAAATATCTCCTTTGATTCCTGTTACTGGTAGGTAATAGTTAAAGCCCAACGTTGCCGTGGTGTCTGGCGCGTAAGGCAGTCGATTTCCTTCAAAGGTACTGTTGTTTGATTCAAATGTTGAATGTCCAAAAGTCCCGGCAGCAGTGATGGTCAGATCGTCGGTTGGGTAGAAAGCGAACTCAGCTTCGATACCTTTACTCAGAGCCTCGCCCATATTTTTAAGGGTTTGATGCCCTGGCGTACCGGTATATAGTTGAATATCGTCCGTTTTAATCCAGTACAATGCGCCACTAAAATCGACTTTCTGATTCGCAAAGCTGGTGCGCCAACCTAGCTCACCATTGAGTGATGTTTCCGCGTCATAACCGTTTGCATCGGCATTGCTCAGAGGAACAACGTTGTAGCCCCCTGGTCGGTAACCACTGGTTATCGAAGCGTAAAGTCGAGTGTCATCACTTGCTTGCCAACCAATGGCGGCTTTTGGTGAGACTGTCGATTCTGTCTGTTCCTTGTTAAAGGGGGTGATAAATCGCGCTGGGTTACCGTTGAAGTCAGAGTTTACTTTTAGGTATGAAGCTCGAACGCCAAGAGATACATCCCACTGCGGTGCAAACTGGTAGTTTGCCTGCCCAAACAACGCATAAGTGTCATAGTCCAATTTATTTCGTGCGTTATTGGCTGACACGTCCAAGCGGCGATATTCCAAGTAGCCACCAACTACGTAGCTAAAACGATCGTTGTATTGTTGGTTTAGACGCAGTTCTTGGCTGAACTTGTTTTGGTCTTCTTGGTAGTAGCCATATACATATTCACGGTCTATTTCGCGTGTTTGATAAGCGGTGATACTTGTGATTTGAGAGGAATCTAAATCGTAACCAAGATTCAAAGCGAAAGTATTAACGTCTCGCTTTAGCTTGGGGATAGGTGCGTCTTTTACACCAGAGTCATGTTCACTCTCAGTGAGGTACCATTCTTCATGGCTGTCGAGCCTATCTGCGGCGATTGATAGGGTTGCGCTAAGTTTTGAGTCATTTGGTAAGTAGTGAAAGCGAACTTTCAGTGTTTGCTCATCTGCATCGTTTGCGTCTTTTTTTCCGCTGGCGGCATGTTTAATATCACCTTCATCGTAAATATATCTAGCTGCAATATCCGCTGAAATGGAGTCTGATAAACGGGTCGCGGCGACGGCATCAACCTGCTGACTCAAATTCGAATATAGAGCAGAAGTTTTGACTTCAGTGGTGTCAGTTTCACGACGAGTTATGATGTTAATGACACCGCCTTGCGCGTTCCCACCGTAAAGTGTGCCTTGCGGGCCACGCAGCAATTCGACTTTTTCCACGTTAATCAGTGGTTGAGTGACAAAAGCGTTATCTTGCAGGACACCATCCACATAAATGCTTACGGTTGGAGAATAGTAGTCAGGTGAACTAATCCCGCGAATGGTGGTGTTAGCGTAAGTTCGATTTCCGCGAGTTTGTATAAGCACTCCAGGGAATACCATCTCGAGATCTTTGACCTGATAAATGCCTGCTTTTTCGAGCTCTTCTCCCGTTTTGACCACAACTGAATTATTCACTTGCGATAAAGGAGTATCGAACTTGGTTGCTTCAACGACAACCACTTCTATTGCTGGTGGTGTTTCTTCGGCATAGGAGTATGAAGTACCCAAAATAGTGAGGATAGCGCTTGCAATGACGGTGCGCGGCGAAGAAATCTTGTACATACTGTTTTCCTTGAATCTGAATAAGTTAGCACTACTCACAGCGCTGTATTTTTAATTGTTATGTTGAGTTTCCCACAGAGATTGGTAGCGGGAAGAGGTTGTGATTAATTGGTTGTGCGAGCCAAAATCCTCAATGCGACCTTGGTTCATCAAATAGATGCAATCCGCATCAGCAATGGTGTCCAATCGATGCGCTACTGTGATCATGGTTTTAGAGGCAAAACACTCGGTAATGCTATGCAGTATTTCCCGTTGTTTGGGTTGGTCGAGTGCGGATGTAAACTCATCAAGAAGCACAATGGGCGCATCATGAAGCAACGCTCTTGCGAGGGACAAGCGTTGACGTTCTCCACCCGATAAATCCTTGCCATTCTCGTTTATTTCGGTGTTTAGTCCTTGTGGCAAACGAGCGATCAGCTCATCAAGTCCTGCGGTAGTGATTACAGCTTCTAACTCTTGGGTGCTAGCGTCTTTCTTTGCGATGAGCAAGTTTTCTTTTAGCGACCCTGCGAACAATTGCACATTTTGGGTTACGTAGGAGATGTGCTGATACCAGTGCATTGTCCCTATCGCTTCTACCGTGCAACCACCAATTCTTACCGCTCCATGAGTGGGGATGTGGAATGCAGCAAGTAAATCTAACAAGGTGGTTTTTCCCGCTCCACTGGTACCGATGAGCGCGATATGTTGCCCATATGGAACCTGCAAATTGATGTCTTTAAGAATGGTGTTGCCATCCAGAGTTAACTCAACCGCTTTGAATTCAATGTCGTGGTGATGCGGCTGAACACCATGCACAGGTTGTTGTGGTTCTTGGCTCAGGGCATATAGACGATCGGCAGATTTAGCCATGTATCTGAGTAACGTAGAGAAAATAGTCATGCGTACAAATGGTCGGATACAAGCGACGGCAGCAATGATTGAAACTAACCACTCCCCGAGCGTAAAGTTGCCCAGGTTCATTAAGTAAGCGCCGAGCGCCGCAACCATCGGAATAGAAAGCTCAAGCAACAAGCTTGCTAAAATGACGCCAATTCCACCAGCCCATTCAACCCCTAACCCTGTTTTGCGCAAGTCTACTAATTCTTGATTAAGTGGAGCCGCTAATACTTCACTGCGACCAAAGCGTTTTAGCGTTGGTAAACAAGCTATGTATTCGAGCAGTTTGTTGGTGCAAGAAGCGTTTTTATCGACATGGCGTTGTGCTTGTTTGGAAAAGTTATCTTCGAATTTCCACAGCAATAAGCTCGCGATCACCATAACAATCAGCATAAGTGAGGCTAGGTAAGGTGAGCAAAATAGCAGTACACAAAGCATCGCGAACGGAACCACCAAAGCTGCGATCAAGTCAGCAATTAGGTGACTAAAAATGTCTTCGAATGCTTTTAAATCACGAGTGATTAGCTTAATGCGCTCTCCCAGACCTTGCCCTGTGATCTTGGAAAACGGTTGGCTACGAATGTCATGTAGTAGCACTTTTCTCAGGTGGTGAGTAATGTCATAAGCGCCTAAGAAGCTTTGTTTGGCGGATTGTCCTAACCGCCATTGAACGACAACCGTGATAAGTGAAACTGCGAATAGGGCTTCAAGAGAAAGTAACCATGTTTGGGTAAGGGCTCCGAATATCAGTAGCCAACAAAATAATGGCAGAATCTCACTGAACAGTTTGCCAGCAATGCCAACCAAAAACGTTTTTGGATTGATATCGGCGTGATCGAGTAGCTTGAGAATGTTACGCACAGACGGTCTCCTCAAGATGAATTTGTTTAAGCTGCCCGTGTGATAATGAAAACGCTCGGTTAGCGATAGTTAATGCTTGTGAACCATGACTGATGACCAATTGGATTTGCTGCGGTGCATGTTGACGTATTGCTTCTAGAACACGATTTTCCGTTACCTTATCTAGATGAGAAGTCGCTTCATCTAAAACCAGAATGGCAGGGCGTACTAGCATGGCGCGAGCGATGGCTAACCGCTGTAGTTCCCCTCCACTAAAATTGCGTTCGGTTTCATCCATACTGGAATACAAACCATTCGGAAGCTGTTCGATAAGTGCAGAAAGTCCAAGCATATCGAGGAGTTTGATAATCACGGAGTCGTGTATCAATCGATCTCCTAAGACCAAGTTTTCGCGTATTGATGCGCTGAAGAAAACAGGGTGTTGGTCGACAACTGAGATAAATTGGCTTCGTTCTCTATCGGACATCGAAGACACGGCTTTTTGGTTAATAAACCAATCGCCTTCGTAAATTGCTAATTCTCCGTAGAGCGTTGCCAGTAGACTACTTTTCCCTGAGCCTGATGCGCCTTGAATTACGATGCACTCGCCATGAGATAACTGAAGGCTCAGTCCACTGACGATATCGAGTGAGTCACGTTTGACTGCTAAGTTTTCACAACAAAGCTCGACATAAGGCGTTGCAATGGATTTGAAATGTTGATCCGACGTTGCTGAGAACAGAGGTAGTATTCGCTCTAGAGAAGAAAAGGACTGCTGCACTTGCCCAAATATCTGTGTTAGATCCAACCATGGTTTAAGGATGCCGGCACAAAGAATCACGATCATCGCGAGCTCGACCGGGCTTAATGAACCTTGGGTCAATTTGACGATGGCGAATGGAATAACAAGAACCAAAGACGCTTGAGCTAAGGTGGTAAAGGTGACCCATGCTCCAACCATTTGATTGGTATAAGCGTTAACCAGCTTGTGGTGCTTAGTCATGTTATTGCTTAACTGGCGGTAAGAGTCCGCGTCAACGCCGAATAGTTTCATCACGCCGATGCTACGCAAAAACTCTAGTTGCGCTTTGTGCATATTCGCAACGACTTGATTGTACTTTTTTTGTCTATCTGAAAAGCCACGCATCATGACTGTTTGGGCAATCACAGCGAGGGGGAGAGGACTTAATGCGATTAAGCCTAGTTGCCAGTCGATGCTGACCATAAAACCAAGCAAAACAAACGGAAGTAAAGTACCAGTAATAATATCGGTCGTATGATGAGCAATAAGAGGTTCAAGGCTCTGACAATCGTCGCTGAGTCGTTTTTCTATATCTCCACGATGGTATTGCATCAGTTTAGCGGTTGGCATTTCGGACAGAGCACGAACGAGCTTCTGCCTAATGGTCTGAATAATTTGATAAGCCGCAAGGTGCGCCTGCCATACCGAAATCGTATAGAAAAAATAGCGCACACAGACTGCAATGGTCATAAGGGCTAAGTAGAAATAGAGACTTTGGGTATTTAGGTACTTGCTCAATGCGGCGTATAAGCAAATCCAAGTGGCGAGTTCTGCGAACACACACAACACAGCGCTAACACCGGTATAAGTGATGCGTTTTTTTTCCGTTTTTAATAATGAGATGAGTGCTTGAGTGACGCTCATCTTGTCCGTTAGATGCATAGATGACTCCTTAATGGGAGGTATTCTCATCTAAGCGTTATTTTAACAATAGCAATATCGGGAAATAGAAAGCGAATATCGGGAAACGTTTTGCGGTGGTAGTGCTAGGAGTAAAGCAGGCGCTCTTTATTGCATAAACCTGTTCTTACCGAAAGCCTCAACTCTTGAATATGACGGCAATAAAAACAAAGGGTTGACACAAAATGCCAACCCTTCAAAATTCTCGCTTTCTCGCTTTCTCGCTTTCTCGCTTTCTCGCTTTCTCGCTTTCTCGCTTTCTCGCTTTCTCGCTTTCTCGCTTTCTCGCTTTCTCGCTTTCTCGCTTTCTCGCTTTCTCGCTTTCTCGCTACTTCTCCAGCATGCCTAGCTTGTCTGGCACGCCATTCCATTTTTCTGCTTCATCCATGGCGGGCTTCACTTCGGTTTGTACTGGCCAAAGCTCGGAAAGTTCAGCATTGAGCTCAATGAAAAGCGTTTGATCGTCTGGCACTTCATCTTCTTGGAAGATCGCGTGCGCATCACATTCATCAACACACAGACCACAGTCAATGCATTCGATTGGATTGATGACCATAAAGTTTGGGCCTTCATGAAACGCATCTGCCGGACATACAGCGACACAGTCAGTGTATTTACATTGGATACAGTTATCAGTTACGACAAACGCCATGATGAATGCTCTTAAGTTAGTCAAAATAGAAGAGAGGGGATAATACTCATCCCAAGGCAAAATTCAATATGTTTGATTTAGTATGACAGACAATTCAATTTCTCGTAAAATGCGCGCCATTGTGAGCTGACCGTTCGTCAAACGGTTTTGGCTAAGACACCTATCTATACGAGACATCAACATGATACGTTTAAATGAAATTAAACTTCCTCTTGATCATGAGGAAGAGGCGCTGACTGCTGCCATCACCAAGAAGCTTGGCATCTCTGAAGACCAAGTCATCTCTTACAATGTATTTAGACGTGGCTACGATGCTCGTAAAAAAGCCAACATCCTATTGATCTACACGCTAGACGTTATAGTTGAAAACGAAGCCGCGCTACTTGAGCAGTTCGTTAGTGACCCACATGTAAAAGAAACGCCAGATATGGAGTACAAGTTCGTTGCGAAAGCGCCTGAGAACGTGACGGAACGTCCTGTGGTTATCGGCTTTGGTCCGTGCGGTCTGTTCGCGGCACTGATTCTTGCGCAAGCGGGCTTTAAACCTATCGTTGTTGAGCGTGGTAAAGAGGTTCGTGAGCGTACAAAAGATACCTTCGGCTTCTGGCGTAAGCGCACTCTAAATACGGAATCAAACGTACAGTTTGGTGAAGGTGGTGCAGGTACGTTCTCTGACGGCAAGCTTTACAGCCAAGTAAAAGATCCTAACTTCTACGGTCGTAAGGTGATTACTGAGTTCGTTGCAGCAGGCGCTCCAGAAGAGATCATGTACGTAAGTAAGCCGCACATCGGTACCTTTAAGCTGGTAACGATGATCGAGAAGATGCGTGCGAAAATTATCGAACTGGGTGGTGAAATCCGCTTTAGCACTCGCGTCGATGATATCCACATGGATGGCGAGCAAATCACGGGTCTAACACTATCAAACGGCGAAGAGATTAAATCTCGCTACGTTGTTCTAGCCGTCGGCCACAGTGCGCGTGATACCTTTGAAATGCTGCACGATCGCGGCGTGTACATGGAAGCGAAGCCGTTCTCGGTTGGTTTCCGAATTGAGCACAAGCAGTCAATGATAGATGAAGCGCGCTTTGGTCCTAACGCGGGCAATCCAATTCTTGGCGCAGCAGACTACAAACTGGTTCACCACTGTAAGAATGGTCGTACTGTATACAGCTTCTGCATGTGTCCGGGCGGTACTGTCGTCGCCGCTACGTCAGAAGAAGGTCGCGTTGTGACCAATGGTATGAGCCAATACTCGCGTTCAGAGCGTAATGCAAACAGTGCAATCGTGGTGGGTATCGACCCTGAACGTGATTACCCAGGTGACCCACTAGCAGGTATCCGTTTCCAGCGTGAGCTTGAATCAGGTGCTTACGTACTTGGTGGTGAAAACTATGATGCACCAGCGCAGAAAATTGGTGACTTCCTTAAAGGTCGCGATCCGAGTGAGATTGGCGACGTTCAGCCGTCATTCACTCCAGGTATCCACCTAACGGATATCTCTAAAGCGCTACCAGATTTTGCCATTGAAGCGATCCGTGAAGCAATTCCGGCGTTTGATAAGAAGATCAAAGGCTTTGCGTCTGATGACGGTCTATTGACTGGTGTTGAAACTCGTACATCTTCTCCAGTTTGTATCAAGCGTGGCAAAGACTTCCAGAGCATCAACCTTAAAGGCTTCTACCCAGCAGGTGAAGGGGCTGGTTATGCTGGTGGTATCCTTTCTGCGGGTATTGACGGTATCAAGGTGGCTGAAGCTCTTTCTAAGGTAATGGTTGCTGACCTAGAAAACGCGTAACCTGACTAATCAAATATCTAGGCTCTTCTGTTATGGCAGAAGGGCCTTTTTTATTGTCAAAATTTGCAATTGATCGTTTTGTAACTTACGACAGTCGCGACTAAGCTTTGCCTATATGCACTTTGAGGGGTATCAATGGATCTGATTAAACTTATCTATGTGAGCACAGTTAGCAAGGCGTTTGAGCTGACATCTTTTGAAGACATAATGAACAGTGCTCAGGAAAATAATGGTGAACATGAAGTCACGGGGATTTTGTATTTCAATCAACATTATTTTATACAGTATTTGGAAGGTAGCGAGGAGAATGTGGAGTCTACCTATCGCCGTATCCAGAAAGATAAGCGTCATTGTAATGTCACGCTGCTAGATAGAAGTTCAATAGAAAATAGGCAGTTTAGCGGTTGGTCTATGGCTTATTTGCTTCAATCAGAGATTCTAAAAACGCTCAACTTCTATTTTATGGATTCACCTGAATTCAACCCATATAGACTTGATGCACAATCTGCAAACGAGTTAATTACTGAGTTAAGAAGTCACCTGCCACTCGCTTATTTGCACAGCGATGCCCTATCGAAAACTTATCGTTAAAACAAGTATTTGCTTGCTCTACGAACATAATATTACGATTGCATTGCTCATTTTAGTCGTACTTTTTTCCTTCATGATCCTGACAAAGGTCTAAACTGAGTACTATTCGCTGTTCTATTTTTCCTATTGAATCCGACCCCTCTCAAGGAGGCAAAATGGCATCTCAGAACATCCAACATTTTTTTCATCCTGACTCTGGCACCATAAGCTATGTGGTGGCTGATCAGGATACAAAAGAAGCGATTATCATTGATCCTGTTGCCAATTATGATGTGAAAAATGACGAGATTAGCTACGAGTCTGCGCAAGAGATTATTGATCATATTCAACTTAATCAGCTGCACATAGTGGCTATTTTGGAAACGCATATTCACGCGGATCATTTGTCGGGTTCGTTTTATTTGAGTAAGGAACTTCAGGCTCCGATTTACGTTTCAGAAGGGGTAAAAGAGGTTTATGCGCAGTGGAAGGACGAACTGTGTCTCAGTGAGCTTTATCATTTTGAACATTATCTATTGGAAAATGAAGAGATGGATTTTGGCAATTCTCACTTAGAGGTCATTGCGACACCCGGACACACCCAATCTGACTTAACCTTTAAGATAGGTGATGCACTGTTTGTTGGTGACTCATTGTTTTTTAATGGTACGGGTCGGGCCGACTTTCCTGGTGGCAGCGCTGAGAAAATGTTTGAGTCGATACGTAAGCTGTATGAATTGAAGGACAGTACAGAAGTGTACCTTTGTCATGATTACCCAGATAAGGCAGAAAACCTCCATTATAAAACCACGATAGGTGATGAAAAGCATGACAACATCTTGGTTGATGAGAATACCTCATGCCAACAATTTGTTGAGAAAAGGGAGGGACGAGATCATCAACTGACGCCCCCAAAGCTTCTTAAGCCAGCGTTAGAGTTTAACCTTACCGCGTTACATTCTCTTCACTAAAGGCGTTGTGTTGTAAAAGGCGGAGAGAACCGAGGTTAGGTGTCGAGAAGCAGTGACTCTAACTCGAAATATGATTGAGAGGGACTAATCATGATTGTCCGGTTTATCACAATATGTATGTTGTTTGTCTTTTCAGCCCAAGCACAGGTTCCTTCACGCATAGTATGGACGATACAGGATGAATGGCCGCCATATGTTATCGACTCCGCAGAAGTGAAAGGTTTAGCCTATGAGATCATTTCGGAAGCTTTTGCTGAACAAGGTTACACCATTAAAAATACCATTAAACCTTGGAGCCGAGCTTTAAGAGAAGTGACGACTCAGCGCTATGATATTGCGCTGACCGTTTGGAAGAGTAGCGAGAGACTAGAGTACCTTGACTTCAGTGATGCCTATCTGACCAATTCACTCATCTTTGTCACGCTCAAAGAAAACGCATTCAGTTATACAGGGCTAGCAAGTTTAAACGAGAAGCGGATCGGAGTATTGCGAGGCTATGCCTATGATGATGACTTTTTGAAATCGAATGCTTTTGATCGGATGGATTCTGATAGTTTAGCGACCAATGTGAGAAAGTTAAAAGCTGGCCGGATCGATGCATTAGTGGCCGATAAGTTCTTTTTCTTATGGTATGTAAAGAACAACGAATTAGAGATTAATGATTTCGCTTTGATCGACAAACCATTAGCTGAGAATCCGTTATATATTGCTATCAGTCGTGATCATCCAAACAAAGAGAGTATTCTTTCGGCTTTTAATGCCGGGCTGAAGTCTCTGCAACAATCGGGAAGAATTGCCGAACTGATTAAACAGTACGAATAATGTAGGGCACCTGATGGTGCCCCTACTTTTTGATTATAGTCGACTGTTTATTTGTTCTATCTCCTCACGCCAACCTTGCTGCAGGTTGGGCTTTTGATGTTTAGGTTTACGCTCAAGATCTTCTTCAAGTAACGTTTCTAGCTCTATCAAACGCTCCAACAGTTGCTCTTCGCCAGTTAGCTTTCCATCGAAGGGACTCAACTCCTGCTGATTATCAGATGCTTGAACAGCTAACGCTGTGTCAGGATGTTCGGCTATCTCTTGATACACCTCTTCAACACTTAGGTATTCGGTCAATGTGCCATTGTTGATTAACCAGAAACGATTGCAGCTTTGTTCAATGAGGCTACGGTCGTGGCTGACAATGAGTGCTGCACCATTGAACTCATTCAAAGTCGCAATCAGCTCTTCTTTGCCTTCCATATCCAAGTGGTTGGTTGGCTCGTCAAGAAACAACAGATGGTATTTCGCGAGGGTTAGGCCGATAAATAGCAGGCGCGCACGCTCACCACCACTGAGTGATGCCACATCTTGGTTATGCCGCGTATACTCAAAGCCTGCACCAATGAGCGAACGCTTAGCTATTTCACTATTCACGGATGAAAAGGCCTGTAAGGCGTCGCTTATAGTGTCAGAGTCTTTCAGCTGCTTGAGAGACTGGTCGTAATATCCTAAGCGACACCTGTCATGGAAGGTGACAGCCTGTGAGCTCAATGGGCTAATCTCGGTGAGATAATGTCGGTAAAGTTGGTTAAGCAGGGTTGATTTACCACAGCCATTACTTCCTAAAACCGCAATTCGGTCGCCACTTTTTACGCGCATTTCTACCATATTAAATAGATGGAAATGGCTATCTGGTGGTGTAACGCTAAACTCGCCGGTTTCAAGCAGTCGGTTGGCAGGCAGAGCTTCACCTTGCAATACAAGCTGCCAAGGTGTGCCTTCTGTCAGCTCTGTTTGAGCTTCCTCTAAGCGCTCTTTTCTCGCGAACATGGTTTTTGCTTTACGGGCGAGATCTTCGTTGTCATAAACCTTACCCCAGGTCGCGAGCCGTTTAGCACTTTTCTCTATTCGGTCTATCTCTTTTTGCTCGTTGGCATGTCGGGCTTGGTCTTGCCGATCTTTCTCAAGTAGTGCTGCTCTTGCTTGGGTGCAAGGTAAGGCAAAATGATGAAGAGATTGATCTCGCATGACCCAAGTCGTATTTGTCACTCGATCTAGCAAAGTTTGGTCGTGTGAAACCAACACAAAAGAGCCTTTCCAATTGGAGAGAAACTGCTCTAGCCAAAGTAACGAAGGTAAGTCTAAGTGGTTGCTGGGCTCATCGAGAAGCAGTAAGTCTGGCTGATTGATAATGGCTCTCGCGATAAGCAATCGCATCTGCTGACCACCACTGCAATTGGCGACAGGCATATCTTGCTCAGAGTCAGAAAAACCAAGCTCGGCCAACACCAGTTCAGCGCGCCAGTCGTCATCCATACTTAACATTTCAGCTAAGGCTTCACGGATACTTTGACTATAAAGGTGCTCAGGAACATGTTGCTCTACATAGCTCATAAGGCAATGAGTTGCTTTGGCTATGTGACCTTCAGTCGGCTCGTATTGACCATTGAGTAGCTTCAATAGAGAGCTTTTGCCACAGCCGTTGTGACCAATGAGTCCGATTTTATCACCACGATTAAGGGTGAAGGTTAGTGCTTTAAACAGCGGGTTTGAGGTGTAGGAAAGAGTTAGTGATTGTGCAGTTAAATAAGTACTCATAATTTTCTCAAGAATTTGGGGCGCAAAAGGCCGTTGTCTGTGCTGACAATAATTCTTCGAGCTTGAGGGAAAGTACTCGGGGACGTTATTCGTCTATAGTTGATATTTCGCTCAAGTCGAGATTATCGCAGCGCGATATCTAAAACTCTTGAGCGAGCCTTCATGCCATAAAAGCGTGGGTTGATTGAACACCACAAAGACATAAATTCCTCCTTAAGTTAGTTATAAAAGTGTTGCCACTTTCGGTTATTCGTTGATGAGCATTTTAGCGCCATTGTCACCAATGTACAGAAAACTATCAGGGTTCAAGACTGCTTCGTGATAACAATCATAGGCTTATACTTTTGGCTTACGCCTCTTCTCTCAACCCTGAATTTAAAAATCTGGGAGGATTTACATCATGTTGCTGTTGATAAAATCACCAAATACACATGCCAGACAAGGAGTCTCCCGTGAATCAACGTCAGTCGCAACAGCAAGAGTTTGATCTAAGTGAACGCAACCTAATTGTCGGTTGCGCTAAGCAAATCCCTATACCTCCCGAGTTACTGGCAGCTACCACTGCTGACTCTGATTACGTTGTCGACACATTTCAAAGTGGACTAACCGCAGAAGTCTTTCGAGTTCGATTTGATGGCAAGGATTACACCCTGAAGAAAAAGAGACCAGAAGCGAAAGTGAAAAACCTCGATGGTCAGTACTCCTTCCTTAACGAAGTCCAACGTCGTTTCGATATTCAGCAGCAAAAAGACGATACGAGTACTTCGCCGGATTTCGAGTGCATAGTGTCTACGATTTATGCTGATTATCGCTTAGGCATTATTCTGTCTGACTGGATTGAAGGGGAACCCGTTAAACAGATAACGAGTTCAATGCTCTCGCAGCTGTTTTCCACGTTATCAGCGTGCGAAAAGATAGGTCTATTTGAATGGGATTTATGCGCAGGTAACTTGCTTGTTGATGAGCAGCATAAATTATGGCTGTTCGACTTTGGTTATATGTATCCGTTCAATCCACTTAAAGAACTCAACAGCAATGGGTTAGAAGCACCTATGTTCAACTTCTGTGAGCGATTTGAAACTCGCTTCTTATCCGGTTGGTTGTTAGAGAATGATTTATCTTACAACGACTCTATTGAGGTCTTTAAAAATGTTAAGTACGAAGCGCTCAATACCTTAGTAGAACAGATAAATTGGCTGAGAAATAACGATGCAGATCTAGGTGTTCTTACCGAGAAAGAGAATCTTGCTAAACGCTACCAGCAAGCACTGGAGAATGATCACGAGCTCGATTCTTTGTTCCAAGTAGAAATGTTTCGCTCGCATGTACTCGATATTGAGGATGATCTTGATGGTCAAAGTTGTACACCGACTACTATTAAGCGAGTGGATTTAGTGCTGTCGATGATCCGCGAGCACTACAATAAGCTCAAGCAGCAAGGTGGACTTTTCTATCACAATGAAGGGAAAACCCAGCAGGAGCTTATTGAATCATACAATCACAAGCGAGAATTGGTGAAACGGTATCAAATTAAGTAGGAAGTTATTGTTCAAGGCAGAGCTTATCAGTTTTGACTCTCTAGCATCTCTACCAAGCCGCCAGCGTTATGCAAATTGGTAAAGCCTTTTGCTTTTAGATACTGATAAGCCTTCCCTGAACGATTGCCACTACGACAATACAGTACTATCTGAGTGTCTTTATCGATATCGGCAAAGTGAATGTTTAGCGCTGAGAGCGGGTAGTTCACAGCTTGTGGTAAATGCCCGTCTGCGAACTCTGGTGGCGTTCTGACATCAACAATCATTGCGCCTTGATCTATCCACTGCCAACCTATCTCTGCCCGCTCAGAGGCGAAAGCTGGAAGGCTTAGCGCAGCCAGTAATGTAAAAAGTAGTGTTAGGCGCTTCATGGTGGTTCCCTTTTGCTGTAACTCACTCAGCATATCTGAATACTCGCTTTTCACCGCGAGATAAGTCACAACACCTACTCTTTGCCCGTTTCGTAGCGATTTTTCTGTCACATTTTCTTACGTGTCCCTTTGAATAGAAACAACCTAGAAACATCTGTTGTGACTTGGGACTCAATAGAACCTTGATACAGCGAATGTATCACCATACCTTTTACCGAGTTTATCCGTAGCCCTATATTTGGCGTCACTGACAGCACATTTTTATAAACATTTTTAAAGGTCTACGAATGAAACTCCAAACCCTAATTTGCGCAGCTTTGCTTGCAGGTGCATCGACTTCTGCCATCGCGGGAGAAACCAAACTTGATGTTCGTTTTGGTTACAATACGACGTCAGAAAATCGTGATAGCCGCGTGAAGTTTATGCATACTTTCGAGAACGGTTTTTACTTCAGTGCAGAAGCAGCTCAGCTTCATAACGACGCTTACTTTGGCAGTAATGATGCTAACAACCCAGACAAGAACGGTTTGCAAGCGGCAGCTCAAGAGTTTGAAGCGTCTTACAAGTTTAATCTTAATGATGATTGGTATTGGTCTCCTGGTCTCGTCACCGTCACAACTTCAGACTGGACGGAATATCGCCCTTACTTAAAGCTAGGCACCACGTTTGACAACGGGGTGTCGATGACAGGTCGCTACCGCTACAACTGGTCAAATGATGCTAACGGTAAGCAGTATCTGGATGGTAGCGGCACAACACGCGGAGCATCAAATCAGTTTGATTTGTGGCTCTCTAAAAACATCGGTGATTGGGGTTTAATGTATAACCCTCGCTACCGTGTTCAAGACGGGGTTGATCAGGGTACGGGCCGAGACGATTACTGGGAGCATACCATCATGGTTAACTACAAAGTCGATGAAACTTGGACGCCATACATGGAGTTAGTGTCGGTAGACGAGACTTATGTTGATAGCAATGGTAATCGCGACAATGACTACGCGGTGCGTTTTGGCGTTGTAATGAACCTGTAGTGTAGTTTTTAGTTCTCTATCTGTCCTTTGCCAGTCATCTCATTGACTGGCTTTTTTATGTCTGATTCTTTATAGCTAATCCGTCTTAACCAGAATGATTAAAGCTATTACAAGCGCTTGATTACCCACTACACTCTTCTAGCTAAAAGGGAGAGTCATGCACACTATTTCACTACTCGTCGTCGCGCTAATTGCCTTCGCTGCCAACTCATTTTTTTGTCGCCTAGCATTGGCGAATCACGCTATCGATCCGGGTTCTTTTACTTGGCTACGATTGGTTTCCGGAGCGGTAACACTGATGCTTATTCAAAGTTGGCGTGGTCAAATGAGCTATCGCTTCTTTACTGATAAACACAGCTGGTGGTCAGGCATCTCTCTTTTTGGTTATGCAGTTTGCTTTTCGTATGCTTACACCCGGCTCAGTACGGGGACCGGCGCTTTGATTCTGTTTGGTATGGTGCAGCTGACCTTAGTGGTGTTTCACGTTATTTCTGGCAATCGCTTGAGTGTGAAAGAGATGCTAGGTATTGGGGTGGCTCTATCTGGCTTTACTGTTTTAATGCTACCGTCGGCAGAGGCTCCGAGTTTGAGTGCCGCTGCTCTAATGCTTGTTTCTGGCGTTTGTTGGGGCATTTTCACTCTGTTAGGGCGTCAAAATAGCGTTGCTTCAGTGTCTATTACCCAAGGGTTTATGCTCGCAAGTGTGCTTGCTTTTGCTGCCAGCCCACTACTTGTCTCAATTGAAACTATCACGGCTGATGGCGTTCTATGGGCGTTACTGTCGGGTATCTTTGCTTCCGGTTTTGGCTACATTTTGTGGTATCAAGTTGTTAAACATATCTCAGTTCTTCAGGCGTCGGTCTCTCAGTTAGCGGTGCCTGTGATTGCCTTTGCCGCAGGAAGTGTGGGGCTAGGTGAGTCGATAACGTTAACCGCTGCTATCTCATCATTACTGGTTTTGGGTGGGATTGCCCTTATCTTTACGGCCCGAGCAAACAATTAACCCGCTAACAGCTCTCGTCCGATCAAATCGACTAGCTCTAAGATATGGATTTGAGATTCGCGATGATATGGTGAGATACCATCGACCTGTTCTTCCAAGTCAAGGTTGATACCTGCTATGCCTGCCAATGTTGAGCCTAAATGACTTATTGCAAAAACCTTTAATCCTTTGCGCTTTGCATTGTGGGCCATATCGACCACGGCTTGTGTCTCTCCTGATTTACTAATTAGGATGACTGTGCCTGATTCCGCGCGAGCCAACTGGTGGATATCGGTAATCACTAGATGAGGAATGTTAGCGAGGGAAAGAAAGCGCGACAAATACGAAACGCTCACAATCGACGCCCCACGAGAGTATAGATAGACCACCGGAGAGTGAATCAGTGACTGAGCTATCTTGTCGACTCGCTGCGCTTGGTCATCGCCCTGAGTTGTTGGCGAGACATCTTTATTCAGGTCGTCGGCGAGTTTATATCTGAGCTCAGTGTAGCTCGCATAGCCCATCTTTTTACACACCCGATTTACCGACGTTGTTGTGGTCAAGGCCTTGTTGGCTATCGTCTTGGCTGAGACTGAATCTAGCTCTTTAGCGTGGCTGATCAGGTACTCATATATGACTCGTTCGATCCCTTTAAAGGTATTCATCGCTTACACTAAGACTTAATAACAGAATGGTTAATATTAGGCGTTAAAATGCGGGAAATTACCTTGATAGTTATCACAAAAGTATCGTCATACATGGGTTGTACGAGGAAACTGTACCTTGATACATCACCGCTAAATATACTTGCCTCAGTTGATAAGTATAACGGTGAACAACCATGAGTAAGAAAAAACTCGTTGCAGTGACCGCTTGCCCTACCGGCATTGCACACACCTTTATGGCGGCTAAAAAAATCAAAGCCTGGGCTGAAAAGCAAGGCTATGAAGTGAAGGTCGAAACGCAGGGAAGTGATGGTGTTAAAAACAAACTCACTGCTCATGACATTGCAACCGCAGACGGCGTTGTTTTGGCGGTTGATGTCCCTATTATGGACATGGAGCGTTTTGATAACGCTAATCCACTTCAGGTTCGCACTCAAGAGCTGATCAAGCGCGTCGATGATTTGTTACCAACGGTATTTTTGCGTGGTAAGGAAAAGTCGGACGCAGATGTCGAAGTGCATGATGAAAAGCGTTCGGCTTACCAAGTTGCTATCGGTCATATCATGACGGGTATCAGCTACATGCTACCAGTCGTGGTACTGGGTGGCCTGCTGATGGCTGTCGCCAAAATCACTGGTGAGTTCATTGATATCTCAGGTACACCTATCCAAACCCTAGATAAACTTGGTTTCATGACCATCAAGTTTATGTATCCAATCTTTGCAGGTTACCTCGCGTATTCGATTGCTGGCAAACCAGCGCTGATCCCAGCTTTTATCGGCGGCTTGATGACCGATGAACCTTATAAGCGCTTCTTTGATTTAGAAGGCTGGGCGCCATCTGGCTTCTTCGGTGCGATTGCGATTGGTTTCCTTGTGGGTTACCTGGTTCGCTACCTTAACGACGTGATTAAGGTGAAAACCGAACTGACCACGCTAAAGACCATGCTGCTAGTCCCGGCGGTGACGGGTGTCGTGATGGTGCTTACTATGGAGTACGCGATTAACCCATTCTTTGGTGCTGTAAACCTTGCGATGATCGACCTGTTTACTCAAGCCGGTGATGCCGGGCGTGGTATCTACTCAATGGTGATTGCAGCAGGTACAGCCTTTGATTTAGGTGGTCCAATCAACAAAGCAGCAGGTTCGGTTGCGCTTGGTTTGAACGGCATGGGTGAAGGGTTTGACCTGATAGCTCGTGAGTTGGGTATCGTTATTCCACCAATCGGTGTGGGCATCGCGGCGCTGCTAGATGGCAAGTTCCGCAAGCCAGTTTTCTCAAGTGAAGAGCGCACGGTCGGTAAAACTTCTCTGATGCTGGGCCTAATCGGTATCTCAGAAGGTGCGATTCCATTCATTCTGAAAAATCCGAAGATGATTCCAATCATGATTCTGGGTTCAATTATCGGTACGCAATTGGCTGTCGTCCTTAACGTATGGCAAAGCCTACCACTACCAGCCGTTTGGGGGTGGTTCCTATCTTCTGACCCAATCAGCTACACCATTTCTGTTATCGCGGGTTCTATGTTTATCGCTATAGCTCTACTGCTGTGCACTAAACCAGACCACGCAAAAGCCTAAACACGTCTAGCGGGGAGGCTTGCCTCCCCAAACTATCAAGAATTTATCGAGAGTTTCCCCATGGCAAAAGTACATGTCATTCCTCACACTCACTGGGATCGTGAGTGGTATTTTACTCAGCAAGACAGTGACGTTCTGGCAACTTATAACTTCACCAAAGTGATTGAAACTTTGGAGTATCAACCAAACTACAGCTGCTACCACCTAGATGGTCAATCGGCGATTGTTGAAGATTACCTCAAAGTGCTGCCGTACATGCGTGAGCGTATGGCTAAATTGGTGAGCGATAAAAAACTCTTTATCGGCCCTTGGTACACTCAGACTGATACCTACAATGTGGCGGGCGAGTCGATTATCCGTAACTTGAAGTACGGCATGCATATCGCAGAAGAACTCGGTCACAGCATGAAGGTCGGCTACCTGCCGGATACCTTTGGTCACAACGCGCAAATGCCAACACTGTTCAAAGGAATGGGGATCGATAACATCGTATTTTGGCGTGGTATTGATTACGACCAACACGTAGAAAAATCGCACTTCTTCTGGAAGTCGCAAGGTGGTGATTCAATCTACGCTTACAACCTAGTTCATGGTTACGGCGCGGCGAAAAACATTGTTCCTGATGCAGAACATCTGGAAAAGAAAATCTTCCCGATGATTGACAAGATCAAATCGCTGTCAGGTCTCGATGAAGTGTTGATCCCATCCGGTGGCGATCAGGTCAACATTGACCCGAACCTCCCGGAAACTTTGCTAGCAGCCAGCGAACGTTCGCCTGCTGGAGACATTTACACCATCTCATCGATGGAAAACTTTGTTGATTTTCTTCGCCGCAACAGCAGTGAATTTGAGACTTACCAAGGTGAATTCAAAGCGCCGCGATACACTCGTATCCATAAGACAATTGGCTCTGTTCGCTATGACATTAAAAAGCTCAACTTCGAGATTGAGCAGTTCTTACTCAAGAAGCTCGAAGTCGTGATTGCGTTTGCTAAAGCACAAGGCATCACTGTTCACACTGAGCTGGTGGATATGGCTTGGAAGAAGATCCTTGAATGTCACGCCCATGACAGTATGGGTGGGTGTAATAGCGATGCCACTAACGCTGACATCATGCACCGTCTAAAGCAAGCCGAAGAAATCTGTCATGGCTTATACAACCTAGTGGTGAAAGAGATCGCTAGTAGCGCATGTGATGACAATGAAGTGATGATCTTTAACGGCCAAATCACACCATTTAGCGGTGTTGCTAAAGTCACTGCTTTCTCTAAGCACCCATCTATTGCCTTGTCGGATGGTAAAGCCCTGCTTGCGACCGAAATTCTAGCGCGCGAGACGTTAGATGGAGGCAAAGTCATTGAAGTGACCAAAGATGGTGAGAAAGAAGTCGCCGTGCCGCCATACTACCGCTTTGAATTGAACGTGAAGGTGTCCAACCTACCTGCGATGGGCTACCAAGTCTTCCAATTGGTTGAGTCAGAGTCAGCGATGCTTATGCAGAGCAGTGACGTCCAAACGATTGAAAATGCGGCGTTAACCGTCACGCTGAAAGATGGCGAACTGAGCTTAACTAACAAAGCAACAGGCCGCGTGATCGAGCAGTTGCTGCGTTTTGAAGAGCAGGCTGATGATGGTGACTCTTACGACTTCTCGCCTTTAGAGGGAGACGAGCCACGTTACCTCAATGAGTTAACTTGGCTATCAAGCCAAGTAGGTGAGACTGAGCAGACGATGACGCTGTTGGCAACAATGTCAGTGCCTTCAGATTTAGAGTCGCGCCAAGCAGGCAATGAGCTGGTTCAAGCCAGTTTTGAAATTACATTGATACTAGATGCCAACGACGAGCAGCTAAAAGTCGCAATTCACACTGTAAATCAGGCGTGTGACCACCGCGTTCGTATACTGATTAACTCAGATGTACAAAGCCAGGAATCCGTCGCCACTCAGCCATTCGCTGTGATGACGCGTCCAATTGCACCAAATGTTGAAGGCTGGCAAGCACGCTTCCGTGAGTGTCCGATTGATATTGAAACCACAGATGGTGCGGTTGCGATTGAGCAAGCAGGTAAAGCGGTGGTGATTAATGGTCGCGGCCTGAAAGAGTTCCAAGTTTTGTCAGGTGAACAGAGTGATGTGATTGCGCTGACGCTGTTTAAAGCAACGGGCAAGCTAGGTAAAGATGATCTGTTGTGGCGTCCGGGGCGTGCTTCCGGCATCAACAATACCGTGGTGTATACGCCAGATGCTCAGCTGCAAAAATCGATGAGCTTTGCTTTCTCGATTGCGATGCCGACAGATGCTAGCCATCAAACGCTGCGAGCCCTAGAAAGCCAATATCTCGATATGCCGTTTAGTTACCAGAAGCAGTCACTTAATAGCTTTGAAAATCGTCTCGAACGCTTCCAAGTTCGCTTTGATGCGCGTTCATCGGTGAAGTCATTCAGCCTGTTTGAAGTGAATCAGCCACTGACGCTTTCAAGTATTGGTCACTCCTTCTATCAAGACAATGCTGTTGTTGTGCGCCTGTTTAATGCGACAGAGGATGTGCAGCAACTTGATACCACTGCGTTTGCCCATTTTGCTCAGATGGAGCGTGTGAACTACCGCGAGCAGAGCGTGGAACAAGAGTGGTCAGTCAAACCGAACAATTCCATCGACCTACGCATTGGCTTTAAAATCTAGTGGAGCAGAGTATGAACAACGAGAAAATTTACCAAAAAGTCGCTTTGCTCTACGGTGATGAGCAAGCTAAAAGCATCACCCAAGAAATCCATGCTCTGGTTGAAAAGTGGCAAGGCAAAGCACCGAATTACGCTAACTGGGTCGATGAGACAACATCCTATCTAATTACTTACGGAGACAGCGTACAAGAGCAAGGCCAGCCAACTTTAGCGACGATGAAAACCTTTGCTGACAAGTACCTTAAAGGGGCATTAAGCAACATTCATATCTTGCCAATGTTCCCATACACCTCAGACGATGGTTTTAGTGTGGTTGATTATCGCAAAGTCGATCCTAACTTAGGCGACTGGAGCGAGCTTAACGCACTAGCTGAAAACTTCGATTTGATGTACGACTGCGTGATTAATCACATCTCTAAAAGCAGTGACTGGTTTCAGCGCTTTTTAGCCGGTGATGAAGCTTATCAAGATTACTTTATTGAGTCTGACCCAAGCCTAGATTATTCGAGTGTTACGCGCCCCCGCGCATTACCGCTCCTAACACCGTTTACCAAGGCTTCGGGTGAGACAACTCATGTGTGGACCACCTTCTCAGAAGACCAGATAGACATTAACTTTAAGAGCCCACAAGTCCTGCTCGAAAGCATTGATATTTTGCTGATGTATGCGGCAAATGGTGGTCGTTCGATTCGTTTAGATGCGATTGGTTTTATCTGGAAAGTACTGAACTCGACCTGTATCCACTTGGAGCAGGCTCACGAGATCATAAAGTTGTGGCGCATTGTGCTCGACGAGGTGATGCCGGGTTCTCTGCTGATCACCGAAACTAATGTGCCGCACAAAGAGAACATCTCTTACTTTGGTCAAGGCGATGAAGCGCACATGGTGTATCAGTTCCCACTACCACCATTAACCTTGCACGCGTTCTTGAGCCAAGATAGCCAAGTATTAACAACTTGGGCTAAAGGTTTAACGGCAGAGGCGATGGAGTCTCTCAATACGGAACGCAAGACAACCTACTTTAACTTCCTTGCTAGCCATGATGGCATCGGTGTGCGCCCAACAGAAGGGATCTTGAGCGATGACGATCGTCTGATGATGTGTCAGCACGTCGAACGCAAAGGTGGACGAGTTAACTACAAGAATAACGGTGATGGCACCCAGTCGCCTTACGAACTGAATATCAACTATTTGAGTGCGGTGACAGAGCCTAACGATAGTGACGAGTTAAAAGCGAGCAAGTTCCTAGCTGCGCAATCTATTTTGCTCTCGTTCATCGGTGTGCCTGCGGTTTACTATCACAGCTTACTTGGCAGTGAAAATGATGTACAAGGTATGCTGGATTCGGGCATTAATCGCCGTATCAACCGTGAGAAGTTTGACTTTGCTCAGCTAGAAACTGAACTGGCTGAAGAGGGCTCGTTACGTCAACGTGTTTACAGTGAAATGACGCATCTTCTCCAACTGCGTAAACAGCAAAAAGCATTCTCACCAAGCTCTTCTCAACAAGTGCTAGAGCTAGGTCATGGACTGTTTGGACTTAAACGCGGCGAAGGGGAAAATGCGATTCAATTTGTGGTCAACCTATCAGAGCAAGCAGCGGAAGTGTCGCTAGCAGTAGGCGGTTTAGATCTGATTTCACAGCGCGAGTTCGATGCGCAATTTACACTTAAACCATATCAATTTGTTTGGCTGACTCAGCCGCAAGCCCAGTAGTAGGAGTTTATGATGAAACTAGCTAACTTAACGTCTGAAAATCTAATCATGCTCGATGCTACCTTTGATGGGCGCTTCGCAGCGATCAATGCCTTGGTCGACAAAATTGATCAAGCGGGCAAGTTAACTGATCGTGACCAGTTCCTTGAAGCTGTACTTAAACGCGAAGACGAAGGCCCAACAGCTCTCGGCGAATACTTAGCGGTGCCACATGGTAAGTCGCCAGGAGTAAAAGAGCCGGTGTTTGCGTGTGCGTTTGTTAAAGATGAGATGCAGTGGAAAGGTCTCGATGGTGATGAGCCAGTGACTATGATTTTCCTATTGGCGATTCCGCCAGCAGAAGCGGGTTCTACCCATATGGAAGTGCTGACTACACTGACTTCTTCATTGGTGGACGATGATTTCCGTGACCAACTGCAAGCAGCGAACTCCCCGCAACAAGTGATGGCGTTATTTGGTGCTGAGCAAGAGGCAGAGCAGCCAGTTGAGTCAGTTCAAGATGAGCCAAATTCAACCGAAGAATTGGCGCAAGATCTTAGCCGCTTTGCTTATCCGTTGGTGCTTGGGGCGGGTGTGCTGATTTCAGCATTCCTCTTCCTATTACTTTAATGGTGCGTTATGTCTGTTTTTAAACTGGATAACGTTATTCAAAACTACGCGTGGGGCAGTAAAGAGTCGATTTCTAAAATGTTTGGAATCGATAACTCGGACTGCCAACCACAAGCGGAGATTTGGATGGGCGCACATCCAAACGGATGCTCGCGTGTTGCCGCGACGGGAGAGCTGCTTTCCGATGTGATCGCCCAAGACAGTAAAAGTATATTTGGGGATTACACTGCGATGCGTTTTGGTGAGCTGCCATATCTGTTTAAGGTGCTTGCGGCAGAAACGCCGTTATCGATTCAGGTTCATCCAAGTAAACATAAAGCGGAAGCAGGATTTGCGCGTGAAAATGAGCAGGGGATTGCACTTAACGCTGCCCATCGTAACTACAAAGATCCGAACCACAAGCCTGAGTTGGTGTATGCGTTAACCTTCTACAAGGCGATGAATGGATTTAGGCCTATAAGTCAGATCATCGACTTGTTCCAACAAGCGGGCATTGCAAGCTTAGATACCGAGGTGAGTGCTCTTGAGGCGAAACCAAACAGCGATGGCTTACGTGAGTTTTTCACCGCCATTATGTCTTTGGATGAACAGAGAAAAATCAGCGCATTAGAACAGCTTGATCAAGCATTGGTTCGTGGTCCTAAAACCGCCTTGATGCGTGAAGTGTTTGAGTATGTAGCAGAATTTAACAAGCACTACCCGGGTGATATTGGTTTACTTTCTCCGTTGTTTCTTAACACAGTTGAGTTAGCGCCAGGTGAGGCTATGTTCCTTCATGCTGAAACGCCGCACGCTTATGTACAAGGCACTGGGCTAGAGATCATGGCCAACTCGGACAATGTACTGCGCGCAGGCTTAACGCCCAAGCATATTGATGTGGATGAGTTGATCGATAACACCTTGTTTGTCTCGACCAACCCGGAGCAAATCAAGCTGGCACCTATCTACAAAGAAGGAAAGCTGAGTTACCCCATTCCAGTAGATGACTTTGGCTTTGACATCTTAACTGCCAATGATGCTATTAAGCGTCAATACCTTCGTAGTGCTGAGATTCTGTTCTGTGTTGAGGGGGAGGTTCAGGTCGAAGTGAATCAGCAAGCGCTGCGACTAAAACCGGGAGAGTCAGTGTTTATCAGCAATGATTCAGGTATGTACAGTTACCAAGGCAATGGCACCCTAGCACGTGCCTATAACTAAGGTTAAAGAGCCAAAATAAAAATCCCCAAGTTTCAGCTTGGGGATTTTTTATTATAAGCGATTGGTTACAAACCTGAGGTCATGTGCAGGCTGTAGAACAAACCGCGACCAATCAGCTCAGATGCGAGGATTAACACTAGCGCAATGCTTAGGTTGACCGGGTTAACGCTTGATTTGTTGATCATTGGCAAAGCCCAAATCAGTAGGCCAGCCATCAACAACGCTACTTGAACACCAAGGTAGACTCCTAAACCATCAACCAGCTGGGATGCTTTGACCACTGAAGTTTGAATATCACCAATTAGGTTGGCTTTGCCCATTGTGATAACGAGGCTCAACGCCACAGCTACGACAGCAAGCATGATGATATTGCGGTCAACGGTGAAGCGTGAGTCATTCGCTGACACAATCACAAGTTGAGACAGTAGCAAACCTGCAACCACCATAGTCATGATGAAGCTCAGCGGTGTATAGGCGTTAAACCAAGTCGGCACGGTATCAATCATGTAGACGTTAATCATCGCGTACATGAAGATCGCCCCAAGTACCATCGCCGCAATCATCAGCGCTTTTTGGATACCCGCTCCACCTTTTTTCAGTACAGAAAGCAGCCATTGCAAACCACCTACCGCAAAGAAAGCGGCACCGAAGAAGATTTCATTCGATAGCCATGCGGTTCCCACTTGGTTTAGTGCGTTGAAGGCACGGAATGGAGAGCCTAAGTGAGTAGTAGAGAATAGAAACCCCACTCCCATCAGAGCCCAAAGTACAAACATCGGCACTTTGTAGCTGTTGATTTTATCTTCATCATGACCCATTGCCAGTGCGCGAGCACTGACTAGGATGTAGCCACCCACAGCGGTTTGCGCTAACACCGTAAAGAAGATTAACGAATACTCATGGAAAATCATCTTACACCTCCTTCGGGTTCGCTAAGAAACCACTGGTATCACCGGTTGGTTTTGAGTTTTTGTTGAGCTTAATCACTATGTTTGGCAGCGTTAGGCTAGAGGATGGTAATGGTGCCACATCAGCTGTGGTGCCGTATTTTTCACGTAGTTCGCCGATCTCACCAAACTCAAGTGCGCGCAGAGGGCAAGATTCAACACACATCGGCTGTTTGCCTTCTGCCACACGCTCATAGCAGCCGTCACACTTAGTCATGTGACCTTTCTCTTTACTGTACTGTGGTGCGCCGTAAGGGCAGGCATTGCTACAGTGCTGACAACCGATACACACGTCTTCATCAACGACGACAAGACCGTCTTCGGTGCGCTTATGCATTGCGCCAGATGGGCACACTTTCACACATGCTGGGTTAGAGCAGTGGTTACAAGCAATCGATAGATAGTACGAGAAAACATCTTTCTGTACCCAAGTGTCGCCATCTTGAACAAAGCCGCCACCGGCGTATTCGTAAACGCGGCGATAGTTACGTTTGATGTCTAAGTCGCGGTAATCTTTACAAGCAAGCTGGCAAGTTTTACAACCAGTGCATTTACTTGAATCAATGTAAAAGCCGTATTGTTTCATTCCAACCTACCTTATGCTTTAACTGCTTTAATCTGAACAAGGTTTGTATGCTGAGGGTTACCCTTAGCAAGCGGACTTGGGCGCTGTGTGGTCAATACGTTGATTGAGCCAGCGTGGTCGACCTTCTGACCATCAGGTGCATACCAAGCACCTTCACCAAGTGCGACAACACGCGGTAAAATACGTGGGGTCACTTTTGCTGGGATACGAACCTCGCCACGGTCATTGAAAATACTGACCATGTCTCCGTTTTGAATACCGCGCTCTGCTGCATCAATCGGGTTGATCCACACTTCTTGACGTGCGGCTGCTTTAATTTCAGCCACGTTGCCGTACGTTGAGTGACAGCGAGCTTTATAGTGGAAGCCTGTCAGTTGTAGTGGGTACTTGCTCGCTAGTGGGTCATTGTGACCTTCGAATGAGTCTACATAGATAGGTAACGGGTGAATGACATCGCCATCTTTGAGTTCCCAAGTCGCCGCGATTTCAGCCAGTTGCTCGGAGTAAATCTCTATCTTGCCACTAGGAGTGTTGAGTGGATTCGCTTCTGGGTCGTTACGGAAATCTTCGTAAGCAATGTAGTCGCGGTTGTATTGGCGCTTGTAAATACCTAGCTCTTTCATCTCTTCGAATGTAGGGAGAGATGGGTCTTGCTTGCGCGTTTCAGCATAAAGGTGTTCTACCCATTGCTCTTGAGTTCGACCTTCGGTAAAGGCCTGCTCTACACCCATGCGTTTAGCAATTTCACTGCACATCTCATAGATGCCTTTTGCTTCGAACTGCGGCTCGATCGCTTTCTGTGCATAGATGAAGTAAGGCGCATTAGCGGCTTTACCATCCATCGCCCAGTCATCTTGCTCTGACGTTGTTAAATCTGGCAGGATGATGTCTGCGTATTTCGCTGACGAAGTCATGTGGTTGTCGATCACTACGATCATTTCACACGCCTTGTCATCTTGCAGAATATCGTGTGTACGGTTGATGTCTGCATGTTGGTTGATCAAGCAGTTACCCGCATAGTTCCAAATCATCTTGATTGGGTTTTTAAGACGCTCTGCGCCACGAACACCATCAGTCTTATCGGTCATCTCATGGTGACGGTAGATTGCATCCGTCCAAAGGAACATTGAGATAGAGGTTTCGATCGGGTTAGGGACGGTTGGGAAGCGCACAAATGGAATGTTGATGTCACTTTCACGTGCTCCTGTTGAGCCGCCTGCAACACCGACAGAACCTGTAAGCAGAGAAAGCATTGCAATCGCGCGACAAGCGAGCTCGCCGTTTGCAGTGCGTTGTAGTCCCCAACCTTGGTGGATAGCACAAGGTTTGTTCGTGCCCATTTCCCGTGCAAGCTTAACGATGGTATCGACTGGAATACCGGTGATTTTTGACGCCCACTCAGGTGTCTTAACAATGCCGTCTTCGCCTTTACCGAGAATGTAAGACTTGTAATCGCTGTTTTTAGGCGCAGAGGCAGGAAGCGTCTTCTCATCGTAACCGACACAGTATTTATCTAGGAATGGCTGATCAACAAGGTCTTCGGTGATCATGACATAAGCCAAACCAGCAACGAGCGCTGCATCGGTAGATGGGCGAATTGGAATCCACTGATCTTCGCGACCGCCTGCAGTATCTGTGTAGCGCGGGTCAATGATGATGGTTTTCGCGTTCGACTTATTCTTACTTTCAACGTAATGGTGAATTAAGCCGCCGCCAGACATACGCGTCTCAGCTGGGTTGTTACCAAACTGAACGTTGAGCTTAGTATTGGCTAAGTCAGAGAAAGAGTTGTTGTTTGCCCAGCCGCCGTAGGTGTAGCTCAAACCTTTGGCGATTTGCGCAGTCGAGTAGTCACCATAGTGGTTTAGGTATCCACCACATAAGTTCATAAGGCGAGCAATCAATGTTGACGCAGGTGGCCAAGACTTAGTGACCGTACCGCCAAGTGTGCCTGTACCATAGTTTAGGTAGATAGAATCGTTGCCGTATTCTTTGATAAGGCGCTGCATTGTTCCTGCAACTTCATCGTACGCCTCTTCCCAAGTAATGCGTTTAAATTTACCTTCACCACGCTTACCCACGCGCTTCATTGGGTATTTGAGGCGGTCGGGGTTGTAGACACGGCGACGCATCGAGCGACCACGCAAGCAAGCTCTTACTTGGGTGCTCTCGCCATAAACATCGCTGCCAGTGTTGTCGGTTTCAACGTACTTGATTTCACCATCTTGCACATGCATACGCAGCGGGCAACGTGAACCACAGTTCACAGTACACGCACTCCACACAACTTTTTCGTCGACGTGTTTTGAAACAGCGGCAGCAACAGGTTTTGAAGTGAATGGTAAGCTGATACCACTGGCCAATGCCGCAGCGCTACCTACCGCCGAAGAGGCTTTGATAAACCCTCGGCGAGTAAGATTCATTACTCCAGATTCTTTTTTGTTATTCGTCATACAAAGATGCCTTTTATATTACTAATGGGTAATACTTTATAGGTAGTTTGTTGTCGGTAATATCAAGGATTGGACTCGTTTTGATAAAAATCAAAATAACGTGCTATAAATTTTAATATTTGTATTTTTGACATTCATTTAATATTAAATAGTGAGTGGTAATTTATAATTAATTACAGTTAAATTTAATGAAAATAGAAATGATTATCGATACTGCAAAGTTGTTGGGAATATTATTCCATCAAAAGATAAGCAAAAATGAGCTAATCGAGCTTACTACCGCACTTGTAGAAGATGGGGTATTGAGTGAGGTGACTATACAGTCTCTATTGGAGCTTGATGAAGACACATTAAGCGCTGACTTTACCGAGCTTTTTGAAGGGTTAGGTGAGATGAAAGCTCCGCCATGGGGTTCTGTTTACCTAGATAGAGAGAAAGTCGTCTTTGGTGACTCAACGGTTCAATATCGCCAGTTTTTATCAGACAACGAAATTGAATTAAATACGGGTATTAGAGAGCCAGAAGACCAATTTGGTTTGATGCTATTAGCGTTTGCGTTTTTATTAGAAAATAATAAATCGAAAGCAGCCAATATATTAATGGAGTCTCACTTATTAGTCTGGGGAATGATTTACCTAGATTTATTAAATAAAGTTTCACACAATAAGTTTTATAGTCTATTAGCCTTAGATGTCTCTAACTGGCTAAATAAACTTATTATTGACTTAGAGTTAGTCGTTGAAGAGAAGAAAATATACTTAAATGATTGAAGCTATTGATACAAATCGCAGAGGGTTTCTCTCTCGGCTATCTAAACCAGTAAGTCGCTTATCTGAGCAACCAGAGCAAACGGCGAGAACTGCGCCGCGACCACCTAAAGCTGTGGATGAGGCGCTTTTCTTGCGTCTCTGTGATGGTTGTGGCGAATGCCAACGTATTTGTCCCAATAGTGTTATCGAGATGAGTGATCAAACTGCAAGGCTCAATCTGGATTACAACGAGTGTTCACTATGTGACGAGTGTACTAAGGTGTGCTCCAGTGGCGCGTTACACGCTTCTCAGAACAGCAAAGTCAGTCTACGACCAAACTTCTCTCAGAGCTGTAATAACTACCTACAAATTGATTGTCAGCAGTGTGCTGTTGGGTGTCCTCAATCAGCAATCCGTGTTGAAGAGGGCGAGCGTCCAGTGGTAGACGAAGAAAAATGCAATGGCTGCGGGCAATGCCGCAGCCATTGTTATTTAGGTGCTATTTCAATGGCTTTTCATTCATAGCGATTGTTGGCACAAACAAAGTGTTTAGTCTGTGATGGTTACTTTGTTGATCTTAATTGTGTCTAAAGGCACGTCATCGTGGCCTTTCTTACTGCCAGTCATGGCTTTACCTATGTTGTTCACCACGTCCATCCCTGTGGTCACTTTACCAAACACGGCATAGCCCCAGCCTTGGTTGGTTTTGGCGGTATGATCAAGAAAGTCATTGTTGTCTAGGTTGATAAAGAACTGTGCTGTAGCAGAATGCGGGGCATCAGTTCGAGCAAAAGCGATGGTACCGGTTTTGTTCTTTAGGCCGCGGTTCGCTTCGTTAGCGATAGGTGCATGGGTCTCTTTCTCGGTCATGTCTTCAATATGACCACCACCTTGAATCATAAAACCGTCAATCACACGGTGAAAAATCGTGCCTTCATAAAACCCTTCTTGGCAGTAACGTAAAAAGTTTTTTGAACTAACAGGGGCTTTTTCCATGTTCAGTTCAATTTCGATATCGCCATAAGTGGTTGATAAAATGATCATTGTTATTACTCGTTGGGAAAGAAAACCCTGAGATTATAGCAAGTTTATGCCGCAGAAAATAATCATCGTCCTCTATTGATAACAGTCAGCTAATGTTCGTTTTAGGATGACTGCCTGCTAAATCCGGTCATTTCTAGTGTTGGACCTTTCCACCTTAACCCTGCCTTAACCCCAGCATTTGATACCTTGTCTGTATATTAGCGGGAGATAACAACGATGACATTTCGATACTCAATTCTTGCTCTGATGTTGACGGCTGTTACGGGCTGCGCGGTGGGGACTAATGCCGATTTTGCACAACAGGCTGAGCAAAACGGTGCCCAGTCTGTTGATCGGTTGCTCAAACAAGTTATAGCTGAACGACAAATCACATCGGTGACACGGGAAGCCACCCAAGTAACTGAGTTAACTGACTTGATTTCAGTGCCAGAGCTTGAGAGCTACTTAGACATTGCGTTTTCAAACAGCCCTAGCCTGCAACAAAGCGTGATCGCGTTGAAAATTGCTTATGCCCAACAAGGCGTTACTGTTGCCGAACAGCTACCTACTGCGAGTGCTAGCTTTTCGGGTCAATCCAAACAAGATACTGACGACAGCTATATGGGTGAAGTGACCGTGAGTTGGGAGCTGGATTTGTGGCAAAAACTGGCAGATAGCAGCGAGGCAGCACGGAAAGATATTGCGGCTTCTCAGGCAAGCCTACAATCAGCAAAAAACTTGCTGGCGGCTAATATCATGCGTAATTGGTTGGAAATAAGCGCCAATCAGCAGTTGCTTGATATTGAGCGAAGAAGGCTTGAAGTGCTGGAGAATAATGAGCTGTTGGTATTGGAGCGCTATCAGGTGGGACTGGGAAGCTTAGTAGATTTAGACAATGCGAAAACCAGCACGGCGTCAACGCGCGCTACTGTTGCTGAGTATGAAGAAAGCTTAGAAAAGAGCAAACGTAGTCTCCAGTTGCTTACTGGACAATGGCAATCTGAGTTGGAGCAGCCAGAGGTCGCAATGACGTTTCCAAAAGTGGTCAACCCTCTTGATTCTCTCGCTGAGCAGAACATGGCTGGCAGACCAGACTTGCAGCAAGCTTTCTACAATATCGAAGCTGAATCTCTTCGTACCGATGCGGCATACAAAGCCATGTTGCCATCTTTTAGCTTAACGGCAAGTTTGACGGATATTGCGCAGTCACCAAGTGAAGCTTTGTTCACCGACCCATTGTGGGGGTTACTTGGGCAGTTATCGGCACCACTTTTTCAGGGCGGGAAACTCAAATCTCAAGCCGAAATTGCTGAGCTCACAACAGAGCAAAGCTATTGGACTTATCAGGAAACCTTACTGACGGCGATCAATGAAGTCGAGAATGCTGTGGGGCAGGAGTATTCGCTCGAAAAGCAGCAGTTACATTTAAATCAAGCATTCGCAAGCTCGAAGCGTAGCTTTGTCAGTTACGAAGAGAAGTATCGAAAAGGTCTGGTCGACATCTTTGATTTACTGACCGTTCAGCAGCAGACCTATGATACTGAATCTCAACTTGTTAACGCCACCTATCAACGTTTATTAAACCGAATCGATTTAGGCCTAGCTCTGGGCTTGGGAGTATCATCATGAAACAAAATGCTATCACTTTAGCGGTGACAATTGCTGCTGTAGCAAGCGTCTTTGCAGCTCTTGGCTATAATGGCAGCCACATGGCTCAAGCGGGCGAGAGTAGCCAGTCTGAGCAGGAGATGCCAGATACCTTGCAGCAACCAACGGTGAACGAGAGTTTAAAACTCCAACAAGTCGCAGTTCAGATGACGACCAGTGCTAGTTATCAGGCTCAGGTGGTCGGTTACGGAGAGACTCGTTCAAGGTATCAGCTCAATTATGCCAGCGAAGTCAGCGGCAGGGTGATCTCATTGTCTAATGACTTTGAAACAGGAAGAGTGGTCAGTAAAGGCACCATATTGGCAAAGCTGGATGATACTGGGTACCAACAGGCGTTGGCGCAAGCCAAGTCAGATGTAGCGACGGCTGAACTTGAGCTTTTAGAAGAGCAACGTGAGGGAGAGCAGGCGAAGTCGGAGTGGAAGCGCTCAGGTCTGAGTGGGGAACCGAACTCTCCATTGGTGCTCAGAGAGCCTCAACTCGCCAGCGCGGAAGCCAAGTTAGCGAATGCGAAACAGGCACTGAAGAAAGCGGAGAAAGACTTAAAAGATACGGCAATACGCGCACCTTTCACCGCGTTAGTTGTAAGCAGAGAGGTTCAACCAGGGAGCTATTTGAGTACAGGCAGTGCAGTTGCCACCTTATACAGTGTTGAGCATGTCGAAGTCGAGGTGCCCCTGTCAGCGCAGCAATGGGAAAATCTGCCGACCTCGAGCGATTTAGGTGACTGGCATGTGATGCTAACTGACAGCAGTGGCGCTCACCAATGGCTTGGCAAGGTTGAGAGAAAATTCCAACATGTGACCCAAGATACTCGCCAACGTTCGTTGGTCGTGGTTGTTGACAACCCGCTCGAACAAGACACGCCTCTTTATCCTGGCACTTTCGTGAAAGCAACTCTTAGCGGAGCCGAAGTCGATGGCCTGTGGGAAGTGCCCGCGTCAGCGATTTCCCAACAGGGTGAAATCTGGACGGTTGACGGACAAGGTCTGTTGCAAAAATCCAACGCCAGCAAGCAGTTTGTTGGTGATGGTAAAGTGTATGTGACCCCAAGCTTAGCAGACAGTAAGGCTCAAGTTGTTATCAGACCACTGAGTAACTTCAAGCCAGGACTGAAAGTCATGCCAAAGGAGGAGGGGTAAAATGGAACAACCTTCCCAAACGCCTAAAGGCATGATCGCTTGGTTTGCTCAAAACCCGGTTGCCGCTAACCTACTTATGCTAGGAGTTATAATCGTCGGTCTGCTCTCGGTGAACTCATTACGCAAGGAAGCCTTCCCAAGCATGGAGCCGGACATCGTAACTGTGTCCGTTAACTATAACAGCGGCGATCCTATTCAAGCTGAAGAGGGGATTTCGATAAAGATTGAAGAGGCTTTAGAAACTGTCGCGGGTATAAAGCGCATTACGTCGACTTCTAGCGCATCCGGTAGCCATGTTTCCATAGAAAAAGAGACCAACTATAGTCTTGATACTCTGCTGACTGACGTGAAAACGAAAGTGGACGCCATTAACAATCTGCCGACAGAAGCTGATAACCCGGTGATTGATAAGGCTCGAATGCAAGATCACGCTTTGTGGGTTCAACTTTATGGCGATACTGATCGCGCTACGTTGCAGGATTTAGCAGAGCAACTCAAGGCCGATCTGTTGGCAGAAAGTGCCATTCGTGATCTGGAAGTTAAAGCAGAAATTGATCCTATGATTTCGGTCGAGGTTAATGAGAGTCGATTGCAAGCTTATGGCTTAACGCTTACCGATGTATCTGAAGCGATCAATGCGGAATCTTCCACTAGCATTTCAACCAGCCTGCGCAATGATGAGAAAACGGTGCGCCTAAAGGTGTCTGAACAAGCCTACGAGGTCGAGGATTTCAAAGCGATTCCCGTTATATCGACCCCTGACGGTAGCCAAGTTACGTTAGGTGATATTGCTCGTGTCACGGATGCCTTTGAGGAAGATACGTTTAGCTTGTCACGATACAACCAAAGTAATGCGATGGGCATTCAAATTGTCATGGATGAGTATAGTGATGTTGTGCAAATCGTTGAGCAAGCTAAACAGGTAGTCGAGCAATGGCGTAACAGCAACCTGCTGCCGGAAAACGTCAGTATCGAAACTTGGTATGACAAAAGTACCTTGATCAAAGATCGACTATCTTTGCTGGCTAAAAATGCACTGACGGGTATCGCTTTAGTCTTTATCGTATTGGCGCTGTTTCTCAACATTCGCGTCGCGTTTTGGGTTGCAGCCAGCTTACCGTTTGTTTTCTTCGGCACACTGTTCTTTATGACCGATTCCTTCGTGGGTTTAACCATTAATGAGATGACGACTTTTGGATTTATCATGGCTCTGGGGATCGTGGTGGATGACGCAGTTGTAGTAGGTGAGAGCATCTATTCGACTCGGCGTGCACAGGGGGATACGCTAAATAATACGATACTTGGCACATTGAAGGTGGCGGCACCGACTGTTTTTGGTGTGCTGACAACGGTCGTTGCTTTTCTTTCGATTGCAGCTGTTGATGGAAAAATGGGCCAGATTTATGCGCAGTTTGCGACTGTAGTAACTATTTGTTTGCTGTTATCGCTCGTAGAGTCGAAGTTTATTCTTCCGGCACACCTTGCTCATATTAATACGCATCGAAGTGAGAAAAAAGGCATCTGGAACCGTATCCAGCAAGGTGCAGACAATGGACTGGAGTGGTTCAATCAAAGAGTGTACAAACAGGTGATTAAGCAGGCGTTAAAGTTCCGTTATGCTGTCGTCATGGCCTTTATCGCGCTGTTTATTCTTGTTATTGGTATGCCACTTACAGGAGCCGTGAGAATCGCTTTCTTTCCTGATATTGCAGGCGATACAGTCAGTGCTGAAATCAGTATGTATAACGATTCTAGCTTTGGGCAGACGCAGACTAACCTCTTAAAGCTTGAAGCCAATGCACTTAAGGCCGATCAGCAATTGAGATCGGATGTAAAAAACCATGATGAGGAGGTGTCCTACATTACAAGCCTTCAAGTCATTGCTGATGAAGACCGAAATGGCACGGTACAGGTAGAGCTGTCGCCTGACGCGAACTACAGCTCTAGTGAGTTTGCGGATTTGTGGCTGCAAATGTCTGGACAGATGGAAGGGGTGAAGAAGCTTAAAGTCCTCTCTTCGATGGAAATGGTTGATAACTTTAAAGTAGAGTTGAAAGCCAGCGACGAAACGGTTCTCACTCATGCAGGGAAGGCGTTTAAGCAGTTTCTGGAACAAACACCAGGAGTAAGTGGCATTGATGACAATCTAGATCTCGGGGAGCCGCAATACCGCTTCGAATTGACCGAACAAGGGCGTGCTTTAGGTATGGATACTTCGACTTTGGCTAAGCAGGTATTACAGGCGTTCGGTGGTGATATTGTTCAGCGCTTTCAGCGAGGCAAAGATGAAGTCAAAGTCCGAGTGCGTTACCCAGAAAGTGACCGTCAAACGTTGGCTGATATTCAGAAATCGAGTGTTCGTACTCCTGATGGCAAGGTGGTTCCTATGCTATCAGTCGCGAATGTCTACTCTGACTACCAACAAGCGGAAATCACTCGTATTGATAATTTGCGCGCAGTTTATCTGACTGCTGTGGTGGATAAAGATGTGGTGTCGTCTAATGAACTGGTGGCTCATTTGGAGAAAACGCTGGTGCCTCAGCTTAAATCGGATTATCCGACGCTAAAGATAGACTTTACTGGGGAAGCGGAACAGCAGAAAGAGTCGACAGACTCAATGCAATCGACTTTTGTTATGGCACTGGTGGTGATTTTTGCTCTGCTGGCGATACCGTTAAAATCTTACGTTCAACCACTTATTATTATGGTGGCGATTCCGTTTGGTATTGTAGGTGCGATCTTGGGCCACTGGCTCAATGACCTGACGATAAGTATCCTGTCTTTAAATGGGATTCTTGCTCTGAGTGGTGTTGTGGTAAATGATAGCCTGCTGTTGGTATCTAGGTTTAATGAGTTGACGAGAAATCATAACGTCCCCGTGGGTGAAGCCATTGTAGAGTCGTGCAGCAGCCGACTTAGAGCGGTATTGCTAACCTCTGTCACCACCTTTGCTGGCTTGGCTCCGTTGTTGAGTGAAACCTCGATGCAAGCGCAGTTCCTAATTCCAGCCGCCGCTGCATTAGGTTACGGTATTTTATTCGCGACGGTGATTACATTGGTGCTAACCCCATCACTGCTACTGATCCAATGCGATATTCACAATGGTTTTGATAAATTGAAGACAGCGGTGATGGGTGAGAAAAAGCTCGCACAGAGTGTTTAACGTCTAGATTAATAGTGGTTTCATAGAGTAAGAGGTAGTCATGGAAAACTTGCAGTTGTTACTGGTTGAAGATGATTTGGATTTAGCTAAGGCGATTGTTGACTACCTTGCTTTGGAAGACATTCAGTGTGACCACGCTGCAAATGGATTGTCTGGACTAAACTTGATTCAACACGGACATTACGACACGGTAATTTTAGACTTGAACTTGCCCAAAATGAACGGTCTCGAAGTGTGTGCAAAGCTTAGAGGGCAAGGGATTGATGTACCTGTTCTGATGTTGACGGCTAAGGATACCCTTGATGACAAGCTAACCGGCTTTTCGAAAGGAGCGGATGACTACTTGGTGAAACCTTTTGCGATGGAGGAGTTAATTATTCGTGCGCAGGTTTTGTCCCGTCGGCGCAGTGGACAGGTCACTAAGTTCTCTGTTTGCGATCTTGAAGTCGATATACAAACTCAAACTGCGACTCGAGCGAATACACCGTTAAAACTTTCTCCAATCGGGTTCAAGTTACTTGAAACTTTAGTTAGAGCGAGCCCCAATACAGTTTCTCGAGAAAAATTGATGCAAAGTGTTTGGGGGGATGAACAGCCAGACAGCAACAGTCTAAAGGTTCATATGTTTAATCTGCGTAAAGTCGTGGATAACAGCTTTGAAACTAAGTTGATCCATACGATCACCGGACGTGGCTTTGCGTTGAAACGAGAGGCTACCTGATGAAGATAAGACGTAGTCTGAGGCTTTATTTTTTATTCGCCATGTTACTGACAGGATCGTTGACGATTATAGCGATGTCTGGTGTCGCGGTAAGTTACTTCTTTTCCGGCTTGGATCTGGCGATGACAGGGTTCATGCGAACACAAGCTTATCAAGTACAATTGACGGATAACACGCCTGTCAAAATCAATGACCTTACAGTGGCGAGACGATGGCAAGACCTACCACAGCCAATTCAAGACAACCTGGACCCGAATGAGTTGGTACTGAATGAAGTTCTTAAGAAAGTTGTTGGAATCCCTCTGATTGACCCGCCTAAAGCCGGCTATTTTGCGATGAAAATGGAGTACAAAGGTGACGTCCGATACGCCTCTGTACTGTTCCTTGACAATGAATATACTCCAGGTGAACTGCCCCAGTTTATCTACATTGTTTTTGTAGCGATCGGTGCAATCTTTGCGTTTTCTTTAATACTGATTGCTTTTATTCGCAGTGTCTCGACTCCCGTTGAGCAACTAAAAGACTGGGCGAAATCTCTGGATAAAGAAAAGCTTAGCCAGCCTATTCCGGGGTTCGATTACAATGAACTCAATACACTGGCTGAAATCATAAGATCCAGCCTTAGTTGCGTGCAGGAAAGTTTGGAGCGTGAACAGCAATTTTTGGGCTATGCTAGCCATGAATTGAGGACGCCCATTGCAGTCACCCGTACCAATACCGAGTTGTTGAAGAAGATGATCACCAAGCAATTGGCGCAGGACAAGCAACTCGAGGTCTTGGAGAGAATTGAGCGTGCAGGGTACACGATGACAGATTTGACAGAAACTCTCCTTTGGCTAAACCGTCAGGAAGACAAGACGCTGCCATTCAGCGACTTGTCTATTGGCGAGCTTGTTACTCAAATTGGCAGTGAGCTCCGGTATTTGCTTCAGGGAAAAGAGGTCAAAGTAGACCTTAATGTGGATGAGACGAAGCATTCGTTGCCACAAGGATTATGTAGAATCGTCATCACTAACCTTGTTCGCAATGCGTTTCAGCACACCTATCAAGGTGAAGTGTTTATTGAACAATCCGGTGGCAGGTTAGTTATCACTAATCGCAATCTTTCCGGTGGTGACAGAGAAGAGGAGTTAGGCTTCGGGTTAGGGCTAGAGTTAACCGAAAGATTGATCCACAAGTATGGTTGGCATTACGAGAATAAGACGGTTAAATCTGGGCGTTGTGTTGTACTTTGTTTCGATCAAGTCCACATGCCTTCAATAAAGCAGTTCGAGCCGGATTGTGAAGCGTAATACTCTAGCTCGTATCAGGCTATGTAGGTTGTTCATTATAGTTAAGGTATTCAATGCACAAATCATGAAAGGCTTTGGCTTGTGGAGAAATGGTTCGGTCGCTGAGGGTAAAGATACCGATTTGTCTTTCCAGTGGTGGGTCGATTAACGGAATCCACACCAAGCGGGTTTCATTGGTCGGAAAAGCGAGCTTAGGCAGAGTCGTGACACCTATCCCAAGTTCCAACACAGAAAATAGTGAGGTGATGTTTTCTACCGAATAGAGTGCTTGTTGGCTCAAAGCTCGCGCTGGGGTTGGATCAAGTAGGGTACAGGTTCCGTTGCGAATGAAAGGCTGCTCCAGTAGGGTTTGCCATGCGATGCCTTCTGGCTGCTTGGCGATAGGGTTGTCGTGTAAACAGACCACACCAATTGGGTCAGACAGTAGTGGGGTAAAGTTAATCCCGCCTTCATCAAGGTGGGAAGGATTACCTAGCGCCAGATCTACTTCACCAGATAACAGGCGTTCTTCTACGCCAGCCGCGTTGTCGTCAATTAGGCTCACTTCCACATTCGGGTACTGCTCGCAAAACGCACCCAGTACACTTGGAATCAGTTTTGCCGCCACAGAGGGGACACTGGCTATCCTTACTCTTCCTTGCTGACCCGCTGCTGCCGCGCGTAAGTCATTGTCGAGCGCGGTGTATATATTGAGAAACTGAATAATCTTAGGCAGACATATTTCACCAAATGGCGTTAATTTGGCTTTGTTTCCCGTTTCAAAAAGATTTTGTCCGAGTATCTTTTCTAGCTCTTTTATTGATGTAGATAATGCTGCCTGAGAGCGATTAGCGCGGTGTGATGCGGCTCGGAAACCACCTTCTTCTACCACCATCACAAAATGCATTAATTGTTGAAGCTTGATACTCATCTGACCACCTTTTAAATCCCTTTAATTCTCTGATGTTGTCAAAAGTGATAAATAAAACTTATCAAATGTAAAAAATTTACCGTTAGATTTATCAGGTGTCAATGTGCATGATTTAACCATCTTGAAACAAAGTTGTTACATAGGTTGAAAGGCACGTGAATACTCAAACGAAAAAACATCCAGTAAAAACCGCTCTGTTTGCCTCTAAGGCTCCCCTTGAATGGGCGATTGTTAACAACGGAACTTTATACACGGCACAGATCCCAATCGATGACACTGGTGCGGTGGTCGAGGGCGGCATTGAGGCACAAACTCGACAGACATTTAACAATCTCGTTCATACCCTAGAGTGTGCAGGTGAGTCGCTTGACTCGGTGCTGCAGGTACTTATTTACGTGACCGATCGCGAATACCTAAAAACTGTTAATCAAATTTACGCAGAGTATTTTGAAGCGCCTTATCCAAATCGTGCAGCCATGGTGGTTGCAGGCTTAGCTCGCGAAGAAATGCTGGTCGAGTTTGTGGTTTACGCGTCGGCAAGTCAGCCAGAGTAATCCTCCAATAATTGAAACTGATTGATCTCGTCAGTCAAACAAGAACAAGGAAAGAGCAATGACTTTTATTAACAATGTTCAAGCAGAAAAGGCCCTTTATATTGGCGGCGAATGGCAAGCAGGCGTCGATACCATAGCAAACATTAACCCATCAGACATCAATGAAAATCTGGGCAATTTTGCTCAAGCGAGTCAGGCTCAGGTAGAGCAAGCGATTCAAGTCGCTAAGCAAGCGCAACCAGAGTGGGAAAAGACGCCAATGGAGCGCAAGCAAGCAGTGCTTCAAGCGATTGGTGATGAGCTGATTGAGCGCTGCGATGAGCTAGGCAGACTGCTTTCACGTGAAGAGGGTAAACCCTTTGCTGAAGGACGCGGAGAAATCTACCGAGCAGGTCAGTTCTTTCAATATTTTGCGGCGGAAGTGCTGCGCCAAATTGGTGATAACGCTGCCTCCGTCCGTCCAGGCGTCTCCGTTGAAGTCACTCGCGAAGCGGTTGGCGTTATCGCCATTATCTCTCCGTGGAACTTCCCGACGGCAACAGCGGCGTGGAAGATTGCTCCGGCACTCGCGTTTGGTAACAGCGTGGTTTGGAAACCTGCCAATCTAACTCCAGCAAGTGCCGTGGCGCTGACGGAAATCATTCACCGTCAAGGGCTGCCAGCGGGCACGTTCAACCTAGTACTCGGCAGTGGCTCGCAGGTGGGCAATACCTTGATCAACTCGAAAGAGGTCAATGGGGTGAGCTTTACCGGCTCTGTCGATACGGGACGTAAGGTTGCGGCCGCAACGGCACCAAACTTTGTACGCTGCCAGCTTGAAATGGGCAGTAAAAATGCCTTGGTGGTTGCCGATGATGCAGACATTCAAATCGCAGTAGAAGCGACCATCGCCGGCTCTTTCTCCGGCGCAGGTCAGAAATGTACCGCGTCATCTCGTCTAGTGGTTATGGATGGGATTCATGATGCCTACGTTGAAGCGCTGATCAAACGTATGAGTGAGCTGAAAGTGGGTCATGCACTGGATGAAGGTATCTTCATGGGGCCAGTTGTAGACGGTAATCAGCTTGAAGCAAACTTCGAGTGGATTGAAAAGGCGCGTCAAAGTGGTGCTGAGCTGGCCTTTGGTGGCGAGCGCCTTAACTTAGCGCACGACGGTTACTACATGTCGCCAACCTTATTCCTCGACACCCAAAACAGTTGGGAAGTGAACCAAGAGGAAGTGTTTGCGCCGATGGCGAGTGTGATTCGAGTGGGAGATCTTGATGAAGCCATCGCCGTTACCAACGATACCCGTTTTGGTTTGACGGGCGGCATTATAACGCAAAGCCTGCGTACTAGCGCCATCTTCAAGCAGCAAGCGCAGACCGGTTGTGTAATGGTGAACCTACCGACTGCAGGCACCGACTACCACGTACCGTTTGGTGGCCGCAAAGAGTCTAGCTTTGGCCCGCGTGAACAAGGTCAATATGCGAAAGAATTCTACACCGTGGTGAAAACCGCTTACCAGCGCCCTTATTAGGCTCTGACCGTGGGAGGCAGAACATTATCTGCTTCCCAATTAAAGGCGATTCAACGTTTAAGGAGTGGTTATGTACCAACAACGGATTGTGATAGATGGATTGCAATACTGCAATTGGGATCGTGAGTATTTCCAAACCCTTAAGGCGAGTGGCATCACTGCTGTTCATGCCACTATCGTCTATCACGAAAATGCACGTGAGACCCTAACTCGCTTTGCCGAATGGAACCTTCGCTTCGAGCAAAACGCAGACCTCATCATGCCAATTTATTCCATGGCAGATGTGGCAAAGGCGAAACAGCAGGGCAAAGTCGGCGTCTTCTTCGGTGCTCAGAATTGTTCGCCTATTGATGACGAAATTGGTCTGATTGAAGTGATGCGTCGCCAAGGTTTGTTAATCATGCAATTGACTTACAACAACCAGAGCTTATTGGCGACAGGTTGCTATGAGCAGAATGACTCAGGTGTTACTCGCTTTGGCAAACAAGCGATCGAAGAGATGAATCACGTTGGCATGATCATCGACATGTCTCACAGTGCAGAGCGCTCAACGCTAGAAGCCATCGACCTCTCTTCAAGACCAATTTGCATTAGCCACGCTAACCCGACGTTCGCTCATGATGCTCTGCGAAACAAATCCAACACCGTGCTCAAAGCACTAACACAACGTGGCGGCTTACTTGGTTTTAGTTTGTACCCCTTCCATTTGCCAAATGGCAGCCAGTGCACGTTGGATGATTTTTGCCAAATGGTGGCGAAAACAGCTGACCTATTTGGCGTCGACCACTTGGGCATTGGCAGTGATTTGTGTCTTAACCAACCACAGCAAGTTCTGGAGTGGATGCGCAATGGCCGCTGGTCGAAAGCGATGGATTATGGCGAAGGCTCGGCCAGTAACTCGGGTTGGCCAGATGCGCTGCCGTGGTTTAGTGGCAGTAAGGGGATGGAGAACATCTACAACGGATTAATGCGCCATGGATTCAGTGAATCTGAGGCGGGACAAATACTGGGTGATAACTGGTTTAATTTCCTCAAACAAGGACTCGAGCCTATTTCAGAGCAGTAACCCAAACAAGGAACAGCCTGCCAACACAACAATAATAAGGCAGGTGTTAATTTAACTTTTGCTGCCAGTCGTCGGCTGCCGCAAAACAGTCTGGAGTCAGAGTATGTCTGATTTAACCAATAGCATGAAAGCGAACCCTATGAACGTGTCATCGGGTAAGCCACAAGCAAAACACAACACTACGCCTGCCACCGAAAACTCTCCAGATAAGCTGGGTTTGAGTAATCCAGCCTTTTGGTACAGTGGCGGTTTTATCGCACTTTTCGTTGCACTCGCGCTCTATGATGGTGAGCTGCTATCAAGCCTAGTCAATGCTGGCTTTGCATGGTCAGTGCAGGTCTTTGGACCTTACTGGCAAATACTGCTTCTTCTCACCTTTCTTATTGGTCTTGGTCTCGCTGCAGGGCGAACAGGCAAGGTGATTCTTGGTGGTTCGGCCAAACCGGAGATGGATGGTTTTCGCTGGATGGCGATCATCTTCTGTACTCTGCTTGCTGGTGGTGGCGTATTCTGGGCAGCGGCAGAGCCTATCGCTCATTACGTGAGCCCACCACCATTATATGGCGCGCAGGAAAATCCACAGCAAGGCGCGGTCAATGCACTATCGCAATCCTTCATGCATTGGGGTTTCCTTGCGTGGGCAATTGTTGGCAGCTTAACGTCAATCGTTGTCATGCACCTGCATTACGACAAAGGCCTACCTCTAAAGCCTCGCATTTTGCTTTACCCTGTGATTGGTGAGCGTGCCCTTAAAGGCCATACCGGTGCACTGATTGATGCGTGTTGTATTATCGCTGTGGCGGCCGGCACCATTGGGCCAATTGGTTTCCTCGGTCTACAGGTTAGCTACGCGTTAAATGCGCTATTTGATATTCCTGATGGCTTTACCACGCAACTTATTATCATTCTGTTTGCGATTGCTCTGTATACCCTATCTGCGTTGAGTGGTCTTAATCGAGGCATGCAAATGCTCAGCCGCTACAACGTGATTCTGGCGATTGCCTTAATGATCTACATCCTACTGTTTGGGCCAACAGACTTTATCTTCAATGGTTACATTCAAGGTGTCGGTAGCATGCTGGATAACTTCATCCCAATGGCGACCTACCGCGGAGATGAAGGTTGGTTGAGTTGGTGGACGGTGTTCTTCTGGGGCTGGTTCCTAGGTTATGGTCCAATGATGGCGATCTTCATTGCTCGAATCTCACGTGGACGCAGCATTCGTCAGATCATTTCGACAATTAGCATCATTGCGCCACTCACAACCTGTTTCTGGTTCACCATTGTCGGTGGTTCAGGTCTGGCGTTTGAAATTGCAGAACCGGGCAGTGTGAGTAAAGCGTTTGAAGGCTTCAACTTACCGGGTGCACTACTGGCGGTTACACAACAGCTACCGCTACCTATGCTTGTCTCGATTCTGTTCCTAATCTTGACCACGATTTTCATTGTTACGACAGGTGACTCGATGACTTACACCATCAGTGTCGTGATCAGTGGTGAAACGGAGCCTAACGCTATCGTTCGTACCTTCTGGGGCGTTGCGATGGGGGTCACTGCGCTGATACTCATCTCACTGGGCTCCGGAGGTATTTCAGCACTGCAATCTTTCATTGTTATCACGGCCGTGCCTGTTTCTCTGATACTGCTGCCTTCGCTATGGAATGCACCTCAGATCGCAATGAAGATGGCTAAGGAACAAGGGCTTTAATTTATTAATCCAATACCGATGAGTTTGCGTAGGCTGTACCCTACGCCCGCGCAAACTCCTATTATTCTTACAATAAAAAATAGGTGGTGAGCAAAATGGATGCACATCGTTCTAATTACACTGAAACCCAGCTGCGCAATGCAGCCCTCGTCATGGCTCCGGAAAGGCTAGGCGCTATGCACCAAAATCGAATCAGCTTTGTGCGAAGTTTGATTCGTAAAATGGCGACACAAAACTGGCGCGTAACCAAGCATGAGTGGCAGTTATGCCCGCAGGGCTATGGTCATGTTATTTACAAATTGGCGACTCCGACACAAACTTATCACTTGGTCGTCTTTTGCGATGAGATTGCTGACGAAGAACGTAATGATCGCGTCATTGCGGAAAAGTGGGATGTCACATTCGCTTTGGTTCATGGCGATGTTGATGTTGAACTGTTAGAGCAGTTGCGCGCTAATGTACCCCTGCAAGAAGCAGGACGAAACCCTAACAAGGTGCTTGTGTTGGCGCGTGCAAACAAGAGCGTGCGAGTATTTGAGCATATTGTCGGCGCTTTAGCTAAAGGTCAGCAGCCACAGCCTGATGAGTTGGCAGAGGTTGGCTACATACTGCGTACTACGGCGGTGTATGGCAATGGTAAATTTGGCATTGCCGATTTTAAGCTGCTTGAAACGAATGCTGATTTTAATCAGTCTTTTAGCGCGCAAATGTGTGCCGTGTACATGCTGCGCGAGTTTAGCCTAGATTGGGTGCATTATCTTGCAGAGCAGAAAGGTGGCGACAAGGCTATCTTGCTACACAAAGGCTTACAGCGCTATTTAGGAGTAGGTAATGCGACGGGATTAGGCATGGCGCCTTATCTAATCAATCATCCGTGTATCGTTGATCAGTGGATGACGTCAAGAGAGCGCGCGATTGGGCAAGTATTGGCGTTGCCGTGTGACAGCCAGATGCATGATCAATTGCGAGATTTATTGGTTAAGGCCAAGTGCCATTTAGAACAAGTCATCACCATTAACGAACAGCAAGACAGCTTAAATCAATTGGCGATCACCGATATTGCCCAGCTTATAGAGCACCTGCCGCAAGTTATTGCGGCACATTCGTACTGGGGTGATGTTGTTAAGCAGGCTGAAAGCATGAGTTTGGAAGCCCAAGAAATCCTTACTTCTTGCCTGCTTGAGCTCTATCCGAGTGTGGTTGATCAGTTTGAAAACCAAATGAACACCAGCGAAGCACTATCGATTCCAAGTGGTAAAACCGTCCAACAGCTGCGTCAGTTACTCAGCGACAAATACCAGTGGGCTGTCGAAGCAGATTACTCGCTGGCAGAAAACAAATACTGGTTCTGGTATCGCTCTCAAGACAAAGAAGAACCAAGACTCGGCGTCCGCGGTGAAGAAGTGGGTGAAGAGCGTGAATTGCCACTCGATATTGGTCGTCAGGCCAATCAGTTGTTCCATGCGCTTGATGACTACTCTGCTGAGACGAGCGTGGCGGAGTTTCTGCTTCATTGCCCTCAGTATCGCGCTATCACTCGAAGGGTCTGGACTTTAGGTAATCGCGCTATGGGAGACATCCAGATGAACGTATTACGTCAAGATGCGCTACCAATGCACCTACTACGCTGCAAGTTGGCAATATTCGGCGCAACCAAATTTGACCCGCGCTCTGATCGTTGGGTTCGAGTGACTTTCTTCCAAGGAGCGCCATTGTTAGCTGAAATCCGTGACCCAGAATATAGTGACACATGGATTTTTCCGACCATGCCAAGTAGCCACGAGATTACCTGTTCAGAGCCACAAAAGATCAATGGAGGATTGGCATCATGATCGTTTCACACAATGAATTAGTTGCCGCTGTGAACAAGGCATTTTTAGGTATGCGCCGTCATTGTGGTGAAGCGGATGTCATCGCCAATATGGTGGCGGATCTGCAAATGGTGGGGCTTAGTGGCGTGAGGCATTTTAATAATGCCAGTCAGTTTCTCAGCTTAGACTCAGACTGCGCCGTATCGATCTCCAATCAAAGCGAATCGAGTTTCGAGGTTGATTTTCATAACAGCAGTATCGCGTGTCAGTTGCCTGCGGTACTCGATTTTGCCTTAGAGAAAATGGTGGATAACAAAACCATCTCAATCACGCTAAAGCAGTGCCATAATCGCTGGTTAGCCTACAGTGAGCTGGTTCGCTTGGCCGCAAAAGGCATCGCCTGTCGTGCGCAATGGGTCAATGGTAGCAGCCCTCAACGTGCCTTGTATGTACTGAACCGTGGTTGCATCGCACCGGAGGTGTATTTTTCCGAAAGCCTTGTAAATGGTGACGATGACGTACATTCAATGCTGATTGAGCTATCGGTTAGCGACTTTGATGTTAACCAAAGTGCGAAAGGTTACTCTATCCATGTTGATAGTGCAGAGTTAAGCCGCGCTCAGCAAGCATCATGGCAAGAAGGTATCTTCGTTGAAGATGCTGAGTGGGAGACATTAAAACAAGCGGCCACGGTGTTCTTGGTTGAAAACAGTGCCCGTTCAATTCAAGGAGCAGGCGAGTTAGCCTAGCGTCAGATCGAAATAGACAAAGGGCTGTCATCGCCAGCCCTTACGGTTAATCATTAAATCCTAGTGCTAGTCCGAATAGTAATAGCCCTGCGCCACATAATTGATTAAGTCGATGCTTTGCTTTACTCAGTAAGGTTTGCAGCTTATTAGAGGAGAAGAGTAGTGCGACTAGTACAAACCACAGGCCATGTAGAAGCATCATATAGCCACCATAGATCAGTGCGTTGTTGTTACTTGATGCGTCGTTGGTCATTACCTGACTGAAAATACTCAAGAAAAACAGCATGGTTTTAGGATTAAGCACATTACAAAGAAAGCCTTCACCTAAATAGCGCCAAGCGGATTTGGCTGCGCTCGGCTCGATTGCATTAGACGGCGCTGAGGAGCGTGCCCAAAGGCCCCTTAATCCTAAGTAAATTAAGTATCCTGCACCTAGGTATCGCACCAGATTAAATAACCATTCATTTTGTGACATTAGGTAACTAATGCCGAGCATCGAGTAAGCAATATGAACACCGATGGCAAGACTGATTCCCAGTGCACTCATCACACCCGCTTTACGGCCATGATTAAGGCTGTTTCTAAGTACCAGAACAAAATCAGCTCCAGGGCTAATCACGATTAAGATGCCCAATAGCGCTAAACTTACTAACTCCATATTTATTCCCAGTTTGATTGGATTGTGGCTGGCATTGTAGGTAAATCTGGTTGTGCCTATAATCGAAATGAATTCTAGTTTTATGTGAGAAAAGTTCACTGATGAGGCATCTCAAATCCTTTCATGTTTTTCATGTTGCAGCGCAGTGCTCAAATTACAGCGAGGCTGCAGAGCAACTCAACATTACGCACGGTGCAGTCAGCAAGCAGATTAAAGTGCTGGAAAACTATCTCGACCAGACCTTGTTTGTGAAGCAAGGAAGAAATGTCCGTTTGAGTCAGCAAGGTGAGCTGCTGAAAACCTACACAGAGCAGGCTTTTCAAGCGCTTGAAACGGGTGTAGCTAAGTTAGAAACACACAATCAAAACGTACTAGAAGTCTCTTGTGAGCCGACACTAACCATGCGTTGGTTAATGCCTAGGTTGTCTACGTTTAACGACGACTTCGCTACGGATGTGCGCTTATCAACCGCAGGTGGAGCAATCAATCTGGAGCGATCTGGATTATCCATGGCGATACGACGAGATGACTTTGCTATTCCCCATGACTATCAGCAAACTCCTTTAATTGAAGAGTGGGTTGGACCTGTGATGTCACCTGAGTACTGGCAACAAGTAGAACGGGATTTGAGTGCCATGAAACTGCTGCACAGTCAGACACGTCCATTGGCTTGGGAAAATTGGTGCAAGGAGCTCAACAAACCGAAACTGCTAGCCAATGAGCAACAGACTTTTGCTCATTTTTACTTCTCACTTCAAGCCAGTGTTGATGGGCTAGGGGCAACGATAGGCTCTTACCCCTTGGTTGTTGATGACCTGCAACGTGGTAATCTCATCGCCCCGTTTGGTTTTATCCCGTCGGGGCATAGCTATATCTTACTCAGCAAAAATCAGCCAGCCACAAAATTGGAAGAGCAGTTTCGACTATGGCTACTGGAATCCTTTAAACAATGTAAACCTTAGGTCGTTGAACCGCTTATAAAGTCCGATATTGACTGAAAAACTACCTAATTAGTTGATCGCAGTACTAGCCCTGCGCGTCAGCTTAAAGCCGATATCTGTTACGGCTTCTACTCGGTCGCCTTTGATCTGGTGGAGCAGTTTTTCTGCGGCTTTGGTTCCCATTCGCTCGTAGTCGACTTCAGCACAAGTTAGGCTCGGGTAGGCATGCTCTGCCATTGACGATCCCTCTAAACAGATGATCGCAATATCGGTTGGAACCTTGAGCACTCTACGGTGACATTCGAATAAAGCGCCGATGGCAATCTCTTCATGACTACATACCAACGCATTGAGAGTGGAATCGCGCAGCAATAGCTTAGCCAAACCTTCAGCTCCGAGTTGTGAAGAAGGGGCTTCGTGCGTGGTTAGAAAGTGATCCGGTGTTAGATAGTTTTCTATCATCGCGCTTTGCCAGCCATGGAGTTTGCGCTGGAGGGTTGAATGCTCACCACGTGCACCAATAAAGCCAACATTATTAAAGCCTTGTTCGATAATATGCTTGGTACAGGACTTCCCGATGTCGAAATGATCGACACCAATATTCAAGTATTGAGCGGTAGATGTAAGCTCGGCTATCTCAAGTACCGGCGTATTTGCTGCCTCCAACAATTGGTGGGTGCGTTTGCTGTGTTCGCCACCAAACAGTACGACCCCGGCAGGGCGACTTTCGAGAAAGGTTGAAAGCAGTTTTTCTTCTTGATCTACCGAGTAGTCGCTGTAGCCGAGAATCAGTTGGTAACCCGCTTTGTTTAGGGTTTGCTGGAAGCTAGGTAGAAACAAGGCACAAGATTTATCGATCAATGAGGGCAGGATCAAAGCAATGGAATAACTTTCAGCTGAGGCCAATGCGCCCGCCGCTTTATTGGGAATATAACCTAGCTCATCAACGACTTGTTGAATCTTTTCTCGCAATTTGTCAGACACCAAGTCTGGCGTTCTTAATGCTCGCGAAACGGTCATTGAACCCACACCGGCCTTTTTGGCTACATCGGCAAGTGTGACTTTTCCAGTGCTTCTGCGTTTTCGCGGTTCGCTCATTTGTTATTTTCGTTTTTTTATCTATTAATTCGCCGCGACATCTTATCACAGCCCTTGGGTTGAAATGATATTAGCGCATTAGATGGTGATCACAAGCATATGAAACCGCATTAAGATTAATAAATGGTAGCGCTATCACAATTTATGATAGCGCTACCAGATAGCGCTATCATTTGTGATCATCATCCGGTTTTTCCAAAAGGATCATCGTTAGAGTAGCGCCATCAAAACAACAAATCGGAAAGATCCAATGCTAAGTGAACTGATTACCTCTGATGTGATTCGAGTCCATGCTGAAGCCAGTGACTGGAAAGACGCTGTTCAAAAATCGTGTCAGGCATTGCTTGATAATGGCGCTGTTGAGCCAAGCTACGTAGAGGCGATTTTCCGCTCGCATCAAGAGCTAGGTCCTTACTATGTCGTTGGCCCTGGTATGGCGATGCCGCATGCAAGACCAGAAGATGGCGTTAATCGTTTATCACTTGCGATCACTGTGATTCAAAACGGCGTTAACTTTGACTCTGAAGGTAATGACCCTGTGAAGATGTTGGTGACGCTAGCGGCAACGGATAGCGATAGCCATGTCGGTGCCATTTCAAAACTGGCTGAGCTGTTTATGAATGAAGAGCATGTAGAGCAAATCTGCAACGCTCAATCTGTCGATGACGTTTTAGCCGTCATCAAGAATTACTAAAACATAACTCCTGACTATCACCCCTATAGATATCAAGAATAAAAAGGTACTGAATTATGAAAATTATGGTTGTTTGTGGACACGGTCTTGGCACGAGCCTAATGATGGAAATGAGCATCAAGGGAATTGTCAAAGAGCTTGAGATTAATGCAGCGGTTGATCACATTGATTTAGGCAGTGCAAAAGGCACAGATTGTGACATCTTTATTGGTACGAACGACATTACTGACCAACTGAAAGCACTCGATGTTGAACCGAAGATCGTCAGCCTAGATAACATGGTTGATAAAGTAGCAATGAAAGAGCGTTTATCTGCGGCTTTACAAGAACTTGGCGCACTATAGGGGGCCATTATGGAATTCTTTAGTTTCTTAATGAACGATGTCCTATCAGAACCTGCTGTTCTGGTCGGTCTTATCGCTCTTATCGGCCTAATTGCTCAGAAAAAGCCGGTGACTGAATGCATTAAAGGCACAGTAAAAACCATTCTCGGTTTTATCATCTTGGGCGCCGGTGCTGGCTTAGTTGTTACCTCTCTAGGTGACTTTGCGACTATCTTCCAACAAGCGTTTGGCATTACGGGTGTGGTACCAAACAACGAAGCGATTGTGTCAATTGCTCAAGAAGCATTTGGTAAAGAGATGGCGATGATCATGTTCTTTGCGATGCTGGTGAACATTTTGATCGCTCGTCTAACACCATGGAAATTTATCTTCCTGACAGGTCATCACACGTTATTTATGTCGATGATGGTGGCGGCGATCCTCTCTTCAAGCGGAATGAGTGGTGTACCTCTTATTGCACTAGGTTCTTTGGTTGTTGGCTCAGTGATGGTGTTTTTCCCAGCCATCGCGCACCGTTACATGAAGCAAGTGACAGGTTCTGATGATGTGGCTATTGGTCACTTCTCGACACTCTCCTACGTGCTAGCGGGCTTCATTGGCAGCAAGTTTGGTAATAAAGAGCACTCCACAGAAGAGATGAACGTACCAAAGAGCTTGTTGTTCTTACGTGATACGCCAGTCGCTATCTCTTTCACTATGGGCATTATCTTTATGGTGACCTGTATCTTCGCTGGCGGTGACTTTGTTCGCGAAGTAAGTGGTGGCAAGCACTGGTTTATGTTTGCCCTGATGCAGTCGATTACCTTTGCTGGTGGTGTTTACGTTATCCTGCAAGGTGTTCGTATGGTTATCGCTGAAATCGTTCCTGCATTTAAGGGTATTTCAGACAAGCTTGTGCCAAACGCTAAACCGGCTCTAGATTGTCCTGTGGTATTCCCATACGCGCCAAATGCAGTACTAGTTGGTTTCTTATCCAGTTTTGCTGCGGGTTTGCTAGGTATGTTCCTACTTTACGTGATGGGCTTAACTGTGATTATCCCAGGTGTGGTACCGCACTTCTTCGTTGGTGCTGCAGCGGGTGTATTTGGTAACGCAACAGGTGGCCGTCGTGGTGCAATCTTAGGTGCTTTTGCTCAAGGTCTACTGATTACCTTCCTACCAGTATTCCTAATGCCAGTGTTGGGCGACCTAGGTTTTGCTAACACAACATTCAGTGACGCAGACTTCGGTGCCGTCGGTATCCTACTTGGTTTGATTGTTCGCTAATATCAATCACTAGATACGTAAAAGCCTCCAACTGGAGGCTTTTTTTGTTATTGGTGATGGATTATTGTTTCTCAGTCAGTCGCACAATTGTCGGCAATGTGTCATGAAATGCGCCCTGTGCTCCCATAAAACCAAAGGTATAGGGGGTCACCTTGAGTCCATCTCTTGCCGCGATATCTTGGCTTTCTCTGAGCAGAGTGAACATCCAGTCTTCGAGCTTATGGTTTATCTCCAAAAATTCTTGGTGAGTCAGCTCTGCTTTCAGGCTAACCAGAAAAGCCTGATCATCTTCTACGGGAATATTGATGACTCGCTTTTGCAAGCCACTTAAAACTCTGGTGGTGAAAAATTCAGGGTATCTGGCGCCTTGTTCAAATGCGGTATGACCGGGAACCAAGAGCTTACATTGGTTATTGATACCCAGAGAGATTAGTTCCGCCTTTTCGAGCATGCGTAGATACAAATGCACGGATGCTTGATCCAATTGATACCTCCGCGCAATGTCGTCTACGGTTTTGTGTTCGGCAAGTTCGCTCCAAAAAGTAAACAGGGGAGGGCATTGGTAAAAAGCCGTGTCTTGCTCTGTGGTGAATAGAGGAAGCGTATTAAGGTTTTGCTCGGCTAATTTGAGCAGCTGAGACAATGGAAGTTCGATAATTTGACTAATATGAATCAGTCGTTGCATCGACATGGGTTGAGCATTATTAAGTAATCGTTTAACGCTCACGATTGAGAGATCGAGTTGCTCGGCAAGATCTTGATAAGAAACCCCCAGCTTCTTTAATTCTCGTTTAATTAGTCGGCAGATTTCTATTGCCAGATTTTGATCCATTCTATTTCCGAACGCATGTGACGATACATTGAGTATCATATTAATGACCTAAAATAGATATGTTTGTATTTTAGAATCACTATGGGATTCTTCTCTCATTCTAATTAGTGAGTGAGAGACACAATGACCCAATCAGCCCTCATATATCGATTTGCAACTCAGCAAGCTTTGCATTGGTCGATTACGGGATTGATCGTTCCGGTTCTGATTCTGCTTTTCCAAACCCGCGGCTTAAATCTCACCGAAATTGGTATCGTGATGGCGCTGTGGATTGGCACTACTGCACTGCTTGAGGTACCACTAGGTAGCTTTGCTGATCAGTTTGGTCGAGTGAGAACTTACCGATTGTCTCTGTTAATGACCATATTAGGTGCAGCACTAATGTTGCAGGCGTCGAACTTGATTCTTGTTATGGTCAGTGCTGTATTACTTGGCGCAGCTCGTGCCATCTATTCGGGTACGTTAGACGCTTGGTTTTATGACCAATTTCAGTCAATTGAAGGAGAGGCTAGCTATCACTCAGCACTTGCTAAGGTCAACATTATGGTTACTTTTGGCTTAGCACTTGGCTCTCTGATTGGAGGCTGGTTACCTGACTCTGGCCTAGCACATTTTTCTTGGATGCAATCTATCTATGATATCAACTTACTGGTGATCATCATCGCAAGTATCACCTTACTCATTGTGACTCATTGGTTAGTACCTATTGAACTGTCTAAGGTAGAAAGCAAGCCTGAACCTAGGCCAAGTAATCTGTTAACCAAAGGGCGTCAAGCATTGAGATTATCTTGGCATCACAGTGTTCTAAAACCCGTGATGCAAACAACACTCGTGTTAGGCATGGTATTAAGCTGTGTGGAGAATTTGTGGCAGCCTTACCTTTCAGAGCTGTTGAGTGAGCGAGACACTGGAACTCAGGTATTTGGCCTTATCTCAGCACTTTACTTCCTCATGGCTGCTCTCTCTTCTTGGCTTTCTGTCAAAGTGCTGAGTTGGTTTTCCGGGTCACACAGAATGTTGCTTTTGGTAAGTCGGGTAGCTTCTGGAGGGGCGCTGTTTGGTCTAGCGTTGACCACTGAGCTAGAGAGCTTTGCCATCGTCTATCTGTTATTTTTCTTTTTGTTTACCCTTGGTGAGAACTCGCAAAGCGTTTTGCTGCAAGACAACACGCCGAGTCATATGCGTTCGACTATGTTGTCGATAAGTTCGCTAATGGTGACGGTCGGTGGGATGGGGGCATCGTTAGGTTTCGGCTACTTAGCCGATCATTTTGGAATAGGGGTAAGCTGGAGTATCGCAGCGATACTATTGATGGCTTCATCTATGCTGTTTGCTTTGATCCCGGTGGAGAAGGCAAAGCGGAGCCATTCACTAGTTTAGTGTTAAGCCTTCATGAGGAAGGCTTAACACCGAGATTGATTAGAAGTACAGCGAAGCCGTTAAACAGATAGTTAACGCGATTGTCGCGTACCAAAAATATTGCGAGCGATTGTCTGCAACATGAACTCTGATGTAGTTAATCTCTTCGTTGGCTAGAGTGACAAACTCGTTGTAGTTGATGACTAACTCACTGCTTGATGCCTTGAGGTCTTGCTCTAGTTTGCTAAAAGCTGCATCGACAAACTTCTTTGCTTCTTCTATCGGTGCCGTAGGTGTGATTAGGTTGTTCCAAATCGCCATTCGTGACTGATATTCATCTTCACTCACGCAGTTCAAAACTCGTAGATCATATTCACGTTTGTGACGCTCTTTCCCCATCTTCGCAGGGTCTATAGTTTTTAGTCGTTCCACGATAACTTCTCCAAAAAGGTTATGCAGTAAATTGTGTTGGGCAGCTGTTATCTGCGGATGCGGGCATAGTAGGTAGGAGCGAAATTGATATCAAACGAGTGATTTTATCTAGACGACAAAAATTTTTGCGGATTGAGAGATAGAATCCTGCTTTCCATTATTTCGCGAGCAAAGTCGACTATAACTATAAGATAACTATTAACTTATTCACTGAAAGCGAACTCTGAATAGGAGCGAGACATGCCACAAACCGTTGCGATACAAGATCAGATCCCAAATAACCACTGTTATGGATGCGGGTCAGAGAACCCGCTGGGTTTACAGATCAAGAGTTACTGGCAATCAGATAGCGAGGCAAGATGCGACTTTGTTCCTCAAAAGCACCATTGCGCCGGACCAACTCATTTTCTCAATGGCGGCATTATTTCAACCATCATTGATTGTCATTGCGTCTGTATGGCTATCGCTAAGGGGTATCAACTCAATGGACAGGAAGTCGGGCAAGGGGAGCCTGTTTGGTTTGCCACGGGCAACTTAAACATCTCGTTCCTTAAACCTGTCGTAATGGATTCTATGGTGACTTTGAAAGCGAAAATTGTTGAAGCATTCGAAAAGAAGATAGTGCTTGAATGCGAACTTCTCTCTCAAGGTAGCGTTTGTTGCCGAGCAGAGGTGATTGCGGTCAAGGTGCCGAATGAGTGGTTTTCTGGTTGAGAAAGTTAAAATAAATAGGGTGTGTTGCCACCGATATACTTTGAAATCGGTGGCCCTTAATCATTTACAGGTATTGATTAAACCATTCCAACTGTTTTGTTACTACCGATTCAAAGTGTTTACCTGAATATACTTGGTAGTGAGTGGCACCCTCTTCAACATGGAGTGCTTTGGGCTCATTTGCCATATCGAATAAGACTTGTGATTCAGATAATGGGTTCACGCCATCTTGCTCTGCAGCAATAATCATCACAGGCTTATTTAGGTTTGCAAGCGCTTCGACTGGTTTGTGGCAGATAGTCTCCCATACCGTTAGGAATGGAATCTTGATTGTCAGAGCCGGAAAGTCGTCTTTGAACTGATTGAAGAAGTCCACAGACTGCTCATCACTGAGTACTTTCGCAATCGGAACCATCATTTCCTTGCCCGTTTTAGCCTTTTTATCTCGCATGCGCTCAAGTGTAGAAAGAAACTTGTCCTTTTCTTCAGCAGACATTTCACCAGTAATGACCGTTTCACCATCGGCAAAAGTCAATTGCGCAATGACACATTTGATATCATCACTTTGACTCGCTGCGATAATGGCATTGGCCCCTCCAAAAGAGCTCCCCCATAGCGCGATACGATTTGAATCAACGTTGGATTCCTTTTTCGCCCACTCAATCGCTGCGTGGATATCTTCAATTTGTAGTTTTGGCGCAAGGCGACCCGTTTCCCCCTCACTTTCACCAAAGCCGCGATAGTCAAACGTTAGTGCAGCATAGCCATGATCTGCAAAACGTTCAGCGAAAGCCGGAAGTAATAGCTCCTTTACACCACAAAAACCATGGCAAAGAATGATCAAAGGTGCGGGTTCTGTTGCAGCTGTTGGAAGATATAAGTGGCCAGAAATTCGGGAGTTTTGCGAAGTGAAATCAACTTGTTGATACATTTATTATTTCTCTAGTGGAGTTGTAGTGGCATTTATACCTTATGTGGTTCAGTTTAGTGGTTAGACCTATAGGATATGTGAGGTGTTTTCCTCGACTTCTTTCATCCATTTCATAAGTCGTTACACAACTCGACGTTTTAACGCTTTACATCTTAAGCTAAGCGTTGAACACTTCTCCCCGAAACTAAAGTGAAGTGACAGAGTAGAGTCAGTAACAATTATGAGTAACACCACGACGAAAAAGTCGAATCCCCTATTCGAAATCCTGTTTAACGTATTTATACCTTCATTCATTCTAATGAAGTTCAGCGGCGAAGAGCATCTAGGCACTGTAATGGCATTGGTTGTCGCACTCGCTTTTCCTATTGTGTATGGCGGTATGGATCTTATCCGCAATAAGAAGTTTAACTTCATCGCTGCTTTGGGCTTTGTGAGTGTTTTACTGACAGGAGGTATTGGCCTGTTAGAGCTTGATACGCGTTGGTTAGCACTGAAAGAAGCACTAATCCCTGGTCTTATTGGCTTGGCTGTTTTGGGGTCGACATTTACCCGTTACCCATTTATGCAGAAGATGATCCTTAACGACACGGTGCTAAATCTAGCTTTGATCACTGAACGTTTAAAAGAGAATGGAAAGACGGACGCATTCGAGCGCTGCTTAATGTCGTCAAATTATCTATTCGCGAGTACTTTTGCGTTCTCTTCTGCGATGAACTATTTTCTCGCAACTTGGATTGTGACTAGCCCAGCAGGCACACCAGAGTTTAATGAAGAGCTCGGTAAGCTCACGTTATATAGCTACCCAATTATCGCGATTCCTAGCATGTTGATGATGTTTGGTATCTTTTATTATGTATGGCGTCAAATCCGCTCAATGACATCACTTGAGACCGAGCAGATCTTTCATATTAAATAACAAATCTAAAAACACTAATAAGGGGCGATCATCGCCCCTTTACTTTTACCGCTGTCGCCAAGGAGATTCTAACGCTGAGTAATCGGGTTTTTCTGATAGCCTTTCAATACTGACTAGTTCAAGGAGTTGGCTAAATGGTGAGGTATTTAAGAACTCGTCAATATGCGTGACGGCAGCGTCGTCATACAAAGCGCGATGACGAAATTGGATATATTCCAAACCAATATGTAGATACAGCGTTGCTAAGTTTGGATCTAGATAGAATTCTAAACCTGACTCTTCCATTTCTTTGTTTAGGTTCGTTAGAGCCAAAACAATGCCTTCTTGTCCACGTCTGATTAGCTCATTGTCCTGATCGGTAAAGCGAGGCAGTACTGCGGTTCTAAAGGCGATTTCCATCAGAGTTTTCGCTGTTCCTAGGAGCTTAACTTGTTCGACATCGTTGATCTGCACGTTTTTCAATTTAGTTGGCTGATTGGACTCAATCAAATACTGACTAATGCATAAACTCTCTGTCAGGGACCGCCCGTTATCTAGCTCGAGCGCGGGAATTAAACAAAGCGGATTCACACGTTTTAAACTGCTTGGTGAGCTCCAAGGATCTACCCAAACAAATGAAAGAGAAGGGATGCTCGACAACAAAGCTGTCGCCACAACCACACGTGAAAATGGCGATGTATCATTTAGGAAGAGTTGCATGGAGAGTCCTTATTTCATTGAATTATTAGCTGATTGTGTTTGTTCCGCGTAGTGTGTCGATGTAGATAAAATGCATATAAGTGAAACTACTAACGCACTGGCACTGAGAGCAAATAGGGTGTTGTAAGACGCAAAGTGGGTGAGAAAGTAGGCCATCAGAAAACCACCTACGCCTTGTGAAATAGCAAAAGATAACGTCATTCCGCTCCAAGCTTTGGTATGTAGCTCATAACCAACGCATTCGAGCGTGTAGGTGGACACAAGGGTGACTATCCCAGGGGTAAAAATGCCGACCAATAGGGAAGAGATAAACAATAAAATTGGATGGGTGCTGAATAAAGGAATCGCAACGCCCACCGCTTTAACACTGAAAGCGATACATAGAGAACGCTTAAGCCCAAATTTATCTCCTAAGCTACCCGTAATGAGTGGCCCCATCGCTGCACCAACACCAAAGGTAGCCCAAAAGAACCCACCACTAGTGAATGACATGCCGAGTTCTCTAACAAGGTAATCGACCCAAAATAAAGTGTGTGGCAGATAACCAATCGCACATAAGCTGTAGGCGAGTGATATGAGGATGACATTTTTAATCTGTGGCTGTGAAAGATGAGAAAATGACGCTTGAACGTAAGCTGCATGGGTGGGGGTAATGCGAGTGTCCCATGCGTTCCAAGTCAAAATAGTGGTGACTAGCGCCACTGCGCCCACCCCTATCCAAGCGGAAATCAAATCATATGAGATAAGTGCTGGCAGCAGTGTACCTGAAAGCATTGCTCCGATACCGATACCAGAAAAGACAATGCCGCTGACTCTGGCTTTGACGTCGGAACTGAATTGGCGAACAATCACTGGCGGAGCAGCAATCATGAGTAATGCGCCAGTGACACCAGCCAAGGTACGCCAAATATAAAACCAAGTCAGAGGGGCGTCTTGCCACGAGCAAGCAAGGTAGCTGAAGCTGCTGATTAACATTGCGCTACGAATGAGCTGGCCAGAACTGAAATAACGAAGTAAAAGATTGGCCGCAGGCGCTCCGGCAATATATCCGACAAGCGTCGCTACGCCTAAGTAAGAAGCATCACTTTCGCTAAACCAACCGCTTTGAATCAATGCGGGCATCAGCGCAATATAAGCAAAACGACCTATCCCATTGCCAATGAGTGTCGCGCCCAAGCCAGCCATACTCGCTCGATTAACGATCTGTTTATTCCATAGCTGTATTGATGTGGTCATATCCGTCATTGCAAGGTGTTTTGCCACTATACTCCACGCATCGTGGTGAGCGTTTGCAAAAACCTGTTGTTCTCTACCTTGAGTCGTATGTTTTTTTGATACTCGCATTGGGTGCAAGTTGTTGCAATGGGGCTTTAGTCGCAATTTCTAATGCTAGTTAACCGAGTGGTGAAGGCTTCTAAGGATTGGGTGTTTGAATTCGCATAGCTAACAAGCGTGTACTCAAAGGTAGGTTCAATAAGCTTATGTTTCAATTGTGAGGGTATGCCTGCCCGATGTTCTTGAGTGGCTTGATTATCTAATTTTAATTAGTGGGATATGGATCGGTTACAAGTAATCAAAAATGCCAGCCTAAGTTGATTTGAACTTAGGCTGGCGATGATTGAGCGCGTGTTACTCACCTAAAGCTTTACGTGCTAGCCTTGATGCTGCAGCTTTATGGCGTTCCATCAATTGATGGGTGTCGACGCCAATCACTTCGCTGTTCATTACTCGCCAGTGACCAGCAACCATCACGCGGTCAGCTTGTTGAGCGCCACATAACAGGAGTGCAGCAAGAGGGTCATGACTACCTGAGAAACGAATATCGTCGAGTTTGAACATCGCAATATCGGCCTGTTTACCCACGCTGAGTTCGCCAATATCATTACGTCCCATCGCTTGAGCTGAGCCTTTGGTCGCCCAACGCAGCGCATCAAAGTGGGATACGTTTGCCGAGCCATATTGTAGGCGTTGTAAGTACATCGCCATACGTACTTCGGCAATCATGTTTGAGCCATCGTTTGAGGCCGAGCCATCAACGCCTAGGCCGACTTTCACGCCTGCGGCTTCTAAGTCATTGTTTTTACAAATTCCCGAAGCAAGCATCATGTTCGATGTTGGGCAGTGGCTAATGCCTACGCCTGCTTGGCCAAGTCTGCGGATCTCTTCATTATTGAAATGGATACCATGGGCAAGCCAAGTTTTGTCATTGAGCCAGCCGACATCTTCGAGATAATCGACCGGGCGCATGCCAAATTGCTCGACACAGAAATCTTCCTCATCCAGCGTTTCGCACAAATGGGTGTGCATCATGACATTCTCTTGCTTGGCGATGTGGGCAGTTTCTTTCATCAAATCTGTGGTGACGGAGAAAGGAGAGCATGGCGCGAGCGCGATTTGGGTCATTGCCCCTTCTTGTTGCTGGTGGTATTGGCGAATCAAACGGTAGCTGTCATCGACAATCGCTTGCTCGGTTTGAATGGTATGCTGTGGCGGTAAGCCGCCGTCTTCTTCACCTAAACTCATTGAGCCACGAGTAAAGATGGCTCTTACACCAAGCTTTTGCGCCGCTTCGACCTGCAAGTCTATCGCGTGTTCTAAACCGTTTGGCAGCAAGTAGTGATGATCGGAAGCAGTGGTACAACCCGACAGCATCAACTCAACTAAGGCAAGCTCAGTTGCGACACTCATCATCTCTTCGTCTAGATTTGCCCAGACGGGATACAGGCTTTTGAGCCAATGAAACAGTTCTTTGTTCAACGCGTCAGGGTAAGCGCGCGTTAAGGTTTGATAAAAATGGTGGTGGGCGTTAACGAGCCCGGGAGTGACGACATGCCGAGAGGCATCAACCACATAATCAATTGAGTGGGACGGCGTCCCATGTTTTGGGATAAGTTCGACAACTTTGTTTCCCTGAACCACTAGGCCACCTTGGGCGTCTTGCGTGTTTCCGGTATAAATTGCCAGTGGATTCTTAATCCAGATGGTTTCCATTCATAATAGTCCTTAGCCATCTCAGCCATTTCAGGGGAGAGGGTCTTAAACGTTTTAGTTACAGTTAAGCTAGCAAATACTAGCGGTGTTATTGTTGTTAAGCTCAGATTGGTGTCGTGAGCTTAGGTCTCCTTTTAATGCCTTTGTTGTGATTAAAGTGAGTCTACTCAGTAGTTTTTGCTTCAAGTTTGCTTTGCACCTCTTGTGGCGCTTCATCATCGGATTTTCGAATGATCTTTTCTTCGACTTGAACCTTACTCTCTGTCAGTGCTTCTCGAACTTCTTTATTGGATGACTTAGGAAGAAGTTGATGAAGAAGAACCGTTGCTATGGTGCCCGTGGTAATGCCAGAGTGAAGGAAGTTAGCAATATCGTGCGGTAAGTGTTGAAGTAAACGAGGTTCAAAAGTTACGGCTAACCCTGATGCCAAACCGACACAGATAACCAGTGCATTGCGCTTGGTGTCTGCGGCCATAATCAGCATGCGAATACCAGCGTAGGCAATCATGCCAAACATAACAAAGCCAACACCGCCAAGAACCGGTTTAGGAATGGTCACCGCGACGGCCGCAAGTTTAGGGAACAAGCCGCCTAAAATCAGCAGGCCACCTGTTGCTGCAACAACATATCGACTCGCTACACCAGTAATACCCACTATCCCAACGTTTTGGCTGAAAGAAGCCAGTGGCATAGCAGTAAGAATCGAAGAAAGTGTACTGCCTAAGCCATCACCAAGCAGACCACGTTGCAGGTCTTTACCTGAGATCTGTTTATTACAGTTGTTTGCTAGTGCCATAAAGTCACCCGTTGCTTCAGCAATCACGACAATATAAACCAAGCTCATGCTCACAATGGCGCTGGCTTGAAAGCTTAAGCCGTATTTAAGAGGCTCTGGTCCACCAACCCAAGCGGCAGAAGTAATGTCATCAAGGTTTACCATGCCTAGGGACAGCGCGACGATGTAACCACCCGCCAGACCAATAACAATAGCAGATGCAGCAACGGCGCCTTTACAGTAAACCGAGACCGCAACCACGATGCCCAGTGAAACGATGGCTAAGAAAAGCTTTGGCAGAGTGGCAAAGTTTTCACTCGCTGCGGGCGCATCACCCACCCAGTTCATTGCAACAGGCAATATGGTTAAGCCGATGAGGGTGACAACAACGCCACTCACTACTGTTGGGAATAGCTTGCGGACTTTGTCCATATAAAAGCTAGCCACAATCACCACTAGAGAGCCGACTAAAGCCGAGCCCATAATGCTAGCGACACCGCCTTCGCGGCCAATGGCAATCGCCACACCTAGGAAAGCAAAACTAGAGCCCATGACAACAGGTAAACGAATACCGATAGGGCCGACACCAATACATTGCGCCATGGTGACGATACCCGAAGCGAGTAGGGCAGCATTGATTAGCGAGACAATCTCTTCATTAGGCAGCCCGATGGATGCGCCAACAATGAGCGGGACAGCCACAATACCACCAATGGATGCTAGCATGTGTTGTAAAGCCAGCAGCAAGGTAATGCCGTGTGGTGGCTTTTGGTTGAGTGTATACAGAAGTTTCATTGGTTATACCTCAGAGAGAATCCATTTTCTCTCGTAGATTGGACAATTGACTTCTACAAACTACGTAGGGTCACGAATTTTTCGTATAGGAAGCTAGCCCGAACCCATGCTCAGGCTAGTTTTCACAAGGATGATTAGGGTCATCAGACCCTAGGAATTAGATGTAGATCAGCTTAGCGACGAAGACGACAGTCAGGATGTACATTGAGATAGAGACATCTTTGGTTTTTCCTGTCGCGACTTTCAGCACTGTGTAAGTAATAAAGCCAAGAGCAATACCGTTTGCAATTGAGAAGGTCAGCGGCATCATTAGAGCGGTAATTGCTGCCGGAGCACCATTGGTAAAATCTTTCCAATCGACATGCTGCATACTGCTCATCATTACGAACGCTACGTAGATTAGTGCACCTGCAGTGGCGTAAGCTGGGATCATACCTGCCAAAGGTGAAAGGAAAATAGCGGCTAAGAACAGTGCTGCAACCACAATGGCTGACAGACCTGTACGAGCCCCTGCAGCTACACCCGCCGCACTTTCCACGTAACTAGTGACAGGCGGACAACCGACACAAGCACCTGCAACACTAGAGATAGAATCAGCTTTTAACGCCTTGCTAAGCCCTTCGATTTTACCTGTTTCTTTGTTTACCAGATGCGCACGTTCAGCAACACCCATCAGTGTGCCTGCAGTGTCGAACATGTTAACGAACAAGAAGGCTAAGATGACGCTCACCATTGAGATGTTAAACGCGCCAGAGATGTCCATTGCCAAGAAGGTAGGTGCAATACTTGGCGGCGCAGCAAAGAAGCCGTTGTATTGAACGAGACCTAACATCATGCCCACGACAGTGACGCTCAAAATCCCGATAAGCACTGCGCCAAACACTTTGCGCTCGCTCAGTACCGCAATGATCAAGAAAGCGATAGCCGCAAGCATGGCATCAGGTTTAGTGAAGTCGCCAAGTGAAACCAAAGTAGCTGGGTTCTCTACAACAATGCCTGCGGTTTTAAGCCCGATAAGGCCTAAGAAAAGACCAACACCTGCAGTCATTGAGAAGCGTAAACTCTCTGGAATACTTTCAATGATCCATTGGCGTATTTTGTAGAAGCTCATCCCGACAAATAGGATACCAGAGAGGAATACCGCACCAAGCGCTACTTCCCAGCTGTAACCCATTTCACTAACTACAGTGAAAGAGAAAAAGGCGTTAAGGCCCATGCCCGGCGCCAAACCGACAGGCCAGTTGGCAAAAAGCCCCATTAACAGACAGCCAATCGCCGCACCAATACAAGTTGCAACGAAGACCGCGCCAGAATCCATCCCCGAGGCCGCCATGATTTGAGGGTTAACGAAAATGATGTATGCCATAGTGGCAAAAGTGGTGATCCCCCCGATCATTTCGTTTTTAACACTGGTTCCATGTGCTTTCAGTTTGAAAAAGCGCTCTAGTAAGCCACCCGATTGGCTTTCGTTGTTAAGCACTTCTGCTTTGCTTTCATTCATGTCAGCAAGTCCTTTTGTTTTGGTGTTTCTGAAATTGAATACCGCTTTCTGCATCTTGATGGTGTTTTTGCAGACTCCAATTCTCCCGATTGATATGTATGACGTTGTTAGGGTTATCTATTGGTAATTTCTTGCCTTAACTACCTCGATAGGTAGAGAAGCTATACGGTGAGACAAGCAAAGGCACGTGGTAATGTGCACCTGTTTCTCCGAGACCAAAGCGAATCACAACGTCATCTAGGAATGGGATTTCACCAAGGTCGACATCTTGGTTTTTGTAGTAATCGGCAACATGGAATACCAATTGATATCTGCCTGTTACAAACTCATCGCCTTCTAGCACTGGCTCATCAGTTCGACCATCGAAGTTGGTGGTGACCGTTTTAATCTTGGTCAGGCTGTCGCCTTCAACACGGAACAGCTCAACTTGAATATTTGCACCGGGAACGCCGTGCATTGTATCCAATACGTGTGTAGTTAGTTTGCCCATAATTGTCATTCGCGCCCAGCGCTCTCCTTAGCGTTTATTGATTTTAAATTGTATACAAAGTTGTTTTAAACTTGCTTGTGTTACCTATATATGTACACAAAATATTCGGATAGTAAAGCTCGATGTTATAATTTTGTTACTAACGAAAGTGAGCAAAAATCAGTTTTGTGAGATCGAACTAGATACCTATTTGAGCCTAACTGTACATAACTTATTGATAAAATAGCTTTTGTTTACGTAAATTAACTTTAACAACAAAATCTTTACATTAAGATAATTTATTGTATACAATGAATGTATGAAGTTTAAGAAGGCATAAAGACAAAGTGCCTTGTATTTAAGGAGAGCCTGAATGGATAAGGATTATTCACGAGACCTGATTGGCTATGGGGCGAATCCTCCTCACCCTAAATGGCCAGGTGGTGCTCGTATCGCCGTGTCGTTTGTGTTGAATTACGAAGAGGGTGGTGAACGCTGCCTTTTACATGGGGATGATGAGTCCGAAGCCTTTCTGTCAGAGATTCCAGCCGCTCAGCCGATTAAAGGTGAGCGACACATCAGCATGGAATCTATCTATGAGTATGGCGGTCGCGCAGGTGTGTGGCGTGTGTTAAAGCTATTTGATGAGTACGAGATTCCATTGACCGTATTCGCAGTGGCGATGGCGATTGAACGTCATCCAGATGTCGCAGAAGCTATGGTTCAAGCGGGACATGAGATTTGTAGTCACGGCTATCGTTGGATTGATTACCAATACATGGATGAGTCGCAAGAGCGCGACCACATGATGAAAGCGATTGAAATCATTAAAGAGATCACCGGTGAAAGACCGCTTGGTTGGTATACAGGTCGTACTGGGCCAAATACCCGCAAGATTGTCGCAGAAGAAGGAGGTTTCTTATACGACTCAGATGCGTATGACGATGATTTGCCCTACTGGCATACCGAGGCGGGTCAACCCCAGTTGGTGATTCCTTACACACTTGATGTCAACGACATGCGCTTTGCCACTGTGCAAGGGTTTAACTCGGGTGAACAGTTCTACCAATACCTAAAGGACACATTCGATACTTTATACGCTGAAGGTGCGACAGCGCCTAAGATGATGTCGGTTGGTCTGCATTGTCGTCTGATCGGTAGACCGGGTCGTATCGCATCGCTAAAGCGCTTCCTAGATTACGTTAAACAACATGACGATGTGTGGTTATGTCGCCGTGTTGATATCGCTCGTCATTGGCACGAGCATCATCCATACACACCAAAAGAGGGAAAATAACATGACTGAATTTCGTTTTTGCAAACCATCTCAAATGGAACGTACGGAATTTGTCTCCCACTTTGGCGATGTGTATGAGCATAGCCCATGGGTGGCAGAAGCCGTCTACGATCAAGGGCTCTCAGATCAGGATAACTTTGTTTCAAATCTGCATTTAAGAATGGCTGAAACGCTATTAGACGCAGAGAAAGCAAAACAACTTGCACTTATAAATGCTCACCCAGATTTAGCGGGGCGAGCAGCAATTAACGGCGAACTTACTGCCGCATCCACAGCGGAACAAGCTGGCGCAGGCATTGATCAGTGCTCAGCGGAAGAGTTCGAAAAATTCACTACGTACAACGACAGTTACAAAAGCCGCTTCAACTTTCCCTTCATCATGGCAGTGAAAGGGGCCAATCGTTACCAAATTCTTGAATCCTTCGAGAAGCGATTAGGCAATGATAGTGACACTGAGTTTGCTACTGCGATACAGGAGATCAACAAGATCGCACTGTTTCGCCTACGAGATATGTAAGTCACGGAGATGGCGACTGTTTCGTTCTGATATCGATTGATATCTGCCCGACAAAGGGCATAGAGCTCTAGATGAGCATACTCACTTAACCTATTTTTGAATAATTGGAAGGATAAAGGACATGTCCTTAGATATTGAACAATACATTAACCTTGCTGACGATAAACTTGGCGCAGAAGCTATCTACGCTACCGACGACTTTTTTGCCGATAAGAGCCGACTTTTACGCCGTGAAGCACCAGAATGGAAAGACGATCTTTACGATGATAACGGCAAATGGATGGATGGCTGGGAAAGCCGCCGTAAGCGTGGTGAAGGCTACGATTACTGTGTCATTCGCCTAGGTCTTGCAGGCACGATTGCGGGTGTTGATATTGATACGTCTTTCTTTACGGGTAACTTCCCGCCGTCGGCTTCGATTGATGCCTGTTACTCCCCAGACGGTGATCCAACCGACGCAACCGAGTGGCAAGAGATTCTGCCTTCTATGGGTTTGCAAGGCGATCATCATCATCTTGAACAGATCGAAAGTGATGAAGTGTTTACTCACTTACGTCTCAACATTTATCCGGATGGTGGCGTTGCACGTTTACGCGTTTATGGTCGACCTAGCGTTGATTGGGATCGCATCGATAGTCAACAGAAAGTCGACCTTGCTGCGGTTGAAAATGGCGGTCGCGCTTTGGCGTGTAGTGATGAGCACTACGGCAACAAGTCTAACATTCTGGGCCCAGGTCGCGGTGAGAACATGGGTGATGGTTGGGAAACAGCCCGTCGTCGTACTCCGGGTAATGATTGGGTGATTGTCGCGCTGGGACATGCAGGCAACATTGACCGAGTGGTTGTCGATACAGCCCACTTTAAAGGTAATTTCCCAGATAGCTGCTCAATTCAAGCTGCGTATGTCAAAGGCGGAACGGACGATCAAGTTGCAACTCAGAGTCTCTTCTGGCGCGAACTCTTGCCAGCGCAAAAGCTCAAGGCACATGATATTCACGAGTTCAGCTCAGAGGTGAATGATCTTGGCGCTGTGACTCATGTTCGTCTCAATATTTTCCCTGACGGTGGTATCAGCCGTTTACGTTTGTTTGGCACTAAAGCGAAATAAGCGAGGGAAGCAATATGAGCAATGGAATTCGCCGATTAACCATCGAACCTTTGACCAAACAGGCGTTTGCTGAGTTTGGGGATGTGATTGAAGTAGACAATAGCGACTACTTTATGATCAACAATGGCTCGACTCGTCGTTATCACAAGCTAGCGAGCACCGATGTACAAGAGCAAGGTGGTGAAGCCATCATCAGTATCTTTCAAGCGACGCCGCTTAGCTATCCGTTAACGATAAAAATGTTAGAGCGTCATCCTTTGGGATCGCAAGCTTTCGTTCCGTTGCTTGGTCAACCGTATCTTATTGTTGTTGCGCCAAAAGGGGATCAGCCAAGTTTGAAGTCATGCCGAGCGTTCTTGAGCAATGGACGTCAAGGTGTGAACTACCACAAAGGCGTTTGGCATCACCCAGTGTTAGCCCTAACTGACCAAGATCAGTTTCTTATCGTCGACCGAGGCGGCGAAGGGCATAACTGCGATGAAGTCTATTTCGAGAACGACTTAGTCTCACTGCATTTGGACGATCTACCGAGAAACAACAAGCTGGAAGAAAAACAGCGCATGGAACAAGCGCTGTAAAGGAGTAAATTATGGATCCACATATCACGGAGTGGTTGAATCTAGCGATTCGCTGGGTTCACATGATAGTTGGCATCGCATGGATTGGTGCTTCATTCTACTTTGTTTGGTTGGAGAACAACCTAAACCGCGTCAACCCAAAAACGGGCCTTTCTGGTGACCTTTGGGCGATTCACGGCGGTGGTATTTATCACCTAGAAAAATACAAACTTGCGCCACCAGAAATGCCAGAGCATTTGCACTGGTTTAAATGGGAAGCGTACTTCACTTGGATCACCGGTGTGCTGCTATTGGCAGTGGTTTACTACTTAAACGCTGAGATCTATTTGATTGCACCGGGATCGGGCTTATCACCAACGACGGCAATTGCCATTGGTGTCGGTGCTTTGGTTGCTGGCTGGTTTATCTATGACTTGTTGTGTGATTCACCACTAGGTAAAACACCAATGCTATTAGGCGCGGTTCTATTCGTACTCTTAGTTGGCGCGGCTTATGGTCTAGCTCAAGTCTTCAGTGGTCGCGGCGCTTATATTCACGTTGGCGCAATCATCGGTACGATTATGGTCGGTAACGTGTTCCGCGTTATCATGCCTGCACAGCGCAACTTAGTGAGTGCTATTGAAGAAAACCGCGAGCCAGACCCTGCGCTGCCGGCGAAAGGTTTGCTGCGTTCTCGTCACAACAACTACCTAACCTTACCTGTGCTGTTCATCATGATCAGTAACCACTTCCCGAGCACCTATGGCTCGGATTACAACTGGGCAATACTCGCAGGTTTGGCGATCTTCAGTATCTTAGTGCGCCATTACTTCAATACTCGTCATGGTAGCCAGAAATTCGCTTGGACGGTTCCTGTAGCTGCATTAGGTATGGTGACACTTGCGTTTGTCACCTCACCGTATGCTAAGAAAGCGGCAGCACCAGTGGCTAAAGCGCCTGTTGCGGTTGAAGCGACTGCGCAGCCGGAAGCAAGCTCTACAGACACTGTGGCTGCAACATCAGAGAGCCTTGATCAAACAGGTGCGTCGGCATCGGAATCAGCGGCGCCTAGCGGTGTGAGTTTTGCAGCAATCAACAAGGTTATTCAAGAGCGCTGCTCGGTATGTCACTCAGCAACGCCAACCCATGCTGCCTTTGCCGCTGCGCCAGCCGGAGTGATCTTAGATACACCTCAAGAGATTCAAGCCAATGGTCCACGTATAGCGCAAACCGTAAATACTAAATACATGCCATTAGGTAATTTGACCCAAATGACAGATGACGAACGTGTTCTGGTTGGCAATTGGGTAGAACAAGGGTCAGTAATCAACTAACCCAATTTATCTCGCTTATCGGATTGCAAGCCCGATAAGCGTGATTCATGCAAACGTGGTATTTCCCGCTATTTATCTCAAGTGAGATCCCCCGGCCCCTGTTCCGGGGTTTTTTATACCGCTAAAAGGAGTTACAAGTGATGGCAACTGCATTAAGTATTCGACACAAGACTATCTTGGCTACGGTGATGGCAGTGATTCTTGTCATAGTGGTGCTAATTAGCATTACGGTCAGTCAGGGGCAGAAGATTATCCTCGACAAAACTTATTCACAGCAGATGCCAGCGGCGTTGGGAGAGGTCAGTAACCAAATTCAGCTGGAGCTAGAAAAGCCGTTGGTTGTTGCTGAAGTGATGTCTCAGCTACAACCACTTACGGATTTTGACGGTCAAGATAGTGGACAAATCAGTGCACAACTCGCCTCGATCAAGCAGCAGTTTAATGCCTTAACCGCCTTTTTCGTTACCACTGTCGACGACAGCTACTATTTGCCAAGTGGAAAGCTCAAATCTATGTCGAGTTCATCAGCGGATGACCAATGGTTTTATGGTTTTCTCAATGGCGATAAGCAGGTCGAGCTGTCGATTGATATCGATGATGCTACAGGCATCGCAACGGTTTTTGTTAACCATGTTGTGATTAGCCAAGGCCGCCGCGTTGGAGTGACGGGGATTGGTCTGTCGCTCGAAAATTTAGGCAATACTGTTGCTAACTACTCTCTAGGCGATTCAGGTCGACTAATGTTGGTCGACAAGAGCGGTGAGGTGAAGGTGCACCCTAGTACGCAGCAAGTTGGAAAGCAGTTGGCTGATATTGGTCTTGGTGCATTGACGCCTGAGCTGCAAACTTTAGCTGGAACAGCGCCTGTTATACATGAATCAAAGCTTGAACAAACATCGACGATCGTTGGTTTGATGGCTCTGCCACAACTTGATTGGGTGTTGATTTCTGTTCAACCGACGGCTGAAGTGCTCACCGAGATCAACCATTTCATTGAAACGATGATTTGGGTCGGCGGATCTGTAGCACTGCTGTTCATCATTATCAGCGCATATATGACGAATATCTTGCTTAAACCACTCTCAACCACAGCACAACTATTGCTTGAAATTGGTGGTGGCGGCGGCGATCTGACTCAACGATTGGATGAAAGTCGTCGTGATGAAGTCGGTAACATTGCCAAGGGGTACAATCAATTTGTCGCCTATATGGGCAACGTTTTACAAGAAATAGAAAGAGCGCGTAAAGAACTGGTTGCAACCATCAATCTGATTGATCAACAAGCTAACGAAATGAAACAGCAGATCCATGGTCAAGAACATAATATTGATCAGGTAGCAACCGCGGTTCATGAGATGAGCGCTAGCTCTGAAGAGATTGCCAATAACGCTAACCATACTTCAGACAACGTCCATAAAACCACTTTAGAGGTGAAAAACGGACTCAGCTCAGTGAGCAAAACATACGCACGCACTGAAGCTATGAGCCAGCAGCTAGAGCAGAGCAATCAAAGTATCGGAAAGCTATCTAATGATATCAATGCCATTGATACAGTACTGGATGTCATCAGTGGTGTATCAGAGCAAACTAATCTACTGGCATTAAACGCTGCTATCGAAGCGGCACGAGCAGGTGAACAAGGCCGTGGCTTTGCTGTTGTTGCCGACGAAGTAAGAACATTAGCGTCTCGAACCCATGAGTCCGCCAGTGAAATTCGTACCATCATAGAAAACTTACAGGGGCTTAGTAACACAGTCGTTAGCGAAGTCAGTCAGAGCCACAAAATTGGTAGTGAGTGTCTCGCAGCAGCTCAAGAGTCTGAACACCACCTTGCCTCTATCAGCAATATTGTTGAGGAGATCAATCAACTCAGTGCACAGACTGCCACCGCAACAGGTCAACAGTCTCAGGTGATCAATGAGATTGCACCGCACGTCGAAAGTATTGCCGATGTAGCAAAAAGCAATACAGAGATGGTCACACAAACCTCGCAACACTGCGTTAGTTTGAAGAGAAATGCAGAATCTTTAAGTCAATTGGTGGCTAAATTTAAGTTTTAGCATTGCAGTGAGAGCAACAAGTTATACTAAATGGCCAGCAGTAAATCTGTCTGGCCATTATTGTTAAGTTAGAGTGCGATCAACTAGTGGTTAGCCACTACGCTAACACCGCTGAAACTGCTGTATCCGTTGAGCATAATGTAATAACGACCACTTTGGGTGTTAGAGACAGTACAAGTTTCATTGTTACCGTAACGGTATGGTCGGCAATCCCAAGAGCTAGTGGTAGGCTTAGCACCATAGCGGAGGAACAAGTCTGCATCACCGCTACCACCACTTGTTGTGACAGTAAGGGTTTGACCTGCAGCTACATCAATATAGAAATGCTTCTGGTCACCACGAGAGCCGCTAATTCCAGATACAGGGACTCCATTTTTGAGTTCGCCGTCAGGATTTGGAGTTGTACAGTCAGGCTCACAGCCACTATCTGTTTGGCTATAAAGCAGTTTATTCACTGTACCGCGTGTGTCGCTCACTTTATCGACACTTGCTCGCTCGCTTATCAGAGCTGCCACTTGTGCTGGAGAGAGAGAACTGTTTTCTTGAAGGTATAAGGCTGCAACACCGGCGACATGTGGCGTTGCCATAGACGTGCCACTGATTGTACGGTAGCCGCCATCATACCAAGCAGACTTAATGCTCGATCCCGGAGCAAATACATCAACACAGCTGCCCCAGTTAGAGAAGCTAGAGCGGCTATCATTACTTGTGGTTGAGCCAACAGTTACACCGCTAGGTTCACGTGCAGGAGACGAATTACAAGCGTCAGCATTAGAGTTACCAGCCGCTAGCATAAAGCTAATACCTGATTGAACAGCGTTAGCAACAGCTCTATCGAGCGCGGTAGACACGCCGCCACCTAAGCTCATGTTGGCGACTGAAGGGCCCGATGCGTTGGCTGCAACCCAGTCAACACCACCAATTACCCCGGAAGTTGAACCTGAACCGCTACAACTCAAAACGCGGACACCGACAATATTGACGTTCTTCGCCACGCCATACTGTGTACCGCCGATGGTACCAGCAACGTGGGTTCCGTGCCCATTACAGTCCGTCGCATCACTGTCATTGTCGACAAAGTCGTAGCCTGATGTCGCGCGACCACCAAACTCTGCGTGCGTTGTCGTTACCCCGGTATCTATGACGTAAGCCGTGACACCGGAACCATCGTAGTTATAGTTGTAACTATTATTCAGTGGCAGACTACGTTGATCAATCCTATCTAGCCCCCAAATGGCGTTGCTTTGATTGGCATTCGTTGAAATCACAGGATCGATAGAGATCACTCGATCTTGTTCGATAAAATCAACCTGTGCGTCTGAGCGAAGTGCGTTGAGCTGTTGTGGTGACAGGGTGGCAACAAATCCGCTGATTGAGCGGTCGAACACTTTACTGATTTGCAGAACGTGCTCGTTCTCTAAGCTGGTAACGGCTTGTTGCGTAAATTGTTGCATCGCTTGTGGGTTGTCATTGCTGAGCGATAAAGGTTGCTTTAACACGACAATATATTGGTTCTGTATTCCTTTGTTTTCTGATGCCATCAACAGCGGGGCAAGTATTTCACTTTCTGGCTGGTTAACCTGAGCCTCTATTTGTTCTGCTAAGGCAGAGCCAGAGATCACTGAAAGTGAAGAGGCGATACAACAACTTAATAGTTTCTTAAACATTTAACTTTCCTTTGAATGGTATAAGAGATTGTTGAACATGGCCTACTACAAACAACAAGCATGTTTTGTCGATTCTTATGTCTATAACGGAACCCGTCGACACTCCTCAAAAATATCTCCATATGCAACTGTGTTCATTTTAAATTTGCTTGGCGTTATAAATTTGAGTGCCATTTACTAGATTTTTGAAATTGATAGTAAGCTAAGTTCATATCGGTTGGCTGAATGTCAAAGGTCGGCATTATTATGCTGCTGTTTATTGAAATAGTGCTATATACCTCTGCTTAGTGATAGATATGTAGATTTATCACTGGATGGGCTTGTGTGGGCGGTTAACGGATTTCGTTGAGGAAGATGATTTTTCGAGTCATCTCTCCAAATTGGTGAAATTGAATATGTAATTGCACTAGTATGCAGCGATACGCTATCTCTTAGTTGCACCAAAATAACAAATCAAAATTTTAATCTTATAATTATCAATGGCTTGTTTGTTTTGGATATGAGCGGATAAATTGGCATCGATTTTGGATTTGTTTCCTTAGGAAAAAGAATTGAATAACAATTCACTATAAGGAGATATCCAATGAACACGAAGTTCAAACTCAAGCTTGCAGCAGTAGGTACCGCATTAGCCTGTATGTCAGGAGTGGTGAGCGCCGCCGACACTATTAAAGTTGGTGTGTTGCACTCGCTTTCCGGCACCATGGCGATCAGTGAAACCACATTGAAGGACACGGTTCTGATGCTGGTGGAAGAGCAAAATAAAAAAGGTGGCCTACTCGGTAAAAAGCTTGAGGCGGTGGTGGTCGACCCTGCGTCAAACTGGCCGCTGTTTGCAGAAAAAGCTCGCGAGTTGATTGAAAAAGAGCAAGTCGATGTGGTGTTCGGTGGCTGGACATCCGTATCGCGCAAATCTATGTTGCCGGTATTCGAAGAACTCAACAGCCTACTTTTCTACCCTGTTCAGTATGAAGGTGAAGAGTCGTCGAAGAATGTGTTCTACACTGGTGCTGCGCCAAACCAACAAGCGATTCCAGCGGTTGACTACCTAATGAATGAACTTGATGTTGAGCGCTGGGTACTGGCCGGCACTGACTATGTATATCCACGTACTACTAATAAAATCTTAGAGTCTTACCTCAAGAGTAAAGGGGTGAGCGAAAAAGACATCATGATCAACTACACGCCATTTGGTCATTCAGACTGGCAGTCGATTGTTTCTGACATTAAGAAGTTTGGCGCTGAAGGCAAAAAGACCGCTGTGGTTTCGACCATTAATGGCGATGCCAACGTCCCTTTCTATAAAGAGCTTGGCGCTCAAGGTATCTCTTCAGAAGACATCCCAGTTGTGGCTTTCTCCGTTGGGGAAGAAGAGCTGTCTGGCATGGACACCTCTCCGCTTGTCGGCCACTTAGCAGCATGGAACTACTTCATGAGCGTCGATACGGAGAAGAACGATGAGTTCGTCGAGACGTGGCAGAAATTTATCGCCAGCGAAAAGCGTGTGACTAACGATCCTATGGAAGCGCACTACATCGGCTTTAACATGTGGGCGCAAGCGGTCACCAATGCAGGAACGACAGATCCCGAAGCCGTGCAAGATGCATTGATTGGCGTGTCTGTACCAAACTTGTCAGGCGGTTACTCAACTATGTTGCCTAACCACCATATCACTAAGCCTGTGTTAATCGGTGAAATCCAAGATGATGGTCAGTTTGATATTGTTTGGGAAACGACGGGCCTTGTAGCAGGTGATGCTTGGTCAGAGTATCTCCCTGAATCGGCGAAACTCTTCTCTAGCTGGTCGAAGCCGTTTTCTTGCGGTGCGTTTAATGTTGAAACCAAGAAATGTTCAGGGACCAATTAAGACTCAATACCCCCAATCAATAACCTGAAAAGTTTGGCGCTGCATGTGGTAACGCAGCGCATTTTTATTGCCATAAATTCTAACGCAAGGATGCATATCATGACGACCGTATTACGGATGCTCTGTGTGCTCGTTTCTGTGCTTATTGGATTAACGACAGCGTCGGCCGAGAACGTTAAGCCACTGACTCAAGACTCTTTTTTCCAGACGTTGACTGGAAAGAACACACACGAAAAGCAGCAAGCGGCTAGCTGGCTTGCCTCAAACTATTCTCATGACATAGCCAAGCCCATTCTAGAGGCGTGGTTGAATGGACAACTCTATTACCTTAAAGATCATAAACACGCTCAGCATCAGCAGCTATTTATTATCGAGAGTGCTCAAACAGGGGCAGAGGCGAGACAGGCTTGGATTAACGATCCTCTGATCATTGAAAACAAGCGTAAGTTTAAAAAAATAAAAGTGAACAATAAACTTCGTGCTTACCTTCGTACTGAAATTGCATCACTTGGTCTTAACAGCGAGGACCCAGAGGTTCGCAAGCAGTCAATCAAAGCGCTGACAGGTAATCCTGAAGCAATCGACAAGCTCAGCGCATTACAACAAAGTGAAACCAATGCAGAGATCGTCGCTATGTTGGCGTTCGCTATTGCGATTGATGCGGCACTTGATCCTAAGGCCTCCAATCGCATTGACGCTGTTGAGTCTATCTCTCAATCCAACCAACCCATTGTACTTAAGACTCTTAACATGATTTTGGCGCAAGAGACTGATCGACAAATCATTGCGGCCGCAGAGCGTGGTTTACAAGATTACCAGCAAAGCCAACGACTCTACGCAGGTGTCGAGACGTTGTTTTTTGGGCTAAGTCTTGGCTCTGTATTGGTGCTGGCGGGAATCGGCCTAGCGATTACCTTTGGGGTCATGGGCGTGATCAACATGGCGCATGGTGAGTTGATTATGCTTGGGGCTTATACCACTTATGTGATTCAGCAACTTCTGCCGGCTCATACCGGTGTGGCACTGATCTTGTCGATTCCTATGGCATTCGTGGTGTCAGGATTGGTTGGCATCTTGATTGAGCGCAGCGTGATTCGCCATCTGTATGGGCGACCTCTTGAAACGTTACTGGCAACCTTCGGCATCAGTTTGATTCTTCAGCAGGCCGTTCGCTCTATCTTCTCTCCGTTAAACCGTTCGGTAAGTACGCCAGATTGGATGGCGGGCGCGCTAGAAATCAACCCCATGTTGTCGCTGACTTACAACCGCCTCTACATCATCTTGTTCTGTGCCATGGTGTTTGTTGCATTAGTGATGATCTTGAAGAAAACCCCCCTCGGATTGCAGGTTCGTGCCGTTTCACAAAACCGTTCGATGGCAAGAGCTATGGGGATTCGTTCTGAGCGTGTCGACGCAATGACATTTGGATTAGGTGCGGGTGTGGCAGGAGTGGCAGGTGTGGCGCTGTCTCAGTTGACCAACGTTGGGCCAAATATGGGTCAAGCCTACATTATCGATTCCTTTATGGTGGTGGTGTTTGGTGGCGTAGGCAACCTTTGGGGAACGCTGGTCGCTGGTTTAGGTTTGGGACTGTTTAACAAGATCTTGGAGCCATGGGCCGGAGCGGTACTGGCTAAGATTCTGGTGCTGGTGTTTATCATCTTATTTATTCAGAAGCGACCAAGAGGATTGTTCCCTCAACGTGGTCGCGCGGCTGAGAGTTAAGGAGGCGTTATGACCAATCAAACACACACGAAACCCTCACGCTCTTTTGTCTTTTCTGCACTGCAAGGCGATAAGGGCGGTCAGATGACAATATTGGCCATCTTGGCAGCGGTGATCTTAATTCCGGCGGCGAATATGATGTTGCCCGCTTCGCACCCGCTTCACGTCGAAACCTTTACGATTTCATTGCTGGGTAAATACCTTAGCTATGCGATGTTAGCGCTCGCCGTCGATCTCGTATGGGGCTATTTGGGTATTCTCAGTTTAGGCCATGGCGCTTTCTTTGCGCTTGGCGGCTACGCGATGGGTATGTATTTAATGCGTCAGATCGGCGATCGCGGTGTCTATGGTAATCCTATCCTGCCTGATTTTATGGTGTTCCTAAACTGGCAAGAACTACCTTGGTTTTGGCATGGATTCGACCAATTCTGGTTTGCGGCTCTGATGGTGGTGCTGGTACCCGGCGCAATGGCGTATGTATTCGGCTATTTGGCGTTTCGCTCTCGGGTCTCTGGGGTCTATCTCTCCATCATTACACAAGCTCTCACCTATGCGCTGATGCTGGCGTCTTTTCGCAATGAAATGGGTTTCGGTGGCAACAATGGCTTAACCGATTTTAAAGACATTCTGGGCTTTAGTTTGCAGCAAGACAGTACCCGAATCGCACTGTTTATTGCGACTGGTATTGCTCTTATCGTTAGCTATTTGGTCTGTCGCAGCGTCGTGGCGAGCCGTCTTGGTCGCGTATCGGTTGCGATTCGTGACTCTGAATCGCGCACACGCTTTATGGGTTACGACGTCGATGGTATCAAACTGTGGGTGTTCGTTCTTTCTGCGGTGATCGCTGGGATTGCTGGGGCGCTGTACGTGCCGCAAGTTGGCATTATTAACCCAGGTGAATTTGCACCGCTCAATTCGATAGAGGTGGTGGTTTGGGTCGCACTTGGCGGTCGTGCGACCTTGTTTGGTGCAATTGTTGGCGCCTTGGTGATCAACTATGCCAAAAGCTGGTTCACGGTAGAGTTTCCAGAAGTGTGGTTGTTTGCCCTCGGAGGCTTGTTCGTACTTTCAACGCTCTACTTCCCGAAAGGCTTAATCGGTTTTGTCAGTGATAAGTGGCATTTAGTCGTCAATCGAAACCGCAGGCCTAACGCCGCTGAGTCGAGCACTGACGAAGAGAAAAGTAAGGAGGTCTTGGTATGACTGAGTTAAAGCGCACCGAGCAATTTAAGCAATCACTCGCTGAAGTTACACGTCGAGATCAAGTGTTCTCGTTTCTTAAGCCGGACGTCCATCCCCTGATTGATACCAGACACAACATCTTGCTCTATGTGGAAGGGGTAAATAAAACCTTTGATGGGTTTAAAGCGATCAATGATCTCAATCTGTACATCCGTGAAGGCGAGCTCAGATGCATTATTGGCCCAAATGGAGCCGGGAAAACCACCATGATGGACATCATCACGGGTAAGACGAAACCGGACACTGGTGAGGTTTGGCTCGGTTCGAACCTCAACTTACTTAATATGAATGAAGCCGAGATTGCCAATGCGGGAATTGGCCGTAAGTTTCAAAAGCCGACGGTGATCGAGTGCTTAACAGTGTGGGAGAACCTCGAACTGGCGATGTCGGGTGTGCGTTCAGTGTGGGGTTCGTATGTGGCGAAGATGACAGGAGAGCAAAAAGATAAGCTCGAATCGGTGCTGAGTTTAATTCATCTTCATGACTACCAAACGCTGCTGGCAGGCAACCTTTCTCACGGCCAAAAACAGTGGTTAGAGATAGGAATGCTGTTGATGCAAAACCCTAAGCTGCTGCTTATTGATGAGCCTGTGGCTGGCATGACCCACCAAGAGATGGATCGTACATCTGAGCTCCTTAACTCACTAGCTGGTAAACACTCTGTGGTGGTCGTTGAGCATGATATGGACTTTGTCCGCTCAATCGCTAGCCATGTCACAGTGCTTCATCAGGGGCATGTGTTGGCAGAAGGCAGCATGGATGAGGTTCAAGCGCACCAGCAAGTCAAACAGGTTTATTTGGGGGAATAACATGCTATCAATTTCTGGATTGAACCAGTTTTACGGTGAGAGCCACACACTTTGGGACTTGGAGATGGAGATCCCCAAAGGAAAATGCACTGTGTTAATGGGGCGTAATGGTGTAGGTAAGACGACCTTATTGCAATGCATTATGGGGTTGCTCAAAACTGAGAGTGGCGACATCGCCCTTGAAGGTCAGTCTATTATCAAAAACGAAGCCGAAGCTCGGCCCAGAATGGGGATTGGCTATGTTCCTCAAGGTCGTCAAATCTTTCCAATGTTAACTGTGGAAGAAAACTTGCAAGTAGGCTTACCTATCCGAGCAAAAGGAGACCGTCACATCCCCGAATTTATCTTCGAGCTGTTCCCTGTGTTGAAGGAAATGCTGCATCGCAGAGGGGGCGATTTATCGGGTGGGCAGCAGCAACAACTGGCTATAGGTCGGGCGCTGGTGATCAACCCTAGCTTGCTGATTTTGGATGAGCCGACGGAAGGGATTCAGCCCAATATTGTGCAAGAAATCGGCGATATTATTCGCATGTTGAATGAGAAATTTGGACTTACGGTTTTATTGGTTGAGCAAAAACTGCCGTTCGCCCGTAAGGTCGGAGATCAGTTTTGCATCTTGGATAGAGGGCGCACTGTTGCCCAAGGGAACATGGAAGAGCTGGATGATAGATTGATAAAGGAGTATCTCACCGTATGATTTGTGAACCTGCCGTTGCGTTTGATTTAGGTGATAATAATCAGACGCTTAAAAAGAACATCGAGTCTGATGTAGAGAAAGGCTGGAAGGCCATGTTATCGCTTTTGTTTAAAGACAGAGGGGATAAAACTGTCATCAAAGACCGTCAACAGAAAGGGCCTTTAGCGATTCAGCGCCCTTTGTATCCCGAAGGGAAAACGTGCCATACCTATTTATTGCATCCACCCGGCGGTGTGGTCGGTGGCGACACTCTGCAAATAAGCACTCGCGTGGAGCAAGGGGCTCATGCTCTGGTCACCACTCCGGGTGCGACTAAGTTTTATCGTTCTGAAAAACGCTACTCTCATCAGAAACAGATATTGCATGTCGAACGTGGTGGTTTACTCGAATGGTTACCACAGGAAAACATCTTCTTTCCTGATGCCCATGCTCGCCTTGATACCGAAATTCATCTTGACCGTGATGCCCTATTTGTGGGCTGGGAAATGCACTGTTTTGGGCGCCCTGCACTAAATGAGGGATTTTCCTCCGGACATTTAGTCGGAAAAACAGAGGTTTACCGAGACGGAAGAAAAATTTTGACCGAGGGGTTAAATATTTTTGGTGGCGATAAGTCCATGATTGAAAAGGGCTTGCTCAATTTCTCTCTCTCGGGAACGCTGTATATTTCTGTCGAAAATGAGGATTTTTTTCAACTGGTACAGAGCTTGCTCTCTAACATACAGCAAGAAGTCGGCACAGAGGACTTAGTGATTGCTGCGACACAGATAGAAGAATTGGTTGTCGTGAGAGCACTGGGTCGATGGAGTGAGGTGATCTTGGAGAGCTTTCAGAGAGTTTGGCAACAAGCGCGTCAATACTGGACTGGTGAAACTCCCCAGCCCCCAAGAATTTGGGCAACCTAAACTCCATGTTTCTCTTTGCTCCTTCTCCATCATGTTAAGGGAATGGCAAGGAAACCAATGGAATTATCACCGAGAGAAAAAGACAAACTGTTGATCTTCTGCGCTGGCATGCTGGCGCAGCAACGAAAAGAGCGAGGGTTAAAGCTTAACTATCCAGAGTCTGTAGCGTTTATCAGTAGTGCCATTCTTGAAGGTGCTCGCGAAGGCAAAACGGTGTCTGAGCTTATGGACTTTGGACGAACACTTCTTACTGTTGATGACGTTATGGAGGGCGTACCTTCCATGATTCCTGATGTACAAGTCGAAGCCACCTTTCCTGATGGGACCAAATTGGTCACCGTTCATGAGCCAATCGTCTAGGGTCTAGGAGATCATATGTCAGCATCAACAAGTCAATATTCTGGTTTTATTCCCGGTCAAATTGAATCCGCCCCTGGCGAGATTGAACTCAATGTTGGTCGCGCAACCATCAAGGTCAAAGTGGAAAATATTGGCGATCGACCAGTACAAATTGGCTCGCATTATCACTTTTTTGAGGTCAACGATTCACTGCGTTTTGAGCGTGAAGCGTGTAAAGGGTTCCGTCTCAATATCCCTGCTGGCACTGCGACACGCTTTGAACCTGGCCAGTCTCGCACGGTTGAGTTGGTTGAGTTTTCAGGTAAGCGAGAGATATACGGATTCCAAGGTAAGGTCATGGGCAAACTCGCCCAATAACGAACAAAAACAAGGATAGGTAATGGCAAGCATTTCTCGTCAGGCATATGCCGAAATGTTTGGGCCAACAGTGGGCGATCGCGTGCGTCTCGCAGACACCGAACTGTGGCTTGAAGTAGAAAAGGATTTTACTGTTTACGGCGACGAAGTTAAATTCGGCGGCGGTAAAGTGATTCGTGATGGCATGGGGCAAAGTCAACGCCCAAGCGCCGAAACGCCAGATCTGGTTATCACCAACGCAGTGGTATTGGATTACTGGGGCATCGTTAAGGCAGACGTGGCGGTTAAAAATGGGCGTATTCAAGCCATAGGCAAAGCCGGCAACCCTGATGTGCAGCCAGAAGTGACGATTGTGATTGGACCGGGGACAGAGATCTTAGCAGGGGAAGGATCAATTTTAACCGCGGGCGGTATCGACTCGCACATTCACTTTATTTGTCCCCAGCAAATCGAAGAAGCATTGGCTTCAGGTGTCACCACCATGATTGGTGGTGGTACTGGCCCCAACACAGGCACTAACGCGACAACTTGTACCCCCGGCCCGTGGAATATGCATCGTATGCTTGAAGCGTTAGATGAATTTCCAATGAACTTTGGCCTACTCGGGAAAGGTAACGCTAGCCAGCCAGAAGCGCTAAGAGAGCAGGTAGAGGCGGGCGCGGTGGGACTGAAGCTGCATGAAGATTGGGGCACGACGCCAGCATCGATTGACACCTGTTTGTCGGTCGCTGATGAGATGGATGTTCAGGTCGCGATTCACACCGATACATTGAATGAGTCAGGATTTGTTGAATCGACTTTAGGTGCGATTGGCGATCGCGTGATTCATACCTATCACACCGAAGGAGCAGGTGGTGGGCACGCCCCGGATATTATTCGCGCGGCAGGTGAATCCAATGTTCTGCCATCGTCGACCAATCCAACTCGTCCTTACACTGTCAATACGGTTGATGAGCACCTCGATATGTTGATGGTGTGTCACCATTTGTCGCCTTCTATTGCTGAAGATGTGGCATTTGCCGAGTCTCGAATTCGCCGCGAAACTATCGCTGCCGAAGACATTCTGCATGATCTCGGTGCCTTCTCTATGATTGCCTCAGACTCTCAAGCAATGGGGCGTGTGGGCGAAGTGATTACTCGCACTTGGCAAACTGCGCACAAAATGAAAGTACAGCGCGGCAGCTTGAAAGAAGACTCTTCCTACAGTGACAACTTTCGACTTAAACGTTACATCGCTAAGTACACCATTAATCCGGCGATTACTCACGGTATGGCGCATGAAGTCGGCTCAATTGAAGTGGGTAAGCTTGCCGACCTCGTGTTGTGGAAGCCCGCTTTCTTTGGTGTTAAGCCGAGCGTGATTCTTAAAGGCGGCATGATAGCCATGGCTCCGATGGGCGATCCTAATGCTTCGATACCAACCCCTCAGCCTGTCCATTATCGCAGTATGTTTGGCAGCTACGGCAAGGCATCACAAAACACTTCGATGCTGTTTGTCTCCCAAGCGGCTGAGCAAGCAGGTATTGCAAGTGAGCTTGGTCTTGGCAGCCAAATCGGGGTTGTCAGCCATTGTCGTGATATCAGTAAAGCTGACATGAAGCTCAACGACTGGCAGCCGAACATCGAAGTGGATTCACAAACCTACCAAGTTCGCGCTGATGGTGAGCTGTTGGTGTGTGAACCTGCTGACGTGTTACCCATGGCACAAAAGTACTTCTTGTTTTAATGCAGCAACGAAATAGCTAACCAGTAAACGAACGATTGAATGAGAAAACGAACTGATAAGGAGATGAGATGATCGAACTTACCGAAATCAGCAAAGAAATTTGTACTAAACCTAATGCGTTTCTGAGCTTGCCAATAGATAGCCGAATTAAGAGCCGACTTAAAGTTGAGCTAGATGATGGTCGTGAAGCAGGCTTGTTTCTGCCGCGTGGACACATTTTGCGTGGCGGTGAACAACTTAAAAGCCAATGCGGCATGATCGTCGAAATCAAAGCCGCGCCGGAAAAGGTCTCTACGGTTTATTGCAGCGATCTGCATCTACTGACGCGCGTGGCGTATCACCTTGGCAATCGACATGTACCGTTGCAAGTGGAATTTGGCTGGGTCCGTTACCAGCACGACCATGTATTAGACGAAATGGTTGAAGGCTTGGGTGCTAAAGTCACCACAGAAGACGCGTCATTCGAGCCAGAAAGTGGCGCTTATGGTGGCCGCTCTGGTGGGCATCATCACCATCACTAATCACACCCAAATTAAAGCAATAACAACAAGGAAGTTATCATGAACAAAACACAACAATTCGCTGCATTCACTTGTCTGGCCCTTCTCTCATCATCAGTGATGGCGCACCCCGGGCACGAAACAGGCTCTTTCTCAGCAGGCTTAACTCACCCGGTAACCGGTTTCGATCACCTGATTATGTTGGTTGCGTTTGGTATTTTAGTCGCATGTGTACAGACGTCAGCCGTGCGTAAAATGGGATTAGTCCTCAGCGCGCTTGCCTCACTGTTGATTGGTCTTGCTGCTGGGCAGGCGTTTGGCGGCTTTAATGGCGTCGAGCTTGCGATAGGGGCTTCGCTGTTTGTCGTGAGCGGCGCAATCTGGCAAGCCTTCCACGCTTCAAAAGATATGCTGCGTTTGGCGCTGACTTTATGTGTTGGTTTAGTGTTTTTCCACGGTTATGCGCACGGTGTTGAAGCGCAAGGCGCAATCTCTTCGTTTGCCGCGGGTATGACTGTCAGTGCAGCGGCGCTTATGGTTCTTGGCTTGCAGTTTGGTCGCGCACTTTCAAGCCCTTGGCTTTCTGTTGGTGTTGCCTCAGTTAGCGCCCTCGTCATCCTGTAAACCTTAGCCTATGTCTTATCAAAAAAGGCCAAACGATCTGGCGTTGTATCGGCTGTTTCAGTTGATAAGCCCCTCTCTACCCATCGGTGGCTTTACTTATTCGCAAGGTTTGGAGTGGGCGGTTGAGGCGCAGTGGGTATCGGATCGTGTTTCAATGCAAGATTGGCTCGATAACATGCTGATGAACAGTGTCGCGACACTCGAGCTGCCAATCCTTGAACGCTACTCCCAAGCGCTGATTAACAATAACCAACAACAGTTAGCTGCGCTGAGTGACTTGCTCTACAGCAGCAGAGAGACCAAAGAACTCAGAGCCGAAGAGAAGCAGCGTGGGCAAGCGCTGTATACCTTACTCAAACAGCTCGATATCTATCATGACAGTTTTGATTATGCCGATAGCAAGCCAAATCAGTTGCTTGGGCTTTGCGTCGCCGCGCAGCATTGGGATATAGAAATCGAGCAACTCAAACAAGGCTACTTATGGAGCTGGGCTGAAAACCTGATCATGGCAGGGGTCAAGCTCGTGCCTTTAGGTCAAACAGATGGGCAACGTGCTTTGATTCAACTCAGTGAACGGTTTCCTAAAGCGTTAGATAGAGCCAGAACGATTGAAGATTGGATGATCGGCAGCTTTACGCCATCAATATCAATTGCCAGCAGTTTGCATGAAACTCAGTACACACGGCTATTTCGTTCTTAGCGAAGTAGCAAGCAAAGAATTAGAAGGACTTAATAATGGAAAGTTACAAACAACCTTTACGCGTCGGTATTGGCGGCCCCGTAGGATCGGGTAAAACAGCACTGCTTGAAGTGTTGTGTAAAGCGATCAGAGACAAACTCAATATCGCGGTTGTGACCAATGATATTTATACTCAAGAAGATGCCAAAATCCTCACCCGTGCTGAAGCGTTAGAGCCGGATCGTATTATCGGTGTTGAAACGGGCGGCTGTCCACATACTGCAATTCGTGAAGATGCCTCGATGAACTTAGCGGCGGTTGAAGAGCTGGCAAAACGTCATAAAAACCTTGATGTGGTGTTTGTAGAAAGCGGTGGAGATAACTTGAGTGCCACCTTTAGCCCAGAGTTGGCGGATTTAACCATCTATGTGATTGATGTGGCTGAAGGGGAAAAGATCCCGCGTAAAGGTGGTCCAGGTATTACTCGTTCAGACTTGCTGATTATTAATAAGATCGATCTGGCACCATACGTTGGAGCGTCACTGGAAGTGATGGAGCAAGATACCCAGCGGATGCGTCCCACTAAACCTTTTGTGTTCACCAACCTAAAGGAAAGCAAAGGGCTCGATACCATCATTGATTTTATCGTCACTCAAGGTATGTTAACGATGAAAGGCTAAATATCTCGATTGGCAAAAGGCACCGAAATCGGTGCCTTTTTTGATCTTGGTTTGACCCAAGTTATTGGTTTTACCAGTTATTTATACATTGTACTGAGCGTTTTATAAATATATGTTAAGGCAATAATAAAAGGAGGAAACCTTTATGCCGATCAATGGAATTTGTCATGACTTCGCCTTCACTCGTTGTTTCCCTGTCGAGAGCAAAGACAGAACACCCAGTGCAAAAGAAAGCGTCGACCTTTGGCGTATCTTGCGCACCAAGATGGAGCTTATTCACCCAGATAATATTGATACTCTAAAACCTGGTGTGCTTACAGTAACTAACGCGACAGGGCATCCGACCCATACACCGCACTCTTACTATGTTGGAGAAGGCAACGTTTTATATAGCACCAATGACCCATTCTTTGACAAAGTAGAGAAGAGTCAAGTGGATGTGAGCACTCAACATGGAGTGGGGGCGATAACCTATTCTCTTGCAACGCTTAAGGCTGCGTTGAACAATGTTACTGATGGCCCAAATGGCGCGAGCGCAAGAATTGGTACCGATAATCGTGATTTGCAATTCTACTGGTGTTCAACGGCGGTTGCTCGTTTAGGCTGGTGGGCGCAATAAGAATATCTGCCCTCAACGGTTGCTGAGGGCATTTTCCACTGTTTAGTTATCTGCTAGGGCGATAGATGGCTCTTTGCCCTGTTTCTGACGTTTAAACACTGCTAGTAGTGACGTCATGGTAAGTGCCGTGATACCAGCCAGTGTCACTGGCGAGCCGAAGATGCTTTGCACTAGCTTAGGTGTCTGGCTGAGTAGATCAGGGACTAACATCACTCCAAGCCCAAAACCAAATGACAACGCAATCGTCATGATCTTCTCACGATTCAAGGTTTCGCTAGCGATGATCTTGATGCCAGCTGCCGCAACAGTGCCAAACATAACTAATGTAGCGCCGCCCAATACTGGCTTTGGAATCGTCATCAGCAACGCGCCTAAAATTGGGAATAAACCCAAAATAAACAAGATAGCAGCGATAAAATACCCTACGTGGCGACTGGCGATTCCGGTTAAGTGAATTACACCATTATTTTGACTGAAGGTGGTATTTGGAAAGGTATTGAAAGTCGCAGCGATAAGAGAGTTGACGCCATCGCCTAACACGCCCGCTTTCAAACGTTTTAAATAGCCAGAGCCAGATATTTCTTGTTTGGAGAACATACAGTTTGCTGTAATGTCACCCGTCGACTCAATGGCTGTGATTAGGTATATGAACCCGATGGGAAGAAACACTTGCCAGTCAAAACTGAAACCATACTTAAATGGAACGGGTATGCTAAGCAATGGCTGACTGGATAGATCAACTGGAGCAACTTTTCCCACCAATGCTGCTGCAATCCAGCCAACGATAAGACCAACGAGGATGGACGAGAGACGGACCCAAGTATGGCGGCTTAAGTTCATGATAACGATGGTCGCGAGTACTAAGCCGCCTAACATCAAATTCTCAAGGCTGGCAAAATCCGGCGCGTTAAAACCGCCGGCTAAATCAGTCACGCCCACTTTGATCAAATAGATTCCAATCGTTGTGATAACAATGCCTGTGACAATCGGTGTGATGATAGTTTTTAGTTTATCGATCAATTGAGAAAGGAAGATTTCGACAAATGCCCCGAGGAAACAAACGCCGAAAATAACCGCCAGAATCTCTTCTGCACTTCCACCACGTCCTTTAACTAAAAAGCCCCCAGCCAGAATTGAACCTAGAAAAGCAAAACTCGTTCCTTGAACACAAATGAGCCCAGCGCCGATTGGTCCCACTCGCTTTGCTTGAATAAACGTACCGACCCCAGACACCATCAACGCCATACTGATCAGATAGGGAACATGCTCAGCTAAGCCTAGCGCAGAACCAATAATCAATGTTGGGGTTATGATACCGACGAAACTCGCCAGTACATGTTGGATGGCGGCCCAGGTAGCAGCTTTTGGTTCCGGTCTATCACCGAGTGCGTAGATTAAGTCGGAATCCTTTTCCATTGTGTTCTCCTTTGTATTTTTACTTGTATACAATGACTATCTCTATAATGAGCAATCTATGTGCCAAGAGATTTATTCTTTTAGAAACAAAGGGGTAGGTTTTTTTATAGTGTTTCGCAAAGCTTGAACGCACTGATAAGGAACAAGCTGTAACATTATTGGTGCAGCTTGATAGCGATCTTAAGGTTATTGGTGAAAGTGATCGCTTTAGTTAAAGGGAGTAAATAGTCTTCGATTCAATGACATACCTTTGTTGGTTTCCATCCTACTCTCGATCTTTGTCTATACTGACTTGATAGACCTAGATTACAGCAAGATTACTCAACTACCGGATGTTAGGGGCGATTATGCGAAGAGCTCTAGTTATAAGTGCGATGAGCACTTTACTGTTTTTTAGCCAATATGTGTTGGCGATATCGGCTCCAGCAGAGGAGCCTATCCTTTGGATCTCGGGCAATATAAGCCAAACGAACTCACCACAGGGCGTTGAGTTTGATGAAGCGATGCTCCTTGGTTTAGAGCAAGGGACTATTCATACCAATAATCATGTCGTCACTGAAGTGGTCGAGTACAAAGGACCAAAATTAGCTAGCTTACTCGAGTATGTGGGTGCTAAGGGTAAGCAGGTACAAGTAATCGCGTGGGATGATTATGTTGTCACTATCTCGCTAGAGGACATTAAGAAGTATGGCATTCTACTCGCAACGCATGAGGCAGGGGTTAGAATGACCATTGATGACAAAGGTCCTTTGTTTGTTGTATTGCCTTTCACCGAGCACGCTGAAATTAGAAACGACTTTTACTATAGCCTGTCAGTGTGGCAGGTGAGAGAGATTGTTGTGGAATAGAACAATGAGTTCCCGTCTTTTACCAAAGGGGCGCACCTTCATAGCCATTATTGCGAGTGTTAGCATTGTGCTGCTGATAATGGCTACCTATTTCTTCTACTCGTTAAGTGAAATTAGAAAAATATCCCCTCAACCTTATGTCACAATAGTTAATAACAATATTTCGGCAAAAGCCAAACTGTTGTTACTGAAGGCTGAAATACTCAACTTCTCGATTCAAAAAGATTCTCGTTCGTTGGCGCGACTAAAAATGCAAGCGAGAGTGCATAAAGCCAGCATCCTACAAGATCTGAAAGCACAGCGGACGCGAAATATACATGCTCAGTACGGCGACTTGGGCGAGTTAGCCGAATTGGAAAAGAGAATTACTCAACTCGCAACGCAAATCTCTGGTCTTACTCTCAACAATGAACGGAAGGTTGCAGAATCATTGAGCGCGGTAGAAAAAACGTACTTTGATCTCAATAAGTACCTTTCTAGTTTCGTCGCAGAAGTGCAAAGGAATCAACTCGAGTTCACACAGGACAAAGAAAATCTTTATGACCGTCAGTATTTGTACATGGTAGTGATCATTGCCTGCTCCATTATTCTAGTCGGTGTGATTTCTTATATGTACCTCCACCAAATTAAACTCAGTCAAGACTTGACCGAGCGTGGAGACAAACTGGAAGAGGCAAAAAAACTCGCAGAGCAACATGCTACAGCCAAAGCTCGCTTTCTTGCCAATATGTCGCATGAGATGCGGACGCCATTAAACGCCATTATCGGTTTGAGCCATAAAGAGTACTACGAGGCTACCGATGAGCAGACGCGTAACTTTCTGTCGATGATTAATAGCTCAGGGCAACACCTACTTAAGCTTATTAACAGTGTGCTCGATCTCAGCAAAATTGAGAAAGGAAAGATGAAGCTGCAAACAGAAGCGTTCTATTGCAGTGAGTTAATTGAGCTGTCTAAAACCATTTTTGTCGATATGAGTAAAATCGATGTTGAGATCTTTTTTTCAACAGAACTGAATAAAGACTACAAGCTCATCGCAGATAAAACCAAGTTGCTGCAGTTAATCAATAACCTAAGTTACAACGCGCTTAAGTTTACTGAGCAGGGTTTTGTCGATGTGCGCCTTTCATTGGAGCGCTCAGAACCGGAGAGCTTCTTAAGGCTCAAAGTGTCAGACACTGGTATTGGTATGTCACGAGAACAACTTGATAAAGTGTTTGAGGAATTTACTCAAGCCGATGATTCCATCACAAGAAAATATGGTGGCACTGGCTTAGGACTGTCTATCTGCCAGTCATTGGTTAATCTGATGAGTGGGAGGATAGAGGTTAAGAGTGAACTGAATAAAGGCACTGAGTTTAGCGTTGTAATACCAGTTCAGGTAGAGGGAGAGAAAGCAATTGGTTGTGCTATGAATCTTGAAAGGCGAGTAAGGGTGGTAAGCACTGATCTACACGCCAGGGAGCTAATCAGTGACGAACTTAAGCGTTTTGATTTGTTCGACAAATCTGGCGATATCGCGGTTTACTACCATAGTGGTGAAAACAGAGTAGAGGACAATTTTCCTGAGGTTCATCTTGAAGAGCAAATGAGTGTTGTGATTGCTGATTTACATGCTTCAGTCCCCCTTTCAGAAAAGCAGGTAAAGCTGACCAAACCTTATGATATTTTCAGTCTGCTTAGTGCATTAGGCAATCATAACCGGAATCTAGATCAATCAGAGGTGTCGCTGAATCGGAGTTCTGGTTTATCTGCTTTGATCGTGGAAGATATGCGAGTGAATCAAATTGTCGCGCAGAAAATGTTGAGGACATTACAAGTTGAGACCACCACGGCAAACAATGGACAAGAGTGCCTAGATATTATTAAACAGCGCCATTTCGATATCATCTTCATGGATATTCAAATGCCAATCATGGATGGCATAGAAGCGTTAAAGAGAATCCGTCAAGATGATTTAGCGCCCGATACCGCAATTGTTGCACTGACAGCCAATACCTTCGACAAAGATGTACTGCACTACTTAGAGCTGGGGTTTAATGATGTTGTGCCTAAGCCTGTACGTATGGAATTAGTGCAGCGAATTTTGGATAAATACTCGCCCGCGACCATTTAGGTTTAACTAGGATCACTGCCCATAGTTTTTAACGATAGTTGTTAGGTATGTTGATGACAGTCTCTTGGTATTTATTCTTTGCTGTAATGGAAGATATACACCCAGAAAATTGTGATTGATGTCTAATTAATCTCTTTGTTTGATAATTGGTTAATCAGTTACTACTTTTTTATTAACTGTCAAAAAATTTAGGGGGCAGTTTTGAAAAAGTTAAAAGTCGTATTTTTAGTACAGGTCATTATAGCGCTGACCTTAGTGTTACTAGTATCGGCATTCATTAAGTATCAAGGTTTTAAAGACAACTTATTAGTTGAACTACAGCATTCCGTCGAGAACACGACTCAGCGGATGATGATCAGTTTGCCCAAAGCCGTGTGGGACTTTGACTTAGACTCCGCAAAAGTCTCTATTTCGGCGGAACTGAATTTACCTGAAATCTCCGCTGTACAGCTTATTGATAATGAAGGCAGTGATCTTTTGTTTCTCACACATCAACTTGCTGGTGAAGAGTATGAAACGGTTGAGGTGACGGACAAATCGCTGTTTACCGAAGATAACAGCATGAGTGCTGCACTGACCTTTGTCGAATATGGAGAAGAAAACCCAGTAGGTAAGGTTGTTGTCTATTTTGATACCCATGCTCTCGATACTAAGCTTGCCGATTCGCTCAAAACCAACTTTATCGAGCTGATTGTACTCGACATCATTTTATCGATAGTGATCGTAGTTGCACTGTCTATGACGGTGATTCGCCCCATATCTGAATTGACAGAAGTGGTTAAAGATCTCGCTTCTGGAGATGGAGATCTAACCAACAAGCTTGCGCCAGCAAAATATCGAGAATTTGCAGACATCACTGAAGGCATTAATAGTTTTACTGAGTCGCTTAGGGTGATTGTTCAAGATGTAAATCAGTCCTCTGATGCGCTTAAAGACAAAGCGCAAGCGAATGGTGCTACGGCGAAGTCCAATGCTGAAAAACTTGAAATGCAAAAACATCAATTGACCACCGTAGCGGCAGCTGCAACAGAGTTAAATCAATCGGTCTCTACTGTTGCGGATACGGCTTCGGAAACAGCCCAACAAGCACATACGGCTACCTCACTTGCTTCAAATGTTAATGATGCAATCGAGAGCTCAGCCAACGACATCATCAACATGCGTGAAGAGATGAACCATGTGAATGCTGAGATGCACATCTTGATTGAGGAAGGAGAAAAAATCACCACGGTTCTTAATGTGATTAATGATATTTCAGAGCAAACCAATTTACTTGCTCTGAATGCTGCGATTGAGGCTGCGAGGGCAGGTGAGCAAGGGCGAGGTTTTGCTGTGGTTGCAGATGAGGTGCGAAATCTTGCTGTAAAAACCAGTGAATCGACAGAGCAAATTCAAAAAAACATTGCAGCATTAGGTGCTGCGACCAAGTCGGTTGAAGATGAACTGACTCGAATAGCGTCTTTGCTTGAGCAAACGGCCTCGAGAGTGAGTGAATCGCAAAGCTCAGTCAGTGAAGTACAAAGCTTAATAACCGTTATTTCAGATAGAAGTGGGCAAATCTCTCAGGCTACCGACGAACAACGGATGGCTGTGGAAGAAATCAGCCAAGCGATTGTGGAAGCATCAGAGGCTACCAATGATGTTTCCTCTGGCGCAACTAAGAATGCACAAAGGACTGAAGAAGTACTGGGTTTGAGTCAAAGTATTGCCAATCATATGGCTAAGTTCCGTACCTAGGATATAAACAGAGGACATGTTATGAGAAATCTCATTTTAATAGTGGTGAGTTCACTATTTTCTTTTGCTTTAAATGCAGCGGTGATTACTGCCGCACAAGATCCATGGGCGCCGTTTGTTCAGAAAGACAAAGCGAATCCCGGTGTATCCGTTGAGATTATTACGGAAGCTTTTAAATCGCAGGGGCATACCGTTGATTTCAAAATTATGCCTTGGACACGCGCACTCAATGAAGTGAAAGGTGGTAGGGTTGATGTGTTAGTCGCGACTTGGTTTACCAATGAACGTACCTCTTTCTTGAAGTACAGTGAGCCATACTTAGAAAACTCGCTCAAGTTTATTATGCGCAAAGGGGAAGGGTTCGAATACAACGGACTTGATAGCTTGTCGGGTAAAACAGTGGGTATTATCCGTAACTACGGTTATGGTGATGAATTTTTAGCGGCCAATAACTTTAAAAAGCCAGAGGCGAATGACTTGGTCGCTAATGCTAAGAAGCTGATGGCAAAAAGGATAGACCTGACTTTAGAAGATGAGCTTGTGGCGAAATCTACCTTGTCTGGAGCTGGAATGAATTTGGCCGATTTTGAGTTCACTAATAATGCGTTGTCAGTTAACCCGTTGCATGTTACCGCAGGGCTAGCGAATCCCAACCATGCTGAATACATTGAAGCGTTTAATAAAGGGCTGGCCGAAATTAAGGCCAATGGTACCTTTGACAAGATCTTAGCCAAATACGGAATTAAGTAGGGGTGCTAGGCTGATAAATTAAAACGCTCCCATCAATCGGGAGCGTTTTATATTACCTGTTATGAGAACTTAGCTAGCGAACTTCTTTCCATCTATCTTACCTTTAGCATCATACGCTTTCTCACCGTAGATAAAGGTCTCGCACACGGTTCTATCGTCACCTAAGCTCATCAGGACGAACAGTTTCTCTTCAAGGGTTGTTGCTTGGTTCATTCGGAAACGCATTAATTGAGTAGCATGTAGGTCGAGTACGACAAAGTCGGCTTCTTTACCCACTTCAAGGTTGCCTATCTTGTCCTCCAAATGGAGTGAACGAGCACCACCTAATGTTGCAAGGAAGAGAGACTTAAGGGGATGCAGCTTCTCTTGTTGAAGCTGCATTATCTTATACGCTTCACTCATGGTCTGAAGAATCGAGAAGCTGGTTCCTGCTCCGACATCCGTGCCCATCCCGACTCTTACGCCATGCTCTTCTAGTTTTGGTAGTTTAAACAGGCCCGAACCTAAGAAAAGGTTAGACGTAGGGCAAAAAGCGATGGCTGATTCAGTATCGGCTAGACGCTGGCACTCACAATCAGACAGGTGGATACCATGAGCGAATACCGAGCGTTTATGTAGTAAACCATAGTGGTCATAGACATCGAGATAAGAATCTCGCTCAGGGAATAGGTCCAGTACCCACTCGATCTCTTTCTTGTTCTCTGAAAGATGAGTGTGCATATACACATCTGGGTACTCTTCGAGCAGCTTACCCACAGTGGCTAACTGTTCAGGTGTGCTAGTGGGAGCAAATCGAGGAGTAACAGCATAAAGCAAACGACCGCGGTTGTGCCATCTTTCAATCAGTTCTTTTGATGCTTCATATCCAGATTCAGGCGTATCGGTTAGGTAGTCAGGCGCGTTTCTATCCATCAATACCTTGCCTGCAATCATGCGTAGGTTACGACGTTCCGCTTCACCAAAAAATACGTCTACTGACTCTTTGTGTACCGTGCCGAATACGAGGGCTGTAGTAGTCCCGTTGCTTGCCAGTTCATCAAAAAACAACTTAGCGACCTTGAGTGCGTAAATTGGATTCTTAAAACGGCGCTCTTCTGGGAAAGTGTAGTTTTCTAGCCAGTCGAGCAGTTGTTCACCGTATGAAGCGATCATACCCGTTTGCGGGTAGTGAATATGGGTATCGATAAACCCAGAGGTAATCAGCTTGTCTTCGTACTCGGTTATATTGAGATCTTTGGGTTGGCGGGCGAGCACTTCCTCGGTTTCACCAATATCCACAATATGCCCGTCTTCGACAACGATGATACCGTCATCAAAGAATTGATATGAATTGTCCAGTCCGACATCTTTCGGATCCGCGATACTGTGCAAAATTGCTGCACGATAAGCGTTGCGTTGCGTTGTCATTTTTACTTCCTTTTTAAACCCAAATTAAACGGCTGATTGGGTTAGGCGATTTTCTCTTCCAGTGGCGAATCGCTCATATGGTTACTTTTACTGTGTGCCGTAGGGCGTTTTTCTTCAAGTGGAATGCCCTGATAGTGTGCGATTAGTTCACCTGCAACTGATACCGCGATTTCTGCTGGATGCTTGCCATTCACCATGCTGACGCCAATGGGGCAAATCATAGTGTTGATCTGTGCATCACTGTACCCACGCTGGGCTAAGCGCATATCAAACTTCTTGCGTTTAGTCAGGGAGCCAATCATGCCGAAATAGACGCTGTCATCTCGGTCAATAATGGCTCTAGCGAGATCAAAATCGAGTTGATGATTGTGAGTCATGACTAAGTAGTAACTGTTTGGTGGCAAGTCTCGTACTTCTGCGACCGGATCATCGGTCACTAACTTAGTCACATTACGTGGCAGTTCTTCAGGGAAAACATCATCGCGCTCATCAATCCAAGTCACTCGGAAGGGAAGAGTCGAGACGATATGTAAAAGGGCTTTGGCAACATGACCTGCTCCAAACACAACCAGATGCTTTTGGGCGGTGCCAATAGGTTCAAAGCTCAGTGTTGCCATTCCGCCACAACACTGGCCTAGACGGGCACCCAAATTAAAGCGTTCTACTTTGAGTGAGCGTTCACCTGCGATCAGCATCTCACGAGCCATTTTGGTCGCGACATGCTCAAGGTGACCACCGCCTATAGTGGCAATCAACCTGTCACGGGTGACCAGCATTTTGGTGCCTGCATCCCTTGGCACAGAGCCACGGTCTTCCAATACAGTCACCATCACGCACGGTTCGCTGTTTTTCTCTAGTTGTGCCAGTTCATGAATCCAATTGTCCTTAAACATACGTCTCTCCTTGAACTATTTATCTTGTCGTCAGTCTATGGAATGACGCGTACTAGGCTTGTTCAGCTTTCTCAGATGCCGTTTGTGGCTGACTCACTTTCGCAATCGCCATCAAGACACGTTCTGGTGTTGCTGGTGTATCCAACTTAGGAATCGCTCCCTCGACGGCGACAGAAGCAATAGCATCTTTCAATGCACTCCAGACCGACATACCCAACATGAACGGCGGCTCACCGACGGCTTTTGAATTAAATACCGTATCTTCTGGGTTGGCTCGGTTCTCCAATAAGTGGGTATGGAACTCGATTGGCATATCTGCGATCGCTGGGATCTTGTAGCTTGCAGGGCCATTGGTCATTAAGCGGCCTTGTTCATTCCAGATTAACTCTTCGGTGGTTAACCAACCGACACCTTGCAGGAAGCCACCTTCAATCTGACCGATATCAATGGCAGGGTTTAGCGAAGCCCCAACATCATGCAGAATGTCTGCGCGTAGGATCTTGTACTCACCCGTTAAGGTATCAATTATTACTTCCGAGCAAGAGGCACCGTAGGCAAAGTAGTAGAACGGGCGACCGCGAGCTTTTTCATGATCGTAGTAGATCTTCGGCGTACGGTAGAAGCCTGTGCTCGATAGCGATACTTGGTTGAAGTAGGCCAATTGAACAAAGGATTCGAAGGTCATGATTTCATCACGGATCATGATCATGCCGTTTTTGAATACCACCTCTTCTGGCGTTACCTTAAAGTGACTAGAAGCGAATTCAATCAAGCGCTGCTTAATGGTTAGTGCGGCGTTTTGCGCGGCTTTACCATTGAGGTCGGCGCCCGATGAGGCTGCTGTTGGCGATGTGTTCGGTACTTTGTCGGTATTGGTAGCGGTGATTTGGATACGTTCAACATCAACTTGGAACTCCTGTGCAACAATTTGTGCCACTTTGATATTCAAGCCTTGTCCCATCTCTGTACCACCGTGATTCAAATGAATACTGCCATCGGTGTAGATGTGAATGAGCGCGCCAGCCTGATTGAGGAAAGTCGCCGTGAATGAAATACCAAATTTCACTGGAGTGATCGCTAAGCCTTTTTTCAAGATAGGGCTCTGCTTGTTGAACTCGGCAATTGCTTTGCGGCGAGCGTGGTAGTCACTGCTTTGTTCTAGCTGCTCTGTGATCTCTGGTAAGAAGTTGTCTTCAACCTTTTGGTAGTAGTGAGTGACATCACGTCCTTCCCCACCGTAGTAGTTGGCTTTGCGTACTTCGAGCGGATCTTTGCCTAAGTAGCGGGCAATTTCATCCATGATGTGTTCAATGGTCATCATACCTTGCGGGCCGCCAAAACCACGATAGGCCGTATTTGACGCAGTATTGGTTTTACAGCGATGACCTGTGACCGTTGCATCACCTAGGTAGTAGGCGTTGTCTGAGTGAAACATAGCGCGGTCAACAATCGAGCTCGATAGATCGGGTGAGTAACCACAGTTACCTGCAACGATGATCTCTGAGCCTTGAATGACGCCATTATCATCAAAACCAATTTTATATTGGTTGTAGAATGGGTGACGCTTGCCCGTCATGGTCATATCTTCTGCACGTGGTAGGCGCATCTTCGTCGGGCGCTTAGTTAGGTGTGCAATCACCGCTGCCATACACGCCGGTGCTGCGGCTTGGGTCTCTTTGCCACCAAAACCACCACCCATACGGCGCATGTCGATCACGACTTTGTGCATAGGTACGCCAAGAACTTCAGCAACTAGCTTTTGTACTTCAGTTGGGTTTTGCGTTGAGGTGTATACGATCATACCGCCATCTTCGGTCGGCATAACACTACTAACCTGAGTTTCAAGGTAGAAATGCTCTTGACCGCCAATCTCTAAATCACCTTCAATAATGTGTTTAGCATTGGCAAGTGCAGCCGCCGAATCGCCACGTTTTTGCTGGTGGCTTTCAGTCACAAATAGCTCTTTTTCTAGTGCTTCTTTGACATCCAGAACCGGCGGCAGTGCTTCATACTCAACGATGGCGGCTTGCGCGGCTTTGCGTGCGGTTTCCATGTCGTTTGCTGCAACTGCGAGTACGGGTTGTCCATAGTATTGAACTAGCCCGTCAGCAAGCAGTGGGTCACCGGGTAGTATGGCGCCGATATCAAGTTGCCCAGGTACGTCTTCATGGGTAATAGCTATCGCTACGCCTTCGAATTCATAACATGGAGAGACATCAAGCTTGGTAATTTTCGCATGAGCGTGGGTACTTAAACGCGCATACACATGTAATTGATTTGGGAATTCAAGACGGTCATCGATATAGACCGCTTCACCCGTGACCTGCTTTGGGGCGCTGTCGTGTTTTACGCTTTTACCAACGCCAGTTTTGAGATCCTGCTTTACGATGGCGACCATCTCTTCATGAGATAGGGTCTGATGGTGTGCGTTAGACATAAGACGTTACCCTCGTTTCAATCTGGTTGTTCTGATGGTTCTGCTCGATAAAGAAACGGCGCAGCATGTTAGCGGCAGTCATAGAGCGATACTCTTTGCTGGCGCGGAAGTCAGATAGCGGCTCAAAGTCGCTGTTTATCTCTTTCATTGCTTTATCGATAGTCTCTTGTGTCCAGCTTTGACCAATTAAGGCTGCTTCACAGTTTGAAGCGCGTTTTGGTGTTGCTGCCATTCCACCAAAGGCAATGCGAGCGTCGACTACTTTGTTGTCTTCGATCTGGATATTAAACGCCCCACATACTGCTGAGATATCGTCATCTAAGCGCTTAGAAAGTTTGTATGCACGGAAAGTGTCGTTGCTCTTCGGTTTAGGAATAATGACTTGTTCAATGAACTCGCTTTCTTGCTGAGCTGTCACCTTGTAGCTGATGAAGTAATCTTCAATCGGCAGGATTCTTGATTGCTTACCGCGGCGCAGTTTAACCTGAGCGTTGAGGGCGATAAGAAGTGGTGGCGCGTCTCCGATCGGTGAAGCGTTACCAATATTGCCGCCAAGCGTACCTTGGTTGCGTACTTGCAGTGAGGCGAAGCGATGTAGCAGTTCGCCGAAATCAGAGTAGTGGCTGGTCAGCAGTTGGTATGCATCGCTAATCGCCACGTTGGCACCAATGTGTAGAGCGTCTTCACTCTCTTCGCAAACCTTCATGTCTTCAACAAGGTTGACGTTGATTAGAGTTTCGATTTCTCGGTGGAACTGGGTTACTTCTAGCGCTAAGTCGGTACCGCCGGCAACCAGTTTCGCCTTAGGATTTGCAGTGTAAATTTCTGCTAGCTCATCGACGCTACGCGGAAGGTACGCGGTTAAGTTTCCATGACTTAAGCTAGCTGGCTGTTCTTGCAAGGTTTGCAGTCTCGCGACAGTTTTCTTCTCAAGCTCGACAAACTGATCCATTAGTGGCTCGTTTGAAACCAATGACAAGGCTGCATCTATGATAGGGCGATAACCCGTACAGCGACATAGATTGCCAGCCAGTGATTCCATGACATCTTCTTTGTTCGCTGCTGGTTTGTTCTTACTTAGAGCGAACATGGACATGATAAAGCCCGGAGTACAGTAACCACATTGAGAACCATGAAAGTCGACCATGGCTTGCTGTGTTGGGTGCAGTTTGTTTTTGTTCTGCAAGTCTTCGACGGTAATAAGCTGCTTACCATGAAGGCTAGAGACGAACGTCAAACAAGAGTTAACAGAGCGGTACTGAAGTTTTCCTTCGATGACTTCACCCAGTACAACGGTACAGGCACCACAGTCACCTGAACCACATCCTTCTTTGGTACCCGTTTTTTGTACATGTGTTCTCAGGTACTGAAGCACTGTCATGTTAGGCGACAGCTCACTTTCTTGTTTGAGTTCTTGATTGAGTAGGAAAGTAATCAAGAGACCTCCTTGTGCATTGACACTATTGTTCTGATGTTTTTTCTGACCTCGTGGTCAATAATTGGATAGTTTGACCATAAGGTCAACTTTATTTTTACAAAAATGCAACACGAAAAGGCGTGTTTTAGGCGCTATTCAACAGAGGTATTTTCGATAAGTTTATGATTAATATGATGAAGCCATCTAATCTTCGAGTAAAAAATCTTTACGTAAAGAAAATTGATATTGTATTTTTTGTTGTGTACAATCTTCGGGATGCGGGATGCGGGATGCGGGATGCGGGATGCGGGATGCGGGATGCGGGATGCGGGATGCGGGATGCGGGATGCGGGATGCGGGATGCGGGATGCGGGATGTAGGCACTGTCATCCTGAAGAACGAGGGACGAGTGAGTTGAGGCTCTCTTGCAGCGAGTATTGAGGGAGAGAAATTCCCAACACCTTATTAAGTTAGCGTTGGGAATTTGGCTTTTTCTCGTAGCGCAGCGGTCTCGCATCCAAAAGCGAAGCGTTCCCGCATCGTGCTACCTTATCAACGCCCTTTAATCAGATCAGAAAACACAACGTGCAGATCGTTGGATGCGGCACCGCTGTCTAAATTGAGCTTGGAACGGATATGGTCGATATGTACTCGCATTAGTTCGACGGCCTGCTCGGTTTTACCGGCTTCAATGGCATCAAGTAACACCGTATGTTCATCTAAAGAACAGTTAGCATGGTTGCCTGTTTCGTACTGGGCGATAAGCAGTGACGTTTGAGAAACCAAGCTACGTTGGAAGGCAAGCAGCGGAGCGTTGTTTGCTATCTCAGCTAGCTTAATATGGAACTCACCCGATAAACGTAACCCTTTACCATAATCACCATTGTCGAAAGCTTCATTTTCTTTCTCTACCAATCGACGACACTCGTCAATCTCGGCGGGTGTGGCGTGCTCAACGGCTAACTCAGTAATCGCCAGCTCCATAACTTCACGCGCTTTAATGATCTGTTTAGCCTCTTCCTTAGTTGGTGCAGCGACCATAGCCCCACGGTTTGGACGAATACTGACAACCTGCTCCATAGACAGTCTAAGCAGAGCGCGGCGAATGATGGTTCGGCTGACACTAAAGATTTCGGCTAGGGCTTCTTCATTGAGTTTCGTTGCTGGTGGAAGGCGTTGTTCCAGAATTGCATCGAAAATGTGGCAGTAAACGACATCATCTTGGGTCTGACCCGCGACTTTAGTCTTGATATTTTTTGCCACAGAATTTTTTAGATTTGCCATAGGCGGCGTTCACTCTTAAACCATTTATTTCCTTTATAAAACAATCATACTTTACTTTGTATACATGTGGCTAGAGCAGGGCTGAATTTGCGACTTTGAACGCACTGTTCAAAGCCGCTGTTTTCAACATTTGGTTAACAACGGAATTTGCGCAGATTGTTGTGAAGATCGACAGCATTTTGAGCGATGGCTTCACTAGCAACTGCAGACTGCTTAGTATCTTCGGCGGTCTCATCTGCTAGCGTTTTGATGCTGATAAGATTGTTGTCTAAGTCTTGCGTAACAGTTGATTGCTGTTCAGCTGCCGCTGCGATCTGCAGGTTTAGGTCAGCAATTTGGTTTACAGACTCAGCTGCAAGCGAGAAAGTATTGGCAGATTCACTACTTTTAGATAGACACAGCTCCGCTGTGTCGGTGCCTTTCTTCATACTCGTGACTGCGTTTTTGGCTTCTGACTGCAATCTTTCCACTAGCTGTTGAATATCAATAGTAGCTTCCTGAGTTCTTTTAGCCAGAGATCTCACTTCGTCTGCGACTACAGCGAAACCACGTCCGGTTTCACCAGCTCGTGCGGCCTCAATAGCAGCGTTTAGTGCGAGCAAGTTTGTTTGTTCAGCAATGCCTTGAATTGAGTCCAAGACTTGACCAATGTTGTTGGTTTCTGAAACCAAGTTTTCAATGACACCTGATGAGCTTGTTACTTCGTTCGCCAGTTCTTGAATAACTTCTTGTGTAGCGAGTGCTTCTCTATGTCCTTCTAAGACGTTTTTCTTAACTTGGTCGGTGACTGAAGAAGCATTAGCTGTACTGTTTGCAACTTCTTGGGTCGTCATATTCATCTGGTTAATAGCAGTGGCGACCTGTTCAATATCAATACGCTGTTTTTCTACGTTTTGTAATGTTCTTTGCAAAGAGCTAGAAGTCAGGCTCGAAGAACTTTGCAACTCCTCTGCCTTAGAGTTGATTTGTGAAATCATGGAGCTCAGAACACCTAAGAATTTGTTAAAGGATCTTGCCACTGTGCTCGTTTCATCGTTGGCACTGGTCTCAAGTTTTACAGTGAGGTCTCCATCTCCGCTAGCCACTTGATCTAACCTTTCAATTAGGTTCAATATGGGGGAACGAATAGAGCGAGTCACTAAAAGTGGCAGGATAATACCGACCACCAAAGATATAGCGGCTATGATAGACATCCATTTTATGGCTTCTTTCTCATCTTGCTCGGCCTGTAATGCGCTTTTCAGCGTAAAGTTCTGAACCCTGTCCAGTATCGCGATTAAAGCTTTGTCCAGCTCATCTTCATGTGCCTCGACCTTATGCGAGATTTTTAACATCTTCTCGATATCACCGTTGAGTCCATACTCCATGACTTGGTCGACTTCGCCCGTCAAAGTACTGTAGGACGCCTCTACTTTTTTCAGGTCTGCGAGCAGTTGAGCAAATTCCAGTTTGGCTGTTTCTGAGTGAAGTAAAGGGATCGCATGTTCTATGAATGACTCAACTTCGATGATCTCTTCTTGTACTTGTACCGTCAGGTCATGCACTTTATCTTTGGCCTTTTCAAATGCTTGTTTGCTTTCCATTCCTTGATCTACACGAATGGCTTTGACTAGGGCTCGTTCGAATAGAATTGCTTGTTCAAGTTGATGTTCAGTAACAACGGTGAGCTTTTTGGTCAGTGGTATATCCTCTTCTGCTATGTCGATAAGTTCGTTACCAATTTTGTTCATTTGATAGAGTGCGAACCCGCCTAAGATAGCCATAGCAAGTAGCTGGCAGAAGCCTAATAAATACACCTTTTGAGCAATCGTTAGTTTAGACAGCATGCGGAACTTCCTTTTTATTGTCTGACGCAATATTGATTTACATTTTTATAACCATCGAAGCAAAGGATGTGCCACAGGAAGGTGCTGAATAAATAAGGAATTAACCCTTAAATACCGTCTTCTGACGCTTTAGTTGTATATCTAGTTTGCATATTGCAACTTTTTTGCAACATGCAAAATTACTTCAAATCATTACTGGAATTCAAACAGAACAAAAACCGATTTATGAGTGCGTAGTTTCTTAAAGTTGAGACGGTATTTTATTGTGTCAGATATTGGGATTTTTGAGGTGTTAACTGAGTTTTTACTCCATATCTTTGGCGGGAGGATATACTGCAAAGTATGAAAGCGAGAAATAAACTTTTGGCCTAAGTCACTGACTAGTTGTTGACACTTTTGCGTTAACAAATAAGCACATATTTCTATCACTAGCTCTAAATCCTTGCTTTTTAACTACCATTTATTGCTCACTTTTATTGGTTGCTCGTTATTGATTCATTTGCGTAAATTTTAGTTAGCGTTCTGTATAAATTATCTGTTTAGGAAAGTTGCGCGTTTTTGACGCGATCTTCCATGTTTAATGCGCGATTTATCGCTAAATACTTCCTATCTAGCTGTTGGGAAGAAGGAATTTCTACAAATGACAGGAAAAAATAATGAACCAACAACGTCAATTAAGCTGGATGATCGCCGCGATCTTGGGCACGTCTATGAGCTGGTCTGTGACTGCGGCAGAAATGGTGCAAGTCAGTGATGATGCACTACTCCAACAAACTCTTCAGACTCAGTCGAACAGCGTGGCTCCAGTGGAGACAGGTTTCGTCGAAGTGAAACGTGTCGTATTGCCAAACGGTAAAACCAAAGTCCGTTACCAACAAACACACCTAGGTCTGCCTGTATTCGATACTTCGGTTGTCGCCACAGTGTCAAAAGATCAGCCTAGCCAAGTGTTTGGTACCATGGCTCAGGGAATTGGCGCCGATCTAGCAACGACAAGCCCGACGCTAGATGAAAAGCAGGCCGTCTCGGCAGCAATTGCAGCCTATCAAGGTAAGTCAATTGCTAAACCTAACGTTGAAAATGAAAACGCTAAACTCATGGTCCGTTTAGATGAGTCTCAGACGGCACAAGTGGTATACATGGTAGATTTCTTTGTCGCAGAGGAAGAACCAGCGCGCCCGTTTTACTTCATTGATGCGATGACAGGTAAAGTACTGCAGCATTGGGATGGCTTAAACCATGCGGAAGCTAACGGCACAGGCCCTGGAGGTAACATAAAGACTAATCGCTATGATTACGGTAAAGACTTCCCGGCGTTTGCGATCGACAAAACTGGCACCAAGTGTAAGTTAGAAAATGCTGCGGTAAAAACCATCGACTTAAATCATGGCACTTCCGGTACTCAGGCCTATACGTACGACTGTACTGATGGGACTAACTTTACCGATCACAAATACATCAATGGTGCTTATTCACCACTTAATGATGCTCATTACTTCGGTAACGTCGTGTTTGATATGTATAAAGAGTGGATGAACACCGCCCCTCTTACTTTCCAATTAACCATGCGTGTGCATTATAGCTCTAACTATGAAAACGCATTCTGGAATGGATCGTCAATGACGTTCGGTGATGGTCAAAATACCTTTTATCCGCTAGTGGACATTAACGTCAGCGCACATGAGGTGAGTCACGGATTTACAGAGCAAAACTCAGGGCTCGTCTACCAAAACATGTCTGGCGGTATTAACGAGGCATTCTCTGATATTGCAGGTGAGGCTGCGGAGTACTACATGCGTGGCAATGTAGACTGGATTGTGGGTGCAGATATCTTTAAATCAGAGGGTGGCCTACGCTACTTTGATCAGCCTTCAAAAGATGGTCGTTCAATTGATCATGCATCTCAATACTATGATGGTTTAAATGTTCACTACTCCAGTGGTGTTTTCAACCGCGCGTTCTATTTGTTGTCGAATAAGACTGGATGGAATGTCCGTAAGGGGTTCGAAGTCTTTACCGTGGCTAACCAACTTTACTGGACAGCAAACAGTACTTTTGACCAAGGAGCGTGTGGTGTAGCGAAAGCTGCCTCAGATATGGGATACAGCGTCGATGATGTTAAAGCGGCATTTACCACTGTTGGTGTTGATGCGAGCTGTGGCGCAACGCCTCCTGGCGGCAACGTTCTCGAGAAAGGTAAGCCTCTCACTAACCTTAGTGGCAGCCGCTCTGCTCAAGACTTTTACACCTTTACCGTAGATTCAGCATCAAATGTGGTTGTGTCTATTTCTGGAGGTTCAGGTGATGCTGATTTGTACGTAAAAGCAGGCAGCAAACCAACGACGAGTAGCTATGATTGTCGTCCATACCGAAACGGCAATAGCGAACAATGTAGTGTATCAGCACAGAAAGGTGTGACTTATCATGTGATGCTGCGCGGTTATACAAACTACTCTGGCGTGACTCTAAGACTCGATTAAGCTTACGATCTTAGACATATGACTTAGGGCATCTTCGGAAGCCCTTTTTAGTCTGGTGCTATTTGCAACATTTCCCTTGATTGAATGTGCAACTTGTGGTCTACTCTCGCCCCTTTTTTGACTAGCATACAAGGAGTTACAATGCATAAGGTGAATGTTGTAGGGACAAGTGGAAGTGGAAAATCGACCTTTAGTGCTCAGCTAGCAAGTGCTCTTGATTGCAAGCATATCGAGATGGATCGTTTGTTTTGGAAGCCAGATTGGCAGGAGTCACCAGACCTAGAGTTTTTTGCCAAGATCCGCAATGCATTGCAAGGCTCCAGTTGGGTGCTCGATGGCAACTACAACCGTACACGGAAAGTGAAATGGGAGAACGTCGATACCGTTATTTGGGTAGATTACTCTCTCCCACGCACCTTGTATCAGGCGGTAAGCCGAGCGATACAGCGATGTATCACAGGCAAAGAGCTTTGGCCGGGAACAGGCAATCGCGAAACTTTTGCCAAGTCTTTCTTTAGCCGTGATTCAATAATTCTCTGGACTGTGAAAACCTATCACAAGAATCAGCAGCGTTATCTAGCGGATATGAATCACCCAGATTACCAGCATATTCGGTTTGTTCGCTTGCGTAGCCCTAAACAAGCACAGCAGTTACTTGAAGGCTTGCGCAAAGAGCACAGTGTTGACCGTTAGTCTGTTACTGATTGGCTTCTTCTACAGGCTGTTTTGTATCCTTTGTTTCAGTAGCCACGGGTTTATCACTGGGAGGTGCAAGCAAGATCCTCAGCCTCTGTCTTAGTGACATATGCTTGCTCTGCACATCATGGAACATATCTCGCCATTCGGAGAAGGTGACCGTCAGCGGATTGTAGCTGTCGATAGGCTTAGTGATCCCATAGCGGACGGTTTCCACTTCAGGTTCAAACGTACTGAACAGTTTGTCCCATATGATCAAGACACCCGCGTAGTTCTTATCTATGTATTGTGGATTACGTCCATGATGGACTCGATGATGCGATGGCGTGTTAAAAATGAGCTCGAACTTACCCAGTGAGCGAATCCATTGAGTGTGAACGAAAAACTGCAAGCCTAAGTTGAGCAGCACAGCAAAAATGACCCATTTAGGTTCAAAACCTATGATGACCAAGGGAACCCAAAATAGCCACATTCCGGCTACCGGGTACATTAAGCTTTGACGAAATGCGGTGCTAAAGTTCATTCTTTCCGAGCTATGATGCGCGACATGGGCAGCCCACATCCAGCGTATCCTATGGCTCGCACGGTGAAACCAGTAGTAGCAAAAATCCTGCAAAACAAGTAAAACAATGAAAGAGGTCACGTTCATTTCAATGTCGAGCAACTTCCAGCCAAACAGCCAAAAATAGAGTTTTACGATGACGAGACCCGTCAGCAGATCCGCTAATTGATGCATGCCTGCTAACGAAAAATTGCACAGCACCTCTGGCAGTTTATAGGCGGAGTTCTCTGGAAGCTTTCCTCGTTTCTGACCGATGAAATACTCTGCGGCCATCAAGCCTATAAACAGTGGAGCGAGCAACATCAGCAGCCACTCTGGGTGATCAATAATCGTTTGAAATTCCATTTCTGCTCTCCGTTAAACAGGATTACCACTTGGCATAGTGATCTTCAGTGAGCCCAAGAACACTTTTTAGCTGATGCTTTAGTCCATCGTTATCGACAACAAAGCCATCAAAGAGACCGATGAACTGGCGAAAGTTACTTTTAAGTAGCAGTAAGTTGAGCTTTTCACTGCGTTTATTGAGTGGTTTAAACCTAAGAGATACTCGTCCGTCGTCGGAATATATGTGCCAATCTTGCTCAACATGGTCGCGATCAAACGTAAAATGGACTGGATTAAGCAAGTGTCGTTGACCATTGACCCAAAGTGCATTCTCGCAGCTGCCGGTTTCATTAACCCCTGCGGCTAGGTTCAATCCAAGCAAGGTGTTTTCATCACGGGTATTGATGCTCGCCCAGCGCCAACTTGTTTCACGGCGCATATACCCCGCAGAGAAGTCATAACTGGCAAGTGCACTGTTTAGATCTACGCTATTGCCATCGATTTCTAGCTTGCCAGTCACGGTTAGTGCGTTGTGCTTTTGGGTGTAAGTCCATCCGGAATAAGCTGTGGGCGTGCATACGGAAAGCGGCAAACTATTGGCTGGAGCATGTAAGATAATATCGAGCTTCAGATTGTTGCTCATCGCTTTAGCACGCCACTGGCCTTTGGCTATTTCAAACTGCAGTTTTGTTCCCGCGAACTGTGTCATACCAGAGTAGGGCGACTCGGTCATTTGTTTATCAAACGACAGTGGTCTTAACCAGCTTTGTTCGCTTAGCGAGTTGCTTTCGGTGTCGTAGATATAGCAAAAAGACGAACCAAGGTAGCGTATATCTGCGATGGCGAATCCTATGATGTATCTTGCCGTTTTCAGGCTGACAAACTGAAACTGCTTGTAGTGGAAATGCTTGGCAAGCTTGCTTGCAGGTTTGTCCATACTATTTCGATAGTCAAAACAGGTCGCATTGAGCTGCTTAGGCGTACCATCAAAATGACCATAGGTGGGTTTGCCTTCTGACGACACAAGATTCTCAGGGGCAGAATGAGTAGAGATCATAGCTTTGATTTACAAATGATTAACACTTGACTTAGCTTGAGTCATTTTGAAGCGATTAATCAGGTCACTTTCGGACATAAAGTCATCTACGATCACGAAAGTAAACTCATAATGTCAGTATGCTAGAAACACCAATTAGCCAACCCACCCCAAACAACCAACAAACGAGTTATGGAAATTGTCGCTGAGTATCTACCTATAGACCACCGTCACCAGTTAGGCGTTATGGACATCGCCTTGCTGCTAAAAGCGGTGGAGAGCTTTGGAGTTAAGACGACACCCATATTAGAGGAGCTCGGCTTGGTTCATTTAGATTGGCAAAGCGAGAAGACGCAGTTGACCTATGCGGACAAGTTGCTTCTGTTTCGCCATGTGTCTCAGCAGTTTCACGACGTAGGGCTGGGCTTGTTGATTGGAGAAAGAGCTAAGCTGAGCCATTTTGGTCTTTTAGGTTATGCCATCTTAAGCAGTCGTACTTTAGAAGAAGCGATCAAAACGGGCTTTAAATATCTCAACCTAAATGGTCCGGTATTTTCTGTAAAAGTGACAATAGATGACGGTATCGCTTCTATCGTATTGGAAAATACACTCGAAATTGGCGAGCTTTTGCCTTTCTGTAGCGAGTACTTTTTTAGTGCGCTAGTGGCTATGTTCGAAGAGCTAACAGGGCATAGGCTCGAGATTACTCACCTCTCTTTTCCTTATCGAGCACCTGCTTATGGTTCGAAGTATAGCGAGCGATTTAGCTGTGCAGTCGAGTTTGAAGCGCCTAGTTTAAGATTGAGCTTTTGTTCCTCGCTATTGTCTCTGCCGCTTAAAACCCATAACGCAGATATGTTGAGCAATTGCCTTCAGTCCTGTGATTCAGTTATTGCAGCACTACAATCGCCATATCTACTGACCAACCAGATCAAAACAATTCTGTATCAGAGTGCTGGTGTATTCCCATCGATTGAAGCAGTTGCACTGCAGTTTGGTTGCTCTTCACGTACGTTAAGAAGAAAGCTTGAACAGGATGGGACGAGTTACCAGAAATTGCTCGGCGAGGTACGTAGCGATATTGCCAAAGAGTTTCTGCTTCGTACCGAATTGACCATTGAAGAGATTGCTTTTCGTTTGGGGTACAGTGATACCGCCAATTTCAGAAGGGGGTTCAAACGCTGGACAGGAATAACGCCTCAACGATTTCGTGGGACGCGGTGAAAGCCTGCCAGTTTTGAGTTGGCAGGCTTTATTTATACCGATTGATATTAGAGGCTATTCGCTAACGCGGCTCGACGCCCAAGCGTACATCAGTTCAAGTGCGACGGTTGCACCTGCTAAGGCAGTCATATCGCTATGATCGTAAGGAGGAGATACTTCCACCACATCCATCCCAACAATGTTAACACCAGCTAAACCACGCAAGATCTTAAGTACTTTGTCAGAGTTCAAGCCACCACAAACTGGAGTGCCTGTACCCGGTGCAAAAGCAGGATCTAAGCAGTCGATATCAAAGGTCACATAGACTGGCTTATCGCCAATGATGTCACGAATACACGCTACAATCGCTTCTGCACTCAAGTCATTTGCTTCCATGGCATTAATAACATTAAATCCATGATCATTTTGGTCATACTCAGTACGAATACCAATCTGAACAGAGTGCTTCGCTGAAATTAGGCCTTCATTGGGCGCATGGTAGAACATGGTGCCATGATCGTAAGCACTGCCGTTGTCATAAGTGTCTGTGTGCGCGTCAAAATGAATCAGCGCCATTTCTCCGTGATGTTTCGCATAAGAACGCAGAATTGGCAAAGTGATGAAATGGTCACCACCTAGCGCTAACATCGTTTTACCGCTTTTAAGGATCTCACTGGTCGCAGCTTCTAGGCGATAAGTGAAATCTTCCGCGTCGCCACAGTCGAACACCAAGTCACCCGCATCAATGACTTTAGCGCGGTCAAAGACATTAAAATCCCAAGGGAACTTGTTTCCTTCCCACGCAAGATTTACTGATGCACGACGAATCGCATCTGGCCCCATTCGAGCGCCTGGTCTGCCTGATGTTGCCATATCTAAGGGTACGCCAAGTACGACGAGATCGGCATCTGCAGAGACAGGATTGCGCAGGTAAGGTCTGCGCATAAAGCTCATTGAGTTCGAGTAAAGCGAATAATCAGTTTTTGTAAACAAATCATTCATTTAGAAATCCTCTAAATAGGTGTAGCCTGTTAAGCCACCTTCTAATTCTTCTAAGACGGTTTGCTGCTCGTTCACATTGACACGCTCAGCAACTAACTCACGGTAGTTTTGACGAATCTTATCTACATCAATGTGTACATAGCGCATCATATCTTCGACGCTATCACCTTCATCAATGCGCTCTATAATCGCCTCACCGCTTTGATCAACGGTCACCACTGCACTGTGGGTGTCGCCAAACAGATTGTGCATGTCGCCCAAAATCTCTTGGTATGCACCGACAAGGAAGAAGCCCATCAGGTATGGCTTATCCTTATCCCAAGCTGGAACAGGCAGCGTGGTTTCAATCCCCTGACCTTCAACGTATTGCTCTATAGCACCGTCAGAATCACAAGTGATATCGAGCATTACTGCACGGCGATCTTCAACGTTTTCCAATCCTGATAGTGGCAATACAGGGAACACCTGATCAATCCCCCAAGCATCTGGTAGAGATTGAAATAGCGAGAAGTTAACGAAGAACTTATCCGCTAGTCGTTCATTCAACTCATCCAAGATTGGACGGTGGAAACGGTTTTTATTGCTCATCTGGCGGCTCAGCTCGAAGTAAATTCGTAGCGAAAGCTGCTCTGCCCAAGCGCGTTGCTGTAGGTTAAGTACTCCAGTCGCAAACTGTGAGTGTACTTCGGCTAAGTCACTTTGGGTGTCGTTATAAATCTCAATTAAGGCACGCGCATCGCTACCATCTTGCAGGTTTTCCCAATTACGCCACATATTCTGTAGCAGAGTTGGATCTTCAGCACTTGGCTGTCCCACGCTCTCTGGATGATACGCCTCTGTTCCAATTACGTTTGTGATCAATACTGCGTGATGGGCAGTGAGTGAGCGGCCAGACTCAGAGATGATGACTGGTACTGGCTGCTCATACTGTTGGCATACATCGCCCACTGTGCTTACGATGTTACGTGCATACTCAATCAGCCCGTAGTTCATCGAGTTAGACGACTGACTACGTGTGCCGTCATAATCTACTGCTAAGCCACCACCGATATCGAAGTATTTGATATCTGCTCCCATGCCACGTAATTCGCAGTAGAAGCGAGCTGACTCATTAACCCCATTGCGGATATCACGAATGTTGGCCATTTGCGAACCTAGGTGGAAGTGCACCAGTTGCATCGCATCCAGTTGGTTTTCTTGTCTTAGACGCTCAATGACGGTTAACACTTGAGACGCGGCTAGGCCGAATTTAGACTTTTCGCCGCCACTCGATTGCCATTTACCTGCCCCTTGAGATGCCAAGCGAATACGGATGCCTAAGCGAGGTCTAACGCCAAGACTTTTTGCTTCTTTTAGAACCAGATCAAGCTCAGATAATTTCTCTAATACGATGAAGACTTTATGACCTAGCTTTTCACCTATTAGCGCTAAGCGAACGTATTCACGATCTTTGTAGCCGTTGCAGACAATCACAGAGCTCGCTTTCTGAGCTAATGCCAGTACCGCGAGTAGCTCAGGTTTACTGCCTGCTTCAAGGCCAAGCTGTTTCGTTTCTAGCTGCGCTTGGCTTTCAAGAATCTCGTCAACGACCTCTTTCTGTTGGTTGACCTTAATCGGGTACACCAGCAGGTAGTTGTTGTCGTACTGGTACTCTTCAATCGCTTGGTTGAACGCTTGGCAAATGCCGTGCACGCGTTGGTGCAGGATCTGTGGGAAGCGAACCAATACCGGCAAATTCAGTTGTTTCTGTTCTAGCTTAGAGACGATATTGCTTAGTGGCACCTGATGGGCATTATCACTGCGAGGTGATACATACACCTCACCTTGGTTATCGATACCGTAGAAGCCTTGGCTCCAGTAATGAACATTGTAATCAGCACGAACACGATCAAGTTTGGAATTGTTTTCCACTTCAAATCTCACAAAGATAGGGAGAGAAATACATGACCCAGTGGAGCTGAGTCATACCTGACACGGGTCTGAATTTGGCTTCTCTAAGCTTCCGCGTCGAGCGCATTAACGGATAAAAAGGCAGCAGAGTCTAACAAAATAGATTTGTCGTCACGATTGATGAAATCGCTCTGGCGAGGCGATGATTTTCTATTCATTTCTACTGCGGATTTTATGTTGGATGAAGCCTTTCTTTGACTGCCTTGAGTCGGTAAAATAGACACAAATTGATGACTTACTTGTGGAAGAACAATGGCAAAACTGACACTTCAAGAGCAAATGCTGAAAGCAGGCTTAGTGAACGAGAAGAAACTGAAAAAAGCAAAGAAAGGTTCGAAAAAATCTCGTGTACAGGCACGTGAAGTTAAAGCAGCAGTGGAAGAGAACAAGCGCCAACAGCAAGAGCGCGATAAAGCACTGAGTGAAGAGCAGAAAGAGCAACGTTTATCCAAAGAGATCAAAGCGCAAATCAAGCAACTGATTGAGATGAACACCATCGATCAGAAAGATGGCGAAATTAAATACAACTTTACTGATGGCACACTGGTTAAAGCTATCTATGTTGAACAGTTGATTCGTGACCAATTGGCAAAAGGCATTCTATCTATTGCCCGTACTGATGAGACTTACGTGGTAATTCCAAGTAGCGTAGCGAAGAAAATTGCAATGCGTGACGAGAGCGTCATCATCGAACAAAATGCACCAGCGGAAGATATCCCTGCTGAAGATGACCCGTACGCAGATTTCGTTGTGCCAGACGATTTAATGTGGTAATCGCTGTTAAAGAAAGCTCTACTTCGGTAGAGCTTTTTCGTTCTTATAGGCAATAAAAAACCAGCCACTTGGGCTGGTTTTTCGAATCTTAGATAATTGACGCTTAGGTCAATCTAAAATTAAGCTGGTACTACGTTAGCAGCTTGTGGGCCTTTTTGACCTTGTTCAACTTCAAAAGAAACCTGTTGGCCTTCTTTTAGAGTTTTGAAACCTTCAGAAGCGATAGCACGGAAGTGAACGAATACGTCAGCACCGCCGTTTTCTGGAGTGATGAAACCGAAGCCTTTCTCTTCGTTAAACCATTTTACGATACCAGTAGTTTTGTTAGACATGATGTCTTCCTTATATAAGTTAAGTTAATCTTCTATATGCACTGAAAATTTGAACTATTTAATGTAACGATGAAGCTAAGGGAAACACTAAGGATAACAACGGTAACGCGTTTTACTAAGAATTTACTTTCGACTTGCAGTTTCACTAATAACTCTGAATTGCAGAGCACGTAGATAGTACCTGAACTTAGCGCATTGTAAAGGTTTATTGTGAAGGTTGGGTAGGTTTCGAAGGGATTCGTTTAAATTATTTAGAAAAGCCCTCAAGAAGAGGGCTCTATATTGTTAAATTTCACCATTACCAGCTTTGCGAGTCGCTTCTTTTGCAGAGGTGATTTTGAAAAGAACGTCCATCATGGCTTTAATGCGTTCTTCATCACTTCCGTATTTGTCAAAATTAAGTTGATTCGGTGCTTTGAATGTTACGTAGCCAACGCGTTGCCCTTCTTGGTATGCAGTGATGCGAGCATCTGCGATAAAGGTTTTAAAGTCCCAGCTCCAGCGAGATACATAGTCGAGAGTGAGTTCATCTTCCTTAGGGGTTGTGCCATCTACGACAACTTTACATGTGTAGCCATTGATATCGCACCAATTTAGCATTGAAGCCAGAAAAATATCTCGTGTCGCATCATCTTCGACAATGGTGAGTTGCTTTGATTGGTTTGTCTCTTCAAGGGGCTTACCGTCAAATTTAGGTGAGCTACACCCTGCCATTACAAGTACAGCAGCAACGCAAAGTAGGCGTTTAAACATCATTAATCCTTAGTTTTTATGATCTAATTATTGATAACCTGACAAGCAACCCTGTCGCCTGTGGGAGCGTAAGACTATCATACTTTTCATAGGTGTAATTTATGGTTTGTGATTTATGCATTAGTGCAGGGGCTTGCATTCCACGTTGTCATCTTTATTCTAGTTGTTTGTCTTTTAAAAAAAACAAAAAGGCTCCTGAACATCAGGAGCCTTTGTTGTAGTTAAGGGGCCACTTCATTACTGAGGGTTTAGACCCAGAGTTTGTAACACAAGTTTGAAGTTGTCTTGACGCTCTTTAACTGCGTGAACTTCGCCACTTACCGGACAATGACTATCAGGACAGCCACGGTTTACAATGCCAGAAATTGCGTCGATAAACTCAGTGCCTTGTAGACCACCGTCAACGTATCTCTTCAGCTCGGCATGGTAGTTCCAGCTTGCGTATGGACCACCTTCATCGTTGTAAGCCTGTACGGAGGTTACCCAGTAGAATAGACCTGCAATCCATTTGATCTCTCTGTTCTCTTCTGAGCTACAAATTAACCCAGGGTTAGAACAGAAGTCGAGATCGGCATAGAGTGGGTTCGCTGGCGGTGCTTGAACAACAACACCATTCACTGTGGTTCCAATCGTATCTGGGTCAACGTGAGAACGACCCATGAAGTGGTTTAGCGTACCGAAGTTTTGGCGACCTGTGGTTTGAATAACACCACGGCCCCACCAACCACAGCCTTCGACAGTGCCGTTAGTGTCACTACCATCCCAGATGAATTTACCTGCTTTCTGGCCTTCGTAAACCTTACATTCGCCACGTTCCCAAACCTGCTTAGAGGTATCAACGCTAGTCGGGACTTCCATACAGTGACCGTCGTTCGTCCAGCGACCAACATTGCCATTCACGAGTAAACCTTTCTCTGCAAGTACAGAGTCTGGTGCTGCGAAGACTGGCGCTGGCGCACCGTACCATTTCGCATTAGTTAGTGCGGTGACTTCCATCTTCGGATCGCGTGGACATGAGTAAGGGTGGTCAATACCGGTAACTGGGTCTTTACCGTAATCGGCGTATTTCTGACCTAGCTGACCACAACTTGCTGTCATTGGGTAGTTAACCGGAGCGCCGTATCTTACTTCGGACCAGTTGTTTTCATCACAAGCATTGTAGCGAATGGTTTCTTGCATACTTTGCGCTAAGAATGCGGCAATGGCGACTTTTGCGTAAACTGAGTTCGTCGCATCGTTAGCATTGTCATCCAATAGCCAGAAGGTGTTACCAGCGACACCGACATTGTGCATCGAGTTAAGACCTGCTAAGAAGTCATTCCATTTGTATACCGTAGAGGGTGCCCATTGTGCTTGAGCCACTTCATAGAGGAAGGCTTGGTTGTTCATTGCATTTTCAGCACTTGCCAACTCAGCATTCAATGAGGTGATTCGAGTTAGTGGTCCATTCTTCACGCTTTCGCCAACGTAATACAAAGGTACGGTCGCAGTCTGGTAACGAGCGATCTTAGTATTTAGGTCAGCACTGTCTGTATCAAATAAAATTGCAAAAATGTTGCTGTGTGCAGCTTTGCGAATATGGCGGTCACCAGAGTTATTGCCTAAGAAGTAGGTGGAAGCCTGCGCGGTTGGAATCGAAGAGAGTAGCGCTGGTGTTTTGATATGGTCAGACACTTGTTTAACGTATTCTAACGCATAGTGCCATTGCTCATCGGTAAGAGCGGCAGTCGTTGCTGATTTATTAAAGGCAACAAAGTCGGCTTTGTTGAGTGAGTCTGCTTTATAAAGCTCGAAACTTGCCAACAGATCTGAAGACGCACCAGAAGCGGCGTTCCATACTGCTCGTTTACCTGAATGAGTGTTGTAAGCAAAATCACCAATGCTCAACGTCCAACCGAATGTCGCCTGCGGTGCCAGCGCTGAAATGACAAGGTTATGAGCTTGCGCCCATCCTTTAACATCATCCGTAAGCGCATTGATCGCGTTAACGTCAATTTGGCTATGAGTACCAGTGGCGTCTACTGCTGCGGTTAGTGCTTGTTTGACCGCTACAGTACCAAGGGCTGCACCTTTATCGGCTGTTGCAGCATCCAATACGTCACTGTTGAGGATTATTGATGTTGAGCCCGCAAGATCTGCTGCTTGAATCAAGGCCACGAAGGCGTCAGTCAGTTTGGTCAGATTTGCAAGGTCTTGGCTATTAATCGCATTGATAGTCAAAGTGGATGGAGCATCAAGACTTGCAGGACTTGCGACCACAAAGTTACTTGGCCAACCGCTGACTTCGAGCCTTACTGGATCTAATGGGTTTGGCAATTTCAGAGCAGTAGTGCCACCTGAAGAGTTATTGTCACAATCTAGGTGATGTCCCCAACTGCTGTCACTACCAGGAATGGAAGATGTCCACCAGTTTGCTTTGTAGGCAATATTGTCATTAACCATGATGTCGCCACCAGTGGCATGATCGCCTTGCGTCCAATTTGGGTACACGTTGAATTCAGCACAGACTCCAGTACCAGGTGTTGGATCGGGTGTTGGGTCTGGGGTTGGATCTGGGGTTGGATCTGGGGTCGGATCGGGAGTAGGGTCAGGTGTTGGATCCGGTGTCGGGTCCGGATCTGGCGTTGGCTCTGGTGTTGTTCCACTGACCAGTTTCCATGGAGAATCCCATTCATTGGCGTAGTTGTCAGTAGGGCTTTGTCCTGCATTCACCCACCATTTAGCCTCGTAGGTATTTCCATCGACGGTTACTTGACTGCCACCGGAGTAGCTCTTCGTCGCATCGTAAGGTTCTGCAGCGTATAGGCTGCCACTTAAAACAATACACGCTAACGAAGCCGCTAACTTGCTCATTCTAAACATAATAGTTCCTTTCTACTCGTTATTTTATTATTTCCGTTTCACGCTCTAACGCTTATAAACTGCGTATGGTTAGATAAATAATTACCTAAAAATAAGTTAGCAAGTCTTGGCAGGAATAGGTGGGAAATCGGTTATGCTAAGAGCGTTATGCGGCTGAAATCACGAGATAATGAGTGATTTATTGCATGTTACTTAATTGTTAAAAATAACTTGTGAGATTGCTTCAGTTTTGGATTTTACCCAGGCCTAACCAGTAAAAATTTTGCGCAAGTACATAGAATTATTAGAGAAACGAGAAGACGGGGGAATAGGAAATGAGGGCGGGGGAAGTCAGCCAAGTCAACGTTGGACTTGGCTGAGAAAGAGAGGGTTAGATCTTCTTAAAGATAATCGATGTATTGATGCCACCAAAAGCAAAGTTATTGCTCATCAGATATTCGACATCAAGTTCACGACCGTTACCTGTGATGTAATCGAGATTACCGCACTGCTCGTCTAATGAGTCTAGGTTTAGCGTTGGGCTAAACCAACCAGAATGCATCATCTCTAGACTCAGCCATGCTTCAATAGCACCACAAGCTCCAAGAGTATGCCCGAAGTAACTCTTAAGCGAACTGATAGGCACTTTACCTAATGCGTTCGCGGTGGCGTTACTTTCCGCAATATCACCCCGATCTGTCGCCGTACCATGAGCTGAAACATAGCCGATTTTCTCCGGTTCGATGCCCGCATCTTGCAGCGCCATTTCCATACAAATCTGCATGGTTTCCATCTGAGGTTGGGTCACATGAGCGGCATCGCAGTTGCTGGCAAAGCCGATGATTTCTGCATAGATTTTGGCACCGCGTGCTTTGGCATGCTCGTATTCTTCAAGAACTAGAGTACCAGCGCCTTCACCAATCACTAACCCATCACGGTGAGTGTCGTATGGACGAGGCGTACTTTTTGGCGCGTCGTTCTTTAAGCTGGTGGCAAATAGAGTATCAAAGACAGCAGATTCGGTTGGGCATAGCTCTTCACCGCCACCCGCCACCATCACCGTTTGATAGCCATGTTTAATTGCTTCGTAGGCATAGCCAATGGCTTGGCTACCCGAAGTACATGCGCTGCTAGTTGGTATTACACGCCCTTTTAAACCAAAGAATAGGCCGACATTCACAGCGGCAGTGTGAGGCATCATCTGAACATAGGTCGTGGCGGTAATGGCTCTGGTCGATTTCTCGTTGAGCATCACACCAAATGAACCGACGGCGTCGGTACTGCCTGTCGAAGAGCCGTAAGCAATACCGGTCTGGCCGTTGGTAAGCACCTCAGCGCCGATTAATCCTGCCTGCTCAAGTGCGTTTTCAGTTGCCACCGTCGCCAAACGAGACACGCGCCCCATACCGCGAACTTGCTTGCGTTTGTAATGTTTAGGCAGCTCAAAGTTATCAACTGGTGCCGCGAGTTTAGTGTTAAGACCATCGTACTGCTCGTAAGACGGCATATATTGAGTCGCGTTTTCGCAGGCTCTCAGCTTTGGCTCTACTGATTGCCAGTCGTTACCAAAGGCAGTAACGCCCGACATACCGGTGACTACGACGCGGCGACTCATACTAAACCTCCGTTAACTGAAATGACTTGGCGAGTCACATAGCCCGCGATGTCAGACATTAAGTAGCTGACTAAGCCTGCCACTTCTTCTGGCTCGCCCATGCGGCGCAACGGAATCTGAGGCATTGCGTGCTCTTTAACATGGTCATCAACCATGCCAGTATCAATAAGACCAGGTGCGACACAGTTAACGGTGATTTTGCGTTTGGCCAGTTCTAACGCGAGAGATTTCGTCGCACCAATAACCCCAGCTTTTGCCGCGCTGTAGTTGGTTTGCCCACGGTTACCCATCAGGCCAGATACAGACGCTAGTGTGACGATTCGGCCACCTTTACGTTTTTGTACCATTGGCATCACGCATGGGTGGAGCACATTGTAGAAGCTATCCAAGTTTGTGTGGATAACGCCATCCCATTCTTCTTCTGTCATTGCAGGGAAGGCAGTATCACGGGTAATGCCTGCGTTGTTAACCACACCATAATAAGCACCATGTTGTTCGATGTCGGCTTCTAGCTTAGAGCGGCACTCTTTGCGATTGCTGATATCGAACTGGATCAGACGGCCGCTGCCACCGTTTTCCTCAATGAGGTTCAATGTGTCCTGAGCACCTTGCTGATCGCCCATATAATGGACGGCAATGGTAAAGCCATCTTTCGCTAATTGAACGGCAATCGCTTTACCGATTCCTTTACTTGCGCCTGTCACTAAAACTTGTCGGGTCATTGTTGACTCCTGATTTTCATTTCTTTTAATTTTTCTTCAGATGGTACGTAAACATTCAATTGGCAGCTCGCCACGGTTTGCTGCTCGAATTCGATACGCGCAGTGAACACCGCCATTCCGTTATCTTCCATCATTTTCTCGGCGTATACATCGAGTATTTGACCTTGATTGAAATGGTCACAATGAGATGTGTAACGGCGACTGCCAAGAAGAAAGCCTATTGGCGGTTCTTGGCCTTGTTGCATGGCATGGTAACCGGACCAAGCAGCGACTGATTGAGCCATAAACTCAATACCGACGTATGCAGGAATGGTTTGTGACTCGGCGTTGAAGAACGGATTCTTATCACCAATATCCACTTGGCAGTGAATGGTGTTTTGTTGAATGTCTAGCGCACGATCAATAAGTATCATGGGCTCATCATGAGGCAATAGTTGCCCTACTGAAGGGTAGTTAGTCATGGGTGTAACCAAAAATTAGACTAATGTTGTTACCACCAAACGCAAAAGAGTTACTTAAAATGGCTTTGCCTTGCAGCTTGGTTTGAGTTTCAACCAGTGAAACTTCAATGTCTTCTGCTTTGTTTTGGCAATGCTGAATCGGTAGTGGTAAATCGTGTTTTAAAATGTGCCAAGCAATCGCGGCTTCGGTAGCACTAGCAGCGCCCAAGGTATGGCCTGTTAAAGGCTTGGTTGAGCTAACAGGCACGTTGTTTGGGAACAGCCTATGGATGGCTTTGCTTTCCATGCTGTCGTTGAGTGGGGTCGCTGTACCGTGCGCATTGACGTAGCCAATGTCAGCGGCAGTTAGCCCAGCATCATCTAGTGCTTTTTGCATCGCTTGTTCAGCACCAACACCTTCAGGGTGAGGTGCAGAGATATGGTGAGCATCAGAGCTATCCCCAGTGCCAAGCAAGGCAACCTTTGATGGTGTTTGACCCAGTAGCATTATCGCCGCTGACTCACCGATATTGATGCCATCACGATTCTCTGAAAATGGCTGACAAAGATTTTGGGATAAAGCTTCTAAACCGTTAAAGCCATTTAATGTTAGGCGGCAGATCGTATCAACGCCGCCGACAATGACGGCATCAACCAACCCACTGCGCATTAAGCGCTGAGCAGTAATAAATACGCGCCCACTGGAAGAACAAGCGGTTGAGATGGCATAACAAGGTCCGGTAATTCCAAAGTAGGATGCGACAAAGTCACTGGTATTACCTAACTCTTGTTTACGGTAGTGGTATGAATCGGGAAAGTCGCCACTGTCTAACTTCTGCTTATAGGCAATTTCGCCATCGGCAATGCCAGATGTGCTAGTGCCGATAATCACAGCGATACGTGATGCACCAAATTCAACTATGGCATTTTGGACCGAACCCTCAATTTGCTTAAGTGCAGAGAGAGCCAATTGGTTATTGCGAGTATCGAATGCGCGTAAGTGCTCAGGAAGTTCGGGCAGCTCAGCTTGCACGCGACCGACTATGGTTGACGTTTTTGTATTGAGTATATGATCATCTCGCACCATGTTTGATGCGCGTTGACCGGACAGGCACTGATGAATCTGAGAGTCTTCAGATCCCATCGCAGAATGAAAGCCACAGTCTTGAATAAAAATGGGTCTTGAAACGTGTGTCAGCATGATGGCTATCTATGGTGTTGTCTAAACTTTATTAAATTGCAGTGTTTTAATTTTAATAGTGTAGTTGTCGATTAAGTGATGGAAAACGATATCTCCGCTTAGCCTGTCCTTGTTGCTATATTGGATATCAATGACCTTTTTACCACTATTATCGAAAATTGCTCGGGTATTATAGTTATCAATTATTTGCCACCTTACCTTATTTAATGGGCCTTCCCAAGCAGAAACAGGCCAGAGCGTGATCATCAGGTTAAATAGTACCTGCTCTGGAGGAGGTAAGACGCCCCCCAGACCACTTAATACCTCGGTTGTGATCTTATCATCTTGATAGTTAAGCGATAATATTCGAGTGCCCCAAGATGAAAAACCAGCTAAAACCAGTTTGTCGCTACCCACTTGCAGCTGAACAGGCAGCTGCTCTGTACGTTTTTGCTCATCGCTGTTCCATGTCGCTTCAATCAGCTGGCTAGCCGTTAGGGAGTAACCTAAGTCGCTTGGTGTTGGTAAGTTAACTTGCTCCTGCTGAGTAATCTGAACAACGGGTGTAGCTGATTGAGGAGTTAAGCTACAGGCACTTACAGTCACACCAAGCAATGTGGCTAATAGCGTTTGGGATAGAAAACGTGACTTCATGATGGTTTCCTTTCTTCAATAGCCATAGGGGACAGCAACCAAGCAACGAAAATACCACTCAACACTGTGATACCAAAACTATGAATGGCGTGTGTCTGGCTCAGGGACAGCAAGCCAAACGAGAGCAATGTGGTCATCGCCGAAAGCGTAATTGCCAGTAATGTACTTTGGCTACGCGCTTTTTCAGCAAAAAACAGAGTGTAGTCGATGCCAATCCCAATAATGAGAATAAGTGCGAGTAAATTGAACAGATTCAGTGTTGAACCTACGGCTGAAGCGGTCGCTAAACCGGCAACGCAGGCAATCAAAGAAGGCGCCAAAATTTTGATTGAATGCTTGAAGCCATAACGTTTTACCAGCAGTAGTGCAATTACCGTCAATGCCGCAATAAGCAGTTCCATGACTTTAACTCTATAGTCGGCAAACAAAGCCGAGATTTCTTCGGCTTTATTGAGGTAGCTAATATCACTATGGAAATTGGCAAATGCCTTGACCTCTTCTGGTTGCGAGAGCTCATTGAGAACAACGACCCCGGCGACTTTATCTTCTATTTTGCCGATATAGAGAAAGCGCACTGGCTCTGAAACCGTATGCTCAAGATACTCTTGCAGTGTCACCTGCGACAAAGGTGCAGACAAATTAGGCACTTCTGATAGCTTTAACGTATCACGGAGAAGAGTCCCTTGCTTCTGATACAAATCTTGAATCAGTTGATAGTTTTGCTCTTGGCGAGCGGTAGAACTCAGGTATTGGCTTAGGCTCTGATAACCTTGGATTTTACCTTCACGTTGCCATTCTTTTAGCTGTGTATCTAAAGCTTCAAGCCTTTGCAGTAACGCTTCATCGCTGTCGGCAGTTACGACCAACATCTGTTGTGATGATTGCAGACCACTCAGTTGGGTAATGAACTCTTCTTGCTGTTTTAAACTCTCAGGCATGGCTTGAAGCTGCCTGATATCGTCATCATAGTGCAAGTTTGATAAAGGTAAGATCGCTGCGATTAAGCAAGTTAAAGGTAGCCCGTACTTAATGGCAGGTTTAGTCCACACAGCGAGCCACTGTTGCCAGAACCATTGCCCTGGAAGCTTTCTGTCAGCACTTGGCTTAACGGCAAGCACAGGATACCAAGCAACGACGGTGGCGTAGGCGGCAATTAAACCTATTGAAGAGAACAGAGCTAGTTGTTGTAGACCCGGGAAAGGCGCAATCAGCATTCCTAGGTAGCCGACTAAGCTAGTGATGAGCCCCATAGTGATTGCGGTAAAGATATGCTTTAGCCCTTTACGGCTGTCCCATTTTTGACCTGCGGCCAGTCTTTCGGTTAGGTAGTGGAATGCATAATCGATGGAGACGCCAATTAAGCTCGCTCCAAATACCAAGCTAAACAGATGCACGCTGCCAAATATCCAGGTTGTTAGAGCTAATGCGGATAAAAGGCCCACACCAATAGAAAGAAGCGCAAGTGATAACGGTGCTGCACTGCGGAAAACACCAACAATTAAAATGATGACGCCTAATAGCGAGAATAAACCGATGGTACTGATCTCGGATTTGGCACTTTCAGTACCAAATTGGGCGTAAAACAACACTCCAGTATGGAAGGTATTGGCATCAAATTGTTCGGTTAGCGAGTGCTCAATCGAAACAATATCTGCGACACCTTGCTGTGCCGTTAAGCTATAAGGGGAGTCATTGAGTGTCGCACTGACAAGTATATATTTTTGCCCTTCAAACTCTGTAGTGAGGAAACCTTGGTCAAGGACAAAAGCCGAGCTCAACTGAGTTAATTGAGAAAGGTAATCTCGAAAGAGGAGGAATGGATCGCTCGCGAGCTCTTGACCTGTTACACCAGAAAACGGGTTATACAGTGACTGGAGTACATGTTGAGCTTGAGCTTGAGGTTGATTGGCTAACCTATCACGCTGCTCGGCTGTCAGTTGTTGGTAACGGTGATCAAAATAGTAGGCCGCCCACTGACTTTGTTGCGCTGCGCTTACTTTACCGACGACTTCGGCAAACAGCCCTGTTTGGGTCAAATCTTGTTCCAATTGGCTGGCCGCCGCGAAGGCATGCTCATCTTTGTTGGCGGTGACAACAAACACGACTTTGTCACTTAGGTTGCTAGAGACCGATTCAAAGGCTTGTTCTGCGACAGGGTCTTGCTGGTTAACAGGCAGCAGCTTGAGGATATTGGTTTCTATCGGAGATTGGGCTGACCAGAGCCATTGTTTCGCGAGCACAGCAATAAACAGCATGACCAAACCTAGCCATGCGAGTGCGATTTTTTTCGTTGTTTTTGCTTCTGCTGAGTTAGGGAGCTTAGAAGCTGAATTGCGCTTGTTCAGCATCCGTTAGACTCTCTGGTTGATGAGTTTGATTGGAGAAAAGAATCTCGGTTTTATCACCACGAATTTCTTTTAAGGTCAGTTGATCAATGTTCTGGCTTCCAACTAGGGTGATCGTTTCGAATACTGCATTTAATGGCGCTTGTTTTGGCGTCAGCTTTATCGTCCAGTCGCCGGAGGTCACCTTGAAAGCAATGTCGAACTGCTCCTGCAGCGCTTGCGTATCACCATGGAAAACCGCCAAAAACACATGGCTGAAATAAAAGGCCATTGGGTTGTCTTTTGCGGTGACGGTTTGTGGTTTTTGACCTGCAAAAGTTTGGCGCAGCTTATCTTCAGTCAGAACGAGATTAACTGGAAAAGGGACTGTTTGCTGCCAAAGTAACCCTTGCTGTTTGCTTAATGTGAAATTGCCCTGTGAGCTAAGAGGTTGCTCGAACATTTCGATGTGTCGCAGTTGGGTGAAGTCTCCGCGAACAATTTCATGCTGTGCAAGTTGAACTTGCAGCGACTCAAGATCAGTGACTTTAGCCGATGAAAATGGAGAGACAGCAAGCAGGGCGATTAACAGCCATTTTTTCATTCGGCAATTCTCCCGTGTTGGTGCCAGTATTCTACTTTATCCGTTAGCGCCTTAGGTGAGGCAAAACACATCTCTTCCGTTTCCATTGCCACTGCGACTTGCATTGTGTGGCCCTTACACATTCTCTGTCCTGTTTTGCCATCATAAATGACGTAATCGACGCGCAGTCGGTTTTCCCACTCGGTGAGTTTCGCGGCTACGCGGATCTCGTGGTTAAATGGAATCGCTTTTACGTACTTAACTTGAGTCCCTATGATAGGCCACATATAGCCAGAGGCATTCATTGCTAGGTAGCCGTACTCAATCTTATCCATCATCACACGACGAGCTTCTTCAAAGTAGCGGAAGTAGTTACCGTGATAGATGACGCCCATTGGGTCAGCATCTTGAAAAGAGGTGACTATTGTCACCTCAGATTCGAGCGGGAATAGGATCTCTTGCTCCATTATGACTCCGAGTACAAAGACCAGTGACGCTGTTGAATACGTGAAATAAAGTGGCGCAGATCTTTCTCTAATGGACGATCTTCTGCGACAAATTCAAATTCTCCAAGTACGGCATCGCGAATCATCTTTAGATTGTCGCTCATGTGGTGCTCATCGAGCTCATTATGACGTCGACGAATCTCTACCGCTTGAACACTTGCCAAAAGCGAAGCGGCAGCAACTTGTTCAGTCAGCTCTAATACGCGAATACAGTCACGTGCTGCAATGGTGCCCATGCTGACTTTATCTTGGTTATGACATTCCGTTGAGCGAGAGAAAACACTGGCTGGCATGGTGTGTTTTAGCGCCTCTGCTGTCCAAGCCGAGATGCCAATTTGTACCGCTTTGAAGCCATGGTTAATTGGTTTACGTTCGCCTTCGGCACCCGTTAAGTTGAATGGTAAGCCGTTATTGAATTTGTAATCCATTAGCTGCGCCATTTGGCGGTCGAGCAAGTCAGCTAAGTTAGCGATACCTGTTTTTAGCGTATCCATTGCCATCGCAATATGGCCGCCATAGAAGTGACCACCATGCAGAACGCGTTCGTTGTCGCCATCGATTATTGGGTTGTCGTTGGCACTATTGAGCTCGTTCTCAATCATTGAACGTAGCCAAGGTAGTGAGTCTTGTACTACCCCGATAACATGCGGCGCACAGCGCAGTGAGTATCGGTCTTGTAGTCGGTCACTGTTACGCGGTGGACGATCCGCTTTTAGATCATCACGTAACCAAGCTGCGACCTGCTGTTGACCCGGGTGAGGTTTAACCGCAAACAGAGCTTCATCGAAGTGGAAGTCGTTACCATGCATGCCGACAGAAACCATGGCGGTAATCTTGGTGCAAAGTTGCGCTAAGTACTCGGCGCGTTTATAAGCAAGACAAGCCAAAGCGGTCATGACGGATGTACCGTTCATCAAGGCTAGACCTTCTTTTGGCTTAAGATGAATAGGATCAATGCCAAGTTCGGCAAACACCTCAGCGGTAGGGCGAACTTCACCTTTGTAAAGGACATCACGTTCGCCAATTAATGCTGCAGCTAAATAAGAAAGTGGAGTAAGGTCGCCACTGGCGCCAACAGAGCCCTCTTGAGGAATACGTGGAGCAATATCTTGATTGATCAGAGTAACGATTTGGTTAAGCAGATCATGGGTAACGCCAGACACACCTTGCGCTAATGAGCAAAGTCGCGTTGCAAGCACTGCTCTTGCTTGTTCATGAGAGAGCACCTCACCTAATCCACAGCCGTGGAAGCGAGTTAAATGCAGTGGCAGTTCGTCAACAAGGTTAGGCGGAATCGCAACGGTGCAAGAATCGCCGTAGCCAGTTGTGACACCGTAGATGACGCCTTCTTCTTTCAGCAGGCGTTCTAAAAACGCGACACCGCGATCAATCTTTGCAGTGAACTCTGGTGAATTGTTGAGGCTAGCATTGGCACCTTGGGCAATGGCCACCACATCTTCTATGGTTAGGGCCTGTGCGCCAAACTTAATGGCGTTAGTGTTTTGCTTTGTCATCATTCTGATTACTTAATGTCCAAAAATTGAAAAAATTATACCACTGCAAGGGTGCTTGCAGGGTGTAGTGTTGCAATCGATTAGCGTAATCTTGCACCACTTTCTCTAGCGCTTGCTGACGCTCTTTACGTGGAAGAACGATCTTGTCGCTAAACGGTTCGAAATAGACGTCAAAGTGAGGTTTCTCACTTGAGTCATCTCTTAAGCCAAATAACAGGTAAACAGGCGCTTTGAGTACTGAAGCGAGCATAAATGGGCCTTGCGGGAAGGGGGCAGGTTTACCTAAAAATTCTGCCCATACAGAGCGACTTTCTTTGCTGGTGGAGGTGCGATCACCGACAATAACCACCCATTCTCCTTGCTCGATTTTCTGCTGGAGTAAAATCGCGGTATCCGGCCCCATCGAGCTCACCTGTATCAGATTTAACTCAGAATTTGGGTTAACGGCCTTCATCACGGTGTTGAAACGCTCGGCATGTTCGGTAAAGACAAGAGCGTTAATTTTGACGTGTGAATGCCGGCGGCCGAGCGCACGGCAAAGCTCGATATTACCTAAGTGCGAACCAAGGATAAGTACCCCTTGGTTATTGTCGACCATCTCTTGGAAATGTTCTTGACCGTGAATGGTTAGATTATCGACATTGAAGTCACCTTTCCAAGCGGCCAGTTTATCCAGCATGGTATGACCAAATGAGAGCAAATGCTGATAGCTATCTAATCCATTGGGCAGAGTGAGCGAGTGCTGCTGAGCGTAACTTTTCAGTTGCTTGAGATAGATCTCAGAAGCTTGTTTCGCCTCTTTGCCAGTTAGGTGATAGTAACGCATGACGACCTTGAGTATCAGGTTGAACACTTTACGCCCCAGCAAGCTGTAGATCGCGAGCATCAGTTTGATACCAAAGATGGTGCCTTGCTCTTGTCGTTTAGACCAGTGTGCGTCTTTATTGGCCGCGTTCTTGCGACGGTTACGCGCCAGTAGACGAGGGATTCTTGGCAACATGGCGAAGAAAAGTCGCGTGTGCATCCAACTGATTTTAACGTTATCCCACAGAGCATCAAAGTGGGAGATGCCGCCTTCAGGGTAGATAACGCGAGTTTCAACAAAATCAATTTCGACGCCTTCCCAATACATACGCACAAGAATTTCGATATCGAAATCCATTCGTGTGCCAATGTCGTACTTATCGAGCACGTCTACGGTTTTGGCTACTGGATAGGCTCGAAAACCACACATACTGTCTTTGATGGCAAACGACAATGTTTCAATCCAGACCCAAACGTGGGTCGCGTATCGACCATATAAGCGCGATTTAGGTACGCTATCATCGTAGACGGGCTGACCAGAAATGAGGTGATTGGGGTTTTGCTGTGAAGACGCTAGCAGATTAGGCAGCGCTTCTACGTCGTGCTGCCCATCGGCATCAATCTGTACTACATGACTGTAGCCAAGCGCTTTCGCTTTGCGAATACCGGCCATGACTGCGCCACCTTTGCCCGAATTCTCGGACAGCGTGACCAGAGTAATATTGTCTTGCTCGGCTATCTGTTGAAGTGCCTGTTTAGTTTCATTATTGCTGCCGTCATCCACCACAATAAAAGGTAATGAAAAAGGTTCGAGCGATGACACCACAGCAGCGATTGTGCTGCCATGGTTATAGCAAGGGATAAGGAAACAAGGTTGGTAATTTTCCACGTTACTGACCTAACTTCATTTTACCTGAAGAGTGGATGACCAATCTCTCACCTTGTTGTGAACTGTACTTGAAGGCGAGCTTTTGCTTTGCTCCATCCCAGCTCAGCGCAAGGTTAACAGTCATGTCTGGCAGGATAGGCTCTTGGAACTTGATCACTTCCATGCCTTTAAAGGTTGGCGGAGTGCTTAGCTGTTCAACGGCATAATACAGCGCCCAATCGATTTGGCTGACACCCGGCAGCAGCGGGAAATCAGTAAAGTGACCACGAAAATCCAATATGTCAGCATCCACTTTAAAAGTTAAAGTCGTTTCTGAATCTATTGTCTTTACATCTATTATCGTTGGTTTTCTTTTATCCATGTTCTTTTAATCTTGGAATAGCTTTTCAATTTCAGCGACTTGTCGCTTACCTTGACTGTTAAGCGGAATTTCAGCTAGCACGCGATACTTTCTTGGAATCGCGATAGGCTCTAGCCAGTCGCGTAGACTTTTACGTAAAGAGAGCCAGAACTTTCCTTTACCAAGTCGCTCCACCTCTTGCTGGCCTGCGTTGGTTAATACTATGACTGTGCAAAGTGTTAAACGGTTCCCATCTTGCATTGGAATGACCGCGCTTTCTTCAATGCAATCTAATTGTTCCAAACGTTTTTCCACCTCAACCAAAGAAATACGTTTTTCCTCAATTTTCACGACTCGGTCAGTACGCCCTTTTAGGTCAAAGGTCACCTTATCATGGAAATGGCATTCATCCGCTGTCTGATACCACTCATCACCTGCAATGTGCGGAGCGCGCAGTCTTAGACAATTTTCGCTATTTAGCTCTGCTTCTACACTTGGAAACAACTGCCAAGGTGTCGTTGCCACTTGCTGTTGTCTAAATGCAATCCCTCCGGTTTCTGTACTACCGAAGACTTCAATAGGAAAATGAGTAAATAACGCATTGCTGTGTTTGGCTGCACTTAAGGGCAATGGACCGCCCGAGGAGAACACACAGCGTAGTGGTGAGCTGTTATGCTCTTCTGTCAAACGCTTAAGCAAGGCAGGGCTGCTAACCAAGGCAGTATTGTCATCCGCATGGTGAACAATTTGTTCTGGAAACTCAAGATTGAATTGGGCAAACGGTCTGCCTGCACACAAAGGCCATAACAGGCGGAACAGTAAGCCATAGATGTGTTGGTGGGACACGGTACTTTCGATACGTGTATCTACCAAGGTTGGTCCCCACAGTGACTCTAATATTTCAATTTCAGTTGCAAGCTGTAAAAGCGTTTTATTGATCGCTTTCGCTTTGCCGCTAGAGCCGGAAGTGAACAAGGTTATCGAGATCTGTTCGAGTGATAACGCGTCAAAGGAAACTTCTTTGATCGTCTCGTGTGTATTGTGATTGAGCTTTAGTGCTTTCAGTTCGTTCGCTACCACGACTTGCTTATCATGGATAACGAGATCGAAATGGCCATTAAGCTCCGCCACGGCTTGAGTTTGGTAATTACCCGGTAGGATGATTGCTTTACTAGCATAACAACTGGCAAAGAAACTGACCGCAAATAGATAGCTGTTACCAAAGCACAGAGCGACGCGTTTTGCGGAATGTTTCGATAGCTGCTGAGAAAATTCAGCCACATCTTGTTGGAACTGACCCCATGTAATGGTTTCGTTTGACTCGAACGCCACTGGCTTTGTGCTCAAGCGCGATGCGTTCATAAGCGAAGCAAGCGAAGTAAATTCGGGGTTAACTAGGTTCATTTTGATGAGTGATCCTTACGAATAAACTGACGCACAACCCACTCAATTGCAAACAAGCTGCCAGCAAGAATGTAGCTGATCAGCCCGTTGTATAGTGTCCAAACTTTGATAGGTTGGAAACAGGTATACAGGGCAGTCAAACCATTGAGAACAAAGAACAGGCACCAAACTATGGTGACTTTACGCGTGTAATCAACACCGCTTTGAGGTAGGTCGGGTTCTTGAAGGCGTGCCAAGCGCTCTATGATAGTCTGGGGCTGCTTCAAGCTAGAAGCAAACACAACCAGCATACATAAGTTGACAACGACGGGATAGAACATCAACCAGCCATGTTGTTTGAACAGGATACCTAATCCAACGAGTGAGATACCCGTAACAGCGGTAACTTGCGCGACGTATTTGAGTTCTTTTAGTTTGGTACGATGTACGGACAGGAGGCGTGCTCCCAAGGCGGCGATCAATAGAATCCCCACCATGGAAAGGCCGTATTTATCTATGCCGAAGTAAACGGCGAATGGATAAGCGAGCAGGACAAGTGCAGACAGAACTGTCAGCAATTGGCGCATTAGGCTTCCTTAAGAAGCTCAGTCACTGCGTTAACCACGTCTTCGACAGTACGCACAGTACTGAACTCAGCGGGTTTGATTTTTTTGCCTGTTACGTTCTGTAGGTGAACTACTAGGTCAACAGCGTCAATGCTGTCTAAATCAAGATCTTGATACAAGTGCGCTTCAGGCACGATATCCGCAGCATCAATCTCAAATAACTCTTCAAGTGCGTCCTTTACTTGAGCAAATACCTGTTCTTTATTTACATCTGTCATGGGTGTTACCTACGGATTATTCACTGATCTGTGAAGAAATATACTTCGCTAAATTACTCACTGAAGCAAAGTGCTCGCGAGTATTTGAATCATCCGCATCGATGACAATGTTGTATTTCTTCTTAATCGCTAAACCTAGTTCTAACGCATCGATTGAGTCTAGGCCAAGACCATCACCAAACAGTGGAGCGTCTGTCTCAATATCATCAATGGTTAAATCTTCTAGATTTAGTGCATCAATTATAAGTTGTTTTATTTCGTTGTGTAGTTTTTCCACTTGGGCCTACTTGTCACTAGTCATTTTCTGGAAAGATCGTCTCTGATAAATGCTGCTGCAAACGGCGAGCGGCAATTGTTGGGGACGTAGTTTGCTCTATAAATGGTTTAACCTCAACTTTATCCTTAACTTCAACAAGGAAAAAAGGCTTGGTAGGGGGAACTTGATACCATTTTGTCTCTTTTGTGAGAAAGCTCGGAGAAACGCTAATGTGAATTACGCGTAAATCTCGCTCAGTGCGCACAGCGATTTGCGCTGAGCCTCGCTGTAGTTTCGATTCAACACCGGGTGTGGTTCGGGTGCCCTCTGGGAAGACGAGCAGTACGTTGCCTTGTTCAAAACGTTTTTCGCATATTGCCAGTAAGTCATCAGGCGTTTCATTTGGAATGTAACCCGCCGCCTTAACAATATGCTTCATAAATGGGTTGGCCCAAATGGCAGATTTAACTAAGCAGTCACATCGTTTCAATTGCGATGCAATTAGAACATAGTCAATAAGGCTTGGATGGTTGGCAACGATTAAGCAGTTTTTGTCCTGTTGCAGAAGCTCAGCGCCGACAATTTTGTAATCAATGGCACCAGTGAACTTCATCAGTTTACAAAACAGATTGAATGAACGCTGAATGGCACCTTGAACGCGATACTCTCGAACCGTTTGATCTTTGGTTAGTAGATGAATCGCGGGGATAACGATAAAACTCAGTGTTAAGCCGCCAAGGCCAAAAACAGAGAAGCAGAATCCCGTCGCGAAAACACGCCAATGTTGATCGAATGTTTTCATTAATTTCTCTGCCAAGTCCATGTCTGTTGTGGGGATTCAATTTTCCATTGGCTTTGATTAGACAAGAAATGACGAATGAATTCTAATCCTTGGGGCAGAGTTCGGGTTGGTGTCTCGTTAGTTTGATGTTGCGATAACGAGAAGCCGTTGCCATTTGAAACAACAAGTCCTAAGCCGTAACCGCGATAGCTCAGGTCTTCATACTTTTTGTAGGCCTCAGGTAGTGGCTCATCGAAATCGACAACCAATACTTTGCTATCTGGATGTTCGTTTAAATACAACCAGGCTTCGAGAATTGCGCTTTGGAAGGTGTTTTCTGAAGCAGCAATAGAAGTAAGAGGAATAGGTTTTTTGGTCGCGATGGTGGCAAGACCTGCCGCAGTATTGTGTACCGACTGAGAAAACGCCATCGGAGAAGCTTCTTCACCATTTAAGATATCGTCGACAAGTTTAACACTGCGGTGCAGTTCTCCATGACGACTGGCGAAGACCAGGTAATCGACCTCGTGCTCATTGAGAAGTTCAATGGTCGTTTGAACGGCAAGCTTGCTCAGATTACTCATTCTACGGCGCATCATGGGTGGAATCGCAGAGGTAATTAATTTGTCCTCTTCAGGCCACTGTAAGCTATTTGCCCAACTTTCCCAGTTTTGAGACACTGAGAATCCGTTAGAATGCGCGAGCCACGCGTCGATGTTAAATGAGATGTTGATATCTGAATTTAGCATAAGATATTGAATTGTCGTTTTTACAGCGAAATACTATTAAAGACTAAACACCTAATAAGGAATTATTAATATGTCACCACTAAAGTTACTCAGCTCAGTATTGCTCGCATTGCTACTTGTCGGTTGTGGTCGCGTTCAGCCAGTAATGAACGTTGAGGATACTCCAGTTGCTTATAATCTTCAAAGTAAACAAGTTAAGATGGCGATTATGCAAGCTGCCATGAACCGCGGTTGGATCGTAGATGAAGTTTCTGAAAATGAGCTGAATGCGAAATTACACGTTCGCTCGCATTATGCGGAAGTAAAAATTCCATATAACGACAAGTTTTATTCAATTATTTATCTCAACTCAGAAAACTTGAAAGCAGGTGATGGCAAAATTCACCGTAACTACAATCGTTGGATTAACAACTTAAACGTAGATATTAAGAAGCAGCTAGCGCTTACAGCGTCTGCACAATAATCATTTAATTAACTTATAGTTAGGTTTTTCGTGGTACAAGAAAACAAAGACCCGTTTAATGCTCTAGAAGCAAAAACAGAAGCTCAAAAGCTATCATTTGCGCCAATTGTGTTCCAAACAGCGCGCACTTTACGTGATTTAGGTATTTTGTCTGCTCTAGATAAAGCAGGTGAAAAAGGCTTAAATGCGGCTGAAATTGCTCAGCAAACTCAGGTATCTGAGTATGGCGTTAAAGTGCTGCTTGATATGGCGATCAGTGCCAATATCGTGTTGTGGGAAAAACCTAACTATTGCCTAGCAAACTTAGGCTTCTTTATCCTCCATGATGGCATGACCAATGCCAACATGGATTTTACTGCTGATGTTTGTTACGCGGCGATGATGCACCTCACCGAAGCGATAGTTGAAGGCAAACCAGCTGGCTTGAAGGAGCTTGGTGACTGGGAAACCATTTATCAAGGTTTGTCGACTCTGCCAGAGCAAGCAAAAGAGAGCTGGTTTAAGTTTGACCACTTTTATTCTGACCGTTCGTTCCCGGTTCTGCTCAAAGAAGTTTTTAAAAGCCAACCGAAAACACTGGTTGATATCGGTGGCAACACGGGTAAGTGGGCAATGCAATGCTGTAACTACAACCCAGATGTTGAGATCACCATTGTTGATTTACCTCAACAGCTTGAGATGGCGATGAAAAATGCCAAAGATCAGGGCTTTGCAAGTCGAGTTCATCCACACCCTGCCAATATGCTCGATAAGCAGCAAGTACTGCCAGAAAGCGCCGATGTTTGGTGGATGAGCCAGTTCTTAGATTGCTTCTCGCCAATGGAAATTCTTAATATCCTCAAGAAAGTCAAAGGTCAGCTTCGTGAAGGCGACTCTATTTACATTCTTGAGTTGTTTTGGGATGCGCAAAAGTATGACGCCGCTTCTTTCAGTTTGAATGCCACTTCTCTCTACTTCACCTGCCTAGCCAATGGCAATAGCCGTTTCTATCGTAGCGACGATTTCTTAGAGATCATTGAAGCAGCAGGATTAGCCGTTGAAGAAAGAACCGATAATATTGGCCTTGGCCATACGCTGCTCAAGCTAAAATCACAATAAAAATTATGAAAAAAGAAATTACCCAAGTCGTTGTTGTTGGTGCAGGGCCTTCAGGTTCTACTGTTTCTGCGTTGTTAAACGCGCAGGACATAAACGTTATTGTTATTGAAAAGGCGCTGTTCCCGCGTTTTTCTATCGGAGAAAGCCTACTTCCCGCGTGTATGGAAGTAGTAGAACAAGCCGGTATGCTTGATGCGGTTAATCAATACGGTTTTCAGTACAAAGATGGCGCAGCGTTTAGACGCAATGGCGTATACACCCAGTTTGATTTCACAGATAAATTTACTTCAGGACCAGGGACTACGTTCCAAGTTCAGCGAGGTAACTTCGATAAAGTCCTCGCCGATAGTGCTGAGATTCAAGGGGTAGAAATTCGATATCAACATGAGTTAACTGAACTTGAGTTTGTTGGTGAACGCTCTTTGCTGACAGTCAAAGATGAGCAGGGTGAGAGCTACCAAATAGAAGCAGACTATGTGTTGGATGCGAGTGGTTTCGGGCGAGTTTTACCAAGAATGCTCGACCTTGAAGAGCCGTCTTGTCTTCCGCCACGCAAAGCTATCTTCACTCATGTCGTTGATAACATTGACCCGCAAGCGTTAGAGTACGACCGCAACAAGATTCTAATTTCCGTGCACCCTGAAAATCACGATGTCTGGTACTGGTTGATTCCTTTTTCCAATGGCGTGTGTTCATTTGGTGTGGTGGGGGAACCTGAGTTCTTTGATCGCTACCCGGAAGATAAAATTGCCGCCATTAAGCAACTAGCGAGCGAAGAATCTGGTTTAGCCCGATTGCTTGCCAATGCAAAATATCCAAACCCTGCGGGAGAGCTAGGCGGCTACTCAGCGAACGTAAAACAGCTCGCGACCAAGCACTACGCTCTGCTAGGCAATGCAGGAGAGTTTCTTGATCCGGTATTTTCATCCGGTGTGACCATTGCGATGAAGTCGGCCCAGTATGCCGCCGAGTGCGTGGTGAAACAGCTAAATGGGCAAGAAGTGGATTGGGATGACGAGTACGCTAAGCCGTTAATGGTTGGTGTAAACACTTTCCGAACTTATGTCGAAGGCTGGTATAGCGGTATTCTGCAAGATGTCATCTTCTATCAGAACCCTAACCCCCGTATCAAACAAATGATCAGCGCTATCTTAGCGGGGTATGCGTGGGATCAAGACAACCCGTATGTTAAGAATAGCGAACAACGATTAAAAACATTGGCAGAGCTAGTTCGCGAAAGTAATAACGTTTAGAGTTTTGATTTGGCTCAAGACTAGAGATGGCGAAAACCTCGATCACCGTTCATACTTTTTAGTAGATCGCTATTCAAACATTAAACTAGGTTTGGATAGTGAAAGGAGGTAAGCTATGAAGAACGAACTTGATCCAACCAAGGTCCTACAAGCTTATGAAACGGTGATGGCGAACGGCTCACCAACTGAGCATGGTAAGATCTATGAAGGTGTCGAAGCCTTCTCTGATTACGATGGTTACAATGTATATATGCGAGGTAATGGTGTTGAGCTAAAAATCGGCTTTCACAATACCTATCATCTCGATTATGACCAAGAACACCTTAGAGATAGCTTCCTTAAAAAGGTTGCCATGTTAGCGAAATAGAAAAAGCCCCAGACATTGTATCTGGGGCTTTTGTTTTGAACCCGAATTTTAGGCTTCAGAGCGCTTTAAATGAACTTCTTCTTCTTTGACACCTGCCATTGGGTCATTGAAGCGAGCTTCATCTAGTGCACCTTCAGATTTAGCAACGATGATGGTCACGGCACTATCACCTGTTATGTTTACGGCAGTACGAATCATATCCAGTAGACGGTCAACACCCATAATAAGAGCGATACCTTCAAGCGGTAGACCGACTTGGTTAAGCACCATCGCTAACATGACAAGGCCAACACCCGGAACACCCGCTGTACCAATTGATGCCAGAGTTGCCGTCATGATCACCATTAGGTAATCACCCATAGTCAGATCAATGTTGAATGCTTGAGCAATGAACGCGGTCGCGACGCCTTGCATGATTGCCGTACCGTCCATATTCACTGTTGCGCCCAATGGCACAGTGAATGAAGAGACACGGTTTTCTACACCCATACGGTTCTTCGCTGTTTCCATTGTGACTGGAATCGTCGCATTTGAAGAAGCCGTAGAGAAAGCAAACATGATCGCATCTTCCATCTTCTTCAAGAAGGTAATTGGGCTAAGGCCCGTAAAGCCTTTTAGCATCACACTGTAAGTCACCAGACCGTGCAGCAATAGCGTTCCTGCTAGTACAAGGAAGTACTCCGCTAGATTGACGATAGCGCCAAGACCTAAGCCAGTGAATAGCTTCGCCATCAAGAAGAACACACCGTATGGCGCAAGGTTCATTAGGATAGCAACAAGCTTCATGATCACTTCATTGAGATCTGAGAAGAAAGAAGCAATACGCTCGCCCGGTTTACCCGCAGCGCTGATTGCAATACCAAAAAGCACAGCAAAGACGATAACTTGAAGGGTTTTACCTTCTGCCATTGCGCTAATTGGGTTGGTCGGGAACATATCAATGATCACCTGACCAAGAGAGGGTGCTTCCGCCGATTTAAACGAGCTTGCGGCAGTTAAGTCTGCACCAGCGCCCGGCTGGAAAAGGTTACCCATGGTTAGGGCAAGAGTGATGGCAACGGCTGTGGTTGCAACATAAAACGCGAGTGTTTTACCACCCATACGACCCAGTGTAGAAAGGTCTTTCAGAGAGCTTGTACCGCAAACTAGTGAAACGAAGACTAGTGGGACAACAAGCATTTTCAAGCTAGCGACAAAGATCTGGCCGCCGACTTCAAATAATCCATTTACAATATATGCATCGACAAATCCGTTGTCAGCAAAGAGACTGCGAATCGCAAATCCTGTCAAGATACCCGCAACCATACCTAGAATTACGCGGCTGGTTAGCGACATCGGTTTCTTGGTATTCATAGTGAACACTCCTTATAGTTATGCACCTTGAGTTCACTTCAAGGCGAGCAGGAGGTTAGCAGGCAGATCGAAAAATCAAAAAGCAAAATAACTGACTAGATTTATAGATGTGACATTCATCACTAGAATTTTATGTCATTTAACAGGTTTTTAACCAGTATGATTAACGGAATTATCTATAAGTTATATTTTGTAACAAGGAAAAGACTGCCCGTTAATATATACAGATTTCTCATTACTTGAGAATCTAAATGCATATACTGGTATGAGGTGTTAAAAACTGCATATATAGTCGAGGCTTATGCAGTTTTTAACATGAAATCATAGGGCTAGAGTTGTTCTTCAATTGGCAGCAACCCTGAAACCCAAGCGCCCATTTTTCGCCAAATACTGGCGTCTGGTTCAGAGGTTAACAATTTCCCAGAAGAGAGATCTTTCCACGCAATGTCACCGTCTTGAATGACTATTTGATAGGCATTTTTCTCTAAGCTTTTTGGTAGCTCTTCGAGAGATTCTTCAACAAAGCGCTTTTGTTCTATAACCACTGCCATTTCTGTGTTGAGGTAAGCAGAGCGAGGGTCCCAGTTCATAGATCCAACAAATAGAGTGTTTCCATCGATGAACATCATCTTGGCGTGCAAACTTGAACGACTGCTGCCTGTTACACTCCATTTACTTGCTAGATCTGCACTGGCTTTGGTTTCCCATAGTTCTACCCCACCTTTGACGAGCGCTTCACGGTATTTCGCATACCAGCCATGAACGGCAAACACATCGTTTGAGGCGAGACTGTTAGTCACAACGGTAACGTCTATTCCTCGTTGAGCCGCTTCTACCAAAGCGGTTGTTCCAGATTCGGTAGGAACGAAATAAGGAGAAATCAGTACAATTGAGGAGTCAATATCTGCTAGCAGTTCACTTAAATTATCAACCAGTTGACTCTGCTGTGTGGCGACTTTGTCAGGTAAGTCATACCAAACAACACCTTCTCCCCAATACATATCCAAATCACCTGCGACTAGCTGCTCGTAGAGGTCTAACTCAGTGAAGTCGTATTGTCCTTCGGAGAACTTTTCGCCGAGTTTTCTTTCCGCGACTTCTTGTTCAATAGCGCTCTCATTTGGGTGTTCTGCATTTTCAACGATCCACTCCATTGGAATGGCGTAGAGGCTGTTCCAATAGAGGTCAAACTGCTCGGCGGTTTGTTCAACAGCTTTACCATATAAAAGCACATCGAAATCACCAAACTCGACATTAGACTCAAATGAAAAGTACTCATTGCCTATGTTACGACCCCCAACAATAGAAGCAACGCTGTCAGCGGTGAAAGACTTGTTGTGCATGCGCCGATTTAGTCTTTGGAAGTCACTTGCCATCGCTATTATTCGGGCACTTCGATAGTGGTGAGGGTTAAACAGGCGAATCTCTATGATTGGGTGGGCATTGAGTACGGCAAGTTTATTGTCACCTCTATCCTGCATATCATCGAGGAGCAAGCGGACCCTAACCCCACGCTCCGCTGCCTCGTAGAGTCGCCAAGTCAGGAGTTGGCTTGTCTCGTCATTACGATAGATGTAGTACTGTAAATCAAGCGAACTTTGTGCCGATTCAATCAAGGCAAGGCGGGCTAGAAGAGCGTCCTCGCCTTGATCTAAGGGTAAAAATCCAGTCAGGGAAGGATCGGGGTGCTTATCAAACTCAAAGTATTTGGCGAGTGGGCTACTCTGTTGGTAACCCAAATGAGTGGAGGTGGCTTTTTCAGGCAGCGTGCTTGGATCCACCGACGCACAGCCAACCAACCAAGTGAAACACAATAGTGTAAGCATGCGCCAAATGAGAGTGAACAAGCCTAGCCCCTTATGAGTGAGAAACAGTTAATAGACTGATTATAATATCATTTAGCGTTGTCACCACTAATCCAACCAATTACGTGTATTGGTTTTAAGAGTTCATTGCTTTATGTTAGACGCATAACACAACAAATAACGATAAAAATCTCAACTATGAATACCGCCTTGCTGGGAATGTTTATTCCGACTTTTTTCTTTGTCTCAATTACGCCGGGGATGTGCATGACGTTAGCGCTGACCTTAGGCATGAGTATTGGCTATCGCCGAGCGCTGTGGATGATGGCAGGGGAGTTAGTTGGTGTCGGTCTAGTGGCTGTCGCTGCTGTCCTCGGTATTGCTGCTGTGATGCTCAATTATCCGTGGTTATTTGTAGCATTGAAGCTCATTGGGGGCAGTTACCTGTTTTATCTAGGCATTCAGATGTGGCGCTCAAAAGGTAAGCTTGCTATTAACCTAGATGAACAAGCTCCGCAACCTTCAAGTGATTGGGATTTGGTGGTGCAAGGCTTTGTCACTGCGATCGCTAATCCTAAAGGCTGGGCGTTTATGATCTCTTTGCTTCCTCCGTTTATCGACCAGAGTGCTGACTTAGCCCCTCAGCTGATTGTATTGGTCTCGATAATCTTGGTATTCGAGTTTATCTGTATGACTTTGTACGCAACGGGCGGGAAAGGGCTGAAACGTCTACTTGGGCAATCGCAAAACGTTCGACTTCTTAATCGTATTGCTGGCACGCTAATGATGGGTGTTGGTGTTTGGTTGTTTATGAGCTAGCTATGAATCTGTTGAAACGAGTGAAGTCACAACTGCTTGAAGTATTAGATTTTCAATCTCGCGTTTGGGTTGTCAGCGTGTATCAAGGAGTGCATAAAGGCGAGTCTTACGTGGTGAACGAAGATAGCTTTTCTGAGCCAATGCAGTGGATGAAACGCAAAGGTTATTCCGCAGTAATGATAGAGCAAGTAGATCAGATGCGACGCTCGCAAGTCGAAGAGTTTGAGCTAGAGGATGTTAAGCATCGCCTTATGCGTGTGAAATGACACTCAGCCCGTATGACATGGGCTGAGTATTGGTTTAATTATACTTGCTGCAATCTCAGTGAGCGCTTATCCAGTGCGCCGCTCACGCGAGTAAGGACGAGAGCAAACAACACAATCATTGCGCCAACCCAAGGTGTGTTCATCAATCCGGCTTGCTCAACAATAACGCCACCTCCCCAAGAGCCTAATGCGATACCTACATTAAATGCGGCGATATTTAAACCAGAGGCGACATCGACAGCATCAGGTGCGTACTTCTCCGCTAGGTTGACCACATAGACCTGTAAGCCGGGAACATTGCCAAAAGCAAACGCGCCCCAAACGAGAATGGTCATTACTGCGGTGATTGAGTTGTATGCAGTGAAGTTAAACATCAATAGAACCAGAGCGAGGCCGACAAAGATAACCGTTAAGGCTTTAATTGGTCCCATAGTGTCTGCCATTTTCCCGCCCCAAATATTGCCAATGGCGACTGATACACCATACACCAACATGATTAGACCGATTGCGCTTGAGTTAAACCCCGACACTTCTTCTAGAATTGGCGCAAGGAAAGTAAACGCGGTAAACGTACCACCGTATCCCAGTGCTGTGATCGCATAGACGAGTAGCAGTCTCGGTTGAGTAAGCACTTTAAGTTGAGCAGACAACTTGGTTGCTGGTGGCTGTTTCAGATTACTTGGTATCAATGCCGCACTGCCAATAAGAGCAATCAATCCTAGCAAGGCTACGATGAGAAATGTCGCCTGCCAGCCAAAGGTTTGCCCAATGTATGTACCAAGCGGCACACCTGTAACCAAAGCAACAGTTAGACCAGTGAACATTATCGCTATCGCGCTGGCTGCCTTTTCTTTCGACACTAAGCCTGTCGCAATGGTGGAACCAATTGAGAAAAATACGCCATGGGCAAGGCCGGTCAGTATACGTGCCATAACAAGCGTGTTATAGCCGGGGGCTTGCCAAGCTAACAAGTTACCCAAGACAAACAAACTCATCACGGTCAGGAGCACTTTTTTACGTGGCCAATTGCCAGTTAAAGCGGTTAATACAGGTGCACCGATCGCAACGCCCAAAGCATATAAACTCACTAGGAGTCCGGCGGAAGGGAGCGAAACGGATAAATCAGCAGCCATGGTTGGAATTAATCCAACGATGACAAATTCAGTCGTGCCGATAGCAAAGGCACTGAGTGTTAATGCGAATAGAGCGATTGGCATTGTTGTTCTCATTAGTTGTGTATTCGATGGCGAGCATTATTAAAGAAAGGTTATTTGCGAAAAATAGTGCTTTTATCAAATTACTTTTGCTATAAATGAAGGTAATAACATTGTTGGAGAGATGGGATGCTGACCCGTTCAGATGATTTGGATATTTTGCTTACAGTCGTGGATAGCGGTGGGTTCTCTGCGGCTGCGGATGTGCTTGATATTCAGGTAGCTAGGGTATCGCGAGCAGTAAGCAAAGTAGAAAAGCAGCTTGGTGTTTCTATTTTGAACCGGACAACTCGACGTATTGAGCTCACTTTTGAAGGGAAGCAGTTTATCGAATCGGTTCGACGCGGGCTTGATATTATCAAACAAGCTGAAGAAGAAATCGTAACGCGAGGTGAGCTACCCAAGGGTCACCTCCGTGTAGATGCCGCAAGCCCGTTCGTTTTCCATCAGTTAGTGCCACTTATTCAAGAGTTCAAACAAGCCTTTCCAGATATTGAGCTGGAGCTGACTTCTAATGAAGGGTTTGTTGATCTGTTAGAAAAGAGAACGGATGTCGCTATTCGAATCGGACAGCTAAAAGATTCCACATTACATGCAAGACTGCTTGGTAAAAGCCCACTCTACATTGTGGCGTCACCGGATTATCTCGCCCAATATGGTGTACCTAAAACAGCGTTGGAATTGTCTCAGCATCAAGTGATTGGTTTTACGACACCAAAAGTATTGAACCAATGGCCTCTAAAAGGGTTCCAACCTTTGAAACCACTGATTACTTCGGGAAATGGTGAAACCATACGTCAGTTAGCCCTCAACGCAAATGGTGTGGCTTGCTTGTCTGGTTTTATGGTTCAAAAAGATATTGAAGAAGGTCGACTCGTCTCTTTGCTAGAGGATCAAAAACTTCATAACACAGAGCGAGAGTTGGTCAATGCGGTTTACTACAAGTCATCGACGGTGGCTCGTCGTATCTCAGTATTCGTTGACTTTATACAGCCGAGGCTAACCTTGTAAGACCCTCTATACCACACATTAATAAGGAAAGAATGATGATCAAAACTACCACTTCAGTTGTTGAAGGTCGCCCGGTCCAAGACTATTTGGGTGTTGTTGTAGGCGAGGCAATATTAGGAGCCAATATCTTCAAAGACATGTTTGGTGCGATTCGTGATGTGGTTGGCGGTCGTTCAGGTGCCTATGAGCGAGAGATGGGACGTGCGCGTGAAATCGCCTTCCAAGAGATGGAGTCCAGAGCTCGTGAGTTGGGTGCAGATGGTATTGTCGGTATTGATATCGACTATGAAGTGATAGGTAGCGGCGGTAGCATGATGATGGTGAGTGTTAGCGGAACGGCGGTTAAGTTTAAATAACGCTATTAAGTCCCTAGTAATTACGGTCTAATAGCGTCAGTAGACCGTTTTTAGGAATAATGAAGAATGAAAATTTGGGTAGATGCGGACGCTTGTCCTGTCGTTGTACGAGACATCTTGTTTCGCGCTTCTGAGCGTACTGGGGTTGAAGTGACCTTGGTGGCTAACCAGTTTATCCGCACTCCAGCCTCACCAAAGGTAACCATGCTGCAAGTTCAAGCCGGATTTGATGTGGCTGATAATGAGATAGTAAAACGCTGCCAAACGGGTGACTTGGTGATCACCAGTGATATTCCGCTTGCGGACGAAATCATCACCAAAGGCGGCCATGCACTGAGCTCGCGCGGTGAGCTGTTTACCAAAGAGAACATCAAGTCACGTTTGAACATTCGTGATTTTATGGAGACCATGCGTAGCAGTGGTATTCAAACAGGAGGGCCTGCGCCATTAAGTCAGGCTGATCGCCAGCAGTTTGCGAACCATCTTGACAAGTGGTTGGTGCAATGGCAGCGAGCTCAATAGTAAGGTTGTAATATGGCGTTAGTGAATCAACTCTCTCTGTTTATCGATGTCGTCCAGCAAGGCTCATTTACCAAGGCAGCCGCTCTGCATGATATGGACAACTCTTCTCTATCAAAGCAGATAAAAAAATTAGAGTCTGATTTAGGCGTTCAGCTTCTTAACCGTTCGACGCGCTCATTTTCACTAACGCCAGCAGGAGAAGAGATTCTCGAACAAGCTCATAACCTTGTGGGTACTTTGACTCACGTTCAGTCAATTGCTGACTCTTATCATGCTCAGCCTAAAGGGCGAATTAGAGTGACTGCCCCGTACCATGTGGGTCAAAACTACCTTCGTCCAGTGATCAGTCAGTTTATGCAAGCGTTTCCAGATGTTGAGATTGAACTGCTACTGGATGATAAACGTTCAGATATTATCTCTGACCACTTTGACGTGGCGTTTCGTTTAGGGCGCTTAGATGATTCGAGCTTAATTGCGAAAAAGATTGCCGATATTAGGGCGGTGATCCTTGCTTCACACAGTTTTATCGAAAAGTATGGAGAGCCGTTAACCCCTGAAGAGCTAGTGAAGCTTCCTTCTGTGGTGTACAGCAACCGCTCTTTGACTGTCGATACGATGAGACTTAGCGAGCAACCCAACTCCAGTAATATCATTAACTACAAGATGAGAGGCAAGCTCAAAGTCAATGATGTCCCGACCTTGATTGCTTCGGTTCAAGATGGGCTTGGTTATGTGACGCTTTCTTCTTCCAATCTAAACTGCTCTATTGATGAGCTTGGGCTGAAGCCGCTTCTTACCGACTATACCTTGTGTAACAAAGGACTGGCTCTTTACGCTTTATACCCTCACCGTAAGCAGACGGCACTGGTAAGAGAGTTTATTACGGCTGTTCAACAGTATATTGGGACTCCGCCTATTTGGGAGCAGCATATTCCCAACTTTGAACATTACTATCCTGCTAAATCATAGTGACTCACTCTTGAAGTACTATCTTGTATAGCGACCGTAAATGCTTCAATTCTATTCATAACCTTATTTTAACCAAGGTTATCGTTTGCATTATTTGCCAGATATAAAAATTTTCTAAGATATCTCGATTTATTAGAAATTTTTTACCTTTAATAGGTAAGGTTTGATGTAAAAGGAAAACATTTTCTCTTAGTGATTCATTAGACTACATGCCAAATTTTTCGTGCTTCAGCGCACAGTTTTCATTTGCGTAGTTGATGAGTTATCACCATGAATTCAAAGTCATTTACCTTTTTTCTGTTCCTATCAGTTTGTTTAATTTGGGGGACAACTTGGTTTGCGATGGAAGTCGCGCTGCATTCCATTCCACCCATGTTTGCCACTGCTCTACGCTTTTTGCTCGCAGCTCCACTGCTTATTGTCTTAACCAAAGCATTTAACCAACCGCTGCTTTTTCCTAAGGGTAAGCGTCGTTGGATGTTGATTGTGTCGATTATGTATTTTGCAATCCCGTTCACCCTGATGATTTACGGCGAGCAGTACATTTCGTCGGGTCTTGCTTCGATTATCTTTGCCAATATGCCGATTGCGGTGATGTTAACCTCTTCGCTATTTTTAGGTCTACGTTTGGAAAAGCACCAAATGTTCGGTTTAGTGTTAGCGGTGATCAGCCTATGCATCATCCTATCTAATGAATTGGAGCTTGGAGGCGAAGATTATCTCATTGGTACCTTGTCGCTAGGTATGGCTGTTGCGATCCACGCGTTCATGTATGTCTTTGCTCAAAAGCAGTGTCGTGATGTTCAGGTACTGACCTATAACGCGATACCTTGTTCTATCGCTTCTCTATTTCTATTTGCGGTTTCGGCGGTCGGTGAAAACGTAGAGATTGGCGCGTTCACATGGGACTCGATCTGGGCGGTTATCTATCTTGGCTTGATTGCCAGTGTTGGCGGTATCGTTGCTTACTTTAAACTGGGTCAGGTGTCGTCACCATTTCATGCTTCAATCTGCTTTTTGATCTTCCCGATTGTCGCATTGTTTATTTCTTCCTATGTGAACGACGAAATGATCTCAGATCAATCAGTTGTTCTGATGTTACCACTTCTTTTTGGTATCTTATTGACTAAAGTACCGAACAAGTTTTTCAAGCGTAATCAAGCAGCGACAACGGTCTAGTTGCGACTCGGTGGACGCTGTTTTAAAGCGCCAACCCTTACCAAGGAGGCAGTAAACGGATGATCAAATTTGAAGATCTCAAGCGCAGTCCAATCTTACACGGTGTGACACCTTTGGAGTTTGCCCCAAGGCTTTCCGCAGAATTGGGGTGCAATTTGTATATCAAACGTGATGATTGCACTGGATTGGCTGGTGGTGGAAACAAGGCCCGTAAACTTGAGTACCTCATTGCCGATGCGCTAGCACAAGGGGCGGATACCTTATTAACCGTCGGTGGTTTCCAATCGAATCACGCCAGACAAACTGCGGCAGCGGCCGCTAAGTTTGGTTTGGATTGTGAGTTAGTGTTGGAGGATGTCGCGGGTACACCAAAGATTGACTACTACAATAACGGCAACATGTTGCTAGATCACCTACTGGGTGCTGAAATTCACTCCGTGCCTCAAGGTGAACAATGCGATGACTTTGTGACTCAATTAATGAGTGAGCTTACCGCTAGCGGGCGTAAACCTTACTTGATTCCAATGGGTGGCTCTAACGTCATTGGCAGCTATGGCTATGTTCGATGTGCCAACGAGTTGGTACAGCAGATCGCTGAGCAAGAAGTAAAAATCGACCAAATCGTTTTGGCAACGGGGAGTGCTGGGACACAAGCGGGTTTATTGGCAGGGTTGATTGCGGCTGAGGTTGATATTCCAGTACTTGGAATAACGGTTAGCCGTTCTACTGAGGAGCAGCAGGAACTGGTGTCGCAGCTTCTGCGCCAAACGCTAACAAGCTTAGATTTAGATCCTAATCTAGCGAACGGAAAAGTGTTTGCCGATGGCAGCTATTTTGGCGACGGCTATGGCATTCCTACCAAAGCGATGGTGACAGCGGTTGAGCGCTGTGCTCGGCTTGAAGGATTGCTTATCGATCCTGTTTATACCGGAAAAGCAATGGCGGGCCTTATGGATCTTTGTGCTAAGGGAGAGATAAAAGCAGGCAGCAATGTTTTGTTCTTGCATACCGGGGGCAGCCAAGGCTTGTTTGCTTACCGTGAGACATTTTCTTACTAGGAATTAGGCACTCGCTTAAACATAAAAAATCGGTGTTTGGTTAAGCCAAACACCGATTTTTGTATTTAGTGAGCACACTCGATCAAGCTAAGCGCTCAATTGCCTCTACGACTTGCTGAACTTTCAAATCATCAAGCGCATCCTTATGCGGGTCAGAGAAACGTTCGAGATCGTTATCGAAATAGAGTCCATGCGCGTTGGCAAACTCAGTTGAAAGGCTCGCTCTGACCAGTATATCGGCGCCTAGGCTAAGATCGCCGCCAGCAATACCAAACGCGTCTTTTACCATCTTGCTCCCAAGCAGCGATTTCGGATTGACGGAAACAATCATAGGGCCAGTATCTTTATGGGCTAAACCTAAGTAACGAGACCACATAGTGAGCGCGAGCTTACTCTGTGCGTAGGCGTCACCATCGGCAAGCGCTTTATTGCCAATAAGAGCCTCAATGCTGACACTTCCTTGAGCGGCTGAAGATAAGTTTACTACTCGACCATCACTTGGTAGCAAAGTCAAAAGCGCTTTAGTGAGTTTATAAGGCGCTAGAGTATTGACCACAAAGCGGATGTCTAAACCCTTGTCGGTACGTGGTTGTTGGGTAGAAAATACGCCCGCGTTGTTAATCACCACATCGATGGTTTCAAAGTCGCTAATAAGTTGCTGGGAGAGCTTGTCTACGTCACTTAAGTCAGACAGGTCCGCCACATAACTAGAGACCTTGCCAAGTTGACTTAGTGTTTCTTCTACATCTTGCAGCTTGCTTGGATTACGGCCATGAATAAGAACGTGATGCCCTTGGCTAGTGAGCATTTTTGCAGTTTCAAAACCGATGCCATCTGTTGCGCCTGTTACGAGAATAACCTTTTGCATTTTACTGAACCTGTCTGATGTCGATGTAGCCATTATGGGACAAATGACTCAAGACTACATTAATCGATTCTTCCTAAGATTATGGGTTAAAGCTTCCATAATCAAAGTACACTTGAACGGCAAGTTTATTGCCAGTAAGTGCGAGAGCGCACATTTCACGGCAGTATTCGTTGCTATGGTTAAAAATTGAACAGTTAATTTCTACCATGGAGGAGTACATATGCTCGGTGAAGATCATTCTCTACTAAAAGAATTTCCTGAATATAAAGAAGCGATTCTTGCGCTTGTCGAAACCAATGAGGACTTTGCGCAGATGATGAGAAACTACAACTCATTAGATAAAGAGATTCGAACCCTTGAGTTGCGAGATTCTCCAATTAGTGATGGAGACATGCATCAAATGAAACATGACCGAGCCGAGATGAAAGATGCTCTCCATAGTTGGGCGAAATCGTTTTAGTCTAACACTTCGCAAAAAATCTCAATTTTATACGAGCGCCTTTCTGGCGCTTTTTTATTGATATTCATCGGGTTAAATCTCAACCTTATCCCTCATTTTAGGCAGCATTATGCTTTTCTTACACACGTGGCTTCTACCACTTTTAAAGCTTAGAAAGTCACTGCTACTAAATTAATGAATGAATAAGTATCCAAGCTTAAATAGTGATTCTGTGCGTCTTATAAAATGAGACTCAAAAATTGAATATGAGTAATTTGTTTCATAGTTAAGATTTTCCCGTCTAGATTATTCAGTGATTTCGCAGCAAGTGAGATCCGGTGACGGCAACGCCGTTTGTATAAAATATACACACATATAGAAGAGCTAAGATGGAACTTAAAAAACTAACAATTGCAGTGGCAGGTGCTTTATTTTCTTTGAACGTGTACGCGGCGAGCGAGCCAGTGCCGCAATATGTAGATCGAAGTGTTCTGCATGACCATGAACATCATGGTGTCGAAGATCATCAACCAGACAACGCACCAAAGAAAACACTCACTCAAAAACCAGAACCAACTTTTAAGATGTTTTCTGCTGCAGATGAAGCAGCAGTGACCTGTGATGTAGAGACATTTGCCACTTCAAATAGTACAGCGCTTATATCCGCGATTACGACGCAGGGAGCGAGTTGCGTGAACAAACTTTTCTCAGCAGAAAGCCGCGTTCAAGAAACAGCCTTTGAGTCTAGCAACATGTTCAATGTCGCCAAGCATACGGTGAATGTTGCAAAAGCATATCAGGGTGGTGGAAGTGATGAGTTAGAGGCGTTGTTCCTCTTCCTGCGAGCAGGCTACTACGCTGAATTTTATAACAACAACGTGAGCTTTTTATCTTGGGTGACACCTGCGGTAAAAGAAGCGGTCGATGCTTTTGTCGCCAACGCGAACTTTTATGAAAGCAGCGATGCTCACGGTAAGGTGTTGCGCGAAGTGATCATCACAATGGATAGCGCAAGTCTTGAGCATGCCTACCTTGATGTTATTACTCAATGGCTAAATCGCTGGAACTCAGATTACGCTCAGCATTGGTATATGCGTGATGCTGTCAATGGCGTTTTCACCGTGCTGTTCGCGGGGCAATGGAATGACCAATACGTTCAGGCGATAGGTTCGCAGACCGCTTTGGTCGACGCACTCGCTAAGATGGCACTCAATCGAGATTCTATTACGCGAGCGGATGAGTTTATGACCGCTAACGCGGGTCGTGAAATGGCCCGATTACTGAAGTACAGTGGCACTGCGATTGAAGCGAAAGTAAAAGCTAAGGTCACTGAGGTGTTTAGCCAATACGAGATGTATGGCTATGGTGATACGGTTTGGCTCGCGACCGCTGATACTGCCTCTTATCATTCCGATTGTTCTCAATTTGGCATCTGTAATTTTGAACAACAGCTGAAGTCCCTTGTTTTAGCGCAAAGCTACACGTGTAGCCCGACTATTCGTATTCTGTCGCAGAATATGACTCAAACTCAGCATCAGGCTGCGTGTGAAAAAATGGGTTTTGAGGAAGGTTACTTCCACACCCGACTGGAAACTGGCAATCAGCCTGTCGCAGACGATCACAATACACAGCTGCAGGTGAATATCTTCGATAGTAGTGACGATTACGGTAAATATGCAGGCCCTATTTTTGATATCAGCACTAATAATGGTGGCATGTATCTCGAAGGTGACCCTTCTAAGCCGGGCAATATTCCTAACTTCATTGCTTATGAAGCGTCTTACGCTAACCCGGATCATTTCGTTTGGAACCTTGAACATGAGTATGTCCACTACTTAGATGGGCGATTCGACATGTATGGCGACTTCAGTCATCCAACTGAAAAAGTCGTGTGGTGGAGTGAAGGTGTCGCTGAGTATGTCGCAAATGAAGACAACAATCCTAAAGCGATGGAGACAATTAAAGATGGTTCTACTTACACATTAAGCGAAATATTCGAAACCACTTACGATGGCTTCGATGTCGATCGCATCTATCGTTGGGGTTATTTAGCCGTGAGATTCATGTTTGAACGCCACATGGATGACGTCAATCGCATGTTAGTTGAAACACGAAGCGGAAACTGGTCCCAGTATAAAGTCATCATTAATCAATGGGCCGTTCAGTATCAGTCTGAGTTCGAACAGTGGCAACAACAACTGGTCAGTGGCGGTGCAGAGTCACCGACCGCGGTAATCAATGTAAGCAATGAGGGTAAAGTCGGTGAATCCATTTCATTCAGCAGTGCAGGTAGTTCAGACAAAGACGGCCAAATCACAAAATACCTCTGGGACTTCGGTGATAGCTCGACAAGTTCCGAGGCCAATCCGTCGCACCAGTTCAACAGCGAGGGTAACTACACGGTCCGCTTAACTGTTACGGATAACGATGGAAATACCGGCACGACGACTGCTTCGATTGTTATTTCACCGCAAGGAGGTGGTTCATCGCTACCGACTGATTGTGCAGTACAAAGCAAAATCTCAGGCGGACGTTTAGTGGCAGGAGAGCCTGCATGTCTAGCGAGCCAGTCAGCCATCTGGCTCAGTATCGAAGGGGTCAATGAGCATCAGTCGATGGCAATAACTTCTGCTAATGGAACAGGTGATCTTAAACTGGAATACAGCAATTTTGAATGGCCGAATGAAGCAGGATCGAACCTTCACGGATGGTCGGACAATGAAGGCAACAGTGAGTGTATTACTATCGCTGGGCAAGCTAATTACTGGGGATATCTGAAAGTTTCCGGCAATTTTGAAAATGCAGCAATAGTCGTTGATTTCGATACCGCAAGCTGTCGCCCGTAATCAGCTAACCAAAGAAAAAGCTCAGCAATCGCTGAGCTTTTTCATTTGAAGTTATGAACCCCAGTTTATGAAAGTTTGATCTTTTGCCAGATACTTACTTATAGATTTGCTTATTTTTGCACGTAAATAATGTCTGATTCACGAATTTGTATCGCGATTACTGCGAAATAACCATGTCATACATTCATAACATTTATGTAAAGCATATGCTCTAGATTCAAGCCTCCAAAACACAACAAGGATAACGTAATGAATTTTAAGCAGTGTTCCATCGCCTTAGTCGCTCTGATGGCAAGCTCAGCTTTTGCTGACACAGATGTGTATCTCACTAACAACTCCAGCCAAGCGCTGACTATTCAAGTCAGCCATGACGGCACAGACATTCTCAAACATGGTGAAGAGTGGAAGCAGCATGTTGAAACCCTCGGACCTTGGGAAACCAAACAGGTGATGAGCTTCAACCGTTGGGAAGGGGTTAAATCCGGTAAAACCTACCGCTTTAGTACCGTTGTTTCAAACCCGGTGGGTGAAAGTGTAACGCTAAATCAGGTGATGAAAGGGCATTGGTACAACTCTTCCATTGAATATGGTGTATCTGCGTCAGATGTTTCGCTAAGTTTGAAAGATGATAGAAATATTCACCGTTACAACAGCCAATCATTTGGGGAGCGCAGTGCTGAGCTTGCTTTTAAATCGGCTAAAACAGCTCGTTATGATGACCTTTACTACACCATCACGCCACAAAAGGTCGAAGAGCAAGTAGAGAACGATGAGAACACCCTCAAAATGATGACCTACAATATTTGGGCGCTACCTGTTATCGCTTCTCATATTGGTGATCGTTATGATCTGATCCCTGAATATGTGAAGGGTTATGACGTGTTGGCACTGCAAGAAGTATTTGCAAGTGGACGTGATGCTTTTCTACGTGAACTGGCGAAAGAATACCCTTATCAAACCAAGATGCTCGATAAGGAAGGGATCAACATCTACGATGGTGGTGTGATGATCGTGAGTCGCTATCCTATTGTTAACCAGGCGCAATATGTATTTCCAGACTGTACGGGCACGGATTGCTTTGCGGATAAAGGCGTAAACTATGCTGAGGTGATCAAAGGTGGAAAGGCTTACCACGTATTCGCCACTCATACTGCGTCGTTTGATACTGATACGGCGAGGGATTACCGTCAGCGTCAGTTCAAACAGATTCGCCAGTTAGCGACGTCACTCAACATTCCCAAAACAGACACTGTGGTGTACAGCGGTGATTTCAACGTCAACAAGCTGAAGTTCCCGGGTGATTACCAACAGATGATTGCCAACTTGAGCGCTATCGAGCCAACCTACTCAGGCTATACGGCGTCGACGTTTGATCCTCGAATCAACGACTTTGCCGGTGAAGCCATGTCTGGGGGAGAAAACGTCGAGTATCTAGACTACGTGATGGTCAGTAATGAATATCAGGTGAAGTCCTATAACGACAACCGTGTGGATGTCCCTCGCTCAACCGACGAACGATTATGGAAACACTATAATCTGTCGGATCACTTCCCAGTGACAGCGGTAGTGAAATAATGCTGCGTTTGTTGTCATTGGTCATGCTCGTCGCTTCGGCGAGCATTATTGGTTGGTTCGTCATTGAGGACTCGTCCTCTTCAACAATGAATTATAACGTTAACCCTGTCGAGTCCGTGGTTGAGGCGGCGAGAACACCTTCTCCTATTGATAATCTGGCTCAAGAAGACAAAGCTCAAACTCAGGCGCCATCTGCTCAACCTAATCAGCCGAATGCAAATGAATGGGTAGCGCGCTTATCAGGTTTGGAAGGGGCAGCGCTAAGTCAGGAACTCGAAGCATTCTGGCAACATTGCCTAGAGTTGAACAACTGTGAATTGCAACTGGTCTCGCTGAAATTTTTAATGACTGATTCAGGTTACTTCTTGCTGGCAAATTATCCGCAATTGAAGCAGCAATGGCATGACAGCTTAGGGACTCTAGAGTTAAACCAACTAGCAACGTTAGCCGACAAAATTACCGAGTTTAAACGTGAGGCAGAAGAGATTTGGGGTCAGAAGGCTGAAACAATATTCGCAGATCAATTTGCGGCCTATGATTTTGCTCTCGACTCCCAAGCACTCGCTGATATCTCGCCAGATGATTACCTCGCTCAGTTCCAATCCCTTACGCAGCGTTGGCAACAGAATTCGGCTTCGGTGGGATTGGAGGGTGATGTTGCCACTTTTGAAACGGCGGTTTCTCTCATTCCAGCTAGTTACAGCCAGCAGCAAAGAGATGCGGTCGTCAATCAACTAGCTGCGACTTACCTAAGCAGTGAACAAATCAATGAAATCAGCACTCGGCAGCAGCAAGTAAAGGATCAGCAGCAAGAAGTACAAGACTATCAAAGCCAGCTTTCAGCATTGAAGTCCTCACTGAGTCAACAGCGGACTTCCACTTACAGCGCGATGACTGATTCAGATTGGATGGTCTATTACAATGAGCAGATTAGCCAGTTCCGTGTCGACTTTTTTAATTCTAAGTAATTGTTAAATAAGTGTTTAATGAAAACGATTGCTATTTGAACAGAGAGCGAAATTTTTGAATGGGAGTCTAAAAGGCTTCTGATATGTTTTTAGTTAATATATTGATTGTTGTTATAACGCGCCTGCCATTTATCAATAAAAACAGGGTGTTGCAAATGAAACAACGTCAATGGGCTCTCGGAAAATTAGCGGGAGCATGTCTAGTAGCGAGCTTGGGAAGCCATGCTCAAGCGTCTACAAAATGCGAATTTAACGATTTATCTCAAAGTCATTTATGGGTAGAGGATATCGCATCTGCTCAATCATCTTGCTATCAATCTTGGTTCAATGCGCCAGCTGAAGCGGCTGTTTCACTTTATAGTGAAGCATCACTAAACCAAGTAGTTCACGTGTTAAGTGCCGAAGTGAACCAGTACAAGGGGGAAGACGCGCAGGCAATTCGCATTGCTAATCTAAGCGAGTTTATTAAAGCGGGGTATTTTGCTCGTTATTCGACACAGGAGCAGTACGGCTACTTTTCTGATGAATTGAGTCGCTCGATTGCACAAATCTCAGATCGCTTTATTCGTTCTCAACATGCAACAGATCTAGGACGCGAGCAAATTAGGGCAATGTCGTCCATGACCTTGTTGGTTGATAGTGTTAAGCAGCTTCACGTAACGATGGAGTCCATGCTGACTTTACTGGAGTCGTTTGATCGTGAAAACAGTAATAACCTTCAGTACGTTGATGGCTTAAACAACCTCTTTCGAGCAATGAATGGTCACATTGTTCGCGATGCTTTCTATGAAGAGTTGGTACAACATCCTCAGTACTTGCAAAGATTAAAACAATTTGTCGATAGCAACTTGTGGACTCTAGGGACGGACTCTGAGTTTCTTATTTACAACGCAGTGCGTGAAACAGGCCGCCTTCTAGCGGGCAGAAACGAATCACTTAACCAGCAAGTCATCCCTTTCTTAGAAAGCATTATGGCTCAGCATAAAATCGGAACTCAAGGTGAAAAACTTTGGCTGGCATCCGCTGAAATGCTGATGTTCTACGCGCCCGAAAAGGCGGAAAAGCTCAATGTTGAGGGTAAAAAGCAGCAACTAGAGCACCGCTTGTTAGTGAATAGGTATGAGTGTAATGGTCCGGCAGTCATTCGCTCTCAGAACCTTACTCAGCAGCAGTCTCAGCAGGCATGTGAGATACTGGATTCGACTGAGGCTGATTTCCATCTAGTTGCCAATACTGGTCAGATTCCAGTCAAAGACGACCATAACAACAAGGTAGAGGTTGTGGTTTGGCAAGACAATAATTCGTACACCACATATTCGAATTTTCTGTTTGGTAATAGTACTGATAACGGTGGTCAGTATTTGGAAGGAGACCCTTCGGATGAGAACAACATGGCGCGATTCCTCGCGTATCGATATTCGTCAGATGAACTCTCAATCCTCAATTTAGAACATGAATACGTTCATTATCTTGATGGTCGATTCAATTTGTATGGTGGTTTTGGTAAGACACTAAGTGAAGGAAACATTGTTTGGTGGCTCGAAGGTTTTGCTGAGTACATGCATTACAAAAAAGGCTATCAAGCTGCGGTGGATCTCATTGGTGATGAAAACTATTCATTGGCAGAAATACTAACAACAACATATGAGCATGACCTTAATCGAGTTTACCGATGGGGCTACTTAGCGGTTCGTTTCCTGTTCGAGCAACATCCAAGCGAAGTTGACCGTCTGCTTCAGTTTGCTCGTTCGGGCGATTATGTGACATGGTCTCGCGAAGTAGATCTGCTTGGTGTTAACTTGAATGCTGAGTTTGCTACTTGGCTGAAAGTGGTGTCAAAACAGCCGGATACAGAAGAGGGGGGCGGCAATGGTGAATCGGGCACAACCGACAAACCTCAACCACAAGAACTATTAAACATCGGCTTAAATCAAACAATGAGTTTTAAGGCTGATGATTATCAGGAGCAGCTGTTTTATGTTGATGTTCCTAACGGTATTTCGGAGTTCAGTATTTCGATAACAGGCGACGGAGATGCTGATCTTTATGCTAGTTACGAGAAAGTCTCGCACTATTATGACTACCAGGTTTCAGAGTTCCAGCGTGGAAGTGAAGAAACGATTCAGTTCCTTGCACAATCGAACGGTTTGGTTGCCCCTGGGCGTTACTACTTTAGCTTGGCAGCGCGCGAGGCATTTCAAAATGTCGAAGTTGTTACGTTTGCTAAACAGCAAAATCAAACTCATAAACCGAAAGATGACCTATCGCCACTATTGATTGAAAATAACAGGGCTAAATCACTCACTGTGAATGAGCGTCGTTATATCGGATTGTACGTTGAACAGCCAGGTACTGTCCGTATTTGGTTGACACCTAAACAGCAAGCGCAAGGAGAAGTCGATATGTACGTTGGTCTAGAGGCTTGGGCATCTGAAAATCAGTATGATTTTTCCACGGTTTCACAGGGCAAACACCAGTATCTTGAGTTCAATGTCGAAAAAACGGGCTATGTCCACTTCACTCTCAAGTCTTCTCACTTAGGCAGTGAAATAGAGCTATTTGCAAGTTACTAAAACTAAACATAAAAGAGCGCCAACGGCGCTCTTTTAGTTAATGATATTACAAATGTATCAATAGGTGGAGGTTAAATTCGTTGTTGCTAATTTAGACAAAATTAAATATTGATATTTTATGTGATAGAGTGATCTTGAGCAGAAAAATTGGCCAAAATCTAATCATTTTGCTTCCTCTTATCCATCAAGCTGATAGGTTGTAGTTGTAGATTAATTACTCTACTACTGATAATTATTACAATGAGGATCATTTATGAGACCGAATATTTCTATCAGCTTAATGCTTGCAACGGCAGTGGTTGGATTCCAATCCAACGCAAAACCTCTTATTGCACAAGACATGACTCCGGTGTCGAAAGCAGAAGAAATCTCCAAACAGAAACAAGAACTCGCACTTCAGTTCAGTGAAAGGTACCAATCGCTAGAAGCTAACCTGAAAGCGCAAATCACCGAGAAGAATTTGTCGGCATCCGTCAGTCAGATTCAGTCGGCCCAACCATACTCGGCTTTTAGTCGTCAGTTACAACAAGCAGACCAAGACTACCGGACGATCAAAGGAGTCGAAGATTTTACGGACTCTTTAATCGAGCTTCGTATTGCTGATGCTTCGATGGTAGAACAGTGGAAGCAGGGGGAAAGCCCACTTTTCGCATTTGAACCTGCTGGCGATGACTCCAATTGGCAGTACATAGAGGCCTACGACATATACGGTCAGCTTCATCAGTTAGATGTATATGAAATGCCAGACGTACCTGTTCTGGTTGTTGATAGTAATGGCGCCGAGGAGCTACGAGCGGGTCTACAAGCTATGCAGGCAGAGATGCAGCGCTTAGGGCAACCAACCAAGCTAACAACCGATGAACCCGTTGCTAAGCCAAAAGCGCAGCGGTTTAAACGCTCTGCTATGGCTGCAGATGTGCAACCCCTGAGTACGACTCAGCTTACCAAAATTCGCCTCAATGATGACCAAGAACCTTGGATTTCTGGCAAGGCAGAGATCTACGCTATCATCACTGGTGTTGACCCAAGCAGAGACGCGCCTCAGATAGATTTAGTTGAAATGCCTTACCTCGATTACGACGGCCAAGACTACTACCCAGGGCAAACAATCATAATCTGGCCTCGTTACCGCTGGGGAGCCGTTGATATGGTTCTGATGGAGCAGGACGACGGCACTGACTACAAGGAGCTTGCCAAGCTTCTAGTGAAAGCCGCTGAAGAGATCTTAAAAATGATTCCAGATCCGGAAGTGCAAGGCTATGCCATTATCGCTCAGATCACCGGAAAAATTATTGACGTGATTCCTGATGGATTGCTGACCAACGATGACGATTATGTCGATGTTTATTACACCTTGATGCAAAACACGCCATATGTGGATCGCCCTGGAGCTGGTGGTAATGCTACGGCGACCTTCAAGCCAGTGACGATCAATCCAACTGAGTAAAGATAACGAAACAAGATCTAAAAATGGGACTATTGGTTAGTCCCATTTTTTTGGTTCACGATTAGCGACACTAGAAAGTTTAGATCAACAAGTACCGCATCACTTCAATGGAAACGAAACTGATTAATTTAGAGATAAATGCTATCCATATACACCCTTCAAGAGGTGTTTCGGTCACGTAGTAAAGAAGAGTGACAAAAATGACTAAGCTGATCACCCACCCTAGTGAAGGAATCAAGGAAAAAAGAGACACAACAACAACGATTGCTGTGAGAGAAGCGAAATGTACTTTCTCAAGTGCAATTTGTGCGGCGACATAAACACAACACGTTGAAATGAATACTTCAAAGGCAAACTCAATGGCGAACGAGTCCATAAGTTCTTTCCCCAATGCTCTGATTAGTTATTGGTATTTGCCTACGACATCGATGATGGAATTGTTATTATTGTCTTAGTGTAGCTCAAGTCTTAGTACTCATTTTTCGTTATTATGTTTTAGAACGGGCGACGCAAACGTATCTGGTTTGAGCGTTACAACTGAACAATCGAGTTGGCTAACCATTGCTTCAGCTGTGTTTCCGAGCACAAAACCTGCAATGCCTGTCCGCGACATTGAGCCTAAGATTACAAGATCTATGTTTTCATCAGCGACATACTGAGGGAAAACTTCTCGAGTTTCACCTTCGAGTATTTTAGTCGCTATATCTACTGAGCACTCTTTTTGTCCTTCTAATAGTTTACTCAAACGAGACTGTCTTTCTTTGCGCATTTCTTGGGCTAGCAGTGCGATCTCAATGTCACTATAACCACTCCAATCTTTTAGAAACCCTTCAGATTCAAACTTCCAAACGTGACAAAGGGTGAGAGAAGCGCCAGTTTGGGTGCAGAAATCTACTGCCATTGCCAAGAGCTGTGCATTGAAATCTTGATATTCGTTATTGGTTAGATCGACAGCGGCAACAACGTTGCGAGTTGCTCTTGGAGCTCGGCTTAAAGACCAGATCGGCACTTCCGATTTACGCATTAGATTGAGAGTGTTGCTGCCTCTTTCGCACGCATCTTGTTTCGATTCTCGATAGGAATTAATGATGATCATTGACGAGTTCGACTCGTCAGCTTCTTGAATGATCTCAATAAATGGTGTACCAACACGAACCTTAGTCGTAAAACGTATGTTGGCATATTGCTCTGCTAGGGTTCGTGCTTGTTGAGCCAAATGGTCTTTAAAGTGATGGGTCGCTTGGTCAAGTACGTTGAGCGATGACCCAGAAAGGTGAAAAATCTCTTTGAACTCCGCCAATTCCTTGATAACAAGCAGCAAGGTGACATTTGCTGAACAATTATTAGCAAATTGGAAAGCTTGATGGTGTGAGTCATCAATCTCTTGTCCAGGAGCAATTGGGACCAATAGTTGAGTAAATGTCATATACCTTCCTCCAACAAAATGTGGAATGGATCAAGCTACACTTCTAACTATAGGTAATGTGTCCTAAATTATCATTTTGCTCTTATCTATTTTTTGTAATGAGCACTTCATTCAATTTCTCCTAAACAACTGACGGGTTAGTCTTTAAACCAAGACTGATAAATTGGGTTTAGATCCCTAACATCTCGATAGATCCAAACCATACGATCGACAAACCAAGCTTTGGTTGCCATCAGCCAAAGCGTGCCGAAGATCATTGATTCGATATGGAGTGTATAAGCGCCATAGAGCCAAACGGGTAAGCCGAGAAGCTGTAGCAGCATCAAAATTTTGCACACAATAAGGTGATGCTTGGGAATTAGATCTTCTTTGTTGCGATTAAGGTAAATGCGTTCGCCAAATGTTCCCATTGAGGCCCAATTATTGGTTGAATTTGGAACCGGGAACATACGCGGATTGAGCCATACCCAGGCCAATACCAAGCATGTTGGAATCAAAGCATACCAGCCTAACCACTCTCTTGACGCTAGGGCAGAAGTAAGCAGTGGCAAAATTGAAAAGCGAGAATAGACACTCCAAGGGCTAGAGTGTTTTGCCCACGCGTCGTCGTCCATAGACATGGCTTTTTCTGCAAATTTCAAAATGTCCATTTCAAACCTTTAGGAAGTGGCATATCGGCTACGATAAAGCTTCGCGTGCGATAAACAATATTCGTCAGTTAACTGAGCACGAATATCAGCGTCTACTAGCATTTCAGGTGGTTTACCATAAGCATAAACAGTGAGAGTCTCTCCTGTTTCTACACACTCAACTTCAAGTGAAATTCTCCGATAGCCGTCCTTTGCATCAATACGTTCAAGCTTGTCCATTGCCGACAAAGCTTGCTCAGTAACGCTAAAGATTTGCCCTTTGACCGGATGACCTTGCCCGTGTTGTAACACTAGCCAAGGGGAGTGGCGTTCACCAATCAGGTAAAGAGGGAATCGCTGTTTGGTTTGGAATGTGTTGCCATAGCGAATCCCTTTATTCGTTTTAAAATTAGGAAAACCTTCCTTTAGCGTCCCAAAAACAAATACCTTGTGCACTTAACTCTCCCTAGCTTGATGGCAAATATCAGCTACTTAATATGCCATTAATATACTATGCCAGCAATGGTGCTCTGTAATGCTCTATTGATTTCAAGGCGTATGTTTAATAATCTCCAATCAACTTATCTAAAGACTGACAGACGACCATGACACTTATTCGTTGACGATTTTTACCTAACTTCAAACGCATTATTGCCCACTCTTTTTCATCAAAGAGGGGTTAAACACGAATTGATAAAGGTAATTTCTAATGAATACCCAAATTGTTGAATCTGGAGGCTTCAGTCTTAAGGTTGTTGTCCAAGGTACTGGTAAACCTCTGCTGATTATCGGTAGTACAGATTATTATTACCGCATAATGCCCGAGTCTATTTACTCCAACTTTCAATGCATCTACATCGATCATCGAGGCTTTGCTTCTTGTATTAGGGAGCCAGATATTAGAGATGCTTCTCTTGATATCATTGCTGATGATATTGATCTTGTTTGCCAATCTCTAGAATTAGATACAGTTGCTATACTTGGCCACTCTGGTCACGGATATATGGCAGCATACTTTGCTGTTCGCTATCCAGCACGTATAAGTAGCCTAGTGTTAAGCAACATTTCTCCCAGTCTGTCGCCAGAGATGCAGTCGAAGCAATTCGAACGTTGGGAGTCTGAAGCCGATGAGACCCGAAAGGCTTATTTTTCTGAAAACATCGCAAAGCTGCATGATGATATTCAAGCGCAACCAGAACGTAAATTTGTTCATATGTGTCATCGTTTGGGAGCTATGCGCTGGTTCGATTTCGGCTTTAACGAATTGCCGTTGTGGGAAGGTTTCCCGACACATACGGTTGTTTTAGATAAGTTGTGGGGTCAAGTTTTCACTGAGATAAGTGGAAATTTCTATCAATCACTACCTGCGATACCACTATTGATCATCGGATCCGATCATGATTTTAGTATTGCACCATTGGAGTGCTGGCAATCCATTGATTTTGGATTGGCTCAGGCTGAGCTCAAACAGATTAGTCGGTCAGGACATACTCCTATGTTAGAGCAGCCTGAACAGTTTCTTGAGGCTCTAGAGTGGTTTATTTACCGTAAAGAAATTAATTCTACTAGGGAATAAGCGAGTTACTTTAAAATAAAAGAGCACATCTGTGGATGTGCTCTTATAGTATGCTTGCCAAGCTACAAAACTTTCAAAACAGATTCAATCCAAAAACCTCTTTTACCTTGTTCAGCATCAGTTGTGTTGTTTGATGAGACCTGATATTGCCTTGCTTTAGCACCTCAATAAGCTGCGCTTTGTCAGCGAGATAATCGGCGCGTTTCTCTCGTATTGGACGAAGCATATCTTGCAGGCACTCCTCAAGGATTTTCTTCGTTGTACCATCACCGAGACCGCCTCTGCGATAGTGGGCTTTAAGCTGCTCGACATAGCCTTTGTCGGTATGAAAGGCATCAAGATAGATGAAGACGATATTACCTTCCACTTGCCCTGGGTCTTCTACTCTTAAATGGTTTGGATCGGTAAACATTGACTTTACCGCAGCGCGAATCTCTTTTTCATTTGCACCTAAATTGATGGCATTACCCAAACTCTTAGACATCTTGTTTTTACCGTCAGTACTGGGTAAACGCGGCGCGTCACTTAGTAGTGGTCGGCATTCATTGATGATTGGTTCACCCGCTAGATTGTTAATTTTTCGAACGATTTCATTGGTCTGTTCGAGCATAGGGAGCTGGTCATCGCCAACCGGAACCAGCGTCGCGTTAAATGCTGTGATATCGGCTGCCTGAGAAATCGGGTAAGTAAGAAAACCAGCCGGAATAGAGCGCTCAAAACCTTTACTCTGGATTTCATTTTTAACGGTAGGATTGCGTTCTAAGCGCGCTATAGAAACCAAATTGCTATAGAACATCGTGAGTTCGGCAAGAGCAGGCAGTTGAGATTGCAAACAGATGGTTGTTTGCGATGGGTCTATGCCCACCGCTAAGTAGTCTGCCACCACATTCAAAATGTTTGATGAGACTTTTGCCGGGTTGTGCGCATTGTCGGTGAGGCCCTGCATGTCTGCGACCAAGATGGTTTGATCATGTTGTGCTTGTAGGGAAACACGTTGTTGCAGTGAACCGACATAATGACCTAGATGCAAAGGGCCTGTTGCTCTATCCCCAGTAAGGATGACTTCGTGCTGTGAAGGGGTTGGATGATTGTTCATGGTTTATCTCCGAGCTAAATAGATCGCTACTGGAGATAAAAAAGCACCACACTCTTAGCTACCATCCAGCAGCGTAAGAATGTGACTATTCCGCGCCGCTCTAGTTAGAGCGCCACCAGAAAAGATTGATGTGAGAGGTGTTAAATTCTTTCATCCTCACAACGTAACAGTCGGTGAGGATGAAAGCAAGCAAAGAGCAATAGCGGTTTAAACAATAGAAATGGGGGGAGTTTTAGCTCAACTTACTCACTGACAAACACGTACAAGTCGCCTCGACAATGGTTGATGCTGTACTCAATAGGTCTGGCTGATCTGTCGTAGGCGGTTTGTTCAATCAGCAGCACTGGGGTCTTCTCGTCGATATGGAGTTTTTCTAAAGACTCTTCAGTCGGCATGATGGCCGAAACGCGACTTTTCGTTTTGGACGGCATAATGTCTTGGCTACGGAAATAATCGTAGAGCGATAACTGAATTTCGTCTGGGTTGTGGATGAGCTCTGCGGGGACATAAGATTCTTCGATGGAGACTGCCTGATCATCGATATAACGAACGCGCTTAAGAATAAAAACCTCATCCCCTTGGTTGATATTGAGCGTTTCTGCAATCTCACTAGAGCAAGGGACAATGTCTTTTTTTATCCACAATGTGTCGGGTTTTTTACCCTTCAATACCACCTGCTGAGAAAATCCCGCGGCTTCTTTACCCGAATATTCGACGGTTTCACTGATCTTGGTGCCTAAGCCTCGTGAGCGGATGATGACCCCATCTTTATCAAGTAGGTCTAATGCTTTACGAACCGTAATCCTTGAGACACTCAGCAACTCACTAAACTCGCGCTCTGTTGGGATAAAGTCTCCACCGCTGAGAATGTCTTGCTCTGTGGCACTTTTAACCGATTCAGCAATTTTGATGTACAACGGAGATTTATCGCCTTGTTCGATGCGCTTTTTGATCAGCGAAATCAGAGGTTGATACGTAGTCATGAGTTTCTTTTTGTTATCAGTGATCTGGCGATTATAGCCGATTTGCTCTACCAATATGAAGAGCTGTGCAAAGGAGTGGGCGTATCCCCACTCGCTTTTTAGAGCGTTATGAGACGTGTGCGATGACAACACCTTGTGAGCGGGGTTTTACTTGCCAGACGAGTAGGCAAGCGATGAGCACGAGCCCTGCACAAATTAAGTATGAAAGGTCATAGGAGCCGAAGCTATCGATTGACCAGGCGGCGAGGACAGGGCCAATAAAACCACCCATTCCCCAAGAAGTGTAGAGAATGCCGTAGTTAGTACCGAAGTGTTTGAGTCCATAAAGATCTGCCATCACGGACGGGAAAACAGCAAGCAAAGTACCGTAGCCAATTCCTGCTAACCCGGCACCAACGATGAGAGTTAGTGACGTATCATACTGAGTAAACAGCAGCATGTTGACAGTTTGCAGTCCCATTGCCAATGCCAAGGTTTTCACTGCGCCGATTTTGTCACTGAGTAACCCTGCCGCCAAGCGGCCGCCTGAGTTGAATATTGCTAAGGCGATAACCAAATATGCACCATCGAATATATTGGCTTGATGAGTGGCGATAGAGGTGATGTTTGCGATGACCATTAACCCGGCTGCAGCAGCAAAAGCATAAGCGAACCAGAGCAGGTAAAAGGAACGTCCTGCGAGCATTTCTCTCCATGCAATATTGGTTTGAGATCTCTCGATTTTCGTGGCGTTTGTTGCTTGTCTTGCTGGTGGACTATAGTCCGCTGGTGGATTGCCGAATGAACACGCCAATGGGAAAGCAATAAGTAGTAATCCCGCTCCCAATATTTGCAAGCTAGCCGATAGACCATACTGGCTGATTAAAAAAGTCGTGAGAGGCGCAAGGTAGAGTGCGGCGAGCCCAAACGCGGTCGCGAGGACACCGTTGACCATCCCTTTCTTTGAAGGATGAAACCATTTCATCGCTGTTGGGTTAAGGCAGGCGTAAGCAAAGCCAATTCCTGTGCCTGTCAGCGCCCCAAAGCTTAAGCTGAGATTGAGTGGCGTAAGTGAAAGCCCAGATACCATCATTCCACTGCCAGCGATAAAAGTGCCAACCATCAAGATTCTTTTTGGGCCAAACTGGTCTTGAATTCTGCCCGCGACAAGCAGTGCTAACGATAAAGTCACAATGGTGATTGTATAAGGCAGGGAAGCCTCAGTATGTGTCCAACCCATTTCAATAAGGGCATTTTTAAACACACTCCATGTATATAGTACGCCGATGCACAAATTGATGCCGCATCCAGCGGCGAGAATGGTGTTCGCTCTAGATTTCATAATGTCTTGGGATTGAAAGTAGGTAAAGGATACGCTTTAAGAGGCTTAACGTATGGTTAAGCCTCGGTTACTAATCGATTTCTGAGATTTAAGCGTATTGAGATAGATAGCTTGAAAGCTGTTTAGCGTCAGGGGCGCAATCGCCGCCGGCATGGCTGACGACGTAAGATGCAACGGCATTGCCCAATAAGACTGCATCAGCAAAATCCCAGCCAGAGCTAAGACCCGCGAGTACACCGCCAGCATGGGTATCGCCAGCACCTATCGTATCAACCACTTGTGCAGCGAAAGGAGCGACAGTGCCATAAGCGTCACGATTGCTAAACAGAGCCCCATCACTGTCCGTTCGAAGGATTAAAGGGCATTGGTAACGAGAGTACCACTGTTCGACAAACTCATGGCTAACATCCATTCCCAAGTGTTGTGCCTCTTGCCGGTTCAACGAAACGATCGGCTTCAGCGCTAGAAGGCGTTCCATGATCTTAGGCTCTATATCGTTGATTCGTGGGCCGAAGTCGATAAAGAGTTGGGTACTGCTTGGCAAGGCTTCGAGCCAATCAATTATCGTTTCGCCGGATTGTGAAGCCAGTTGATAACCAGAAAGGTAGATGATGGCGTCTGCGTCTAGATTAAGCGTATCAAGCACCTGCTGATTCCAGTTATTCTCAACACCGCTGACAGAGAGAAAGGTTCGCTCGCCATCAGGCTCTACGAGTGCTAAACACCAACCGTTATCGCCGCTGTTATCTTGGAGATCAGAACTTATCCCTTTTTCTAGCATGGCGTTGCGGATCAAATCTGCCCATCGCCCTTGTCCAATAGGTAAGGCATTGGTTGAGTTAATCCCAAGTCGATTAACAGCAATAGCGATGTTCAGTGCGCATCCTCCGACATGCATGCCTTTTTCCTGCATTTCAACATCACCACCACGCTGCGGAAGTGCGGGAGTTTCAGTTACGATATCGACGACGGCTGCACCAATTAGGCATAGTTGACGCCGATTACTCAAGTTGGGTATCAGGTTGATTAGAGCATTATGAGGCATAGACTTGCTCCTTACTTTCTCTTAATACTCTGAACTTACGAGCGTACTCTTCAAAGTCGAGTTGATTTTTGTCATCGAGCTGTTTTCTAAGCATAGGGTCAATAGCCTGAATGCCATGCAAAGCGCCACAGATAGCGGTTGCCATCGCACCGATAGTGTCAGTGTCACCACCCAAGTTAGCACATAAAATCGCGCAACGGTTAGGGTCAGTTTGTGCTAACTCGACCATAGCAATCGCCGCAGGCACGGACTCTATGGTGCTTACTCCCGCGCCCACTAGGTTATAGATTTTCTCCATGCGTTCCTCTATACCTGAATGCTCGCTAGCAATATTTAACGCTAGTTCGATACGCGCTCCCATTGAAGCACTGAAAGTGGTGATGTTTTTAGTTTGAGTAGCAATAGCAATGGCTGGCAGCTGATCTTTAATGGAAGACCAACTCGTACCTTCAATGGCTTTAGAAATCGCCCATGCAATCGCGACGGCACCTGAGATAGCGACATCTGACTTATGAGTTGGGCTAGATGCCAATGCTACCTCACTGATAAAGTCGTCAAGGCTTGCTGTAGGCATCAGGCACCCCATAGGAGAGACGCGCATTGCTGCACCATTGGTTACGCCATTGTTTTCAAGTTCGCTGATCGCAACACCATCTTTAATCGCGCGCATCGCAGCTTTTGAACTAGGGCCGAAAATGTTCTTGTTGAATGCATCGAACCCTTCCGCCCACGTTAGCACGTTGCGAGCAATCACTTCAGGAACAATTTCACCATCACATTCGATAATCGCATCGGCTAGTGCTAGCGCCATATTGGTATCGTCGGTGAACTGGCATGCTTCAAAGTAGCAGGCGGCATTATTCTCTTGTGGGCCATCAAGAAAACGATCAATCCAACCAAAATGGGCTTTTACTCGACTACGTGGCCACAACTCAGACGGCATTCCCATCGAGTCACCTAATGCCTGACCATAAAAAGCACCGAGAATTTTATCTTGTTTTGTAATCGTCATTTTACTTACCAAAAATTGAGGTTGAAGAGCCTGCTCAGAAACCGTTGTGGGGCTATGTCTGAGCAGGAAATTAATTAAGCTTGTGCTTTTTGTTGGGTATTGGATTCGTCGCTTTGCGAGTCAATCTTTATCGGTTTGATCTCACCGTTTGGTTCACGGAAAAAATACATGAAAATGACTAGGATGACGGCGATCATCAGGCCACCGAATCCCCACATGCCTGCCCAGTTAAAGGTCAAACCGTCTTGTGGCGTGTCATAAGCGAACATTTTTTCCATCAATACTCCCCCGAGGCGGTAGCCTAGCAAGCTGCCGATACCTTGACATCCAAGGGTGATAAGGCCTTGAGCGGCTGTTCGCATATGCGCTGGCGCTTTCTTATCGACATAAATGTACGCCGTAACGAAGTAGAAGTCGTAACTAACCCCATGCAGTAGAATGCCCAAAAATAGCAGTGAGTATAGATACCAAGCTTCGGCGCTGCCATAGACAAAGAATCCGTAGCGAATTGCCGCAGTAAAGAGACCAAGGAGTAGTACCTTTTTAATACCAAATCGCTTGGTGAAGAAAGGCAATGCGAGCATGAAGAAGATTTCAGAGAACTGGCCTAGCGTCATCCAACCCGTGGCGTTGCTCATACCAACTTCAGTTAAGAAACCATTCGCGAAGATGTAGTAGAAAGCCAAAGGCATGCTAAACATGAAAGAGCAAACAAAGAAAGCAAGGAAGTTACGATCTTTTAGAAGCACCATGGCATCAAGACCAAGCATAACTTTTAGATTCAGCTTGCCAGTACTTTTTGGTGGTGTGTTAGGTAGTGTTAAAGCAAATACGCCAAGTAATGCTGAGCTTAGAGCCGTGATGATCAGTGGGATGTTGCTTGACGAGATATCACCATAGCCTAACCACGATGGTAAGAAGCCGATAGCGATACCAGAAGCAATCCACCCAATCGTACCCATTACACGGATGCGTGGGAAGTCGCGTTCAACGTCATCAACGTTTGAGAAAGCGATACTGTTGGTCAGTGCGATGGTCGGCATGTAAGTGAGTGAGTAACCGAGTAGCAGCGGGAAAAAGGTTGAGAACTCAGTTTGTTGTGCTGCTAGGTACATCAGTCCTGCACCTGCTAAAAGCATCACAGAAAGCACTTTCTGCGCGGGGAAAAAGCGGTCAGTAATTGAGCCAACAAGGATTGGCGACAAAATAGCGGCAATCGCAGTACACGCATAAGACCAGGCAATTTCAGTAGGAGTAAATCCATTGGTATTTAGAATTTGCCATAAGGGGACGAACCAAGCGCCCCATATAAACCATTCAATGAACATCATGAATGATAGTTTGATGTTAGTAGATTTCATTTTATGTCCTTAGGTACTGTAGGGTACACATTGATGGTATTTTAAAGTGTAATACCAATACAATACCAAGGTGGTGCTTTTGTGATCTAAATAAAATTGTCAGTAACTGAATTTTATAATTAAAGCAGTGATCTCCAGAGATGACGAATGAATGCTGAAATGCAGAAAGCTTGATTAAGCAAAGCGTTAGCCTTACAAGAAGTTGTTGTGAGACAAGGCGAGATAAAGAGGATCCGAAAATTACTTGATCCTTTAAGCGCCACATATACAATAAATATACGTTTTATATATAGAGTGTATTTGATGGGTATTGTTAAGATTTCAGACGAGTTGCATGAAGAGCTCAGAAAAGCGAGCTCTGTGATGGCGCGTTCGATCAACTCGCAGGCAGAATTCTGGATCAAGATTGGTATGCTTGCTGAGCTGCATCCTCAGCTCTCTTTCAATGACTTGGTGGCAGATTTAATGAAATCGGCAGAAGTGTCAGCGACCAATGTTTCGACGACAGAAGGCGTTGCTAATGAACAGTAATGTAGCGATTAAGTCAGAAAGCGAGATTGAATTGATGCGCACCTCCGGCAAGTTGTTGGCTAAGGTATTTCAAATGCTGGATGACTACGTGAAGCCGGGTATTTCAACTATGGACATTAATAACCGAGTTGAAGATTTTATTCTCAATGAGCTACAGGCGAGACCTGCCAGCAAAGGGCAGTATGATTACCAGTACGTGCTCAATACTTCGTTGAATGAAGTGGTTTGTCATGGTGTGCCTAAAGCGAGCCAAATCCTAAAAAGTACCGACATTATCAATCTGGATATTACGCTAGAGAAAGGTGGCTTTATCACTGACTCAAGCAAAATGTATGTGATGCCTGATGCAAACCCACTGGCGAGAAAGTTAGTGAAAGTCACTTATGAAGCAATGTGGCAGGGGATCAAGCAAGTCAAACCAGGAGCGCGTCTTGGTGATATTGGCCATGCCATCCAAAGCTATGCAGAGACTTACGGCTACAGCATAGTAAGAGAGTACTGTGGTCACGGCATTGGTCGAGAAATGCATGAAGAGCCGCAAGTGCTTCATTATGGTATTCGTGATACCGGTTTGCTGCTAAAAGAAGGCATGGTGTTTACCATTGAGCCTATGGTTAATCAAGGCACCGAGAAAACCAAGACCAAGAAAGATGGCTGGACGGTGATAACCCGCGACAAAAAACTGTCTGCTCAATCAGAGCATACTGTGTTGGTGACTAGTAGTGGATATGAAGTGCTGACTTTACGAGAAGAAGAAAGCTTACCTAGTTGATAATAAGGATAGGGAAGCTAGATTAACTCTGTTAGAATCCGCGCCACCAAGTGTTGCTGTCTTTGTTCTGCTAGTTTGACATCTACTTAGCAGGGTATGCGCAACATTGGCTATTTAACTCGCTGCAATTAGTAAGACACCTAGGATCTCAATATGATGACCGATGAAGAAAGAATTGAACTACAACAAAATAACCCTCTACACGGCCTGAAACTAGAGACTTTGCTACAAGAGTTAGTAGACTTTTATGGTTGGGATATTCTTGATACCGCAATGCGCTTCAACTGTTTCCATACCAATCCTTCGATCGCCAGCAGCGTAAAATACTTAAAGAAAACCGACTGGGCGCGAGAGAAAGTAGAAAACTTTTATCTGTACCGTTTTAAGCGTATGCCTAGAGCGTCTAGTGAAGAGTATGATTTACCTCCGCGCGCGCGTACTTTCCCACATGGCCTTAAACCAAAAGAGCCGATGGAACTGACCGTTGAATCAATATTGAATTCACAAGCAAAGGCGGCCTCGGCGCATAAAGCGCGTTCTTCGCGCGGCGGTCGTTCACGGAAATAACGCTTCAACAAAACCTATTGAATCTGCCAGATACATCATGGCGTATCTGGCAGAGTGACTTTATGAGGTTAGATCGCCTGCGTGGCTTTTTCTAACCAAATTCTTCCTTGCTCATCAAGGTCTGGTGAGAGCTTACTCCAACACTGCTGATGGTAGTGATTGAGCCATTCAATTTCACTGCTATCCAACATCGATTTATCTATCATCTTGGTCGCGATTGGTGCGAGGGTTATGGTCTCAAAGCCATAGAAAGTGCCAAATTCGTTCTCTTCTAACTCGACCACTTTCATGATGTTTTCAATCCGCACTCCATGCACACCTTCGCGGTAAACACCGGGCTCATTAGTTATCACCATACCCGGTCTAAGGGCGACTTCGGCAGGATTTTGCGAAAAATTTTGCGGCCCTTCATGAACATTCAAATATACGCCGACACCATGACCAGTACCACATTGATAGTCGATGCCATGTTGCCACAACACGCCGCGCGCCATGATATCGAGATTGGCTCCAGTCGAGCCTTTCATAAAGCGAGTTTGTGTTAGGCGTATGACAGCCTTTAGCACTAAGGTGTAGTCCTTTCTTTCTTGTGCTGAAGGGTTGCCAAAGTGGAAAGTGCGAGTGATGTCTGTGGTACCACCTGGATATTGCCCACCCGAATCGACAAGGAAGAAATGGCTCTCATCGACTTGGTAGCAGCTCGTTTCGTCTGCCGCGTAGTGCATCTTAGCGCCATGCTCAGCAAACCCCGCGATGGTTCTAAAACTTTCGCCTAAATAGCCGTCAATCTGCTTGCGGTAGCCCATTAACTGTTGTTCGGCATTTAACTCGGTGACTTTGCCACTGGGTACTTGTTCATCTAGCCATTGCATGAATTTCACGACCGCTACGCCATCTTGGCGCAAGGTCTCTTCCATACTTGCAAGTTCGGTTGAATTCTTTTGGGCTTTCATTAGCGTGACAGGGCATGGGCGGTCAATTAGACAGAGCTCAGATTTGATCTGGCTTGCTAACAGGCTGTCACAGTTTTTAGCGGTATAAATGACCCTAGCGCCTTTTTCGATAAGGTTTAACGCTGTGCTAAGGTGCTCGTAATCATGGATATGAACCTGAGATTCTTCAAGTGCGGCGACAACTTGCTGAGCGAGCTTTCGATTATCAATAAACAAACGACAACTTTGCTTATCGACAAGTAAGTAGCCCTCAGATATCGGGCAATAGGTGGTATCGCCTCCACGAATGTTAAGCGTCCACATCACGTCGTCTAGCGTTGAAATCAATAGCGCATCGGCCTTCTCATCATTAAGGTATTGACGAATCTGAGCGACTTTTTCGCCACATGTTAGCCCTGCAACTTCTATTGGATGGTTAAAAACAGGCGCTGTCGGTCGCGATGGGCGATCATGCCAAATGGGGGAAATAAGATCGTCCTCTAGTACCACTCGAATCGATTTGTCTGCGAATGCGCTAGTAAGCTCATCAAAAAACTGCTTACTGATACTGCGACCATCGACACCTACCGTCGCGTTTTTTGGCAAGGTTTGAGCTAACCATTGCGCAATTGTTGGCGTCTCGGCTAGGCGTGCTTTAAACAGCGATAAACCAGAGCCTTCGATTTGCTCGGCTCCTTGAATGTAGTAGCGTCCATCTGTCCAAAGCCCGCCGCCATCTCTGGTCACCACCACGTTGCCAGCAGAGCCTGTAAAGCCGGAAATCCATTGTCTTGCCAACCAATAATCGGCGGAGTATTCACTGGCATGCGGGTCATTATTGGTAACGATATAAGCATCAAAATTATGTTCTTGCATGCCGTCGCGTAAAGCGTTAAGTCGTTGTGGAACAGTGGTTAAAGTCATAATGGTTGGCTTCCTAGCAAAGTATGAGTACAGAAAATGTGGTGGTCTGGCAAACCACTTCGAGTCGGTTTTTGTTGGCCACATAAATCAGTGGCACTTGGGCAACGGGTACGAAACACGCATCCGCTTGGTGGATTGAGTGGGGATGGAAGATCGCCAGGCAGTAGTTGAATATCGCGATTGCGAGCGAGTGTTGGGTGAGCGATAGGAACAGCAGATAGTAAGGCTTTAGTGTATGGGTGCTGGGCGTCATCGAAAACCTTATCGTAACGCCCAACTTCCATCGGTTTACCCAAATACATCACCATGACACGATCGCTTATGTGTCTTACTACACTTAGGTCGTGGGCGATCATGACCAGTGTTAAGCCCATCTCTTGCTTTAAGTCATCAAGAAGATTAATCACCTGCGCTTGTATCGATACATCAAGGGCGCTGACAGGTTCATCGCACACCACTAAGTCGGGTTTGAGGATCAGAGCACGTGCGATGCCCACGCGTTGACATTGACCGCCCGAGAACTCGTGCGGATAGCGATTTCGCTGGCTCGCAAGTAAACCCACTTTGTCCATCATCGCGATAACGCGACTTTCTACCTCTTGGCGGCTTAAATGGGGCTCATGAGTCAGCAAGGGTTCAGCGATACATTCGGATATCGTCAAACGAGGATTCAAACAGGCAGAAGGATCTTGAAACACCATTTGAAACTCACGACGTTTTTTCGCTAGCTCTTGTTTACCAAACCCACGCATATCTTGCCCCTTCCATGAGAGCTCGCCACCTGTCGGTTCTATCAGGCGAAGCAGTGCTCGTGCTAGGGTTGATTTTCCACACCCAGATTCACCGACAATGCCTAAAGTTTCTCCGCGGAATACTTCTAAGTCGATACCATCGACGGCTTTCACCACTTTGCGTTTACTTGGCAATATGTGCTTATTGATTGCGAAGTGAACTTTTAAATCACGCGCTGAAAGTAAAACTTCTGGTTGGTTCATGTTACCTCCTAAGCTGAACGTGCAATGGATGTGATGGAAGCGGGGGCTTTGACATGGCAAGCTAACCCTTGGCTCGTAGAGAGCGCTCTAAATGGCGGCATTTGCGCACTGCACTCCGCCCGGTACTCGTTACAACGTTCTTTAAAAGGGCAGCCTTTGTTGTGAATCAGTGCACTAGGGGGATTGCCGGGAATGGTAGGCAGGCGATCCATATCTTCACTGATTGAAGGTATCGCTTTGAGAAGACCTTGTGTGTACGGGTGAGAAGGAGTCGAAAAAATTGACTCCGTATCTGCTTCTTCCATTTTGCGCCCGCCATACATGACTAAGACTCGATCACACATTTCCGCGACCACGCCCATATCATGGGTAATAAGCAGAATGGCAGTGTTGAACTCGGCTTGCAGCTCACGCAATAGAGTCAAAATTTGCGCTTGTACCGTAACATCCAGGGCGGTGGTCGGTTCATCTGCGATCAGTAGTTCAGGTTTACACAGTAGTGCTATTGCAATCATCACTCGCTGGCGCATGCCGCCGGACATTTCATGCGGATACTGCGCCATCCTTGTGGCCGCTGATGGAATCCTTACCGCATCAAGCATCGCAATGGCTTCTTTATCGGCTTCTTTACGTGACATGCCTTTGTGAATCATCAAAACTTCGGCAAGTTGCTTACCAATTTTCATAAACGGGTTAAGTGAGGTCATCGGATCTTGGAAGATCATGCCAATCTTTTCTGCACGAATATGATTGAGTTGGCTCTTTGACATCGAAAGTAGGTTTTCACCGTGGAAATTGGCCTCTCCGCTGACCAAACCGTTGTCAGCAGTTAAGCCCATCAGCGCAAAAACCGATTGGCTTTTGCCCGAGCCAGACTCGCCGACAATGCCCAAGGTTTCGCCTTTGTTTATGCTATAGGACAAATCACTGACCGCTTGCACTAAGCCATCAGGGGTTTGGAAGCGCACATTCATCTGGTTAATCGAGAGAATACTCATCACTACTCCTTAACGATCTTTTGGATCGAGTGCGTCACGCAGACCATCACCGATAAAGTTAAAACAGAACAAGGTGGCAACAAGGAAAATTGAAGGGAACACCAATTGCCAAAGGGCAACATCAATTGTTTTCGCGCCCTCAGCGATTAAGATGCCCCAACTGGTATCGGGTGGTTGAACGCCCAGCCCCAAAAAGCTTAGGAAGGATTCAAACATAATGAATCCGGGCACCATGAGAGAGGAGTAAACCATCACAATGCCCAGCACATTGGGTAACACGTGACGGCGCACTATGGTCAATCGAGACACGCCGATAGAATGGGCTGCTTCGATAAACTCCCTTTTCTTGATACTGAATGTGACACCGCGTACGACCCTAGCAATGCCGAGCCAAGAGACCATGCCGATCACAACAAAGATCAGGTAGATATTATTGCCAAATAGGGTAACGAACAGAATGACCAGAAACATAAATGGGACGGAGTCGAGCACTTCTATAATGCGCATCATAGTGCTATCAACGATGCCACCAAGATAACCAGATAAGGCTCCCCAAGCAGTTCCAATCACCACCGCGACCAGTGCGCCCATAAAGCCAACCATGATCGAAAGCCTGCCTCCCTGCATGGTGCGGGCGAAGATATCTTGGCCTAAGTCATCGGTACCAAAGTAATGCCCCGAACTGAGCGAAGGTTTGCCTAATTCATAAGGGTCAGCAACCACGTTCCAATCAATTTCATCGTGACCGAAGGCAGCAAGCTGAGGGCCGAACGTGATACACAATACGATAAACATCAGCACATAAATGGATGTCATTGCGGCACGGTTTTTACGAAAGCGAGTCCAGGCGTCTTGCCATAAGCTACGCCCTTCCACCGCTTCAACTTGAGAGCTTACTTGATCTGCTAGCTCTTGGGCGTCAATACGTTTGGTTAACATTGGTTACCTCCTAAACACGAATACGCGGGTCGATGACGGTGTAGAGAATATCGACCACCAAGTTAAACAAGATGGTAAGAGAGGCGACAATCAGGGTTATGCCCATGACTAAGCCGTAATCTCGGTTGAGTGCTCCAGAGACGAAGTGTTGCCCCATACCTCCGGTACTAAAGAAGATATCGATAATCACCGAGCCAGTGACAACGGCAACAAAGCTCGGGCCGAGCATCGCGACAATCGGTATGAGTGAAGGGCGAAGAGCGTGATGAAACAGGATGTAGCTGGTGGACAGCCCCTTTGCTTTTGCTGTGCGTATATAAGGTTGGTTGAGCGTCTCAATCATTGCGCCGCGCATGACCCTAGCGATACTTGCTACAGAGCCAATCGCCAAGCTAAGTACAGGTAAAATCAAAAACGAAGCTTGTCCGCCTTCCCATCCGCCTGCGGGTAGCCAGCCTAAATGGATAGAGAAAATAGTCACAAGCACAGGCGCCAAGACGAACGCTGGAATCACAACTCCTGTCATTGAAAGCGACATAAGTAAGTAGTCGAGTTTTCCATTGCGATTGAGCGCGGCTATGGTACCTAGAACCATGCCTAGAGGGACGGAAATACAAAAAGAAATTACGCCCAACACAGCTGAAACAGGCCATGATTGCGCGACAAGTTCGGTGACACTAAAGTCTTGATAAACGAAGCTAGGGCCAAGGTCGCCCTGTATGAAGTTCCCAATGTAGATAAAAAACTGAACAATAAAAGGTTCATTAAGGTGAAATTTGGCTTCAATATTAGCGCGTACCACTTCTGGCATCGGCCTTTCCATATCAAATGGGCCACCTGGGGCAATATGCATTAGCCAAAAAGAAACCAAGGCGATAAACAGTAATGTGGGCACTGCGATAAGCAAGCGACGGAGAATATACAGCAACATGACGCATCCTTTCGTTCAAAAAAGCCCGCTACCTACGAGGACGTCGTAAGGTGCGGGCAAACCGTCCCAATTAGTGGGCCTTTACGTAAACATTTTTGCGGTAGTATGACGACTCGGGATTGGTGCGCTCGAATCCACCGACATACTCTTTGATCAGGTATTGGTCATTGCCATTGCGATACATTGGAATGATCGCCATGTCCTCGATCAGAAGCTTCTCTGCGGCAATATATTCAGCGGAAGGGTCACTTAGGCTCTTAGACTCAGCCATCAGGCGATCATACTCTGGGTTGTTGTATTTTGAGTCGTTGTACTCGCCAGTTGAGACAAAGATATCTAACCAAGTGGATGCTTCATTGTAGTCGGCAGTCCAACCACCACGGCTGATGTTGCCCGGATCTTTAAGTGCGTAAAAGACTTTAGGTTCTAGCTGTTTGATTTCGATTTGTGCACCCAGTTTGCTCTTCCACATACCAGCCATTGCGGTCGCCATTTTCACATCTTTCGAGAAGGTAGGGACAGTGAAGGTCAGCTTAAGTGGATTGCTCTTACTGTACCCCGCATCTGCAAGCAGTGCTTTAGCTTGAGAATCTCGCTTAGCTTGATCCCAAGTTGCGAAGGTTGGCGTATGAGTTTTAAAACCATCGGTTTGCGGTGGCACCAAAGTGAACATAGGGATGCCGCCATTCTTAGCAATCGCTTTGGTAATGATGTTACGGTCAATCGCAAATGATAAAGCCTGACGAACGCGTAAATCTTTGGTTGGCCCTTTTTGTGTGTTCAAGTAGTAGAAAGTCGATCCTAATGAGGCACTGGTATCAGCGACTTGTTCTGGGTATTTCTTAAGGAGTTTGTTTTTCTGCGCCGCTGGAATCGAGAGTGCTTGATCAATTTCTCCTGCAAGGTAGCGGTTTAGTGCGACGTTAGCATCACCAATCGGTAACCAAGTAATTTTCTCTAGTACGACATTATCTGCGTCCCAGTAGTGGGCGTTTTTCGCCATTACCATCTTCTCATTGACTTTCCAACTTGAAACGGTGAACGCGCCGTTGGTCACGATGTTTTCGGGCTGTGTCCAAGCGTTGCCATGCTTTTCTACCGTTGCCTGATGAACAGGGGCGAGTACAGGGTGGCTAAGCAGTTTGATGAAAAAAGGAACGGGCTTTTCTAACGTTACCTCAAAGGTATAATCGTCAACAGCACGCACACCTAAGGTATCTGCCGATGCTTCACCCTTCATAATCTTGTTTGAGTTTTTTATGCCCGGAATCGCAGCAAACCATGCGTACGGAGAAGCGGTCTCGGGATTGATTAAGCGTTTCCAGCTATAAACGAAATCGTGCGCAGTCAAAGGCTCGCCATTTGACCATTGAGACTCACGCAGCTTAAAGGTATAGACAGTGTTGTTATCATTAGCCTGCCAACTCTCTGCGATACCTGGAATGGTTTTGCCTTGTTTATCTTGGATTGTAAGACCTTCAAACAGGTCTCGTCCTAGATTAAATGCAGGCTCTGCCGCTTGTTTTGCAGGGTCAATAGAGGTGACTTCTGCTCCGTTGTTTAACACAATCTCTTGTTTATCTGCGAGCTGTGTCCCAGCAGGAAAGGGTTTAGCTATCGCGTTGCTAGTCAGTAGCGCAGCAGCGATGGTACTTAGTGCGATCAGTTTTTTGGCTTTCATAGCTTCCTCGTTATGTCCTTATCGGAATGGCCCTTTGGCGTCACTTTGTGGGCGACGCCTACTCGAAAAACGGCACAAGAGTAAGCTTGATGTTTCACCAAAGGGATAAGAGAAATGTATATTGTATAAAATAATCAAACAACATTAATTAACATGTTTGTAACAAGGTGGCAAAAAGAGAGACCGGCAGTCTTAGAATCTGAGACTGGGTAAAAAACAAGCTATTGATGTGACAATTACTTCGCTTTGATCACAGTAAGAGCTCAGGAAGAGAGGGTTACTGGCGACGGAAGCGGGAAGAGACTTCTTTAAGCAGCTTTCCATCAATTTCAGGAATGCCGTCAGAGAAGAAAATCTGTTGTCCAGGAATGTTTCGCAGCAAGACATTCGTCAACTCGCCCGTTCCATTAGCGCTGTTGGCGGCATGCATCTCACCGATTTTCTGATCGACTTCTTTTTCTAGTTGCAGCCGTTGCTCTGCGGTTAATCGCACGCGAGCGTGGCAGACTTGTGAGAGGGTTTCATCAGCCATAGACACTTGTTCAAAGCGTCTTTTGAACAAGGTATCAAGCGCGGTGCCTTCTTCCATGATAAAGCGGCGTCCAGAACGATAAAAAATCTTATCTCCGAGATTTTCTATGTAGCCCAATACTTCTGCAATACTAAGGTAAAAACGCACGCTGGTATCAGACAACTGGTACTCCTCAGCGATTTCCTCTGGGGTTTTATTGCAAGAAGTCACTAGGTAGATGAAGTCGAGCAGGTAAGGGTGTTCAACAAACAAGGCGTTTTGTTCGTCGGATAAAAACTGTTCGTTATCGCGTTGAATTTGAATCGCGATATCTGATATGCCTTGTAAATCAGTATTAAGATGCGTGGTGTAGAGCAAGATTTTATCTAAGCCCAGCGATGGATTGTGTAATTGGCGTTTTATTGTCGATAGCGGTATCCCCGTCTTCTCGGACAATTCGCTGTAACACAAACCTTCGTCTTTAATTTTCTGGCGAATCGCCGCCAGTAAGAACTCTGGGCCTAGATGCATGGCTTTTACTCACTCTATTGATGGTTGTTACGCTCAAGCAGTAAGTCGCGTATGGCAGCACCAGCCTCAAGGATATGCTTTTTCAGCATGTACTTAGCGCCGTCAATATCGCGGTTTTGGCACATTTCGAGTAGCGCCTGATGCTCTTTATCTGCCTTTGCCGTTCCTTCGGTGAAAAGGAGCTGCATGCGAATGTAGCGGTCACACTTGGTGTTAAGGTTGTAAATTACATCCATGGTTTCTGGCATGTTAGCCGGAGCGTAAAGCGCCTTGTGAAGCTCATAGTTGTAATTGCTCCACTCTTCGACTTCGTCCCCGCGGCTTACAACATCATCGAAGCGTTCGCGAATCTCATTGGCACGCGCTAGGTCTTCATCTGTCATGTTTTGAATAGCACGCTCTAAGATGTGGCATTCAACCACTGCGCGCAGTTCAAACAGTTCATCAATTTTATCTGGTGAAAGCTCGGTTACCGTCGCACCTTTGTGGGCTTCGAAGCTCACTAGACCTTGCGCCTCAAGCTGCATTAAGGCTTCACGTACGGGAATTCGACTGACATTAAACTCTTTTGCCAACGCATCTTGACGTAATGGCTGCCCAGTTTTTAACTCGCCTTTTAAAATTTTGCTGCGGATTGCTTCTTCCACTAATTGGGTTCGAGTCTTAAAAACAGGTTTTTGCGACATCCAAGTCTCCAGTGTTTCTCTATTACTATTTTGTATTCAATATACCATTTGATTGGCGTAATGCGACTTTACAACTCAAAAACAGCTGCTTTTTGGGGGATTGGTCAATAGTTGGTGATTACATGCAAACGAGCTAAAACGAACCATTGCTCTAAGTTGTGCTGTTATTGTTTCATTTAAGTTCTAAATACGCAGAATTCAATTTGCACTTAATATCTATATCATTACTATATTCAACTGATGTATAAACTTTAGTTTCATAACATGCGTATAGGCCTTGATTGCTCACGGCTTGAGCAGTGTTTCTTAAAGTGCAGAAACAGAAAATAATAAGTATAAATTCAAAGGAATGATATGGAAGTTTCCAAACGCCTAAAAGTGGCTTTGTTGTGTGCAGTATCTTCAATCGCATCTATTGGATTTGCCTACGCGGATTCAGATGCAAGTTACCCAGAAGGGTGGGAAGATTGGCCAGTGGTGAAAGAGTCAATGAACCTCCCTGCTGATACCGTTTTACCGCCAGATACCTCTCTGTTTATTCAAGAGTCAGTTCGTGCGTACGCGTGGATCAATGAAGGAAGAGGCTCCCCTCTGACGATTCGAGTTAACCCAAGCAAATTAGAGCAATATAAGACTCATGGGCCTTATACCGATGGTCCAACGGTTGTCGCGGTCTCAGAAGTAGACGGGATTATATGGGTGACGGAACATATAGAAGGGTTGGCAATTTATGGAAGCTACAATCGTAAAGGCGAGGACATTAGTTCGATGCATCCTTCCCTAGATCCTAGCTTTTGCGCTAGCTGCCACACCACTTACAAAGATATCTGTATCAACGGTACCTGTACGGAGCCTGTGCTCGCGACCTATACGGATAGCAAAGAGTAACGCCGTTGAGTGACCGTTTATTTGGCTGGATGACAATAAACCAGATGCTGTTTGTTTCGCATCTGGTTCTTGTTTTGTCCATCATTTTTGGTATGTCTTACAGCCGCTATCAAAATGACTGGTCAACAAAAGTTGAGTATCTAGCGGATATGTCTGCCAGTCATCTTACGGCATATAACACCTTCTTTTCTGGCTCTGTAGCCGGAAGAAACTATGCCAACCTGCTTATGCAGTCGACGTTAGATAACCTCAAAGCGATACCGAACCTAAAGTTTGCTGAAGTTTCAGGTACCAGTGACTACCTAAAGCAAACCGTTAAGGTGCGATACTCGATAGCGAAAAGCAAAGGGTGGCGGCTGGATGTTACCGGAGAAGAGGCTCAAATACTGGCAAACAAATTAGTTAAGCTTGAGAGCAAATTAGCCGCAACACCAACCACCAATGCTATACATACTAAGAAGCTTAATCGCCTGATTAATAAGCTAAAGGTCGATCTTTCGGTTATCAATGAGAATCTTAAGCTACGCTCACTGCCAATTCCGACCATACCTGAGAATATATACGAATCGGGTTATTACCTCGATGAGGAAGCGGGACTACTCTATGTTCAGGTTAAGTTACGCAATAACAATGGCGGTTACTTTAGAGCAGTTGTTGATGCCACCTCGCTCAAGCAGATCCAAAGGGAATTGTTAGTTCGAGTATTGTACGAGGCATTGGTTGCGCTAGTTATCTCATTCCTACTGATTTATTTGGTGACTTTTTGGTTGGTCAGCCCGGTTAAAGCTTTAGCGCTGTCAATGAAGCAAGATATTGAAAAGATTGATCAATCAAAAATTCCAGAGATAAAAAGAGCGGATGAAATTGGTGATTTAGCACGCTCTTATTCGAGTTTGATCACCAAGATCAAAAACCAACTGCGGATTTTACATAATCAAACAGAAACCGATCCACTCACCGGTATTGGATCTCGTTTTAAATATCAGAAACATGCTGCAAAAACAGTACAGCAAGCTTTGCATCAGGGTGAGTCTGTCTATTTCATTATGTGTGATATCGACAACTTTAAGCTGTTTAACGACTCTTACGGTCACACGGAAGGCGATAACGCCCTCACTGATGTGGCAAATGCGATGCACAGCCTACTTGAGCCACAAGAGTTAGGTTGTCGTTTAGGTGGAGAGGAGTTTGTATTCATTCTTTCAAGCAAAGTGGAAGAGAAGCTGAAAGAAAGAGTAAACGAGCTCAGAGTCGCTGTACAAAACCTTAATATTGAGCATTGCAAGAACTCTCCGCATGACGTTGTCACTGTGTCTATTGGGGCAGTTCCGATTTCTTCAGGATTGCATGATGTCACCGTGGAACAATCAGACCAATGTATCCAACGCGCTATCGTCAAAGCGGATGAGCAACTCTACTTGGGTAAAGAAGCTGGCCGAAATGTGGTGATGTATAGCCAGGCTTTGATCATTGAATAAGCCTTCCTCTTTATCCTACTTAAAAAATAATCCCACTAATAAACAGAAAGCAAAGGAGAGTCTATGCAAGGTCTTGATTCTAAAGACTTCTTAATGCAGCCTCAAAAACGTACATGGATAGATACAGATATTACCGTCGACCACTACAATGGGTTAATCCCTTGTGACGTTGATGACGGGTACGCGTTAGGTGTTTTATTCCGCAGTCAAGAAGTCGATATTGTTGGTTTGAGCTCAACGCTTGGTAATACTGATGATATTGACGTGACGACGGAGATTGCGACTCAGTTTACCGCCAAATTTGGGCCAACCAGTTTGAGGGTATCGAAAGGAAGTCCCGTTTTCTATTCTGAAGCGCAAGACAAAGAGTTACCAGAAGCCGTCAACAATCTCGCTCAAGAGTTAAAGCAAGGCCCATTGACCATTCTTGCTATCGGCGCGTTGACCAACATTGCCTTACTTATTAAACATTTTCCCGAGTTGGTCGCAAACATTGAAGAAGTTGTCTGTGTTGCTGGGCGTCGAAATACAGACCAACATTTCGTAGCGAGTAAGAGGCAGTTGCGACCTTTCAGAGATCTTAACTTCGAAGTCGATGAAGCGGCGTTTAACGTACTGTTAAACAGTGACGTACAACTCACACTTATTCCGTTTGAAGTCTGTGACGACATTTGGATTGATTTCCATGAGTTGAGAGAGATGCGCAACGGCAGTTCACTGGCTGAGTACTTAGAAAAAGAGTCGCGTATTTGGGCACTTGAATGGGCGGCGCTATTTGGTTCAAGCCAAGGCTTTATTCCTTTTGATATGGTCGCTGCGGCTTATGTGATTAACCCTGAGTGGTTTGCTTTAAAGCAATGGCATACTCAGGTTCAAGTCGCTCCAAGTGACACCGATAGAGGTGAAACCAAGGAATACCTAGTCTGCAATGAACAGCTAACCACGGGCAAATTGGTTAACTACGCGGTGGAGTTGTCACCTAGTGCTGAGCCTGAGCTATTTAAACGTCTTACGCAACAGGATATCAGTAGTTTTATACTCGGTTTATCTCACGTTAACATCATTGTGGAAGATGTTGACAGTGCCGCTGAGTACTATCACAGAGTACTGGGTTTCGACCGTGCGATCGATGACCAAGGCCAGAAGATGGACTATCGCAATGTTTCGATGGCGGAGTTCAATCAGGATGCTGGACTATCAGACCAAGATGTCGAGGTGGATGTGCTTTTCCTCAAACACCCTTATGCTTCGATCTATTTGGAGCTGATGCGTTATCACAAGCCGATAGGTCAATCAGAAATCCCGCCTCAACCAAGAACCTATGACTTAGGTGGCCCGCGACATATAGCTCTTGAAGTCTCCAACTGCACTGCGGTGTTTAGTTACCTTAAGCAGCAAGAAGGCGTGGCGATGATTGACCCGTCTGATGATTATCACCCTGAGAAGCTAGACGGTTTCCCAATTTCGTTCTTCTACTGGGTTGACAAGTATGGAGTGCAGTGGGAAATGGAAGAAGGGCGTCGCGTCGGCGTTGCTAGAGGTATCATGTAAACCTCGTTAACAAAGTGAAGCAGTCATTCACGGCTGCTTCACTTACTCCATCATCTAATTGCTTTCTGCAATAGCTATAATCCGTTTTATCACCGTATCGGGCTTAAGATCTTTGTCGCGATAGAAACGGAAAATGGCTGAGTTTATCGCTTGTTGAGCCACTGGGTTCACCGCCATTGAATCAATCATACTCGGCACGACTTTGTTATTGGTTGTCCCTACTTGGAAGTCCTGATACGACTGTATCTGACAAGGATTGAAGTCACTGATATCAATATCTTCTCTAACGGGAATAGAGCCTTTTATCTGATTGAAGTCACGTTGAAAGTCTTTATCTGCCAGAATATCAGCAGCATGATTGGCTTGAGACGAGCTAAAGGATTTGCTCGTCATAAAGATAAGGCTATCCATGTTAAACAGGAATACGCCGTCACTTTCTGGGGTGGCGTAACAACCGACGTCATTGGGTACATCGATGTTGTTCGCCATTAACTCGCCTAATATCCAGTCACCGCCGAGTTGGAACAGAGCTTGGTCTGAAGCCAGCGCGCGGGTTGCAGAATCCCATTTGGTGTCTGGTAACGAGTTTTCTACCAGTAAGCTAATTCGTCTTAATTGCCGGAGCGCGAGCCTCAAAGGTTCACTGTCGATACTCTCTTTTTGTAGCTCAACCATGGCTTTGGTGTAAAATTCGACTCCACCCGTTGATATAACTAGGTTTTCAAACAGCATGGCGATTTGCCACGGCTGATCACCGACGGCAAGTGGGCTGATTCCGCTTTGCTTGGCCAATTCCATCGTGGCGAACATTTGCTGCCATGTTTTGGGGACAGGTTGATCGAGAGAGTTTAGAAGTTTATGGTTCACCCACAACCAGTTAAGTCGGTGTAAGGTCAGTGGTAGAGCAACATAGCCGTTTTGCGTTTTATTAATATCTCTTGCGAGCGGGTACAAAGTCTCATCCCAGTGATGCTTCTGAGCAACTGAATTGACGTCATGGAGAATACCTATCGCATCCCAAGATTTGATACTCGGCCCTTCAGTTTGTGCAAAACTTGGTGGATTTCCCGCTAGGGCGCGTGCTTGCAGAACCGTCATGGCGCTGTCACCACCGCCACCTAATACTGGGCTAGGGGAGAGCGCTAAGCCGTGGCTAGTGAGCTGTTTTTCAAGCACGCTGAGTGCCTGCTTTTCTCCATCCGATGTCCACCAATGAAGAAACTCGACATTAGCGTGAGCCGGTAGCGAGAGAAGAGAGAGGGACAATAGTGATACAAGTTTTTTCATAGCGAATCTCTTGGGAAAGATAACGTAGCGCATAATCCACCAAACTGAGAGCGGGATAAGGTGAGAGAGCCGCCATGCGCTTTGGCAATGCTCTGGGAAATGGTCAAGCCTAGTCCAGTGCCCTGATGCTCAGTGTTGGCTCGGAAATAGGGTTGGTAGAGCTTTTCGAATAGATCTGGCTCTATCCCCTGACCATGATCCTCAATCCGAATATCAACATGCTCGGTCTCTTCAATTAAAGTGATTTCAGCTTTATCACCGTATTTAAGCGCGTTGTCGACTAGGTTCTGAACACAGCGTTTGATGGCTAAAGGCTTACCTGCTAAGGGTTTATCAACATACCCTAAGACCGTTAGGTTATCGGCTTGATGAGGAAATGAAGTGGTAATATGTTGGATCAGCTCATTGAGGTTGATAGGTTCTATTTCCTCGTGGATATCTGTGTCTTTTATGCATTGAAGGGCTCCTTTGACCATGAGGTCGAGGTCATTGGCGATGCGAGTAAAGCGCTCTTGTTCTCGTTCATCTTCAAGCATTTCAGCCCTTAGCTTCAGACAAGCAATTGGGGTCTTGAGATCATGAGAAATTGCGCCGAATAGCATTTCACGATCATTAATATGGCTATCTATTCGGCGATTCATTTTATTAAACGCTCTCACCGCTGCTTTTAACTCTTTGCTCCCTCTTTCTTTCACCTTTGGTACATCGAGCCTGCTCGACATTAATGTCGCAGCCTTGGCGAGCTCACGGATAGGTAGTATCTCGCGTCGAACGATAAACCAGGTACAGAGCAAAAGTAGCAAGGCAGATAAACAGAGTGTTAACCATTCTCTGAGCTCGAAATAACTGGTTTCAAGGTTCACATAGGGAGCGGGTAGAACGGCAGCAAGGTAAAACCATTCATTCTCGGCTACTTCAACTTGCATCACTAGAATCGGCGGATCTAAATCCCCAAACGAGAGTGAGTAATGTGCCCAGAGTAGTGGTAGCTCATCAATGGGTAACTCGTTATTAAACACACGCAGGTTTTCTCTTTCAGTAAACTCAACGTCGATATTCGGAACGCCTTGTAACTCGCTTTTGAGCACTTGCTCTACTTGATTGACGACCAGTGTTTTAGTTTCGCTTTGAGCAATTGGCGGGACATCAATACGATGGTTGTTAAGAGAGACAAAAAAGCGCGTGCCGCCCATATTTCTCAATTGGTTTAGGACTAAGTGGCGATATTCAGCAGGAAGAGTCTGGAAAAATGAAATCGTTGATGAGGCGCTTAACGCTAAGCTTTTAACGGTATTAGAGAGTCCTTGCCTGTCCCGCTCACTAGCGTGCTGATACCAAATCAGTCCAGATAATAGCTGCGCGGCAAGAATCACCACCAACAGGAATGCACTGGCACGAAAGGCTAACGACTGGCTGAGTGCTCTAATTTTCATAGTGGACGTCCGTTGTCAGCATGTAGCCTTTGTTGCGAACCGTTAAGATCAAAGAGCGATCTTTATCTTCGAGGTGGTGTCGTAGACGACTAATTTGAACGTCAATACCTCGTTCAAACGGGTCGGCGTCTCTGCCCCATATTTCGCGGGCGATATCGTCGCGAGACAAGATAGCTTGAGCATTATTGATGAACAGACCAAGCAAGGAGAGGTCTGCGCCACTGAGTTGTTTGACATGTTTGTTATCTAGGTGAGTAAGCTGACGAGTGACCGTATCGAGTTGCCATTCATTGAATATAACTTTACGGGTTAGCTTTGCCTCAGCGCTGTGCTGGCTGCGTCTTAGAATAGTCTTAATTCGTGCTAACAGTTCACGAGGGCTAAATGACTTTGTGATGTAATCATCCGCGCCCATTTCGAGCCCGGCCACTCGATCGGCTTCCTCCGTTACTGCGGTTAGCATGATGATCGGAATTTGCGAGTCACGACGAAGTTTTTGGCATAGGGTAAAGCCATCTTCACCCGGCATCATGATATCGAGAATGATCAAATCGGGCTGATTTGATTGCAATAAGCGCCACATCGCGTGACCATTCTCAGCACCGATGACCTCAAACCCTGCCCGGCCAAGGTAGTCTGATAGGGCTTCTCTTAGCTCTAAATTGTCGTCTACAACCAGTATCTGTTTGTTTTCCATTGTCATGCATCCAAGCTTGTGCGCTCAAATATGATGCATTTTTGCTCATCCTTTCTCAATCGAGGATGGAGCAATTTCTTGATTTAAACGCCACACTTTTGTAAGTCATCGCTTACAAACTGGTAGCGTTTTGTAACCTTCAACATTTCATGACTCGATAAAATTTCCCCGACTTTACGTGAAACACAAAACCCGAGGTTTTCTCGGGTACTAAATGACTGACTTAAGTCAGGAGGGAACCATGTTTGGAAGTTTATTTGGACAACTACAAAAAATAGGGCGGTCATTGATGCTGCCAGTGGCCGTGTTACCTGTCGCGGGCCTTATGCTCGGGATAGGTAATGCCGGATTTGGCTTTATCCCAGAATCCTTAAGTAAGATTATGCTAGCGGCGGGCGATGGCGTATTTGGCAATATGCAGCTGATGTTTGCGGTCGGTGTTGCGCTTGGATTATCTAAAGGTAACGATGGTGCTGCGGCACTCGCTGGCTTAGTCGGTTTGATTATTATGAACGCCTCGCTCGGTATCGTTACTGGGCTTAGAGGTTTTGAAACGGATGCGACCATTATGGGCGTTAGCACCCTGCAAACTGGGGTGTTTGGTGGGGTGATCATTGGTGCCGTCGCAGCTCTAATGTACAACCGTTTCTACAATATTCGTTTACCCGAGTATCTCGGCTTTTTTGCCGGAAAGCGCTTTGTACCGATTGTAACTGGCTTAAGTGCCATTGTCGTTGGTGCATTTTTGGCGTTTGCTTGGCCACCAGTAGGGCAAATGTTAGATGCATTCTCCCATTGGGCGGCTTATCAGAATCCAGTTTTGGCCTGGGCTGTTTATGGAGCAGGTGAGCGCTCACTACTTCCAGTTGGCTTGCACCACATATGGAACGCTCCATTCTTCTTTGAAGTCGGTAGCTACATTGATCCTGAGACAGGCAAAGAGATCACTGGTGAGTTAACTCGCTTCTTTGCTGGAGATAAAACAGCAGGATATCTATCTGGTGGCTTTATGTATTCAATGTGGGCACTACCCGCAGCGGCTCTCGCTATCTACCACTGTGCAACACCAGAGCGTAAGAAAATCGTCGGTGGTTTAATGATGTCGGCGGCGCTAACCTCGTGGATAACAGGTATTACAGAACCTATCGAATTCACTTTCTTATTTGTTGCGCCAGTGCTGTACATCATTCACATCTTTTTGACTGGTATCGCCTTTGCCATCACCGCGTTCTTGGAGATCAAGCACAGTACTGACTTTGCCCATGGCGCGATTCAGTTCTTCTTGTACTACCCAATGTCGACCAACGCGTGGATGTTTATCATCATAGGTCCGATTTGGGCATGCCTATACTATGGCTTGTTCCGCTTCTTAATCGTAAAACTGGATCTTAAGACACCGGGTCGTGAGACTGAAATTGCGGAAGTTAAAATCGCGGGTCAGCCAGATGAGATTGCGGTTGATGTGATTGCCGCTCTAGGTGGTAAAGCGAATATCAAGTCTGTTGATGCGTGTATTACCCGTTTGAGAGTGTCAGTAAAAGATATTGCCAATGTCGATGTGGAAAAGCTCAAACAACTCGGTGCTCACGATGTGCTAGTGATAGGTGACAGCCTGCAAGCTATCTTTGGTACTCAGTCAGATACAATCAAGTCTGAAATTCACGGAGTGCTCGCTACCTCCTGATCTTACCTTTCCCCCCTAAATCACCTGATTGGTAAGATTTTGCCAACCTCAAACGAGGTTGGCTTTTTCGTTTTACACTGATTTACTTCCCATCAACGCTCTGTCGTACATTAAATGGGTTGGTTGATTTCAATGCTTGAGGCAATAACTCTTCAGGCACGGCCTGATAAGCGACCGGCCTTAGCCAACGTTTAATCGCTTCTGCACCGACAGAAGTACTCGCGGGCATAGTCGAGGCAGGGTAAGGGCCGCCGTGTACCATGGCATAACTGACTTCGACACCCGTTGGCCAACCATTAAACACGATACGACCTGCGACTTCTTCTAACTCAGACAATAGTTGAGCTGCGACCGGATGATCGTTGGGTTCTGCTTGTATGGTCGCGGTAAGGCTACCTGCTAAGTTTTGGCAAAGTTCAAGCATATCTTGGTCGTGTTCACACAAAACGACAATGGATTGGGGACCAAAGATCTCTTCTTGCCACTGAGGATTGGATCGCCACTCCTCGCTGGTGGTTTCAAACAGCATTGACGGTACGCCTTGTTCCGCTGACGATAGTGTGCGAGTAAGACCTGATTGCTGTGCTCTTAGCTCACTTTGCTCTAGATAATTGTGCCTAATGCCAGCAGTGAGCATGGTTTGCCCTTGTTGTGCAGCAATACCTTTGCGTACGGCAGCTAGGAACTCATCGGTTGCATTGCTTTTCGCGACAAATACGACCGCAGGCTTGGTGCAGAACTGACCGCAGCCCATATTCATCGACATTACATACTCTTCAGCTAAAGTCCTTGCACCACTCTTCATTCGATTCGAAAGAATGAAAACAGGGTTTGAAGCGCCTAGTTCACCATAGAATGGAATCGGTTCTTGTCTTCGCTGAGCGAGATCAAACAGTGTTCGACCTCCATGAATGGACCCCGTAAAACCAACCGCTTTAATTGCAGGGTGAGTGACCACAGCCTGTCCTAGTTCATGAGTGGTTCCCTGTAACAAAGCAAAAATGGCTTGAGGTAAGTTTACTGCGTCGAGTGCTTTTGCTATGCACTTAGCGACAATGTCACTGGTTCCAGGGTGGGCTGGATGACCTTTTACAATCACAGGGCAACCTGCCGCAAGTGCAGAAGCGGTATCGCCACCAGCGGTTGAGAAGGCAAGAGGGAAGTTAGAAGCACCAAATACGGCAACAGGACCTAAGGCGATGTTTTGGCGGCGAATATCTGGTTTAGGTAAAGGCTCGCGGGATGGATTAGCAGTATCAAATATTGCCTCTTGCCAAAGACCTCCTTCAACTACATCGGCAAAGAGACGGAGTTGAGCTGTAGTGCGGCTTAGCTCACCATTAAGTCTTGCGAGCGGGAGGGCAGACTCAAGATTTGCTCTTTCTACAATCGCTTGGCGCGCCTCTTCTAAGCAGTCGGCGATGGTCTGTAACAATTGACTACGTATATTGGGAGAGGTTTGCCTATATGCTTTTGCTACTTCGTGAGCAGCAGTAATCGCCAGATCAACGTCTTGATCAGTATGCTCGGCGAATACCCCTTGTAGGGGCTGCTGTGTTTGAGGGTTTATGGCTGAAAAAGTAGTTGCGGTACTCATAACGGGTTCCTAGTTGTTCTAATTCGATTCGGGTTATTTAAGTTCAAAGCCATATGCGTAAGGGTCTTGATCATCTACCCATATGGTGTTGTGTCCTGTGACTTGAGCCCAACCTTCGATGCTTGGCAGTATGGCCGCGCGCCCGTTGACCTCAGTGATACCTTCAATACGCCCAGTGAACAAGCTGCCAATAATGCTTTCGTGGATAAAATCTTCGCCCTGTTTGAGTTTTCCTTTGGCATACCACTGCGCCATTCGCGCGCTTGTTCCTGTACCACATGGTGAGCGGTCGAGCGCTTTTTCACCGTAGAAGACGGCATTTCGTGCGGTAGAATCTGGCTGAGTCGGTGTGCCTGTCCACAAAACATGAGATACACCACATACGGTTGGATCTTCAGGGTGGATACATTCGACGGCCTGTGACACCGCCTGTCTAACTTTAGGGCTAAGCATTAGAATTTCATCTGATGAGTAGCGTTCAAGCCCTTTATAGTTTTCTTGTGGATCAACAATGACGTAGTAATTGCCACCATAAGAAACATCAACCGTTATCTCACCCAGCCCTTCCACGTTAACGGTGACATCTTGATGGGCTAGGTAGGCAGGAACATTGTAGATCTTCACTGAGGTGACTTTCTCGCCATCGCGTTGGTAATGCACTTCAATTTGACCAGCTGGAACATCGAGGATCAATTTGCCTTCGACACGCGGAGTAATCAAACGATGTTCTAGGGCTGATGTCACGGTACCGATCGTGCCGTGTCCACACATCGGCAGGCAGCCGCTAGTTTCGATAAACAGAATCGAAGCATCAGCATTCTCACTGCAAGGAGGAAGAACAACCGAACCAGACATCATTGCATGACCGCGAGGTTCAAACATGAGCGATTGACGGATCCAATCATAGTGCTCCAAGAAAAACTGACGCTTGTCGCTCATCGTCTTGCCTTCTAAATGAGGAACACCGCCTGCTACTAGCCGGACAGGATTGCCACAGGTGTGGGCATCGATACAAAAGAAGGTTCCTTGTCTCATTTCTTGCTCCTTGAATAAGAAATTAGTTGAAGTGGTGAGATTGGATGTTATCGTGATGTTAAGTATATTTTATACAATTTTGTTTTTGAAACGTGATAAGGAGCAAAATAAATGGTGAGCAACAATTCAGCAGATTCGCACAATATTGCAGTGATTGGTGGTGGGATAATTGGCTTGTGTATCGCTCTGAAGTTGCAACTTGAAGGTGAAAATGTGACGGTTTTCGATAAGCGTGGAGCTGGACAAGGATGCTCAAAAGGTAACGCAGGGCACTTCGCGACAGAACAAATTTTTCCGCTTGCTACACCTGATCTTTTACCTCAACTTCCGAAGATGCTCTTGTCTCGTCAAAGCCCGGTATCAATACGCTTTCAAGACATTCACAAAACCACTCCTTGGATGATTCGTTTCTTATTAAATGCGAGAGAAAAAACGACCAAGCAATCTACTCAAGCCTTGACTCAACTCAATCAGAACGCGATGCAAAGTTGGTTCGCGCTGCTTGAAGAAGTCGGGTTGCAACACTTAATCGAGATGGACGGTTCATTGCTGACATTTGAAAGTGAGCGGCTGTTTGATTCGTATCGTGCGACGCTAAACAGCTTACGAGAGCATGGGGTGGAGTGCCAAGTTTGGCAACAAGACAAACTGCGCGAGCGAGTTCCTCAACTTTCTGATTCAGTAAAGTTTGGCGTGTTTTTTCCAGATACTGGCCATAGTCTAAACCCTTATAGGCTATGCGTTGAGCTTGAATCTTCTTTTAAGTTTCGACAAGGGAAGTGGGTAGAAGAACAAGTGGAAGAGGCTTTTTTTGACGGTGAGTTAGGTGTTGTCGCAACGGAAAATGAAAGCTACTCGTTTGACAAAATTGTCATTGCCACTGGCGCAGAGTCCGTAGACTTGGTCAAAAAAATCACCGGCATTAAGGTGCCACTACAAGCAGAAAGAGGTTACCACTTAATGGTGCCGGAGCTGAAAAATTGTCTCCCGTTTCCTGTCAGTTCTGCGGATAGAAAATTCATAATGACACCTATGGAAGAGGGACTGAGGTTAGCGGGTACGGTTGAGTATGCAGGGCTGAATTCGCCGCCTAACATGAAACGCGCAACCATGCTTAAAGAGTTGGCGAAAGGGCTTTTGAAGTCGGAGTTATCGTATGAGTTGGATGGTGAAAAATGGATGGGAAACCGCCCCTCATTACCTGATTCTTTACCCGTCATCGACAGCGTAGAAAATGGAAAAATACTGTTTGCTTTTGGCCATCAACACCTTGGTCTTACGCAAGCGGCTATCACTGCAGACTTAGTCAGTGAGCTAAGTCGACAGCGTGAACCATCGCTTAATATTTCTCCATTTGCGCTAAGTCGCTTTTGCTAAAAAATTTAAAATTAAATATTGTATAAAATATACTGACATATTATGTTAACAAAAGGTTGCAGTGAAAATGCAAAAGGAACGAGAGATGATTAACTTAGACGCACAGCAAATAGTCAACTGCCTTTCGATGGTAGGGCTGATTGAGTCAATGCGACTAACCTACCAAGAGCAAGCAACTATTCCACAGCGTAACGTGATGCCTTTAGAGGAAGATAAATACGATGCGTTTGCCTTGTTACCTGCTTGGAGTGAATCGCTGATCACCGTCAAAGCTTTTACCTATTTCCCAGATAACGACATCGAAGGCAAAGACAGTTTAGCGTCAAAAATCCTCTCCTTTGATCGCTCTAATGGTGAACCACTGGCTTTGCTCGATGGCAAAGTCCTTACTTACTGGCGCACTGCTGCTGCATCTGCGCTTGCTGCGGATTATTTAGCAAAGCGTGATGCTGAAACCCTGCTGATTTGTGGAACGGGCAACCTTGCTCCCTACATTGCTTACGCCTATTCAGCCATTCGTCCGATACGCAAAGTTTTGATTTGGGGGCGCGATGAGCAAAAAGCACGTCAAACTCTCGATACTATTTCATCGAGCAACGAGTATCAGTCTCTGCCAAGTTCTGATCAGTTCACGCTAGAAGTCATTAACGATGTCGACTCAGTACTTGATCAAGTGGATATCATTTCATGCGTAACGGGATCAGATAAGCCTTTGTTTAGTGGTGCTCTTGTTCAACCGGGAACTCATATCGATCTGATTGGTAATCACGATTCTGACAAGCGAGAGTGTGACAGCACTGCAGTTCAACGGTCCAGTGTGTTTGTCGACAGTAGAGTTAATGTATTGGCAGAAGCAGGTGATTTGTTGATCCCGATCGAAGAGGGAGTTTTTGCTGCCAAGAACATACAAGCAGAGTTGGCTGACTTGTGTCGTAAATCTCATCAAGGTCGCAGTGATGAAGAGGAGATAACCTTATATAAATCAGTAGGTAGTGCCCTTGCTGATCTTGCGGCAGTAAAGTTTGTGCTACAAGAAAAAGAGATTTTTAACTAGGGGAAATCCCCGCTTTAATTGCAGTTTCGACTGCAAACATAAATTGCATACAATATACAAATGGAAGGTAAAGATGAACGTAGATTGGAAAGGTGTCTACCCTGCAGTAAGTACTCAGTTTCGTAAAGATCAGAGCATTGATCTCGACGCCACGCAAACTGTAATCGATAACCAAATTAATGATGGCGTCAACGGCATTATTTGTTTGGGGACGGTTGGTGAAAACTGCGCGCTATACCCTGAAGAGAAGCGTCAGGTGCTTTTGGCCGCAAAGGAAGTGGTTGCTGATAGAGTACCGTTGATTGCAGGAACGGCAGAGTCGATAACCACTGCGGCGATTGATTACATGCAAGATGCGCAAAAAATAGGAATCGATGGCTGCATGGTGATGCCAGCAATGGTTTACCGCACATCGGATAGCGAAACAGTGGACTACTACCGTACTCTTGCGCAAGCAACACCTGAAATGCCAATTATGATTTACAACAACCCAGTTTCCTATGGCGTCGATGTGAATCTTGATCTGATGGAACAACTTGCAGAGTGTGGAAATATCGTTGCGGTTAAGGAGTCTACCACTGACACGCGTCGTATTACGGAACTGTATAATCGCTTCGACGACCGTTTTACCGTTTTTAGTGGCGTTGATGATATCGCACTGGAGTCTCTCATGCTCGGTGCTACCGGGTGGATCTCTGGTTTAACCAACGCATTTCCTGCGGAATCTGTTGCTATCTATAAACTAGCAAGCCAAGGGCGCTATGCTGAAGCGTTAGAAATCTACCGTTGGTTCTTACCACTGCTTCGTCTCGATACAATTCCTACTTTGGTTCAATGTATCAAACTGGCGGAACAAGTGTGTGGCCGAGGCAGCGAACAAGTACGCGCTCCTCGTCAGCTGCTTAAAGGTGAAGAACGCGCGCAAGTTGTTGCGTTGGTTGAACAAGCGATAGCGACGCGTCCAGATTTGTCGAAGTACAATCTCTAAACCATGTTCCTTACAGGGCAAGTTCCTGCTTGCCCTAATTAAACCGAGCCCGAAACTGGGTGGGTGTCATCTGCTTTACGGCGCGGAACTGGCGGTTGAAATTAGAAAGGTTAGGAAAGCCTGCCTTTTCCGCGACCAACGCGATTGGAGATTGAGTACTAGCAAGCAGCTCACACGCTTTACCAATTCGAAATAGCTTTAAGTGATCGGAGAAACTGACACCAAAGTGCTTTTCGAACAGCCTATATGCCGAGCTTTCACTCATGTGGAGGGCGTGGCATACATCAGAGATTCTGATCGGCTCGTGGAAGTGCTTTTCAATGTAGTGCGTGGCTCTTTCCACTTTCTGATGGGTATCCCTATCAGAGATTTGGCTAATTCGATAAGGCGTCGTAGAAAGTTTCTGGGACTCTAAATCATCCGCTAAGTGGATAAGAACTTCCATGACTTTTAAAGCTTGGTAGTGGCGCTCAAGCGATTCCGTTCCAATTAACAACTGCGCCACCTTTTGGGCCGTTTCGTCACTGAATTTGATACCAAACGCTGCTTTTTCTAGTAGAGCTTTGATATTGCGTGCTTCGGGAATCGTTGACTGAAGCTTTTCAATCCAATGATGCTTAAGCCATACGATGATTGAGCTATGCGGCTTTTCTACACTGCTTGCAAGTTTGCCTGTGATCATATGCGGTAACCCAGGCCCATAAAGCAGAAGCGTGTTGTTATGTACTTGGCCTATTGCATCGCCCGCAAGGTAATTGCCATTAAAGACATTCTCCGGGTCGAGATACAGGACAAGCTCGTACTCTGAGTGATAGTGCCATGAACAAGCAAACTCTTCTTTCTTCACACGACAATGAAATTCTCGCACTAACCAGTCGTAATTTGGTGCGCTGAGTACATTTTCAATAAATGGTTTCATCGATAAGCCCCTCTCTCATCACCTAGGCTAAGTTAGATGACTCTAACCGTCAAAAACTAATTCAAAACTGAAGGAATAGTATTAGAGGTAGCTCGAATACTATCAATTGATAGGCATTGGTTTGATTAAACTAGCGCTAATTGAATGACATTACACAGCAAGAGTTATCTCATGATGTATAAAGATAAAACCGCTATCTTATTTATTTTCACCGCCTTTGTAACAGGCTTATGTGGCGCGTTTTTTTACCCACTTTCGAGTCTGTTTATTGTTGAACAGCTTGGTGCCTCGCCAATGATGTTGAGCTTATATATGGTGCTCGCAGTCGTGAGTTCAGTCGTTGTCTCACAGATGTTGGCTGCTCAATCAGACAAAAACTGGCAACGAAAAACGATCTTAGTCGTTTCACTAATTTGCTATTTGATCACCGTGGTGAGCTTTATATTTATCCGAGACTATTGGGTAGGGGTCACGATAGCGACATTGTTTGGCAGCTTTGGAGGTGCGGCGTTTGGGCAACTGTTTGCAATGGGGCGAGAGTATGCAGATGACAACGTTGAAGACAGCACCACTTTCCTATCGACCATGCGCGCGGGTATTGCAATTGCGTGGGTATTTGGACCGCCAGCGGCTTTTATGCTCAAAGCCAGCTTTGGGTTTGGTGCAGCATTTGGCGTGTCAGCCACGATTGTCACTATCGGGATCATTGTCATTCTGCTGTTCTTACCCTCATGCAAAACGGCTGCTGAAGAGCTAGAAGCAGACCCTACAAAACCAAGCTCGAAAGGTAAAGGGGGCTTAATTTCTCTGTATTGCCTCGTGCTGGTTGTCGCTTTTGGAGCCAACAATCTCTATATCACCAGTATGCCTCTCTATCTCTCGCAAGAGTTACAAGTCGACCCTAACTGGTTAGGCTTTTTATTTGGTGCTGGCGCATTATGTGAGATCCCTGTGATGTTATGGGCTGGGCGGCTATCGGAGAAAGTGGGGACAGTAAAACTACTGCTTATGGGAATTGCCAGTGGTACGCTTTTCTATGCGGTGATGCTGACCAATACCAGCTTTACGGCTATGTTAGCGGCTCAATTACTCAATGGATTCTTTATCGGTATTTGTGCCACATTGGGGATGGTGGTATTGCAGGATATGATGCGTGACCGACTTGGGACAGCGTCTACTTTGTTCTCGAATACGTTAAACATAAGTATGCTGGTGGCGAGCCTATCTGTGGGTGTGGTTGGTGAGTTGTATAACTATTACACTACCCTATACGTATCGTTAATAGGGACAGTCTGTGCTTTGATACTACTTAGCCTGTTCTCGATTAAAGTCCGTCAAAGAGAGCGATTAACCGCACAATCGGCAGCTTAACGGGTTTTCTGAATCTCTATTCTGGTTCGGTTTCACTATTTGGCGCGGAAATCGGTAGGGTAAGGATAAAGGTGGTTCCTAATCCGAGTTCACTTTCTACGCGAATATCGCCACCTAACAGATCCGTAACCAAGTTATAGACGATATTTAGCCCCAAGCCAGATCCACCTTGACCAAGACGAGTGGTAAAGAATGGGTCAAAAATTTTGCTAATGTTCTCTTGGCTGATTCCGTGACCATTATCTTCAACAGTAATAATGGCTTTTTGTTCGACTAAGGTTCCACGGATACAGACAGTTTTATGCTCTTGCTCACTGAATGCGTGCGTAAGGGCATTGGACAGTAGGTTCATCAATACTTGCGTCAATGGACCAGGGTAACTGTTCATGTGCACACTCTTCTCACATTCCAGTTCAAGAGATACTTGGCTGCGTGACAAATTAGGTGACATCGTGATTTGCAACTCATGCAATATTTCATCGAGAGCGAACTCACGCCTTTGATAACTTGATTGGTCAACCGCAACTTGTTTAAAACTTGAGATCAGCTCCGATGCTCTGCGTAAGTTGCGCTCAATACTTTCAGACCCTTCGGTACTTTGAGCAATGTAGTTGTCGAGCACAGAGCGTCTTAGACCCTGTTTAGTGGATTCAATGAACTCTTGATTGAAATCTTTAAGGCTAGTTGCAACCATCATAGCATTACCAATCGGGGTATTGAGCTCATGAGCCACACCTGCAACCAGTGACCCTAATCCAGACAACTTCTCTGACCTGACCAGTTCTTCTTGTGTCGCTTTCAAGGTTTCTAGTGTTTCTTTTAATTCTATTGTCCGTTCATGGACGCGCTGCTCCAGTTCATGTGTTTGCAATTCGATGGTGTCCAGATGATTTCGGCGATCTCGCTCTGTATCCGCCGCCCGCTTAAACCAGTATTCCCAGCGAGTTGGAATATCAGGTATGGTAAGCACATTTTTAGTGGGTAGTTCTTCGACGTATTGAGCAAGCTGAAGCGCTGGTTGGCTAAAGTTCCAATGTTGATATAGAACGACGAACAACAGTATCGCAGTAAACACTGTTGCTAAAATCAAGTTCGGCAGCAATGTAGTAAGTACATGTCGATTAATATCAGAGTTGGTGATCTCTAACACGAGTCTCCAAGGGGTATCCATTAGAGTAAATGAGATCCAGTAGCCATTCGGGTGACTATTGAGTCTCCCATGTGTCGCTTGGTGTGCATCACCAATCTCACTTAAAGCTAGAACACTTTGTTGAGAGACAGACTCGGTCTTGCCTTGCAGCGTTCCCTTGCTGTCACCGACAACTAGCCCTTGTTGGTCTACTATGACTAATCTTCCTGTTTCGAGTGGGCGCTTGGTGAGTATCTTATCTAGAACCTTGAGTGTGATATCTGTTCCCACCCCCCCAATGTATTTTGAATCCTGATAGACAGGAGCAAGCAGTGAAACCATCATTCCTTTGCCACCTGCATCCATATAAGGCGTGGTCCAGACTTTGTTTCTCTCTGGGTTAGCTTCAGGGTTGATCAGCGATAAGGGATAGGTTCCACCGGCTTCAAATACTACATCTAGTGCATCATCCAAAGTGGTGGTATTGGTGGCAGCCATAAGGTCCAGGTAACTTAGCCAGGGGTAAATATAGGTGATGACCTCGTGAGCATCGTAGTAGTAACTCCACTGGAAATCATCGTGCTGCGCGTGCGTTGACACCACTTCAGAGGCCATAGTTAAGAGCGCGAGTTGATCAAATGAGTAATCGCGTGCATTGGAGCGTACGTAAAGTTGACCGATCTTATCTTTGAGCGATTGTGGCAGGTTTTCCCAAGGTGCATTCGCTGGAGATTGTTGAGAGTAGCTCGAAAGGAAATCGAGCGAGACTTTGTTCGGTGCAAGTTGAGGATACAGATACGCGGTTTCTATTGCGTTACGCATCGTATCGATATGGTTGAGTGACACAGAAATGGTTTTATTTAGCGACAGCATTGACTCTAAGCCATACTGAGCTTGCTGACTTAACAGTTGAGATTTCACTTGTGCCCTCAGATAAAGAGCATTGCCTAATGTGATGAGAATGATCAACAGCAAGCCAATATAAATCATAGTTCGGTAGCGTTGGATCAGGGAAGTTGCCGTGAGGTGAGACTCTTGTGCTTGTGGGTGGCCATTTGGCTTTGTAGAGCTTGAGGTTTGGTTTGAGATTTTCATATCGCTCACTACCGTTCAAGTGTCTTTTTCGTTTGTTATGAAGTGGATTAGCTCTTCCATTCTCATTGCCTTTGCAAATAGCCAACCTTGCCCTTCTTCACATTGGAATTTCTTGAGTTTTTCGAGTTGGAATGGCGTCTCTATTCCTTCTGCCGTTATCTCCATGCCGAGTGTTTGCCCTAAGTTAACGATCATTTTCGCGATTGTGCAGTCATGCTCCATGGCATCAACAAAAGTTCTATCAATCTTGAGCCGAGTGGCGGGTAATTTATGCAGTACGTTCAATGACGAAAAACCGGTTCCAAAATCGTCAATGGCGACTTTGCATCCAAGCTCTCGGACTTGTTCTAACATTCTACTTAGGTAGGGTAAGTCCTTTGCCGCGATCGTTTCGGTAATTTCTAGTTCAATTTGGTGAGCTGGAATGGCATTGATAGTCATCGCTTGCTGTAACTGAGCGATAAAGTTTGGTTCATCAAACTGTGCCGGAGAAATGTTGATTGCCATCGTGATATTGTTGTAACCAGACTCAATGAGTTGACGAAACTCTTCGCAAGCGCGTTGGAGAACAAACTCACCAATTCTTGTCATCATACCGGATTGCTCAGCTAGTGGAATGAATTGGTCAGGTGGAACAAGGCTGCCTTGTTTGTTAGTCCAACGTAGCAGAGCTTCAACTCCAGATAGCTCCATAGAATTAAGCCGATATTTGGGCTGATACATGAGAAACAGCCCTTTATCATCGAGTGCCTCTTTAAGTTCGGTGAGTAGCAACATTCTATCTCTGGCATCTTGCCCCATTTCAATTGAAAAGGTGATTGCAGCGCCGCGATGATGAACTTTCGCCTGTTTCAAAGCGACTTGAGCATCCTTATAGCGATGCGCAAGGTCAGTTGAACTGTCTCCCAAGCGAACAAGCCCTGTACTGGCAAAGATTTTGAAGGGTTGATCGTCGACTAAGAAGCTTTGATCAAATACGTCGGCGATCCGTTGCGATGTGACATCGTGATTTAAACCGACAATGGCGAAGACATCACTACCAACCCGAGCGAGAAAGCAACGAGGAAAAGCTTCTGACAGCCTGTCAGCAACGGATTGGAGCAGCCTGTCGCCAGAGCGGTGTCCGAAGCTATCATTAAACGCAGAGAAGTCATCAATATCGATGAGCGCGAGCATCGGAGCTGAGGCCGTATCCTCTAACGTATACTGATATTGCAGTAACCGATTGAGATTGGGGATATTGAGTAGTGGATCCGTAAATGCTTGCTCTTCTAAGCGACTGTAAAGCAACACATTGTCAAAGCCCACCGAAAGGTTAGCGCAAAATACTTCGAGCAGTTTGTAGTCCACGTTCTCCAACGGGCGATTGATATCAACATAGACCGCTAATCGTCGGCCATGTTCTGTGGCGAAATAGAGAGTTAGGCCATCATCGAGTTGGTTGGTACGTTGCTCCAAACAATGTGTGATACGTTGACGTATTTTAGGGGAATCAAGACTGGCCAATGGTGACTGGACAAACTGGCTATATCGCCCTGCGGCGGCGATGATTTGTGCCATCGAATCGCCACTATTTTCATTTTCCTGTACACATATCAAACCATCCGCTTCAATTTGAATGATGGTACTGATCTGTCTTACGACACCTTCAGCAAAAACTCTCAGTCCGTGATAATTGGCGAGTTCGGTACTGGCATTGACGACTTTTTCAAGGCCTTGACGCATCGCCTTCTGATTGCATATTTGCTTATACGCGCGAAGAGCACTGGTTAAAATAGTGAACAAGCGAATTCGAGTCAGTTCAGGTTTAGTACGATAGTCGTTAATGTCGTAGCGCTGAATGGTTTCCATTTCGGGCGCATAACCCGGTTGCCCCGTTCTTAAAATAATCCGAATAGCAACAAGGTTGAGCTTTTCTCTTATGACTTCAACAAGGTCTAGGCCTGCACTATCAGTTTCCATCACGACATCGAGCAGGACAACACCAATATCTTGCTCTTTACTTAATAATTGTTCAGCTTCTGCTGCAGAATAGGCGTGAAGCAGTTCAAGCGGTTTATGCTCAATGATCAGGTCTTTTAACGCCAATATGGTTGCCTGATGAACTTCAGGATCATCATCGACGATCAGAACCCGCCAAGAAGGTAGAGGCGCACTTTGTTGAGGGACTTCAGATACGTCGTCGATGATTGGCATCAAATCATCGTCTGAGTTTTCTTCGTCGTGCATTTATTCTCCATCTAAGGAAGCAGCCTTAAGCTAAGAGTTTAGTCTTAGATTGAAAGAGATGCGTAATCGCTGATATTACTAGCAGTGGCGGTTCTTCCCTTAAGAAAATTGCTTCAAATAGTGCGCTAATTAAGCATTTGATTTCATTTTTGAACTGTGTTGGGGTAAAATCTAACCTAAGCCTCAAGTTTGGTATTGTTTTCTAGTGTGCGTCACTCCATGCAGTATAGTTATTAAATATATCTATAGTAATGATGGTTGTTTGAATTGGCGTCTCTTAACGATAAAAAATTAGTGCTGTTGATTCGATATGTACCGACTTTGATTGTTGCCTTGTTTGCAACCGTCATCATGTTGGTGTTTATCAGCGACAGTAAGGAAAAAGCACGCGTTAGTGTTGAATCGTTACGAAGCAATATGCTTGATCACCAAAAGCAAGTGGTCTTTGAGCAAGTGGAGCAGGTTTACAACCGAGTGGTCTATCGTCAGGCACAAACGGTATCAGAGTTAAAAAATCAGGCAAAGCAAAGAGTTATTGAAGCTCATCAGATCGCCGATAGTATCTTCCAAAACAACCCGAACAAAAGTAAAGCAGAGATCAAGAAAATGATCTCTGATGCCCTCAAGCCAATTCGCTTCTACAACAATCGCGGTTACTTCTTCATATTTCAGATGGATGGCATCAACGTCATGCATGCTCTTAAGCCGCAAATAGAAGGTAATTCGGCGTGGAATGCTGTCGACATTAAAGGTACCTACATCTTAAGAGAGCATATTAAGCTTATTCAGCAGAATGGTGGTGAAGCTTTTTATCGCTGGTGGTACCAAAAGCCGGGTTTCCCTGTCACGCAAGAATTTGAAAAGATTGGGTTTGGTAAAGCGTTTGAGCCGTATGACTGGTTTATAGGAACGGGAGAATACGTAGCTGATGTAGAGGGAGACGTTAAATCTGCATTGATTACAAGTATCGCTGACTACCAAACTAACCAAGAAGAGAAGGTGTTTATCTTTGATACACATGGCGTCATTCTTGTCCATGAAGATACTAACTTGGTGGGGAAAAACGTATATCAGTTAGATGGTCAATTGGCACGCGCTTGGCAGAAGTTGAATCGTAACGACTTTGAGCAAGGGGAGTTTATTGAACCACCAAGCGGAGAGGTGTCAGAGGCGTCCAAGATAGCGTACTTAAGGCAGTTTAATCCTTGGGGTTGGTACATCGGTGCCTCGTTTCCGATCAACGAAGTTAATCGTTACATAGAGAAGCAACAAGAGATACTTGAAGACAGCCACAACCAGCAGTTAATCAACCTCGTTCTTATTAGCTTAGCTTCAACGCTGCTCATGGTTGGTCTAAGCTTCGTCGCAAGCCATGTTATTGTGACGCGATTTGGCAAGTTTCAACAACGGATTACCGATGACTTTGAACGCTTAGAAGAGTCCAAAAACCAAATGCAGTATATGGCGCTGCATGACCCACTAACAGGGTTATCCAACCGCTCTGCTCTGATAGAGCAAATTGAAATGGGAATCAAACAATCGAAAGATAGCCAGAAAAAGCTTGCCGTTATCTTCTTGGATCTAGATGACTTTAAAAAAGTTAACGATCTTTATGGACACTCTGTGGGTGACAAGCTTTTAGAGTGCTTAAGTCGTAAGTTCGAATCACTGCTTGAACCTCAAGACACAGTGGCTCGTTTCGGTGGTGATGAGTTTATTTTCTGTTTCCCAGCTTTAGACGACAAGCAGCATGCGATTGCGAAAACATCGGCGGTCAAAAGTGTGTTTGATGAGCCTTTGATCATTGATGGACGCTTACTAACAGCTGATTGCAGCATTGGTGTCAGTATGTATCCATGTGACAGTGATAGCGCAGAAACCTTAATCACCAATGCAGACATGGTGCTTTATCGATCTAAGCAAAACAAGAAAGGCAGTGTTCTTTTCTTTGATCATGAGATTAATCAGCAGATCAAAGATGAGTATCAAATTGAACAACAGTTAAAGCATGCGCTACGCCGTCAGGAACTTAGCGTGGTGTACCAGCCCCAGATATGTACTGAGCGAGGAGAAACGGTGGGTGTTGAAGCCTTAGTCCGTTGGAACTCGAAAAAACACGGATTTATCCCACCGGATGTCTTCATTCCTCTTGCAGAAGAAAATGGAATGATCAACGAAATAGGGCTGTTTGTGTTTAGGAAAGCTTGTGAAGATATTTGCCACTTACCGGGCAATGGCGGTGAGGGGTTAAATGTTTCTATCAATGTTTCTCCTAAACAGCTGCTGCTCGACGGATTTGTCGAAAGCTTACTTGCTATAACGGAAGAGGTGGGAATAACCACCAACCGAATAATGCTTGAAGTAACGGAAAGTATTTTTATTCATGATTTGGAGAGAGTGACACCCATCATTGCTCGATTGCAGTCACATGGATTCAGTATTTCACTGGATGACTTTGGAACTGGCTACTCTTGCTTGAGCCATCTTAATCAGTTCACTATTGACGAGTTAAAGATTGATAAGAGCTTTATCGCTAATTTAACGGACAACGCGCAAAGTAATGCATTGATCAAAGCTATCTTGGCAATCGGAGAGACCTACGAAATTAAAGTGGTCGCAGAAGGGGTCGAAACGAAAGAACAACACATGATGCTAAGTTCATACGGTTGTAACTGTGTACAAGGTTATTACTTCTCTAAACCCATTCCTGTTGAAGCGCTAAATATGTGGTTGCAAGAGCGAGAGCAAGCTTAGAACGTCACTTTAAGTAAGGGCCATTTTGCAAGCCAGTTTTTTCCTTCAACTCTACTCACGAACAGTTTTTTCGGCCGCACCGGATTGTGAGTTATTTTTAGATCAAATAACGAGTCAAAACCGAATGCAGAAACGCATTCATATTCAAGCTTATCGTTTAGTCTAACAGCGACGGCGGTTTCTTTTTCTGGCCAATAAGTCATAGCATCAACCGAATTTCGGTATGGTTCATCTCCATTCCGAGTATGCATCAACGCCTGGTTTCTTACCTGCCAGTTTAGATTCGGCATTTCTAAGCTCAGTTGTTGTTCATATTCGAGGTAGCGGTCTGAGTTTGATTCGTTTCTATCGAAATAGACGACATCAACATCATTTAAAGGTGTTGCTTCAGACTGGTGGTGTAATGAATCCCACACTAAATTTCGCACAAATCCGGCTGCAATATAGCAATCAGGTAGACAGAGTTCGGAAACGCACTTTAGAGCTTGAGTACGTAAGGAATCTGCTTGAATAAGGTCTATCAACTGCTTTTCAAAGGGCGCGTGTTGCATCGGATAGTCTCAATCAAAAAAGCCAAGTGCTAAAGCACTTGGCTTTATCTCATTAAGCAAGTTTTTGCTCAAACTGTTGGCGGTACATCACCATATCTTCAATGGTCAGTACTGGCATATTGTGTAGCTTACCAAAGGCGACGATTTCTGGCGTTTTCGCCATGCTACCGTCTGGGTTGGTCACTTCGCAAAGTACGCCTGCTGGCTGAAGACCAGCCATCTGCATTAGGTCGATTGTGCCTTCAGTATGACCACGGCGAGTCAGAACGCCACCTTTGCGCGCACGCAGTGGGAAGACATGACCAGGTCTCGCTAAGTCTGAAGGTTGCGCTGTTGGGTTTGCAGCAGTCTTGATAGTCGTCACGCGGTCTTGAGCTGAAACGCCTGTCGTCACCCCAACTTTCGCTTCAATTGAAACGGTAAACGCAGTTTGGTTTGCGCTGTTGTTGTTTTCTACCATTGGGGTTAGTTCAAGGCGGTCAGCTTGCTCTTCTGGAAGGCATAAACATACGATACCGCTGCATTCGCGAATCATTAACGCCATTTGCTGTGTTGTGAGTGATTCAACTGAATAGATAATGTCGCCTTCATTTTCACGATCTTCATCGTCAAGCAAAAGCACGCCACGTCCCTCTTTAAGGGCAACAAGTGCGTTTTCAACACGAGTAATTGGTTCGCCGAATTCGGCAAGTAGAGATGACTGATTCATGGTTAACTCCTAAATATCACCAGAATCAGGGCATACATGAGCACTGAGGTATAAACCCCAGCCAAAACGAAATGCACCACGACACGCTTAGATCAACCGATCTTTGCATGATGGTGTGTTTTCATTCTCTCTCATCCGGACTATAACCGTCGGCTCTGGGTTTTCACCAGATCTGCTGACCTCGACGTATCGAGCGCTCGCGGGCTCACCCTAAACTCTGAAGGGAATACCGCCGGTGGGGAATTTCGCCCCGCCCTGAGAATAAATAAACGTTTGCTTAAATAGCGCAGAGATTGTATCGGTTTTGACAGGGAAATCAATATCGTGCCGAGAAAGCTAAGATTTAAGCGTTTAGTTTTCAAGCAGAAAAGGAAGTGATAATGGGAAATTTTTGCCTCAAATCTCATCTCTTTTTTACCTTCTCGTTCGCCTTTAATCTGATATTTATCGAGACTAAAGGGGCAAAGTGATGAAAATCGAACATATCGCAATCTGGACAAAACAACTTGAAGTACTTAAAGAGTTTTACATTAAGTACTTTAATGCGACGGCCAATGAAAAGTACCATAACCCAAGCAAGAAATTCTCTTCGTACTTTCTATCCTTTGATAGCGGTTGTCGACTAGAGCTAATGGAGATGGCAGGGGTTCCAGAATCAAAAGATGATTTGTATGAACAGTTTACGGGCTTGATTCATTTTGCGATTTCATTGGGGAGCGAACAGGCTGTCGACGAGTTAACGGCTCGCTTAGTCGCGGATGGGTATGAGAGGGTTGACGGTCCAAGGCATACTGGCGATGGGTACTATGAAAGCTGTGTGTTTGACCCAGATGGTAATCGACTAGAACTAACGGTATAGAGATGGATAAAGATAAGGTTTTACTGCAACTATTTAATCGGGAAGCTGAGCAGCAAGCCTTGGTGAATAAAGAAGCCTTATCACCAACGCAAATGCAGAGTAGTGAGTATCTACATTGGCTTGAAGGTAAGCGTGAACTTACGCTTGACGATGTTGCGGGCAATCATTGGATTAAGACCTGTACTGGTGGCTACATTACCGAAGTCGTTTTTCACTGTGATGGTACTCTAGACGAGTATCGATTGTTTGACCGTTTCCAAACTACGGGGAAGTGGAAATTGAAAGAGGGGCTCGTCTCGGTAGAGATCTACAAAGGGGAGAATACCTACAGTTTTTGCATTGTCGGTAACGCAGAGATCAATATTCATTCTGCGGTAGAACACAAGAATGGCGAGATTCACTCCTATCTTAAGCTGTCGCAGATTAAATAGGGAAACCTTTACTGGTTAGTTGTCCCTATTTAGGGCTACCAAGCAACCTTGGTAGCCATGTTTGGCTTATTTAACTGGCTTGGTATGAACATCCACTTCGCCAGTCGTTTGATTTACTGTTGCATGATAGGTGAAGTCGGGATCACCGTAGTGCTTGAAGGTGAAGCGAAACTCTTCGGCAGGTGCCCAAATCTCGACATCATAAACCGCTTCAATATCGTAACCATCTTGCTGGTAAAGCTCTGTTGCCATGACTTTTTCCATAGCACTTTGTCGCTGTGACTCTAGATCTGCCACTGGCTCTACGGACGGGTTACTTGGATAAGACTCGCCGTTGAAGCTCATCAGTCGGTATGCGCCATTACTCCAAACGATAAAGTCTTGCCAGCCATTGCGGTAGCTATCAGCGAGTAAGATTGGCGTATCGGTGACCGTCATGTTGTGAATTATGTTGCCCGCATTATCGAAGATGGTCGCGCTACAGCCGCCGCTGCCACAAAAGTAAGGATCTTGAATTAGAACAAAATACTCGGGATTACCATCGCTGTTTAAGTCCGCTTTCCCTGATAGATATTCGACATTATCACTGGCTAGCGAGAGTCCTTCTGGGGCTAAGATCTGTGAGTCTACCCATCCTGCAATCTGGGCATCAGCATTTTTATCGGCCGCATTTTCGATGTCGCCAGTTGATGAGCAGCCAAACAAAGATAGTGAGCCTGAGATTAATGCTGTGGCAATGAGTTTGTTTTTCATCCAAGTTGTCTCTGTAGTGTGTTGTAGCGTCTAGTATACGCGCTCTTAGCATTTTGAATGAATGTTTTGATATCAAATAAAAAGCCAACTCAAACAAATGAGCTGGCTTTTGGACTACTATACTTCGCTAACAAGGTTAACCGTATGCAACACTCGGGAACCAAAGAACTAACTGCGGCCAAACAACCAAACAGATAAGTGCGACCAACTGAATGGCGATAAACGGAATAACGCCGCGGTAGATATCTTTTAGTGCGACACCCTCTGGGCAAACCCCTTTCAAGTAGAACAACGCAAAGCCAACCGGTGGTGTTAGGAAGCTCGTTTGCAGTGCCATAGCAACCAGCATCACGAACCAAACCAAGCTTGGGTTATCCACCACACCGTGACCATCCAGTTCAATTCCTAGGCTTGCGATGACTGGTGCAAGTAGCGGCAGCGCAATCAGGGTGATTTCAATCCAATCAAGGAAGAAGCCAAGCAGGAAGACGATCATCAAGATGAAAGCGATAATGCCATAAGGACCAAACGGTAAGCCGCTTAAGAATGACTCAATGAGCTCATCTCCACCTAGCTCTCGCAGCACTAAAGCAAAACACGAAGCGCCTAAGAAGATCATAAAGATGTAAGCCGTAGTGCCGTAAGAAGCCAGTAACACCTCTTTCAGTACTTTGAGGTTAAGCTTCTTATTGTAAGCCGCGAGCATCGTCGCCCCCATTGCTCCAATGCCAGACGCTTCAGTTGGCGTAGCCACTCCAGCGAATATAGAGCCCAGTACACAGAAAATGAGCATAACGGTTGGCGTGATGTCTTTGAAAACTTGCAGAATCAAGCTCCAATCGACGGGCTCGACGTCTTCTGGTACAGGCGCTTTGTCTGGGTTCATTCTACCTACAACCAATATGTAGATAATGTACAAGCTACCTAGTAGCAAGCCCGGCATGATGGCACCCATAAACAAGTCACCAACTGAGAGACCAAGCTGATCCGCCATGATCACGAGCATAATGGATGGGGGAAGTAAAATACCCAGCGTCCCTGCCGATGCGACGGTGCCAAGAGCAAGAGGTAGATGATAGCCCTGACGCATCATGCTTGGCAGTGACATCACGGTTAACAGCACCACAGAGGCACCGATGATCCCGGTAGAAGCAGCTAAGATGATACCAATTGCCATCACAGTAATGGCTAAGCCGCCGTGTACCTTACCAAACAGAGCCTGCATTGAAGCCATGAGCTTTTCTGCGATTCCTGATTTATCGAGCATGTTACCCATGAAGATAAACATAGGCAGGGCAACCAAGATCCAGTTGTCCATGATCTTGTAGATACGGTTAACCACCAACCCTAAACTGGTGTAATCGAGGCCAGTAAAAGTATCGAGATAGACATCCGCGAAGTACCCCACTGCTGCAAACACAACGCCAATACCGCCAAGTACGTACGCAACTGGAATGCCGGTAAACAGTAACAGGATAAACGAGCCAAACATGGCGATCACAATCCATTCATTCGCTTCCATGATTTGCTCCTTTTGATTGTTCGCCGCCAAACAAAGTTTCTAAATTGCGCAGAATTCTCGCTAGCATCGACAGAAGTAACATCGTAAAACTGAGTGGGATAACGCTTTTGATAAGCCAGCGATAAGGCAGTCCGGATGGGGACGCAGAACTTTCATTCACGCGCCAAGACTCATAAGCGAAATCATAAGAGTGAAGAATCACAATCACGACGAAAGGTATCGCAAGCAGGGTTAGCCCAAACAGATCGACGAGTGCTTTTTTACGTTCCGAGAACTTGTGATAAAACAGATCGACACGTACATGTAAGTTGGATATTTGCGCGTAAGCGGTACCAAACATTACCGCCGTTGCATACAGGTGCCATTGCAACTCTTCAAGCGCGATTTGACCATTGGAGAAAACTTTTCTCAGCACTACCTGAATGATGATCACTGCAACTAGGGCTAGGTTCGTCCAAGCCAAGGCCTTACTTGCGGTAGTGATTAAGCGTTCAATGTGGCAGTACATAGGGACCGTCGGGGTTGAATACAACACTTTGCTCATTGGTTACTCCTTACAACCATGGCCGACGTTTTCACGTCGACCTTTTACGCAAGCTTATTGGCTTTGGGTTTCACGAGGTAAGAAGCCGTTTGCTGCCCATAGCGCGTATCCTTCACGGAAGGTGCTTAGGTCACTCCAGACTTTATCGAAGAATGGGTCGGCGGCTTTTTTCTCATCAACCACTTCTAGCCAAGTATTCTCAAACAGGCTGAGCATTTCCTTGTTCCAGTAACGGATTTCTACGCCGTTTTCCTTAGCTTTTTCCATCGCAGCAAATTGCAGTGCTTCACCTTCTGCAATCGAGTAGGTCATGGTTGCCATACAAGTGGTTTCAACCGCAGCTTGCTGAGTGTCACTCATCTTGTTCCACGTATCTTTGTTGATCAGCAGCTCGAATACGGTCGATTGTTGGTGCCAGCCCGGGAAGTAGTTGTACTTAGCCACTTTGTGGAAACCTAAACGTTGGTCAATGGCAGGCTGAGAGAATTCTGAAGCATCAATCGCCCCCTTCTCTAGAGCGCCGAAGATCTCACCGCCGGGTAGTTGAACCGTACCAACACCAAGTTTTTCCATCACCGATGCGCCAAGGCCGAAGAAGCGCATGTTAAGACCTTTTAGATCCTCTGGCTTCTCGATAGGCTTACGGAACCAACCCGATGTTTCCGGGGAAATGATCGCACAAGGCATCACTTTTACGTTGTAGCCACCTTGGTCATACATCTCTTGATAGAGCTTTAGACCGTTGCCGAAGAACAGCCACGCCATGTATTCCCCCGCTTCTGGGCCAAATGGTACTGCTGAGAAAAGTGCGGATGCAGGAAGCTTACCTTGCCAGTAACCAGCAGTTGAATAGCCTGAGTTGACCTTACCTGTAGATACTGCGTCTAAGATCTCAGCTGGATTGACCAATTTACCTGGCTCATAGATCTTCATTTTGATCGTACCGCCCGAGGTTTTGGTGATGTGATCGGCGTACCATTGAATCGGTGTACCGAGAGCGGGTAAGTGGCTACCAAAAGCGATTGGGGTTTTCAGTAGTACCTTTTTATCTGCGGCTTGAGCGCTGATAGAAAGACCTGAAGCCGCAAGAGTGAGTGCAGTAGCGATGGCAACTTTCTTAAGGTTCATGGGGGGTGTCTCCTTGTTAAGCTGAGTTCCTTGTCAATATTGAGAAATGTGAACATCGCGTAGTAATTTGTGTTAACGCAATGTTACATTTGAGCTTAAGTTTAGAGAGGGGATTTATTGCTCTCTATTGGGAAAATTGCGCAAATTTAGTCGGTATTAAGTGCAATTTTCCGAATAAAGTTTTAGTAAAACTACGTACAAGCATGGATGGCGAAATGGGATTTGTAAGTAACAGAAGGCTGACACTCAACATCATTCTACTATCGATAGTTCCATTAATTATCGTAGTGGTGATTGTTGCTAGCATCCTATTTAGTCAAGCAAAACAGCTAGTTGAAGAGCAGGTCGCCTTGACCCGAAATAATGTCCTGGCGGTCAAGAAGCAAGAATTAAAACAGTACGTAGAAATGGCAGTCAAAAGTATCGAGCCTTACTACCTAGATGACTCGTTAACTGAGGAGCTCGCCAAGCAAATTGTTGCCGAAAAGTTGAGCAGCCTCACATATGGCAGTGATGGTTATTTCTTTGCCTATACCTGGGAAGGCGATGCGCTCGTGTTGCCATATCAAACAGATAGAATAGGCAAGAACTGGTGGAACGTCGAAGATGTTCAAGGAAAAAAACTGCTGCAAGAGCTCATCCAAGCGGGAAAAAGCGGTGGCGGTTTTGTCGATTACTTATGGCACAAGCCATCGAAGAAAGAACCACTACCTAAGCTGAGCTATGCGGTCTCGCTTGATAAATGGCAGTGGATGGTGGGGACAGGGGTCTATCTCGACGATATTGAGCGACAAGTCGAGCATATGCAAAACGGCTTTGACCAGAATGTTGGCAAAACCAGTACCGCCTTGTTTGGTTTAGTGTTTGTTGCCGTATCTGTCATTGCTGCTTTGGGTGCCTCGCTTAACCTAAATGTTCGTCGTTTAGCGAATCAACAGTTAAGCGTATTGAATCAACAGATTATCGATTCGCAAGAGAATGAACGTCGCCGCGTATCGCGAGAGCTGCATGATGGCGTCAATCAGTTGTTGGTCGCCGCTAAATACCGTTTAGACAATGTTTCCCAAGAAGCGAATGAAGAGAAAAAAGAACTTGAACTCGATGCGAGTAAAAACGCGATGGAGCAGGCGATTGTTGAATTAAGAAGAATTTCGCGTGATTTACGCCCACCGCAGCTGGATGACTTAGGGCTGGTGGCGGGGATTGAAGCCTATATAAACGAGCTAAGGGAGCGTACGCAGTTAGAGCTCGTGTTCGAACACGATATAGATGGAGAAGAGTTTTTACCAGAAGTAGAAACAACCTTGTATCGGGTTGTGCAAGAGGCACTGCATAACGTCGAAAAACACGCCAATGCACAAGGTGTCGACGTGATTATGCAAAGAGAAGGCAGAATGTTGATTTTAACCGTCAGTGACGACGGAGTCGGTATTCCGGCCAAGAAACTAAAATCAGGAAAGCGCAAACAACCTATATTTGAACATATGGGATTGCAGAATATGAAGGAAAGGATTCAGGCGATTGGTGGCACATTTGCCGTAACCAGTGAGCAGGGACAAGGTACAGAAGTACGAGTGAGCTTAAACATGGAGTTTGTATGATTAGACTTGTATTAGCCGACGATCATCGTTTGATGCAGGACGGGCTAAAGTCGCGACTTGAAAGGGAAGACAACCTAGATATTCTCGCTTGTGTGGGAACAGGTATCGATGCACTCGACACCACACTGTCACTTAAGCCCGATGTGTTGTTGCTTGATATCAATATGCCGGGTCTCAATGGGATTGAAGTCTTAGAGAAGCTCGAAAAAAGCCATTCACGCACGGCAGTGATTATGTTGTCGATGCACGATAGCCGTGACTATGTCGTTCGCTCTGTCAAAGCAGGGGCGAAAGGGTATGTGCTCAAAGATGTGGGTTCTGAAGAGTTGGTCATGGCAATCAACCAAGTGGCGCAAGGGCGTTCTTATTTGTGTCCTCAGGCATCAGATCGATTGCTTGAGCAGATAAACGATAAGCCAGAGCCAAAAGACGATACGCTAACTAACCGCGAGTCAGATGTGCTGAAGGCGATTGTTAATGGCGCGTGCAATAAAGATATTGCCGACTTGCTTCATATCAGTGTTCGTACGGTAGAAACGCATCGACTCCGAATCAAAAAGAAGCTCGGCGCTACATCAACAGCCGCGTTGGTCAAACTCGCTCTGCAAAAAGGCTTGGTGAGTGAATGACAACGAATCTGCTTTCAAGCCGACAGCCTATTCTGGATAAGATCGTCTTTTTTTGTGCCGTGATTCGATTCGGCTCTTTTCGTGAGGCGTCCATTCAACAGGGTATTTCTCCTGCGGCGGGCAGTCGGTGGGTTAAAGAGCTGGAAGAAGCGATGTCAGTCGAGCTGATTAAACGCAGTACGCGGCAGTTGAACGCCACTCAAGCAGGCCAACTACTCTATGAGCGCTTTTCTCCGCTGTTACCCGATATTCATAGCTTGTGTGAAGAGGTGCAAAATCTAGCGGAAGAGCAGCGTGGTGAAATAAAGCTTTCTTCCACCCCCTTATTTGCACGTCAATATTTGACCAAGATTGTCGCTGAGTATATTGAAATGCACCCTCAGGTGAACTTTAAGATCTTTATTGAGGCCGGAGAGTTTGATCCACTCAGTATCGACTTTGCGTTTCGTGCCAGTGCCAGTTATGACGGTGAGCCAGAACGAGATTCGTTACTTGTGCGTAAGCGGCTGCTGCGTGAGCCTTTATATTTATGTGCTTCTCCCCAATACCTCGCTAAACATGGTATGCCAGAAAACCCCAATGAGCTTGGTCAGCATCGTTGCCTATATGCGCGAACCTTGGTTGGAGGCAACCGATGGTGTTTTGAGCGTGATGGAGAAACGGAGATAGCCACCATTCAAGACACACTAGAGTGTGACAACAGCGAAATGCTGCTTGATCTTGCCCTAGAAAATGCTGGGATTGCTTACCTACCTCATTCCTTGGTGAGCAAGCAGATTCAAGATGGCGAGCTGCAACACATCATGCAAGATTACCAGTGCGCGAGTTTTGATATCGACCTGTTTTTCCGCCCAAGAACGCCAATGCCAGAACGTTGTCTCGGCTTTAAACAGTACCTCTATCAGAGGGTCGAAGAGATCTGTGTCGCTCACTCCCCTAGCTAAAAACTATTCCTAATATGAAATTCACAATCTCTATTTGTGCAATTAACAACAGCGCCGACAGGAACTAAGCTGATTTGGTAGAAAGAAACTTGGGCAGAGACAACAAGGAAGGTTGAAGTGGTCGCAAAGCTTACGCCAGAACAGGCAGCGCAATGGATTAATGACGGTGATTCAGTATTACTCGGGGGGTTCATTGGCAGTGTCGTGCCTGAAGCCATTGAAAGAGCCATTGGGGAGCGTTTTACTCACACTCAGCAACCGAAAGATCTTACTCTGATTTTTGCTGCAGGGCAGGGCGATGGGCGAGGTCGCGCTGTTAATCATCTTGCGAAACAAGGTCTAGTGAAACAAGCCATTGGTGGGCACTGGGGATTAGTCCCTAAGCTACAACAGTTAGCGGTCGACAACCTAGTTCAAGGCTACAACCTTCCTCAAGGTATTATTTCTCACTTATTACGTGACACCGCAGCAGGTAAGCCGGGCACGATTAGCAAAGTCGGGTTAGGTACGTTTGTCGACCCGAGAATCGAAGGGGGGAAGATCAACTCAGCAACCACGCAGCAGTGGGTAGAGGTGATTGATCTGCTCGGAGAAGAACACCTGTTCTATCACAAACTACCCGTCAATGTTTCCATATTGCGAGGTACCACAGCCGATGAGAACGGCAACATCACTATGGAAGATGAGTGCCTAATTGTTGAAAGCTTAGCGGCGGCGCAAGCAGCAAAGAACAACGGAGGTAAAGTGATTGTTCAGGTGAAACGTGTCGTCGAAGCCGGAACGCTCGATCCACATGCGGTGAAGATCCCCGGTATTTTTGTTGACGCTGTGGTTGTGTGCCAAGATGACGCAGAGCATATGCAAACCTTCGCCACCATGATGAATCCTGAGTTTGTGGGAATCCCAACTCCTCAAGAGCAAGCAACACCTTGTGATTCTAACCAACCTACTAAGCTTGATGCGAAAACCATTATTGCCCGCCGCGCCGCGATGGAGCTAGAAGCTAACTCTATTTTAAATTTAGGGATTGGTGCTCCTGAATATATCGCACAAGTCGCGCAGCAAGCGGGGGTTTTGGAGCATTTCACTTTAACGGTTGAGCCGGGCGCCGTGGGTGGAACGCCGCAAAGTGGATTGGATTTTGGTGCCTCTCGTCTACCACAAGCCATCATCAGCCAAGATCAGATGTTCGATTTCTACGATGGTGGCGGCGTCGACCAAGCCTTTCTTGGCTTAGCCCAATGTGACCAAAGCGGTAATATTAATGTCTCTCGTTTTGGGAGCAAAATTGCAGGTTGTGGTGGTTTCATCAATATCACGCAGAACGCGAAGAAGGTCTACTTTTGCGGCACTTTTACCGCACAAGGTTTACAAGTTGAGGTAAATCACCAAGCTTTGACTATTATTCAGGAAGGTCGACAGAAAAAGCTCATTAACCAAGTAGAACAAATTACGTTTAGTGCTAAGCAAGCCATTATGAGTAACAAGCCTGTTCTGTACATCACCGAAAGAGCGGTGTTTCGCTTAACGGAGAATGGATTAGAGCTAATAGAAATAGCTCCGGGTATGGATTTAGAGCGAGACATCTTGCAGCACATGGATTTCGCTCCTGTCGTCAGTTCGTCATTAAAATTTATGGATACTGCAATCTTTGACACGCAGTTTCGACTCAAAATTAGTAAAGATGAATAGTGGTTCAATCGTTCATCAACTTCCAATCAAGGCAGACACCGATAATTCGGTAGGCGAAGTGCGTTTGCGATTGATTGGTTTTACTCGTCAGTTTTTTATTTTGCCCATAAGGATTAAGACATGTTTGAGAACAAAATTTGTCTGGTAACAGGCGCAGCGCAAGGAATAGGTCGAGCAATCACTGAGAGATTCGCTCAAAACGGAGCAGAAAAGGTATACGCCTTAGATATGAATTCGGACGGATTAGCCGCGGCATTTTCTGATGTAGAAAATGTGCAAGCTGTTACGGTGAACATCTGCGACCGACAAGCAATTGCTGAGCTGGTGGAGTCAATTAAACAACAAGACTCGCACGTAGATGTGTTAGTGAATAACGCAGGCGTGACCCGAGACGCACTGATCGACAAAATGACAGAGCAAGAATGGGACTTTGTACTAGACGTTAACCTAAAAGGTGTATTCAACCTGACTCAAGCCATCGCGCCGTTAATGATGGAAAACAACTACGGCTCGATTGTGACTATGTCTTCAGTAGTTGGGACCGACGGCAACATTGGGCAAACCAACTATGCGGCTACAAAAGGTGGGGTTATTGCCATGACAAAAGGGTGGGCGAAAGAGTTTGCTCGTAAAGGGGCTCAAGTTCGCGCCAACTGTGTAGCACCTGGCTTTATCGAAACGCCCATGACCGCTGATTTGCCGGAGAAAGTTCTCGATATGATGAAAGGCAAAACGCCACTTGGCCGTATGGGGACAACGGAAGATATCACCAATGGCGTCGAGTTTTTAGCCAGTGACAAATCAAGCTTTATCACTGGGCAAGTTCTTAAAATAGATGGTGGGTTGGTACTCTAAGATGACCGAGAAAGTCTATATTGTTGCTGCCAAGCGAACTCCGATTGGCAGCTTCCTTGGCGGGCTGAGCTCCCAATCTGCCGTTGAATTAGCGAGCTTAACCATTAAGAGTGCGCTTGCCCAAGCCGAACTTGCTCCGACCATGATTGATGAAGTGGTGGTGGGTAATGTGCTCGGTGCAGGTTTAGGGCAGGGGGTGGGTCGGCAAGCCGCTATTCACGCAGAGATACCTGTTACAACCCCTGCGTATACCTTGAACATGATCTGCGGCAGTGGCATGAAATCCATACTCAACGCCATAAACTCGGTACGAAGCGGTGACGCAAACCTTGTGGTTGCTGCAGGCACCGAAAGTATGAGTAATGCTCCTTTTGTGGTGGATGGGAAGTGTCGCCAAGGCAATAAAATGGGCGATATCTCCATGGTTGATACTATGCTCAAAGATGGCTTAACGGATGCTTTTGGCAGTTTTCATATGGGTATTACTGCTGAAAACATTGCCAAGCGCTATGAAATAAGCCGTGAGGAGCAAGACGCATTTGCCCTGCGCAGCCAATCAAGAGCCGAGCAGGCAATTAAGTCTGGTTGCTTTGAACAAGAAATCGTTCCTGTAGTGATTAAATCACGCAAAGGTGAAAGCGCTGTGAATCTTGATGAGCATCCGAGATTCGGTACGACCATAGAAAGCTTGTCTGGGCTTCGCGCGGCATTCGATAAGCAAGGGAGCGTAACGGCAGGTAATGCCTCCGGCTTAAATGATGGTGCGGTAGCCTTGATTGTTGCCAGTGAGCAAGCGGTTCAGCAACATGGGCTTGCTCCTTTGGTTGAGGTAGTGGCAACAGGGCAGGGTGGTGTTGAGCCTGATGTGATGGGATTAGGCCCAATCCCGGCGGTAAAACAGGCATTGCAACGCGCAGAGCTCGAGCTGAGTGATATTCAAAGGTTAGAGCTCAACGAAGCCTTCGCTTCGCAAGCCATTGGAGTGATGAAAGGGCTGTCTGAACAGCATCAAGTGCCTTACGATTGGTTTGAAGGTAAAACCAACGTCAATGGCGGAGCGATAGCCCTTGGGCATCCAATCGGTGCATCGGGTGGCCGAATTGTCACTACGCTGATCTATGAAATGATCCGCTCTAAAACTCAACTCGGTCTCGCCTCACTGTGTATCGGTGGTGGTATGGGTACTGCGTTGATTCTCAAGCGGGTTAGTTAAGCTTAACGTCTCTATAGCGTCACAAGCGCTGTTAGATACAGACCAAAGCCATATAAGCTATGCGCTAACAAACTTAACCCTCGTGCTTTCCATGGCGAGGGTGTTTTGGTTGCGGCAATACCAAATCCTAGACAAGGTTGGATGATCAAGAATGGAAACGCTAGGGTCACTATGCCTGTCGTGAGTGCAGGTACGATACTCGGATTCATCAGCCATGTTTCGCCCAAAACAAGTGTGTGGACCAACGCAAAAACGATACCAGTCAAATAATGTAGAGCCCAACCCAATAGCCTCTCTCCCTTGACGGGTGGCGTCGCCATAATCGGACGATGAACCCATTGTCCGTTTGGTATCAAACATACCCAACGCGCGACTAACGCGTAATCAAGAGGAGCAATGCCAAGCACACGCTTCTGAATTAACGCCCAAATATCCATGATCACCGTCGCGCCTATACCAACCCAAATCGCTTGTAGCCAAATTGATACTGCCATTTCGTTTTCCCTGTTGTAATTCGCTTTTAACCTGTTAGTTTTGAATCATGTTACAACTTGAAGTTAACTTTAAGTCAATGAGAATATTTATGGATATTGCAGTCGTTTCTAAAGAGTCAGGTTTGGCACCGTCCACGCTCAGGTATTATGAAAAGATTGGGCTGATTCGTTCGATTGGAAGAAATGGCTTACGTCGACAATACTCACCTAATATTTTGAATAAATTAAATATTATTTCACTGGGTCGGGCTGCGGGGTTATCGCTAGAGGAGATCGCATCCATGTTTGATGTCGACGATGAACTGGCCATTAACCGAAATTTGCTTACTCAAAAAGTGGAAGAAATTGATGAGAAAATCAAGAGGCTGGCAATCGTACGCGATAACCTTAACCACGTCGCGAACTGCCCTCAACCCTCTCATCTAGAGTGCCCATCTTTCCAAAAACTGATGAAGTCGGCTAAACGCTATTTGCCGTAAAGTGTGAATGGAGATGATGAAACGTCGAGGTACCAGATGATAGTAATGGGTATGCTGACAAGAATGCATTGTCGCTGATTTCCATCGAGTATTCTAATGTCGAAGCTCGCTAGCGAGCTCTCTTCAGTACGCTTCGAAGTCGGTCGATTGTATGTTGGCTGAACACCCTGATGCCGTTACGCTCCAACAAAGCCGCAGTTACACCAGATCCAGTGATTTTGGTGCCACTGAATGTTCCATCGTAAATCTTGGAACTACCACAAGAAGGGCTGCCCTCAGCTAGTACTGCATACTTTATTTGTTGTTGCTGGCAACTTTTCAAAGCATTTTCAGCGCCGACTACGAATTTAGTTGTGACATCAATACCATCATCACCAACAACATTGGCAGAGCCGCTAAGCACATCAATCCCTCTTCCGAAGATGATTTCAGCAGGCGCTCTTGGAGTGGGAAGGCCAGCCGACACTTCAGGACAAAATATCACCAGCTCTACATTTGATTGAAGCCAATTGAAATCGGATTCAGGTATGGATAAACAACTGGCGTTGTATCGAACTTTATTGCCAACCAAACAGGAACTAACTAAAACTTTCTCCAACTGAGATTCCTTTTTATGTGCATATCTGCGCTTTATTGATTTGCAGCCAGAATGATTCTTGGCACTGATTTGTAAAGTGTTTTTTCTTGGGGGTTATGTTTAGAGTGATCGGTTGCTCAGTGACTTCGTATGAAATCCAGCATTCCTCACAGACTGTATCCGAGTCATGATCTGACAGCTCTCGTTCGGTTAACTTTCTTACACCGACACCGTTGTTAAACGTTACGAGTAGTTCACTGTGTTCTATAAGTAATCCGTCTTCTTCGGTAGTCTGTTGTGTATGTACTCTCTCAATTATCGATAGGCCGTCAAGCTCTTCTTTCATTGCTGATACATACGTGAACAAATTATTCATTACATCTGCCTCTTTGAAGCTATAATCGTCCAACCATAAAACCAGTAAATTGATTGTCATCACCAACTTAGCTGAACGAAAAAAGCCGAGCGTTTGGAATCCGTTTAAACGTTTTGCAATTGCTATTTACTTTAGACTTGCTTGAATTATTAACAGCTCAATTTCATTGCTCGATGTGTTTACCAAACCATGTGTGCCAAAACGTTTGTTAACTATCATATCTCCTGAAGACACTTTTCTTTCCTTACCTTCGATGGTCATAGTGCCTTCACCTTTCAAAATGATATACATTTCTTCATCGTCTCCATGAGTATGTTCGCCCATAGAGCTTCCCGGCGGCATAACGACACGAATAGCGAAATCCCATGCACCGTCGAAATCTTTACGCTTGAACGCACGATAAATGTCTATTGAGCCTTCTCCGTCATGGCTATTTTCATCCACTTCTTTTTCGCAAGTGTAAAAGTTACTTATCATTTTTTCGAATTCCTTTCTGATTATTTTCCGTAAATTTGCAAAGCGCTAAAACTACTGTTGGGAGAGTATTTCTACTACAACTCGTATTTAATATTCACCAATCTATTTTATATCGTATCATGTTGGGGTTAGACGGATAAACATAAAGAGCCAACCTTCCGGCTGACTCTCTTTCCTTATCTAAAACGGCTAGCTAGGCATGGTTATCTGCGGTGTCTAGCGACTCAACTCTTACAGCTGCGACCTTAAACTCTGGGATCTTAGCGTGCGGGTCGGTGGCTGTGGTGGTGAGCCTGTTTACGGGCGACTCGACGAAGTGGAAAGGAATAAAGATCACTCCTTTCTGGATTCGTTTGGTAACAAACGCATCGATCTCTATCTCTCCTCTTCGGGTCGAGACTTTCAATCTTTGACCATTTGAAATCCCCAACGCTTCGGCGTCTTGTACACTGATCATCGCTCTTGGCCCAGCAAGCTTGTCGAGCCCTTTGGTTTTACGAGTCATGGTTCCGGTGTGGAACTGTTCTAACACTCGGCCTGTGGTAAGCACGAGCGGGAACTCTTCATCAGGCAGTTCGGCTGCGTAGCGGAATGGAACTCCAACCATCTGCCCTTTACCTCGAGTGAATTGGGTTTGGTGCATGATGCGTGTGCCGTTCGGGTTGTTCTTGTTGCTCGGCCACTGGACACCTTCTGGCGTAATGTTATCCCACTTGAGGCCAGCATATTGTGGCGTGACGCGGGTGATTTCCGCTGTTATGTCAGCGACAGTTTGATAGTGCCAGTCACTGCCCAATGCATTGGCGATTTGTTGGATGATCCACCAGTCCTCTTTTGCTTCTCCCGGAGCGTTGACTGCGGCGTTGACTCGCTGCACGCGACGTTCTGTATTGGTGAAGTGACCAGATTTCTCGGCAAACGAGCATGAAGGTAAAACCACATCTGCGTATTGGGCTGTCTCAGTTAAGAAGATGTCCTGCACCACTAAGAAGTCGAGCGTTTCTAACCCTTCAATTACATGGGCTTGGTTCGGGTCACTCAATACTGGGTTCTCACCCATAATGTACAAGCCGCGCACATCACGTTGGCATGCGCCATCAATGATCTCGGTGAGTGTTAACCCGGGTTCTGCTGGCAGGTCAGGTGCGTTCCAGTCAATAGAGAACTTTTGGCGTATCATTGGGTTATACACCTTTTGATAGCCAGGGTAGTTGTTTGGTAGTGCACCCATATCACAGGCCCCTTGAACATTAGACTGACCGCGTAGTGGGTTGATGCCACCACCTTCAATACCAATGTTGCCGCACAAAAGCTGCAGGTTGGCGATTGAGCGAACGTTGTCGTGCCCCGTTGTATGTTGGGTAATGCCCATAGAGTAGTAAACAGCGGTACGTTTGGCCGTGCCTATGGTGCGCGCCATGGCAAAGATGTCTTCAGCGCTGACGCCAGTGACTAGCTCAACTTTATCTAAGGCGTAAGCAGGGGACATCACTTCTTGAAGTAAGGTATCGAAGCCATCCACACGCTCTTCTATGTACTCTTGATCGTACCAACCGTTTTTAATGATCTGCTGCATCACCCCGTTTAACAGCATGACATCTGTCCCCGGTCTATGGGCGAGGTACAGCTCAGCATGATCGACCATATCAATCCGCTTTGGATCGGCGACGATCAGTCGAGCGCCATGATGACGAATCGCCTGTTTGATATGCGAAGCGATGATCGGATGCGCAGACGTGGTGTCTGAGCCTATGATGAAGATAACATCCGAATGTTTGATGCTGGGTATGTCGTTGGTCATTGCACCACTGCCTAACGAGGCTTCAAGACCGGTAACGCTAGAGGCATGACACAAGCGCGCGCAGTGATCGACGTTGTTAGTGCCAAGCTCACGACGGATAAACTTTTGGAATGCATAGTTATCTTCGTTGGTGGTTTTTGCTGACGAGAAACCTGCCAACGCATTGCCGCCGAAGTCTTGCTTAATCGCAGAGAACTTCTTCGCGACTAAATCAATCGCTTCTTGCCACGTTGCGGGTTGCAACCAGCCATCTTTGCGGATGAGAGGTGTTGTTAGCCTTGATTCATCATTGATAAAGTCGAAGCCGAAACGGCCTTTGACGCACAGCATGCCTTGGTTAACGGGAGATTCTGCACCTTTTACGTAGCGTATTTGATTGCTCGCCTCGTCGACATGCATGGTGAGCTTGCAGCCAACCCCGCAATAAGTACAAATGGTATCCACTTGTTTAAGTTGTTCGCTGCGACCTTGAGAGCGATCTCGGCTATCGACCATAGCGCCTGTCGGGCAGGCTTGCACACACGCTCCGCATTGCACGCAGTTGGAGTCACCCATGAGTAAATGACCATTTCTCGCTGAGCCAAAATGCGGTCTATCATCGGGGCGGAGGGCAGGACGTCCTTTCTCATCGTGAACAAAATTGAGAATGCCGTGAACGGCTTGTTCGCTACATGCCTGAATACACTGACCACAGCTGATACAGCGGTTAGCATCGAATTCGATAAACTGCGAACTACGGTCAACGCTGAACTTGTGTCTAGGATCTTTACTGCGCAGTGTTAACCAATCTTGATGAGATTTCACCTCCAGCGAAACTTTGAATTGCTGCTCGGCACCATATTCTGTTGAGTAGTCACGTAAATCACATTGGGTGTTGGCTTGGCAGCCACATTCAAGGCAGCGCAGTGCTTCTTGAATGGCGTCATCGTTATCGAAACCTAACTCGACTTCGGCAAAGCTCTGCTCACGTTGATCGGGAGTGAGCTCTGGCATAATGCTTCGCGCGACTTTTTCGATATGTTCGAAGTGAAGCGGATCAACTTGAGAGAGTTTCTGCTCTTTGCGTGAGTTGAACTCTGGTTTAGGCATATCTGTCATGTCGCCATTGAGGTATAAATCAATCGCTTTCGCAGCAATGCGGCCATCTCCCACGGCTTCTACAGCGGTAGCAGGGCCACGTCTGAAGTCACCAATGCTGAAAATATTGCCAGTGCCCGTGTGCATGGTGGCGTCATCTGTTTGCGCGGTATTCCAACGAGTCAATGGGATAGAGAGTGAATCGTTCTCCAAAAAGCTCAAATCAGGTTTTTGCGATACTGCGGCAATCACGGTATCAAACGCTTCAGTGAAGAACTCACCAGTGGCTTGTGGTCGACGACGCCCTGAAGAATCTGGAGCACCTAGCGCCATTTTCTCTAACCGAACTGAACTGACACGACCATTTGAGTCGGCAATGTTTTCAGCAGGATTGGTTAAGAATAAGAACTTCACACCTTCGTGTTCGGCTTCTTCAATCTCGTAGTCTTCGGCGGGCATCTCTTCGCGAGTACGGCGATAAATCAGGGTGGTATCTGCTCCGGCTCGGCGCGCTGTTCGAGCGCAATCTATCGCCGTGTTACCTCCGCCAATCACTGCGACCTTTTTGCCAGTGGTGTAGTGCTGCTCAGTGACATAATCTTTGAGGTAATCCACACCTAGGTAGCAGCCATCTAAATCACTGCCCGGGTAGTTCATTTCGACAGCGAGTGAGGCACCGACAGCAAGGCACACTGCGTCATAATCTTCGCTTAATTGAGACAGGCTAAAATTCTCACCCAGCTTCTGACTCGTTTTTACCACCATGCCGTTACGGCACATTAATTCGATCTCTTTGTCGAGAATCGCTTTAGGGAGTCGGTATTCAGGGATCCCATATCGAAGCCAGCCGCCAGCTTGAGGCATAGACTCGAATACAGTGACATCGTAACCTTCATTGGACAAGTAATAGCCTGCGGTTAGGCCACCCGGCCCACTTCCGACAATCGCAATGGAAAGGTTTTTGGCTGGTTTTTTCTCTGGTACATAAGATTCTTGCGCTGCAAGGTCAGCATCAGCAGCGTGACGTTTAAGTTGTCGAATGGCTATCGACTCATCAACCAATGAGCGGCGACATTCACTCTCACAGAATGCAGGGCAAACACGCCCAATTGAAAGCGGCATTGGCAGCGTCTTTTTGATCACTTCAATCGCTTTTTGATGATCGTTTTGTGCGATGAAATATAAGTAAGATTGTATATCGACACCCGCAGGGCAAGCAGTTTTGCATGGCGCTTCACAATCGGCGTAGTGATCTAGCATGATCCGGTTGAGTGCTTGCTTACGGTGGGCGCTGAGTTGCTCTGATTGGGTAATGACATTAAGCCCAGAATAGACTTCTAATTCACAAGCACGCTTTGTTCCGCCACTTTCGACTTCGACAACACATAAGTCACAAGGGACTTTTTGGTCAGATTTGTTCAGGCCACATAGTGAGGGGATGTCTACACCACACACTTTGGCCGCTTCTAGTAGGGTCGAGCCTTGCTCAACAATTCGATACTTTCCGTCTATTACGATTTCAATCATAAGACCCCCGCAGCAAAAATATAGCCACACATTCTATAAGGATAATATGTCGCAAGGAAAGTTCGTGTGACAAAAAACTCAATCTTTAGATATTTGTTGGATAAGGTGAGCTGTGCTTTCCCTGCAATTTTTCAATATGGGCGCTTTATCACTGCGGTTTGTTGATAAGCATCAATTGAAGTTTGATACACCTCTTTAGAGGTATGTATCTCGATCTCATTGCTCGCAAAAATAACCTTAAATTTACTATGGTTGCTATGCTTAAGTAGGTTGTAAGTCACCTTGCAATGTAAGCGAAGGCGAGAGGTATTGGGTCATGAGTTCGTCTAATTCAAAGCTATCAGAGAGTCGACGTCGGTTCTTACGCGATGCCGCTCGAACGGCCGCTGGGGTTGGAGTCGCTGCGACAGTATTGGGACTTCAGTCGACGCAAAGTCAGGCAAGAAACGGTGAAGGTGTACCGGTTCGACCACCGGGAGCGCTGCCTAAAGGGGAATTTGAAGCCGCATGTACTCGTTGTGGTTTATGTGTTCAAGCCTGCCCTTATGATACCTTGAAATTGGCAACGCTACTCTCTTCTGTTGAAGCAGGAACGCCTTACTTTAATGCACGCAAAATTCCATGCGAGATGTGTGAAGACATCCCTTGTGTGCCTGCTTGTCCAACCGGAGCGCTTGACCCTAACCTGACCAATATCGACGATGCTCGCATGGGTACCGCGGTCTTGATTGACCATGAAAGCTGTCTTAACTGGCAGGGTTTGCGCTGTGATGTCTGTTACCGCGTTTGCCCACTAGTCGATGAAGCAATAACCCTTGAGCATATTCGCAATGAACGAACGGGCTATCACGCGAAACTCATTCCAACCGTTCATTCAGACAAATGTACAGGTTGTGGTAAATGTGAGCAGGCTTGTGTGACCGAAGTTGCCGCAATCAAGATCATTCCAACAGAGCTCGCGAAAGGCAAGATGGGAGCTCACTACCAATTGGGGTGGGAAGAGGTAACCAAGTCACTGGAAAATAGCGCGCCGGAAGTACCTGTAGAAGCGTTAGAAACGCTAGGAGGTAAGCTCTAATGGCTAAGAATCTAGCGAAAGATGCAGGAAAAGACGCAATCCGAGAACTCGGCTGGTGGAAGGCTCATCGCTTTTTGCTGCTGCGCCGTGTTTGTCAGCTCAGCATCATTGCCTTGTTCATGGCAGGGCCAACCTTAGGTGTACTAAAGGGCAACCTATCGTCTAGTAATCTGTTTGATGTCATTCCGTTTAGTGATCCATTAATTGTTCTTCAAACACTCGCAGCAGGGCATATGCCTGAACTCACCGCTTTGATTGGCTTCGCCGTTGTGGTGGTATTTTATGCTGTAGTGAGCCCGCGTGCTTTTTGCGGCTGGGTTTGCCCCCTTAATATCGTTACCGACTTCGCCGCTTGGTTGAGAAGAAAGCTCAATTTAAAGGCGAGCTACCGCTGGTCATCTAAACTTCGTTACTGGTTGATCCCAGTACTACTTATTGGCAGTGCAATCTCGGGAAGCGTGCTTTGGGCGTGGATTGATCCGGTTGCCACCCTTCATCGTGGCTTGGTGTTTGGAATGGGTGCCGGATGGATACTGATTGTTATGGTCTTTTTGCTAGACTTGTTGCTTGTTGAACACGGCTGGTGTGGTCACTTATGCCCGCTAGGTGCAACCTATGGTGTGATTGGTTCAAAGAGCTTACTTCGTGTTTCAGCAGTGCGTCGTGAAGACTGCACCAAATGCATGGATTGCTACAATGTTTGCCCAGAGCCAGAGATTTTGCGTCAACCGCTAAAAGAAGGTGACCGACGAGTCATGAGCCAAGACTGTATGAGCTGCGGACGTTGCATTGATGTGTGTGCAGAGAAGGTCTTCGAGTTCAAAAACCGTATTTCGGTTGAGCAAGTCGATTAATAGCATTCGAGACAAAGAGATGAACATGCTTATGTGTGCGGTTGATCATCTCTTTATTTTTTAGCGCTTGAAGTTTGAACAAAGATTACCCTATACTCCGGCCATCACTTCTTTAGGAGATTACGCCAATATGAATAACTAACACCTGTTATCCAGTTTTACATCGTTATTAGGATTCCACAGGGTTAGTCGGCGTAGCTCCGTCTGTGCTCAATCGAGCATGATTTCTCTTATACAAGATTGTTTTTTATCGCATTTGTTTGCGATCTGTTTGCTACGTGCAATGCCTAACCCTGTCTAACAGGAGGCAATTTATGCCAGTTATACAAGCCAATAAAATCAGTTACCACTTCGACAATGGCGAGGTGCTTTTCAGTGATATCTCTTGTTCGTTAACGCAATCTAAAGTCGGGTTAGTCGGACGTAACGGGGTGGGGAAATCGATTCTCGCCTCTATTCTAACCAAGGCTCTTTCTCCCACTCAGGGTGAAGTCGCTTTAAATGCGAGTGTGAAAACCTACACTCAATTACCTTCAAAGCTATTGGATGGCAATATCTCGGTTGCGCAGTACCTTGGGGTCGAGAGTGTTCTTCGCGCTTTGCCGAAAATTGAGCAAGGGGATTGCGACGAACAATTGTTCGAAATTGTCGGAGAGCAATGGTCTTTGAAACAAGAGCTCGAATCCCAGCTTGATGAGATGCAGTTACCGCGAAACACGGACTTTCTCTGTTCAGAGCTAAGTGGTGGGCAACTCGCACGCTTGCAGTTGTGGCAACTGTTTCAATCTGAAGCGCGGCTGCTTGTGCTTGATGAACCATCCAACCATTTAGACAAACAAGGTCGCGAGTGGCTTCGCGAGCAAATGAATGCCTTCACGGGTCATATGTTGCTTATAAGCCATGATCGCTTTTTATTGCGAGAAATGGAGCAAATTTGGGAGCTTTCAACCTTGGGGTTAGCCCAATATGGTGGTAACTATGATGACTATAGAAATCAAAAAGAGCTAGAAGTCACTGCGGTTGAACGTCAACTAGACAGTGTCCACAAGGAGCAAAAAAGGCTTGAGCGACAAGCACAGAAGAACAAAGAGAAAGCCGAGCAAAGACAAGCAAAAGGAATGAAAGCGCGTAGAAGTGGCAGCCAACCTAAAATCTTGCTTGATGGTATGAAAGACAGTGCTGAGCGAACCATGTCCAACAAGCTGAAAAACGAAAACAGTCGTCGAGACTTGCTTGATAAGAAAGAGCACGCTTTGAACAAGAGGAGTGAGCAGTTAAAAGCGCAAAAGTTCTATATGGGTGAAAGTCATGGAGGCCGTAAAGGACAGCTAGTCTCGATAGTTAATGGCGTCTTACCTTATGGCTGCCAGGAGCCTATTCATTTGCAGCTAACGGGAACTAGCAAACTTTGGTTGCATGGTGGCAATGGGTCAGGCAAGTCTACCTTGCTTAATATCTTGCGGGGCAAAAGTACTTTGCTCAGCGGTGACTGTTACCTCAATACGCCGTTATTTTACTTAGACCAACACTTTGGCTTGTTAGATAACACCAAGGCTCTGTTAGAGACGGTGATGGAAATGTGCCGTGGACTATTGGAAGCGGAGACTAGAACTTTGTTAGCAGGTATCGGTTTTCGGCGTGATTCGGTTTTCCGCACAGTCAAGCAGCTAAGTGGTGGTGAGAAAATGAAGTTATCAATGCTGGTGGTCAGCCATCAGCCAACTCAGCCGATACTTTTGTTGGATGAGCCTGATAACCACCTTGATCTGGAGTCTAAGCAGTTACTCGCCGAGACTTTAAATAACTATGGTGGCGCATTTGTTTTAGTCAGTCACGATGAGGATTTCGTGCAAGAAAGCGGGGTTAATGAGACTTACAGATTGAACGGTTAGCTTTCTTTGATTAAATCTTTACTTTAACTCTTTAACTACCACTTTATTGCGGCCGCTCTCTTTTGCATCATAGAGAGCGGCATCGGCGGTTTCGTAGAGTTGTTCTAAGCTGTAATTGGGTTTATTGGTAGTGACTAATCCAAATGAAGCGGTGATCACGTCCGTAGCGCGGCTGTACTGATGCTCAATCTGCAAAGACTCAATGGCTAGCCTAATTTGTTCGACAAAGCTTTTAGCTTCTTGTGGGGATTTTCCTATAAAGAGTACCCCAAATTCTTCCCCGCCAAGACGAAAACAGTAGTCAGACACGTGCTGGCATTGCTGCTTGAGGACATTGGCGAACTCGATCAACTGCTTGTCGCCGTTTAGGTGTCCGTAATGGTCGTTGTACTGCTTGAAATCGTCGACATCAATGATCACAAAGCTCAGCCAATCTTGGCTATTTTGTGCTCTTAGAATTTCTGACGGCACCTTCTTGTTGTAGTAACGACGGTTAAATAGCCCTGTTAATGGGTCAGTAATCGACAGCTGCTCGATTTTGTTTTTCTCATGTAACAGCTGCTGTTCTATCTGCTTTCGCTCGGCAATTTCGCTATTGAGTTTGTCATTTAACTTGGAGAGTTTGCTCGTCCAGTAACTTAGTAAAATCAACACCGACAACGACACAAGAGCGATTTTCCACACGAGACTATAATCCACTCCGTGTTCGTATCTAACCGTTACCCACCGGGAGTAGATGGTTTGTTTCTCTTCTTCAGAGAGGGCGTCCAAAGACTTCTGCAAAATGCTGTTAAGGATTGGCCAGTCACTTCGCACTGCCATTCTAAGATCTATTCGATACGGTGTGAGCCCTGAAACTTTAAGGTTGCTATACCCTTCGCGTGTCATAACATAGTTGGCGGTTGCAATATTACCTACGTATGCATCTACTTTGCCTGATGCGACGGATTGCAAAGCATCTGACACGTTTTCAGCGGCATACAGCTTGATTTTTGGGTGGTTGTCTCGCAGTAGCTCGTATGAACTATACCCTTCTACCGCCGCAACCTGCATACCATTGAGAGCCTCGATATCGCGCACATAAGGAATGTCTTGATTGGTGATAATCATGAGTGGAAAACTGAGGTATGGGCGAGTGAAGTCCAGATATTGCTCACGATCTTGCGTGACAGGAAGAGCAGGGTAAATGTCTAGTGCTCGCTGTTTTGAAGCTTCAACAACCTCAGACCAACTCATATTGGTACTAGGAACAAGCTCTATCCCTAAGCGCTGAGCGATCAGCTTAATGTAGTCGGCAGCAATGCCCTGATACTCTCCACTACCGTCGACATACTCAAACGGCGGCCAATCAATATCAATTGCTAACCTTAGTTCGTTATGATCTCTTAACCATTCTACTTCTTCATCGGTCAACTTGAGTGCTTTGGTGTTTTGATAATAACCATCAAGTAGGAATTTGATGCTGAAGTTATACAGTTTATCGCTCTCATGCTGTTTAGAGAGCGCCTGAAAATCAATACGTTGCCAATTGTCGTCAATAAAGCTTTGAAACATGGCTACATTGGCATGATTGATTGAATAGAATGGGGAGCGAAACTGGGTGGATTCAGCAATAAAATCGTGACCATCAAGATAGTCGTTCAACAAGATCATGCTCCACGCCGCTTCGGTAAAGTGACCACCAACCGAGATATAGGGCTCTCCCTCTTCAATTACTCTAAGTGCTTCCGGTAGCCAATCCACTCCTCCGATATAGATGGAATTTAGCGGTAACTCTAGCTCTCGCATGGCATCTCTGGCACCTAATGCGATAGTGTCAGAGGCGGCCCATACCATGTTGATCTCAGGATGACGTTGGTAAAAATGCTTAAATTGGCGTTTCGCTTCTTCACGCCCCCAACTCATATTGGAGTCACTTTCTGCAACAACAGTTACGCTCGGGTTGTGCCGTATAAATTGATAAAGCCCTTGGTTTCTCTCGATTGCCGATAACTCCTTGAGATTACCATTGAGCACCAGCATTTTTACTTTGTTGATCTGACCATTGGCTTTTAGCAGCAGTTGCTCGGCCAAAACGGAACCTGCTTTGATATCGTTAGGAGTAATTTCTCCAATCCAGTAACGATATTTGGTTCGAGGGAGAAAATCGCGGGAGTTAAACCCTGTGTTGAAAAGAATACTCGGTATTTTGCACTTCTCAGTAATGGTAAGCAGCTTTTCACCTATCTGTTCGTAGTTCATGAACAGAACACCATCTACGCCTTTCTCACATGCTTGGGAGACTTGCTTCAACATAGTCTCGGGTTGGTTCTCTGCATCATAGACATGTAAGGTAACGCCAAGGTCATTGGCAGCCGCTTGGGCAAATCTTATTTGTGATTGCCACGAAGCACTCTCTGTTCGCGGAACAAACAGCGCGATCTCTGCACTTATAACTTGAATGGGTAACAATAAGAAAAACAACAGTATTGCGCGAACTTTCATTAGTACCGTTCAAGAGATGGGTTTTCTCTAGTATAGCAGTCGCTACTTTAGTCAGTTAGGCGTAGTTCTAAGTCGTAATTAAGTTTAAGTTCAATGTTTGTGTCAACGAACTCAGATGGTTAGGTTTATTGCGCTGATTTAGCTTTACGATACTGACTTGGGGTCATACCAGTGATTCTTGAAAATTCCCGGTTAAAATTTGATTTAGTCTGAAAGCCACTATTCATGAAAATCTGTGTCACGGTATCTTGAGAGCTGCGTAACGCCTGTTTTGCATGGCAAACCCGGTAAGAGTTGATGAGTTTAGAAATATTTTGAGCATGTACTTGATTGACTGCGATAGAAATATGCTTAGCGGGTATGACGAGTTTACGGCTAAGTTTCGCGAGTGTTAAATCGGGATCGAGATACAGAGACTCTCGACGTATTTTCTCATCTAACAAAGACGTAATCTCGATAGCTCGCTCTTGTGACATCGTCATTGTAGAAACAGTATTACTTACCAAATGATCTGGCTGTGCTTCAGCGTTCTCAGTCTCTGAGATAGGTGTGTTTATACCAACAATAACGACAGCAATAGAGAGCGTCGGCAACAATACTAGGTGGGCAACAGTCAGTATATATAACGACATCTCTCCTTTGTTGTATGCGAAATCCAGTGACATCAATGTATCGACGAGTGCTGAAAACAGTAACATCCAACCCGCAATACTCTCTGCTTTCTTAACCTTATCCCAACTTCCTAGAGAAACATTGATCAATAAGGACTCTTTTCCTGAAAACCGGATCAACCCAATGCCATAACCGATATAGGTAAGAGTGAGAACTTCATCTATAGGGAGTGACAACCAATCTTGAGTAGCCACGCTAGTCAATATGTATGCAGGCGCGACAAAGTGCTTTACTAGTGACCATAAGTTTCTTTGCGTTGATGCCGAAAAAACGAACCAAGCACAAACCGGAATCAGAGAAGCTAAAACGGGCTGGAAAAAGTTAAACAGTGAGACATCAAATGTCCATCTCAAACCTACCATCGCGATTGTTGTTGCGCACAACCCCAGAAACAAACAAGCTGCTTTGGTTTGTCGCTCGAAACGCAAATAGAGCGTAATCGCTAATAGCCCAAGTAGCATTGAGACAACAAAAGGCACAGGAATGGCGAGCATAATCGGTCCTAGATGAAGTTTGATTCCGTTTCGAGTACCAATAAGGATAACTCTTTGAAACTTAATTAAAAACAATAATAGGACAAATGCCGGTTTTGAGACGACCTAGAACGCGATTTAGGTCTTTTTAGATTCGAAATCGCCTGAAAATCTCCTTGTTGTTTATAAAGGAGTGACATTTATGCGGTTTTATTTATTGGCGTGGAGGCGCAGTTTTGACTTCTCTGGCTGCTCGTCGAAACAAGAATTTTGGCGGTTCTTCCTTGTACATGCCTTGGTTAGTTTGGTTTGTATATTGGCTGATGTTGCGATGAAAAGTTGGTTTGATGCTACCTATGGGATTTTGAGCTTATTTCCTACTCTTTCTGCAATAGCTCGAAGGCTCCACGATACCGGTAAATCAGGATATTGGGGCTTTGTGTTTTTCGTCCCAATTGCAGGGCCATTTTGGTTGGTTTACCTGTTAGCTCAACCGACTCTTACGCATATGACTGAGGAGGCGTCAGCATGAAAAACGTCATCAAGCTTCTATTTCTATGTTCGGCTTCCGCAGTTGCAGTTGCCTCGCAGGAAGTGCCATCCAATTCGTTAGGCGTTATCGTCGCAGATCAAATGACCCAAGGGCAATTAGTTTGGTTAAAAGGAAGAGTTGGAAATGCCATCTACCGCTTTTCAGATCCAGATGGTCGCGATTGTACAATGGAGCTGCCAGTGGCTATCGGCAGTGTGTCAGATTCTGGGTTAGGGTTCAGCGAGACAAAAGGCTTCACCCTTTATGTGGTTAGTGAAAAACTCAATCAGGCAATTCAACGTGGACAACGAATCAACAGTGAAAAATGGCGCTTTTCACCTAACGCAAGTGAGTCTCCTATCGACGGTTTCATTGCTGGGGGGATCAGTAAAGATGAAGGATTTATACTGAACTCGAAGAGGAGATGGATCTCTTGGTTTATGGGAGAGGAAGCAAAACTAGAGTGCAGCTAAGCGAAAATAAAATGAGTTGATGCCACTCGCTTTTGCTTACAGAACAAAACGAACGGTTACGGCAACAAACGCATGGTCACTGGCTTGCTTATCTTTCTCAAAACTCGGGTTGATCAAGTGGGCATCCAGTGTCTGGTACTCTGTGACGTCAGCCATCGAATATTGGGAGTCGGGTTGAAACTCCTGTGACAGCAGAATGTAGTCGAGCACATTCCCTTTTGCAAAATGATAGTGAGTGGATGGTCGCTCACTTTCAATTGCCGATGCAGATTGAAGCTGCCAGCTGTCTCTTAGCCTGAGTTGTTTATCATCTTCATTGACTTGCTGGATCAGTAAGCCAGTAATATTACTGCTTATCGTTTGGTTCATATCTCCCATCAGAACGGTTGGGATTGGGTGGTTGTTATATTGTTGTTCCATAAACAGTCGTAGCATCACGGCTTCCCATCCCCTTTGCTGGCTTGATAACCATTGACCTACAAGAGAGTGAGCATTCTCAGCGTCTAGGCTGTCTGTTGGCCGTTGTGACTTAAGGTGACAGACATAAACGGCTACCTCGCCGATATCTGGTACATCAACCGTCGCATAAATCGGTTTGCGGCTAAACTCAGGCGTATTCACTTGATAGTGTTCTTTAATTGAATTGAGCGGCGTAACAGCGCCTAGGCTCACGATTGGATATTTTGAAGCTAGGGCAACGACTGGTTGAGAACAAATATAGTCCTGCTCCAAATGAGGCTCATCAACGACGGCAAAATGAGGGTAGCCCAGCTCTTCAAACATTATTCGCGCGGCGTCGATACTAAACACTTCTTGAACACCTACAATGTCCGCTTTTAGGATGTTGAGTTTTTCTTGAGTCCATCGACACTTCTCTTTCCATGCTTCGCCATCATAGATGTTTTCAAAGTCGTAAAACGCCTTTGGAGGCTCTACAAAATTAAACAGATTCGCTGTAGCGAAAGTCAGCGTTTTATTGGTCAGCAATGGAACGGCTCTACAAACTCTAAAAGTTTAGTGTAATCAAAATCCAACTAACTTGCTGTAGCTGAATAGTTTTACTGGGTAGATTTTTGTCAAAAGGTTCAGGTGGGGAATTAATTAACTGCCAATTGATTGATATTGATTATGGTTCTCATTTTTATGAGGTGTCATTATTGAAGGTAATCAATCTCGCATCGCTCAATGCGGTCTGCCTAACCAGTAGAAAAGGGACAAAACATGTATGGTTTGTTAGTCACATTACATATACTCGCGGCGACTATTTGGACAGGAGGGCATATCGTAATAGCTGTGGTCGTGCTGCCTAGGGTGCTACGAGAACGCTCTGCCCAGAGACTTTTGGATTTTGAATCTGTCTATGAAAAAATAGGTATGCCTGCGCTAGTTATTCAAATCATTACAGGGTTAATGTTGGCATACAGAATGTTACCTGATGTGAGTTTATGGTTTGATATGTCTATTCCAATTTCGCACGGGATTGCCGCTAAACTCACTCTGCTTTTACTCACTTTTCTATTCGCATTAGATGCAAGGCTCCGAGTGATTCCTAAATTATCAGAATCTAATCTCACTGATATGGCATTGCACATTATTCCAGTTACTGTTTTCTCAATACTGTTTGTTATTGTTGGCGTATCTTTTCGAGTTGGGTGGTTGGTTTTAAGATAAGTAAAACAAAGGCAGTCGCTATACTGCCTTTGTATTCACTCTGAGGGAAACTCAATAAAACCCGCCATTTTTGAAGTGTGCGAAGGTCAATACGCCTGCAATGACGAGCTCTAGAACCAGCGGTGGTACAACGGCTTTATCAAAGCCATCAAGTACTATACCGACCACGCGACCTATCGCGACAGCTAACATGACGACTGCAACAAAGAAGTAGCCTTCTGTATTGCCTGAGGTCAATCCGAACACCAGCATTGCCACACTGGCTAAAAATAGACCGCCCATGACAGAGCGAACGGTATTGAGACCCGCTTTACCAATGGGCTCAAGCGCGAAGTTAGCTAACATTTTTTGAGGGGCAAACATCGACATCACACCGAGTCCAGTTAGCATCAAAGTGAAAATTCCTACCAGTATTTGCAGTGTAGTATCCATAATGATTCTCCTATTCGTTGTTATTGCTACGAAAATTGTTCGATAGCTTGGCGGGCGTTATCTTGCGCAGCGATATTGCCGAGCGAAGGTTCAATCGTGATTTGGTCGACGACGGGGCCAGTTGGGGAACCTTGTCGACTGGCGTAAAAGTGCCCAGACTCAAACCTTGGATCGAACAGACCATCAAGGTAGCGTCTTGCCCCTTTTTCGACGCTGTGCATCATGCCTAACATCGGCATCAGTAGCCCGCCAACATATTTGAAGAACACTTTTTTAAGGAAAGGAAGGTCATCCATACCATTGGTGCCCATTGTGCCACCTGGACTCATAGTGACAAATCGTAGATGAGGGTGCTGGCGTGCCATTGAAGACATCCATAGCGCAGCGGTAAGCTTGATGGTTCCATATATATCCAGTGGATCTGCTTTCGCGCCGAATTTGCTGCCGTTAGCGATAGATGCGAACTCTTCGACGGATGAACTACTCAACTCGGGCTTAGCAACACCCATCTTAGGCACACCTCTTGCGGTTTCCGAGCCCGCGTAGAGCACGGTTGATGTAATCAGCTGCCTTTTAATGAGCTCTTCTACCAACACCGAATGCCCAAACACATTTGCCGCAAAGATATTGGTTACGCCATCTGAAGTAAGAGCATTCGGTGTGCGTCCTCCAGTGCCACCCGCGTTTAGTACAACGGCATCAAGAGGTGCAGACAGTGTTGAAACGGCGTTGCGCACCGACGATGAATCCGAAACATCAAGGGTTAGGATTTCAAAAATGTCTCGGCCAGATAACTGAACCAAATTGGCTTTCGCTTCTCGTGCCTTGGCGAGATTACGGCAGCCGAGATAAATTTTATTAATGCCTTCTTCTTGAGCGAGTTGGCGCGCCGCTTCGAATCCAAGACCTGCGTTAGCGCCTGTGATTAATGCCGTTTGAATAGTACCCATGTCTTTCTCCATTGGTGTGATTGCTGACTTGGGATTAAGTTACCATGGTTGAAAAATGGACTGTATATAGGTAAAAGTGGACACTGTGCTTCAAAAATGAACCACGGGAGAATGGAAGTGAAGAAGAATGATAGCTATGCCTTCAACTGGGATGACCTTAAGTATTTTTTGGCCGTGGTACGTAGCGGGACTTTGCGAGGCGGGGCGGATGACATTGGTGTGAATCACACCACTTTAACTCGGCGAATTTCAGTGATGGAAGAACAGGTAGGGAGTCGCCTGTTTGATCGCTCTAAACAAGGGTTGGTACTAACCCAGATCGGTGAAGAGCTACTGCCTTACGCAGAAAGAGTTGAAGACGAGATGACATCTGCGTCGAGAATGATCATCGGGAGAGACTCTGACCCTGTGGGAACGGTTTATGTCTCAATGCCTCATGGGATGGCTTTGACTTCACTAATGGATGATTTGGCGCTGTTTTCGGAGCGTTATCCGGACATTACTTTAAATTTGCAGTTTGGTAATGATATTGCCAATTTGAGTCGCCGAGAAGCGGATGTATCCATTCGGGTAGCAAATGAAGTTTATGATGAAGCGGTAGGAAGAAGGCTGGTTCAAATGTCGCAAGCGGCATATTGCACTCGAGAATATGCTGAAAAGGTCAAAGACAACCAAGGTGAAGGTTTGTCATTCATTGGTTGGCATGAGCCTGAAGGGGATATCACGGCGAAGTGGTTACAGGAGAGCTATTACCCCAAAGCAACATTAAAGCATCGCGTTTCAGAACTTGTGCCACTGGTCTCTTTAGCAGCATCAGGGCTAGGGATGGCTTATCTGGCGTGTAATCTGGGGGATAGGCATCCAAACTTAGTTCGTGCGCCTTTCCAGAAGCCAATTCCCTATCGCAGCATTTGGTTATTGATGCACAGCGATCTGCGCAGAACGGCGCGAATTCGCTGCTTTGTTGACTTCCTTGCTGAGCAGGTTCAGTCGAGGGAAAACGAATTTTGGGTAGCAGGAACGGTTAAAAAATAACGTGTTAAATTACGCTTGATTGGAGTAGATCTGATAGCGATTTCGCCCTGCATCTTTCGCCTGATATAGGGCGGTATCGGCTTGCCCGAACACCGTTTCCCAATCATCGGCAAGATATTCTCTTTTACAAGAAGATGCACCAATGGAGACCGTAATGCTAAATTGTTGGTCGTTATGATACGCGATATGCGTTTCGACATTGGTTTTTAGTCGCTCTAGGGTCTCTTCTAGCTTGCTTAAATCTTCCATAGGCATGACTAAGACAAACTCTTCGCCGCCCCAGCGAACTAAGATGTCTTTCTTGCGTAAGTTGTTCTGTAGTGTCTCTACGGTTTCCTTGAGTACCAAGTCCCCAATCTCATGGCCGTACTGATCGTTAAATTGCTTAAAGTGGTCAATATCGATCACGCTTACCACGTAGACAGGGCTTTGCATCGTTGAAGGGGCTTGCTCCAACCAATTTTCTAAAAAACGTCGGTTGTAGGCTCCGGTCAATGGATCGGTGGTATTTTGGTTACGTAACTCTAGGTTGGTACGTTTTAGGTTTACCACACTTCGGATCACAAAATAGGCGAGCACACAAAATAGTGCGGCATAAAGAATCTCACGCGAGCGTTGCTCTTTGAGCGTGATGGTTTGTAATTCATTTTGTGCTTCTAGTAACTCAATTTCTCGCTTGTTTAGTCGTCTTTCCAGGGCACTTTTTTCGCTGAGTATGTCTTCATTGTAGGTCTGACGATAGAAGTTTTTGCGCACTAAGTATTTTTGTTTCATAAACTTAAGGGCTTTTTCGTAGTCACCCAGTGCTTCGTGCGCTTCGACAAGCTTTGACAGTATGTCCATCTCCCAGATGATTTCGTTACTCTCTGACGCTTTCAGGATATACATGACTTTGTGCGCGTAAGTGATCGCCTGTTGATACTTTTTCTCTAATAAGTAAGCCGCGGCATAGGCTTCATAGCAAGTTGCTAGCATCAGGCTTGTTGAACTATTTTCCGCTTGTAGGACGCAGCGCTTAGCCATAGCTAAGGCTTCTTTAGGCTGATCGACCCTCGAGAACATTTGTGACATATTGGACAGAGTCGAAATTTTGATTCTGTTTGATCCTGTTTTGTCTGCTTCCTCTAAAGCACGTTGCAAATAGTACTTGGCTTGTTCATTTTGCTCGGTCGCGAAATAGACCGCACTAGAATTAGCAAACAATATGGCTTCAAACAGGCTGTTATCGTATTGGTTGTCATTGTAGAGTTTAAGCGCACGTTGAATATAAGTATCTGCACGCTCCCAATCTTCTGAAAGCATGTAGACAGTTGCGATGTTGTTCAGGGTCATGGTGCTCTGAAAGTCATCCCCAATCTCGCTGACAAGCTCGTAAGCCGTTTTATAATAATTTAAGCTAGCTTTGATATTTGAGCGCTGAATTTTAACATTTCCTAACCAACGATATGCTCGGGCCAACAGGCGACGATAGCCGATTTCTCTCGCTATCGGTACCACTTCATTGAGAAGGTATTCCGCTTGGATTAACAAGTCTGAATCGATAAGTTTCAGTGCCTGATTGAGTTTGGCTTCTGCCACGATCCAGTCGACATGGTTATCTCGCCCGATCTTCTCCATATCGGGAATAGTGATGTTTTTAATCCCTTCGTATTTTCTGAGGTTGCCAAGGGCGAAGTAGTAGAGTGCCGTAGAAGACGGAGATGCATCAGCCGCTAGTTGGTATTCATCTAAGCTGACGGACCTTGGGCGACAAAGAGATTGGTAATAGAACTCAAGCATTGGGCGGTCTTGAGTCTCAATATGTGAGTAAAGAAAATCCTGATCAGCCGCGACATTGCAGGCAGCAATAGAGGGTGCTGCGGCAATCGATGCCAAAATGGTAACCATAATGGTAATAAGGCGTTTCATTAAATCAGGTGATCTCAACATATTAGAAGATTAATGCTTTAGTTTATCATCTTATAAATAACCTGTACGGCATTGTGGGCAATATTTAACAATGGTTTGTCCAGTAATTCCCATTTTTATTGCATTATTTTAATAGCTTGCCTTAGTACTATAGTTCACATCACGATATGATTGAAATCAATCCAACCGTTGGCAAGTTGTTCAGGTGCCGATATTTGGTCAGATATATTTAAATCTTGCATTGTGTGATACAGCGGCTGATATAGGTGCTTGGTGATCAGCTGTTTTTCTATTTTCTCTAACATTCTTAGCTGCTTACTTTCGCTTTGCTCTGCGACGGCCGCGATGACTTTTTGTTCCAACCAAAGTTTATTTTTTTTGGACAGACACGCTTGGTGGCAATAATTACACAGTAGCCAATCAACCCAAGAAAGCAGGGTATCTTCACCAAATACCTCCCCACTGATGACAATATCCGCACTTTTAAACGTTTCAGGCCGATTGAACTCTGGATACTCCAAAACTTGTAGTTGGCACTTTATACCGAGTTGATGCAAACAATCAGTGGCGAGTTGTGCTGTCGCGATATTGGTTCCAAGCTGATAGGTGAGAATCGTTAAGGGTTTTGCTGGGATTTTAAGTTCCGCTAGTGCGCGTTTGGCGTGTGATAAATCTTGCTCGGCAATGGTTGTTGGCGTTGACAGCATACCTTTTGCACGCGCAACCACTTCGCAATGAACCCCGCTAGGTGTCCCTATACTGAGCATCAGTTGTTGCAGCCACTTACGATGAGCTCGATTTCGCATCCAAGAATGATGGTGGGGGTTCAGCATTGCATAGGTGCAACCCTGTTCCCATTTTTGCTTTGAGGTAAATTTCGCAGCTGATCTTTCCACTAAGTGGTGACCATGAACCACATCGCAGTTAAGTTCTAGGGTTTTAGCATTATCACCCACGTTCCAAATTTCGATGCCATCTATCCAAGGTCTTAAGCCGTGATAGTTCGGGTTAACGCTGAGTAATGTGCGCCACTCTGTTTGCTCTGACAGTAAGAATGAGCCGCTACCGAGTAACTTCCCGTCCTTAACTTTCGTTATGCCCATCGCGCTATGGCTAAGTAGCCTCGGCAGAAGAGAAGACATAGCATGACTGGTGAATCTAATACAAAGCGGGTTGATTACTTCCACTTGGTCTATCAATCGAAAAAGCTCGACTTGCGCACCGCCATGTTCCATCAAACGTTGAAAATGAACCTTGATATCTTTTGCCCATAATGGACTTCCATCACTAAACTTGAGCCCCTTCCTTAAGGTTATCGTCAGGCTGTCATCAAGTTGTTGCCATGAGTGTGCGAGATCGCCATGCAGACTAGGTTGAGTTCGAACCAATTTGGCATATAGATAACTGGCGATGTGGAGTTCGGTACGGCGATTAATCTTGACTGGATCTAGGCAATGGGTGCCTCGATAAAAAGGAATTTGTAAGATGTCTTGCTGAGTTTGTGTTACCTGATATTGGGAAAGATACTGACTAAGAAAACTCTCTCTTTCTTGTGTATCAACGAGATCAAGTGCTGCTTCTACATTGCCTTGTTTAAGTAGGCTAGTTGCTTTTTGCTCTAGCAGACCATCAAGTGGTTGTTTTAGTTTCGCCTGCGGTAAATTTCCGCGCCCAATTCCCGATTGCCATTCAATTTTCTCTTCTTCAACCAATCGTTTAATTAGCAGCTGCGCGTTACGACGTGTACAACATAAAGCATGGCTGAATTGATCTAATGATATTTGAGTCCAATGTTGGGTCGAGAGATTATCACGGCAAAATGCCAGAGCATTCCAATAGCGCATAAAGGTGAAATCCTAATTTTTTATTTCTATTTTTCTTCATCTTTTAATCTCGATAATAGGAGGTTCTGTTCAGGATGAAAGGAAAAATAAATGAATACGTTAGCTAAGCCTCAAACTTCAATCTGGCGTAACAGGCCATTTCAAATTCTGTTTTCCAGCGCGCTGTTTGTTGCGTTTTCAGCGCAGATTTATAACCTAGCATTACCGCTATTGGTTTATGAACTCACGCAATCATCCAAGATGATGGGGTGGATGCGCGCTGTGGAATTTTTACCAAATTTACTATTGGCGCTGTTTATTGGTGTGGTAGTCGATCGCGTTGATAAGAAGCGCTGGTCTCAAGCGATGTTGTTGGGTCAGTTGGTGGTCGTTTTGTGCTCGTATCTGGCAGTTGAGTGGCTAAGTGAGCCACTTTGGGTCCTGTTTCCCGCCGCCTTTTTGATGATGGCGTTTAACTATGGCTATCACAATGCGCGCATGACGATGATGAAAAGGGCATTGGCACCTGAAACACAAAATACTGCGATAGCGAGGATGAGTTCGTTAAACAGCGTGATGGAAACGGTAGGGCCAGTGTTATCGGGAGCATTGATGCTAATGTCGACAATCCACAATGTTTTTCTAGCTGTGGCGGTACTTCTATTGCTTTCGTATTGGCAATTAGAAAGGTTAACGCTTGCTCCAAGTGAACCGCCAAAAAAGCAGAGTGTCTTTGCGGCATTAAAAGAAGCTTGGACGGTATTACGAGCTGAACATAATATGTGGATTATCACTCTTGCGGTGATGGTGATTAACACCACAGGAGCCGTTTTCTGGATCCAAGCGATATTCTACGCGAAATCAGAGCTTGAGTTTAACGCTTTAGAGGTGAGTTACTTGATAGCGGCATCGGGAGTTGGCGGTCTTTTGGGATCGTTCAGTGCAGATAAGCTACGAGCTAGATTTGGTTTAGGCGTGGTTTTGATTGGCTCGATAGTTTTAGAGTCTCTCGGTTTTGTTTTCCCACTGGTCATCAATAATGTCTGGGGTATGGCAGCGGCATTTTTATGGATTTCAGCGGTTGGTTTGTATAGCAGTATTTGTATTTGGAGCTACCGACAGGAAGCATTTGAAGAGAAATGTTTAGGTAGGGTAGCAGGGATTACGGGTTCTCTATTTAAGCTACTGATGCCTTTTGGCTTGGCTGCATCGGGCTATGTGATTGCTTACTTTGGCATAGAAGTTATCTTTATAACTTGTTTTTTCGTTCAACTATTCGCCGCAATTGGCCTGCTGTGTTCTCAAGTAAGACGAATTGCATAGAGTTAGCTTTACATACATTTACTTTCTCAATGTGTTTCTTTACTTCCCGCTATCTAGACTATGATTACGCTGAGTAAACAAGGAACGACAATGAAAAATACGCCAGTAAATAGTTTGTTAGCTATGGCTAGTTTAGCCGCTTGGTCTAGTACAGCTAGTGCAAACGAGCTGACCACACCGATTGTAGATACCAACCAAAGCCAATGTTTTGGGCTTAGAAACACATTGAGCACTTGTCCTTCTTCTTCTGATGCCACTTTTGGACAAGATGCTCAGTACCAAGGCAATACTCCGAGCTACACCAAAAACAGTAATGGTACAGTCAGTGACAACGTGACGGGTCTCATGTGGACTCAGTCCACCGATCTCAATGGTGATGGCAAGATAGATGCACAAGATAAGCTGAGTTATGACGATGCGTTGGAATACGTCGCGTCATTGAATCACGGTGGTTATAGTGATTGGCGCTTACCTTCTATTAAAGAACTCTATTCTTTGATTTTGTTTGATGGTCAAGACCCAAGTGGTGTTAATCAGTCAGGCACAGTTAAGATGGTCCCATTCCTTGATGCGAGATACTTCGATATGAATGCGGGGGATGTTCATTCAGGCGAAAGGTTGATAGACAGTCAGTTTGTGTCGAGCACCAAGTATGTTTCTACCACCATGAACAAAGATGAAACGGTGTTTGGCGTTAACTTTATTGATGGACGCATTAAGGGTTATGGTATTGCAAGCCCCCGTGGTGGCGATAAAACCTTTTATGTTCTCGCAGTACGCGGTAACCCAGATTACGGCATCAACCAATTTGTAGACAATAACAACGGCACCATCACTGATGGTGCAACGAGCCTTATCTGGCAGCAGTCTGATAGCCAATCGCAGATGGATTTTCCTCAAGCCTTAGCCTACTGTGAAAATCTTGAACTGGCGGGCAGCAGCGATTGGAGGCTACCAAGTGTGAAGGAACTGCAATCTATTGTTGATTACACGCGTTCGCCTACCACAAGTAACAGCGCGGCAATTGATCCAATTTTCAATACGACTGCGATCACCAGTGAAGCAAACCGCGAGGATTACGCGAACTACTGGAGTAGCACGACTCACGAAAACATGAGAAACGGCGGGCATGGTGCGTATGTCGCCTTCGGATCATCGTTAGGTTACATGCGCAATGCTTGGATTGATGTTCATGGCGCGGGTTCTCAGCGTAGCGACCCTAAAACTGGAGACGCGAGTCAATACCCGACGGGACATGGCCCTCAAGGAGATGCGATTCGAATTGATAACATGGTTCGATGTGTTGCTGGTGGTGAAGTCGAATTTGTTCAGCAGTCAACTTTAGCGAAGCGACCAACTGAAAGTTACCAAAATGGTGGTAGCGCTTCTTCTATGTCGTCAAAAGGCAAGCAAAATATGGCTGGTTCGAACAACGGACACTTTTCTCGCATGGATCGAAATGGTGACGGGAAAATTTCTCGCCTTGAAGCAAAAGGCAAGTTGGCAAAAGATTTCAGCCGATTTGATAGAAACAATGATGGTTATTTGACCCAAGCTGAGATACCTAGCAGAAAATAGTCAGCTATCTTGACCCGTCTATAGCTTTATAGTTTAGAGTTGATGGTATCGAATAAAAGCTATGAGTGGACGGATGTTCAAGATCTCTCAATTAGCAGAGCGGGCGGGCATTTCTCGTACCACTCTGCTTTATTACGAAAAGCTAGGCATCATTAAGGGAGCAAGACAAGCGAACGGCTATCGCTCCTACAGTGAAAAAGATCTCCAACGCTTGCTCTTACTGCAAAAATTGCAGGCTGGTGGTTTGACGCTGAAAGAGTGTCAGGCTTGCTTAGACGCACAAATCAATCGTGATTTATTGAAAGACAGGCTGACTCAGCTCGATCTAGAAATCTCGCAAAAACAAAAATCCCGCGAACTGCTCGCCGCGCTATTAGGCGAAAGTTCTCTTAGCGAGTGGCACGATTCTCTCGACCAACTTGCCCCTGATGCGCATTTAGACTGGCTGATCAAACAAGGTTTTGATGAGAAGCAGGCTATGCGTTTGAAATGGCTATCAAAAGATATGAATGAACACGATCGCTATATGCGAGACTTTGATCTGGTTTTCAGCCAACTTACTTGTTGGGGGCCGGGAAGCCAACAAGATACACGTTTAGCGATTCAGAAACTGCCCTTTTCACCTAAGCGTATTCTCGAAATTGGTTGTGGGCAGGGCATTGCGACCCGAACACTGCTAGATCATACCCAAGCGCATATAACCGCGGTCGATAATGAAGAGTATGCTCTAGAGAACATTAATCAAACTATGCAGCAACTCGGTGAAACGAAACGTGTGACCACCGTGTGTGCCAATATGGCGAAACTGCCATTTGAATCTAAGCAGTTTGATCTGATTTGGTGTGAGACCAGTGCGTACATTATGGGGGTTGAGAATGCTTTTAAAGAGTGGCGACATCTCTTGTCCGATGATGGTTATCTAGTGCTGAGTGATTTGATCTGGAGTGTAGAGGGGCCATCGTCCGGTGCCATGAGCTTTTGGCACAAAGAGTACCCAGACATGACCACTGAAGAGACGCGCATTGAGCAAGCTAAGCGAGCGGGATATACGCTAGTCGATTCATTCCCTGTCAGTGATAAAGCTTGGGACAACTACTACCAACCGCTAAAAGATCGGATTAATGAGCTCGCGCAAGAGTTAACGGGCTCATCTGCTCTCGCGGATTTGAACCGCGAGATTTCTGCTTATGACAACCGTAATGGTGAGTTCAACTATCAGATATTTATTCTCAAAACAGAGTGATTGTTTGATTAGTTAGTGTTGACCTGTCTACAGCTTTACAGTTTAAGCTGCGCGCATAAACTTTAAAGAGGAACACACTATGAAATACGGTCTATTTAATCCGAAAGAGACAGACGAACTTATTCAGTTATTCTCTAAAACCTTTGGAGATTCTGAAGGCGTCGAAGAAGGAAAAGTCATTGGCACTCTAGTGAACACACTCGTAGAGACGACACCAGAGCAAGACATCGCAATTTTTGTTGCGAGAGATGAGCAAAAGATTGTTGCGAGCATTCTATTTACTCGCCTTGCTTTTGAGGAAGAACACGCAAGCTTTTTGATGGCTCCGGTCGCAGTTGATACTGAGTATCAAGGGCAGGGGATTGGGCAAGCATTGATCCGTCATGGTATAGAGGCGATGCGTAGCCAAGGTGTGAAGTTAGCTTTCACATATGGTGACCCAAACTTCTACACTCGAGTGGGTTTTAATCCCACCTCTGAAGAGCTGTTTAAGGCGCCGTTAAAACTGAGTTTTCCTCATGGTTGGATGGTACAAACTTTATCTTCGGACACGATTCAAAGCCTTGAAGGTCGATCAACATGTGTGGAAGGATTTAATAATCCTGCGCTTTGGTAGATACTTACAGCTGCTCGTCAATCACAGGTTAAGGAACAAGCCATGGAACCACGTGTCAGCATAATTACTTTAGGGGTGCGAGATTTAGAACGCTCATATCAGTTTTACTCCAAGCTAGGTTTTCCCTCTTCCAAAAATCCCGAAGAGGGGATTATCTTTTTCAAAACAGGTGGCGTGTGTTTAGCCTTGTATCCTTTGGATGCACTAGCAAAAGATGTTTCGCCTGATATGGCTGTTGTTAAAGAGGGGTTTAGTGGTGTGACACTCGCACATAATACGCGTTCAAAGCAGGAAGTGGATGACGTGTTAGCGTTAGCGGTCAGTGCTGGTGCCAAGCTAGAAAAGCCGGCTCAGGATGTGTTCTGGGGTGGCTACAGCGGTTATTTTTCAGATCCAGATGGTTATTTATGGGAAGTGGCGTATGCCGATTTTTGGCAGTTCAATCCAGACGGTTCGCTAGTTATTGATTAGGGGGATTCGTGGAGCTCAAAAGAATACATCATGTCGCAGTCATCTGTTCTGACTACAAGACTTCGAAGCGCTTTTATACTCAAGTTCTGAAGTTAGCCGTAATCGCTGAAAACTATCGCGCAGAGCGAGATTCTTACAAGCTTGATCTTGCTTTACCAGATGGAGGACAAATTGAGTTGTTCTCTTTTCCCAACCCGCCTCAAAGACCAACCAGTCCAGAAGCGCAGGGCTTAAGGCACTTGGCATTTAGCGTCGATTCAGTAGAGCAGTATGCCGCTTATCTGATCAAGTGTGACGTGGAGGTCGAGCCGATTCGGATTGATGAGTTTACCGGTAAGCCGTTCACCTTTTTTAAAGATCTAGACGGCTTACCTTTAGAGCTTTATCAAGCTTAGCTTAGTAGTTCACGCTGAATGACGGTAAACACGCCAGCCTCGCGATTGCTTGGTGCATGAAAGCGAGCAATCTCTTTAATCTTAGGGTGAGCATTGTCCATTGCGTATGAATGATAGCTCGCCTCCAGCATTTCCAAGTCATTAAGGTAATCTCCAAAACTCATGGTTTGCTCGTGAGTAAAGTTGAGTGTTTGTTGTAAGTGCTCGATCGCTGCGCCCTTCGAAGCTTCTGAGTTCATGACGTCGAGCCAGATTTTTGCACTCACAACCACTTGGTGCGTCTGACCAAATGCTTTGTCGAAAGTAGGGAAAACCAACTCTTCTGTACCGTCAAAGTGGCAGATGGCGACCTTGATGAAATCATCATCTACGTCGAGTAGATCGTTCACGTACTGGCACTTGTGGTAGTACTTAGCGAACTCCTCAAGCGCTCGCGGGTCTTGCGTTTCGATGTAAGCGGAATGTTTACCACACAAGACAATTTGCGCGCCGGAAATACCTCTAGCTGCCTCAATGATTGATTTGATAGAAGGTTTATCGATCTCACAGCTATACAACTCTTCTCCCTTGTGCATGACTAAAGTGCCATTCTCAGCAATGAACATCATGCGGTCGTTAATTGGTGAGAAGGTCTCCATTAGGCTGTAATACTGTCGCCCTGAAGCCGCAGCGAAGATAACGCCTTTATCTTCTAACTGTTGGTATAGGTTAAAAAACTCTGGATCGAGCTGGCTATTTTCATCGAGAAGCGTGCCATCCATATCGGTGGCAATGAACTTAATATCGGGTGTCGGCATAGTGGCTATTGTCGTCTCTTCGGACTGTGTGTAAACGCGATACGTTACCTAACTTTTGTGACGACTCAAGTGTTTTAAATCAATCTACAATGAAATCGCTAATAATTACTCATTAACTAGACTTGATGGTTCTGCTCTAACACGGCAAGCGTACTGGTCAAATCAAAGTGGGCAGCAAACTCTTCATTGACCGTTTTTCCACTCAAAATACAGTTGGCGATATACACTGCACAAGCTGGGCTAAAATCAGACTCCATCAATTTTTCTGGATCATCGTGGTTTAAGACTCCTTCAATGATGGGCAAAGGAAATCCCCAAAAGTGCAGCAGGTAACCTCCAAGCTGCTCTGATTTGGTTTTGAACAGATATCGCTCTAAGTGCGACTTATCGTTGCCCTTAGTTTTAGGGTTTAGAAACGCGCTCATTAAATCTGGAGCTATTTTCATTCTGACGTATTCACCAATACGGTGAAGAATACCCACTAGAAAAGTCGTATCTTTGAGATCCGGTTCAACTAAGGTTGAGGCGAGCTTTGCGACTTTAAGGCTGTGAGATTGAATTTTTTCCAATGGCTTGCTTGGTTCGTTCATGGAAACAGAATAGACCTCAAGCATGGCGATAATATTGGTGACCACTTGGCCGCCCAAACGAGTGATTGCTTCAGAGATACTCTTGATTTCTTTGCGCCCTCTAAAGATGGCATTATTTGAGATCTGAATGATCTTGGCGCACATTGCCGGCTCTTCACTGATGAGTTTCGCTACGTCATGCATGGATGAGTTGGGATCAGCGAGTGTACGCTTAACATCAAAGAATAGCTTAGGTGCGACTGGCAACGAAGTAATTGTACCAATTGCATTTTGAATCACTCGATCCGGGAACAATTCAAGAATCTCTTCAATACGTTGGACCTCTGCTTTGATGACACTAGGATCGCAGGGTTTCATAAAAGCTTGGTGGGCGAAAAAACCACCTTTTATGGTGACATCAGGATCCGAATATCCGGAAAGCGAAGCACGAATAATACCAGGGTGTCTTTTACTCACCTCTTCAAGTAGTTCAGCACCGTTCATCTTCGGCATAAGCATGTCCGAGATGATTAAATCCACATCATGCTCCTCCAAAAACTGCAAAGCTTCTTCACCGCCTTCTGCGGTAAATATCTTCCATCCAGTTCCAAAAAGGGCTCGCTTTAATCCGTTGAGGATCATGCGTTCATCATCAACTAGCAGCAGCTTCATTATCTAGTCTCTCTTCTGTGCCAACGCTTACGTTGTCTAACGGTAGTGAAATAGTAAAGGTGGTTCCCTCACCAACAGTACTGTCGGTGTTAATTGCTCCTTTGTGTAAATCGACGATAACTGAGTAGGCTAAACTGAGCCCTTGCCCTGTACCTTTACCGACATCTTTTGTGGTAAAGAAAGGATCGAATATCCGGTCAATAATGTTACTCGGTATACCTGTGCCATTGTCTTGGATACGAATCTGAGCAGTATTTTCTTCAAGATGTGTGGAGACTTTAATTGTGCCTAAGGTGCCATCTTGGCGACCAAATCTTTCTTCAATCGCATGAGCCGCGTTAATGATGAAGTTAAGCATAACTTGGTTAAATTCATCACGGTAACAAGGGATAGCCGGTAATCTAGAGTCAAAATTGGTTTCTACTTCAGCGACATATCGCCACTCACCGCGTGCAATGGTGATGGTCGACTCAATGGCTTCAGCAATATCGACTTGGTGCATTTCGTGGTTACTAGAATGTGAGAAAGATTTCATCGCTTTTACGATTCGGCTAATGCGTTGCAGCCCCTCTAAGGACTGATCCAGTGCGAGAGGGATTTCCTCGGCGATAAAGTCCATATCGCTTTCAGCAATTTCACTTTTAATTTGGGCTTTCAGCTTTTCGATAGGCTTATCTTCTGACTTTTCAATGGTTTCTGTAATTTGGTTGATAGTGTTAAGACAGGTTTGAAAGGCGTCTTTCAAGAAGATTGTGTTATCAGAGACATATTGAGTTGGCGTGTTTATCTCATGAGCGATACCAGCGGCAAGTTGCCCCATCGACTCCAATTTTTGCGCTTGTCTTAATTGCTGCTCAAGCTCCATACGCGTCGAAATATCACGAATAACACAGTTAAACAGCTTTTTCTCTTCATTTCGAATTGAAAGTGCAGAAAGGCTAACTTCAATAGGGAACGAGCGCCCATCTCGTTTTATCCCTTCTGTGGTTAAATTGTTTCGATGCTCCAAGTCGTTGTTGGCACCATTTTGCAACGAAACTTTATCAAAGGTTGGCATTAAGTCTTCGATGTTTTTATGGTCGATCATCTCTTGTTCATAGTTGAACATTCTCAATCCCATGTCATTGATGCTATCTATGATGCCATCCTGGTCAACAATAATGACGCCGTCGGCGAGATTATTGAGGATATCTTGTTCACGCAGCTTACTGGCGACAATGGAATGCTCGGCTCGTTGGAGTCTTTGGTCGACAATGGAAGCAACGAACGTTGCAGCGCATATTAGCAGCACAAATAGAGCTACGATCAAGGCAATGTTGTGAGCGTCGCTCATATGGTTATGAGCTGCAGGGGTATCGGTTAAAGCATAAAAGCTCACAGCGCCCATAGCAGTGTAATGCATACCAGCAACCGACAGGCCCATTATAGGGGCAATTAAAGCTCTATGAGTAACGTTTTCTCCATAGTTACGATTGCGAAGCTTGATCATGTAAATAGAGATACAAGCAAATAAAAATGCAATCACAATAGAGAGAACAAACCAAGTGAAGTCATAGACCATCAGGGCGTCCATCTGCATTGCTTCCATACCGAGGTAATGCATTGAGCCAATGCCCAATGCTAAATACAATGCGCTAAGCTGGATATCTAACAGCGAAAATCGTTGACTATAAAGGACTTGAAACGCGAAGTAGGCACCAACGACAGGAGGAACAAAGGACAACGCAGTTATACCGGGGTGATAGGTCATTAGCGCAGGCACCATGAAAGCCAACATACCTGTGAAATGCATTGCCCAGACACCAAGGCCAAACACAATACTGCCAAATAAACGCCACAAGCTGACCGTTTTCGCTTCATTTGAGCTCCACATTCGTTCAATGACGATCAAGCAAGAGTAAGCGGCTAAGCTAGAGACAAGAATGGAAAGTAAAACCAAAGAGTAGTGAAACTCTCCTTGGAGTAAATTGTAATCCGCTAAGTCAACGGATTTAAATCGCCAGAACTCTACCATAGCCCAACCTGTCCTTTGTTTACATTGTTAGTTATTCCATTAAGGCGCTGATTAAAAACTCTGCGCTTTCTCTTCACTCTCAGTTTGTTCGTGCTCTTCCGGTTCAATCATGGTTACCCAAACTTCCCCAGCGACAGCTTTGTTCTCTAGGCAGTGGTGGACAATGTTCATCAAGGTTTGAGTAACTCTCTGCCCTTTTCTCGCAATAAGCTGATCACGGTTGGTTCGAATCTCCTGCTCTATAATCATGTTGGGATTTAGGAAGCTGACATCGACGAAAATTTTTGGTGGTTCAAAATCGAGCGTTGATTTAAAAGCGCTGAGTATGCTTGGGTCATAGAGGTGATCTTGGTTGTCGAGTTGTTCAACGGCATCAGGGATGGTATAGCCAGCACTTTCAAGTTTTATATAGTCACAGACAACCTTAAGCATTCTTGAACCGTAGGGTAAGTCGGTTCCCTGAACGTCATCAATGGGATTACCTTCTCCATTAAAGCCTTTTTCTTGGTAGAGAATAGTTTTAGCGATCCCGCTCATCCTAGGGATTTGTTTGAGTAAATCAGAGGAAAGGCAAGGGTGTTGATCGAAGAGTTGACGATCTTCTTCAGTGACGACTTGTCCGCTACTAATATTTTCTAAGGTGCTTTGGGGAAAAATAATAAAGCCGAGTTGCGACAACTGAACCATCGGCTCAAAACTCCAATGAGGTTTTAGGTTAAGCGCTTTACCTAACTGCTGCATATGGAATTGAACTTTATTACTGCGGTCATTGATTTCAGGGCTAACAAGAGAGACAACATCGCTCAGGACATTAATGACGCCTTTTAACGTCTTGTTAAGCAGCACTTTCTCTGCAACGATAAGCTCGTATTGCTGAATGGCAGCATTAATAAATCCTAGTAGTTGCTCTGGCGTACATGGTTTATTGATAAAACGAAATACGTCACCTAGGTTGACGGCATCGACCGCTGTTTGTTGGTCAGCATTCCCTGTAAACATCATACGTACAGTGTCAGGTGATTTTTCTTTTACGGCTTGCAGCAATTGAAGTCCGTTCATAACAGGCATTTGCATATCAGACACAATCACGGCGTACTGCTTTTTGGAGATGAGTTCGAGTGCTTGCTCGCCACTGTTTGCAAGATCGATATCGACATGACTTCTCAAAGTTCGACGAAATGAATTAAGGATGTTCACTTCATCATCGACTAAGAGTACTGGCTTCTTCATTGATTATACTCATGTAGTTGCACTTAAGAACAAGTTTAGTACATACAGTGAGTTATCAAGGGTTATTGAGTTTTTTACTATTTACTAGTTAGAGAAGTGCGAAGTGAGAAGTTTTATCGAGTTGATAATGGATAACGCAAAGGAGTGGTCATCGCTGAATAAGGAGGAGACGACTCCTCCTTTACTCTAGTTGTATGGGGGAGAACTAATCTATTTCCCCACAAAAGCGACAACAACCTTATCGTCACCTAGTGTTCGAGAGAATACATAGGCGTTGTCGTTGTCTATTGGTTGATGTTTCCCCGCACCAATTGCTGGGTGGTTGTGGCGGAACTGACCGACGGTTTGCCAGTGAGACAGTAAGGCTTTCCTTTCATCATCAAGCTTCCAGACCATATCGGAACGAGTCCCTTGGTGGAAGTCGTCTGCGTATGGGCCAAGTTCACGACCGATTTCATCACCATAATAAACCTGAATTGCACCAGGGCTAAGGAGTAGGGCATTTGCCGCATTACGTTGCATGTCAAAAGACTTAAAGCGGTTGAAGAACAGCTCAGTATCGTGAGAGGACATATAACTCACAGGTGTATAGCTAGGGGTAGATTGTATTGAGTCTGCATAGTTCTGGTAGACGTCTTGCATCTGGCTAAAGCAGGCTGCACCTTTATCGAGTTTCTTCTGCATATCGAAATTGATTAGCGCATCGAAACCTTTATCCGCATACGGTGATCGGTAAGCCGAGTGGCCCCATACTTCACCCATCATCCAGAACGGTTGACCAGACTTGCCATTTTCACTGCGCCACTGCTCTAGGTTCTCGCTTGCGGCTTGTTTTAGCTTAAGCCAAACATCGCCTTCAACGTGTTTTACTGTATCGACCCTAAAGCCATCAATACCAAAACGTTTTACCCAGTCCGACTGCCACTCAACCAAGTAATCCGCCACTGTGTAGTCAGGTTTAGCGACAACGCGAGTATCTGGGTTGTCGAGTAGCCACTTAGGAGGTGTAATCGGTTTTGTTGATTCAGTAATAAAGTCTGGTAAGCCTGCTAAGTTCATTGTGGTATCGCTGCTACCGGGTTGTGTATAGCCCGGTAAATCTGCTCGAACCCAATCTGGGCCCCACCAGTTTTGCCACTGTTTGCTTTGATAATCGATGGCGTTATTAAAACTGTGCCAGTTTTGACCTTGTTCAGGAGTCCATTTTGCCCACTGCTCTGGCATTTTCGAACGATCGACCACTTCGAGATTATCAAACTGCATATCAGCAAGTGTGCCATAACCAGCATGATTAACGACGGCATCGAGAAGGATCTTAATGCCGCGTTTGTGCGCTTCCTCAACCAAGGTTTTCAGGTCTTGTTCGTTACCAAAGTTTTGGTCGATTTTAGTGAAGTCCCGTGTCCAGTAACCGTGGTAAGAATAGAACGGGAAGCTGCCACTTTCGCCGCCGCCAACAAAGCCATGAACTTGCTCAACAATTGGAGAGAGCCAGATCGCATCTGTACCAAGGCTCTTTATATAGTCGAGCTTTTCAATCACACCTTTAAGGTCGCCACCGTGGAAGGTACCGACTTCCTGTTTACCGTCTTTCTGGCGACCGTAACTCTGATCATTGCTGGTATCTCCATTGCTGAATCGGTCGACCATCACAAAGTAAATATTGGCATTGTTATAGGTAAATTCTGGCTTATCAATGGGAGCAGTTGGCTCAAGCAGAACTAAACCACCACTGTGTTTCGACGGTGTGATGGTAACCGAGTTATTTTCAACAGTCACAACTTGCCCGCTTAACGCATCTTTAAGCTCTGCACCGTCTGGGAATGTATCACCCAGACTCAAGGTAACGGCTTTGCCAGAGTACTTTTCACATTTTACATCAGGGATAGGTCGGCTGAATGTCTGTTTGCTCTTCTTTGCTTCTCGCGCAATGGTCAGCGTGTTGTTCTCTTTATCGAAGGTAAACGAGTATTCGCCACCGAAACGGACTTTCAGTGGCAGGACGGTATCTTCTCCGCAGTTAAGTGACAAAGGTCGACGAAATCTGACTTTCTGACCTTCAACCGCGGAACAGTTACCATCAATACCCGACACGGTGAGTTGATATGTTTCTTTGCTCAACGACATGACTGCGGGCTCAGAGGCTGACAACGGAACATCGCGACTGGTAGTGGTGGTCGATAAAGTTAAAGTTGGACTTGCTATAGCAGGCACGCTGAATAAAACGGCAAGCATGACTGGATTGGGTTTAAACAGACTATTCACGTTACATCCTTGAGGTTGTTATTTTTTTACCCAACTACCCTAACTGAGCTTCGAACACACGACATCATTCCCAGTGTCTACGCCTTAAACAAAGATGTTCATCACATTCTCTACTGCTAGGGGAGGAGTAAGCTGTATTGATAGCGTCGATAGAAGTTGATCTTGGTTCAAACTTGAGAAATTACCTACAACCGCTGTAAAAACTATTGTTTTTGAGATGGTGGATGAGATTTAAGCAATTCAGCGTTGATGACTTGTTTTGTTCTCATAAGTGATACAAATGACTAAATTTTTCATAAGGAGTTGATGTGCCGTCACCCGTAACTTACTCATTCCCTTGAGTAACCTATACTTACAAGTTAGTAGTGGCAGTTACGAGTACATATAAACTACTGGAAATGCGAGTTATATTTGATATTTTGTGCGTATATTCTGACAAAAACTATAACAAAACGTTTCTAACTTCTTGCTCAGCCTGCAGGAGTGTGATTAGGAGACCTTATGGACGTAGAAGTATTACGCCAAGCCGCGATAGTAAAAGAAGTTTCTGGTGATGTTGTTGCTGTCAAACCAGATGGAAGTGCTAAGAAAGTCGTTGTAGGCGATACCATTCCTAGTGGTGAAATCGTTATTACAGCCAACCATTCGACAATTTTAATGGAGTCCTCTGAGGCTGCCATTAATCTCGACGCGAACACTCTGGCTACAGAAGATGACCTCGGTGGTTGGGGAGTTGCCCCGGTTGCCGGAGAAGTGAACTTCGACCTTGCTCAATTGGGTGAAGGTGCGATCAGCGAAGATGAATTAGCAGCCATTCAAGATGCTATCTTGGCAGGCGCTGACCCTACAGAGTTGCTTGAAGCTACGGCGGCAGGTGCAGGTGCCGCAGGCTCTGCAAACGGTGGCTTTGTTACTATCGACTACAACGGCACTGAAGTTCTGGCGAGTACTTTCTTTGAAACGTCGGGTTTTTCTACAGACTCTACCGAACAGGTAGATGATGAAATTAGACCGATTATTTTTGCAGGTGGTGGGCAAAGTATCAGTGAGTCGCTGATTGAGGGTTCTTTGTCTGATGGAACCTACCCGCAATCGGTCACAAGCTCTGTGACCGTTGTGGCTGCTGACCTTTCTTTAGATCCTACGACTTTTGTTCCCGATCCTACTTCTTTAGCATCACTACTGAGTGAACTTAATTCCGACATTACTTCAAATGGCGAAGCGGTTACATTTACTTATAACGCTGCAACTAACACCATTATTGGTATCGATGGTGACGGTAACTCTGTCCTTACTATGGATATAGATGCGACTAGCGTAGGTAAAGATGTAAATCTAGAGCTAACGACCACAATTTCACAGCCGATTGATCACACGCCTTCTGTTGGTGGCGGCCAAGTTGCTTTCACTGGCGATCAAATTACCGTTTCCTTTGATATTACAGGTACAGATACGGGTGGAAACCCAATCCAAGCTCCAATTGACGCTCAGGTAACCATTGGGGATGGTATCGATCCTAGTGTTGCAAATATTACTGAGACCAATGTCTATGAAGCGGGTTTGGACGACGGTTCGAAGGTCGGTGATACAAGCACTACGGCAAGTGGAACGATTACTTCTGCTGCGGGAAGCGATGAAGTTACTCAGGTACAGATTGATGTCGATGCATTCAATTCCTCTCAGCAAACATCACCAATTACTTCGCAAGGCGAAACCGTTGTATTAGAAGCTGTTGCAGGCCAGCCTGGTGTATATGTTGGCTATATTACGTTAGAAGGAAATCGAGTCGATGTACTTCGCGTGACGCTTAATGATGTCGTTAAAGGTGGGACTGACACGTCACCCACTTTTAATGCAGGTTATTCGATTGAACTGCTTGAAGAGGTCGATCAAAGCCAACAGGGCGGTGCACTAGACCAAGACTTCGTGGCGATCTCATTGCCAGTCTTTGGCATCGATGCTGATAATGACCAATCATCGCGTTCGAACCTAGTGGTGAATGTGGGCGATGACATCCAAGTCGTGACCGATGGCGCAATCAGCGTGGTTGAGCCAACGATTGGCCAATCGGCGCAAAGCAACGAGATTGATGTCATTACCGAAGCGGGTGCCGACCAAGGTAAAGTGTCGACGGTGACGTTTGACGGTCAGAGTATCAACTTCAACGAGAATCAAAACGAATACCCGGTTACCGATGGTAAGTTGGTGGTGTCTGCGGACGGTAAGATTTCCTTTATTCCTAACAGCAATGTTGACCACTCCGCGAGTGAAGAGGTTAAACACACTATTGTTGTGACCGTGAAGGACAACGACGGTGATGAGCTAACCAGTACCGTCGAACTGACGATTAAAGATGGCGCAGACCCAGTCATTAATACTATTGACCAAGCCAATGTGTATGAAGCGGGCTTAACGGATGGCTCCAAAGTCGGCGATACAGCAACCACGGCCACGGGTGACATTAGCTTTACTACTGGCAGTGACACTGTCGTGGCAATGAAAGTCGATGTGGCTGAGTTCAACCGCACTTCGACGCTAGAGTCAGCAGGTCAAAAGGTCGTACTAGAAGAAATCACTGGCCCGAATGGCGAGTTCACCGGTCAGTACGCCGGTTACATCACGCAGAATGGGGTTAAGGTTGAGGTGCTCAACGTGACCCTCGACCAGAGCAACTTAGGCAAGTACACCGTGACCTTGTCGCAAGAAGTTGACCATGGTGCACAAGGCATGGATTCACTGGAGGTGAATGTACCTGTCTACGCGGTGGATAAAGACAATGACAATTCAGCGAATGTAAATCTGAAGGTCAATATCGGTGATGATATCCAAGTCGTGACCGATGGTAGCCTGAGTGTTACTGAGCCAACGGTAGGTCAATCGGCGCAGAGCAACGAAATTGATGTCATTACTGAAGCGGGTGCCGACCAAGGTAAAGTGTCAACGGTGACGTTTGACGGTCAGAGTATCAACTTCAATGAGAACCAAAGCGAGTACCCGGTTACCGACGGTAAGTTGGTGGTGTCTGCGGACGGTAAGATTTCCTTTATTCCTAACAGCAATGTCGACCACTCCGCGAGTGAAGAGATTAAACACACCATTGTTGTGACCGTGAAGGACAACGATGGTGATGAGCTAACCAGTACCGTCGACCTGACGATTACAGACGGTGCTGACCCAGTCATTAATACCATTGACCAAGCCAATGTGTATGAAGCGGGCTTAACCGATGGCTCCAAAGTCGGCGATACGGCAACCACGGCCACGGGTGACATTAGCTTCACCACTGGCAGCGACACTGTCGTGGCAATGAAAGTCGATGTGGCTGAGTTCAACCGTACTTCGACGCTAGAGTCTGCGGGTCAAAAGGTAGTACTAGAAGAAATCACCGGCCTGAATGGTGAGTTCACTGGTCAGTATGCCGGTTACATCACGCAGAATGGGGTTAAGGTTGAGGTGCTGCAAGTGACCCTCGACCAGAGCAATTTAGGCAAGTACACTGTGACCTTGTCGCAAGAAGTCGACCATGGTGCACAAGGCATGGATTCACTGGCGGTGAATGTACCTGTGTATGCGGTGGATAAAGACAATGACAATTCAGCGAATGTAAATCTGAAGGTCAATATCGGTGATGACATCCAAGTCGTCACTGATGGCTCAATCAGCGTGGTTGAGCCAACGGTAGGCCAATCGGCGCAAAGCAACGAGATTGATGTCATTACTGAAGCGGGTGCCGACCAAGGTAAAGTGTCAACGGTGACGTTTGACGGTCAGAGTATCAACTTCAATGAGAACCAAAGCGAGTACCCGGTTACCGACGGTAAGTTGGTGGTGTCTGCGGACGGTAAGATTTCCTTTATTCCTAACAGCAATGTCGACCACTCCGCGAGTGAAGAGATTAAACACACTATTGTTGTGACCGTGAAGGACAACGACGGTGATGAGCTAACCAGTACCGTCGACCTGACGATTACAGACGGTGCTGACCCAGTCATTAATACCATTGACCAAGCCAATGTGTATGAAGCGGGCTTAACCGATGGCTCCAAAGTCGGCGATACGGCAACCACGGCCACGGGTGACATTAGCTTCACCACTGGCAGCGACACTGTCGTGGCAATGAAAGTCGATGTGGCTGAGTTCAACCGTACTTCGACGCTAGAGTCTGCGGGTCAAAAGGTAGTACTAGAAGAAATCACCGGCCTGAATGGTGAGTTCACTGGTCAGTATGCCGGTTACATCACGCAGAATGGGGTTAAGGTTGAGGTGCTCAATGTGACCCTCGACCAGAGCAATTTAGGCAAGTACACTGTGACCTTGTCGCAAGAAGTCGACCATGGTGCACAAGGCATGGATTCACTGGCGGTGAATGTACCTGTGTATGCGGTGGATAAAGACAATGACAATTCAGCGAATGTAAATCTGAAGGTCAATATCGGTGATGACATCCAAGTCGTCACTGATGGCTCAATCGGCGTGGTTGAGCCAACGGTAGGCCAATCGGCGCAAAGCAACGAGATTGATGTCATTACTGAAGCGGGTGCCGACCAAGGTAAAGTGTCGACGGTGACGTTTGACGGTCAAAGTATCAACTTCAATGAGAACCAAAGCGAGTACCCAGTTACCGACGGTAAGTTGGTGGTGTCTGCGGACGGTAAGATTTCCTTTATTCCTAACAGCAATGTCGACCACTCCGCGAGTGAAGAGATTAAACACACCATTGTTGTGACCGTGAAGGACAACGACGGTGATGAGCTAACCAGTACCGTCGACCTGACGATTAAAGATGGTGCTGACCCAGTCATTAATACCATTGACCAAGCCAATGTGTATGAAGCGGGCTTAACCGATGGCTCCAAAGTCGGTGATACGGTGACGACGGCGACTGGAGACATTAGCTTTACCACTGGCAGTGACACTGTCGTGGCAATGAAAGTCGATGTGGCTGAGTTCAACCGTACTTCGACGCTAGAGTCTGCGGGTCAGAAGGTCGTACTAGAAGAAATCACTGGCCCGAATGGCGAGTTCACCGGTCAGTACGCCGGTTACATCACGCAGAATGGAGTTAAGGTTGAGGTGCTGCAAGTGACCCTCGACCAGAGCAACTTAGGCAAGTACACAGTGACCTTGTCGCAAGAAGTTGACCATGGTGCACAAGGCATGGATTCACTGGCGGTGAATGTGCCAGTGTATGCGGTGGACAAAGACAACGACAATTCAGCGAATGTAAATCTGAAGGTCAATATTGGCGATGATACCGCGACTATTGATGGCTTCAAGATCGGCAGTAAATTCTCGGTTAATGAAGATGATACTAGCTCTGGCTCTTCGCCGGGCAGTGCAACTGCAACAGGTAGCTTTATCACTACTGAAGGTGCAGACACCGTTGTTAAGTATGAACTGGTCAATATCAATACGACGGAGAATGGCCTTAAGTCAGGTGGTTTTGACGTTGATATTACTAAACAGACAGGGACTTCTGATCCCGCGATATATCAAGGTAAGGCGAATGGTGAGCTGGTCTTCACCTTAGAGCTGAACAGCGATGGTAGCTACACCTACACCCAAATTAAGGCCCTCGATCATGCACCGGGCTCTGATTCACTAACGGTTCCGTTTGATGTTGTGGCGATTGACCGAGACGGAGACGTTTCTCCATCGGTTCCTCTTGCTATTGAAGTGAAAGATGACAAGCCAAGCCTAACTGGCACTACGGGTGAGAAAGTCGTCGATGAAGACGATCTGTCTGGAATTGGGTCCGATCAATCTCAGGATACTCAAATCTCTGGCAACTTCGTTGTAAACGAAGGGGCTGATGGTGTCGTTGAGTATGAGCTTGTGGATGCAGACGATACGCTAAATGGACTTGAGTCTGGTGGTGAAAGCTTAGAGTGGGCAACTGTTTCAAATAGCGGAACAGTGTTTACCTACACGGCACAAACCACCTCAGGTGTACCTGTGTTCACGATCAAGTTTGATACCGCAGATAACAGCTATATCTTTAATCTTCTTAAGCCTTTGGATCATCCGGATGGTGATGGTCAGAATAGCCTCGACATCAATTTCAAAGTCAAAGCAACAGACTTTGATGGCGATGAAAGTGGCGTCATTACGCTGCCGATACAAGTGACCGATGACATTCCGCAGCTAACGGGGCAGTCAATCACACGTATCGAAGGCCAAAACTTTGGTGGCTCCAAAGTGGATATGTTCGCTGATGAAACAGATAAGGGTGCGGACAATGCTGCGCTTACCAAGATTGAAGGTACAACTGATGCGAATGGCGCAGAGATTGTATTTGGTGGTCCAAGAGGCACTTACTTAGATTCAGTCGATCTGCGCGATGGCCGCCAAAATGTGCGTGTTTACGAACAAACAGATGATGGTAATGGCGGTACTGATACTCGTCAGTTAGGTATTTTGCGAATTAACTCAAACGGTGAGATTGAATTCCGAGCAACCAACTATCTTGAACACAATGGTGACGAGATTAACTTCAAGGTCAATGTAACTGCGACAGATGGGGACAATGATACCTCTATTGCCCCTCTTGATATCACGATTACTGACCGTGAAGCGCGCCCAATTACGCTTAAAGTGACGACATTCGAAGATGCAGGTCGCGACAGCAGCATCAATTATGCACCTGGCGATGAACCCGATTGGGAAAACGCTCAAGACAACCAAGCAGGTCTACCAAATGAGCCTGCTAAAGTCTCTTTGTCAGTTAATCTATTCGATAGAGATAACGCCGAAGACATTGGTCAATTAACGATTAAAGCGGGTAATCATCGTGGCACTTTCTACTATGAAGAAAATGGAGTGCTCCACGAGCTTAAGGCAGACGCTAATGGCGACATTATTTTTGATGGCACCGTGCTACAGCAAAGCTTTACGCAAAGTGGCAACAACACAATAGCGACAATCGATAACCTCTATTTTGTTCCAGATCGCAATTACTCAACCGGTAACGGCGGGGTGCGCATTAACTATCAATTGCAAATCGACAATAACGGCACGGCTGATCATACCGTCGATTCAAACTTTAGGATTGAAGTAGAAAGTGTGGCAGATATTGCTACATGGAACGATAGTCGTAGCACCTACCAATACCAAGTGGAAGAAGATGGAGACAATGTACGCATCCAACTTCGCGCGGAAACTCAAGATACGAGTAGACCAGAGACGATCACATACGAGCTGAAAGTCACGGACGGCGAAGGACACTTTGAGTTGCTTGATCGTAATGGTGATCCGATCACGCCTGTTAACGGTGTCTATACCATTTCGGCCCAAGACATAAACCGTATTCAGGTTAATCCAGCAGATAACTACTCGGGTCAAATTCGATTTGAAGCAACTGCGGTTACGACTGAGCGATCTAACCCGTATAACGATGGCACCCTTGATAAGGAAAGTGCACACTCAGAGCCTAAAGAAATCATTATAGACGTCACTCCAGATGCCGATATGGGCAGCTTTAGTGTCAATCGTATCCAAATTAACGAAGATAATATCGCTGATCCAGATTACACCGGAACTGGACCAAACCACGAACCTTTCACGCTCAATGAAGTCATCACGATGAACCCTTCGGTTGATACTGACGGTTCTGAGACTCTGCATGTGCGCATTTCAGGAATTACAGAAGGCGCAAGTTTGGTTTGGGTTGGTTCAGGTACAAGTCAAATTACGACTGTGACGGTCAATGGCGTGACATACCAAGAAATTCCTTATGATCAGCTTGGCAATGTGGAAGTGGTTCCTGATCTGCACAGTAATGTAGATTTCAAGTTTGATGTAACGGGTGTAGTTAAGGATACCGCTAACCTATCGGGTAATGTGGTTCACGTTGATGAAGCGATTATGGGCACCAAAACCGTTAATGTTGCGGTTAAAGGTGTCGCTGATACACCTGAGAACAACACGGGAAGTTCGGCCGACTGGAAAGAATTTACCGATGGTAGCACTTCAGGTGTAGAAACAACGATTGATGAGAATGGCTCAGCAGAGATTAAGTTCTCGGTGGAATCTGGAGAGTTTGCCCAGCGTCCGGCGGATAATTCTGAGTCGATTACTGTTCTTTTGTCCAACATACCAGATGGTGTGGTGATAGAAGATGCTAGTGGCAATGCAGTGAACTTAAACTTCACGGGTTATGACTCAAATGGCCAACCAATCTATGAAGCGAATATCACCAACCTAGGAGCAGGATCTAATTCAGGTATTGTGATTAGACCGGTTTCGTCTTCTACAGAAAACATCCATATCAAAGAGACCATAATCGTCACGGAAAATGATGGTCACTCTAAGAGCTTTGAACGTGAGATTCGCGTTAAAGTTCAACCGGTTATCGATACACCAGATAACTACAAAAATACCTCTGTAGGCAATGAAGATAGCCCAATCGATATTCAGTGGCATCCTAAGGTAGGCCAAGACTATACCGATACTGATGAACACGTGACATCGATTAAAATTAGCGGTATTCCTGATGGCTCAACGGTTTATGTTGATGGTCAAGTCGTAACGGTAACCAATGGTAGTATTGAGGTTGTTCCAAGTGCGGGTCAATCTCCAGAGGCATTTACTCAAGCAGCTCTGCAAAATGGCTTCATCCAGATAACTCCTCCGAAGGACTCAAGTACTAACTTTGATCTGCAAACGACGATTGAGATAGAAGAGGTCAATCACGAGCATGCGATTGGTCAACCTACCGATGAAGTCGGTCGTGCACAAGCAACACTCAACGGCACTATCACCGTTAAGGTGAATCCAGTCGTTGAGCCTGAAGATGCCAATAACAAGTTAGTTGTGGAAAATGAATCCGGTAAAGTGGTTGGTGATGATATTGCTAAAGTCGTTGCCAATAAAGATGGAGTAATTCAATTTACTACGGATACCAACAAAGACGGTTTAACCGATGAGTTTGTTATTCGTTATCAAGAAACCGATGATTCAGGCCCTGTTGATGAGCCTAATGAACAGGTTACCGAGATCGTCATTCAGTTTGATCCTGCCCAGTCTGCTGTGTTTGATCAATTGGTTGTGGAAGGTGCTTTGTATGAAGGCAATGGCCGTTGGGTTGTGACCAATGAAGATAACTTTAAGATCAAGGCACCAAACGGTTTAGATTACACACCTAATGATGCTGGTGACCCTAACGTCTTCAATGATATCAAGCTGAAAATTATTACTCAGGTTGTCGATATTGGTGATGATGGCAGCAAGCGAAGTGTTGCGGAAACGCGTGAGACAGACGTTACGCTTTCATTCCCTGAACACGTGAGCGGCAATGAATATGAAGCGGGCACTATTGATATTGTCGATAACAGTGTCATTACTGGTAGCGAAGATACCGTAATAGATTTGGGTAATCAGCTTAAACCGGTAATTTCAGTCACCTCGCATGATGGTCAAGAAGACATCATTACGATTGTCATCGACAGTACAGTGACAGTAGGCGGCCAAAACTTCACGATAGGTGTTGGTGGGTCTAACGTTGACTTTACTAATGGAAAATATGTCTTTAAGGCAACGCTCACCGCGAGTGGAGACATTGAAGGGCTTGATGGACTAACCATTACCCCACCTAAAGATTATTCCGGTGACTTCGAGTTACCTCTTACCGTGATTACCACAGACAAGGTATCTGGTGATGAGATTTCGAGACCAGAGTCGGTCATCATCAAAGTTGATCCTATCGCGGATGTTAAAGATGGGGCAAACCCAGAACCAGAGATCACGTTAGAGGTGAAAGGCTCACTGGACGACTCAATGAACCCGATTGACCAAGACGGTCAAGGTGGGTCGGATAAAGTTGGCTACGAAGATAGTTACATTCAATTAGACCTTGGTTATGACATCGCTGATAAAGTGACGGGCGTTGAAGGTGGTAACGAGGTGCTCTCCTCTGTGACGCTAACTTTAGCAGACACAACGATCGGCGAGTTTTATGATCAATCTGGGACGAGTTTAGGAACATCAGTAACCTTTACTCAGGCTCAGATCGATGCTGGTGCGCTAGACAATATCTTGTTTAGGCCGAAAGCGAACTACCCTACGGGCAACGATGACAACAAAGTCACGATCAATGTAACAGGCACAGTCACCGACACCGCAACATTTAATGAACTGGGTGCCACTACAACCTCTAGCCATTCAGATAACTTCTCTACAAGCGTTAGCTTTGAAGTGACGCCAGTAGTGGATGATGTGAAGGTGACAGGACCAGGATCTGATCCTAGCCAAGCCATCGAGATAACGGGCAATGAAGACGAAGCCATTTCACTTGGTAATTCAGGACCAGTATCTGTTGAGCTGACTGATACTGATGGCTCAGAATCCTTTGTGTCGATTAAGTTCACTGATGTGCCAGATGGTTTCTTGCTTATCGCTGATCCATCTAGCGGCTATACCGTGAAAAATAACGGCAATGGTGAGTGGAGCGTTAAAGTGCCTGCAGGTTCAACAGACTCATTGGATCTAAGTGCAATCTCAGTGCTACCACCTAAGCACTTTAGTGGTAGCGCTGAGTTTGGCGTGGCGGTCTTTACTCAGGAATCGTTACTTGGTGTACCTACCGCAGCGAAAAACCTGCCTAACTTCAAGCTTACGGTTAACCCTGTTGGTGATATTGTCGATACTGACCCTACAGATTCGGCAACGGGCTCTGAAGGTCAGAATATCGATATTGCCATTAACGCTTCCGTGATTGATAAAGCGATGTCTGCGACAGGAAACGGTACATATACCGAGAACGCGCCTGAAACGATTCGTGTGGAAGTGACCAATGTTCCTCAAGATGCGAAGATCTTCTACCCAGATGGGACGACTCTCGCGAGTTACAATCCAGTAACTAAGGTGTGGACGCTAGATATCCCGGCGCAGCAGCTCGATAAGATCGTGTTTAATTCAGGCGAGCACAACAGCGATACAGGCAATGCTTTAGGTATTGATGGGCCGATACATATTGCTGTGCAGTCGAACGACAATGGTGCATTAGGACCGAAGTCTGAGTTTGATGTCGATTTAGTTGTTGACCCAATCAATGATCAACCTACTTTCGTGAACGTTGTAAACCTAGATACGTCGGAAGATGTTGCTGGTGGTTTAGCGATCAACCAGTTGTCTATTGCTGATGTTGATGCAACTTACGATGACCCTAATGCGACTTACACGCTCACTTTGCAAGTCGACAAAGGTACGCTTGAGTTTGTTAATGATGCGAATGTTAACTTTACTCTTGCTGCTGATGGCAGTCTTATCGCAACAGGTAAATTGGCGGATATCAACGCTGCGATCGCTGCGGGTAAAGTCATCTTCAAACCAGATGCTGACAGTAACGACATCAACTCGGGTGGTCCTGTGACTGTGACCGCGACAGTGGATGATGGTGGCAATAACGGTGCGATCGACCCAGGTGATAGCAGTACATCATCGACCAATCAAACCACCTTCTTGATCAACGTAACAGAAGTCAACGATGCGCCAGAGCCGAAAGATTTCAACTTAGCTGATCTGCCAGAAGAGGGCAGTATAACCATCAACGTACAAGATCTTATTGATGGGACTTTCGACAAAGAAGGTGACATCATTACTGTTGAAAGCCTTACTCTAGTTGAGGGACAAGGCACTTTGACGCAGCAAGGAGGTAACTGGGTATTTGAAGCGGCTAAAGATTACAATGGCCCAGTTAAAATCAGTTATGTTGTCAAAGATGACGGCACGACCAATGGTCAACCGGATCACCTGACAGGAAGCGCGGAAATAAACTTTGATGTGACTCCTGTTAACGACAAACCAGTACTGGATATTGACGACATCACTTCATCGATAGACGAAGCATCGAGCCAACAGCTCAGTGGAATCAATGTTTCAGATGTCGACTATGTTGGGGCGTCTGCCAATGATTTGATGACCGTGACGCTTAACGTGGATTACGGCAAGCTGTCTATCGTATTACCTGCGGGCTCGGGTGTGACGGCTACTGGAGAAGGAAGCAGCACACTAACGCTATCAGGAACTCTAGCGGATCTTAATGCGCTACTTGATACGCCGACAAGCACGACAGGGGTGTTTATTGACGCGAGTTTAGCGCCTTCAAATACCATTGCGCTTGATGTGACTGCTAAAGATAGCTGGAACCCGTCAGGTCTTCGATTGGAAGCAGAACCTAAGCACTATGACATTACGGTTAATCCAGTGGCGAATGCGCCAACACTGGCGTTTGACAGTAAATATGCTTTCAACAAGAACATTACCGCGACTCAAAGTGCCAGCACCAGCGGTATTGCAGTACTTGGTATTATGGCAGCGCTAACTGACACCACAGAAGCACTCACCTTAGAAGTTAAAGATGTGCCTCCAGGTGCGACGTTGGAAAGCACCAACGGTACAGTTTCTTTCGAAAACGGAGTCTGGCATGTGTCGCAGGATGCGATTGACACATTGACAGTGAAAGGTGCGACGGTAGGCGATCATACTTTGCATATTACCGCTGTGTCGGAAGAGCTTGATGGCAATGGCCAACCTCTAGATAGAGCAGAGTCAGTTAACCATATCGCGATCGACCTTAATGTGGTAGATAACGTCACTGCGTTAGAGATTAACAAGTCATCGCAAACAGAAGCCGTACACCTTGATGGCAGTGGCTCGAATAGTACGCTAACAGGTGGTAGTGGCGATGACTTACTGGTTGGTGGAGCCGGCAATGATACCCTCATCGGTGGAGCGGGAGACGACACACTAATGGGTGGCGAAGGTAACGATACCTTAGAAGGTGGTCTGGGCTCTGATATTCTTGTGGGTGGCACTGGAATGGATGTTTTCGTCTGGCGTGAAATCGACGATGGTTCACTTGATACCATCAAAGACTTCAGTGTCAGTGAGGGTGATAAGATCGATTTACGTGAGGTGCTTCCTGAACTGAAATCAGGTTCTTTGGATATGGATACGTTGCTTGAGCATCTTGATGTCAAAGTCGATGGTAACAATGTTGAACTGCATGTTCACCCTGGTGGAGACGGAACCCAAGACCAAGGTATCTTGGTTGAGAATCTTGTGCCTCAGCTTGATAGTGGCTTTAGTGGCATGTCTCATGAAGATATGGTTTCTTCACTACTGCAGCATGTGATGGTTCATGACAACAACTAGAACCACTTAGTTAGCGATGAATACACCAATGCCCCTGATGAGGGGCGTTGTTTTAATTGATAGTTGCTTCAACTTATATAGTTACTTCACTTTGTAGGTTGCAACAAAACTCGTGACTGCGTGCTTGATGGCTTGCTTAACTTCTTCGCAGCTTGGGGGAGGCAAATGAGCGACTAATTGTGGCCAGAAAATCACCGCTTTAATGCTGCCAATATATTGTTCTATGGCAATAGATACATCGGATATTTCCAATGCGCCTGCTTTTATCCCTTGCTTCGCCCATGTTTGTATGCCGTATGAATCTCCAACCGACTCGAACTTAGACACCAATACCTTTGAGGTTTCATGACTGCGGATACATTCGGCCATCACAAGCCTTGCGGTAATCTGGTAATCCTCATTGTTGATGTAACACAGCTGCTTCAACGTTAATTCGGTTAATTGCTCTTCAATTGATACAGAAGGTTCAAACGCCACCTCACATTGGTCATCAAAGCGGCACATAAGCTTATCCACAATAACTTCAAATAGAGCCTCTTTGTTTGGGTAGTATTTGTAAAGCGTGCGCTTAGATACGCCAGCATGCTTGGAAATACCCTCCATACTTGCTTGTTCGAAGCCTTTTTGAGAAAAAACGTCGATGGCAGATCTAATGATATCTTCTTGTTTTATATCGCTTCTTTTTACCATGAAAAGTATCCAACAGACTTCAAGTAAACGATGGCACTTACTTTATAATTGGTGATGCTAAAAGTATACACCATCGTTTACTTCATAATTGTGATTAATCTTAGTGAGATAGATGCTTAATGTCAAAAACGAGATTAACACAAGATATTGGTGGTTTGAGCAAGAAGTTCAACTGAAAAAAATGACTCTTAGCTATCGAAACTAGAATCTTTAACTATTTATTTTTTAATGCCTTTTGCGGTTTTTCCTACAATTTGCAGGCTTTCTCTCTACTCGCTCTATAAAGCCTTTTTTTTTTATTGATTATTTGTATACTGGCTAAATAACAATTATGCAACAAGTTGGTTTAAGGAGAGTGGTATGGAAAGAGAACAAAGCTTGTTTCAATGGGAAAGGGTGAAGCGATTTAACCTTCCCGTCTGGACTGTCCTTATAGGTGTTCTTATCGCGCGAACCAGCTTCTTTATGGCTTGGCCATTCTTAGTCGTATTCCTGTATCAAGACTACGGCGCGTCGGCAATTGAAGTCGGCGGTATGCTAGCAGCGTCTGCATTTATCGGATCTTCGACAGGTCTTTACTCGGGGTACTTATCCGATAAGTTCGGTCGAAAATGGTTGATGGTAGCAGGTTGCTTTATTGCATTCTTTGCCTACTGTGGTATCGCTCTAGCGACAGAAATGTGGCATTTCCATCTATTAGTATTACTGACCGGTTTGATGCATCCAATGATTGATGGTCCAGCAAAAGCGGTACTCGGTGACTCCTTGGCTGATTTGAAAGACCGAGAATTGGCGCTTAACACACGTTACTTCCTGTTAAACATAGGTGGTGCTGTTGGGCCATTAATCGGCGTTACATTGGCACTGGCTGATCCGCAAAGCCTATTTTTGGTGACAGGGATTACCCACCTTGTGTATGCCTTTTGGATTATGTTTGGTATTGAGAGAAAGAGCCACAAAGCGGATAAGGGCAAGGAGCCTTCTGTACTACCAAACTTTAGGCAAACCCTAAAAGTGATAAGCCAAGACAAAATATTTGTTTTGCTCCTATTTGCTAACTTGCTGCTGATGTTTGTCTACGCTCAATTGGAATCATCAGTGCCTCAAGTGATTGTACGTAGTGGTATTGAAGATGCCGCTAAACTCATTGCTATGCTGATGGTCGTTAATACTGCAACGATAGTTATTTTCCAGTTCCCATTGCTTAAGCTAATGGAGAAGCTGCCGCTGTTTAGTCGCACTAGAATTGGTATGGTACTGATAGCGATGGGGCAGGTTGGCTTTATCGTGTCACCAAACGATTCTGCACTTGGTTGGGCTATCGCGTGCTTTATTATTAGTGTCGGTGAAGTGATCACTTTCCCAACCATCAATGTACAGATTGATCGTCTTGCACCTGACCATTTACGCGGTTCTTATTTTGGCGCCACTGCGCTGTACACGCTAGGTTTCGCGATAGGGCCGCTGCTTGGTGGGGTAATGATTGAATGGTTTGGTGCCACTTGGTTATTCGCGCTCTGTTTTGTTGCCTGTCTAGGGATGATTTGGCTTTATTACGTTGCCTCCCATATGGAAGACACTGTAGAGCGTGAGGTTGCAATGCAGTAGCCCAAGTCTGGGCTACTTATCGAATGTTTAGCGCGCGATTACTTCTTCTTCGCCGGCTCGCTGAGGATCAAGTTGTATCGTTTGAGTCGGGAAGGCGATATCGGCATCATGCTGCTGAATGATCTGGTAGATTTTGAGCAGTACATCTTGCTTCACTTCGTGGTAGCGAATCCAGTTAACGGTTTTTGTAAAGGTATAAACCATTAGGGTCAGAGAGGATGGAGCAAAACCATTAAAGTTAACAATCAGGGTTTGCTGTGTATCGATATCTGGGTGGTTTTCGAGCATGCTTTTAATATCTGATACGATGATTTCGACTTTTGCTCCATCTTTGTATCGAATACCAATGTTCTCGTTAATACGTCGGTTGAGCATGCGAGACGGGTTTTCTACGACAATGTTGCTGAAAACAGAGTTAGGAACGTAGATGGGTCTCTTGTCGAAGGTTCGAATGATCGTCATACGCCAACCGATGCGTTCTACCGTTCCTTCTATCTGTCTGTCTGGAGAGCGAATCCAATCACCAACTTTAAATGGTCGGTCAAAGTAGATCATCATTCCACCGAAGAAGTTAGACAGCAGATCTTTGGCGGCGAGACCAACAATTAAACCACCGACACCACCAAACGTAAGTAGGCCAGACAGGCTTAAACCAAATGCCTGCATGACAGTTAGCGCACCAATGACGATAAAGAACAACCGAGCAACTTTGGCAACCGCCTGTACGGTTGTTTCGTCTCTGTTGTTCTGTTTTAGTATGTACTCTTCAATGTTGTTGATAAGACGCATGGTGATCCAAACGAAAATACCAATCACTAAAATGAGCTTAAGAGTACTCAGCCAGTTAAGCTTGGAGCCCATGTAATCTTGGAGAAGAAAACCTGCTGAGATAGTTGCTGGCCAGCACCATATCAACGCACTTACTGGGGTCTTTAATGCTTCTAGCGTTAGATCATCCCAATGAAAACTAGTTTTTTCAACCAATACCTCTAGTCGGCTGTAGACGATGCGCCATACGATCCACACCAGAAAACTTGCCAACGTGATAAGCAAAACATTGGTATCCCAAGTTTGCAGCATGTTGGCGAGTGGTTGCGGTAATTGCGTGAGTAACTCGTTCATTTTTCAATTCTAATTTGGTCGGTATGGCACAAGTATATGTGTTATATCACCGTCAAACTAGAGGTTATCAACCGACTAACGTGAAATGGAGTGTGTGACAAAGAGACGAGCGTTGATTCTCACTTATTGCCGAAATGATCCGAGAGCGCTGCGCGACGATTTTTAGCGGAGCCTCCTCCTGACATATCGATAGTATTTTCATAGCCCTCTTTGATAAAACGCTGGGTAGGGCTGTTGGGTTCTAAACGCCTAAGTTGAGGAGATTTGAAGGTTCCTGCCAGTTGATAGATGGAATCGCCACCTCCCGTCTGAACGGTAATGCGCTTGCCATCGAAATCAAATTGGGTCGCTATTAATCGGTCGTTACGATAGACGCCGCGCGAATTCAAGGTAAGCACCTCAGTCTGATAAGGCGGCGCACCGATTTCTATCCACCTGCCGTAAACATGTTTAGGGTGGGTATAGTCTTTATAGCTAAAATAAAGCAGTGCACTGAACGCGATAGCCAGAGTGACGAAGATGAACACGAAGGCGGTTCTGATAGCGGAACTTTTAGTCATTTCAACCTGCTGTCTTCGTCATAGGGGTGAATTTACTGCGGACACATAGATTGTCGGAGATTATAACTCAGCGCAATAACGCCTGAGAGAACTTTGAACTCCAGCCCAAAATTGTTAAGGTAACGAATGTGTCCTACATATTATTTTAGCCGACTTCAAGCTAATTAACGAATTGATCGTCGTTGTTGAGATCAAGGTTACCGTGTTGTTTAGTCATCCGTATTATCATCGAGTGACTAATACCAACCAGAATAAATATCTGGTCATTCTTGCTAGTTAAAATCGCTGATAGCTTCGTTATAGCTATGTTTGCAAAGAATGGTGTAGGTAGATCAAATAGCTAGTCGCAATCTATGCCTTGCTCTAAGCGGTTTTTCCTGCGCAATTATCTGATCAGCTATTTATCCCGATTGGTATAAATGTTGTTGCCTGATTTAAAAAAATTCGATAAAACAAATGTTTTGATGGAAAGTAGTTAAGCTCAAGGAGAGATAAATGATCAAGGTAAACAGTTACTTTGAAGGCAATGTTCAGTCACTCGGTTTTACACAGCAAGATGGTGACTCAAGTGTTGGTGTCATGGCTGCTGGCGAGTACACATTTGGTACCGCTGCAGCGGAAAAAATGACGGTGGTTAAAGGAGCGTTGACCGTCAAACTAGCGGGTGCTCAAGATTGGGTAACTTATGGCGCCGGTGAGTCTTTTAATGTTGCTGGTGATTCATCTTTTGATCTGCAAGTGAAAGAATCAACCGCGTACTTGTGTGAATACTTGAGTGAGTAATCATAATCATTTTAGTACCCGACAAAACCACGCAGCGGCGTGGTTTTTTTGTGCCTGAAAGTTCTCTTCGTCAACACCATTTGGTAACCCAATGTTAACCAATACCTTGTTACTGTTGCTGCTTGAAGTAGCAAGGTACTTAAAGGTCACTCAGTGCGATTCGAATTTAAGTTAGCGGTTCCTAAAAAATGGAAAACAATGGTAGCGCTGTCGCTTGCCATGATTGCCTTGAAGTTTAACTTGTTTGTTATTTGGGGTGTCTTTTGTTGCTTTTGGGGTTTTGAGAACTTGCGGAACAAAGAGGCTTACTTCGTCGAGCGCGTCAAATTGAGCGAAAACCCGGTACTCTTTACCAGTATCATTTTGAGTTGGTTCATTATGGGCGCGCTCTACTTCTATATGGACGACCGTATCTTCCAGTTTTTCTATGCACTTTAGCCATCAAGAGGTGTGACATGAAGGTTTATTTAATCAAAGCGTCATCAGGAAGCGATTATTCAAAGTACAAAGCGCAGACAGGCGGCCCGCCGCAAAACATATTTGCAGCGGCAGCTGCAACGCCTAAGTGGTATAGCTTAGATATGGTGGATGAAACCATCGGTATGAAGGCAGACTTGAAGACAGATGCGCAGTTGATAGTGATATTTATGTCTACACCAGATGCATATAGAGCGTATGAGCTGGCGAAAAACTACCGAGCGAAAGGTAAGCTGGTGGTACTGGGTGGATTACATACCAAGTTCAATCAATACGAAGCAGCCGACCATGCAGATGCGATTATCATTGGCGAGGTTGAAAACTATTGGCTGGAATTACTCAATCACGCCGAACTTGGTATGTTGAAACCTAAGTATGAAAGCAAGGAACCGGTTGACCTTAGTCAGCTTAACCCTTACCCAACAGATATCATTTCGCCTTCGACTTACCACTACACATGGTCAGTAGTGGTGACGCGTGGGTGTCCGTTTAAGTGTAATTTTTGCCTAGTCCCTAGGTTCTTTAACAAGTTCGAGACAAGGCCGATTAGTCATATTGTTGATGAGTTAAAGCACCTAAAGTCGCTTGGGGTTGAATGGGTCGAGCTACATTCAGATAATCTTACCCATAACCGTGAGTTTGCTATTCAACTATTCGAAGCCATTGCGCCACTGAAAATGAGTTTTTATGGTGAGACAACGGTTTTGATTGCACGTGACGAAGAGCTACTCTCAGCGGCCAAAAAAGCGGGCTTTAAAGCGGTCTTGCTTGGAATAGAAACACCATCGGAAGCCGCTTTGAAAGCGCAGAAAAAAGGATTTGTAAAACCAGACAAAATGAAGGAGTACATCAACAAGATAAGGCAGTATGGCATTGAAGTGTGGGGAGACTTCCTATTCGGATTTGACGAGCACGACACATCAATCTTTGAGCAAACTCAACGGTTTGTAAAGGAAATAAAAGTCGACAAGGTGATCCCGCACTACATGATTCCTTTCCCTGGTTCGGAAACGTTTAAAAAACTGGATCAAGAAGGAAGAATTCTAACCAAAGATTGGTCGAAATACGATGGCAGCCACGCAGTCTACTTGCCCAAGAAAATGACCCCGAACGAGCTTGAAGAGGGGATATATTGGATATGGCGCAAGAACACGTCTTTTGTCGAAAAGATGAAATCTTGGCTTAGTTAATCCAACACTTTGATGATTTCCCATTTTGATTGTCGATTTGATAAAGATTAAATTCACTTAATGTGTCAAAGGCTTGCGACTCCTGCTTAATCATATGGTTAGCAATATGTACAATAACTGGCACGAGGATTGCTGTGCATAAGGTAAGCCTGTTGAGGAATAGATTCCTTAGTGAGCTTTCGGAAATGCCGAAGATTTCAACAGTTATAATCAAAATTGTTATTGTAAGTCTTGGCTATACTTAGATAAAGGCGGTCAAAAGAGAGGAGGTGCTTATGGCTGTTGTTCCAAAACACACTGACTCCCATGGTCGATACGACCCAAAACAGGAGTTAACCGCAGACCAGCTTCATCGTTTTGGTAAAGTTGCTCAAAAGGCACGTGAAAGACGAAAAGAAGAAGTTGAGAGAGGCACAGTGTCTGCTGTTGCAAGAGCAGCTAAAGATGCAGCTTTCAAACCTGTGGTCACTCCAAGAAGAGAAAAGCATAACACGGTACGATACGCAGCTTGGATGCTCGTCGTGATGGCTGTTTGCTTATGGCTGATGTATATGAGTGGTTAACCTTGCTTTAGTGAGGTGACACTGGCTAGTGTTCCTTTCGTTTCTTTCTTTATACCCACTGGATTGTCAACGCGATAGAAGCGGTATTGATTTTTCCCTCCGTGTTTAGCGGCATACATAGCTTTGTCGGCGCATCGAGTCAGTTCTGAGAGCGTTTCAGCGTCGTCTGGATAAAGGGCGACTCCTACGCTGACAGTTAGCTCGTTGATTCGTTCCGACGCTTGATAACTGTGCGAGAATAAGCCGCAAATTCGTTTAAGAATACCTTCGAGGTCTTGCTTCGACTTGACGTCATAAAGTAGCAAAACAAATTCATCTCCCGCGAATCGAGCGATGGAGTAATCATGTTTATCGGTATTGCGGTCTTTATTGCGAATGTTATTTTTTAATCGTCTTGCAAAATGTTGTAGAACTCGGTCACCGACATCGTGGCCATAATTATCATTGATGAACTTAAAGTTATCGATATCGAGGAATACCATCGCTGTCACAGCGTCACTATCTTTCTTCTCTTCTAGTTTACCGAGTGCCCAGGTTTCGAAACTCCAACGATTTGCCAGACCGGTAAGGTGATCAAGATAGGCAAGATCTTCAATCCCTTCCTTATAAAGAGATTGGATGTAAGTCATCACTCTTGAATACTGAAAAGCGTAAATGTTACACAGTAAATACAAGGCGAATAGGCTAATTAAGAAGATTCCATGAGAACTCCCAGAAGCTTCTAGTGCAGCGTCAGACAACATTACCGAAGCTAAGACAACTAAGAAGAAACCGCTACTGAGAATAGCACTTACTTTAAATTCGTTAGCGAATATGATGATGGCCGTAATGGGGTATAGCCAGAGAAGTCTATCTCCTAGATTTTGTCCATAGAAGAGCAGAATGACGCCATGAAAAAGAAGCACGCCACTTAACACAAGATCACAATACTTTGGAGAAGGATGGCGAACTAGATAGGCAATATTAAGAGCAAGGATAACGGATGTGAATAAGTTAATAGATGCGAATAGGAAGTTTTGTTCAATAAAACGAACCAAGCTGAAAGTAAAAATGATGATTAAAGACACAGCAGAGCAAAGCAAGACAATTTTCCGCTTACGAGTAGCACGGATGTCTGCCATTTCTTCTATTTGCTGACCAGCAGGCTGTGTCATATCTTACCTTTACTAAAATTACAGTCCCTCAAGCAAAGTCTAGAAGAAATTTTCAAGTCTGAACGAGGAAAGAATTATAAAGAATTTAGTAACTTCAGTAACTTATATGAATATTGGTGTATATTGAGTGTTTTTTTAACTATGACGTTAATTTTGACGCATAGGTAACTCACTGTGTTGAATTCCAAAATTTTTTATACGGTAGATTATTGACGCTCACAAAATCTATATTCGTAACACTAAATGGGTATGGAATTGAGGGTTCTTATAACAAAAAAATCTATTGCTCTAAATGAGAGTTTTTGCCGAACTCACGTCTTATCCAACTTCTAAGCTGCAGTACGTTTTCGTTTTTTAGTTTGCCCGGCTGACAAGCGAAGTAGAACTCTTGATGCGGATTCAATACTGGTTTTCCTATTTCAACTAAATAGCCCTGTTGTACATCGTCACGAACAAAAATTCGGTGGGTAACAAACACACCCAGATGGCGAATAGCAGCTTGAACCGCTTGAATAGATGCTCCAAATTTTAGATTGTTAGCCGGATTAGGAATTGAAGTATTGTTCGCTTCGCACCACACTTGCCAGTCGTGCTTTCTTCTATCGTTGGCTGCAATTATCGCCGGGTAGTTTTCGAGTAATGCTATTGGGCTGTCATAGTCAGCGGCTAACTCCGGGCTCGCCACCATGATCAGCTCGTCATCTGAGAGCTTTTCACAATAGTAATCTTGCCAGTCTTCTACCTTACCGTGTATCACCGCAACATCGACCCCTTCATCTTCCATAACAAACGTACCAATGAGGGTAGAGATTCTTACATCTAGATTCGGAGCGTATTGGTTGAGCTGGTTTACTCTTGGGATCCACCAGTGCATTGCCAGTGAGTTGACCATATTGAGAGTCAAGCGATGGGATTGCTTGTCTTCAATGAGCTGGTGGGTCGCGCGAGTAATTTGCTCAAGTGCAGGAGCAATACTTTTATAGTATTGGCGTCCGGTGGCATTGAGAGTTACGTTGCGACCGATGCGGTTAAACAGAGATTGCCCTATGTGGCTCTCTAAAGACTTGATTGCTTGGCTGATAGCGGAGTGACTGACATGCAGTGCAGAGGCTGCGTCTGTCATGCTACCAGTCTCGGCGACCGCAACGAAGGCATAGAGAGATTTAATTGGAGCTGGGACGATACGTTTCATATGTAAGTTTTTCTTACTGGTGGTGTCAATATTACTCGTTATTTATTTCGGCCTTCTAGCCCTACACTTAAGTTTAAGGGAGGGAGTTATGTCGAACCAGTTGTACCCAGTTTTATTTATGTTGGCCTCAACCTTTAGTCTGTCATTAACCGGGCTACTTTCCAAATTCTTAGGCCAATACCTTGAACCAAGCTTACTTAGCTTTCTAAGGTTTATGGTGCCTGCACTCATCATTGTTTTAATGACAAGAACGGTATACAGCCGACCAAAAGGGCCATTATGTCAGGCTATTTGGATTCGAGCGTTATGTATTGCCGCGTGCCAAGTCTGTTTTATCTATTCGCTGAATCACTTGAGCCTAGTTGAAAGTGTCGTTTTATTTGGCACAGGGCCACTGTTTTTGCCTTTGTTAGAAAGGCTAATATTTAATACTCACTTAAAGTGGATATCAATTTGGGGGCTATTACTGACGTTTACGGGAGTACTTCTACTCGCGGGAGACGTTTCAGGGATTAATCTACGACTGGAATTGTTGGTTGGGCTAGCGTCCGGCCTATTCAACGCGGGCTCGCAGCTTAGCTTATATCGCATTAGTCAGTCAGACCTAAACGCGTTTGAAATCAACTACTGGACGTTTTTATTTGCGGCGATAGTATTATCCCCTTACGTTGGTTTTAGCTACTTTACGACTGAACAGATGCTCACTACGTCAGGGACTAAACTAGAATTGCTTTTTGCTGCGATGCTAGGGGTCTCGTTCCTAATCATCAATACGCAGGTATTTCGTTCCAAAGCATACAAGTTGGCAGAGTCAGGGTCGCAATTGGCTCCGCTAATCTTTACTAACTTGCTGTTCACCGCGATATGGCAGTGGTTATTTTATGCAGAAAGCTACAGTTATTTACAAGTGATGGGACTGACTTTGATCGTGCTTGCCAATATGTTTGTCGTCTTTGCTCCAAGACTTCTAGCCAAGAGACAAGCATCTATGGCCTAAACAAATAGCCCCGCGGTTGCGGGGCTATGCGAAGTTTATTGTGGGATAAGTCCATATGGTGGGTTAGAGAACATCTTTGGTTGATCTTTCACTGTTGGAGCTTCATTAACTTGCTGCCAGTCAAGCAACATGATGGCAAGAACATTGCGGTGTTCACCATATGTGACATCGAAATCACCAGTGACAGAAGGAATCATCCCTTTGTCTGGGTCAATTGAGCTTTGAATTGCCTTGCGGGTTTTTTCGACTACGGGATCGTCTTCAAGCCCGGCTAGCAAGAAAGTAATGCCTACTTCCGCGATCACATCTTCTTTTGCTCGAACCAGAATCGTGTCGATGTTTTTGCGGAAATAGTCGTAAATCCACTGATGTTGTTTCTCGCTGACTTTGTGCTGATAGTATTCCGAGTCACCGAAAATGATATGGGTCATGCCATAAAGCTTGTTGCCGTACTGCTGTTTGGAAAGCTTTTTGTCTTCGCTGTCTGGGTATGCAGTTTTGAAAGCTTCAGTGAAAGGTTCGACGACGTCTTGTTCTCCGAGCTGTCTTAGCCAATAAACTTGATTAGCAAGTTGTGCAGCCCAAGCCTTAATCATCTCTTGATCAGTCGCATATTTAGCAAAATCATATCGGCGAATGACAGAACGCAACTTATCGTCTTGCTTGTGTTTTAGGCCATATTCATTTGCCCTTGCCATGGAGCCTAACAGATCAACACCAAGGTAGAGGTATTCAGGCATATGTTTTGTGACGGTATAACGTCTTACACTGCGTTCATCGGTTTCACCAATGTAACCAGAAACGCGCTTTTCAGAGTAAAGGAGTATCTGTTCTGGTGTATTTATTTCTGCTGCAAACTTGTTGAGTCGACTGGCAACACGGGCCATATCAGTCCACACCGCGGCCGAATATTTGCGGTCTAGCGTTTGGCGGAACATGCGCAACCCATAGTGCCCTTCCTTAAAGGCTGGAAGGGTATACAGCTGGCTTTCATAGGTATGTTTAATAATATCCGCAGAGTCTTTGTAGCTTTGTGGCGGTGAAGCTATTGCCGAGTTAGAAAAAACAATAGCAAGACATAATCCGATCAACTTTCTGCGCATTCTAAAAGCCCGATAAAACCCAATGAATATAACCATTAAGGTTAACAGATATTTTAAACGTCGATGTTATCTCTCGGTCAAATATTGCAATGAATTGGAGTCTACAAGTTATTAACGTGAGCCGGATGCAAAACCGGTCAATAAGATAATCGCCTTACTAAAGGATGATCATTGGTCCATCACATGCTGATTTTCGTCGTCACACTCGAGAAAAATGGCCTCATTGTCGATAATTTTATCTATTGTCGATGAAAAATAGGTCGATTTAATGTAACTTTTATATAACCAATACAAATAATAACAATACAAATAACAGGCTTACTTTGCTCGGGTGCTACCGAGTGTTTTGTTGCATGACTAGTTGTGGGGGGCGAATGGCCTTAAGTTCAGGCAGGCATTTCTATCTTAATGCCATATGTTTGTTTGTTTTTGTTATCTCTATCGGATTGGTTGAATCACTTGATCGCAGCCAAAAGTCTTTCTTGCGCGATAGTTTATTGGCCCGAGCCAAAGAAGAAGTCTCTATTGTTCGATCTGAATTAGAATCGGCCATTGTTTCAGATATCTACGTTGTTAACAGTTTGCCCGCATTAGTCGCAGCTAACCCTGAATTTGAGTTTTCAGGTTGGGATCTGATTGCTTCAAGCGTTATCAGAAAAAGCAGCCATGTTCAGTTGCTGGGCTTAGCTCCAGATGATGTGATTAAATACATCTACCCTTTGGAAGGCAATGAAAAAGCATTGGGCTTGGATTACCGAACGATTCCAAGCCAATGGCGGACGGTTAAGAAAGCTCAAGACCTACAAGAAATCTTTATCGCGGGTCCAGTCAACTTAGTGCAAGGTGGCTTGGCGCTGATTGCGCGCGTTCCGATCTTTTCAGATCCTCCGTATAACTCAAGATATTGGGGGGTATGCAGTGTAGTCATCTCGCTTGAATCGTTGTTTCTTGATGCTGGGGTTTCATCATTTGAACACAGATACAATATTGCAATTCGAGGAAGGGACAGTACAGGTTTAGATGGGGAAGTTTTTTATGGCTTGCAATCAACCTTCGATAACGCATTTGCTATTGAATCGGTTCACTTTCCCTATGGAAACTGGGTGATTGCAGCTTCGACAAAGAAAGACTTACTCGCGAGCAAACCTTGGTATCAAGTCCATGCAGTTCGGCTGCTTGGCTACCCAATGATACTTATTCTACTTGGTGCGTTTGCATTGACATATCGACTTTATGCTGCGGCAAGTAAGCGCTCGCTGCAAGACGAGTTAACGTTACTACCGAATCGGCGTTACTTTATGTATACCTTGCGTGAACACTTTGATTCTGTGAAGAAGCGCCATGAGCCTGATAGGTTTGCGATTCTAAATATCGATCTTGATAAATTTAAAGCGATCAACGACACCTATGGACATGCGGCAGGTGATAAGGTCTTAATTGCCACTGCAGAGCGTTTAAAGAGTGTGTTGAGAACATCTGATGTCGTGGCGAGAATTGGTGGGGACGAATTCTTAATCCTTTTGCCACGAATTGAACACTCCAATGACATCGACGTAATCAACATCGAATTGCAAAAAGCGATTTGTCATACCCCTGTCATATTCGAACAGCACTTGATCAACTTACAAGTGAGTGTCGGCTACGCGATCTATAAGCCTGAATTCAATGACATAGACGATATGCTCAAGTTGGCGGATTCTCGTATGTATCAAGAAAAACGTCGCCAGTTGCAAAAAACTATCACAAATTAGTCTTTATTGAAGGCAGGGGATGTAAAGCCATGCTATAGAAATAATAGGATGATTTTACAGGTGAAAGAGCATGAAGGATCTCACTCAGTGGCTTGCTGAATATGGTGAAAGCCATCAGAACCCGATCAATCAAAAGATACATAAAGTAGCCGTCCCCGGAATTTTTTTATCAGTGGTCGGACTAATTTGGTCAATACCGCCGCTTGAATTGTTTGGTTTAACACTCAACTGGGTTTGGGTGGCTGCTTTACCCGTAATGGTGTTCTATTTCCGACTGTCACTCAGCGTGTTTCTTATGATGTTGGGTTTTACGCTCGCTTGTATCTCTCTGGTTTGGTCTATTGAAGTCATGCAGTTGTCGGTTTTGCTTGTTTCTTTGGTGCTGTTTGCCGTGCTGTGGCTGTTTCAGTTTATCGGTCACAAAATCGAAGGGAAAAAGCCATCATTTTTCGAAGACGTTCAGTTCCTACTGATTGGCCCTATCTGGGTGTTCAGAAAGCGATAACAGATGATCGCGATCTAGCTAGGCGAGACTTTGATCACAGAGTCTGATCTTGATGTTAATTCTTTTGGGTTAGTAAATAACAAATGTGACAATAGTCATAGTAAAACGTTATCTGTTACCGGTAACATTAACTTTAACGTTACCGGTAACATAAAAATTAGAACCGGTAGTTTACCTAGGTCATATCGGCTAGATTGGAAACTGAAACAAATAAAGGATACCCCTACTATGAAAGCGATGACTAAAACTCTGCTTGCTGCCACGATTACCGGTCTTTTCTCCGCCTCAGCGTTCGCTGCAGATTTTAATCTAAAGATTCAATCATCAGATCCGTCTGGCGATCTCAACTACAAGGTTCAGCAAAACTGGGTAGAGCGTGTTGAGAAAATGTCTAACGGCCGCATCGAAATCGACCTATTACCAGTAGGTGCAGTGGTTAAACACACTGAAACTCTAGGCGCGATCAAAATGGGTATCCTAGATGGTCAAGTGACGGCTACCGGTTACTTCTCAGGTAAAGATCCAGCATTCGGCCTTATCGGCAACATGGTAGGTGCTTGGTCAGATACGACACAGCTACTGCAATACATGAACTACGGTGGCGGTAACGAGCTAATGACTGAGCTGTATGCACCATACGGTGTTAAGTTTGTTGGCGCATCGACCACAGGTGTTGAATCCTTTATTTCTAAGAAGCCGATTGATGGTGTTGATGACCTAAAAGGCTTGAAGCTTCGTGCACCAGAAGGTCTGGTTCAGCAAGTCTTTGCGGCAGCGGGTGCGACGCCAGTAAACTTGCCAGGCTCTGAAGTATTTACCGGCCTAAGCAAAGGGGTTATCGATGCTGCAGACTACACAGTTTTCTCAACCAACCAAAAAGCGGGCATGAACGATATCGCAACGCATCCAGTTCAACCTGGTTTCCACTCTTTGCCTCTAATTGATATCTCTATCTCGCAAAAGAAATGGGACAAGATGCCGGAAGATTTGCAAACCATTCTTCAGACTTCGGTACGCGATTTCTCTTACGATATGACGACTCAGCTAAAAATGGCTGACCAAGCCGCAGTGAAGGAAGCGCAAGCAAACCCAAATATCACCATTCACAACTGGTCTGACGAAGAGCGTAAGAAATTCCGTGAAATTGCCAAGACTCAATGGAAAGTGTTTGCAGAGCGTTCTCCAAATGCACAAAAAGTGTATGACTCAGTAACAACATTCTTAGAAACCAATGGTCTTCTTTAAGCTATCCGTCCTTGTTTAGCTTCTCTCGGGAGGGCTAGCGCCCTCCTAATTTTTTGGGAACATTTTTTATGACTGATAAAACACCCCATACGCCACCAGAGCCTGATGAACAGCCAAGAAACTTTTTGGACAGAATCATTATAAAAATCAGCAACCTGTTGAGCTGGCTGTTTATCGCGACAGTACTTATCTCATTTTATGAAGTTGTGATGCGTTACGTATTTGATGCACCGACGACTTGGGTTCACGAAACGGCATCATTTATTGGCGGGTCTCTGTTCATTGTTGGGGGAATATACGCATTCGCCGCCAATAAGCATGTTCGTGTGGTGTTAATCTACGATGCGGTCTCTTCTCAAACCCGCAAGTATCTGAATCTAGTGCACCATATTGTGGGACTAGCTTTCGCCGGGATGCTGGCCTATGCCGCGTATTTTCTAGCGCAGGAAGCTTGGTTTACTCCTTGGGGGGAACTTAGATTAGAAACGTCTGGCTCAGTCCTCAACGCCCCTTACCCTGCATTACTCAAAGGTCTGATCTTTGTTGTTCTCAGTATTCTTGTTGTCCAGTTTGTATTGCACCTAATCCAAGAGATTATGGGGCTAAGGAAGAATGACGATGTTTGATCTCTCTTCAATTGGCATCGCATGGGGCAGCGTACTCATGCTAGTGATGATGATTGGTTTGCTGCTTACCGGCATGCAGCTCGCTTTTGTGACAGGTTTTGTCGCCATCTTCTTCACCTTATGTTGGTTTGGGCCAGATGCTCTACCTCTTATTGCGAGTCGTACCTATAGCTTCGCCTCTGGTTACGTGTTCTTAGCGGTTCCGATGTTTGTCTTAATGGCGGCACTGCTAGATCGTTCTGGTATCGCTAAAGACCTGTTTGATGCGATGAAATCAGTCGGTCGAAAGGTGCGCGGTGGTGTTGCCGTTCAGACATTATTGGTTGCCGTATTACTTGCCTCAATGTCTGGTGTTATCGGCGGTGAAACCGTCCTACTTGGTATTCTCGCACTGCCTCAGATGCTGCGATTAGGCTACGACCGTAAACTCGCTATCGGTACTACTTGTGCTGGTGGAGCGTTGGGAACCATGCTGCCTCCGAGCATTGTATTGATCATCTACGGTATGACAGCGAGCGTATCAATTGGTGATTTGTTTAAAGCGTCATTTTTGCCCGCCTTTATCTTAGCTGGCTGCTACATCGCATACGTTTTGATTCGCTGTAAGCTGAACCCTTCTCTTGCGCCGATTCCGAGTGATAGCGACGAGGAAGATGAACCTCAAGTCAGCTACTTTAAAGCGTTGTTTTTCCCTCTTCTCTCTGTCGCGGTTGTATTAGGCAGTATTTATACCGGTGTGGCGTCGGTGACTGAAGCGTCGGCATTAGGCGTAGTCGGCATCATGCTCTCTGCGATCATTCGTGGTGAAATGAACTTCAAAATGCTTAAGGAAAGTGCCATCGCAACGATGCGTACCTGCGGCATGATCATGTGGATTGGTATCGGCGCAAGTGCATTGGTCGGTATCTACAACCTAATGGGCGGCATTGATTTTGTCGAAGAGGTGATTCTTGGTCTGAGTGGTGGTAGCGCGATTGGCACCCTATTGATCATGATGGTGATTCTATTGGTTCTGGGTATGTTCCTTGACTGGGTTGGCGTAGCGCTACTAACCATGCCTATCTTTGTGCCAATTATTACTGGCCTAGGCTTTGACCCAGTATGGTTCGGTGTCGTGTTCTGTTTGAACATGCAAGTTTCTTTCTTGTCACCACCGTTTGGCCCTGCTGCATTCTACTTAAAATCTGTGGCACCGAAGGACATTAGCCTTGGAGAAATCTTCACTTCACTGCTGCCATTTATCGCATTGCAGGTGTTTGTACTTAGCTTAGTGATTATTTTCCCGGAATTAGCGATGTGGTGGAAATAACCACCTCATAAGCGAACGATTACACATTTTGAATTGGTACACAGCCTTCGGTGAGAGTTGAAGGCTAAGGATAGTATTGTCCAATGAAAGCAAAGAAAATATTAGTGATGGGAGTATCAGGCTGCGGTAAGAGCTTGATTGGTAGCGAGATTGCGAAGTCCCTCAATTTACCGTTTTATGATGGCGATGATTACCACCCGCAAGCCAACGTTGATAAAATGCGTCAAGGCACGCCGCTCACCGATGAAGATCGAATTGGTTGGTTACATACTTTAAATCGTCTTTACGTGGAGAATGAAGCTGCGGTTATCGCTTGCTCCGCGCTAAAACCTGAGTACCGCGACATCTTAAGGTTAGATAACCAGGATCTCGTGATCGTGTTTCTCAAAGGCGATTTCGACACCATTTGGTCTCGACATCAAAAACGCGATAACCATTACTTCAACGGTGAAAGTATGTTGAGGAGTCAATTTGAAGTACTTCGAGAGCCAACATGGGAGGAAGCGCTACATATTGATATTCGCCATTCAGTTGAAGAGGTCGTTGAACAAGCTTTGCAGGCGATTGAGGAGTCTCACTCATGATTCAGTCAAATATTGCCATGATTGGTCTTGGAGTGATGGGGAAAAGCCTGGCATTTAACCTGCTTGATAATGGTTTCAATGTTACTGGTTTCGATATCAATCAACAAAACCGTGAATGTGCCAATGAGGAAGGTGAACAGCTAGCAACGCAACCAAGCAAAGGACGACTACATATCGTAGAAAACTTAACTGAGTTGTTGAAAAGCCTAGAGAGCCCGCGAGTCATTGCTCTGTCTGTTCCTGCTGGTGAGATCGTTGATTCAGTCATCGAAGATTTACTTAGCGCAGGCTTAAGCCGTGAAGATATCGTTATTGATACAGGCAACAGTTTATGGACCGACAGTGAACGTCGTGAGCAGCAGTTCATGGGGCAGTTGCGATTCTTCAGTACCGCTGTTTCAGGTGGTGAAGTCGGGGCGCGTACTGGACCATCATTAATGGCAAGTGGAGACCGCGAAGCGTGGAATTATGTGAAGCCGATGTGGGAGGCGATTGCAGCAAAGGTTGATGCAAAAGGTCTCCCGGTTGCTCAGTTTGAATCTGGGGAGGCATGCGCAGCCTATCTAGGAAGAGCAGGGGCAGGGCATTACGTTAAAATGGTGCACAACGGTATTGAGTATGCGGATATGCAGCTGATCTGTGAGGCGTACCACTTTATGTCGAGCGCGTTAAACATGCCTGCACACGAGATTGGCGATGTATTTGAGGCGTGGAACCAAGGCGTACTCAATAGCTATTTAATGGAAATCAGTGCAGATATACTGCGCACGGATGATCCGGTGACAGGGCGACCGTTTGTTGAAATTGTTCTAGATAAAGCAGGCCAAAAAGGAACGGGGCTTTGGACCGCGGTGGATGCTTTGCAACAAGGGGCTCCTGCTCCAACCATTGCTCAAGCCGTATTTGCCCGTGCTCAGAGTAGCCAAAAAGGGACTCGCGATTTAGCTTCTAGAGTTCTCAAAACAGACCTCTACTCAGAAAATGAGTTGGATAAAGAGTCGTTACTTGCAGAGTTACATGATGCGCTCTATTGCTCAAAACTAACCGTTTATGCTCAGGGCTTTGATCTGCTTAAAACGACTTCAGGCAAAGAACAATGGGCATTAGATTTTGCCAATATCGCAAAGATATGGCGAGCGGGATGCATTATCCGAGCAATCTTTTTGCAAGATATCACGCAAGCTTATCAAGAGAATAAACAGCTGGAGAATTTGTTACTTGCTCCGAAATTTGTTGAACAGCTACACTCGCGCTCTTCTGGTTGGCGAGGGTGCATTGCAAAATCAGCGCTAACTGGAGTACCAGTACCAGCGATGAGCTCAGCGCTGAGCTATTTTGATGGACTGCGCAGCGCGATAGTGCCTGCGAATTTGCTCCAAGCCCAGCGAGATTACTTTGGTTCTCACAGTTATGCGAGAATCGATGAGTCAGAGGAATCTCGCTACCATTTGACTTGGAGCAGCGAGCAAAAACAACAGATTTCCGTATAAATCAGGGCGCTCACACTAATGTGAGCGCTTTTTTGTTAGGTTCAACAATAAAATAGAATTAAATACTCGGTACTATGTTACCAGTAACAAAATCAGAACAACGCAAAGTAACACTTCATGGCGAATAAGAAAAAAAGACCAACGCTTCAAGATATTGCCGACAGGGTCGGAGTGACGAAGATGACAGTGAGTCGTTGCTTACGAGATCCTTCCCAAGTGTCTGAAGCAATCAAAGATAAAATTAATCAAGCAGTAGAAGAGCTCGGATATATTCCAAACCGAGCACCAGACATACTGTCAAATGCCAAATCGAATGCTATTGGTGTCTTGGTGCCTTCTTTAACCAACCAAGTTTTTGCTGAAGTAATGCGAGGTATTGAATCTGTCACTACTCCAGCGGGCTATCAAACTATGATTGCTCACTATGGCTATAGCGCAGAGCTTGAAGAAAAAAGCATTGCTTCATTACTGTCCTATAACGTGGATGCAATCATCTTGTCTGAAAACTTCCACACAGACAAAGCACGCAAGATGCTTGAAACCGCTTCAATACCCATCGTAGAGATAATGGACTGCTTTTCTCCTCGGATTGAACAAGCCGTCGGCTTCGATAATGCAAAAGCATCACAAGCGATGACAGAGGCCATTTTGGCCAAAGGGCGCAAACGGATTGCATACTTTGCTGCGCGAATGGATGAACGGACTCGGCTAAAAATGCAGGGCTATCAAAATGCAATGGAGAGTGCAGGTTTTGAACCTATCAGCTTGCAAACGGAAGAAGCTTCTTCATTTACCCTTGGAGCTAAGTTGCTGGGAGAGCTTAAAGAACGCCATCCTGAGGTCGAAGGCATAGTGTGTACGAACGATGATTTAGCCATCGGGGCGCTTTATGAATGCCAAAGAAGAGGCATTCTGGTTCCAGAGCAAATGGCGATTGCAGGTTTCCATGGTCACGACATCAGTCAAGCGATGATTCCTAAACTTGCGACTGTGGTGACACCGCGTGAGGAGATTGGACGTGTCGCGGCTACTCAGCTTATAGACAGGCTGAAAGGGAAAACACCATGGGAAGAATGTATAGATCTTGGCTACCAAATCGAAATGGGCGAGAGTATATAATTGCATTTTGCAAGCTTGATGTTTTTTATAATGCACATAATTGCAAAATGAAAACTCCTTATGCGCATGGTTTTTGTGAAATAGGTTATTAATTAGCCACAAATGAGGGTTTTGAGTGTTTTTTAAAGTTGGCACGGTAAATGCTTTATTACTAGTGACCCTTCTTAAGCCGAGGGTCACCTAGCCAACTGACGTTGTTAGTGAACCTAATTTGTTCACACTTATATGTAGCCAATCACGATTGTTGTGATTGGCTTTTTTTCTTTTCGGGCTAGGTAAATTTATGATTGAATCTAAGCCTCCTGGCAACCGTTGTAACAACTTGGTTTACGAGGACACACTGCCCCACGTGAACAGATAACTCTTGCATCGGTTTGTATTCCGCGTTCGATCCAGTTGATGTTGAGAATTTTGGCAATGGTCGTAAACTCTTTCTGCATGTAGCGAGGTATAGCGGCGCTGCCTCCATTACTCACACATAAAGATTTAAGCTCTTCTGCCAGTTCAATCGAATTTCCCCCCTGAGCATCGATAGCTGGGTTTAAGTCGATACCAGCACAAAGAACACGATTGTTTCCTGCCGGGTCAGTCATATTGACTGATTCACAACAGTAAATCCTTGGCTCATCTCCTACATTTAATATCGATATCTGTGCCGAGCTACCTTGCTGGGGTTCCGACAGCCTTCTAAACACAGCCCAATGCTGACAAGGATCGTTAACTTTCCTCATGTTCCCCCAAGGTAGAGGAATACCATTCCCACGATATACAGCTTTGAGTTTATTCTGACCGTAAGCATCAAAGTAGTGCCAGTGGGGGTAAGGAGAGACAACCGTCATACGCCTCATTGCTACAGAAGGAGAGACACCGGCTTTGTGGTGAACATCGATTTCATAACCACTGCGATCGAGTAACTGCCTAAAAGGAACTTTAGGGCACAGTAGGGCACCAGCGAAAAAGCTCGACTCGAAATCTCTCCATGCTTGTAAAATGTCTTGGGAATTAAGCTCAGATGTAGGAGAGGCTTGGCTATTTTCTTCCCAGCTATTTGCGTGTCCAACGGAGAGAACGCTCTTTAGCCCTTCTTTACTATGCAACACGCAGTGGCCTATATAGACCGCCAGATCGTATTTAAGGCGTGTTGGGTACTGTTTAAGAACTTCATTTAGGTAGATGCTACCGGGAGGCTCAAAGAATGAGGTGACAATCTGTTTCGCACTTACTCCTAATTCATCCACGACATCTTTAGGTGGACGAGAAATCCAGCGAATGGTTAGCCCTAAACTTCGTGCAATATCCATCAGATCTTCGGCTGAAAGATTAAGTCTTTTCAATCCTACTTCTTCAGCTGCACGCTCTAAATCTGGAAAGTGGTTTTGATTGCTTTCTTGATGAGCTCGAATAAGAAGGTGTGCAAACTGGCGGCCAGTAATGCCAGTTTGTGACAACATCTCGGGTATCGCTATCTGCAGAATATCATTAGAGAACAAAAAGCTTGGCTCGAGCGCCATACCACTGATACCGCCTCTATTGCCTTTGTCAGGAGTGATGTCTGCTTGCTCTGGTTCATCATCCAAAAACCAAGCTGGATCTTTTTGGAACACCTCTGCAATGACCTCTAGCATATCAATGCTTGGAACGCGCTTTCCCCGCTCTATCATGGATAGATAAGAGACAGAAGGGGCATACTCTGGGTTGACGCGTATACAGCGTGCAGAGAGGTCCTCCATAGTTAAATGGTTGCGTTTCCTAAGATTTCTTATCTTAGTACCTAAAAAATGGGATTGGCGAATAAGGCTTTTTGACACTGGCATTTTGTAAAATTCACATTGTAAAATTTTTGTTGTGAAATTGTAGTCAAAAATTCACTAGTATACAAAGTAAGCAAAGTCACAAATTCGCAAATCAATTAAACGCCAGTTTGGAATTTTTGCTCTAGGACATAAAAGTTGTGAAATATCCGCGAGGGAAACGCTATGAACATGCTGACATTCGATAAGACTGAAATCCAAAAACAAAATAAGCCATTTATCGCTGAAGCAGTCTTCGCGGTAGAAACCATCAATGCAAACCAAGCCAGTGAGAAGCAAGTAAAAGCTAAGCAGCTACTTGATCGCTTGTTCCCTCTAGAGAACGGCTCTCATAAAGAAGTTACCGCTTATGTTATCGATTACCGCCATGTAATGGCTTACTTCAAAGACGGCAGCCATAGCGGCCTTAAGCATCCAAAACACTTTGTTGCTTACATGGGCGAAAAAGAAGACCCAACGTCAATTCTGTTTAGAGATGGCACAGGAAGCCACGTAGAGGTGACCTTTGGCAACCATAAAGGTACGGGTTGTATTGAACTGATAGATATCGAAGATATTCAATTAGAGACTTGTACTACCTTCCCGCAAGAAATGGCGGAAATGTCGGCGATGCGCCACTGGATTAGCCTAGTAAAAGGCGACGAAAAAGGTAAGCCAAGAGCTTGTACCGAAGAAAAAGAGTACACCGCTAAAAATGGTGACGACTATCAACTAGAGTGTTGCTATACGATGAAATAATCGAGATTGTGTAAAACAAAAAAAGGATACCCACAGGTATCCTTTTCTTTTAAAGGCGGTGTATCGATTAGAAGTGCAATTGAATTACAGATGTGACCACTGCACCCGGACGGCGAACGCCTTCAATCTCTACTTTGATTTCACGTTCGATTTCCAAGCCTTTACGAATTGGCGTTACCTTAGACAAAGTGCTTACCGCACGTACTTTGCTATCTGCCTTAACAGGGTAAGGGAAGCGTACTTGGTTTAAGCCAATGTTGACGACCATCTTCGCTGTAGGGAATAGGTTGTTGTCAGGATCAACGCTATCAGTCAGCTTTGGTAATAAAGCTAACGTCAGGAAGCCGTGAGCAATAGTGGTTTTGAAAGGAGACTCTGCTTCTGCGCGCTCAGGATCGGTATGGATCCACTGCATGTCTTCAGTCACTTGCCCAAACTGGTTAATTCGTTCTTGAGAAACGTCTAACCACTCACCAGTATGGATCACTTCACCTAGTTTTGCTTGCAGCTCTAGATAGAGTTTTTGCGCTTCAGGCTTTAACTCAATAGGCTTTGGCTGCTGAACCAGAGGCTGAACTTCATCATTAACAGCAGGAGCCTGAAAATCACGCAGACGAGTAAACAGGTGGCGGTTATGAGCCTTGTTAACAATCTCTCCCCAGTACTCTTTTACAGTTGGAGTCATCCACTGCATAAACTCAGAATGCTGCTTAGTAATTGTTTCACCACGATGTTTAAATAAGTCAGCGACTTTCATAAAAACCTCTGATATAGACGATGTTACTCAGTTAATTCCGTAATTTTGAATTAGTTCACACTATTGTGCAATCACTTTCGGGCGTACACGTGTTGCATCAAAGTGATATTTCTTTTTAATATCAGTGACATATAAATAAAACACTATTTTATTATCATTAATGATTTAGAGTACTTAACCCATAAATCGTTCATTCAGTGCGCTTAAAATCACGAAAATGTGTGAAATGCTTGTATAGATTATCAACACTTGAAACATAGAAGGTGAATTAATACTTTACAAGCAATAAGGCAGTACCTAATATACGCACCGCAATGGAGAGATGGCTGAGTGGTTGAAAGCACCGGTCTTGAAAACCGGCATACGTTAATAGCGTATCTAGGGTTCAAATCCCTATCTCTCCGCCACATTTAAAAAGCCCGCTGATTTCAGCGGGCTTTTTGCGTTTAGTAATCTTGGTTTCGGTAATGCATCTTCCAATCGACTAAGAAGGTTAAGCTTGCCAGTTCGAAAGCCAGGAGCCTATGCTGCTGGCATCCCTCTATTGACTATTCTCAAAACTGGATATTGGTTAAAGTTGCGTATACCAACGTTGTAGCAAAGGGGCACCTACGTAACAAGTTTTTGTTAGTTCGAAACGTCCATCAGTCCTGATAGGCCTTAACTTTCAAACAAAGGAATTAACATCACATAGGACTGTGTTTGGCTATAAATTGAGAACGCTAGCGTATAAAATGTTCCTCTAAAATCAAGAGGATCCACAATGAATAATAAATGGCTAGGTGTTCTCGGCTTTTTACCCATGTTAGCTGCATGTAACACCGATATTGACGTCTCCAGTAGTGTTCTTAGCAAAGAGCAAGTTGCAACCATCATCAGCAACGTGAATAAGCAATACCCTGATGCTGATAGTGAGTTAAAACAAAACATCGCTAAGGTTGCGGTTAAGTCGATTGAAAATATGGTGTTCGTCGAAGGTGGCAGTTTTATCATGGGCGATTTCCGTATGCCGTGCATGAATGCAGACCTTAATCGCCCTGTCTGGACACCAGAAGCCAGCTGTTACAGTGCTGTAGAGATCGTTAATCGAGGCGCGGATATCCAACATGAGGTCACGTTAAGCAGTTATTCGCTGTCGAAGTATGAGGCGGAAGCCTTGGATTACGACATATACTTGCAGGCCTTGAAAAGGCCGTTTGAACAGTTCAAATATGAGGGAACATATCTTGAGCGTAACTCTGAGGTTTATGACACTCTATTGTCTGGTTTTGTCAAAGAGGCAGCAATGAAAGTTAACTGGCAGGATGCGAAAAACTATTGTCAATGGCTGGGGCAATTAACAGCTTTACCCGTGGACTTACCGACAGAGGCACAGTGGGAGTACGCCGCGCGCAGTCGCGGTCAAAAACTCTATTATGCGACCAATAATGGTTTTAAGCAGTACATAAATAGAGGTTACTATAATCCAGAGTCGGGTGGCTATGAGGAATTTACTGCTGAATCCACCAATATTGATGGTGATTTGAAGCCAGTTGGAACCTTCGAGCCTAATCCACTTGGAATCTACGATATGTCCAACAATGCCGAGGAATGGGTCAGTGATTGGTATGCAAAAGATTATTATAATGTGTCACCGAAACTCGATCCACAAGGGCCTGAATCAGGAGAGTATAAAGTGGTTCGAGGTGGGTTAAATATGGTCACGGTAGCCCGCGCATTTGATCCGATAAAAAGTGACAACCTCTCAAATAGATCAGGTTTTCGATGCGCTGTCCAAAGTACGGAACGCCCTTATTAGGGGAGAATGTGACCGCCGTGCGGCGGTCGCTGTGACTAAATATAGTAGCCATTGTTTTTGTTTAGGCGCGCTATCTGGCGTTCGACTCTGTCTCTTTTCTGGCTCCAACTCCAGCCTGAACGCGGCGTAAACGGGCGCATTTGAGCAAAGTTACTCTCATTAATTTCATTGACTTGCGCCAGTGTTAACACCCAGTTGTTAAAGCTTGTCTGCTGCTCGCCATCTAAAATAGTGTTAATCCGCGCCAGATTGTCAAATAGTGCTTTGTCCTCTGCTTGTTTACCGCCTGACGGCTTTTCTCCGGTGGCATTCATGCGAGTGATGACTTCTTCAAAGCGTCGCCACGTTTTGACCGCACCAAGCAATAGGATATAAATCGCCGTCTCTTGCTTCTCTTCCCACGAAAAATAGAACGTTGTTACTAAGGTATTGAGCATAATGCCGACGGTTTCAGGCAGCAATTCTTCAAACGGTACTTCGCCCGTCACATCGCTGTACTTGGTGACAATACGCCTTGCGAGGCGAAAGGCTTCTTTTTCCTTTTCGGATTCTATCTGCCATAAACGTGTTCGCTCTTTCCACCAATCATTGATAGATTGGCTGGTGTTCATTACCGCCTGTTTCAGTGCCTCTTCTGGATTGGTAATCACATCACTGGCAAAAGCCATATAGCTCGAGCGCATAAAGTGACGATATACATCGTCATCAAGATTATCCAACAAGCGATAATCCGTCGCTTTTAAGCCTTTAAACAAAATCACAGCAAGCTGCCATAACTGCTCAAAATCAATGGTAGTACCAAACCCACCGCTGGCGCCTGGGCCAAACACCAGACGACCAGAACAGTAAAAAACGAATTGTCCCCTGTCTATCGCTAACTGAAAGTCCCAGCCTGCTCCGGCGCCAACGGCGATATTGCCATTAGCACCCACTTTGGCTAAGGTTGCGAAGTCAAACACCTTGTCGAGTTTGATATCCGGTGGCGCCTTCCATTCCAGACCGCCTTCAACCTGACCTCCAATTTGAGCGCCACCAAAGATATCGCCTTTCACGCCGACGCCACCAGAAGTACTAGTCCCCATCCTAATGGTTGGGGAGAGAAGTACTTGGTGGCCAGGGTTTTCGCTGGGTTGATTACTGATTTCTAGGCGACCGTTGGTCATAGCGCCAACAAAACAGCTGAGCATCAAGCTGACTTTCGCCCTAAAGTGTCCAAAAGGATAAACGGCTTGCTGTTTGTTAGCGTCAAGATAGCTAAGCTCGAGCGTATAACCACTTTCATAGGGTAAATAGCAATTAAGCCCAACCGCACCTTCAGCCAGAGCAAAACTCGCCTCTGCACCAATGCCAAGATCTATCTTTCCATTGGACGGTTCTATGGTACTTTTTACGCTCGCTTGTGCGGCGAAGCGCAGCAGTTGCGCCTCTTCGGTTGCCGCAAACAATACTTCGCCATTGTCATCGTAGAGCTTTTGGGTAGCCTTCCACTCATGGGCTTTCCAGCCGTCCACTTTCCAGTTGGCAAACACCGATTCTAGCTTGCCAGCGTTAAAGTCATCGCCAATACCTTTGGTAATATCTGTCTTAATAGCCTGTTTTAAACCTTGCCAATCGCGTGCCTCAAGTGCTTTGGTTACTTCGGTCTTTTCAGGGTTTCTGATCCAATTGTTTTTGGCTGTCTCGAAAAACTCTGCTCGTAGGTAAACTAAACGGTTTTCGCTAGCGAGCCACACCTCAACTACGTGTCTACGTGCAGGTCTTCGCTCAAAGGTTTTAGCATCAAACTGATTAGGGTTGATACCTTGCTTACTAGAAGACTCGGGAGTGGATGGTTTATTTACAAGCTTCTTCAAGTCGGAAATTTCGTTTTCAATTCTTTCAATAACTTTATCGCGCACGGTGAGTGCCGATTGTTCTGAAAAAAATGGAACATAGTTCTTTACAACAACACGACGCTTTTCAAGCTCTGTAATTTTACTTCCGATGTAATGCTGAGTTATTGGTGCGTTGTTTGTAGGCTGTGTAGCTACGCCTGTATTAGACGCAGGTTCTTGAGCTGCTATTGCTCCCGCGTAGATGCACTGCTCGAGCCATGCCTTCTTTTTCAGAGCATGCTCCTGCATTTTTTTTGCTGTAGCTTCTTCTTCTTTCGGTGCGTTTTCTAGTAGCTCTTTGTATCCTTGCATTAACTGATCAGTGTACTTGATCTCGTCTTTGAGTTTTGATTGATGTTCTTCAGTTAAACAGTAGTAGTCTGCAGGAGCATCACCAGTTACAAATAGGACATCAAACAGCTGTTTCGTCTTGCACTCGCTTTGGCAAACTATTTCGCCAGAAGGTTTCGGTTCAATAGCATTGCTTGGTGGTTCAATAGAGAAGTCGGGCTTTACTTCTTCGACCTTTTCTATTGTGGGCAGGTGGATATTATCTCCCGCACGAATATAGTCAGGGTTGCTTTGATACTGAGGGTTAAGCGCAAGAATATCTACGTACTCTACTCGTTGATCGATCGCAATTTGTAGTAGAGAATCGCCGGGTTGAATTTTGTAGCTTGGCATGGTTACGCAGCTCCATTCCATTGCGTGAGTATTGATTGCATGGTTGATATATGCTCTGGTGTTAATGACCACGCGTGGTGTTCTGAAAGCTCTTGACTTGTAGAGATTCTGACTGAGAACCATTGTCTCTCGAACCATTGGATTTGAGATATATGTCTAAAGACTGAGCTCCGTTCCGCATCTGTCATGGTTGAAACGAGAGGGAGAAGGGTTCTTGGTTCAAAGTAACGCATTAGTGCCGAAGAGCGTTCTGTATTGACAATTAAAGCATTTCTAAGAGTTGTCAGGAGATCATCCTTTTTTGTATTGGAGCTTGATTGGAATAGGCTGCCGCAAGGCGAACTTTCTAGTTTGGTTGTTATGAGTTTCAGCATGTTTGATTTTTTGCTGACACATAACACAACAGGGCCATTATCAATGTTGTTAAACGGGGTACCTTCAAATAAAGGAACATAAATCGGAGTTTGATTGTCAGCGAAAAGTTCTGCGTGCCATTCCGGCCAAATTGCTGGCTCGATAATCGCGTAAAGATTATGAGCTTTCTGCTCAACGGGCTTCGGAATTTCGTCTATCCGCCATCGCTGATCTAGTTGTGTATCTGACATTTACCACCTTCGTTACATTGGCAGAGTTCTTTAACTAGCGAACCGTTTTCGACCATCATTGAATAGGACTGCGGGCTAACCAGTGGCGATGTTTGCTCATCAGGTGCACTAAACTCAGTAATCACATTAGAGTTCGCGTTTTGTTGGCTGGCTGTAACACTGTTCTTTTCTAGCTCTCCGACAACGATTTCATTGGTTAAGGTATTAGGTAGCTCGGCGACTTGACCAGAATAACCACTGCCGCTTCCTGCGCTACCACCTGAGTTCAAGTTGACGCCTGCCCCTACTAGGTGAACCCCTGCAGGATCGACTTTAAGGAAGCTTCCTGCTGCTTTTAGTGTAATCTCGCTACCTGCTTCAATCACAACCTTGTTGCCAGCTTTGACGTGAACCTCCGAGCCAGAGTCATTTACCCAAACACTTCCAGTTTTCACATGCAGTGAACCTTCCACGATAAGTGTTTTATCTTGGGTTACTTGACTACGGCTCTCTCCTTCAACGGTCTGATTTGTATTGTTTTGAACGCGTTCGAACTCGTCATTCTCGATAACAACATGCTGGTCATGCTTTACATGTTCGGTGTGGTCGTTGTTGATTTCTGAATCCCAGTCTTTTTGAGCGTGGATAAATATCTGTTCGTTCTGACTTTGATCTTCGAAACTGAGTTCGTTGTAACCTTCGCCCTGATGTGTTTCGCTGCGTAACACGGTTTTGGTTTTATGCTCCGGAAGCGAGTAGGGTGGGGTATTGGTTGCGTGATATGCTCTGCCTGTAATAATGGGCTGATCGGGATCGCCATTAAGGAACTCGACAATTACTTCATGTCCTATGCGGGGAATCGCCATTATACCATACTGGCTGCCTGCCCAACCTTGTGATACGCGAACCCAGCAAGAGCTATGCTCATCTCCTTGTGAGTATCGATCCCACGGAAATTGAATTTTAACTCGGCCAAACTCATCGCAGTAGATCTCTTCCCCTTCAGGACCAACCACGAGCGCAATCATAGGACCACTAATGAGTGGTTTTAACGATGGCTCAGGTTGCCAGTTATATTGACTAGGGATGACCTTAAACTTATTGGAGTAGGTGGTTGCGCCCGCCCCCGCTTCTTCCTCTAGGGCTTGAGGCTGCGTACCTTGATGTTGTACAGAGACAACTAACCATTCTCTATTTAGCTCTTTGTCTAGGTGCTCGTCTAAGCTGAATTTGATGCCGGCTTGTAGGTAAGGAGCGTCACTGTTCCCGATAGCCACATGCGAATCTCGTCTTAGATACTCTAATCGAACTTGGTTGATTGAGTTGCCAGCTTGATCGGATTTAAATCGACCAGGAGCATCAAAGTGTTCGTAATCTTGGCGCTGATAATCAAGATCGGTGCCTGAAACATCTTGCTGAAAGTCATACGCTGGCTGCTTGAAGCTGTAATCTTTTAGAGCGCTTTGGCTCGGTTGAGAGGTTGTAACAGCATTGAAAGCGGAAACGTAACAGGTATCTGCTTGACCACCGCTTAGCGTGTTGTAGGGTATACGTGATGGAAGGCTTGATAGATTGGCACTTGCATCACTGAAAATGACGGTGTGTTTATTTTTTTCGAAAGAGAAGCTATAGATTAATCCTTCTTCAGCCGCGAGTCGATGGAGGAAGTCTAAGTCTGTTTCACGGTATTGAACGCAAAATTCTCGTTGCACGTATTCGCGCTGAAGTGAAAAGGCGTAATCCTCAATATCCATTTCTTTTAGAAGGATAGAAATGATTTCAGGAACCGTTTTCAACTGAAATATGCGGCTGTTGTGTCTTAGTGAAAGCCTCTCTAATGCAGGCACAAGCGTTAATGCATAGAAAGTGTGATGATGACCTGTATCTCCCTTACTAAACGAACGTACGATGCCAGATATTGTCTGAACTTGCTCATGGTTGCGATAGATGCTGAGTTCGACAGACTTGTCGACGACATCTTCGGCGGAAACTCTTGCGCTTCGGCTCGCTAGTTGAACATCAAAGTTGTAACCGTTGCAAAGCTTCCCCTGATCGTATTCAAGTTGGGAGATAGACTCTTGCCCTTTAAACTCCCTGACAACAAAGGTATTGGATTCAAGCCCTTCGACAGTAAGTGTGAAGTTGAGAGTGGTCATAAATCTGGTCCTACATAGTCGTTAAAACCCTAACCAAGAAACAGTCGTGACTATGTCTTGATTAGGGTTATAAGTAGCCCACCTTCCGGTGGGCTAACGAAGAGCGTAACCTTACGCTTCTACAGGCTTACGCCAGTCGTCAGAACCAGAAGTACCAGCGTTAACGTGATCCCAAGTGATCTTGCGGTAAGACATTGATACAGTTAGGTTTTGAGTGAAGTCAGACATCGCAGGATCTTGACAGTGTGGCATTTCACATTGAATGTCTACGATAGATGCGTTTTCTAGTTTTGTAGTGAAGAAGTTTTCTTGCTTGCCTTCAATAGACGTGCGGTACCATTTTAGTTCCACAGTCTTCATCTTTTCACCAGAAGATAGCGCGTTGTAAAGTAGAGGAACGGCTTTGTTTAGTGAAACAGTAAACTGGAATGGCTTGTGAACACGTTGACCAGAAGGCTGACCAGATTGAGGATCAGTTGGTACAGTTACAACGTGGTCGAACTTTTGAACTAGCATCTCATCTTCGTGACCTTCTACATAAGAATCACCGATAGAATCAGCAGTACATGCGCCAGCAGTAATTAGACCCTGAGTTTCGCCGTCAATTGAGATATAACATGGAGTTGGCATAACAATCCTTTCCTTTAGTGTGTTTGATTAACATGTGAATGTGTTTACTAAAGGGCAATTGTTATGCCTGTTTTGATATTTTATATAAAACAATGACTTATGTTTTTTAGTTAAGTTAGCTGAGCAAATATTTACCTAGCATAAGCAAAAAGCTGTTGAACCATGAGCAACATGTTGATTTTATCGGTTTGACGTCAATGGCTTCAGTAGCCGTTTACCGAAGACGTTAACCAATGCTCCAGTCACGATCAAACTTCCCCCCAAATAAGTCCAAACGGAAGGAACTTCGTTAAATAGCCATACGCCAAGTAATGCGGAAAACACGATTTGGATGTAAGAGTAGGCTGACGCTTTTCCTGCTGCTTGGGTTTGCATCGCTTTGGTTAGACCATACTGTCCGACTTGGGTAAAAATTCCGACCAGTACCAAAATGAATGTGAGTGGTAAGCTTGGCCAGACAAACTCGTTCCATACTAAGAATAGGGAAGTGGGCAGGGCGACGAGCGGAAAGTAAAAAATGATGACGGAGCTGTCTTCAGTTTGGCTTAGCTTTCTGACAATCACGTATGCAATTGAACTGCCGAAAGCCCCAAGTAATGCCGTGACGACACTAAATAGTGGTAAATCTGAGCTTTGTCCACCACTCATGGTGGGCTGAACCATAACCCACAATCCGGCCAAGCAGAAGGCAATACAGATCATCGTTGAGGACTGAATACGCTCTTTCAAGAACAAGACGCCGAGTAAGGCGGTAAACACAGGGTGGACGTACTGTAAGATGGTTGCCTCAGCAAGCGGAAGCGTTGTGACCGCATAGTAAACGCACATCAATGCCACGGTGCCAACGGTTCCCCTGACTAAAAGCAAAGGTCTGTTATTACCCCAAACCGAGATCCTTTTGCGTTTGACATCTAGATAGCTAATGACCAAAGAAACTAGAGCCCGCGCCGCGACAATTTCAAATACGGGAATACCATGATTACTGACGTACTTTACACACGCAGACATTAGAGCAAAGCCTAGTGCGGAAAGAAGCATGAAGCGAACCCCTACAGGGATTTGATTGAGTGTATTGTTTAGCATGGTATCTAGACTGGGTGAGTTAGAATAAGGGTGACTAGCGCCACCCTTGGGTAAAGTCAAATTAGTTAGGTGAACTTACTTATTAATGGCTAGATAAGTTCCGGCAGCAATCATAATACCGCCCGCTCCTCGATTGAGCTTTTGTTGCGCTTTCGGCGTCTTGATCACTTTGGCTAACCTACCTGCTCCTATTGCGACACTCATCAATCCAGTCATCAAAGCCACCATTGTGAGCACAACGGCAAGGGTAATATCTTGGCTGCTTAGAGAGGTGAGATCCATAAATGTTGGCAAGAATGAAATGTAGAACAAAATCACTTTAGGGTTGGAGGCTGAAATGAGAAAACCTTGTACAAAGCCGGATAAACTAGATTGTTTATTAATTTCTGCACCTTGTTCAAGCGCTTCACTTGCTTGAGGGAGCGCTTTGATCATCTTGTAACCTAAATAGATTAAGTAAGCGGCGCCAACGTATCGGATTGCGACAAACAATGTTGCCCAGTTTTCGGCGATAGCGGCAAGGCCGAAACAAGCAAGAAGAAAGTAGATCACATCACTAACAACCATTCCCGCAGAAAGAGCAATACAATTCCGAGCTCCTGAAACCATTGCGCGAGCGATAATAGCAAAGACACCAGGGCCGGGTGTAACGCTGAAGATCAACATTGCGATAAAAAAGGTAACAGCACTTTCAAAGCTCATACGCAGACGCTCCGGTTTTCATCGATTCTTTGCACACTAGCACCTTTTTCTATGAGTGAAAACGACTAATGTTGGAGCGAAAAGTTTTGAGTCGTGCCTGCTGGTAGCTGGCTATAAACTGGACGAGATAATGAAAAATGCACGTCACCGAGAGATT